>CAVPQP010000010.1:0-826766 GCA_963707585.1 uncultured Actinomycetes bacterium | reverse complement strand
TCTCCCAGATGCGATTTGACTCCGTCCGACCCGCCTGGCACACTGTGATCCGAACACATGTTCGACCCCAGGAGGGTGGCGATGGATCTGTCCCAGCGGCAGAAGGAGATTCTCGAGTTCGTGAACACCCACGTGGATGCCCACGGGTATCCGCCGACGGTGCGTGAGATCGGCCAGGCGGTCGGGCTCACCTCGCCGTCGACCGTGCACGCGCACCTCGCGAAGCTTGAGACCGCGGGCCTGATCCGGCGCGACGCGACAAAGCCGCGCGCGCTCGAGGTGATCGAGGGCGGCCGTTCCCGGCGCAGCCCTGCGCCGGCACCTGTCCCCGCCGCGCCCGTCGGCGCGACCGTCCTGCCGCTCATCGGCCAGGTCGCCGCAGGCTCGCCGGTCGTCGCCGAGGACCAGATCGAGGAGTACCTGCCGCTGCCCGACCAGTTCTGCGGCAACGCCGACTACGTGCTCGCCGTCCGTGGCGACAGCATGATCAACGCTGGCATCCTCGACGGCGACTACGTCGTCGTGCGCAAGCAGTCCGAGGCCAGGAACGGCGAGATCGTCGTCGCCCTCGTCGGCGACGAGGACGCGACGGTGAAGCGGTTCTTCCGCGAGAACGGGCGCGTGCGCCTGCAGCCCGAGAACGATGCGCTCGAGCCGATGTACCCCGACCAGGTGGCCATCCTCGGCAGCGTCCAGGCGGTGTTCCGCAGGCTATGACCACGGCGCTCACTCGTTCCGGCCCCGGCGGCCAGATGCTCGAGGACGTCATCCTGGCGGCGCTGGCCGCAGGGCGCGTCCGCCAGGCGGGCCGGCGCCCGGCCTGCCCGGTCTGCGGCGAGGCCATGTGGGCCTTCGACCGCGGTGCCGACGCGGCCGAGCTCTGCTGCAGCGGCTGCGGGTCGAGGCTGTGGGACGAGTCAGCCGTGGACGAGCGGGAGCTGCGCCTGATCGCCTGACGCGGCGCCTCGGCCACCGGTACCACCCGGCCCGGCGCCGACCGGCTGCGACAATCGGTGTGTGCGCCTCACCCGCCGCCAGATGCTCCTGTCGGGGTCGATGCTGCTTGCCGGCGCCTGCACCCGGCCCGGGAGCGAGACGGCTCCGCAGCGGTTCGGCTCGCGGCTGTCCGGGCCGAACGTGCAGGTGCTCGACCGCCGCCTCGTGCTCGCGCTGCCGCCGGGCGCCGTCGCGCCGACGACGATCTCGTCGTTCACAAGCGAGCTCGGAGTCGGGGTCACCGTCGTCCCCGGCCGGCTCGACATGGTCACCGACGTCGGCCGGTCGGACGTCGCGCTGATCGACGACGTGACGCTCGCTGGTCTGATCCAGGCCAACCTCGTCGAGAAGATCGACCGCAGCCTGGTCTCCAACGCGAAGCTGCTCCTGCCGCCGTTCGACAACCCGTCCTACGACCGTGGCGGCCGCCACAGCGTGCCGAAGGACTACGTCACTGTCGGCTTCGCCGTCTCGACGATCGACGTCCCCGTGCCGCCGTCGACCTGGAGCGGGTTCTTCCACCTCGCCGCGGCCTTGCCCGGGCGCGTCTCCGTGCCGCCCGACCGCGACGTCGTGATCGGGGCCGCGCTCACGGCGGCCGGCCACGACTGGAACTCGTCCTCGAGCTCGGACATGGCAGACGCCGCCGACATCCTGCTGCCGTTGCGCGCGGATCTCGTGATCGGCGGGTCGATCGTGCGCCGCCGGCTCGGGGCGCCCCTCGTGGCGGCGCTCTGCTACGGCGATGGGCTTCGTGACCCCGCCGGCCGGCGTCCGCTTCGTGGTGCCGCGCGACGGCACCATGGCCCGCGCGCGCTGCTACTGCCTCCCGCCGTTTGCCCCCGACCCCGTCTCGGCCCACGCGTGGCTGAACCACACGCTCGACCCGGCCGTCGCCGCCGCCGAGACGCGCTACACCCAACGGGCGACGCCGGTCGGGCCCGCCGTCTACCAGCTGCCCGCCTCGCTTCTCGCGAACGAGGCGGTCTTCCCGCCGGCGCTGCCCGCCGTGCCGCTCACGTTCTCGAACGTCAGCCCGGCAGGCGCCCAGCTCCGCGCCGACCTGTGGCAGGAGCTCACCGCCACGAGGCGGCGTCGGCTCGCCCCGCGGTAGACTCCTGCGGCCGATCGGACAGTCGCGACGCCCTCGGGCGCCGAGGAAAGTCGGGACACCGCAGGGCAAGGGTGCCGGGTAACGCCCGGACGGGGAAACCCGATGGAAAGCGCAACAGAGAGCAGACCGCCGACCGGCGTCCCTCGCGGGCGTCGCGGCAAGGGTGAAACGGTGGTGCAAGAGACCACCAGCGCCCGCGGAGACGCGGGCGGCTAGGCAAGCCCCACCCGGTGCAACGCCAAACGGAGCGATGACGCGGCCCGCCGAGCTCCAGGTAGGCGGCACGAGCCGGCCGGCAACGGCAGGCGTAGATGGATGACTGTCCCCGACAGAATCCCGCTTACAGATCGGCTAAAGGAAAGCCCTGCTTTGCAGGGCTTTCCCACTTCTGGGGCCATGGCGAGCATCACCGAGGCATCACGCGCACGGAGTTTGGGAGACTTCCGTCGTGAGAACGAACGGGCTGTTCGGGAGGGACCGCGAGATCGCCGAGGTCGCCGAGAGCGTCGCGTCCGTGCCGTTGACGACGCTCACCGGTCCCGCGGGCGTGGGCAAGACCGCCCTGGCCCTGGCGGTCGCGGCCGAGTCGTCAGCGCGGTTTCCCGACGGCGTGTTCGTCGTCTGGCTCGCTTCGCTGCGGTCAGCGGACCTCGTGGCCAGCGAGGTGGCCGCCCAGGTCGGGATGCAGCGGTCAGGGGGCCGCTCGAACGAGGACGCGCTCACCCAGTGGCTTGCCGACCGAGATGTCCTGGTAGTGCTCGACAACTGCGAGCACGTTGTGGCCGCCGTCGCCGATCTCGTCGACGGCCTCCTCGGGCGGCTCCCGCGCCTCCACGTGCTCGCCACGAGTCGAGAGCCGCTGTGGGTCGTGGACGAGGTGAACTACCGGCTGGCGCGGCTGCCGGAGGCGGACGCGATCCGCCTGTTTCAGGAGCGAGCCGGCGCTCGTGCACAGGCTTCGCTCGACGGCGATCGGGCGCGTGAACTGGTCGGGGAGATCTGCCGACGCGTCGACGGGCTCCCGCTCGCGATCGAGCTGGCCGCGGCGAGGGTGGTCGGACTCGACCTGCAAGACATTTCGCGGCACCTCGACGACCTGTTCGACCTCCTCCCGCAGGCGGCCCGGCGGGCCGACGGTGCGCAGCGGTCGCTGCGAGCCACCGTGGAGTGGAGCGACGCCCTCCTCACGGAGAACGAGCGTCTCCTGCTGCGACGGATGGCGGTGTTCGCCGGCGGCTTCGACCTCACGGCGGTGAACGCGGTATGTGCGAGCGACGGTCAGACACCCGCGCAGATCGCGGACCTGACCGCCCGCCTGGTCGAGAAGTCGCTGCTCCTGAGGCTGGCCGACACCGGCATGTATCAGCTGCTCGAGACGATTCGTCAGTATTCGGCGGAACAGCTCGCACTGACCGGTGAGCTCGACGTGATCCGCGATCGCCACGCCCGCTTCTACCTGGAGGTCGCCCTGCGCGAGGCCGAAGCCACGCAAGCCGGTCCCGAACGAGCGCACCTCGAAGCGCTCCGTCGCATCGAGGACAACACACGAGTCGCGCTGGACCGAATGCTCGCGATCGACCCCGAGGCGGTGCTGGCGCTGGCGGCCAACCTCAACTTCTTCTGGTGGTCTCAGGGCAGGATGCGCGAGGGCCGCGTCTGGCTCGAGCGAGGCCGCGAGGCGGCAGCGGAACCACCGGCCGAGCTCCGGGCGACGGGCCTCTTCTGCGAAGCCTTCCTCCTCGCGCAGGACACCGACGACTGGTCCGCCGCGGCCGAGCTCGTCGATGCCGGTATCGAGGTCGCAGCCGCCGCCGACACTGACGAACCGCCGCTCGTCCTCGCCATGCTGCACGGCGTCCGTGCGGAGTGCGATGCCTTCAACGGAGATCCGACGTCCGCCCTCGCGCGTGCCACGACCGCCTGCGAGCTCGCAGTCGGGGTACCAGGGCTCGTGGGGCCACGCCTACTGCGTGTGGCAGCTGGGGAACGCCCGCCGCGCGGCCGGCGACGAGGCTGGCGCCATCGAGACGTTGAGGGAGTGCAACGAGCTTGCCACCACACTCGGGACGGGGATCGGGGAGATGATCTGCTGCAACGACCTGGGCGAGCTGTTCGAGGCGCGAGGGGAGCTCGACACGGCCCGAACGTTCTTCGATCGGGCACTGCAGGTCCGCCGGGAGCTCGGCGCGGTCCGCATGGGCTACGTGCACGGATCGATGGCCTCGTCGCTCCTCGCCGTGGCGCGCGTCGCCGAGAAGCAAGGCGACCTGGCCACGACGTCGAAGCTCCTGCGCGAGGGCATACCGCTGGCCGAGGAGATGCACGAGGTCGACATCGAGCGGGAGATGGCCGAGCTCCTCCGGACGACGGCGCAGACCGTGTCGACGCCCCGAGCGATGCTTCGGCCCGAGGGCGGCACCTGGCACATCCAGTACGACGGCACGGACGTCCACGTGCCCGACCTGAAGGGGCTCTGGCACCTGCGGGAGCTGCTGGCCCGGCCGCACCAACCCGTGTCCGCCCTCTCGCTCGTTGCGGCGTCGAGCGATGCACCGATCCCCGTCAGCGACGCGGGGCCCGATGATCGATCGTGAAGCGCTGCGGCAGTACCGGCAACGGCTCGCCGAGCTGGACGACGAGTTGGACGCCGCGGCCCGCCGCGGTGACGGCGCGCGGCAGGAGGAACGAACCGCCGAACGGGACGCGTTGATCGCCGAGCTGAAGCGAGCGACGGGGCTCGGTGGCAGGCCGCGACGCGTCCGGCTCGCCCGCCGAGAAGGCGCGCCTCAACGTGACCAGGACGATCCGCCATGCCATCACCGACCTGGCGACCAGGGCACCGGACCTGGCGGCCCATCTGGACGAGTCGATCGTCACCGGCGTCTCGTGCTGCTACGAGCCCCGCGACGACGTCGCCTGGACGACGTGACGAGCGGAGCGGTTCGTTCGGAACGAACCGCTCCGAGGCCGGAACGAACGCCTTCCTCGTAGTGGGTGGCATCCGACCACCCCCGACAGAAGGAGTTCGAGATGGCCACGAACACGGAGATCATCAAGGACGCCTACGCGAGCTTCGCGACGGGCGACGTCCCCGGCGCACTGAGCGCGTTCGCCGACGACATCCTCTGGGTCGAGCCCGACGGCTACCCGATCATCGGCGGCACCTACGTCGGCCCGCAGGCCGTGGTCGAGGGCGTCTTCATGCGGCTGGCCGAGATCGGCGACGAGTTCGCGGTCGTGCCCGAGCAGTTCGTCGCCGAAGGCGATACCGTGGTCGCGCTCGGCCACCTCGCCTGGAGGCACAAGGACACCGGCGCGCCGGCTCTGGTGAAGACGGCCCACGTGTGGACTTTCGAGGGCGGCAAGGCCACCTCGTTCCTCCAGCACATCGACACGGTCAAGATGCGGGAGCTGAGCTGATCAACGACGCCCCCTGGGTCGTGCTGATTGGATCCCTGGCCGCCATCGCGATGCTCCTACCTGAGACGATGGACTGGCGAGGACTGCGAGCTCGTGATCGCGAGGCATCACCGGGGCATCACGAGGACGGCATTCGATGGCATTTGGCGGCGTCGACGCGACCCCTGGTTTCCCGTTGCCATCGAGAAAACCGCCGGGGAGCGTCACCCGCGTCTCAAGAATCCCGCTTACAGATCGGCTAACGGAAAACCCTGCAAATGCAGGGTTTTCCCATTTCGGCGGACACCTCCGCCCGATTGACGCCCTTCGGATGACCGGTGGCCGGGCGCCGCCCACGTATGTTGCGCGCGTGCCCACCGATGCGAAGACATTCGGTCGCAAGGCCGTCGGGCCGGTGGTCGGCGTTGCGATCGTCGTCGGGATCTTCGCGGCGGTCATCCCGAGCTTCGCCGACTACCGGACGGTGTGGCACTCGATGACGAACCTGCACCGGGGCGATTGGGCGGTCATCACCATCTGCATCGTCCTGAACCTGGCCACGGGCGGCCTGCCGTGGATGGCCGCCGTCCCCGGGCTCTCGTTCAAGCGCGCGACGCTCCTGACCCAGACCTCGACGCTCGTGACGACGGTGCTGCCGATGGGGGAGGCGATCGGCTTTGCGACCCAGATCGCGATGCTGCGCAAGTGGCGCTTCACGCCGCATGCGGTCTCGGCCGGCTTCGTGCTCGTCGCCGTGTGGAACCAGGGGATCACGGTCCTCATCCCGGTCAGCGCGATCGCCGCGCTCGGCGCCGGCCACGCGAACCCCCTGTACCTGACGGTGAGCGCGATCGCCGCGGCGGTGCTCGTCGTGGTCATCGCGACGGTCGTCGTGGCGTTTCGCCGCCCCGAGCAGGCGATGCGGATCGGCGAGTGGTGCGGGCGCGTCGCATCGCGGGCGCTGGCCGTGATCCACAGGCCGGCGCGGGCCGGCTGGGGCGAGCGGCTCGTGACCATGCGATCCGAGACGATCGACGTCGCGTCGCGGCGCTGGCCGGCGCTCACGGCGGCCACGATCGCGAACCAGATCACGGTGTTCGGCGTCTTCCTGGCCTGCATCCACGCGACAGGGGTGACCGGCATCTCGTTCTTCGAGGCGCTCGCAGCCTGGGCCTTCGCGCGTCTCATCGGCTCGACCGCGATCACCCCCGGCGGGCTCGGCCTGCAGGAGCTCGGCCTCACCGGCGCCCTGGTCGCCTTCGGCGGGAACACCGACCAGGTCGTCGCCGCTGCGCTGCTCTTCCGTGTGCTCACATTCGTGCCCACGGTCGTCGTCGGCTCGATCTGCGCCCTGATCTGGCGGCGCGAGGAGCGTCGCGACGCCGCCGCAGCGGATGCGCAGCCGGCCTGAACCAGCCGTCCGGTGTCTTGACGATGTGCGAAACTCGGCCTGTCGATGATCGACTGGCTCGAGCAGCTCTGGGACACCCTCACCGCCGTCTCGGTGCCCCTGCTGATCGTCGCCCTGGCGCTGCAGACGTCACAGACGGTGCTGGTCGGGCTGGCCTGGCGCAACATCCTACGGTCGGCATATCCCGAAGGGGACGTGCGCTTCCGGCCGATCCTCGGCTACTACGCCGGCGGCGTCGGCCTGAACGCGATCCTTCCCGCCTCGGCGGGCACGGTCGCGATGCTCGGGCTCTTCCGGGCGTCGATCCCCGGCTCGACGGTGGCGGGCGTCGTCGGCGCGACCGTCGTGCAGAACATCTTCTTCGCGATCATGGCGGCGGGCGTCTACCTCTGGCTCTTCCTCAGCGTTGCCGGCTCGTTCGACGTGAAGCTGGGCTGGTTCGACGAGCACGCGGTGGCGACCATCATCATCGTCGTCGCCGGCGGCCTCCTGATCACGATGGTCGTGAAGATCCTCTGGCACCGGTTCAAGACGACCTGGGAGAACGCGAAGGAGGGCGGGACGATCGTCGGCGACCGCCGCGCGTTCCTGACCCAGGTGGTGGCCGTCGAGGCCGCCTCCTACGTCGCGCGGATGGGCGTGAACGCCACCTACATGTACGCGTTCGACATCCCCGTGTCGGTCACGAACATCTTCCTGATCGTCGCGGCGTCGTCGATCTCATCGACGGTGGCGATCGCACCCGGCGCCGTCGGCACCCAGACGGCGCTCGCGCAGGTCGTGCTGGCGCCGGTGGCGTCCCCGGCGGCGATCACGACCTACTCGGTCGGCCAGGCCATCGTCACGACCGCGTGGAGCGCCTTGTTCGGCCTGACGATGCTCGCGCGCACGATCGGCTGGAAGGACACGCGCAAGCTGATCCACTTCCGCAAGAAGAAGGACGAGGAGCCCGCGCCGGCGACCGAGGGGTGACCGGCCTCAGCGGCCGCTCGGGCAGGGCTCGAAGAGCGCCCCGTCGAGGTTGTCGCTGAGCCTCATCGCCGAGAAGCCGTTCGGTCCGCGCGTAGACGCTGCGGCAGTAGGCGCGGTAGCTGTGCCGGCCGGTGCAGGCCTGCCCCGGGGCGCAGACGAAGCCGTCCTGGCGGTACTCGGTCTCGCCGACCCACTTGCCGGTCGGCTGCCTCGCCGTGCGATCGGCGCTGAAGTCGTCCCAGCCGCACGGGGTCGCGCCGGCCAGGCCGGTGCAGGTGATCCCGTACGCGCTCGTCCCGCGCAGCTGCGCCGAGAAGCATTGCGAGAAGACGTAGCACTCCTCGACCACCGCGCCGTCGGCGTAGCCGCGGCCCCACCAGCTGAGCAGCGGGGAGTTCTTCCAGAGCACCGTCATCCCGTGCCGGTGGACGGCGTTGTCGGCGAACGCGAGGAAGTTCTGCCAGTCGCCGGGCGTCAGGTGGAACCCCGTCGTCGACGGCGGGTCGAAGCTGTCGATGTCGTCGAACTCGACGGCGTCGAAGCCCTTGGCCGCGCACATGCGGATGCGCGACTCGAGCATCGGCATCGAGCGCGTGCAGCGCGCGCACGTCGATCCAGCGCTCCTGCGGGAACCCGAAGTAGACGTTGCCGAGCGTCCGCGCCGGGAACGCGCCGCCGCCGGGCGTGGCGTCGGGCCGGTAGTCCTCCCACGCCAGGTCGATGTAGCAGAAGGCGTGCGGATGCGGCAGCGTCGCCGCCTGCCACGACGTGTGGATCGCGCGCACCTCGGCGGCGGTCGTCAGGAAGCCGTCGATGTCGTAGATGTCGACGGCGCGCGCGCCGGTGCGCTCGAGCGGCGTCACCCGGCCGATCTGCCAGTCCCACCGCATCGGGTGGCCGGTGCGGTCGAGGTGCGGCGGGTACCAGCAGGCTGGCCGGGCCGGGCAACGCACGCCCGCGGCGCCGGCAGCGGCACGACCCGCCAGCGGAACGACCGCGTCGTCGCGCCGGCGGTGTTCGCGACGCGCACCCGGACGCGGTGGCGCCCGAGTGCGAGCCGGCCGGTGCGCGAAGACGCCGTCCTGCGGGCAGCGCCGCCCACGGGCGGCCGTCGACGCGGAAGCGCGCGACCGGCGTGCCGTCGGCCGGGTTGAAGTGCGGGGCGGCGACCTGGAACCGCTCGCTGTCCGAGCCGGTGCGGCGCTCGGGCAGGCCGTTCATGAACGCCGTCGCGGGCGCGCGCCCGGCCGGATAGGCGGCGACGGCCCGCAGCGTCGTGCGCGTGCGCGACGCGCGCAGGACGTGGAACGTGAACGTCGCCGGGTCGGTCTCGACCACCTCGGCCGCCGTCTCGGTCACGCGCAGGTAGCGGCCGACGTCGGCGTGGCCGGCGACGTAGCGGCGGGCGGCGAACGGCGTGGCCGTGGTGTCGGCCGCGCGCGTGCACGGGCCGGCCGGCGCCGTGCACGCCTGCCACGTGGTCGCGACCTCGAAGCTCAGGAGCCGGGCGCCGCGCGGCAGCTGCGCCGCCCGCCAGTGCAGGCCGCGCGGCGGCGACGGTGCCGCCGTCGCGCAGGTCGCCGGTGACCCGCAGCACGCCGCGGGCGACCGGCGGCGCGATCCGCGCGGCCGGCGCGTGTGCCGTGGCGGCGCGCGCAGCGCCGCCCGCCGCCGGCACCGCGGCCAGGAGCGCGAGGCGGCCAGGCCGGCGCGCCTCATCGGATCCCCTCCGGCAGCGCGTCGCCGTGGGCGGCGATCATGCTCGTCCACCATCGCGGCGATGGCCTCCGGCGAGAGCGTGCCCGCCGCGTTCGGGATCGAGCAGCGCGGCGTGGTGGACGTGCTCGCGGCTGCCCTCGAGCGCGGCCCGCACGGTCAGCTCGCACACGTTCAGGAACGTGCGGTTGAGCGCGGCCAGCTGCGGCGGCAGCGCGCCGACGCGCGGTCGGCTGCACGCCGTTTCCGTCGACGAGGCACGGCACCTCGACGCATGCGCCCGTCGGGCAGGTTCGTCGATCAGCCCGCTGTTGCGGCACGTTGCCGTAGATCACGCGCGGCTCGCCCGTCACCATCGAGTGCACGATCAGCGAGGCGTACTCGAGGCTGCGCTCGATCTCGAGCGCGCCGCCCTCGGCGAGCGTGCGCCGCTGCTCCTCGTACAGCGCGCAGGTTCTCCTCGCTGCGGCGCACGTACTCGTCGACCGGCACCCGGAACTGCTCGATCATCCCGTCGTCGCGCATGAACCACGGCACGTACTCGGCCGAGTGCTCGCTCGACTCGGTCGGGAAGTAGCCGAACCGGCGGTAGAGCTCGACGCGCACGCGCCGGCGCAGCCCGGGATCGCGCGCGATCGCCGTCGTCGAGCAGCGGATAGAGGTCGGCGCCGTCGCGCTGGAAGCGCAGGATCCAGGCCTGGTGGTTGACGCCCGGCGCCGAGGTAGTCGACCTCCTCGTACGGGCACGCCGACGAGCTCGGCGAGGCTCGCGCGGTCGTCCACTGCACCGAGTGGCACAGGCCGACGACCCGTCTGGATCGGCGCTGCCGGCGTACGTGGCCCAGCACAGCATCGCCATCGGGTTCGTGTAGTTGAGGAGCCACGCGTCGGGGCACAGCTCGGCCATGTCGGCGCGCGATCGTCGAGCATCACCGGGATCGTGCGCAGCGCGCGGAAGATGCCGCCGATGCCGAGCGTGTCGCCGATCGTCTGGCGCAGGCCGTAGCGCTTCGGCACCTCGAAGTCGATCAGGGTGCGCGGCGTGGCCGCCGACCTGGATCATGTTGACGACGTAGTCGCAGCCGTCGAGCGCCGCCCGCCGGTCGAGGTGGGCCTCGATCGTGGCGCGGGCGCCGACCGCGGCGTTCGTCCAGCGCGCCATCGCCTCGGCGGTGGCGAGCCGCTCGGCGTCGATGTCGTGCAGGGCGATCGTGGCGTCGGCGAGCTCGGGGAAGCGTGAGCAGGTCGCCGAGCAGGTTGCGGGTGAACTCGACGCTGCCGGCGCCGACGAATGCGATGCGTGTCATGAGCGAAAGTGTTTCAGATCTGATAGAAACGATCAAGAATGTTCACCACAGCCGAGCAACGGGCGCTCGATCAGCTCACCACGCGCGGGCGGGCGCCTGGCGGTGCTCGCGGCCGATCAGCGCACCAAGCTCGTGGCCGCGCGCGAGGCCGCGGCGCTCTCCGCCGACACGGCCGTCGCTGCGCGAGTTCAAGCTCGACCTCGTGCGCGCGCTCGCCGCCGACGCGCCGGCGCGTGCTGCTCGATCCCGAGATCGCGCTGCCCGCACGTGCTCGACGAGCGGCGCGTTCCCGGGCCGCAGCGGCCTGCTCGTCTCGCTCGAGCGCAGCGGTGCGGTGCGCACGCCGGAGGGGCTGCGCCGCGTCGTGCTCCTGCCGGAGGTCGGCGCGGCGGGCGTGCGCCGCCTGGGCGGGACGGGGGCGAAGCTGCTCGTGCGCCTGCGCGCCGACCGCGAGGACGCAGACGGCGAGAACGCGCGCGTGATCCGCGCGGCGGCCGCCGACTGCGCCGCCCACGACCTGCTGCTCGTCGTCGAGGTGCTCGTCTACCGCCTCGACGACGAGGACGAGAGCGCGTTTCGCGCCCGCGCGCGCCGAGCTGATCCGGGACGGGGCGCAGCTGGCCGCTGGACTGCGGCGCGCGCTACCTGAAGCTCGAGTACCCCGGCACCGGCGCGGCCTGCGCGGCGCTGACGGCGGCGCTCGACGCGCCCTGGGCGCTGCTCTCGGCCGGCGTCGACCACGAGACGTTCGTCGGCCAGCTGCGCGAGGCCCTCGCCGGCGGCGCGGCCGGCTTCATCGCCGGGCGCTCGATCTGGAAGGAGTCGGTCACGCATGGACGCCGAGGCGCGGCGCGCGTTCCTCGGCGGCGAGGCGAAGCGGCGGCTCGCCGAGCTGCTCGCGCTCGTAGGCTAGGCGGCGATCGTGTTCGACCTGCTCGTGGTGGGCGACTGCAACCCGGATCTGCTGCTCAGCGGCGGCGACGTCGTGCCCGAGTTCGGGCAGCGCGAGAAGCTGGTCGAGACGGGCGCGCTCGTGATCGGCGGCTCGGCGGCGATCGCCGCCTGCGGCGCGGCCCGGCTCGGCCTGCGACACGGCGTTCGTCGGCGCGGTCGGCGACGACCTGCTCGGCAGGTTCATGCTCGACGCGCTCGCCGACGCGCGGCGTCGACGTGTCCGGCTGCGTCGACCGACCCGGCGCTCGCCACCGGCGTCACGGTCGCGCTCGTGCGCGGCGACGACCGGGCCATCCTGACCGCCCCGGGCGCGATCCCGGCGCTCACCGCCGACCAGGTCGACCGCGACCTGCTGCGCGTCGGCCCGGCACCTGCACGTCGCGTAGCTACCACCTGCTCGACGGCCTGCGGCCGGGCCTGCCCGGCCTGGTCGCCGACGCGCACGACGCCGGCGCACGGTCTCGCTCGATCCGCAGGGCGACCCCGGCGGCGGCGACACCGCCGCGCTCGCCCGGCTCGCCCACGAGGTCGACGTCCTGTTCGTGAACGAGCAGGAGGACGCCGGCCTCGACACGCCGCGGCTGCCCGCTGGTCGTCGTCAAGCGCGGCGCGCGACGGCGCGCTCGCGCGCTCGGCCACGGGAGTCGTGCGAGCAGGCGGCGATCCCGGTGCGACGCCGTCGACGCGACCGGCGCCGGCGACAGCTTCGACGCCGGCTTCCTGGCCGCGTGGCTCGGCGGCGAGCCGCTCGCCGCGGCGCTCGCGCTCGGCTGCGCCTGCGGGGCGCTCTCGACGCGCGCGCTCGGCGGCACCGCGGCGCAGCCGACGCTCGCCGAGGCCCGGGCGGCGCTCGCGTGATCCTGTGCGTCGCCGCCAACCCGTCGATCGACCGCCTGTTCACGGTCGACCGGCTCGTGCTCGGCGAGATCCACCGGCCGGCCGAGTTCGTGCAGCTCGCGGGCGGCAAGGGCCTGAACGTGGCCCGGGCGGCGGCCGCAGCTCGGCGGCGACGCCGAGGCGGTGGCGCTGCTCGGCGGCCACGCCGGCCGCTGGATCGCCGAGCAGCTCGGCGGCGGAGGGCATCCGCCTGCACGTCGCCTGGGCGGCGGCCGAGACGCGCTCGTCGCTCTCGGTCGCCGGCGCGCTCGAGGGGCTGACCGAGTTCTACGAGCACGGCTTCCCGGTCGAGCCGGACGAGTGGGCGGCGTTCGCCCGGCTCGTGGCCGAGCTCGCGCCGCGGGCGCGGTGGATGACGCTCTCGGGGTCGCTTCCGTCCGGCGCGCCCGACGACGGCTACGTCGGGCTCGTGCGGCTCGCGCGGGCCGCCTTCGACAGCCGCGCCGACGGGCTCGAGGCGGGCGCCGCGGTCGTCAAGCTGAACGAGCACGAGGCGGCCGCGGTGACCGGCGTCGCGACGGCGGATGCGGCGGGGGCGCTCGCCGCCGCCCGGGCGCTCGCGCGAGCGGTCGGGCGGCGACGGCGGTCGTGACCCGCGGCACGCGAGGGCGCGATCGTCGTGACGGCCGCCGGCGAGCGGCTCGACGGGCCGCCTCGACGCCCACGGCGCCTACCCGGTCGGGAGCGGCGACGCGTTCCTGGCCGGCCTGGTCGTCGCGCTCGACCGCGGCGCCGGCTGGGCCGATGCCCTGCGCGCGGCGCTCGGTGCCGGGCGCGGCCAACGCCGAGCAGCCCGGGGCGGGCCGGCTCGATCGCGCGCCGCGCCGAGCGGCTCGCCGAGCTCGCGACCGTGCCGCACGCTGCCCTGAGCGCTCAGGGCGCGACCCGCTCCTCGCTCGCGCGGTGGAACAGGTGCAGCTCGGCCGGGTCGACCGCGAGCGCGAGCCGCTCGCCCGGGCTGCACGTGCGTGTTCCCGGGCAGCCGGGCGACCACCTCCTCGCCGCCGACCCGGCCGTGGACGAACACGTCGCTTCCGAGCGGCTCGACCACCTCGGCGACCAGGTCGAGCGTGACGCCGCCCGGCACCTCGGCCGGCCGGGCGCAGCGACCTCGGGCCGGATGCCGGCGATCACGTCGTCGCCGCCGGCCGACGAGCGGCCCCGGCAGCAGGTTCATCGCCGGGCTGCCGACGAAGCGGGCGACGAACACGTTGCACGGCGTGCCGGTAGACCTCGGTCGGGCGTTCCGACCTGCTGCAGCCGCCCGCCGCTGCATCACCGCGATCCGGTCGCCCAGCGTCATCGCCTCGACCTGGTCGTGGGTGACGTAGACCATCGTCGTGCCGAGCCGCGCGTGCAGCCGGCTTCAGCTCGGCGCGCAGCTCGGAGCGCAGCTTGGCGTCGAGGTTCGAGAGCGGCTCGTCGAGCAGGAACGCGACCGGCTCGCGGATCAGCGCCCGCCCCATCGCCACCCGCTGGCGCTGGCCGCCGGAGAGCTGCGCCGGCTTGCGCTCGTAGCAGCTCGGTCAGCTCGAGCATCGCCGCCGACCTCCGCCACCCGGCGGGCGATCTCGGCCCGCGGCCGTGCGCTGGCGCTGGAGCGGGAACGCGAGGTTCTTGCGCACGGTCATGTGCGGGTAGAGGGCGTAGCTCTGGAACACCATCGCGACGTCGCGCGCCGCCGGCGAGAGCCCGGTGACGTCGCGGTCGCCGATCGTGATCGTGCCCGCGGTCGGCGTCTCGAGCCCGGCCACCATCCGCAGCGCGGTGGACTTGCCGCAGCCCGACGGCCCGACCAGCACCATCAGCTCGCCGTCGGCCACGTCCAGGTCGAGCGCGTCGACGGCGACCGCGTCCGCCGGGGAACGTCTTCGTCACGCCGTCGAAGCGGACGCCGGGCCATCGCCCTATCCCGTGACGCCCGTGCGCGGCGAGCGACTGCACGAACCAGCGCTGGGCGACGATGAAGACGATCAGCATCGGCGCGAGCGCCATCACGTTGCCGGCCATGAGCAGGTTCCACTTGGTGACGTGGGCGCCCTGGAACGAGGCGAGGCCGAGCTGCACGGTGCTCTGGTCGGTCGAGGTGATCACGATCAGCGGCCACAGGAAGTCGTTCCACGTCCACAGGAACGTGACGATCCCGAGCGTCGCCAGCGCCGGCATCGAGAGCGGCAGCACGATCCGGAAGAGCACGCCCAGCCGCGAGCAGCCGTCGATCCGGGCCGCCTCCTCGAGCTCGATCGGCAGCGTGCGGAAGAACTGGCGCAGCAGGAAGATGCCGAACGGCGTGACCAGGTTCGGGCGCGATCAGCGCCGCCCAGCGAGTCGACCAGCCCGAGCTTCTGCACGATCAGGAACGTCGGGATCATGATCACCTGGAACGGCACCATCAGCGTCGCGAGCAGCGCGATGAACAGGAGCTCGCGGCCGAAGAAGCGCAGCCGCGCGAAGGCGTAGCCGGCCAGGCTGCAGAACAGCAGGTTGCCGGCCACGGCCGACGCCGGTCACGATCAGGCTGTTCACGAAGAAGCGGCCGAACGGCGCCGCGTTCCACGCGTCCGGGTAGTTGCTGCCAGTCGATCCCCGACGGGATCAGGGTGCGGCGGGAAGTGGCGCGTCTGGTCGAGCGTCTGCATCGACGTCACGAGCATCCACACGAGCGGCAGGAGCATCAGCGCCGACAGCGGCACCAGGGCCAGGTGGCGGGGGCTGAAGGGGAGCCGCACCCTCACGAGGAGTAGTGCACCCGGCGGTTGCCGATCCAGAGCTGGATGATCGAGAACACGAGCGTGGCCAGGAAGAGCACGTAGGCGATCGCCGCCGCGTAGCCGGCGTGGAAGAGCTCGAACGCCTGGCTGTAGAGCTCGTAGACGATCACCGTCGTCGCCTGCAGCGGCCCGCCGCGCGTCGTCACGTAGATCTCGTCGAACACCTGCAGCGCGTTGATCGTCGACCACACGATCAGGAACAGCGTCGCCGGCGAGAGCAGCGGCAGCGTGACGCAGCGGAACGTCGCGAAGCGGCCGGCGCCGTCGAGCTGCGCCGCCTCGATCACGTCGCGCGGGATGCCCTGCAGGGCGGCCAGGTAGATGATCACGTCGAAGCCGAGCCAGCCCCACACGGTCATCGCGACGATCGCGTACAGGGCCTGGTCGGGATCGGTGAAGAAGCCGTACGGGCCCATCCCGACCTTGCCGAGCAGGTAGTTGGCGATGCCGTAGGTCGGCTCGAGCAGCCAGTTGAAGATGATCCCCGTCGCCACCGTCGAGGTCGCCACCGGCACGAACACCGAGGTGCGGTAGAACGCGCGAGAAGCGGATCGGGGCGTGCAGCAGCAGCGCGACGCCGAGCGCGCCGCCGACCGAGAGCGGCACGAACAGCGCCGTGTAGACGAGCGTGCGCCGCACCGAGGCGCGGAACACCGGGTCGTGGGCGAGCTCGCGGTAGTTCGTGCAGGCCGACCCACGACGGCGCCGAGAGCAGGTCGTTGTGCTGGAACGAGAGCACGAGCGACCAGCCGATCGGCACGAGGCCGAAGACGACGATCAGGACCGTGGCCGGCAGCACGAACAGCCAGCCGGCCACGTGGTCGGAGCGCAGGATGCGGCGGCCGCGCCTCACCCGCCCGGTGGCCAGCACCTGGTTCACCTGGGCCGCCGCCTGGTCGAGCGCCTGCTGCGGCTGCGGCCTTGCCGAGCAGCACCGCCTGGATCGCCTGGCCCATCGCCTGCGAGATCTCGCTGTAGGAGCCGAGCACCGGCCGCGCCTGCACGGCGTTGTGCAGGTTCTGGACGAACGTGGCGATGCCCTTGTACTTCTTCACGTACGGCCTGGTAGCGACGGCTGCTTCACCTGCGATGCGCGGATCGGCAGGTCGCCGGTGGCGAGCGACCACTGCGCCGCCTGGGCGGGCGAGGTGAACCACTTCAGGAACGTCCACGAGGCCTGGGTGCGGGCGGCTGCCGTTGTCGAGCATGACCCACTGGTCGGGGCCGGAGATCGTCTGGTGGTTCTGGTCGCCGGGCAGGATCTGCACGCCGTAGTCGACGTTCGGGAACTGGGACAGGTCCCACGGCCCGGTGAAGAGCATGCCGATCTTGCCGGAGTTGAACAGGTTGGCGTAGTTCTGGTTGCCGCTGTCGAGGTACACCGAGTGGTCGACGGTCGCCATCTGCTGGAGCAGCGTCGCCGCCTTCACGCCCGCGGGCGAGTTGAACGCCGCGTGCTTCTGGTCGGGCGTGAGGATCGATCCGCCCGCCTGCCACAGGAGCGCGTCGAAGCGCCACACCGTGTCCTCGCTCGCGTCGTTCACGTACGCCCAGCCGAACTGCTTGGCGGCGGGGTTCGTGAGCTTCTTCGCGGCGGCGCGGAAGTCGTCCCACGTCCAGTTCGCGGTCGGATACGGGATGTGCGCCTGGTTGAACAGCTTCTTGTTGTAGACCAGCGCCAGGTTGTCGACCAGGGCGGGGACGCCGATGATCTTGTTCCCGACGGTGACCGCCTTGCGCTCGGCCGGCCAGAAGTCGTTCCAGTGGATCGACGGGTCGGACTTGATCAGCGGGGCGAGGTCGACCGCCTTGCGGCGTGCGGGCGACGTTCGCGGCCCACGAGCCGTACAGGTAGACGATGTCCGGGTAGTGGCCGCCGCGCAGCGCCGTCAGCACCTTCTGGAGCGCGTAGTCGGAGTTGCCGTAGTTCTGGACGGTGATGTGGATCTTCGGGTGCGTGGCGTTGAACCGCGCGGCCGCGGCCGTCATCGCCTTGCCCTCGGTGTCGACGTAGCCGTGCCAGAGCATGATGTTCACGACGCCGCCGCTCGACGACGAGCCGGATCCGCCGCAGCCGGTCACGGCGAGCGTCGCGACGAATGCCGTTGCGATGAGGAGCAGGCGTCTCATGTGAGCACCACCGATCGTGTCAGGTTGCGGGGAGTGTCGGGGTCGAAGCCGCGCGCGACGGCGAGCGCGAGCGCGAGCCGGTGGCACAGCACGAGCGTCGCCAGCGGCTCGGCGTCGGGCTCGAGCAGGTGGGCGCCGGTCGCGCGCGATGTCGGCCGCGAGCGCCGGGTCGATCGGGCCGAACGGGACGACGAGCGTGCGCGCGTCGGCCGGTCGCGATCGGGCCGTGGCGGTACTCCATGGCCGGGTAGGACTCGGTCCACGCGCGCGCCGCCTCGCGCAGCTTGAGCGCGCCCTCGGCGGCGAGCCCGACCGTCCAGCCGCGTGCCGAGGAAGTGGAAGCGCTCGAACGCGGCCGGGTCGAGCGGGAGCGGGCCGGCGAGCACGCGCTCGGCGGCGTCGGCGGCCGGCGCCGGTGTCGATGCCGAGCGCCGCGAGCAGGACGACCAGGGCCGTCGTCGCGAAGCGGGTCTGGACGACCGAGTGCTCGTCGGCGAAGGGCAGCGCGACGGTGTGCTGCGCGGCGCGGGCGAGCGGGCTCTCGGGGACGGCGGTCAGGAGCGTCGTGCGGGCGTGCCCGTCGAGCGCCGTCGACCGCCTGCAGCACCTCGGTCGTCGTGCCCGAGCGCGAGATCGCGAGCACGCGCGTCGTAGCGGCGGCCGGACGGGAACTCCGACGCCGGGAAGGCGTCGGTCTCGCCGTGCCCCGCCGCCTCGCGCGACCGCGCGTAGGCCTGGGCGATGTAGAGCGACGTGCCGCAGCCGAGCACGGCGATGCGGCCGCCGTGCCGGGGCAGGGCGTCGATCCCGGGGAGCTGCGCCGCCCGCCTCCACAGCGCCGGCTGGCTGGTCAGCTCCTGCTCGATTGCGCTCATATCGGGCGACTTTAGGCCACAAACGCACAGAAATCAACGGTTTGCGGGCGTGCGCTGCCGGTAGGATGGGCGCGATGCGCCAGTCCGACCGCTTCAACCACATCATCAAGCAGCTCTCGACGCAGGGATCGGTCGCCGTCGGCGACCTCGTCGACGACGATGGACGTGTCGGCGGCGACCATCCGCCGCGACCTCGCCCTG
This sequence comes from uncultured Actinomycetes bacterium, assembly GCA_963707585.1. Lineage (GTDB taxonomy): Bacteria > Actinomycetota > Thermoleophilia > Gaiellales > JAICJC01 > JAICJC01. Next base: position 808,023 of record CAVPQP010000010.1, on the reverse strand, counting down.
CTCGAGCAGCAGCGCCTGCTCGCGCGCACGCACGGCGGCGCCGTGGCGCACGGCGTGCTCTACGAGCTGCCGCTGCGCTACCGCAGCGCCGACCGCCGCGACCAGAAGACGCGCATCGCCCGCGCCGCCGCCGCGCGCGTCCCCGACGGCGCCGCGATCGGGATGACGGGCGGCACGACCACCACCGAGGTCGCCCGCGTGCTCTCGGAGCGGCGCCGCCTGACCGTGGTGACGAACTCGCTCAGCATCGCCTCCGAGCTCGCGGTGCGCCCGAACCTGAAGCTGGTCGTCACCGGCGGCGTCGCCCGCCCGGAGTCCTACGAGCTGGTCGGCCCGCTGGCCGAGAGCGCGCTCGCCTCGCTCAACCTCGACCTGGTGCTCGTCGGCGTCGACGGGATCTCGGTGGACGAGGGCTTCACGACCCACCACGAGGTCGAGGCGCACACCAACTACGCCCTGATCGAGCGGGCGCGGCGCGTGATCGTGGTCGCCGACAGCTCCAAGCTCGGCCAGGTCGCGTTCGCGCGCATCTGCCGCGTCGATCAGGTGCACGAGCTGATCTCCGACACGGGCGCCGCGCCCGCCGAGGCCGAGGCGATCCGCGCCGCGGGGGTCGAGGTCACGCTGGTCTGACGCCGCCGCCGGCGCGAGAAGTTGGGCGCAGGCCGCCTCGCCGAACCACTCCTCGTAGGCCGCGGGCGTCCAGCCGCGGTCGCGCACGAGCAGCAGCCAGACGTCGGGGTGGTTGAGCGTCCACAGGATGTCGGCTGCGCGGGCGACGTCGAGGCCGGGCCGGAGCGCGCCCTTCGCGGCCAGGCGGCGCACGATCTCGGCCTGGTTCTCGTGGAACTGCGACTGGATGCGGCCCCACAGCGCCGCGATCTCCGGCTCGAGCGGCGCGGCGCTGCGGATGACACCCATCACCGCACCGGCGCGCTCCTTGACGGCGCGTGAGTTGCGGGCGTTCAGGCGCAGCTGCCGCACCGGGTCGGGCTCGTCGAGCACCTCGCGGTACCAGTCGCGATCCTGCACGGCGACGCCGTCGTCGGCGCCGCGCAGGAGCAGGTTCCAGAGGGCCGTGAGCAGGCCGCTCTTGGTCGTGAAGGCGACGTAGACCGTCTTCAGCGCCACGCCGGCGTCCGCGGCGATCGCCGCCATCGTCGTCGCCGCATAGCCGTCGCGCTCGAGCAGCCGCTGGGCGGATTCCAGGATCAGCCGCCGGGTGGCGGCCGCCTGCTGGCGCCGCCGCGGCGACTCGTACCGGCGGGTGGGTTTGACGGGCTCGGAGATTTTGGTAGTCTAGTCGATACTTCATTACTCGTAATGAGTAATGAATACGACGAAGGAGGACTCAGAATGAGTACGAGCAGCATCATCGAGCGGTCGGACGACGATCTCCGCGCCCATCTGCACGGCATGTGGTCGGGCGTGGCGTGGGCGTGGGGGGCGAACGCCGCGTTCGTCGACGCCCGCGGCGAGGGCGTGACCGAGCGGATGCTCGCGCTCGCGCAGCCCCGGGAGGGCGAGCGGGTGCTCGAGCTCGCATGCGGCGCCGGCGGGCCGGGCCTGCGGGCGGCGGCGATGGTCGGCCCGGAGGGCGAGGTCGTGCTCTCCGACGTGTCGATCGAGATGACGGCCATCGCCTCGGCGCGCGCTGCCGCGCTCGGCCTGCGCAACGCGACCGGCCGTGCGCTCGACCTCGAGGACATCGACGAGCCGGACGCGGCCTACGACGTCGTGCTCTGCCGGGAGGGGCTCATGCTCGTGCCCGATCCGGCCCGGGCCGTCCGCGAGATCAACCGTGTCCTTCGGCCCGGTGGGCGCGTCGTCGTCACGGTCTGGGGCCCGCGGGCCGAGAATCCCTGGCTCGGCGTCGTGTTCGACGTCGTCAGCGAGGCGCTCGGCGCGCCGACGCCGCCGCCCGGAATCCCGCACCCGTTCTCGCTCGAAGACGCGGACGAGCTCGGCGGGCTGTTCCGCGACGCGGGGCTCGCCGATGTCGCCGTCGCCGACCTCGCGACGCCCTACCACGCCGACACGGTCGACGAGTGGTGGCAGCGCACGGCCGCCCTCGCCGGCCCGCTGGCGCAGAGGCTCGCGGCGCTCCCCGCGCCGGCCGCGAGCGCCCTTCGCGCCCGCGCGGCCGCGGCGATCGCCGCCTACGAGACCCCGGCGGGCCTCGACATTCCCGGCGTCAGCCTGGTGGCGTCGGCCCGGCGGCTCGGCTGAGACACGAGCGGGGGCCGCTCGCCCGTGCGGACGGCCCCCGCGACACCGGTCAGCCCGGTGGCTGCGCCATCGTCGCGACGAGCTCCTCGCGCGTGCGGATGCCGAGCTTGCGGTAGGTGTTGCGCAGGTGGTACTCGATCGTCTTCGGGCTCAGGAACGCGGCCGCGGCGGCCTCGCGCGTCGTCAGGCCGCTCGCGAGCAGACGTGCGATCTGAAACTCCTGTGGAGTGAGGTCGTCGAGGGTGCTCGGGTCGCGGCGGCGCGCCGTCTCGCCCGTCGCCGCGAGCTCGGCCCGGGCCTGCTCGGCCCACGGCGGCGAGCCGAGGCGCTCGAACGCCGCGAGCGCCTCGCGCAGCTCGGCGCGGCTGCGGGCGCGCTGCCCCTCGCGGCGCAGGCGCGCGCCATACGCCAGGCGCGTGCGCGCCGCCTCGAAGACGTCGGGGGTGCGCGCATGCAGGGCGAGCGCCTCGGCGAACGCATCGTCGCCAGCCGTCGGGGGCGAGCATGCCGCGGCATCGGGCGGCGCGCGCGAGCGCCCACGGCTGCCCCTTCGCCTCGGCGCCGGCGACGTACGCCGCGGCCACGGTGGCCGCCTCGTCGGCGCGGCCGAGGCGCAGGTAGGAGTCGACGAGCTCCGGCGCCGGCGAGAGGTCGACGTCGGCGATGCCACGGTCGCGCAGGGCCTCGGCCTGGGCCTCGTGGTGCGCGATCGCTGCAGCCGGCCGGCCGAGGCCGAGCTCGAGATCGCCCAGCGCCTGGATCGCCCACACGCCGTACGTGCCCATCCCCAGCTCGCCGCACAGCCGATCAGCCTCGTCCGCATTCCGGCGGCACTCCTCCTCGCGGCCCTGGCGTGCCTGCAGCCAGGCGAGCCCGGCGAGCGCGGCGGCGAGCTCCGAGCGCTGGCCCATCTCGGTTGCGAGGCGGATCGCCTCGTCGAGGTTCGCCTCGGCCGCCCACCAGCGGTCGGTGGTCGCCTGGTCGCGGGCGAGGTTCTGCAGGATCGCCGGAAGCGTGCCCGCGGCGCCCTGCGCGCGGGCGCGGTCGGATGCGCGCTCGATCAGCTCGCGGCCGAGGTCGGCCTCGCGCAGGTACATCGGCCCGAGCGTCGCCCACGCGAGCATGCGCGGGTCGTCGCGCAGCTCGTCGGAGTCCTGCAGGAGCGCGACCGCGCGGCGCGCGTGGGCGGCGCCCTCGTCTCCCGCGCCCTGCGCGACGCGTGCCATCGCAGCGGCCATCTCGGCGAAGAAGAGGGCGCGGGGCGAGTCGGCCGCGGCGACGATCGTGGCCGCCCGGCCGGCCGCTGCGGCCATCGCCGCGGTGTGACCGGCGTAGAACGCGCCGAGCACCGACTCGGCGAGCATCACCACGGCCAGCTCGGGATCGATCTCGGCGACGCCCTCGGCCGCCTCGGCGAGCAGCCGGTAGCCGTCGTAGACCGGGCCGCGGCGCAGCATCAGATGGCCGCGCAGGTGGTCGATCCGGGCGAGCACGCGCGGGTCTGCAGTCTGCGCGCGGGCTTCGTCGAGCAGGCTCGCGGTGGAGGCGCTGTCGCCGCCGAGCCAGGCCGCGTCCGCCGCCGCGCAGAGCAGCCGCCCGCGGGCGTCCTCGCTGACCGCGAGCCGCGCCGCGCGCTCGTACGCCCCGGCGGCGACCGCGTAGGCGCTGCGGCGCTCGGCGTTTCGGCCCGCCTGCTCGAGCGCGGCCGACACGGCGGCATCCGGCCCGACGGCCGCGGCCGCCAGGTGCCAGGCCCGCCGGTCGATGTCGCGCTCCGGCACCGCGGCCGCGAGCGCGGCGTGCGCCTCGCGCCGGGCCGCGGCGCTCGCCTCGGCGTAGGCCGCCGAGCGCACGAGCGGATGGGTGAACTCGACCCCGCCGCCGGCGAGGCTGACCAGGCCCGCCTCCTCGGCCGGCGTGAGGTCGGCGAGGTCGACGCCCGCCACTGCGGCCGCGCGCGCCAGCACAGCCAGATCGCGCGAGTCGCCTGCGGCGGCGAGGAGCAGCGCCCGCTGCGTACGCCCCGGCAGTCGGTCGAGCCGGCGCCCGAACGCCGCGGCGATGCTCGCCGAGAGCGGCAGCGGCGCGTCCACGGGCGCCGCGGCCAGCTGCTCGGCGCCCGCCGCGAGCTCGAGGAGCGCGAGCGGGTTCCCGCCCGTCGCGCGGAACACGCGGTCGACGGCGTCGGGCGCAACGCCGGTCAGGAGCGCACCGGCCTCGCCGCGGGTGAGGCCGCCGACGCGCACGATGCGCAGGTCGGCGCCGTCGAGCAGCGACGGCTCGCCCTCCCGGACGGCGAGGACGACGGCGATCGGGTCGTCGATCAGGCGCCGCAGCGCGAAGAGCAGCGCCTCGGCGCTCGAGCGGTCGAGCAGCTGTGCGTCGTCGATCACGAGCGCGACCGGGCCGTCGTCGGCGAAAGCCGAGAGCAGGCTGAGCGTGGCGGCGCCGATCGCGAACCGGTCGACCGTGCTCGCCGGGCCGAGTGCGAGCGCGCCTGCGAGCGCCTGCGCCTGCCGGGCCGGGATGCGGTCGATGCCGGCGAGCGCCGGTCGCAGCAGCTCGGCGAGGCCGGCGAACGGCACCTCGGCCTCGGACTCGACCCCGCGCGCGTGGACCAGCCGCATGCCCTCGGCGCGCTCGACGGCGTGCGCGACGCAGCGTCGTCTTGCCGATGCCGGGCTCGCCGACGAGCGCGAGCACGCCGCTTCGGCCCGCGCGCGCCTCGGCCAGCACGCGGTCGATCGCCAGTCGCTCCTGTTCGCGCCCGAGCAGCACGGCCACAGTGTGACGGGTTCGCCGGGACCAGGGGGGCCCCTGAGGCGACGCCGGCGGTGGCCTCGTACCGTCGCTGCACCCAACCGAAGGAGAGATGCGTGATGGCGACAACCGAAGCCCCGCCGGCGGTCGACGGCGACAAGCTGATGGAGTTCGTGTTCCAGGCGGTCGGCGAGGTCGGCGCGACGCTGAACGCCGCCCTGGTCGTCATGGGCGACAAGCTCGGCCTCTACGCGGCGATGGCGGGTGCCGGCCCGCTCACCCCGGTCGAGCTCGCCCGCCGCACGGGCGTCAGCGAGCGCTACGTGCGCGAGTGGCTGAACGCCGCAGGCGGCCGGCGGCTACGTCGACTACGACGCCGTGCGGCGGCACCTACACGCTGCCGCCCGAGCAGGCGGTCGCGCTCACCGACGAGTCCAGCCCGGCCTACCTGCCGGGCTTCTTCCAGATCGCGCTCGGCGCGGTCATCGACTCGCCGCGGATCGTCGCGAACGGCGCGCAGCGGCGACGGGCGTCGGCTGGCACGAGCACAACCACGACGTGTTCGACGGCTGCGAGCGGTTCTTCCGCCCCGGCTACAACGCCAACCTGATCTCGTCGTGGCTGCCGGCGCTCGACGGCGTCGTCGCCAAGCTCGAGGCGGGCGCGAAGGTGGCCGACGTCGGCTGCGGGCACGGCTCCTCGACGATCCTGATGGCCCAGGCCTACCCGGCCTCGACGTTCGTCGGCTCCGACTACCACGCCGGCTCGATCGAAACGGCGCGCGAGCGGGCGCAGGCGGCCGGCGTCGGCGACCGGATCCGGTTCGAGGCGGTGCCCGCGGCAGCGATCCCGGGCGAGGGCTACGACCTCGTCACCATGTTCGACTGCCTGCACGACATGGGCGACCCGGTCGGGGCGGCCAGGCGCGTGCGCCAGGCGATCGCCGACGACGGCACCTGGATGATCGTCGAGCCGAAGGCCGGCGACCGGGTCGAGGACAACCTGAACCCGGTCGGCCGGGCCTACTACGGCTTCTCGACGCTGCTCTGCACGCCCGCGTCGCTGTCGCAGGAGGTCGGGCTCGCGCTGGGCGCGCAGGCCGGCCCGGCGCGGATCCGCGACGTCGTCTCGGCGGGCGGGTTCACCCGCTTCCGGATCGCCGCGGAGACGCCGTTCAACCTCGTGTTCGAAGTGCGCCCGTGACCGATACGATCGACCACGTGGAGCGTCGCGAGACACCCGTCGCCCGGGAGCAGTCGCGCGCGGCGTATCCCGCCTCGGAGGGGTACGTCGAGCGCGACGGCGTCCGCGTCTTCTACGAGGTCTACGGGGAGGGCGAGCCGACCGTGCTGCTCCTGCCCGCGTGGGAGATCGTCCACTCCCGGCTGTGGAAGGGCCAGATCCCGTATCTGGCCCGCCACTGCCGGGTGGTGTCGCTTCGACCCGCGTGGCAACGGCCGCTCCGACCGTCCGCACGACGCGGCGGCCTACGACCAGGCGGAGTACGCCGAGGACGCGCGCGCCGTGCTCGACGCGGTCGGCGCCGAGCGGGCGTTCGTGGTGTCGCTCTCGCTCGGCGCGCAGCGCGCGCTGATCCTGGCGCGATCGCCACCCGAGCGGGTCGCGGGCGCCGTCTTCATCTGCCCGTTCGTGGCGCTCACCCCGCCACCGGCGGCGCAGCGGGCGCGGACGTTCGACGATGTGCTCGCAAGCGACGAGGGCTGGGCGAAGCAGAACCGCCACTACTGGCTGCGCGACTGGCCCGGCTACGTCGAGTTCTTCTTCTCGCAGATGTTCAACGAGCCGCACTCCACGAAGCAGATCGAGGACGCCGTCGGCTGGGGGCTCGAGACCGACGCCGAGACGATCCTGCGCGGGGTCGAGGCCGCAGGCCCGAGCCCGCGCGAGACGCAGGCGATCTGCAGGCGGTGGCGCGCCCCGGCGCTCGTCGTGCAGGGCGACGCCGATCTGATCACCGGCCCGGAGTGCGGGATCGCGCTCGCGGGCGCGCTTGACTGCCCGCTCGTGATGCTCGAGGGGTCGGGCCACGGCCCGCACGTCCCGGGACCCGGTGGCGGTCAACCGGCTGCTGCGCGAGTTCGTCTGCCCGCCTGCGCCGCCGGCCCGCTGGACGCGATCACGTTCACGCCCGCTGCGCGCGCTCTACATCTCCTCGCCGATCGGCCTCGGCCACGCCCGCCGCGACGTCGCGATCGCCGACGAGCTGCGCCGCCTCCGGCCCGGCCTCGAGATCGACTGGCTCGCCCAGCATCCCGTGACGGCGGTGCTCGAAGCCCGCGGCGAGCGCATCCACCCGGCGTCGGCGCAGCTTGCGAGCGAGTCGCGTCACATCGGTGTCCGAGGCGGCGGAGCACGAGCTGCACTGCTTCCAGGCGATCCGGCGCATGGACGAGATCCTGCTCGCGAACTTCATGGTCTTCCACGACGTCGTCCGGCCGAGAGCCTACGACCTCTGGATCGGCGACGAGGCCTGGGAGCTCGACTACTTCCTGCACGAGAACCCCGAGCTGCAAGACGGCGGCGTACGCGTGGCTGACCGACTTCGTCGGCTGGCTGCCGATGCCTTCGGGCGGCGAGCGCGAGGCGGCCCTCACGGCCGACTACAACGCCGAGATGATCGAGCACATCGCCCGCCTGCCCCGCCTGCGCGACCGGGCGGTCTTCGTCGGCAGCCCGGACGACATCGTCCCGGGCACGTTCGGGCCGGGGCTGCCGGAGATCCGCGACTGGACCGAGGCCCACTACGACTTCTCCGGCTACGTGTCCGGCTTCGACCCGGCGGAGCTCGGCGACCGGGCCGCGTTGCGCGCCGAGCTCGGCTACGTTCCGGGCGAGCAGGTGTGCATCGTCACGGTGGGCGGCTCGGGCGTCGGCACCGCGCTCCTGCGCCGGGTGATCGCGGCCTACCCCGAGGCGAAGCGGCTCGTCCCCGGCCTGCGCATGATCGCCGTCGCCGGCCCACGCATCGACCCCGCGGCGCTCGCGGCCCCCGCCGGCGTCGAGGTGCGGCCCTACGTGCCCGACCTGCACCGGCACCTGGCCGCCTGCGACCTGGCCGTCGTGCAGGGTGGGCTGACGACGACGATGGAGCTCTGCGCCGGCAAGCGCCCGTTCCTGTACTTCCCGCTCAAGCGATCACTTCGAGCAGAACCTGCACGTCCGCCACCGGCTCGAGCGCCACGGCGCCGGGCGCTGCATGGACTTCGACGCTGCGACTCCCGAGACGATCGCCGCACGCCATCGCGGAGGACATCGGCCGCGACGTGGACTACCGCGACGTCGAGACCGACGGCGCCACCCGGGCGGCGGCGCTCATCGCCGAGCTGATCTAGGAAAGGAGGACACCATGCCCCCAGCACCCGCAACGCCGGCCCCCGCAGCCGACGTCGAGGCAGTCGCGCGGGTCGCCACCGCGTACTTCCAGGCCTGGTTCGCCGGCGACGGCGAAGGCATCCGCGCCTGCATTCACCCGCACCTGGCCAAGCGCACCCCCGAGCATCCGGGCGAGGCATCGCTCGTCCTGCACGAGGATCCGACCGAGCGGCTCGTCGAAGACACCGCATCGGGCGAGGGGACGGAGTTCGAGCCGGTGCAGGAGGTGACGGTGCTCGACGTCTCCGGCCCGGTCGCCACCGCGATGGTGCGCTCGGCGCCGTTCGTCGAGTACCTGCACCTGGCCCGCTTCGGCGACCGCTGGCTGATCGTGAACGCGCTCTACCGCGTGCTCGTGTGATCGTGCACGGCGGCTGACATCGCGGATGCGATCTGGTCGGCGCCGGGCCGCGTGGCCGCCCGACGCGTCTCGATGGTGCGGCCGAGCGGATCGACCAGCTCCACGTCGTAGCCGCGGCCGATGCGGCGGCGGACGCGCGCCCACGGCCGCGGGCCGTCGGCCGCGAGATGCTCGAGGCCGCCCGAGCGCGCCAGCCGAAGCAGCGGGTTGATCCCGCCCAGGAGCTCGTCGCCGATCGTGATCTGGGGCATCGAGCGCACGCGCCCGAACCGGCGCGGAAGCTCGGCGAGGGGACGCGTCTCGTACTCGATCCCGAACCGGTCGAGCACCGCCCTGGCCTGGGTGCAGGCGGGGCAGCTCGAGCCGTAGATGACGACCGCGTGCGCCATGCGTCCTCCCGCTCCGGAGCGTACCTGTACGCTGAGCCACGATGGTGACCGAGCACCTGCGCACGCTCCGCCTGACCGAGCATCTGATCGGCTTCTACGACGGCCGCATCCCCGGCCAGACGTTCGCGGACGGGGCGAACTGGGTCGACGACGGCGCGCTCGAGCTGGGCGTCTGCAGCTACGCCCTCGTCGACGGTGCGGACGCGCTCGTCTACGACACGCACATCTCGGTGCCGCACGCCGCGGCCGTGCGCGCCGAGGTCGAGCGGCTCGGCGCCACGCGGATCACGGTCGTCCTCAGCCACTCGCACCTCGACCACATCGCCGGCACCGAGGCGTTCGCCGGCTGCGAGATCGTCGCAACGCCCTGACGGCCGAGCGGCTGCACCGTGACCGGGCCGCGATCGAGACGGGCACGCAGAGCGGGCCGCCCGCGATCGCCCCGCTCGTCATGCCGACTTCGACGTTCGAGGGCCGCACGCACCTCGAGGTCGGTCGGATCGGAGTCGACCTCGTCCAGTTCGACATCCACAGCCGCGACGGGACGGTGCTCCACGTCCCGGACGATGGGCTGCTCCTGGCCGGCGACACCCTCGAGGACACGGTCACGTACGTCTCCGAGCCCGAGGGACTCGCGACGCACCTGGCCGAGCTCGAGCGCATGCGCGGCCTTGCGATCGACCGCATCTATCCCAACCACGGCAGCGCCGAGATCATCGCCGGCCGGCGGATACGACGCGCACCTGATCACGGCGACCGAGCAGTACGTCGGCGAGCTGCTGCGCCACGCACGCGAACCGCGGCCGGGCGACGACGACCTGCGCGCCTTCATCGCGGGGCCGCTCGCGGCGGGGTGGGTGAGCTACTTCCCGCCCTACCAGCGGGTGCACGAGTCGAACCTCGCCGCCGTCAGCTGATCACGGTGCCGACCAGGCGGCCGATGCCGTAGGTGACCGCCGCGGCGCCGAGCCCGAAGAGCAGCTGCCGCACGCCGGAGCGCAGCGGCGAGCGGCCGGTGAGCGTGGTCACGAGCACGCCGAGCAGGAACAGCACGAGCGCGCTCAGGATCACGCTTGCGACCAGGGCGGGCGTGCGCGCCGTGACCGTGAACGGGATGATCGGGACGGCGGCGCCGATGCAGAACATCGCAAACGACGACCCGGCCGCCTTCCAGGGCGAGCCGCCCAGGTCGTCGGGGTTGATGCCGAGCTCCTCGCGCGCCATCACTGCGAGCGCGACCGTGCGGTCGGAGATGACGCTCTCGGCCAGCCTGCGGGCGCCCTCAGGCTCGAGGCCGCGCTCGGTGTAGAGGGCCGCGAGCTCGGCGGCCTCGTCGCGGGGGAAGCGCTTGAGCTCCTCCGCCTCGACCCGCAGCTCGCGCTCGTAGAGCTCGCGCGACGTCTGCACCGAGATCCACTCGCCCATCGCCATCGCGCACGAGCCCGCCGCCAGCCCTGCGAGGCCGGTGATGAGGATCGTGCGGGCGGCGAGCGAGGCGCCGGCGACGCCCGCGACCAGGCTCAGGTTCGAGACGAGGCCGTCGTTTGCGCCGAGCACGGCCGCGCGCACCGTGTTGCCCGCGACCGAGCGGTGGCTCGCCTGCAGGGCGGCCCACGTCGGCATGCCGCCGGGCGGGCCGGTCTCGCTCACGTGCGGGTCGGGGCTGGGCGTCACGGCGGTCGCGGTCGAGTCTACCCGCGAGGCGGCGCCGGGACGCCCAGCCCTTTCTCTAACCATAAGGTAGAGGGTGAGTCTAGCGGACTGCCGAGCGCGTGAACACGCGGATCGAGACCGCCGTCAGCGCGGCGGCGAACAGGGCGACCACGCCGAGGCTGAGCGCCGCCATCTCGGTGACGTTCGTCATGCCCCAGATGTTGCGCAGGCCGGTGGTCTGGCCGAGCAGGCCGTAGCGCATCAGCGCGAGACCGTGCGTGAGCGGCAGCACCTTCGCGAAGTCCGCGAGCCCTTGCGGCATCGCGCTGATCGGGAAGAGCGAGCCGGCGAGGAACCACGGCGCGATCGCGATCGCGGGCACGCGGCCGATGTACTCCTCCTGCCGGGGCACCCGTGCCGCCAGCGTCTCGGCGGCGCCGTACATCCCGATCGCGAACAGCGTCGCCGCGGCGATGAACCACACGCGTGCCGGAGGTCGATGCGTCGAAGCTGATCCCGCGCGCCAGTGCGACGGCGATCAGCACGACGACCTGGAGCGCGGTCACTCCGAGCGCCACGACGAGGTTTCCGAGCACGAGCAGCCGGCGCGGGACGGGGGCCGACAGGAGCTCGCGCTGGGCGCCGCTCTCGCGATCGCCGATCACGCCGAGGCCGGCGAACATCGTGTTCAGCGGGATCAGCAGGCCGAGCGTGCCGGTCGCGACGTAGGCCTCGTACGCCGCGCTCGTGTGCAGGGCGTTGCGGAGCGCCGGCGCGATCACGAGCGCGAAGAGCACCGGGGTGAGCAGCGGGACGACCAGCTCGCGCGGTGTCCGGGCGGTCGAGGTTCAGACGGCGCCGCGCGAGCGTCGCGAGGGCGTTCAGGCCGGTGAAGGCCGGTCGCCGCCGGGCGAGCGGCGCATGGGTGGCGATGGTGGACATCGTTCACATCTCCTTCGGGGTCAGGCGGCTGTCCGCGATGCGGTCGCCGGTCAGGCGCAGGTACACGTCGTCGAGGGTGGGCTTGCGGCTGCCGACCGCGGTCACGGGCAGGCGCAGCAGGTCGATGGCGGCGATCGCGTCGCCGGGGCCGCGGTCGTGCAGCGGCACGGTCACGGTCGAGCCGATTGCAAACGCGCCGTCGCCGGCGACGCCGTCGGCGCGCATGACGGCGAGCGCCGCGGCGGCATCGCCGTCGACGCGCACCTCGACGAGCTCACGGCCGAACGCCGCCATCAGCGCCGCCGGCGTGTCCAGGGCGACGATCTCGCCCTGGTGCATCGACCGCGATGCGGTCGCACAGCCGCTCGGCCTCGTCGAGGTAGTGGGTCGTGACGACGATCGTCATCCCCGACCGGGCGCGCAGGCCGCCGATCACATCGATCAGCTCGTGGCGTATGCGCGGGTCGAGGCCGACGGTCGGCTCGTCCAGGAAGAGCACGCGCGGGTCGGAGACGAGCGCGCGGGCGATCTCGAGCCGGCGCCGCTGGCCGCCGCTGTACGTGCCGACGGGCCGGTCGACGATCTCGCCCAGGCCGAACGTGGTCACCGTCTCCGCGATCCGCGAGCGGGCGACGGACGGCCGGACCCGCCAGAGCCGCGTGTGCAGCTCGAGGTTGCGCCGGCCGGTCAGCGGCCGGTCGACCACCGCGTCCTGGAAAGACGACGCTCGAGACGCCGCGGGCCGCGAGCGGCTGCTCGGCGACGTCGAAGCCCGCCAGGCGAGCGCTGCCGGCCGTCGGCGCGATGGTTGTCGTGAGCATCCCGATCGTCGTCGACTTGCCGGCGCCGTTGGGGCCGAGCAGGCCGAAGACCTCTCCGGCGGCGACGTCGAAGTCGATGCCTTTGACGGCCTCGACGCCGCCGGAGTAGGTCTTGCGCAGGCGGCGCACCTCGATGATCGATGCTGCGTGGTCGGCGTTGGTCATGGGGTCTCCATCTCTGTGGGGTGCTTGGATCCACCCACTAAAGCCGCGCCGGGTCGCCGTCGCATCGGCCGTTTGGCCCATCTTTCAATCAACCACTTCAAACATCCGTTTGACTTTGTCGGCGCGATCGACGAGGATGCGGTCCATGTCCCGGGCAGCCACCCGCCGCCGCATCCTCGACACCGCCGAGCGCCACTTCGCGCTGCATGGCTTCTCGGGCACGTCGCTGCGCGGGATCACCCGTGACGCCGGGGTGAACGTGGCGGCGATCCACTATCACTACGGCTCGAAGGAGCAGTTGCTGCGGGCGACCCTGGAGCGCATCGTGGCTCCGGTCAACGCCGAGCGGCTGCGGCTCCTCGACGAGGTGCTCGCCGCGTCCGACGGCCCGCCCAGCGTCGAGGCGATCCTGAGCGCGTTTCTGTGCCCGGACCTGGTCCTGATCCGCGACCTCGGCGAACGCGGCATGATCATTGCCCGCTTCTCCGGCCGCTCCGCCACCGAGCCGGACGAGGTCGTCGCCCGTGTGCTCGGCGAGGTGTTCGGGGATCTCGGCGCCCGGTTCGTTGCCGCCCTCGCCCTGGCGCAGCCGGAGGTGCCGCCGGTCGAGCTGCTGTGGCGGCTGCGGTGCGTGGTCGCGATCATCACCTACCTGCTGGCCAACACCGGCAATCCGCTGAGCCTGCTCGACGTCGACGACGTCCCCGGCACGGCCGAGCGGCTCGTCGCCTTCCTCGCCCCGGCGCTGCGCTCGCCCGTCCCCGCCGAGGGGTCGATCCCCGCGGTCGCGGCCGCCATGGCGCCACGGGCGGCGGCGTGAGCACCGTGTCCGCCGCGACCCGCCCACCGGCTGCGGTGCGCACAGAGGCACGGCTCGCCGAGCTCGTGGCCGCGCTCTCGCTCGCAAGCGATCTCGGCGTCGGCCAGCCGATGGAGCACGTGCTGCGGGCGACGCTGCTGGCCGTCGGGTTCGCACGCGACCTCGGACTCGCGGACGACGATCTGGCCGATGTCTACTACGTCTCGCTGCTGCGCCGGATCGGCTGCATGGGCGACTCGCGGGAGGCCTCTCACTGGTTCGGCGACGAGCTCGCGGCGCGGGCCGGGTTCCTCGGCCTCGACGCGACCAGGCGGCCGCGGTTCCTCGCCCACGCGGTGCGCCATGTCGGAGCCGGCCGGCCGCCGGCCGAGCGCGCGCGTGTGCTGGCCGACGCGGTCGTCCACCTGCCGCGCGCGTGGGCGGCCGCGGCGACGACGCACCGCGAGATCGCCCAGCGGCTCGCGGCCGACCTCGGGTTCGAGGAGTCCGTGGTCGCGGCGCTCGGGCACACGTACGCGCACTGGGACGGCTCCGGTCAGCCGCGTGGCTTGGCCCGCGAGCGCATCTCCCCGGCCGCCCGGATCGTCACGCTCACAGGCGATGCCGAGGTCTTCCATCGGCTGGGCGGGAGCGCCGCCATGGCGGCCGTGATCCGCCGCCGCGCCGGCAGCTGGTACGACCCGGAGCTCGCGCGGCGGCTCCTCGAGCGCGCCTCCGCGCTCACCGCCGCCCTGGACGGTGCCGCGTCGTGGGACGCCGTGCTCGCGGCCGAGCCCGGCGGCGGCCGAGTCATCGACGAGTCCGGTGTCGACGCCGCGCTTCTGGCCATGGCCGATTTCGTCGACCTCAAGTCGCCGTTCTTCTCCGGACATTCGCGCGGGGTCGCCGAGCGGGCACGTGCCGCCGCGGTCGCGCTCGCGCTCCCGGACGCCGATGTGCGCCTGGTCTGGCGGGCGGGCCTGATCCACGACCTCGGCCGCGCGGGCGTCCCGAACAGCATCTGGGAGAAGCCGGGCCCGCTGGCCGAGTGGGAGTGGGAGCGGGTGCGGCTGCACCCGTACTACGCGGAGCGCATGCTCGCCCGGGTCGCCGGCCTGCGGGCCGCCGCCCACCTCGCCTCGCTCCACCACGAGCGCCTCGACGGCTCCGGCTACCACCGGGGCGTCGCGGCGGCCGACCTTCCGGCAACGGCCCGCCTGCTCCAGGCGGCCGACGTGCGCCAGGCGCTCGGCGAGGAGCGGCCGCACCGACCGGCGCTCTCGGCGAGCACGGGCGCGGACGTGCTGCGGCTCGAGGTGCGCGCAGGCAGGCTCGACGGTGCGGCCGTCGCGGCGCTGCTCGCAGGCAGTGGCCACGGCCCCCGGCGGCGGCAGTGGCCCGCGGGCCTGACGGCGCGCGAGGTCGAGGTGCTGCGCCTGCTCGCCCGCGGTCACACGAACAAGGCGATCGCGCCGCGGCTGCATGTCTCGCCTCGGACCGTCGGCCACCACATCCAGCACATCTACCGCAAGCTCGGCGTCTCGACGCGGGCCGGGGCGACGCTCTTCGCGATGCAGCACGACCTCGTGGCGGACGACGGCGAGCCCGGCTGATCTCCCGCCGGATCGTCCGAAGATGGGTCATTCGGCCGATGCCGGGGCTGCCGCCACGGCCTAGCGTGCGGAGCAATGACACAGTCCGCGCCGCTCACCACTCGCATCATGTTCGCAATCGTCCGCCTGCTTCTGGTGGTCGTGTCGCTGCTCGTCGCGTTCGTGGCGGGCGGCGCGGTCGTCGTGCCCCTTGCGATCCTGGCGCCCCCGATCCCGGTCATCCTGGCGGGGCTGCTCGTGCTCTATGTGCTCGGTGCGACCAGCTCTCTGGCGGACGACTGGCACTCCCGCCGTCGACGTGACGCCCGCGCCGTCGGCGAGAATACGGGCCCGCCCCCGGCAAGGAGCGTCAACCATGCAGCTGCCCACCGACCGCCCGGTCACCATTCGCTTCACCGACGGCAAGGAGCTGGCCGTGACGGTGAAGGACTCCGACGCGCTCGGCGTGCTGGCGGCTTCGGCCGAGGGCCAGGCCCGGACGATCGTGATCCCGTGGAGCGCGATCAACCAGATCATCTGGCAGTGAACCGGCCGCGTCAGCCCGCGCCGAGCGCCTCGGCCGCGGTCAGCGCAGCCAGGGCGTCGTCCGCGGTGGCTGCGTCGCCCGCCGTGCCTGCGGAGACGCGTGCGGCGAACGCGCGGGCCTGGGCCCGGAGCGCGCGGTGGAACGCCGCCTCGCCGTCCTCCCCCCAGAGCACCGGCACGCGCTCGTAGCCGGCGGTGCCGAAGACCTCGACCCAGACGCAGTCGCCGTGGGGGAAGCTCTGGCCGAGCGAGACGAGGGCGGCGGTGCCGCCCGAGAGCGATCCGAGCAGCTGCAAACCCTCCGGGCCGTCGCCGCGCGGCGGCTGGGCGGCGCGGGCGAACGGGCCGAGCTCCTGGCCGGTCAGCCAGCGCAGCTGGTCGAGCTCGTGCACGCCCATGTCGACCGCGATGCCGCCGCTCGTGCCCCGGAACCCCGCCGCCGGCGGCGTCGCGTCCCACTGGTAGCACCCGACGAGGGTGAGCTCGCCGAGCACGCCGGCCCGGATGCGCGCGCGCAGGTCGCGGAGCTCGGGCACGAACCGGCGCCAGTAGCCGATCTGGAGGGCGCACCCGGCTGCGTCCGCCGCCGCGGCCGCCGCGCTCGCCTCTGCCGCCGTCGTGCCGCAGGGCTTCTCGCACAGCATCGGCAGCCCGCGCTCGGCGCACGCCCGCACGATGCGCAGGTGCAGCGTCGACGGCGCGGCGATCAGGGCGGCGTCGATGCCGCCCTGCCGCAGCGCGTCGTCCAGGTCGGCGAACGCGGCCGTCGCCGGGCGCCTCCGCGATCGCCGCCGAGCGGGCCGCCGCGGACGGATCGACGATGGCCGTCACCCGCACCGCCGGCTCGTCGGCGAGCGCATGCAGATGGGTCACCCCCATGCGCCCGGCGCCGACGATGGCAAGGCCGATCGGCGGGCTCATGCCGGGGTGGGTGTCGGCGGCGTGGCCACGGACGCTGACCCTACCTTGCGCGTCTGTGAAGCGGCGACGCGGCCGTGGCCGTCGGCCCCACCCCGGTATGATCCGGCGAATGAGGTTCCCGGCAGGTGGAATCGCGCGGCGGGGCGTGGGTGCGCTGGCGGTGGTCGCGGCGGCGTCGCTCGTGCTGACCGCGCTTGCCTCCGGGGCCACGAACCTGATCGCGAACGGCTCGTTCGAGGGCTCGGGATCCGGGTCGCTGACCGGCTGGGCCGCCACCAACGGCACGCTCTCGCTGGTGGCCGGGAACGGCGGCGGCCACGCGGCACGCGTGAAGGCCTCGGGCACGTCGCAGGTGTACGCCCACCCGACCACGAAGCCGGTCACGTCAACCGTCAAGGGCACGGCGTACCAGGTCGACGGCGGCGTGCGCAGCGACACCGCCGGGCAAACCGTCTGCCTGAAGCTGAAGGAGCTGCCGTCCGGGAGCTCGACCGCGGTGGGCACCGCGCAGACGTGCGTGACGACGACCACGGCCTGGCAGCCGTTCCCGACGGTCTCCTACACGACCGTCGGCGCGGGCGACTCGCTGACCGTGAACGTCGTCGAGGCGTCCCCCCGGTCCGGCGCCACGTACGACATCGACGACATCAGCCTGACCTCGGGCGCCGGGCCGTCCGACACGAGCGCCCCGAGCGTTCCGGCGGGCGTCACCGCCGCCGCGGGCGGGCCGAGCTCGGTCTCCGTGCAGTGGGCGGCGTCGCAGGACGATGTCGGCGTCGCCGGCTACGACGTCTTCCGCAACGGCGCCAGGGTGGGCACGGTGTCCGGCACGAGCTTCGCCGACACGGGCGTGCAGCCGGCGACGACCTACAGCTACACGGTCGACGCGTTCGATGCCGCGCACAACACGTCCGCGCAGTCGTCGCCGTCGCCCGCCGCGACGGTGACCACGCCGGCGGCTCCCGCAGGCGTCTGCGGCGCCCTGGCGGCGTCGTTCAACCCCGCGAGCCCGCCGGTCTACTCCCACGTCGTCGTGATCATGGACGAGAACCTGAGCTACAACGGCTGGTTCGGCTCGGCGGCGGCGCCGTACAGCAACGGCCTCGCCAACCAGTGCGCGCTGGCGACGAACGCCGTCGCCGCCACCCACCCGTCACAGCCCAACTACGTCGCGCCGCTGAGCGGCGTGCTCCAGGTCTGGAACGGGGCCGCGCAGCACACGTCCGCCGACAACCTGCTGCACCAGCTCGGCGCCGCGGGCAAGTCGTGGCAGGCGCTCGAGGAGAGCATGACGAGCGCCTGCTCGGGGACGACCGCGGGCAACTACAAGACCGGACACAACCCGGCCGTCTGGTTCACCGACCTGGCCGCGGGCGGCGACGGGTCGTGCGCGAAGAACGACGTCGGCTTCACCCTCGCGGGATTCGACCCGGCGAACCTCGCGGCCTTCACCTGGATCACCCCGAATCTCTGCAACGACATGCACTGGCAGGCCGGCTGCCCGGGCTCGAACGCCACCCGTGTCCAGAGCGGCGACACGTGGCTCTCGCAGCTCCTGCCGCAGATCTTCGCCTCGGCGGACTACCAGGCCGGAAAGACGCTCGTGCTGCTCACGTGGGACGAGGGCAACGAGTCGGCGAAGAGCGGCATCGACTGCACGACGCAGTCGAGCATCGACACGACCGGCTGCCACGTCGGCGTGGTCGCCGCGAGCGCCTACATCACGCCGGGCACGCGCGACGCGACCCGCTACACGCCGTACTCGACGCTGGCCGCGATCGAGACGATGGAGGGCCTGCCGCTGCTCGGCCGCGCGCAGACGGCGACGCCGCTCGGCCCGGCGATGGGGTTCTAACCGCCGAAAGGGGTCTGACCCCGTTTGGCGCGGCTACGTTCCCGCGAGTGTTCCTGTTCCCGTGGTACGCGGCGCTCTGCGCCGCCCAGGGCGTGCTCGTGGCGATCCCGGCGGTCGGGCGCGAGACCGGGCGCAGGCACACGCTCCTCGCGCTCGCCGGCCCGGCCGCGGCGATGGTCGTCGGCGTCGGGCTCGTGCGCGTCCTGGGCGGCTCGGGCGCGAGCTTCCTCGCCTACCTCGGCACGATCGCGACGCCCGCGCTCGCGGCCGCGCTCGGACGGGTCGCGAACTGGCGCTACCCGTACCTGACGGTGGCCGCGGCCGCGGTGCTCTACGTCATCGCCTGGCAGGCCGACGGCCACACCGCCGAGTTCGCCGAGGCGCTCCTGATCGGCGGCGCCTGCCTCGCGATCGCGGGCGTCGTCGGCCCGATCACCCCCGCCCGCTACCTGGCGCTCGGCCTCGTCGTGCTGATCGCGGTCGACGTGTACCTGGTGTGGGGGACGACCGAGGTGAGGTCGACGACCCAGGCCCTGCAGCAGACCGTCCTGCCGCACGTCGGCGTCACCTCTCAGCCTTCCAAGCCGCTGCCCGCGCTGCAGCAGGTCGACCTCGGCAACTCGAGCATGGGCTGGCTCGACTTCCTCGCCCCGGCGCTGCTCGGCGCGGTCGTCGGGCGAGCACGCGGCGACGGCTGCGTGGCCGCGGTCGTCGTCGCCGTCACCGCGCTCGCGTGGGGGTTCCTGCTCGAGTTCACGTCCCAGCTCCCGGCCACCGTCCCGGTCCTGGCGGGCCTGGCCGTCTCCTGGCCGGCGTGGTGGCGGCGCGCGTGAGGTAGCGCTCGAGCTCGCGCATGCCGTCGCGGACGTAGCGGCGCTCCATCCGCCGGCGCCGCCATCGCGCGCAGCGACCCGGCACGACGGCCGAGCCGACGCACGCGATCGCGGCGACCGCCGCCGCGGCTGCCGCTGCCATCAGGCCGATGTCGAACGCTCGGCCGTACGCGTAGAGCGACTGCAGCGACTGCATCGCCGCGCCGCCCTCGCTCAGCTCCCCGCCGCCGGCGGCGCCATGTGCAGCACGCCGGTCGACGCGATGCCGTCCTGCTCGATCGCGTGCTCCGGGCCGGTCGGCGTGACCTGCTCGAACAGCGCCAGGAACGCGTCGGCCGGCTCGAGGAAGTCGATCGCCGCCGTGCGGTAGTGCATCGGCACGACCCAGCGCGGGTCGAGCGCGCGCGTGATCGCCGCGGCCTGGGCGGCGTCGATCGTCGGCCCGCCGCCGACGGGCACGATGAGCAGGTCGACCGCCCCGATCGCCGCGCGCTGCTCCGGCCGCAGGCCGGCCTGGCCGAAGTCGCCGAAGTGGCACACGCGCACGCCGTCGAGCGTGAAGACGAAGATCGTGTTCGGGCCGCGGGCCGTGCCCGCCTCGGCGTCGTGCTCCGACGCGATCGCCACCACCTCGCCGACCGGCGTCTCGAACCGGCCCGCGGTCGAGCGCACGATGTGCGGGTCGCCGGTGATCGCCTCGACGGCGTTGTGGTCGGCGTGCTCGTGCGTCACGAGCAGGAGGTCGGCGGCGTGCGCCGGCACCGGCGGGTACTCGAACCGGCGCCTGCCCTGCATCAGGGCGCCGAGGTCGCCGAACGGGTCGATGGCGACCGTCTGCTCGGCGCCGGTGAGGGTGTAGGCGGACTGGCCGTGCCAGCGGATCTTCATCGCGCTCCTCCCGCGGGTTTCCCCCGCCGAACGTTTCTCACGTGCGCTAGAGGTTAGCACGGAGGAATGCGCCTGAATAGGGGTCTGGCGCCGGTCTGTGCCCGCTGCTATCTTCCGTGAAGGTGAATATGACTCCCGAAGATCAGACTGCCACGGCGGGCGAGGCGCCGTTTCGGATCGGCGAGCTTGCGCGCCGCGTCGGTGCGACGCCGCGCACCGTGCGCTACTACGAGGAGCTCGGCCTGCTGCCGGCGCGCGGCCGCCCCGAGGGCACGCACCGGCTGTACGACCACGAGGACGAGGCGCGCCTGGCCGACCTGATCCGGGTGCGCGACCTGCTCGGGCTCTCGCTCGCCGAGCTGGCCGATTGGATGGACGCCGAGTCGGCCCGCGCCGTCCTGCGCGAGCGCTGGCACGGCTCGCCCGCCCCGGCGGTGGGCGATCGCGCCCGCATCCTGACCGAGGCCCTGCGCCACGTCGAGACCCAGGTCGCACTCGTGCGGTCGCGGCGGGCGGCGCTCGAGCAGCTCGAGGACGAGCTGCTCGAGAAGCGCCGCCAGATCCGCGCGCTGCGCGACGAGTTCGAGGAGCAGGTGTGAATCCACAGGCGCCGCCGTCGCCGCGGTACAAGTGGATCGCGCTCTCGAACACGACGCTCGGCATCCTGATGGCGACGATCAACTCGTCGATCGTGCTGATCGCCCTGCCGGACATCTTCCGCGGCATCCACCTGAACCCGCTCGGCGCCGGCAACTCGAGCTACCTGCTGTGGATGATCATGGGCTTCCTGGTGGCGACGGCGGTGCTCGTCGTGAGCTTCGGCCGGGTCGGCGACATCTACGGCCGCGTGCGCATGTTCACGCTCGGCTTCGCGATCTTCACCGTCTTCTCGGTGCTGCTGTCGGTGACCTGGATGCACGGCGGGGCGGGCGCGCTCTGGATGATCGTGATGCGCGTCGGCCAGGGCGTCGGCGGCGCCTTCCTGTTCGCGAACTCCTCGGCGATCCTCACCGATGCCTTCCCGCACAACCAGCGCGGGCTCGCCCTCGGCGTGAACACCGTCGCAGGCATCGCCGGGTCGTTCATCGGCCTCGTGCTCGGCGGCGTGCTCGGCCCGGTGTCGTGGCGGCTCGTGTTCCTGGTCTCGGTGCCGGTGGGGCTCTTCGGCACGCTGTGGTCGTGGCGCAAGCTGGTCGACCTCGGCGTGCGCCAGCCGGCCAAGATCGACTGGTGGGGCAACCTGACGTTCGCCGCCGGCCTGATCGCGATCCTCGTCGGCATCACCTACGGCATCCAGCCCTACGGCGGCCACACGATGGGGTGGACGTCGCCGAAGGTGCTCGCCTGCATGGGCGGCGGCCTGCTGCTGCTCGCGATCTTCGCCGTGATCGAGACGCGCACCCCGGACCCGATGTTCCGCCTCGGGCTCTTCCGCATCCGCGCCTTCACGGCCGGCAACATCGCCACGCTCCTGGCCTCGCTCGGCCGCGGCGGGCTCATGTTCATGCTGATCATGTGGCTGCAGGGCATCTGGCTGCCGCTGCACGGCTACAGCTTCGCGCAGACGCCGCTCTGGGCCGGCATCTACATGCTGCCGCTGACCGTCGGCTTCCTCATCGCCGGCCCGGCGTCGGGCTACCTCTCCGACCACTTCGGCGCGCGCCCGTTCGCGACCGGCGGCATGCTGGTGGCGGCGCTCTCCTTCTTCCTGCTCGAGCTCCTGCCGGTGAACTTCGACTACGTCTGGTTCAGCCTGCTGCTCCTGATGGTCGGCCTCGGGATGGGGCTCTTCGCCTCGCCGAACCAGGCCGGGATCATGAACAGCCTGCCGGCGAACCGGCGCGGCGCCGGCGCCGGCATGGCGACGACGTTCCAGAACTCCGCCCTCGTGCTCTCGATCGGGATCTTCTTCTCGCTCATGATCCTCGGCCTCGCGAGCACGCTCCCGGGCACGCTCGACCACGGCCTCGTCGCCCAGGGAGTGCCGCGCGCCGACGCCGCCCGCATCTCGCACCTGCCGCCGGTCGGGCTCCTGTTCGCCTCGTTCCTCGGCTACAACCCGATGCAGCAGCTGCTCGGGCCGGTGCTGCCGCACATCTCCCACGCGCACGCGACCTACCTGACGGGCCGCACGTTCTTCCCGCAGCTGATGTCGAAGCCGTTCCACAACGGGCTGCACGAGGCGTTCGACTTCGCGATCGCCGCGTGCCTGGTCGCGGCCGCCGCCTCGTGGCTGCGCGGCGGCAAGTACGTGCACGGGCTCGACGAGGAGCAGACGCTGCCCGTCGTCGAGTCGATCGAGGGCGAGATGGCCCTCGCCACCGACGGCGATTAGGCGCACCGGGGCGGGCGTGCGCGGCCGGGATCCGGCCGTATCATGGAGGCGTGGACGACACGCAGCGGCGGGCAGCCGACCCGGAGTTCGCGCGCGCAGTCGCGGCGCTCGGCGCGGCTGACCGGATCGTCGTCGCCACGCACGAGAACCCCGACGGCGACGCGATCGGGTCGCTGGTCGCGGCCGCGGCGGGCATGCGCCGGCTCGGCAAGGAGGTGCGCACGTACCTCGAGCCGTGCTCGTCGATCCCGAGCGAGCTGCGCCTGCTCGACGTGTCCGGCCTCGAGCGGCGCCTCGATCCGGCCGAGCTCGGCGAGTGGACGCTGCTCGCCGTCGACTGCGCCACGATGCGCCGGCTCGGGCGCGGCCACGCCGCGGTGGTCGAGGCGGCCGGGCAGGTGATCGACGTCGACCACCACTACGACAACACCCGGTTCGGCGACATCAACGTGATCGACGGCTCGGCCTCGTCGACGGCCGAGATCCTGCTCGATCTGCTCGAGGCGCTCGGCGTCGCGCTCACCCCCGAGATCGCCCAGGCGCTCTACGTCGCACTGGTGACCGACACCGGCCGCTTCCAGCAGCGCACCACGGGGCCGGGGGCCCTGCGGATGGCGGCCCGCCTGGTCGACGCGGGCGTCGACATCCAGCGCGTCTACGGGCGCGTGTTCGAGACCGTCCCGCTGCGCAAGCTGCAGCTGCTCGGCCGGGTGATCGACCACCTCGTCCTGTACGAGCACGGCCGCGTCGCGATCTCGCACGTCGAGCGGGGCGACTTCATCCGCCTCGGGGCGGCCGAGTCGGACACCGAGGGCCTGGTCGACCACCTGCGTGCGATCCGCGGGGTCGAGGTGGCTGCGCTGATCCGCGAGCCGCCGTACGACGCCGACGGCGTCGCACCGCCCAACCGCGTGTCGCTGCGCTCGCGCGGCGGCATCGACGTCTCCGAGATCGCCCGCAAGACGGGCGGCGGCGGGCACAAGCAGGCGGCCGGGTTCTCGCACGGCGGCGATGTGCTCTCGATCCACCGCTTCATCGCCGCCGAGGCTGCGGTGCGGCTGCCGCGGGTCGGTTCGGCGGCGTAGCGTCAGTCGTCGAGCGCCGCGGGCAGCCCGAACCGCGCGAACAGGCCCGGGTTGACGAAGCCGGTCACCTCGGCGATGCGGTCGCCCCGCAGGGTGAGCACGTCGAGCACGCCGGCGGCGTAGCGCCCCTGCTCGCCGTCCCACATGTAGCAGCCGACCGCGAGCTGGCCGCTCGCCCGTGCCGGCAGATGCCGCCACCGCTCCGCCAGCACGTGCTCGGTGTGGAAGGCCGCCACCGCCTCCCGGCCCCGGTACCAGACCGACATCGGCGGCATGGCCCACGCTGCATCCTCGGTCAGAAGGCCGACGAGCCCTTCGACGTCGGCGTGCTCGATCGCCTCCATGTAGCGCGCCACGAGCGCGCGGGCGCGCTCGTCGCCGAGCCGCTCGAGCGTCGCCTGCTGGCTCTGGTCCGGCACGCGTTCGTGCACGGTCTGCCGGGCGCGCTGGAGTGCGCTGTTCACGGCGGCAACGGTGGTATCGAGCTGATCGGCGACCTCGCGCGCCGAGAACTCGAGCACCTCGCGCAGGAGCAGCACCGCCCGCTGGCGCGGCGCGAGGTGCTGCAGGGCGGCGACGAACGCGAGCTCGACGCTCTCCCGCTGCTCGTAGCGGACCGTCTCGGCCGGATACGGCTCGATCCAGACCGACTCCGCCAGCGGGCCGCCCGGCGACGGTGTGCGGGCCGGCGGGGGGCGTGTGCTCCTGCGGAAGCACGCGTGCCGGCCGGCGCTTGACCATCTGCAGGCAGCTGTTCGTGGCGATCCGGTAGAGCCACGTCCCGAGCGAGCTTCGCCCCTCGAACCGGCCCAGGGCGCGCCAGGCTCGCAGCAGCGCCTCCTGCAGCGCGTCGTCAGCATCCTCGAGCGATCCGAGCATCCGGTAGCAGTGTGCGTGCAACGCCCGGCGGTGCGGTGAGATGAGCTCGCCGTAGGCGCGCTCGTCGCCTCCGCGGGCACGGTCGAGGAGGTCCGCCTCCCGGGCCGTCAGATATGTCGCCGCAGCATCCATCGCTCGTGAAGAGAGATCGTCCTTCGGCCGAGAACTCATCGCCGGATACCCGATGAATTTCGCAGGGGGACGGTGTCGAATCATTCGATCGCACAGCCACCAGGGGAGACGACATGCTGAGCCACCCGTTCCACGTCAAGCCACACCCGGCCGCCCCGCGGCCTGCGCACGAGGTGATCCTCGCGGCCCGCCGCCGCGCGCGTCTGGACGCTCTGCTCCCGGACGCCGGGACGCCACAGGGGGATGGAGGCGACCCCGGCCGTCGGGGTCACAGGCGGAAGCCATTGCCCGTCTCCGGCGCGCTGGTCGGCGGCGGCTTCGAGGGCCGAACCACTATTGAATTCGCGCCCCCTGCGGCCTAGAGTGCGAGGCGTTTCCAGTGGCGTGCCGAGGGCGCGCCGGGGAGGGGGTTTCTGTGGGACGTTCGTTGCTGGTCGCGCTTGCCTTGGCAACCGCGGTTCTCGTGTCGCTGCCCGCTGCGGCGGGCGCGGCCACCCGTCACGGCTCGCTCGTGCGTGTCGCGGCATGTTGTCTACGTCGAGGGAAAGCTCGAGGTCCACTACCGGCCCGGATGCACGGGCCATGACGAGCCGGAGCTCGACCCGGTCTCGTCTGCGCCGCACTCGGCCCGTGACCTGACCTGGAAGTTCGTGCTGCCGACCGACGGCAAGTTCCCCGTCGCCGGCACCGGCTTCGGGTTCTGGATGGGCGGCACCGTCACCGACCCGAACCCCAAGGCGCTCTTCCACCAGGGGTTCCTCGAGGTGCAGTTCTATCCCGACACGCTCGTGTCGAAGTGCTTCCAGAACGGCAACTCGACCTTCACCTTCGCGAAGAACACCTACACGGTGTGCTCGCCGGTGTGGTCGGTCGTCGGCAACAACGAGCCGGCCGCCTTCGACGCCATGCTCCGCAAGGCGGGCACCAGCGGGCCGCTCGTGATGCACGGAGGCGACACGATCACGCTGCACTACTACGGGACGCCCGCGAACGACGGCGCCCACATCGACGTCGTCGACCTGACCACCCACCAGCACGGCTCGATCGTGCTTCGCAACAAGCGCACAGGGGCCATGAACCCGGCGTTCGACAAGCAGAAGATCGGAAACGCCCTCGGCTGGGGCATCGTCGACGATGCGCCCAACTCGTTCGTGTGGGAGATCGGGCACCGCTCCGACTTCAGCCAGCGGCCGGGCGCGTTCTGCGCTCCGGGCCACAACGGCTGTGAGTCGTACAACTGGCGGGCCTGGCGCGAGACGACGCCGATCCGGATCCTCGGGGTCAAGTTCGGCGACGGCAGCACGGCGAAGCACTGGGCCGTGGTGAGCGACTACGGCGGCAAGGCCCAGATCCTCGATCCGAAGGAGACGGGCTCGACCTGCACGCACTACGGCGGTCCGTACTGCATCTACCCGTGGTTCACGCAGAACCAGGACAACTCGTTCACCTACGGCGTCAACTACCCGTCGACGGCGGACGACTTCGGCAAGGCGAACCAGTTCGAGCGCCGGCCGCACTGCGGCGGCCCGTTCGGCAAGAACAGCACGTACTGCATGACCCTGATCCGGTGAGCCGCAGACGGGCGCCCGGTCCGTGTGAGCGCGCGGACCGGGCGCCCGTCATTGCGTTCCCGCCCGCCGAGGCATAGACTCGACGGCGGCAGAGGCAGTAGATGAACCACAGGCTGGCACCGTGTCATTGACCGCGTCAATGGAGCCGTTGATCGTCGCGCTGGTCGCGGTCGCAGCTCTCGTCGTCCTCATGTTCGCCCTCCTGCACATGGGCGTGCGGGCGTGGCGCACCGTCGCGCCGGACGCGCGCGAGCGCATCCGCCGCAAGCGCGACGTGCGCCGCGGGATCCGCGAGATCGAGGCGTTCCTGGCCGGCGCCGGGAGCACGCCCTGGAGCGACGAGCACGCCGGCCCCGCCGAGGGCCGGCAGGGCCAGGACTCGGACTAGGCCTCGGCGAGCGCGGGCTCGGCGTCCGGCCGGGTCACGCCGCCGACAGCGAGCAGCGCGGCCAGCAGCCTGCCGGCACCGTCGTCGGGATCGACGCGGAGCGGCGGCGCGGCGCTGGGGTGGTCGGGGTCTGACTCGGGCGCGGTCGTCATGTCCACCAATGCTCCGGCGCCAGGCCCGGAGGACGGAAACCGCGGGGACTGACGCCGGAGACTGGGGGTGTTGGGCGGCAAGAGGGTCGCTCTATCCACAGACCGCCGTCAAGCGCGATCGCGGCTTTCCCCCACGCCGAGATCGCATCGTGCGGGAAACTCGTGCATCGCTCCACACGGCGTCACCGCGGGCCGAGCAGTTACCCACAGCGGTGTCCACAGCCGGTGGTCAGGGACGGGCGACGAGCACCTGAAGCGCGCCGGCGAGCACCTCCGCCGCGGCGACGCAGTCGTCGTCGGAGGCGGACTCGGCCGGCGTGTGGCTCGCGCCGGTCGGGTTGCGCACGAAGAGCATCGCGGCCGGGACGTGCGGAGCGAGGATGCCGGCGTCATGGCCCGCGTACGACGGCAGGTCGCCGGCCGCCGCTCCGGCGGCATCGGCGGCGGCGTGGAGCGCCGCGCGCAGCTCGGAGTCGAAGGTGGCGCCGAGGTTGCGCGACTCCTGGGTGATGCGCGCGGCGGGGAAGCGGCGCGCGAGCTCGGCCACGAGATCGTCGATCACGCCGGCCTCGAGCGCGCGCGCGTCGAGCGTGCACGCGACGCGGCCGGGGATGGAGTTGGTCGAGCCCGGCGAGATCTCGACGCGGCCGACGGTCGCCACCGCGCCCGGGCGGGCGCGGGCCGCCTCGTCGACGGCCAGCACGAACCCGGCGGCCTCGACAAGCGCGTCGCGGCGGCCGGCCATCGGCGTCGTCCCGGCGTGGTTCGACTCGCCCTCGAACTCGGCCCGCCAGCGCTGCCGGGGCGCGAGCACGTCCGCGACTCCGAGCGCCTGGCCGCGGTCGACGAGCGCGCGGCCCTGCTCCACGTGCACCTCGAGGTAGCAGGCGATGTGCGCGAGATCGGCCCGGCTTGCGAGCAGCGACTCGCGCGTCACGCCGTAGATCGCCGGCGCATCGCCCATCGCGGCGAGCACGGCGTCGACGTCGAGCTCGCCGGCGATCGCGCGGCTGGCGAAGCAGGCGGTGCGGAAGCGCGCGCCCTCCTCGTCGACGAACGCCGGCACCGCCAGCGGATGGTTGCGCTCCCGGCCCGACTCGAGCACGGCGGCCACGGCCTCGAGCGCGCACACGATCCCGAGCGCGCCGTCGTAGGCGCCGCCGTCGGGCTGCGTATCGAGGTGCGACCCGGCGCACACCCACGGCCGTTCGCCCGCGTCGGGCGTGACCGCCCACAGGCTGCCCGTCCCGTCGCGGCGCACCTCGAGGCCGATGCCCTCGGCCGTGCGCCGGAACCACTCCTGCGCCTCGGCCTCGAGCGGCGTCCACGCGACCCGGTTCCAGCCGGTGGGGGTGCGGCCGATGTCGGCGAGCTCGGCGAACCAGCTCAGGAAGCGTTGTCGGGAGACCGCCGGCACGGGGTCTGGAAGGATACGTCGGTGACCTCGGCCGCGCTGCGCCTCCCCGGCTTCGTGAACGCCCACAGCCACGCCTTCCAGCGGGCGATGCGCGGCATCGTCGAGCGCGTCGACCCGGCCCATCCGCACGACGACTTCTGGACCTGGCGCGAGGCGATGTACGCGGCCGCCGGGCGGCTCGATCCCGACTCGGCGCACGCCGTCGCGCTGCTCGCCTACCGCGAGATGGTCGCCGCCGGGTACGTCGCGGTGGGCGAGTTCCACTACGTCCACCACCGCCCCGACGGCTCGCCGTACGCGCCCCCGAACGCGATGGCGCTCGCCACCGCTGCCGCCGCCGACGAGGCCGGCATCGCGCAGGTGCTGCTCATGACCGCGTACGAGCGCGCGGGCGCGGGTCTCCCGCCGACCGCCGGGCCAGCGCCGCTTCTGCGATCCGACGGTCGCCGCGTACCTCGGCCGCGTCGACGCCCTCGCCCAGGAGCGCTCCGGCCGCGTCGGCCTCGCTCCGCACAGCGTCCGTGCGGTCTCGCGCGAGTGGCTGACCGAGATCGGCGGCTACGCCGAGGCGAGCGGGATGGTGGTCCACATCCACGCCTGCGAGCAGCGGCGCGAGATCGAGGAGTGCCTCGAGGAGCACGGCCGCCGCCCGATCGAGCTCCTGGCGGACACCGGCGTGCTCGGCCCGCGCACGACGATCGTCCACGGAACGCACGCGTCCGACGGCGAGCTCGACCTGCTCGCCCAGGCGGGCGCCTCGGTGTGCCTGTGCCCGACGACCGAGGCGAACCTCGGCGACGGCTACCTGCCGGCGCTGCGCCTGTTCGAGCGCGGGATCCGCGTCTGCATCGGCACCGACTCGAACACGGTCATCGACCCGGTGGTCGAGCTGCGCGAGATCGAGGCGGTCGCGCGCCGCACCGCCGAGCGCCGAAACGTGCTCGTGCCCGCCGGCGCCGACGGCCCGTCCGGCTACCTGCTCGACGTCGGCAGCCGCTTCGGCGCCGAGGCGCTCGGCCTCGCGGCCGTCCCCGCCGGGGTCGAACTCGACCTGTCCCACCCATCCCTCGCCGGCGTCGCCGAGTCCGACGCCGTCGCGGCGCTGATCTTCGGCGGGTCCGCCGCCGCCCTTCGAGCCACGGAGAACTGAATGGATTTCGCCCTCTCGCCCGAGCTGATCGACCTGCGCGCCCGCGTGCGGGCGCTCGTCGACGACCTGCAGGGCTACGAGACCGAGGCCGAGGAACACCACGGCCGGCTGAGCGCGGAGTCGCACGCGGCCATCAGGCGGGCCGTGCTCGACTCCGGCCTTGCGGCCAACAACATCCCGAAGGAGTTCGGCGGCGGCGGCTTCAACCTCACCGAGCAGATCGTCACCCACGAGCAGCTCGGCCGGCTCACGAACTGCCTGTGGGTGCTCGTGTGGAGCCCGTCCAACGTGCTCGTCCACGGCACGCCGGAGCAGATCGAGCGCTACCTGCTGCCCGACGTGCGCGGCGAGCACCGGCACGCGTACGCGATCACCGAGGACGGCGCCGGCTCCGACCCGCGCGCCATCACGACGGAGGCCGTCTGGAACGGCGACCACTACGAGCTGTCGGGGACGAAGTGGTTCGTCACCGACGGCGACGTCGCGAGCTACTTCATCGTGCTCGCGTGGGCGGTCGACGGACACGACCGCCGTCCGGCGCTGTTCCTGGTCGACAAGGACCTGCCCGGTGTCGAGATGACGGCCGACCCGGACTTCACCCACAACTTCCCCTACCGCCACCCGGAGTTCACGTTCCGGAAGACGCCCGTGCCGCGCGCGAACGTGCTCGGCGAGCTCGGCCGCGGCTTCGAGCTCACGGGCGAGTGGTTCGTCGAGGAGCGGGTGCACATCGCCGCGCGCTGCGTCGGCGCGTGCGACCGGCTGATCGAGCTGGGCACCGCCTGGGCGCTCGAGCGGGAGCAGTTCGGCAGCCGCATCTTCGACCACCAGGCGGTCAGCTTCGCGCTCGCCGACTGCGCGGCCGAGACGACCGCGGCGCGCCTGCTCACCTACTACGTCGGCTGGCTGGCCGACTCGGGCGGCGACCGCAAGCTCGTGCACCACAAGGCGTCGATGGCCAAGCTGATCGCCTCGGAGACGGCCGGCCGCGTGGCCGACCGCGTCGTCCAGATCTTCGGCGGCCGCGGCTACATGCGCTCGAACCCCGCCGAGCGGCTGTGGCGCGAGCTGCGCGTCGACCGCATCTGGGAGGGCACGAGCGAGATCCAGCGCCTGATCGTGAGCCGCGGCCTCGAGCGGCGCGGCCCGGACGTCCTGCTCAAGCTGTAGCTATCGTGCGGGCATGAGCGACTCGGCTCCCCTCGACGCCGGGACGGCCGCGTGGCACCGGCGGCTGCACCACACGCCGCACGACGGCCTCAGCGAGGACACGGCCCAGACGCCGGGCATGCGCCGCTACGAGGCGATCTCGGGCAAGCGCAACGGCTCGCGCAAGATCTGGATGGGCAAGACCCGCGTCGCCCCCGGCATGCGCTCCGGCGACCACCACCACGGCGAGGCCGAGACGGGCATCTACGTCGTCTCCGGCCATCCCGTCTTCGTGTTCCTCGAAGACGGGGAGGAGCGCCGCATCGAGACCGGGCCCGGGCGACTACATGTACGTGCCGCCGTGGCTGCCGCACCGCGAGGAGAACCCGTCGCCGGACGAGGAGGCGGTCGTCGTCCTCGCGCGCAGCACGCAGGAGGGCATCGTGGTGAACCTGCCCAGCCTGCGCGCGGCCGTGCCCGAGCTCGACCGTCTGATCGAAGAGGCGTAGAGCCTACGCGGCGAGGCGCAGCGGCTCGGTCGTCGCGGCCGGGAAGAGCTGGATCACCGGCATCGGGCCGAGCTGCGCGTGGATGCGCTCGAGCTCGCGCTCGAGCTCGGGCTTGTCGTCGCCGACGCTGAAGAGCGGGCTCGTGGCGCCGTCGGTGATCAGCCGGCGCAGGAGCACCATCCCGGCCGGGTCGAGGGCGATGTCGAGCGCCCGCACCCGTGCGCACAGCCCGCGGATCTGCGGCTCGAGCTCGCGCACGCGGCGGCGGTCGAGGGGGACAGCCGTGAGCTGGTTCTGGACGGCGACCTCGACGAACCGCTCGAGCGTGTTGGCGAACATCCTGCGCCGCGCCGGCGAGACCAGGTCGGCGGCGTGGCGGGCGATCGCCGGGCCGCCGACGTGACGGAAGCCGGAGAGGACGATCTCGTCGTAGATCTCGGTCCGCTTCCACACGAGCACGCGCGAGGCGACGATCGCGCCGAGGCCGCCGATCACGGCGAGGACGGCGCTTGCACCGGCGAGGCCCGCGATCCCGCGCACGGCGAAGACGGCGACGAGCGCACCGGCGGCGAACACGAGCAGCGAGAGCGCGACCGTGTAGGCGGTCTTCAGGCGTTCGTCGACGACGGCGAGGGCGTGGGTGAGCTCGGAGGGGGCCATGGCTGCCCTTATTCATCGTTCGCCGGCGCCCGCACTTGAGTCGTAATTTCCCCGGATTTGCCCGGCTGACAGCCGTTTCCAGAAAAGCGACGAGGCCGCCTGGGCAGAGACGGCCTCGTCTGTTGGGCTGTCCGGTGGGCCGCCGGACAACGTGTCCCACACCGACGGGTCAGCCGGTTGCGCGATCGCTGGGCGACGCGCTCGGGGACACTCCTCGAAATCCCTCCGGTGTCGAGTTTACTGCAATTTTCTGCCGGATGACAGTGCCCGCAGGCAGAACCACATCGCGGCCACGAAGCCGGCGATGATCGGTAGCTGCGCGAGCTGGCCGACCGTGACCGGGAGCTCCGCCGCGTCCGACGCAGCAGGGCCCGCGCCGGCGGCATGCGCACCACCGCTCCCGCCCACGAGAAAGATGGTTGCGAACGCGGCCGCGACCACGACGCACACCATCACACCCTTGGCCACCCTCATGTCCCTCCCCGCCGTATCGACCCTGTGAGCATACGGGCGGTGAACGCGCGGTGCAACCAGGTTCACGCCCGTGTCATGCGCTCCGCGAGGCCGCCCAGGCGCGGACGCCGGCGAGCTGCCACGGCAGCGGGCGGCAGGTCGGCCAGCGCGCCTCGGCCTCGCGCAGCGCGGCGTCGATCGAGATGCCGCGCCGGTCGGCGAGCAGCGCGACGGCCACCGCCGCCGACCGCTCGCGGCCGCCGCGGCAGTGCACGTAAGTCGTGTCGTGCGCCGCTGCCGCCAGGGCCCGGTCGAGCACGTCGGGCGGGATCGTGGCGCCGTCGTGGACGGGCAGCCGGTGCTCGGCGATGCCGGCGTGCCGGAAGGCGGCCTCGACCGCCGCCCGCTCGCCGTCCCAGTACTCGTGCTCCTCGCACAGGTTGATGACCGTGCGCACGCCCTCGGCGTCGAGCGCCTCGACGTGCGCCGCGGCGTGAGGCATCCTGCCCGCCAGTAGCCCGGACCCGAGCGTGGAATAGCGAAGCGGCGCGGTCACCCGCGTCAGGTTACCGGTGCAGGTCCTCCGCCAGCCGGGCTGCCGCCGCCGCTGCGGCGTCGACCCGCTCGCGGAAGCGCAGCTCCAGCTCGCGCGCCAGCCTGCGCTGGCGGCGGCGCTCCCTCATGTGATGAATGAACGTGCCCATCCTTCGAGCAGAATGCCTCAACGTCGCCGAAAAGTCCAGGATTTCCGGGACGTTCGTACTCTTCGCGGCCGCGCCCGGATCACCTTGACTACACTCGCCCGGTGTCTGCCGACGGCCTGCTCGAGCTCGCGCTTGCCGCCGCCCGCGACGCCGGCGCGCTCCTGCTCGACCGCTTCGGCGGCCCGGCGAGCGGCGTCGAGTCGAAGAGCAGCACCACCGACATGGTGTCCGACGCCGATCGCGCCGCCGAGCGCCTGCTGATCGAGCGGATCTCGACGGCGCGCCCCGGCGACGGGCTGCTGGGCGAGGAGGGCGGGCGCGCGGCCGGGACGTCCGGCCTCGAGTGGGTGATCGACCCGCTCGACGGCACGACCAACTACCTGTTCGGATACCCGGTGTGGTCGGTCTCGGTCGCGTGCGAGGATCGCGACGGCGGCGTGGTCGCCGTCGTGCACGACCCCTGCCGCGGCGAGACCTTCGCCGCAGCCCGCGGCCGGGGCGCGACGCTGAACGGCGCGCCCGTGCACACGCGCCCGCCGCGCGGCCTCGAGCGGGCCCTGGTCGGCACCGGCTTCGCCTACGCGCCGGGCGACCGCGAGTTCCAGGCCGAGGTGCTCACCGGCGTCCTGCCGCAGGTGCGCGACGTCCGCCGCGGCGGATCGGCCGCGCTCGACCTGGCCTGGGTGGCGTGCGGGCGCCTGGACGGGTTCTACGAGTGGGGCATCAAGCACTGGGACCGCGCCGCGGGGATGCTGCTCGTCACCGAGGCGGGCGGCGGCGTGTCGGTGTTCGACCCCGGCGGCGGTCTGGAGCCATGCGTCGTCGCCGCGGCGGGCGATCTGCACGACCCGCTGCGCGCGCTCGTCACGGCGGCGATCGGCGCCGCCGGCGAGCCGCCCGTCCGGTAGCGCTCTCACCGCCGCCGGTCGATCCGCTACACTCAACACCGGCCGCTGGTGTCGCCTCTCTGGGCGCCCGTTTCAGCCGGCGGCTGCAGGGACCAAATGACTGTTCGCTTCGAGGCCGACTCCGAGGCGGCTGCACACCGTGTCGAGGCGTGGTGTGGAGAGCCGCTCCTCCACGAAGGCGAGGATATCGCCGTCGCGCTTGCGCCCGGCACCGTCCGCCGCAAGGCGCTCGACGCTGCCCTGGACGAGATGGCCCGGGGCCTCGTGGAGCCGAGCTACGAGTGGCGCCGCGACTACTCGCTCGTGCTCGGGCTCGAGCGGGTGCTCTCGGATCCGCAGCCGAAGCTCGCGTCCGGCACGACGCTGCGCCGTCACCAGGTCGACGCCCTCGCCGGCCAGCTCGCCGCGCTGATCTCGGACCTCGAGCGCGCCGCCGCGGCAGACGAGGAGGACGACGACGAGTCCGAGGCCGACAACGGCGACGAGCCGGAGGCCGCCGTCGACGAGGACGATGAGGACGAGGACGACGAGGATGATGAGGACGAGGACGAGGACGAGGACGAGGACGAGGACGAGGATGACGAGGGCGACGACGAGGATGACGAGGTCGCGGACGAGGGCGACGCCGAGGCGCCGGCGTTCGCCCACGACCCCGCGATGGCCGCGCCCGTCGACGACGATCCCGGCCTGAACGGCGAGCCCGAGGCGCCCGACCCGGGCGCGCGCCGCCGCTACCGGTTCAAGCATCCGACCGCGTCCGGCAAGACCATCGCGGCGGCCGGCTTCGTCGAGGCCGCCCGCACGACCGGCGTGCTCATCCTCACGCACCGGCGGCTGCTCGTGAACCAGTTCACGAGCGACCTGACCAAGGAGGGCTACGGCGGCCGCCTGCCACGCGCCCGTGCTGCGCGGCGACCCCAGCCCGCGCGTCGCGCCGCTCACGATCAACACCTACGCCTGGTTCATCAAGCACGCCGACCAGATCAAGCCGGACGTGTACGGCGTGGTCGTCTGCGACGAGGCGCACACGGCGCTCGGCGAGAAGACGGCGGCCGCCATCCGCCGCTACAACGAGCCCATCTACATCGGGATGACGGCGACCGACCAGCTGCTGCAGAAGCACGTCGGCGACGTCTTCCCGGCCGAGGTGGCCGACTTCCCGCTCGCCGAGGCCGTCAGGCGCGGGGTGGTGGCGCCGCTGCGCTGCATCCGCGTCCGCCCGATCGCCTCGCTGCGCCAGGTCGAGATCGTCGGCGGCGACTTCGACCAGGGGCAGCTGGCCGCCGCGCTCGACATCGACCCGCTCAACCTGGCCGCCGCCGACCTCTACCAGAGCCGGTTCGGCGACACGCCGGGGATCGTGTACGCGGCCGGCGTCGACCACGCCGAGCGGGTGGCGGCGGCGATGCGCGTGATCGACCTGAACGCCCGGGCCGTGTCGGGGCGCACGCCGCCGCGCGAGCTGGCCGAGACGCTCGCGGCGTACGAGCGCGGCGAGATCGACGTGCTCGTGAACGCCCAGATCCTGGCCGAGGGCTGGAACGCGCCCCGAGCGACCGTCTGCATGCACCTCGCCCCGACCGC
The DNA here is from genome assembly GCA_963707585.1 of uncultured Actinomycetes bacterium. GTDB lineage: Bacteria > Actinomycetota > Thermoleophilia > Gaiellales > JAICJC01 > JAICJC01. The sequence continues at coordinate 772,800 of CAVPQP010000010.1, read as the reverse complement.
CAGCCGGCGCGTCTACCAGCAGCGCGTGGGCCGGATCATGCGCCTGCACCGGCGCAAGGAGGCCGGGATCGTCGTCGACTTCGCCGAGGTCGGGCGCGCCCCACTCCGAGCGCGTGGTCACCCTGCACTCGCTCCTCGACGTCGACGCCTACCGGCCGGGAGGGCTCGTCACGCCCCCGCCGCCGCGACGGCGGCGCGGCCGGCGCAAGCCGCCGAAGCCGATCGTCAAGGAACTGCCGTGGATCGTGCCCGTCTCGGACAACCCCGAGCGGCGCGTGGCCGTGATCGCGAGCCAGTGGAAGCTCGTCGACGCGTCCAAGCTCGCCGCTCGACGAGCAGCGCGCCTGGGCGGTCGTCGCCGCCCGGCAGCTGACCCCGGCCGACGTGCACACCCTGACCGACCGCATCGTCAACCTGGCCCCGGAGGCGCGCGAGCTCTTCTTCTACACCTGCGCGGCCGAGAACCGGCACCGCAAGATGCGCCTGTCCGGCCTCGGCGACCTGGCCACGTCCGGCCCCAGCCAGACGACCTTCGCGATGGCCTGCCGGCTGGTCGAGGCGGCGCCGACCTGGCAGCAGGACCGCGGCCAGGGCGCGCGCGTGCTCCTGCTGGCGATGGGCGATGGCAAGATCGAGGCGCCGGCCGACCGGATCGTGTCGTGGACGTGGCGGCTCGCCCGGGCCGCGCGCGACCACGAGTACCGCTATGCCGGCTCGCACATCGAGGACGGCCGCGGCCTGCTCGGTGCGGTCGCAAACGCGAAGACCGACACCGAGCACTCGCAGGCCTGCCTGCGTCTGGCGCAGGTCGCCAAGGCGGCGCCGCTCGAGGCCGGGGCGGCTCTGCTCGCCGTCGCCTCGCCGCGGCGGGGGACGGCCGGTGAGCGCATCGTCGAGGTCGCGCGCACGGGGCTCTCGGCCGATCCGCTGCGGCTTGCGGCAGCGCTCGGCTCCAACATCCCGGCGCCGATGCAGCGCGCCAAGGCGGCGAAGAAGACCAAGCGCAAGGCCGCGAGCGAGCGCGGCGAGACGGTCTCGTTCAACGGCGTGGTGGTGGGATCGACCCCGCCGGCCGTGCCGCTGCGGCGGGTCGAAGGCGCCGCAGAGGTCGAGGTGGCGCCGCAGGTCGCGGTGCGGCTGCGCGACGACGCCGACCCCGTCATCCGCGAGCGGCTCGGAGTCGAGACGCTGCACTGGAAGCTCGCCGGCGACGAGCGCGCGTTCGAGAGCGCGATCGACGTCCGCGCGGCGGCCGTCGCGGTCGCGCCGCTGCAGGTCACCGTCTCGAAGCTCCTGAACGAGCCGGTCGGCGAGCGCGTCGCCGCGATCGCCGTCGACGGCGCCGGCCTCGTGGTGCCGCTCGAGCGCGCCGAGGCCCAGGTGCTGGCCGACGATGCCGCCCGCCGCGTGCTCGCACAGCTCAAGGCCGCCGGCGTGCGCGGCCGCGTCCGCGTCGAGTTCGAGGTCACCGACGACGAGGGCGCCGCGACCCGCGACTCGCGCCCGGGCGCGGTGCGCAAGATCGCCCGCGGCGAGCCCGTCGGCGCGTCGCCCGAGCGGCGCGACCGCCGCCGCCGTGCCCGCGGCCGGCGCGGCCGCCGCGCGGGCGCCGAGGAGCAGGCCCGGCGCGCCGCCGCCGACGCCAACGGAGGGCCTCCTGCCGCCCCCGGCGGGGCCGATCTCCCGGATCAGGTCTCGGCGCTGTAAGCGCTCGGTGAAATCGGCTCTGCGCCTGGATTCGGGCGCAATTGTTCGTCTAGACTGTCGCGCGTGAGTTCCGCCGTGGGACTCATGAACGTGCGTGTGGGACCGTGAGTGCGTGACCTGCGTCGTTCAAAACTCGTCGACCAGGAGCGCTTCATGGCCACTGGCACAGTCAAATGGTTCTCGGCGTCGAAGGGGTTCGGATTCATCGCCCCCGAAGACGGCGGAGCCGATCTCTTCATCCACTTCTCCAACATCTCCGGTAACGGCTACCGGAACCTGGAGGAGGGGCAGAAGGTCGAGTTTGAGGCCCAGCAGGGCAAGAAGGGGATGGAAGCCACCAACGTGACGGTGATCGGCTAGACGCTTGGTCAAGGAAGAGACCATCGAGGTCGAGGGCGAGGTCACGGAGGCCCTGCCCAACACGATGTTCCGCGTCAAGCTGGACAACGGCCACGAGGTGCTCGGCCACATCTCCGGCAAGATGCGGCGCTACTACATCCGCATCCTCCCGGGTGATCGCGTCAAGGTGGAGCTCTCGCCGTACGACCTCACCCGCGGCCGGATCACGTACCGCTTCAAGTAGGCAGGCGGCCCCGGGCGACCGGGGCCGCCAATCCCCTAGACGAGCGCCGCCTCGGCCTCGGCGCGGCGCTCGGCGATCAGGCGCTCGACGCCGGCGCGGTCGCCCGCGCGCAGGAGCGCGACCGGGTCGGGGTCGCCGTTCACGATCGACTCGAAGAACTCGCGCCGGTCGGCGTAGGTGGGCAGCGTGTCCTTCGCCCAGCCGCGGGCGTCGTTCAGGAGCACCGCGAGCTCGGCGTGCTGGGCGCCGTAGAGCGCGGCGATCTCCCGCTTCATCCGCTTGGCGAGCGCCGGGCTCGCCCCGGCCGTCGAGATGGCGATCGCGATCGGCCCGCAGCGGACGATGGCCGGGAGGATGAAGCTGCAGAGCGGCGGCACGTCGACGACGTTGCAGAGCATCGAGCGCCGCTCGGCCTCCTCGAACACGGCGATGTTCGTCTCGGTGTCCGAGGTGGCCGCGATCGCGAGGAAGCGGCCCTCGAGGTCGCCGGGCTCGAACTCCCGCCGCGTCCAGTGGACGTCGCCGGAGGCCGCCAGATCGAGCACGCCCGTGCACGCCTCGGGCGCGATCACGTCGACGCGCGCGCCGCAGGCCAGCAGGCCCTCGATCTTCTCCAGGCCGACGTCGCCGGCGCCGACGACGAGGCACCTGCGGCCGGTCAGCTTCAGGCATGCGACGTAGAACGTCGTGTCGAGCATGTCCGCCACGCAGCTCTGGTCGCACTGGGCCAGGCGGTGCTGGCAGACGCACGGCTTGCCCGCATGAAGAGCGGATGACATCGGGTGGATCGTACCGGCCGGGCGCCCGCCCGCTTGCCACCGGCGGTAAGATCGCCCGATGCCGTACTCACGCTCCGAGGACGAGTACGTCACCGCGGTCATGAGCTCGAACCTGCTCACGGCGTCCGCGGGTGACGCGCTCACCGACGCCGCGCGGCGGATGGCGGAGCGGCGGGTGGGGGCGATCATCGTCACCGACGGGAGCCGCCTCGAGGGCATCATGACGGAGCGCGACGTGCTGCGCGCGGTCGGCCGCGGCAGCATCGACGGCACCGTCGGCGACTGGATGACCCGCCACCCCGACACCGCCCCGCAGACGGCGACCATCGGCCAGGCGGCGGCGATGATGGTGCACGGCGGCTACCGGCACGTGCCGATCGTCGACGGCGACCACGTCGTCGGGATCGTCTCGATCCGCGACCTCCTGCGCCTGCCGAGCGAGGCCCCGAGCGGCGTCTGAATAGACGGGGTCTGACCCCGTGTATTCAGCTGACGTCGCGGCGGGCCGCGAGCGCGGCCCCGGCGACGCAGAGCACGGCCGTCCAGGCGAGCAGCACCGCGGCGCTCGCCGCCGGCGCGAGCAGATGGGCCGTGTTGAAGCCCATCAGGCCGTTCTGGGCCTGGCCGGGACGTAGCGCCCGACCGACGGCGCGAGGCCGAAGACCAGGTTCTCGATGACGAACACCCAGGCCAGGATGCCGATGATCGCCCCCACCTGGTTGCGGACGATCATCCCGAGCCCGACGCCGATGGCGCCCCAGAGCGCGGTGCCGGCGACCGTGCCCACCGTGAGCAACGCCCAGTCGCGGTTGTGCAGGTCGATCGCGACGCTGCGCTCGTGCAGGATCGCGCCGCCGACGCCGACCGCGAGCACCTCGCCGACGATGGCCAGGGCGAGGCCGGCGAAGAAGCTCGCGATGATCTTGGCGATCAGGACGGTCGACCGGCGCGGGGTGAAGAGGAGCGTCGGCCGGATCGTGCCGAAGCGGTACTCGCCGGTCACGAGCATGATCCCCGCGAGCGCCGCGAAGAGGCCGGCGAAGCTGCCGATGCCGAAAGTCTCGCGCTCGTTCTCGGCCCCGCCGAGGCTCGTGAGGTCGCTCAGCAGGCCGGAGAGGACGATGAACAGCAGGATGATCGCGACCATGCCGAGCGCGAGCCCGAGCGTCGTCCGGGTCGAGCGGATCTTCAGGAGCTCGGCGCGCGTCTGCCCGATCACTGCGGCCGCTCCGCGGTCAGCTCGAGGAAGACCTCCTCGAGCGAGGACTCTTCGGTGCGCAGCTCGTGCAGCACGACTCCGGCCGCCGCTGCGATCTCGCCGACGCGCTCGGTCGTGGTGCCGTGCGCAAACAGGGTGTGGTCGTGGCCGTCGGTCTCGATCTCGGCCTGCGTGAGCGCCTCCCGCAGCTTCGCCGCCTCGGGGCTTCGCACCCGCACGGCCCCGCCCATCGTGGCCGTGAGCTCGTCGAGGCGCGACTCGCGCACGAGCTTGCCGCCGTTGATGATCAGCACGTGGTCGACGGTCTGGGCCACCTCGGCCAGCACGTGGCTCGAGACGAGCACGGTGTGCCCGCTCTTCGCGAAGCTGCGCAGGAAGTCGCGCAGCCAGCGGACACCCTCGGGGTCGAGGCCGTTGGCGGGCTCGTCGAGCACGAGCAGCTCGGGGTCGCCGAGGAGCGCCGCGGCCAGGCCGAGCCGCTGGCGCATGCCCAGCGAGTATCCCTTGACACGCCGGTTCGCGGCGCTGTCGAGCTCGACCGTGCGCAGCACCTCGTCGACGCGCGAGTCGGGGATCCCGACCGCCTGCGAGAGCGTGCGCAGATGGTTGCGCCCCGAGCGCCCGGGGTGGAAGTCGGTCGCCTCGAGCACGGCACCGATGCGCAGCGCCGGGTGCGGGATCTGGGCGTAGCGCTGCTCGAAGATCAGCGCCTCGCCCTGCGTCGGCTGGGCCAGGCCGAGCAGCATGCGCAGGGTCGTCGTCTTGCCGGCGCCGTTGGGGCCGAGGAAGCCCGTGATCGTCCCCGGCTCGAGGGCAAACGACAGGTTGTCGACTGCGGTGAGCTTGCCGAAGCGCTTCGTCAGCGACTCGGCTCGGACGACGGGAGCCATGCGTTCAGGCTAGCGGCGCTCGCGCCGCCGCTGCGCTACTCGAACTTCGCCAGCACGTGCTTCACGATCGTGTAGTCCTCGAGGCCGTACCTGCTCATGTCCTTGCCGTAGCCCGACTGCTTGAACCCGCCGTGCGGCATCTCGTTGAACACGGTGAAGTGGTCGTTCAGCCACACGCAGCCGTACTGCAGCTTGCCGACGGCACGCAGGCCGCGCCGGGCGCTCTCGGTCCAGACCGAGGCGGCGAGGCCGTACTCGACGTCGTTCGCCCACGCGATCGCCTGGTCGTCGTCGGAGAACCGCTGCACGGTGACGACGGGCCCGAAGACCTCCTTCTGGATGATCTCCGACCGCTGCTCGGCGCCGGTCACGACCGTCGGCTTGACGAAGAACCCGCGGCTCCCCATCGCGTCGCCGCCCGTCGCGATCTTGGCCCCGGCGGACGTCGCCCGCTCGAGGAAGCCGAGCACGCGCTCCTGCTGGCGCTGCGAGACGACCGGCCCCATGTCGATGTCGGAGACCTCGGACGGGTCGCCGACCTTGATCGACTCGACCTGATCGACGAGCTCCGAGAGGAAGCTGTCGTAGACCTTCGGGCCGACGACGACCCGCGTCGCCGCGGTGCAGTCCTGGCCCGAGTTCCAGTAGCCGGCCGCCTTGATCGTCTCGGCGGCCGCCTCGATGTCGGCATCGTCGAAGATGATGACCGGCGCCTTGCCGCCCAGCTCGAGGTGGACGCGCTTCAGGTTGTCGGCGGCGGCGCGGGCCACCTTCTTGCCAGACTCGACCGAGCCCGTGATCGAGACCATCCGCACGCGGGGATGCGACGAGATCGCCGCCCCCACCGGGTCGCCGTAGCCCGACACGATGTTGAGGACGCCCTCCGGCAGGATGTCCGCCGCGATCTCGGCCATCCGCAGCGTCGTCAGCGGCGTGATCTCGGACGGCTTGAGGACGATCGTGTTGCCGGCGGCGAGCGCGGGCGAGATCTTCCACGCCGCCATCATCAGCGGGTAGTTCCACGGCGTGATCTGGCCGACGACGCCGATCGGCTCGCGCCGGATCATCGAGGTCGACCCGCGCACGTACTCGGCGGCCGCCTGCCCCTCGGGCGTGCGCGCCGCGCCGGCCATGAAGCGGATGCAGTCCGACGCGCCGGCGACCTCCTCGACCGCCGCGCCGCGCGGCTTGCCGACGTTCAGGGACTCGAGCTCGCCCAGCTCGTCCGCGTGCTCGTCGAGCGCGTCGGCGAGCCGGTTCAGGATCTCGAACCGCTCGGCGGGCGTCGTCTCGCCCCAGTCGCCGAAGAAGGCCCGCTCGGCCGCCTCGACGGCGTGGTCGATGTCGTCGGCGTTCGAGCTCGGGACGGCGGCGATGACCTCGCCCGTCGCCGGGTTGGTCACGTCGATCGTCTCACCCGAGCTCGACTCGGCGGCCTTGCCGCCGATGTGGTTGGAATAGCGCTTCAGCGCGACGCTCATGGCCGGACCTCCCGATGGGTAGCACGTCGGATCGTACTGTCCTCGCGATAGGGTAGAGCCATGACTTCAGGCGTCTTCACACCCCCCGCACCGCACAACGAACCGGTGCGCGACTACGCGCCCGGATCGCCCGAGCGCGAGTCGCTCAAGGCCCGCCTCGACGACATGGCTCGGGCACGGTCGAGATCCCCATGCTGATCGGCGGACGCGAGGTGCGCACCGGCCGCACCGGCACCGTCGTCATGCCGCACGACCACGACCACGTGCTGGCCGAGTTCCACCGCGGCGGCGAGGCCGAGGTGGCGCAGGCGATCGCGGCGGCCGCCGCAGCCCGGGACGAGTGGGCGCAGACGCCGTGGGAGGCGCGCGCGGCCGTGTTCCTGCGCGCCGCCGAGCTGCTCGCCGGCCCGTGGCGCGACACGCTGAACGCCGCCACCATGCTCGGGCCAGTCGAAGACCGCCTACCAGGCCGAGATCGACGCCGCCTGCGAGCTGGTCGACTTCTGGCGCTTCAACGCGACCTACATGCACCGGCTGATGAGCGAGCAGCCCGTCTCGTCGCCGGGCATGTGGAACCGGATCGAGTACCGGCCGCTCGAGGGCTTCGTGTTCGCGGTCGCGCCGTTCAACTTCACGGCGATCAACGGCAACCTGCCGACGGCGCCCGCGCTCATGGGCAACACCGTCGTCTTCAAGCCGGCCTCGACCGCCGTCTACTCCGCGTACTTCCTCATGCGCCTCTACGAGGAGGCGGGCCTGCCGCCGGGCGTGATCAACATGGTGCTCGGCTCGGGCGCGGAGATCGGCGAGGCCGTGATCACGCACCCCGACCTGGCCGGGATCCACTTCACCGGCTCGACGCCCGTGTTCCAGGGCATGTGGCGCACCGTCGGCCAGAACATCGACCGCTACCACGGCTACCCGCGGCTGGTCGGCGAGACCGGCGGCAAGGACTTCATCTTCGCCCACCCGTCCGCCGACCCGGCGGCGGTCGCGACGGCGATCGTGCGCGGCTCGTTCGAGTACCAGGGCCAGAAGTGCTCGGCCGCCTCGCGCGTCTACGCGCCGTCGAACCTGTGGCCGCAGCTGCGCGAGGCGCTGCGCGAGCAGGTCTCGACGATCAAGATGGGCGACGTGCGCGACTTCCGCAACTTCATGGGCGCGGTGATCGACGCGAGCGCCTTCGCGACCCAGCGCGACGCCGTGAAGCTCGCGACCGAGGCCGACGACGCGCAGGTGCTGGTCGGCGGCGAGACCGACGACTCGCAGGGCTACTTCGTCTCGCCCACGGTGGTCGAGACGACCGACCCCGGCTTCGACCTGATGCGCCGCGAGCTGTTCGGCCCGGTCGTGACGGCCTACGTGTACGACGAGAAGCGGGTCGACGACACCCTCGAGCTGGTCGACAAGACGTCGCCGTACGCGCTCACCGGCGCGGTCTTCGCCACCGACCGGCGCGCGATCGAGCACGCCTCGAAGGCGCTGCGAAACGCCGCCGGCAACTTCTACGTCAACGACAAGCCCACGGGCGCGGTCGTCGGCCAGCAGCCGTTCGGCGGCGCCCGTGCGTCGGGGACGAACGACAAGGCCGGGTCGATGTGGAACCTGATGCGGTGGACGAGCCCGCGCACGATCAAGGAGACGTTCGTGCCGGCGACCGACTACCGCTACCCGTTCATGGGCGCCGAGTAGCGCTTCCGTGCGCGTAAAGGGTCGGCCCGTCGCAGCCGATCCTTTCCTGAATGGACGAACAGCGCAGGGAGTTCTTCCGCGTCATGGTGCGGCTGCCGGTGTCGTGCGCCGCCGTCGGCCGCGACGGCCGCACGAGCCTGATGGTCGTGCGCTCGGTCGACCTCTCGGCCGGCGGCGTCAAGGTCGTCACCGAGCACGAGCTCGTGCCGGGCAACCGGGTGCGGGTCGTCTTCCGCGTCGACGACGACACCACGGCCCGGCTCGACGCGACCGTCCTGCGGGTCGAGTCGCTCGGCGACGAGCTGTACCGCTACGCGATCGACTTCGACCCCCTCGACCGCACCGTCGAGCAGCGGCTGATGCGCGCCGTCTACGCGGCCGAGCAGCTGAACGCCGGCCGCCACAAGCACGTGCGCATGACCGTCTGGCAGGCGATGCGGTGCCGCACCGCGGAGGGCGAGGACTTCGGCGCGCATGCGCTCTCGATCTCGGCCGACGACGCCCAGGTGATCACGGCCCACGTGCTGCGCGAGGGCGAGCGGCTGGCGGTCCTGATGGAGGACGGCGAGCTCGGCTTCGACGTCAAGACGGACGCGATCGTGCACTCGGTGCACCGCGACCTGCGCGGGAACTTCGTCGCCACCGTGACCTGGGACGGGCTCGACCGCGTCGCCCGCTCCGCGATCCTGCGCCGCTCGATGGAGCAGGAGCGGCGCGACCTGGCCGGCGACTACCCGACGTCGGATCGCGCCCCGATGAGAGTGGCGGTGATCGGGCTCGGCACGATGGGGGCGCCCATGGCGGGGCATCTGCTCGCGGCCGGGCACGAGGTGACGGTGCACAACCGCACGCGCTCGCGGGAGGAGCCGCTCGCCGAGGCGGGCGCGCGCCGGGCCGAGTCGCCGGCGGCGGCGGCGGCGAACGCCGAGGCCGTGCTCACGTGCGTGTCGGACACGCCCGATCTCGAGCACATCCTGCTCGGCCCCGGAGGCGTCGCGGAGGGGCTCGCCGCGGGCGGCGTGATCGTCGACTGCTCGACCGTCTCCCCGGCGGCGACGGCGCAGCTTGCGGCCGCCCTGCGCGAGCGCGGCATCGGCCTCGTCGACGCGCCGGTCTCCGGCGGCTCGGAGGGCGCCCAGAAGGGCACGCTCACGATCTTCTGCGGCGGCACCGAGGCGGACGTCGCCGCCGTCACGCCGATCCTCGAGGCGATCGGCAGCCGGATCACGCACCTCGGCCCGAGCGGCGTCCGGCCAGGTGGCCAAGGCCGTGAACCAGGTGATGATCGCCGGGACGTATGCGAGCGTCGGCGAGGGCATCGCGCTGGCCGAGGCCGCGGGCCTGCCGCTGCCCGAGCTCGTCGAGGCGCTCTCGGCCGGCGCGGCCGCGTCGTGGGTGCTCCAGAACCGCAGCGGCAACATGATCGCCGACAGCTATCCGCTCGGCTTCAAGCTCGCGCTCCATCGCAAGGACCTGGGCATCGCGCTGGACGAGGCCGCCCGCAGCGGCCTGCCGATGGACGTCGCCGCGCTCGTCGCCGCGCAGGAGGACGCGCTCATGGCCGAGGGCCACGGCGACGAGGACGTGAGCGCGCTCGCCCGCCTGCCCAAGCGGACTGCCTGAATAATTCGGGCCTGGCCCGAACTATTCAGCGGACCGGGGCGGAGATCGGCTCGAGCTCGAACGGCAGCAGCCGCACCGCCTCGGCGAAGCGGGCCAGGAGCGACGGGCGGTCGCGGGCGGCCAGCGCCACCACCGCCAGGCGGTGGCTCACGGTGTCGTCGTCGTTCTCGCTCAGGCGCCGGCCGGGGCGCACGAGCACCTCGACGTGCGCGTGCGGGTAGCGCTCGAGCACCGTGGTCGGGTCGGGCACGGAGCGCACCACCGCGTCGTCGTACGTGCGCAGCAGGAAGCTCGCCGTCACCATGTCGTCGCGCGCCGGCGGCAGCTGCGGCGTCCGGCCCGTGCACAGGTCGAGCTGGATCTCGTAGCTCGACACGCCGTGGATCGCCTGCACCAGCGGCGCGAACTGCGACGCCATGCGGCCGTTGCACCTCGACGATCGTGACCCGCCCGTCCGGGCGGACGAAGAACTCGATGTTGAACAGGCTGTCGTCGAATCCCGAGCGCCGGCATGAGCCGGGCGGCGACGTCGGCCATCGCCCGGCGCGGCCCCTCGGGCAGCGCGCTCGGATACTCGAAGCGCAGGAAGCTGATGCCGTTGGGGTGCATGACGGCGTCGGTGACGCCGATCGGCGTCATCCGCCCGCCCTGCATCCAGCCCTCGAACGTGACCAGCGTCCCCTCGAGCAGCTCCTCGGCGATCAGCGTGCGGAACGTGCGCCCCTCGAGCGCGCGGTCGTGCGCGGTGACGGCGTCGATCTCGCCCCGGGCGCGGGCCACGGCCGCCGCGAACTCCGCCTCGTCCTGCACCCGGTAGGCGAGCTGGGACAGGTGGGCGGCGACCGGCTTCAGGAAGAACGGGAACGGCAGCGGCGGCGCGACGGCCTCGTCGTCGAGGTCGACCGGCGCGAAGGCCGGCGTCGCCTCGGGCACGACCGCCGGCCTGGACGCGACGGCACGCCAGCTTGTCGTGGCAGCGCATGAACGCGTCGCGTCCGGGGCCGGGCAGCTCCGCGGCGTCGGCGAGGATCGTCGCCAGGTGCCCGGTCGCGTCGCTCGAGCCGAAGATGCCGTCGGCGGCCGGGCCGAACCGGACCATGTGGTCGACGAACGTGCGCGCGTCGAACTCCGGCCCGATCGGCTGTCCGGCGAAGCGGAGCGCGAACCGGTCGAGAATCCGCTCGTCGGCGAGGTTCAGCCGGTCGCGCTGGCCCGGACAGACGACCAGGACGCTTGGCACGGTGCCGTTCGACGGGCCGTCCACCGGCCGTATTGTGACGGACCGGCCAGGCTCGCGCCACCCCGCCGTCCGGGCGATGTGGTCATCCCCACACAGCCTCGGCGGTGCGGGCGAGCGTCTCGAGCTTGCGGCGCTGGTCATCGGGCGTCAGTGCATTCCCGACCACCGAGGTCGCAAAACCGCACTGCGGGCTGATGGCAAGCCGTTCCAGGTCGATGTGGCGGGCCGCCTCGTGGATCCGGCGGGTCAGCTCCGCGACGGTCTCGCGCCGCGGCGACTTCGTCGTCACCAGGCCGAGCACGACGACCCTGTCGTCGGGCACCTCCGCGAGCGGCTGGAACGAGCCCGACCGCTCGTCGTCGTACTCGAGCAGCAGCCGCTGCGCCCGCACGCCGCGGAACACCTGCCGCGCGATCGGCTCGTAGCCGCCCTCGACCAGCCAGCGGCTGCCCTGGTTGCCGCGGCACAGGTGGAAGCCGAACGTGACGCCGGGGTGGCCCTCCATCACCCAGTTGTCGAGCTCGATGCCGCGGTCGAGCCAGCGCTCGGCCGTCCAGCCCTGGCCCTCGTAGAACGCGCGCGTGGCCGGATCGATCAGCAGCGGATAGTGGGGCGCGTCGAGCTGGATGTAGGTGCAGCCGAGCCGGTGAAGCTCGCCGATCTCGTCGCGGGTGAGCGCCGCGACGTCCTCGAGGAAGTCGTCGAGCGTCGGGTAGGCGTCGCGCGACTGCTCCGGTGACCACAGGTTGGCGTACAGGCTCGGGCTCGCGAGCGTCACCTTGGGGATCGCCGTCGCGCGGGCGCGCAGGTAGGTGAAGTCCTCGGCGGCGATGTGCCGGCGCCGGCTGCAGCCGCTCGCGCACGCCGAGCCCGGCCGGTCGCTCGGTGGCGCGGTCGCCGACGTCGTCGCCGTGCCAGTCGCCCCACAGGTAGGCGTCGAGCGGCACCTCGCCGAACCCGTCGACGGCGTCCGGCAGGCCGCTCTGGAACGACAGCCGCCGCATCTCGCCGTCGGTGACGACGTCGATGCCCGCGCCCTCCTGCAGCTCGACGGCGGCGTCGACCGCCCGGTCCTCGGCCGCCTTCAGCTCGGCGTCGGTCGCCTCGCCGCGCTCGAACCGCTCGCGCACCGCGAGCAGCTCGGGCGGCCGCAGCAGGCTCCCGACCACGTCGGTGCGAGCGACCTTCACCGCCGCGAGTCTAGTCCGGGCTCAGCTCGAGCGCAGCCTCGGCGGGCAGCACGAGCGGCTCCCGGTCGGTCTGCGCACGGACGCGCAGGTCGTAGTAGAGGTACGCGGTCGCGATCGAGGCGTAGGGGAGGGTGAGGATGTAGACGATCCCCGAGACGAGGTTCACCCCGGTCAGGCTGATCGGCGTCGTCAGCAGGAAGGCGATGCCGACCAGCGGGCCGAGCAGGAGCGCCACGCCGACCACGGTGAGGACGATGCCGGCCACGCGCCACCAGCTGCCGTGGACGAGCACGGCGCTGCGACGCAGGCCGGCCCGCCACGACGAGATCCTCGAGGACGATGCACTGCGTGAACAGCGACCACCGCACGAGCAGCCAGATCGACAACGGGATGCCGACGACGGTGAGGTCGAGCAGGCACGACGACCGTGGCGACGACGACGAGCGCGACGACGATCGCGCGCGATCCGGCGGCGGACGGCGGCGTAGGCGCCGCGCACGTCCGGCCCGAGATCGGCGGACGCGCGGGCGACCGCGTGGGCGACCAGCGCCTGCACGATCGTGAGCCCGACCGTCCCGAGCACCAGGCCGACCGCGACCGCCGTCCCGGCCACCGCCGCATTCGTCGACCCGGCGACGTCCGCGAGCGCGCCGAACCGGGTGAGGCCGAAGAGCAGCGCCTGCAGCGCCGGCGATGACGATCGAGATCGGGACGAACAGCGCGCCGATCGTGATGAAGCGGCTCGGGTTGCCGCGGTACATGCGCGCGGACGCCGACAGGATCTGGCCGAGGCCCCGCCTGCGCGCCACGTGGAACGGCTGGGAGGGGTGCCGCTGCATCCGCAGCGCCTTCCAGATCAGCAGCACGATCACGGCCAGGATGGCGAGGAAGACCGCCGGCACCGCCGCGCACGGCCACCGTGAGCAGGTTCGATCCGGCCGCCACCCCGGCGCAGAACACATCGGTGGTGCGCGGGTAGCCGGTCATGCCGCTCGGCACCGCGAACGCCGACGGGTGCCAGCGCGTCTGCGCCCACGTGATCGGATGGTCCCACTGCGAGTGCACGTTCGGGCCGGTGGGCCCGTTGTAGAACGCGGCGTGCTCCTCGCCCCAGTTGCCCGTGTAGGTCAGCCACGGATACTGCGCCGCGATCTGGGTCGGGTCGTCCGGCACCAGCTGGACGGCGGGGCGAAGGATCCGCCATGGGCCGCGCGTGTTGTCGCAGCCGACGCCGGCCGCGCCGCTCGCGCCCAGGTAGAGCGCCGGCTCGTAGTAGTTGGCGTGCGACCCCTCGGCCGGATACACGACCGGATGGGTGCCGTCCACCTTCTCCAGCTTGGAGGCGTCCCAGGCGGCCCGCTCGGCCCCGTCGTGCTGGCTGTAGCCGACCTCGGACGGGGCGACGTGCAGGGCGGCGGCGGCGGTCGCGCGCCGGGAAGTCGAGCTGGATCATCTCCCAGTCGCCCTCGTGCTTGTTGTTGAAGTCGTTGTAGATGTAGAAGAACCAGTACGCGAGCGCCGTCTGGCCCTGCTCGGACACGACGCGGGCGTACGTCGTCGCGACCGCCGTCGTCTCGAGCTCCCGCTGCCACTGCTCGTACGAGCAGCCCGGGTTGAGCGCGTCGCCGGGGAAGTCGAGGTGGTAGCCGGTGTGGCCGCCGGCGATGTCCGCGGCGGTCGGCGCGACCTTGACCAGGTTCGCCCCCTGCCACGGCCCGCGCAGCGCCACCTCGTCGTTTCCGAGCACCGCGTCGACGTCGATCGGCGTGAACGGCTCGCCGCCGCCGCAGGGCGTCATCTGCGCCACCAGCCGCACCTCCGGCGCGTAGCGCGCGGCGAGCGTCGCCTGCGGCGAGGCGTCCGCGAGCGCGCCGGCGGGCAGCGCCGTCCGCGAGCGCCGCCCAGGCAGCGAACGCGAGCGCGACCGTGGATCGCATGCCCCACGGTTCGGCGGCTCCGACCGCGACCCTGCCCGGCGCGCCTCCGGTCAGGTGTCGCGTGGGCGCGCAGGAGCGCCTCGAGCCGGTCGAGCCTGCGGTCGAGCTCGTCGAAGCGGGCGACCATCCGATCGTCCTCGGTGTGCTCGTCCTGCGCGAGCGCCTCGCTGTGGGCCTGGGTGGCGCGCGCGACGAACGTCGACGTGATCGCCGCCGTCACGATCGCGAGGAATCCGGCCCCTTCCAGCATGACGAACGCCGCCAGCAGGCGGCCGGCCACGTCCCTGGGGACGACGTCTCCGTAGCCGACCGTCGTGACCGTCTGCAGCGACCACCACATCCCGATCCAGACGTTCGGGTACTCGCGGTGGTCGATCGCCGTCATCAGCACGCCGCCGCCGATCACGACGAGCGCGGTGGCCGTGACGATCGTCCCGGCGGCCAGCCGGATCGACGGCGGCTCCTGCAGGAAGCGGGAGAGGCGGCGCTCGAGGAGGTTCAGGCGGTTCATCGCCGACAGACGCTATCGCCGCGCCCGGATGGGGCGCGGTCGCGGCCTTGACACCACCGGGTGGATGTGAGACAGATTCCGCTCCACCTGTGCGGCGTGCGTTTCACGGGCGGAACCGGGAGATGGACGATCCCCGACCTGATTCGAGGCGGTGCTGATGGCGGTTGCTGTCGGCGAACGCGTGCCGAACGACGCTCCGCGGCGCGCACCCGGGCGGTCGTCGCCCGGGATCGCGGCGGTGCTCGGCGTGCTCGAGGCGCTCGACCGGCTCGGCGCGTCCGGGCTGGCCGAGCTGAGCACGGCCACCGGCCTGCCCAAGACCACGCTGCACAGGGCCTGCGCGGCGATGGAGGAGCGCGGGTTCGTCGAGCGCTGCGGCGACGGCGGGTACGCGCTCGCCCCGCGGACGGTCGAGCTCGGCACCCGCAGCGCGTGCTCGGCGCTGGTCTCGGCGTTCGAGGCCGAGGCGGCCGGCCTGCTGGCACGCCACGACGAGACCACCTGCCTGGCCGTCCTCGACGGCACCGATGCGCTCTTCATCGCCAAGGCCGAGACGTCGCAGGCCGTGCGCCTCGTGACACGGGTCGGCAGCCGCCTGCCGGCGTTCGCGGCGGCGAGCGGCCGCGTGCTCCTTGCGGCGCAGCCGCCGGCGGCGGTCGAGCAGCTGCTGGCGGGGGTCGAGCTCGTGACGCCCGTCGGCCGGCGCCTGCGGCCCGGCGAGCTCGATCGCATCCTCGACCGTGCCCGCGCCGAGGGCTACGCCGAGAACGTGAACGAGACCTCGCTTGGCCTGCACTGCCTGGCGGTGCCGATCGTGGCCGCCGACGGTGCGACCGTCGCGGCGATGACCCTGTGCGTGCCGAGCGGCCGCATCGACCGCCGCCGGCGGGTGGTGCTGCTGGCAGACCTGCGCACCGCCGGGCTGCGCGCATCGGCAACACTTCGCGCGGTCCACAAACCCCCGGACACGGCGTGACGTCGAACGTCGGACGGGGGACCGACAGGACAGATGAGCACGACGACGCCGAACCGGACAGAAAGGTGATGCCACCAATGGACGAGAACCAGCGCAGGCTCGACAGCATTCGCAGGAGCAGGTCGGAGCTCGACGCGAGCTTCATCGACGAGTTCGCCGCGGGGCGCCTCAGCCGGCGGGAGTTCGTCCGCCGGGGCGCGATCGTCGGCATGTCGATGCCGCTCATGACCGCCATCATCGCGGCGTGCGGCGGCGCCAACAACACGAGCAGCACGCCCGCGTCCGGCGGCTCGAGCGGGGGCAAGGCCGGCGGCAACCTCAAGGTCGGGATCGTGACGCCGACGGCCGCCATCAACCCGGTCACCGTCGCCGACCAGGGCGGCCTGGACATGCTCGGCCAGACGGGCGAGTACCTGGCGCTCTCGAACTCGACGCTGCAGCTCGTGCCCGTGCTGGCCGAGAGCTGGACGGCCAACTCGGACTCGACGATCTGGACGTTCAAGATCCGGCAGGGGGTCAAGTTCTCGAACGGGCAGCCGCTGACGGCCGACGACGTCGTCTACACGTACAAGCTGCAGACCGACCCGAAGGGCTCGGCGAACGCCCTGAGCGCATTCGGCGGCGTGCTCGTGCCCTCCGGCGTGCAGAAGGTCGACAGCTTCACCGTCGCCTTCCACCTCGAGGCGCCGAACGGGAACTTCCCGTACCTGACCTCGTCGGACAACTACAACATGATCATCCTCCCGAACAACTACGACCCCGCCAAGTGGGAGTCGAGCTTCATCGGGACGGGGCCGTTCAAGCTCAAGAGCTACACGCCCAAGGTGGGCGCGTCGTTCGTCCGAAACGACGCCTACTGGGGCACGAAGGCGCTGCCCGACAGCACCGACTTCACGTTCTACGCAGGCCGAGTCGCCGGGCGTGCTCGCGCTGCAGGGCGGCACGATCGACGTCCTCGGCCAGTTCTCGGTCGGCGGCGGCCAGGCGCTGCTCACCGACTCGAGCGTGAAGGTGATCAACCTCAAGTCGAGCGCGCACCGCGAGCTGCTCGATGCGCACCGACCAGGCGCCGTTCACCGACCCGCGCGTGCGCCAGGCGATCGCGCTCACGCTGAACCGTCCCGACATCATCCAGGGCCTCTTCCAGGGCAAGGCCGACCTCGGCAACGACAGCCCGTTCGCGCCGGTGTTCCCGTCGACCGACACCAGCGTCCCGCAGCGGGCCCTGGACATCGCCAAGGCCAAGCAGCTGATGCAGGCGGCCGGGCACGGCAGCGGCTTCTCGACCAAGCTCTTCACGGAGCAGTTCCTCGAGATCCCGCAGCTGGCCCAGATCGTGAAGCAGGCCGCGACCCAGATCGGCGTCAACATCGCGCTCACGATCGAGTCGTCGGCGCAGTACTACGGCAAGGCCGTCTTCGGCCAGTCCGACTGGCTGGACGGGGCGATGAGCCTGGTCGACTACGGCCATCGCAGCGTGCCGAACGTGTTCCTGACGGCGCCGCTGCAGAGCACCGGCACGTGGAACGCGGCCCACTTCAAGAACAAGGAGTACGACACCCTCTCCAAGCAGTACATCGCCGCGCCGGCGACCGACGTTCAGAGCCAGAAGACGATCGCAGGCAAGATCCAGAACCTGCTGCTCGACCAGACGCCGATCATCTACCCCTACTTCTACAACTACCTGACCGCGACCGGGTCGACGGTCAGCGGGGTGGAGCCGACGGCGATCGGGCACATCTTCCTGTTCGGAGCATCGAAGGCGTGAGCAGCTGAAACCGATGCCGGCCGCGGGGCTCCCGCGGCCGGCATCCACCCATCCCGAGCCATGACCCTCTTCATCCGCAAAGCGCGTCGGCCTCGCACTGATCACGCTGTGGATCCTGAGCGTGATCGTCTTCTTCGCCGGCCAGGTGCTGCCCGGCGACCCCGGCCGCGCGATCCTCGGGCCGCTCGCCGCCGCAGAGCGCGGTCGACGCAGCTCGACCACCAGCTGGGCGTGGATCAGCCGCTGATCACGCAGTACTGGGACTGGATCACGGGGTTCGTGCGCGGCGACATGGGCAACTCGCTACCAGTTCCGGGCGCCCGTCGAGCCGTTCATCACGGCGGCGATCGGCAAGTCGCTCGAGCTGGCGGCGGTGGCGTTCATCATGGTCGTGCCGCTCAGCCTCCTCGGCGGCGTCGTCGCCGCGCTGAACGTCGGCAAGGCCCCCGACCGCGTCATCACGGTGCTCGGGCTGTCGCTCTCGACGGTGCCGGAGTTCGTCTCCGGCATCGTGCTCATGATCGTGTTCGGGATCTGGCTGAACGTGCTGCCGCTCTCGGCGGCGTGGCCGCCGGGCGCGTCCATCCCCACCCAGCTCTACCACCTGATCCTGCCCTCGATCCCGCTCGTGCTGATCCTGTTCGGGTACATCGCGCGCATGGCGCGCGCCGGCACCGTCGAGGCGCTCGACTCCGACTACGCCCGCACGGCGACGCTCAAGGGGCTGCCGCGCGGCATCGTCATCCGCCGCCACGTGCTGCGAAACTCGCTCGTCCCGACCGTCACCGTCATCGCCACCCAGGTCGGCTACCTGATCGGCGGCCTCGTCGTCATCGAGACGCTCTTCAACTACCAGGGCATCGGGAACCTGATCTTCAAGGCGGCCCAGGACAAGGACTTCCCCATGCTCGAGGCCGGCGTGCTCACGATCGGCATCGTCTACATGTTCGCGACGCTGATCGCCGACTTCATCTACTCGATGCTGAACCCGCGCATCCGCTTCGGAGACGCCGAGTGAGCGCCGCGACGCCCGACGGTCGAGGCCGCCGGCGCGCTCGACGCCGGCGTCGGCCAGGTGCGGCGCGAGCTGCTGCACCAGCTCGTGCGCTCGAAGACCTTCCTGATCGGCGCCGTCGATCGTCGGCTTCTGGGTGGTGTGCGCGCTCTTCGGCGGCACGCTCGCGCCGCACGACCCGCTCGCCCAGAACCTGCTTGCTGGTCAACCACTCGCCGGTATCGGGGCACTGGTTCGGGACCGACCAGCTCGGGCCGCGACGTGCTCTCGCGCGTCATCGTCGGCGCCCGCAGCATCCTCATCATCGCGCCGCTCGCGACGCTTCTGGGCACGGTGCTCGGCACCGCCCTCGGCCTCGCGATGGGCTACTTCGGCGGCTGGACCGACAACGTCGCGAGCCGGATCGTCGAGGCGGTGCTCTCGCTGCCGGTCGTGATCGTCGCGTTCCTGTTCGTGGTCGCCCTGGGGCCGTCGACCCGTACGCTGATCGTCGTCATCGGCTTCGTGTTCACGCCGCTGATCGCGCGCACGGTGCGCTCGGCGGTGCTGCAGGAGCGCGAGCTCGACTACGTCGCCGCCGCCCGCCTGCGCGGCGAGCGCTCGCCCTACATCATGTTCGTCGAGATCCTGCCGAACGTCCTGCAGCCGATCCTGGTCGAGTTCACGGTCCGCGTCGGCTACGCGATCTTCGCCGTCGCGACGCTGTCGTTCCTCGGCTTCGGCATCCAGCAGCCGCAGCCGGACTGGGGCGGCGACATCTCGGTGAACTACGGCCTGATCACGGCCGGCTACTGGTGGGAGACGCTCTTCCCGGCGCTTGCGATCGCCTCGCTCGTCGTCGCCGTCAACCTCGTCGCCGACTCGATCTCCGGCGTGCTCGAGGGATGACGGCCGCCGGCCCGCAGGCCGCCCGCGAGCGCGGCGACGCGCTCGACGTCGCGAACGTCGACGTCGCCTACCGCGTGCGCGGCAGCGACCGGCTCGTGCTGCGCGACGTCTGCTTCCGCATCGGCCGGGGCGAGTCGTACGGCCTCGTCGGCGAGTCCGGCTCGGGCAAGTCGACGATGGCGCTCGCGCTCATGCGCTACCTGCCCCGCAACGGCCGGGTGACGTCGGGCGCGATCACGATCGACGGCCGCGACGCGCTCGCGCTCGGCCGCTCCGACCTGCGCCGGCTGCGGGCGCAGACGGTCTCGATGGTCTACCAGGAGCCGGGGCGCGCGCTCAACCCCTCGATCCGCGTCGGCCGCCAGGTGGCCGAGGTGTACGAGATCGCCGGGATCGACCGGAAGCGAGGCGCTCGAGCGGTCGGAGGCGATCCTGAACAGGGTGCGCATCTCCGACCCTGCCGGCGTCATGCGCCGCTACCCGCACCAGCTCTCGGGCGGGATGCTGCAGCGGGTGGTGATCGCGATGGCGCTCGCCTCGGAGCCGGCGCTGCTCGTCCTCGACGAGCCGACGACGGCGCTCGACGCCACCGTCGAGGCCGAGGTGCTCGACCTGGTCGCCGCGCTGCGGGACGAGTTCTCGACGTCGGTGCTCTTCATCAGCCACAACCTGGGTGTGATCGCCCGCATGTGCGACCGCGTCGGCGTGCTCTACGCCGGCGAGCTGGTCGAGGAGGGCAAGGCGACCGAGGTGTTCGAGCAGCCGCGCCACCCCTACACGGTGGGGCTCCTGCGCTGCATCCCCCGCCGCGGCCGGCGCAAGGACCATGGCCGCCTCGACACGATCCCCGGGTTCCTGCCCCAGCCGGGCCACACCGCCGCGGGCTGCATCTTCGCCCCGCGGTGTGCGATCGCGGCCGACCGCTGCCACACCGAGGCGCCGCCGCCGTACGCCGTCGGCCCCGGGCGCACCTCGCGCTGCCACTTCCACGAGCGCGCGCAGGAGCTGCCCCGCGAGACGCCGGTCGACCTGCAGGTGCCGCAGGTGCGCGACGCGGCCGCGCCGATCGTCAGCCTGCGCGGCGTGTCGAAGACGTTCAGCTTCTACGGCGAGCGGCTGCGCGGCCTGGTCGACGTCGACCTCGACATCAACGCCGGCGAGACGCTCGGCCTGGTCGGCGAGTCGGGCAGCGGCAAGACCACCCTGGCCCGGGTGCTGCTCGGCCTGACCGCGCCCGACCCCGGCTCGGAGGTGGAGCTCGGCGGCGCGGCGGTCGCCGGGGACGCCCGCGGCCGCACCCGCGATCAGGTGAAGTCGCTCCAGATCGTGTTCCAGAACCCCGACTCGGCGCTGAACCGCCGCCACAGCGTGCGCCGCCTCGTCGGCCGGGCGCTGCACCGCCTGGCGGGGCTCTCGGGCGAGGCGCTGCGCGCGCGCCTGACGGAGCTGATCCGCTCGGTGCGGATGGAGGAGCGGCACCTGGCGCTGCGGCCGACCCAGCTCTCGGGCGGCCTCAAGCAGCGGGTCGCGATCGCCCGCGCCTTCGCCGGCAACCCCCAGGTGGTCGTCTGCGACGAGCCGACCTCGGCCCTCGACGTCTCGGTGCAGGCCGCGATCCTGAACCTCCTGGTCGACCTGCAGGCGCGCGAGGGCGTCACCTACCTCTTCATCTCGCACGATCTCGGAGTGGTGCGCTACCTGTCCGACCGCATCGCCGTGCTGTACCTGGGCCGGATCATGGAGCTCGGCACCGCCGAGACCGTCTTCGCCGGCCCGCACCATCCCTACACCGAGGCGCTGCTGTCGGCCGTGCCCAGCCTCGACGGCCTGCGCCGGGAGCGGATCCGGCTCGACGGCGAGATCCCGAGCGCCGCCGACCCGCCCTCCGGCTGCGTCTTCCACACCCGCTGCCCGCGCAAGCTGGGCGCGATCTGCGAGACGACCGAGCCGCCGCTCGAGGAGGCCGAGGACAGCCACCTCATGCGCTGCCACATCCCGCTCGAGGAGCTGCGCCGGCTCCAGGCCGTTGAGGACGAGAGCCGCACTCCTGCCTGAGACCGGTGCGCGCCTGCAGGTGGTCGAGCTCGAGCTCGCGCCGCCGCAGCCGCACGAGGTGCTCGTGCGCGTGCACGCGAGCGGCGTCTGCCACTCCGACCAGAACGCGATCGACGGCACGGCCGCGACGCGCTGCCCGGCGGTGCTCGGCCACGAGGGCGCCGGCATCGTCGAGACGATCGGCGCGGGGGTGACCGCGGTCGCCGTTGGCGACCGGGTGGCGCTGTCGTGGCTGCCGGCCTGCGGCGTGTGCGAGGAATGCCGGCGCGACCTGCCCCACCTGTGCGCGGCGGCGTTCCCCGCCATGGACGCAGGCGGGCTCCTCGACGGCACCACCCGCCTGTCCTACGAGGGCCGCCCGGCGTACCACTACTCGCTGCTCTCGACGTTCGCCGAGCACACGGTCGTGCCGGAGGCGTCGTGCATCCCGATCGCCGCCGACGTGCCGTTCGCGGTGGCCGCGCTCGTCGGCTGCGCGGTGACGACCGGCGTGTGCGCCGCGTGGCGGACGGCTCGGGTGGCGCCGGGCGACCGCGTCGCCGTGTTCGGCTGCGGCGGCGTCGGGCTCTCTGCCGTCATGGGCGCCGCGTCGGCCGGGGCCGACCCCGTGGTGGCCGTCGACGTCAGCCTCGAGCGGGCGCAGGCCGCGGGCGAGTTCGGCGCCACCGAGGCGGTCGCCTGGCAGGGCGACGCCGACGCGACCGCCGAGGCGGTGCGCGAGCGCTCCGGCGGCGGCGTCGACCATGCATTCGAGGCCACCGGACGGCCCGAGGCGATGCGGGCGGCCTTCCTGTCGGTGCGCCCGCGCGGGCAGGCCGTGCTCATGGGCATCCCCCGCGAGGACGCCGAGCTGCGCGTGCCCGCCCGCCTGATCCCGCGCGGGGAGCGCCGCGTGATCGGTGCGCTGTACGGCTCGTCGCGGCCCGAGCGCGACTTCGCGCTCGTCCTCGACGCCTACCGCCGCGGCCGGCTGCCGCTCGACCGCCTGATCTCCCACCGGCTGCCGCTCGAGCGGATCGAGGACGCGTTCGCGCTCCTGCGCGAGGGCGGTGCCCGGCGGGCGGTGCTCGACCTCGGGCCCGCACGGCGCCGGGGCGGCGGCGTGAAGATCGCATCGATCGAGACGCGCCGCTATCGCTTCCCGCTCGATCCGCCGCTTCGTGCCGCCTGGGATCCGCAGCCGCGCACGCACCAGGACGCGACCCTCGTGCTCGTCACCTCGGACGACGGCCTGCGCGGCTGCGCGAGCGGCGACGCGCTCCCCGACGCGGAGCTGCTCGACGGCCTGCTGCGCGGGGTCGACCCGCTCCGCACCGAGGTCGTGCGCGAGGTGTGCGAGACGGTCGACTTCCACGGCGGCCGGCCGTGGACGCTCGAGGTGGCGGTGTGGGATCTGGTCGGCCGCGCGCTCGGCCGGCCGCTGTGGCGGCTGCTCGGCGGCCGCAGCGAGTCGCTCGTCGCCTACGCCTCGTGCGCGCGAGCGGGTCGCGGCCGACGAGCGGGCGCGGCGCTGCGTCGCGCTGCGCGACGCGGGCGTGCGCGCCGTCAAGCTGCGCTTCCACGACGACGACTGGCGCCGCGACGTCGAGGTGGTCGCGGCGGTGCGGGCCGCGGTCGGCGCCGGCATGCGGATCATGGTCGACGCCAACCAGGGCTGGCGGATGCCGGGCGACCGCTCGCCGCGCTGGGACGTCGCGACCGCCGATCGCGTGCGCCCGGGCGCTCGAGCCGCTCGACGTCGAGTGGCTCGAGGAGCCGCTGCGCACCGACGACGTCGACGGGCTACGCCGCGCTGCGGCAGGCGACGTCGCTGCGGATCGCCGCCGGCGAGATGGTGCGCGAGGCCGCCCAGGCGCGCGACCTCGTCGTGCGCGGCGGCGTCGACGTGATCCAGCCCGACGTCGTCCTCGCGGGCGGGATCGGCGGCTGCCCGCCGCGTCGCCGCCCTGGCCGACCTGCACGGGCGCATGTGGTCGCCGCACACCTGGTCGAACGGCTACGGCCTGGTCTGCAACCTGCACGCCGCGCTCGCGTTCTCGACGTGCCCGTACGTCGAGGTGCCGTTCGATCCGCCCGCATGGACGGCGGAGCGGCGCGACTGGCTGCTGCCCGCCCCGGTGCGGATCGCCGCCGACGGCACGATCCGCCCGCCGGCCGGGCCCGGGCTCGGCGTCGAGCCCGACCTCGACGCGCTCGAGCGCCACAGGGTGGCATGAGCGGCGCCCCGATCGAGATCCAGGCGGCCGTGCTCGAGCGCCACGGCCTGCCGGTGCGCGTCGAGCGGTTGCTGCTGCACCCGCCCAAGGACGACGAGGTGCTCGTGCGCGTGGCGGCTGCGGGCGTGTGCCACTCCGACCTGCACCTCGCCCAGGGCCACCTGGGCGACGGCCGCTGGCCGATCGTGCTCGGGCACGAGGGCGCCGGCGTCGTCGAGGCGGTCGGCGCGAGCGTCACGCACGTCGCCCCCGGCGACCGCGGTCGCGTTCTGCTTCGTGCCGCCGTGCGGGGCGTGCCGCATGTGCGTCGCCGGCCGGCCGAACCTGTGCGAGCCGGCGGCCGAGCACTCGGTGGCGGGGACGCTGATGGACGGCACCTCGCGGCTGGAGCGGCCGGACGGCACGCCGATCAAGCACTTCCTGCACGTGTCGTGCTTCGCCGAGCGGTGCGTCGTCCCGGCCGCGACGGCGCGTGCCGCTCGGCACCGACCTGCCGCTGTGGCAGGCCGCGCTCGTCGGCTGCGGTGTCGTCACCGGCGTCGGGGCGGTGCGAAACGCGGCCGGGGTCGCGTCCGGCGAGAGTCGGTGTGCGTGATCGGCTGCGGCGGCGTCGGCCTGCAGGTCGTCTCCGGGCGCGAAGCTCGCCGGCGCCGGCCGGATCGTCGCCGTCGACCGCGACCCGGGCAAGCTCGCGCTCGCCCGCGCGCGCGGCGCGACCGACACGCTGGAGGCGGCGGGCGACGTCCGCGCGGCGGCCGGCCGAGCTCGTGCCGGGCGGGTTCGACCACGCGATCGAGGCCGTCGGCGCGCGGCGACACGATCCGGCTCGCGTGGGATCTGCTGCGCCCGGGCGGCCAGGCGACGGTCGTCGGCATCGCCCCGGCGGGCGTCGAGGTGTCGCTGCCGGCGCTCGATCCTGCTGAACGAGAAGACGCTGCGAGGCTGCTACTACGGCTCGGCCGACGTCGCCGCCGAGCTGCCCGGCCTGGTGCGGCTCGCGGCCGCGGGCGACATCGACCTCGCCGGCGTCGTCTCGCACGTCACCGACCTCGACGGGGTCGAGGAGGCGCTCCAGCGACTGCGCCGCGGCGAGGGCGCCCGCACGATCGTGATCCTCGACGCCGAGCTCGCAGGCCGGGGCGTGGATTGAGCGGACGAAGGCACCGGTAGGATCCCCGCGATGATCGCGGTCACCTTCACGGGCGCAGGCGGGCCGGAGGTCGTGCGCGTCGGGGAGCGACCCGATCCGGTGCCGGGCGGCCACGAGGTCGTCATCCGCACCACCCATGCGGGCCTGAACCCGGCCGACCTGGCGCAGATGGCGGGCCGCTATCCCGCCCCGGCGGGCTCGCCGCAGGACATTCCCGGCCTCGAGGTCGCGGGCACGGTCGTCGCGTGCGGCGCGGCGGTCACGACCTGGCACGAGGGCGACCGCGTGTTCGGCATCGTCGGCGGCGGCGGCCTCGCCGACACGGTCGTCGCGCACGAGCGCCACGTGGCCCGCGTGCCCGACGCCCTCTCCGACCGCGACGCCGCCGCGGCGCCCGAGGCGTTCGTGACCGCCCACGACGCGGTCTTCACCCGCGCCGGCCTGCTCATGGGCGAGACGCTGCTCGTGAACGGCGCCAACGGCGGCGTCGGCACGGCCGCCGTCCAGCTCGGCGTCGCGATCGGCGCCCGCGTGCTCGCAAACGCCCGCGTCCACCACGACCGGCTGGCGGCGCTCGGCGCCGAGCCGGTCGCGCTCGCCGACGCAGCCGGGGTCGACGTCGTGCTCGAGCTCATCGGGGCGCAGAACCTCGCCGGCAGCCTGGCGGCGCTCGCCCAGCGCGGCCGGGTGATCATCGTCGGCACCGGCGCCGGCGCGGACACCGACGTGTCGCTGCGCGTGCTGATGGGCAAGCGCGCGAGCGTGATGGGGACGGTGCTGCGGGCGCGGCCGCTCGAGGAGAAGGCCGCCGCCGTGCAGGCGTTCTCCCACCAGGTGGTGCCGCTGCTTGCGAGCGGCCGGGTGCGGCCGCTCGTCGACCGCGTCTTCCCCGCCGACCAGGCGGTGGATGCGTTCGCGCACCTGGCCGGCTCCGGGAAGTGGGGCAAGGTGCTGCTCGAGTTCGCCGCCTGATGAGTGCGGCCGTCGTCGTGCGGCCGGCGGGGATGTCGGACGTCGCGGCGGCGTTCGCCGTCTCCGAGGCGGCCGCCGTGGCCCTGCACGGCCAGGCGGACACGACGGTCGAGCACCTGCGTGCGGCCTGGGACTACGGCCATGCCTGGGTGGCGCTCGACGCCGGCGACCGCGTGATCGGGTACGCGACGCTCGAGGACGGCTACGTCGAGGTCTGGCCGCACCCCGCGACGGGCCCCGGCGTCGCGGACGCGCTGCTCGACGCCGTCTCGCGTCGCGGCGGTGCGCTCGAGACGATCGTGCCCGCGGCGGCCGACGCGCTCGTCGCGCTGTACCGCGGCCGGGGATGGGTGCAGACGCGCGAGGTGCTGCGCATGGAGGTCGACGTCTCCGATCGGCCGCCGGCGGCGGTCTGGCCGCCGGCCGTGACGGTGCGCACCTACGAGGACGACGACGCTCGCGACGTCCACGCGCTGCTCGAGTCGGCCTTCGCAGGCAACGCGGAGGAGGTGCCGCCGTTCGCGCGCTGGCACCCGTGGATGACGGACGACCCGAGCTTCGACCCGGCGGTGTGGTTCCTGGCCGAGGCGGACGAGCTGCTCGCGGGCGTCTGCCTGTGCTGGCGGGAGGGCTGGGTGAAGGATCTCGCGGTGGGGCCGGCGTTCCGCGGCCACGGCGTCGGCGAGGCGCTCCTGCGGCACGCGCTTCGGCGTCTTCCACGACCGCGGCCTCGCCACGGTCGGCCTGAAGGTGGACGCCGACAACCCGACCGGCGCGGTGCGGCTCTACGAGCGCGTCGGCATGGCCCGCGACCGCACCTACCTGATGTTCGCCTCTGAATAAACGGGGTCAGACCCCGTGTATTCAGGCCGCGGCGGTGGAGTCGCGCACGACGAGGCGGGGGCGGATCACGAGCTCGCGGCCGAGCCGGCGGCGGCCCTCGATCGCGTCGAGCAGCATCGCCGCGGCGGCTGCGGCCGCGCGGGCGGTGTCCCAGCTGACGGTGGTCAGCGCCGGGCTCACCAGGCGCGAGAGCGGATGGTCGTCGAACCCGGCCACCGAGACGTCGTCGGGCACGCGCAGGCCGGCGTCGGCGCACGCCATGTACGCGCCGTAGGCGAGGGCGTCGGAAAGCGCGAAGAGGGCGGTGGGCGGCGTGGCGCTGCGGAGCGCCGAGAGGGCGGCCGCGCGCCCGTCGGCCGCCGCGAAGCCGCACACGCGCGTGTGCACCCCGCGGCGCCGGCGCGGCCGGTGCATACCTGACGCAAGCACGGTGATGCGCTCGTGGCCGAGGTCGCGCAGGTGGTCGAGCACGAGCTCGGAGCCCTCGCTCCGCCTGGAACCGGACCGCCCCCGCCGGCGCGGGCAGCGGCGCGCCGACGGCCACGACCGGCAGCTCGGCCACGATCTCGTCGCCACGCGGGCGAATCGGGTGCCACCGGCAGCGCGATCAGCCCGTCCACCCGCTGGTCGACCAGTCCGCGGGCCCTGGTCGAGCTCCGTGTCGGCGTCGCCGTCGGCGTCGGCGAGCAGCATGTGCCGGCCGCGCCGGCGCAGGTGGCGCTGCAGCTCCGACGCGAACTCCTGGTGCCAGTAGTCGGCCAGGCTGCCGCCGATCACGCCGATGACGCCGGACGAGCCGCTGCGCAGGGCGCGCGCGATCGGGTCGGAGCGAAACCCGATCTGGTCGGCCGCGTCGCGGACGCGCTCGGCGGTCGCCGCCGACACGCGCTGGCCGCGCAGCGCGTATGAGACGCCGGCCGGCGAGAGCCCGGTCAGCTCGGCGACATCGCGGAGCGTCGTGCGCTTGCGTTTCGGCATTGCATCCGGCACAATCGTGGTGAATCGTTTCACAAGACTCCGGGAGGGCGCAAACGCGCGGTCGACCTGCACCAGCACCTGTGGCCGGACGCGTACCTCGCGGCGCTGGCCGCGCGTGACGCGCCTCCCTCGATCCGCAGCCGCGGCGGCGAACTGCGACTGGAGCTCGCGTACGAGCCCGCCTGCGCGATCTCGGCGGCCGCCCACGACCCCGAGGCGAGGCTGGCGGTGCTCGACGCCTGCGGGATCGACGTCGCGGTGATCTCGATCTCGAGCCCGTGTGGAGTCGAGGCGCTGCCCGCCGACGAGGCCCGCCCGCTGCTCGAGGCCTACCACGACGGCGTCGCCGAGGTCGTGGCGGCGGCGGGAGGCCGGCTGCGGGCGTTCGCGGCCGCCTGCCTGGATGCACCCGACGCCGGGGCCGCCGATCTGGCCGATCGGCTCGCAGAGGGCTTCGTGGGCCTCTCGCTGCCGAGCGAGGCCATCGCCTCGCCGGCCGGCCTCGACCGCTGCGCGCCCCTGCTCGACATGCTGGAGCGGGCGCGGCGGCCGCTGTTCGTGCATCCCGGCCCGGCGCCCTGGACGCGGCCCGAGCCCGCCGATCCGCGCCTGCCCGCCTGGTGGACGTCGCTCGCCCAGTACCCCGGCTGGTCGCTGCGGGCCTTCGCGACCTGGCGCGCCCTCGGCGCCGCGGCCTACCCGACGCTGCGGGTGGTGTTCGCGATCATGGCCGGCGGCGCGCCGTTCCTCGAGGGACGCTGGCGCACGTTCACGGGGCTCGCCGGAGGGATCGACCCGAACGTCTTCCTCGACACCGCATCCTGCCAGCGGCTCGACCTCGAGCTCGCCCTGGCCACCTACGGAGCCGAGCAGGTCGTGCTCGGCACCGACATCCCCGTCATCAGCCCCGACCCGGTGCTGCGGTCGCTCGAGGGCCTCGGACCCCCCGTGGTCGAGGCCGTCGGCGAGCTCAACCCGGGCCGGGTGCTCAACCTCAACGGAGGTGCTCCATGACAGATGTGCCGGTTCAGTCGGCGGTCTCCAGCTGGTTCCTGGAGCGCTGCGGCGAGGACCGCGACCTCGCGCCCGACGAGCTGCGGGCCGTCGTCGGCGAGCTGGCCGAGCGCCCCGACCTGTGGCGCGGACTCGTCCGCCACGACGAGCACGAGCGGGTCTACGTCCGCCTGCACCGCGACCACCACGTCGACGCGTGGCTCCTGTGCTGGGTCGCCGCACAGGAGACGGGGCTGCACGACCACGACCTCTCGAGCGGGGCCGTGCGGGTGATGGACGGCCGGCTGGCGGAGGTGCGGCTCGTGCTCGGGCAGACCGACCTGGACGAGGTCGTCTACGCCGCGGGCGAGGGGTTCTGCTTCGACGCCTCGCGCATCCACGACGTGCGCCACGCCGGCACGGAGCCGGCCGTCTCCCTGCACGTGTACTCGCCGCCGATCTGGCGCATGGGCTTCTACGAGCCGGGCGGGGACGGCCGTCTGGCGCGGCGATCGGCCAGCTACCTGGAGGAGCTTCAGGCGACGTAGCCGTGCGCCTAAGCTCCCGGCATGGCATCCCGCGCCGGCGTGACCGGGCCGATCGACCCCGCACCGCCCGACCTCCCGGACGAGCTCGAGGTGCTCGCGCACGCTCCCGCCGACCTCCGCCAGGCCGAGCTGCGTGCGTGCACCCTGCGGGGACTCGCGCTCGCGGGCGGCATCGCGCACGACCTGCAGGTCATCGAGTCCCGGCTCGACGACGCCGACCTCGCCGCCGCCGAGATGCGCGGCATCCGCCTGCGCGATGCCCACGTCGCCGGCGGGAGCTGGGCGAACGCCGACGCCGGTGCGGCGGACATGCGCCGGGTCGAGCTGCGCGACGTGCGCCTCACGGGCACGACGCTCGCGAGCTGCACGCTCTTTGACGTGACCTTCGCCCGGTGCCGCCTCGACCTGGCGAACGTCCGCTTCGGCCGGCTGCTGCGCGTTCGCTTCGAGGGCTGCGTGATGGCCGAGGTCGACCTCCAGGACGCGACGCTCGAGTCGGTGGTGTTCAGCGACTGCGACCTCTCCGGCGCCCGGCTCGCCGACGCGACCTTTACGAGCAGCGCGATCCGCCGCTGCCGCCTGGCCGGGCTGGTCAACCCCGAGCGGCTGCGGGGAGTGCGCATGACGGTCGCCGACGCGCTCGCGGCGGTGGACATGGTCGCCGCCGCGGCCGGGATCGAGCTCGAGCCGGCCGACGCCGGCGGCTAGGGCGCGGCGGCTATCCGAACCGGGCAGATGCCCTCTACCATGGGAGCATGAGCGCGTCCTCCGGCCCGGCCGACACGCCGCGGCGCACGCCGATCCCGCGGTGGGTGGCGCCGTTGTTCGCCGTCGTCGGCCTCGGCCTCGTCCCGTGGACGCTCTGGGTCGCCTACGACCTGCCGCAGCGCCACATCGCCCGGCACTGGGATCTGGCGTGGGCGGGCTTCGACATCGCGATGGCGTGCCTGCTGCTCGCGACCGCCTACGCCGCCCTGCGCCGGGCGGTGTGGATCCAGAGCACGGCCGCCGCTGCGGCGACGATGCTCGTCTGCGACGCCTGGTTCGACATCGTCACCGCCTCCCGCGGGGCCGAGCAGGTGATGGCGGCCGCGTCCGGGATGCTGATCGAGCTGCCGCTCGCGGTGATCTGCGTGTGGGTGGCGCGAAACGCCGAGCAGGCGGGCGACTACCTCGAGGCCGCCGGGCGGATCACCCGCCGCCGCGCACGCCCCAGATAACGACTCCGCCTCCGGCCGAGAGGCGGCGCGAGCGGATCCGCTCCATGCCGGCGTCGGCCCACATGCGCAGCACCGACTCCAGCGGATGGCGCTCCCAGAACCCCTCGATGCTCGGGCCGAGGAAGCGTCCGGTGTGCACCCAGCCCGGCCCCGCGAGCGCTCCGGCCGCGGGCAGGCCGACGCGGGTGTACGCCCGCCATGCGTGCAGCGCGGCGCCGCGCGGGACGCCGAAGTCGAGCGAGGCCATCATCCCGCCCGGGCGCACCGCGGCCGCCAGCGTGCGCAGCACCGCCGCGGGGTCGTCGACGTAGCGCAGCAGATAGGTGTGCGTGAGCGCGTCGACCGATCCCGGGGCGAGCGGGAGCCCCTCGGCGTCGGCCTCGACCAGGTCGATCCGCGCACCGAGGCCGGCGATGTCGACCCTGTCGCGGGCGCCGGCGAGCATGTCGGGGCTCTGGTCGATCCCGATGACGCGGCACGGATAGCGCCTGGCGAGGGCGATCGCGACGGCGCCCGTGCCGGTGGCCACGTCGGCGACCACGGCCTCCGGGCGATCTGCGGCCGGAGCCACCGTCTCGACCATCACGTCATGCCAGCGCCGGTCCTGGCCGAACGAGAGCAGCTGCGCCCAGCGGTCGTAGTCGGCGGCGATGCCGGCGAACAGGCTGCGGGCGTGGCGCTTGCGCTCCGAGACGGCGGACACGGCGATAGCATCGCACACGCATGGCGGGCGACCCCCTCGCACTCGCGGTCCTGGGCCACGGCCTCGTCGACCCGGCGCGGCCATGGCTGCGCGCCGACGACGAGGCTGTCCTGCGCGGACGGGCGGCGTTCGAGACGCTGCGCGTGTACGCCGGGCGCCCGTTCCGGCTCGAGGCACACCTCGAGCGACTGGCCCGCTCGGCCGAGGTGCTCGAGCTCGCGGAGCCCGACGCAGCCGGACTCGCCGGCCTCGTCGCCGCCGCGCTCGGCCATGTGGGCGGCGTCGACGCGGTGCTGCGGCTGGTGTGGACGCCCGGCGCCGCCGGCGGCCCGCCGACCGGGTTCGCGCTCGTCACCGCGCTGCCGGAAGGCCTCGACGGAATGCGGGCGGTGGGGATCGCGCTTGCGACCCTCCAGCTCGCGACGGGAGCAACGGCGCGGCAGGCCTCGCCATGGCTCCTGGCCGGGGTGAAGTCGACCAGCTACGCCGTCAACATGGCCGCCCAGCACGAGGCGCGCAGGCGCGGCGCCGACGACGCGCTCTTCCTGTCGCTCGAGGGGACGGCGCTCGAGTGCCCGACGTCGAACATCTGGTTCGTCGACGGCGGCACGCTGCACACGCCCGCGCTCGATCTCGGCATCCTCGCGGGAGTGACCCGTGAGACCCTGCTCGCCGCGGCGGCTGACTCCGGCATCGACGTCGCGGAGGGCGCCTATCCACGTGAGCGGCTCATGGCGGGCCGGCGAGATGTTCACCTCGTCGAGCGTGCGCGAGGTGATGCCGGTCGTCCGCATGGACGGGGCGCAGATCGGCGACGGCCGTCCCGGGCCCGTCGCCGCATCGATGCAGGCGGCGCTGCGCGCGGCGGCGGCTCGGTAGTCGGGGTTCAGGGTGCGTGGGTGCATGCCGCCGGATGCGTCGGGTGGTCGTGCTCCGGCGGGAACCGCGTTGTCGCCGGAGCGCCCAAGCCGTCCGCCCACGCCACGAAGGGGGCTCGTGGGGGAACCTTGGGGTTCCCCCACGCTTAAAGGACCGCTTCGGGCACCTTGTGCCAGGCGGCGACGTACTCGCGCTGGAGCGGGTGCGTCAGCCGGCCCGCCCATGCCACCTGCACCATGTCCGGGGCCTTGGGGACGTGGCGCGGGTACATGCCCGCCTCCCACGGCAGCCGGTTGCCCTTGCGGTGGTTGCACCGGCGACAGGCGGAGACGACGTTGTCCCAGGTGTGGCCGCCGCCGCGCGAGAGCGGCTTCACGTGATCCATCGTCAGGTCGCGCGGGCCGCCGTCGCGGCCGCAGTAGGCGCAGCGCCAGTTGTCGCGGCAGAAGAGCACCCGGCGCACGACGTTGCGCTTGACCAGCGGCCGCAGCTCGACGTAGGCGGGCACCTGCAGGATCACGGGCAGGGCGACGCGCAGGTGCTGCGACCGGTACACGACCGCCGGGTCGTCCGCGATCACCTGCGCCTGGCCACAGACGACCAGCGACACCGCGCGCTCGCGGGTGACGAGGCTTGTTGGTCGCATGGTTGCGTCGAGCAGCAGACAGCGCACTCGCGTACCTCCCTGGTTCTCCTGGAAGTGTACGGGGGCGTGCCGCCGTCGGGGAGGGTCGCCGGCGTCTGGTAGGTTCAGCCGGTGGAGCGCGCGGCGATCGTGACCGGGGGCGGCACCGGCATCGGCCGGGCGGCGGCGGTCGCACTGCACCGCGACGGCTTCGGCGTCGTCGTCGCCGGCCGCCGCCCCGAGCCGCTCGCCGAGACCCAGGCGCTCCTGGGCGACGGCTGCTCCGTCTACCCGGGCGACATCCGCGAGCCTGACGTGAGCGAGGGTCTCGTCGAGGAGTGCCTGGCCCGTTACGGCCGCATCGACTGCCTCGTGAACAACGCCGGCGGCCAGTTCACCGCTGCGGCGCAGGACATCACCCCGGGCGGGTGGCGGGCCGTGCGGCGCCTGAACCTGGATGCCCCGTGGTTCCTCACCCAGCGGGTCGCGACGCGGTGGATGATCGCGAACGGCGGCAGGGTGATCTCGGTGGTGCTGTGCCCGGAGCGCGGCATCGCCGGCATGGCGCACTCGTCGGCCGCCCGCGCGGGGATGGGAGCGCTCACGCGCACGCTGGCGATGGAGTGGGGCCGCTACGGCATCGCCCTGAACTGCGTCGCGCCGGGCTGGATCGACACCGAGGGCGTGCGCGGCTACGGGCTCGACCTGGACGAGATCGCCGCCGCGATCCCGATGCAGCGGATCGGCGGCGCGGACGAGGTCGGCGAGCTGATCGCCTATCTGGCGTCGCCGGCGGCGGCCTACATCACCGGCCAGACGATCGCGATCGACGGCGGCATGGACCTGACGAGCAGCGGATGGGCGCCGCCGCAGCCGCGGTAAGCTGATCGGATGGCCGGGACCGTCTCGATCGATGCGCTCACAGGCGCGCTCGCAGATCACGCCTACCTCGCCGACCGCGGCCTCGCGACGGTGCTCGCGCTCGCGCTCGCGCTCGAGAAGCCGGTGCTGCTCGAGGGCGAGGCCGGCGTCGGCAAGACCGAGGCCGCGAAGGCGCTTGCGATGGTCACCGGCGGGCGCCTGATCCGGCTGCAGTGCTACGAGGGCATCGACGTCGGCCATGCGCTCTACGACTGGAACCACGCTCGCCAGCTGCTCTACATCCGCACGCTCGAGGCGTCCGACGCGCTCGATCCGGGACGGACGCTGCACGACCTGTTCGGGCGCGAGTTCCTCGAGCGGCGGCCGCTGCTCGACGCGATCGAGCACACCGACGCGATCGCGCCGGTGCTCCTGATCGACGAGATCGACCGCGCCGACGACGAGTTCGAGGCGTTCCTGCTCGAGCTCCTGTCCGACTTCCAGGTCACGATCCCCGAGATCGGCACGATCCGGGCGGCCCGGCGGCCGCTGGTGCTGCTCACCTCGAACCGCACCCGCGACCTGCACGACGCGCTCAAGCGCCGCTGCCTGTACCACTGGATCGGCCATCCCGACATCGACCGCGAGGTCGCGATCGTGCGCGCCCGCGTGCCCGGCGTGCCGGAGCGGCTGGCCGTCGAGGCGGCGACGTTCGTCGAGGCGCTGCGCGCGCTCGACCTGGCCAAGGTGCCCGGC
Source organism: uncultured Actinomycetes bacterium (assembly GCA_963707585.1). Lineage (GTDB taxonomy): Bacteria > Actinomycetota > Thermoleophilia > Gaiellales > JAICJC01 > JAICJC01. Next base: position 738,502 of record CAVPQP010000010.1, on the reverse strand, counting down.
GTCGCCGAGACGATCGACTGGATCCAGGCGCTCGTCGCGCTCGGGCAGTCCGAGCTCGACGCCGGCGTCGTCGAGTCGACCCTGGGATCGGTGCTGAAGCACCACGAGGACATCGAGCTCGTCCGCGAGGCGCATCTCGAGCGCCTCGTCGCCCAGGCCCGCGAGGCCTGAGGGCCGGCCATGCCGGAACCTGGGGACGCCGTCCTCGCGAAGATGGTCGGATTCGGGCGCGTCCTGCGCGAGGCGGGCATGGAGGTCGGCCCGGGACGGATCCAGGATGCCCTGCGCGGGCTCGACGTCGTCGGGCTCACCCGGCGCGAGGACGTCTACCACACGCTGCGGTGCACGCTCGTCGCGCGGCGCGAGGAGCTCGACGCCTTCGACACGGCGTTCGCAGCCTACTGGGAGCGGGCGCCGCGCACGCAGACGCCCGAGATCGGCCTCGAGGTGCCGCGGCTCGATCCGAGCGCCCCGCCGCCCGCGATCGGGCGCGAGGCCGACGGCGGCGGGGGCGACGACGGCGACGAGACCACGATGCTGCTCGCGTCCTCTCCCGACGAGCGCCTGCGCCGGCGCGACTTCGCCGACATGACGGTCTTCGAGCTGCGCCGGCTGCGGCGGCTGATGGAGCGGCTGCCGGCGGTCGCCCCGATGCGGCGATCGCGAAGGCTGCGGGCCGGCGCGAGCGGCGACGTGTTCGATGCCCGGCGGACGCTGCGGCGGGCGATGCGCACGCAGGGGCTGCCGCTCGACCCCGCCTTCCGCGAGCGCAAGCAGGTGCCGCGCAAGCTGGTCTTCCTGTGCGACGTGTCCGGCTCGATGGAGCCGTACGCCCGGGCGATGGTCATGTTCATGCAGGCCGTGACCGCGGCCGGCCGGCAGGTCGAGGCGTTCGCGTTCGGCACACGGATGACGCGGCTCACGCCGCACCTGCGCACGCTCGACCCGGCGCGCTCGCTGGCCCGGGCCGGCGCGCTGATGCCCGACTGGGGCGGCGGCACCCGCATCGGCGAGTCGCTGCGCAGCTACAACGAGACGTGGGGCCGGCGCGGGCTCACGCGCGGGGCGGTTGTCGTGATCGTCTCGGATGGGTGGGAGCGCGGCGACCTCGGCCTCCTCGACACCGAGCTCGGCCGCATCGCCCGTCAGGCGCACCGGCTCGTGTGGGTGAACCCGCTCAAGGGTCACGAGGGGTTCGCGCCGCTCGCGGGCGGCATGCGCATCGCGCTGCACCACGCCGACGCCTTCGTCGAGGGGCACAACCTGGTCGCCCTCGAGGCGCTCGCCGACGTGCTCTCCGAGCGGGATCTGGCCCGGGCGGTGGGGTAGGCGGGCGGGGGATGTGGTGCGCCGCTCCCGCCAATTGGCATCCGCCGCAACTGCCAATTGGGATGCCCCCAGCCGCTAGACTCGATCGCCGAGATGAGCCCGGGCGCGAACCGGATTCCAGGCGAGCGGCGGCGGCACTTCCGGGTCGAGGGAGCGTGGACGATCCCGGTGAACGCGGTCGAGCACGCGGGCGCGGTGACCACGTTCGAAGGCACGGCGCTGAACATCTCGATGAGCGGCGTCATGCTCGAGGCGGCCGTGAACGCGAACCTGTGGGTCGACAAGGAGCTCACCCTGGTGCTCCCGGGCGGCGTCGGGCCGGTGCAGGCGCATGTGCGCCGCTTCCTCGAGTACGCCGAGGACGGGCAGAACCGCACCCGCTGGGGCATCGAGTTCGGGAGCATGGACGTGCACCAGCAGGGCAACTGGGCCCGCTTCATCTTCACCGAGGCGCACCGGCTCGGCCAGCACGACGAGCACCACGCCTTCAACGAGCGCCACTCGCGCGGAAGCGGCTAGCCGAGGCAGGGCCCGGTGTCGGCGTGCGCATGCACGAGCTGCAGCGCGTGGCGGATCGCCTCGAGCGGCACGCCGAAGCCGCCGGCGATCCCGCCGCCCTCGTCGGCGGCGAACATCATCGCCACGACCTGGCCGGCGCGGTTGACGACCGGGCCGCCGCTGTCGCCGTGCTGCAGCACGCCTCGCAGCGGCACGACGGTGCGGGCGTGGATGTGGTGGCCGTACGCGTCCGGCGCGAGCGCGGTGACCGGCACTCCCGCGCGGCCGGCGACGGCCGTGAGCGGGCCGTTCTCGGGATAGCCGATCAGGATCGCGCCGGCGCCCGAGGGCGCATGCGGCGAGAGCCGCAGCGGCGGCGGCTCCAGGCCGCGCACGCGCAGCAGCGCGACGTCGTTCCCGGCGTCGACCGCGATCGGGACGCCCGTCAGGGTGGGGCCGTTCGGCACCTCGACCTGGGCGTCCTGCTCGCCCGCGATGACGTGGGCGTTGGTCGCGACGATGCCGGGTCGCAGCACCCAGCCCGACCCCTGGATGTCCAGGCCGCACGCCGAGCCCTCGATGCGCACGACGCTCGCGCGGTCGCGGCGCGCGCCGGGGCTGCGCAGGACGCTCGGGTCGGGCGGCGGCAGCGCGCGGTCGGCGATCGACGGCAGCACGGGCAGCGGATCGAAGCGGGCGAGGGCGTTCAGCACCTCGTCGGCGGGCACTGCGCGCAGGAGCGCCGGCAGCACGTCCGAGCCCTGGACGTCGCCGCGCAGGCCGAGCGAGGGCTGGGCGAGGGCGACCACGGCGGCCAGCCACGCCACGGCGAGGCCAAGGCAGGCGCCGGCGACGAGGCCGCCGGCCGTGTCCACCATCCGCAGCGGCCCGTGCACGAGCCGCCCTCGCAGCATCGCCGCGGCCGATCCGGTGACCGCCTGGGCGGCGGTGCCGCCCACGAGCGCTCCCACCATGCTCGCGAACGGGAGCCAGGTCGACTTCGAGCCGCCCGCCAGCAGGTGCGGCGCGATCCGCGCGCCGACGAGCGCGCCGATCGGCCAAAGCCGGCGAGGCCGAGCACGTTCGCGACCAGGCCGCGGCGGGCCCCGAGCACGGCCGACACCAGAATCCATGCGATCACGATGAGGTCGACGGCGCCCACTGTTCACGTTATACCGTTCGTGAGCATCCCGGGTCCCGCGGGCGATGTGCCAGACTGCAGGCATGGACTTCGTGCAACTCGAGGGCGACCCCGATCTGCGCAGCCCGCGTGTGGTGGCCGCGTTCAAGGGCTGGAACGACGCCGGCGGCGCCGCCAGCCTCGCCGCGGGCTATCTGCGCTCGGTCACCGACGCCGAACGGTTCGCCGTGATCGACTCCGAGCCGTTCATCGACTACCAGCAGACGCGGCCGACCGTGCACATGGTCGACGGTGACGTGCGCCAGGTGGAGTGGCCGGTGACCGAGCTGTTCGCGTCGGCCGAGCACGACCTCCTGATCGTCCTCGGCACCGAGCCGAACATGCGCTGGCGCTCCTTCTCGGACGCGATCGTCGGGGTCGCGCGCAAGTACCGCTCCGAGCTCGTGATCACCATGGGAGCGCTGCTCGCAGACACGCCGCACACGCGGCCGGTGCCCGTCTCGGCGAGCGCGTCCGACCCGGCGCTCATGACCCGGCACGGTCTCGTCCGCTCGACCTACGAGGGGCCGACCGGGATCGTCGGTGTCCTGCACGACTCGTGCTCGCGGGCCGGGCTCGTCTCGGCGAGCCTGTGGGCGGCCACGCCGCACTACATCTCGGCGGCCCCGAACCCGCAGGCCGCGCTCGCCCTGCTCGAGCGGCTGGCCGAGATCGCGGGCACGCCGCCGGGCAGCGCCGAGCTCGAGCGCGCGGCCAGCGAGTACCAGCTGCGGGTGGCGTCGGCGATCGCGGACGACCCCGACGTGGCCGGCTATGTCGAGCAGCTCGAGGCGGCCGCCGACCGCGACGACCCGCCGACGGGGGAGGAGCTGGCGGCCGACTTCGAGCGCTACCTGCGCGAGCAGACCGACGACGGCGAGGGCTGAGGTGGGCGACTCCACCGACGCGACCTTCGACGCCGACGTCATCGAGCGCTCGCGCGAGGTGCCGGTCGTCGTCGACTTCTGGGCCGAGTGGTGCGGCCCGTGCCGCCAGCTCGGGCCGGTGCTCGAGGAGGCGGTGGCGGCGACGGACGGCGGCGTGGAGCTCGTCAAGGTCGACGTCGACGCGAACCAGCGCGTGGCGCTGCGCTACCGCGTGCAGGGCATCCCGGCGGTGAAGGCGTTCAAGGACGGCCGGCTCGTCGACGAGTTCACGGGCGCCCTGCCGCGGGCCGCCGTCGACTCGTTCCTGCGCGGCCTGCTGCCGTCGGAGGCCGACCGCCTCGCCGCCCTCGGCGACGAGGCGTCGCTGCGCCGGGCGCTCGAGCTGCAGCCGAACCACCCGGCGGCCCGGGCCGCGCTCGTGCGGCTCGAGTCCGCGGACGACCCGGTGCTCGCGCCGGCGCTCGCGGCGCTCGCCCAGGGCGAGACCGAGCGCGGCCTCGAGCTGCTGCTCCAGGCGCTGCAGGACGCGGGCGCCGACCTGCGCGAGCGGATCCGTCAGCTCATGGTCGGGGTCTTCGCGGAGCTCGGCCAGGACGATCCGCTCGCGTCGCGCTACCGCCGCCGCCTGGCCTCCGCGCTCTACTGAGCCGCGATGGGGTCGCGGTTGCGGTCGTAGCGGGCGCGCGCCCACAGGTAGCCGGCCGCCCCGATCACGACGCACCAGGCGACGGCCAGGATCGTGTCGTGGCCGATCGGCGTGCCGGTGAGCAGGCCGCGCAGGGTCTGGATGATGGGCGTGAACGGCTGGTTCTCGGCGAACCAGCGCACTCCGGTCGGCATCGAGGCGGTGGGCACGTACGCGCTGCTGACGAACGGCAGGACGACGACGATCAGCGCCAGGCTGTTGGCGCCCGCCGGGGTCTTGGCAAAGAGCCCGAAGGCCACCGTGAGCCAGGTGAGTGCCAGCGTGAGCAGGGCGAAGAGGCCGGTCGCCGCCAGCCACGCGCCCGCGCCGGCGGACGGCCGGAAGCCGAGCCCCACCGCGACGGCGAGCACCAGGGCGCCGCTCAGCATCGTGCGGATGAAGCTGCCGAGCACCTGCCCGGTCAGCACCGAGGTGCGGCTGATCGACATCGTGCGGAAGCGGGTGATGATCCCCTCCGTCATGTCCATGTTCACGTTCAGGGCGGTCGTCTCGGCGCAGCCGCGGCGGTCATCAGCAGGATGCCGGGCGTGAGGTAGTCGATGTACGACCCGCCGGGCGGCCCGGCGGCGCCGAGCCCGGCCCGCAGGGTGTTGCCGAAGACGCCGTCGAAGAGCAGCAGGAAGAGGATCGGCATGCCGATGCCGCTGAGCGTCATCATCGGGTAGCGCAGCGAGTGACGGATGTCGCGGCGCAGCATGGTGGTCGAATCGCGCAATGCGCGCGTGTAGCGTGGTCATCGTGGACGTCCTTCGGGTCGTCGGTGTCCGTGCCCGTGAGGGCGAGGAAGACGTCGTCGAGGTCGGGTGGGTGCACGGTCACGTGCTCGACGCGGATGCCGTCGTGCGTCGATCCGTTCGAGCAGGGCGCGCAGCGACTGCGGCGTGTCGTCGGTCGGGATCCGCAGGACGAGCGCGTCGTCGTCGCGCGACGACGCGCCGAGGAGCCGCGCGGCGGCTGTCGAGCCCGTCGGCGTCGCGGAACTGCAGCCGGGCGTGGCCGCCCGAGATCCGGCGTTTGAGCTCGTCGGGCGTGCCCTCGCGCGACCACCCGGCCGTGGTCGAGCACGGCGATGCGGTCGGCGAGCTCGTCGGCCTCGTCGAGGTACTGGGTGGTGAGGAGGATCGTCACGCCGTCGGCGACGAGCTCGCGGATGATCTGCCACATCGTGCGGCGGCTGCGCGGATCGAGTCCGGTGGTCGGCTCGTCGAGGAAGATGATCCGCGGGCGCCGACGAGGGTCATGGCCAGGTCGAGCCGGCGTCGCATGCCGCCGGAGTAGGTCGCGACCATCCTGCCCGCCGGCGTCGACCAGGTCGAACCGCTCGAGCAGCTCGCCCGCCCGGCGCCGGCCGGCGCGCGCGGTCGAGATGGTGCAGGTCGGCCATCAGCAGCAGGTTCTCCTCGCCGGTGAGCAGGTTGTCGACCGCCGAGAACTGGCCGGTGACACCGATCGCGGCGCGCACCCGGTCGGGCTCGGCGGCGACGTCGAATCCGGCCACCGAGGCGGTCGCCGGCGTCGGCGCGCAGGAGCGTCGAGAGGATCTGGACGGTCGTCGTCTTGCCGGCGCCGTTCGGGCCGAGCAGCGCGAAGACCGTGCCCTCGGCGATCTCGAGATCGATGCCGTCGAGGACGACGGTCGTCGCCGAACGACTTGCGCAGGCCGCGATCGCTGACGGCGGGTGCGGTGTCTCGTGCGACGGCCGTCATGACGCGCTCCGCTCGATGCCGCTCGGCGGGGGAGCGGCGGACGGTGATGTCGCCGAAGGCGGTGCGGGCGCGGACCTCGACCGTCTCCTCGCCCGGCTCCGGGCCGCTCGGCCGCGTCGAGGTCGTTGCGCACGTTGCCGAAGCTCGTGTCGCAGGTCGAGCCAGGCGGCCACGCCGTCGGCGACGCCGATGTCGACCTTGCCGTAGGCCGGTCTCGGCGACGACCTGCGCCGCGCGCCACCTCGCCGAGCACGATGTCGCCGTTGGCCGTCTTGGCGGCGACGGTCGCCCGTGGGCGCGGTCGACGGTGATCTTGCCGTTGGCCGCGTTCGACGCGGAGGTCGCCGGTGACCTCGCCGATCCAGGTGTCGCCGTTGGAGTTCTTGACCACGGCCGTGCCGTCGACGCAGCCGATCTGGACGCGCGCCGGAGCCCGTGGTGACCTCGGCGCGGCCCGCGGCGCGGCTCGACGGTGATGTCGCCGGCGCCGGTCCGCAGCTGCACCGGCCCGGCCTGGTCGAGGTGGATCGTCGCCGACGCCGGTCTTGTAGCGGCACTCGCCGAGGCGGCCGGTGGAGCGCAGCGCCGCGACGCCGGCCTCGCCGTGCGACGCGCGAGCCCGCCGGGAAGCTCGATCTGCACGTCGATCGACTCGCGGCCTCCCCAGGGCGTGTACTGCCTCCAGCCCTTCGGGCGCCTTGATCAGCAGCCTGCCGTCGGCGTACTCGACGCTGCGTCTGCTCGGCCGCGGTCACGTCGCGCGTGCTTGGCGGGGTCGCTCGGGCGCACCTCGACGACGGTGTCGGTGCGGTCGCTCGCCACGATCCGGATGTCGCCGACGCCGAGCTCGACGGTGACGGAGATGGGTTCGGGGTGTCGAACGTAGGCATGGTGTCCTCAGTGTCGTGTCGTTGCTTGCGCGTATCGGCGGCTAGCGGGCCCAGCCCGTGTAGCGCTGTGCCCCGCTGGGGGGCGCGGCGCTCGGACGGGGCGGCCCGGAGTCGGTGCGCTCGACCGCGGCGGCGGCCGCCCGCACGAGCCAGGCGTTGACCGACAGGCCCTCGCCCGCCGGCCGCGGCCTCGATCGCGTGCCTTCAGCTGCTCGGGCATGCGCAGGTTGATCCGCGACATCGCGCCGTCGTCGGCCGTCGAGCGCGAGCGCCGGTGCCGCCGGCCGGCGTTCGTCCGCGGTCGGCCGACACGTCGGCCGGCGGCGGCGGTCACGACGAACTCGGGATCACGGCCGCGCAGGCGCAGCTCGACCGAGCCCGGCGCCAGCTCGCAGGTGATCTCCTCGGCCGCGGCCGCCAGCACGTCCTGCAGCGTGAGCCGGATGGCCGCGTCCAGGGGTGCGACGAGCCGCTCGGCCAGCGCCCGCGCGTCCTCGCCGCCGGCCTCGGCGGCCGACGACGAGCTGGCGGTGGATGTCCTCGACGTAGGGTCGCAAGTCCATGGCACCACTATGGCACACACGTGGCACACAGCGCAAGGTTATGTGGCATCACTTCGGCACGCAGACGCACAACGGCTCCGCAAATCGGGCCCTTCCGAAGAGGCGTCAGTTGGGCCCGGACGGCCGGCTCAGGCGGGGATGCTCGCGCTCGAGCACGGCCCGCGCAGCGGCGGGCCAGGGAGCCGAGGCGGTGCGGGAGTCGTCCGTATGCACCATGACCGTGTTCGCCGTGGCGGCGACGCGGCCGTCGGCCGTCGAGACGATCCGTCTCCGCGAGCGTCAGGCTGGAGGTGCCGACCCCGGTGAGCTGCACGTCGACGTCCACGTGGTCGTCGTCCTGCGTCAGCCCGGAGACGAAGTCGATCTCGATCCGGCGGATCACGATGCGGTGCACGGCCTCGCCCAGGAGGTCGGTCAGGAACTGGTCGCGGGCCTCCTCCAGGTACGTCAGGTAGGTCGAGTTGTTAACGTGGCCGAATCCGTCCATATCACGCCACCGGATCTCGATGCGTTTAACGGGCATACGCGTCAGTCTCCCACGCAACGCACGTAGCCCGCATCTGGTGCTCGCCCTGGTGGTGGTCGTCTGGGCGGGCGCGTTCGCCGCGATCAAGCAGCTCCTGCACGACGGCCTCGCCGCGCCCGACATCGCGCTCGGCCGCTACCTGGTCGCCGCACCGGGGTTCGCGGCCGCCCTGATCGCGACCCGCGGCTTGCCCGGCCTGCGCCGCCGCGACCTCGCTGCGGCTCGTCGCCGCCGGGCTGCTCGTGGTGGTCGTCTACCACCTGTCCCTGAACGCCGGCGAGCGGCTGACGACGGCCGGCACGGCGAGCGTCGTCGTCGCCTCGGCGCCGGGGATGACGCTCGCGATGGCGCTTGCGATCGGCCAGGAGCGGTTCTCGCGCCGGCGCGCGGTCGGGCCTCGCGATCTCGTTCGCCGGAGTGGTCGAGGTGGTCCTGCTCGGCTCGGGGGAGCGGATCTCGTTCCACGACGCCCGCGGGCCGCTGCTCGTGCTCGCGGCGCCGATCGCGTTCGCCGCCTACAACGTGATCGTGAAGCCGCTCCTCGGCCGCCACGGCGCCGTCCCGGTGACGGCGGCGGCGGCGCTGATCGGTACCGTCGCGCTGCTGCCGTTCGCACGCGGCGGGGCGGCGGCGCGAGCGTCTGCATCTGCACGCCGGAGGCGTCGCGCTCCTGCTCTACCTGGGGCTCGTCGCCACGCTCGGCGGCTATCTCGGCTGGACGTTCGGCCTGCGCCAGCTGGACGCGTCGCGGGCATCCGCCTACCTGTACGGTGTCCCGGTGGTGGCGATCGTGATCGGGGCGGTGACGCTGGGCGAGCCGGTGACCGTGTGGCTCGGCGTGGGCGCCGGGCTCGTGGTGGCCGGGGTGGCGATGGCGCAGTGATGCCGATCGTGCCGCGGCCGTTCACCTGGGCCGACGGCGACCGCACGATCCGCTTCGGCGCCGGCGCCGGCGCGCACGCCTGGCCCGGGGCCGCGCTGCTCTCCACGCCGCGGGCGCGCGCGTCGATCCCGCCCGCGCTGCGCGACGGCTGGTCGGGCGTCCACGACGTGCCGGCGGGGCAGGTGGTCGACGCGGCGGCCGCCCTCGTCGGCGCCGTCGGTGACGGCCCGATCGTCGCCTGGGGCGGGGGGCGCGTGATCGACACGGCCAAGGCGCTCGCCGCCGCCCGCGGCGGGCGCGTGTGTGCCGTGCCGACGACGCTCTCGGGCGCCGAGATGACCGGCGGCCACCGCCAGGTGCCGGGCTACGAGGCCCGCGGCCGGCACCGGCCGGTGCTGGTGCTCGCCGATCCGGCGCTCATGACCGGCCAGCCCGCCGCCGAGCGCCGCCGAAGCGCCATGAACGCGCTCGCCCACGCCGCCGAGGCCCTCTACGGCCCGGGCGCAAACCCGGTCGCGAGCATGGCGGCGGCGGCCGCATCGACCCTGATCGCCGAGGGGCTCGGCGACGGGCGCCGACGCGTCCGAGCGGCTTGCCCTGGGGGCGCTCCTGGCCGCCTACGCCATGGACTCCGCCGGCTACTCGCTGCACCACGTGCTCTGCCAGACGACCGTGCGGCTGTGTGGGACGCCGCACGCGGCGACGAACGCGGCCATGCTGCCGCACGTGCTCGAGGCGATGCGCGGGCGTGACCCCGAGGCGATCGCGGCGTTTGCCGCCGCGCTCGGCGTGCCGGTCGATGCCGTTGCCGGCAGGGTGGCCGACCTCGGCGGCGTGCCGTCGCTCGAGGCGCTCGGCGTCGACCCGGACGCACTCCCCGCGGTCGCCGACGCCGCCGTCGGCCGCGCCGAGCTGCGCGCGATGACGCCGCCGCCCGGCCGCGACGAGCTGCTCAGCCTGCTCCAGCGGGCGTATCGGGGCTGACGGCGAGCGGCGGCTCCTGCTCCTGCGCTCCGGCCCGGTCGAGCCGGGTGGCCGAGAACCAGGCGAGCGCGATCGGCAGCACGAACGGCACGAGCAGCAGGTGCAGCCAGTCCCACACCGAGTTCAAGTGATCGCGACCAGGCACTCAACGCGATCCGTTCATCGACTCGGTTGGGTGCGTGGCTTGCGAACTACACTTGGCCGATGGGGAAGGGATACGCAGACGGCCCGGCGGGTGAGGAGCTCCTGGCCGCCCAGGAGCGCGGCGACCACCTGGCGCAGCCCGACGTGGCGCCGCCGCGCAAGATGGTGTGGGGCAGCACGGCAGACGATCCCGCACCGCACGTGCTCGGCGAGGTGGGCGACGTGGATCCCGACGAGCTGTTTGCCTCCGGCCGCGCCTGGGGCCTCTACGTCGCCGTCGAAGCGCGCTCCGGCGACTGAACAGCGGTTAGTCTTGCTCGTCCCATGACGAACAACCCGTACGACCGCCCGTCCGACCCCGCCAAGCGCCACAGCGCCGTCCTGACCGACGGCCCCGACCGCGCGCCGGCGCGCGCGATGCTGAAGGCGATCGGCTTCACCGACGAGGACCTCGCGAAGCCGCTCGTCGGCGTCGCCACGACGTGGATCGAGACGATGCCGTGCAACTTCAACCAGCGCGAGCTCGCCCAGCGGGTGAAGGACGGCATCCGCGCGGCCGGCGGCACGCCGATGGAGTTCAACACGATCTCGGTCTCCGACGGCGTGTCGATGGGCACCGAGGGGATGAAGGCGCCGCTGGTCAGCCGCGAGGTGATCACCGACTCGATCGAGCTCGTCGTGCGCGGCCACCTGATGGACGGCCTGGTCTGCATCGTCGGCTGCGACAAGACGATCCCGGCGGGCGCGATGGCGCTCTGCCGCCTGGACGTGCCCGGGCTCGTCTTCTACAACGGCACGATCGCGCCGGGCACGATCCGCGGGCGTGACATCACGATCCAGGACGTGTTCGAGGCCGTCGGCGCCTACGCCGCCGGCACGATCGACGCCGCCGAGCTGCACGCGGTCGAGTCGGCCGCCTGCCCGGGCGCCGGCGCCTGCGGCGGCATGTTCACCGCCAACACGATGGCGACCGCGCTCGACTTCCTCGGCATCAGCCCGGCCGGGCTGAACGGCATCCCGGCGCTCAACCGCGGCGAAGGGCGACGCGGCCGAGGAGTGCGGCCGCCTGGTGATGCAGCTCGTCCGCGACGACGTGCGCCCGTCGCAGATCATCACGCGCGAGGCGATCGAGAACGCGGCCGCATCCGTCGCGGCCACGGGCGGCTCGACCAACGGCGTCCTGCACCTGCTCGCGATCGCCCGCGAGCTCGACATCCCGTTCTCGATCGACGACTTCGACGCGATCGCCACGCGCACGCCGATCGTCGCGAGCCTGAAGCCCGGCGGCCAGTTCGTCGCCACCGACATGTTCGACGCCGGCGGCGTCGCCCTCGTCGCGCGCGAGCTGCAGAAGCGCGACCTCGTCCACGCCGGCGCCCGCAACGTCGACGGCCGCACGCTCGGCGAGATCGCCGACCAGGTCGTCGAGACGCCGGGCCAGCAGGTCGTCGTGCCGATCGAGACGCCGCTCAAGCCGACGGGCGGCCTCGCCATCCTGCGCGGCAACCTCTCGCCGGACGGCTGCGTCGTCAAGCTCGCGGGCCACGAGCGCCCGCTCGCACCGCGGTCCCGCGCGCGTGTTCGACTGCGAGGAGGACTGCTTCGCCGCGGTCAAGGCGGGCGCGATCGCGGGCGGGCGACGTGGTCGTGATCCGCTACGAGGGCCCCGCCGGCGGCCCCGGCATGCGCGAGATGCTGCACGTGACGGCGGCGCTCGTCGGCGAGGGCCTCGGCGACGAGGTGGCGCTGATCACCGACGGCCGCTTCTCGGGCGCGACGCACGGCCTGATGGCCGGGCACATCACCCCCGAGGCGGCGCACGGCGGGCCGATCGCGATCGTCCGCGACGGCGACACGATCGAGTTCGACGTCGCGGCGCGCGAGCTGCGCGTCGAGCTCTCCGACGACGAGATCGCCGAGCGCCTGCGCGACTGGACGCCGCCCCCGCCGAAGTACACGCCGCGGCGTGTTCGCGAAGTACGCGGCGCTCGTGTCGTCGGCGAGCGAGGGCGCCGTGACGACGCCGCGGGGCCTCGTCTAGCGCGGCGGCGCGTGCCCGCGGGCGAGCTGGCTAGGCGAACGGCGCCCGGTAGACGTCGGTCGCGCCGCTCGCTGCAGTGCAGGCGCGCGAACAGGAGGTCGTCGGACGGGCTGTGCTCGTAGAGCGAACGGGTGGAACAGGTCGATCCCGGCCGGCAGCGTGCCGTCGGCCGTGACCGGGCCGCCGACCGGGTACTGCTCGATCGTGACGCCGGAGCCGCAGGCCGACCCGCTCTGCTCGAAGTAGACCGTGCCGCTCGGGTTCACGGCGGCGGCCGAGTGCACCTTGTCCGTCGGGTTGGGGACGAGCGTCGGCGTCCGCGTCGAGATCTGGTAGCGCCAGACGTTGAAGCGGGTGCCGTCGACCGACTGCGTCCACACGGCCCAGTCCCGTTCACCTGGCCGGCCTCGAGGAACCCGTCGCGCGCGTCACCGTCGCGAGCGTCCGGGTCGCGCCCGTCGTCAGGTTGCGCAGCAGCACCTGCTGTCCCGGCCGGCCGCGTCGCTCGAGGCGGTGGAAGAGCAGCCACGCCGCCCGCGATGCTGCGGCTCGTCCTCGACCGCCGGCGTGTTCACGCCCGCCGGCGGCGCGGAGCCCTGCGCGTCTGCAGGTCGAACAGGCGGATGCTCGACCTCGCCCCGTGCATCTGGGTGTAGACGAGCGTGTGGCCGTCGATGCCCGTGCCGAGCCCGGCCTGCGTGCCCGCCGGGTTCACCCGGAAGCGGGCGCCGCCGCCGTTCTGGGCGTAGACGTTGGAGAGATGCGGATGCGACCTCGTGTTCTGCACCCACGCGAACTCGCCCGGCGGCCGCCGACGGCGACTCCTCGTTCACCGGCGGCGGCCTGTCCTTGACGGCCGTCGCGGTGAGCGGCGCGACGGCTGCGGCGGCGGCGGGCCAGAGCAGCGCCGCCGCGAGCACCGTGAGCGCTGCGGCGATCCGGCTCACGCAACCGCGGCCAGCGCGTCGCCGGCGAGCGCCTGCAGCAGCCGCCGCTTCCACCCGGTCATCTCGAGGCCGGGCAGGCCCGCCAGCGGGTCGGCCGGGTCGAGCAGCCGGGGCAGGTTCGAGACGCCGATCGCGGCCAGGCGCATCCGCCGTCGAAGCGGGCGGCGGCGACGCCGCACAGGGCGAAGCTCCAGGCCGCGCGCTCGCCCGCGCGGACGTAGGCGCTCGCGAGCGGCGGCGCGGGCACCGTGACCGCCGTGATCACCTCGCCCTGCGCGAGCGCGAGGGTCGAGCGGTCGTCCGCGCTCGCCTTGCGGTACAGGTCGGCCGAGCGGGAAGCGCGTCGCGCCGGTTCGTGGTCACGACCGCGTCGAGCGCGAGCAGCGCGGCCGCGAGGTCGGACGGCGCCACCGAGATGCAGTCGCCCGGCTCGAGGCCGTGCTTGCGGTGGTCGCCGATCTGGGCGTAGCAGGTGTCGCCGCCGCGCAGCCAGCAGGTGAGGTCGGGATGGCGGAAGTACCAGCAGCGCACCGCCTGGCACAGGTTGCCGGCGACGGTGCCCATCTCGCGCAGCTGCGGCGAGGCGACCGCGCCGGCGGCCTGGGCGAGCACGGCGAAGCGCTCCGCGACGTCCGGGATCGCGGGCCGACGTCGGCGACGCTGGTCGCCGCGCCGATGCGCAGGCCGTCGCCCTCGCGCTCGATGCCCGCGGGCAGCGCCGCGCGCAGGTCGACCACGGTCGCGGTGGGGCGGATCCCGCGCTGGAGCTGGGGCAGCAGGTCGGTGCCGCCGCCCATCGCCCGCGCCCCGGGCGCGCCCAGCGCGCTGCGCCGCCTCGGCCACGGAGTCGGGCCGCGCGTAGGTGAACGGCGGGATCACGCGAGCGCCTCGAGCACGCGCCGCGGGGTGTAGGGCGCCTCGCGCATGCGCACGCCGGTGGCGTGGGCGAAGGCGTTTCCGATCGCCGCGGCCGTCGGGATGATCGGCGGCTCGCCGAGGCCCTTGATGCCGAGTCCGAGGTGCGGGTCGGGCGAGTCGACGAACTCGCACACGATGTCGGGCGTGTCGGCCATCGTCGGCACCTTGTAGTCCTCGAGCCCCGCGTTCACGACGTGCCGGTGGTCGGGTCGACGACGCGCTCCTCGGTCAGGGCGAAGCCGATCGCCTGCAGCACGCCGCCCGTGACCTGGCTGATCGCGCCCATCGGGTTGATGATGCGGCCGACGTCGTGCACGGCCCACACCCGCTCGACCGTCACCGCTCCGGTGAGGGTGTCGACGGCGATCTGGGCCACCTGGCAGCCGAACGTGTGGACGCGCATCCCGTCCGGGTTCGGCCCGCGCGAGCCGTGGCCGACGAGCGAGGAGTTGCCGAGCTTGGACGTGATCTCGGTGATCTCGTGCCGCAGCGTGCCGTCGCGGGAGCTCACGGCGCCGTCGGCGAGCGACGAGGTCGGACGCGGCGATCTCGTACAGGTCCGAGGCGAGCTCGAGCAGCTGCGTGCGCACGTCGTGGGCGGCCGAGCGCACCGCCGGGGCGACCGACGCGAGCGTCATCGAGCCGCCCGACGTCGGGCCGTAGCCCGACCGGGCGGTGTCGCCCGCCTGCACCCGCACGGAGTCGACGGGCACGCCGAGCGACTCGGCGACGATCACCGCCGAGGCGGTCATCGTGCCGGTGCCGATGTCCTGGAAGCCGCACACGAGCGTCGGCCGGGCGCTCTGCCCAGACGCACCGTCGGCGTGCGCCGGCGGGCCGCCGCCGCCCCACCAGATCTGGCTCGCCATGCCCATCCCGCGGCGGATGCGGCCCTGCGAGCGCAGCCCGTCGCGCGCCGTCCAGCCGGCGAGCTCGGCCGCGCGGCGCTGGCAGGTCTCGAGGTGCTTGGACGTGTAGGGGTTGCCGCTCGACTGCTCGTGGTCGGCGCCGTTTCGCAGCCGGATCTCGAGCGGGTCGATCCCGAGCATCTCGGCGAGCTCGTCGATCGCCTGCTCGAAGCCGAACGTGCCCTCCATCACGCCGGGCGCGCGGAACGCGTTCGAGAAGCCGAGGTTGAGCTTCACCGGCAGCACCATCGAGCGCACGTTCTCGCACGCGTAGAGCGTCTCGGCCGGGTTCAGCACCGGGAACACCCAGCCGTGCAGGCCCACGCCGACCACGGCCGAGCTCTCGATGCCGAGCAGCCGGCCGTCGGCGTCTGCGCCGATGCGGTAGGTCTGGACGGTCGGGGCGCGGTGGCCCGAGGCGATCGTCTCCTCGGCGCGGCGAGTACACGAGCCGCACCGGCCGGCCGCTGCGGCGTGCGAGCTCGGCTGCCACGAAGCCCTCCGGCCCGGCGCCCTGCT
This sequence comes from uncultured Actinomycetes bacterium, assembly GCA_963707585.1. Classification (GTDB taxonomy): domain Bacteria; phylum Actinomycetota; class Thermoleophilia; order Gaiellales; family JAICJC01; genus JAICJC01. The sequence continues at coordinate 722,872 of CAVPQP010000010.1, read as the reverse complement.
TGCCGCCGAAGCCGCCGCCCATGTACTCGCACACGACCCGCACGTCGTCGGGCTCGAGGTCGTACGCCCTGGCCAGCTCGTCGCGGGCGGCGAAGATGCCCTGCGTCGACGACCACACCGTGAGCGCGCCCGCCTCCCACACGGCGACCGCGCAGTGCGTCTCGAGCGGGTTCTGCACCTGGGCCGGCGTGCGGTACTCGGCGTCGACGATCGCGGCGGCGCCTGCCAGGGCGCTGCGTCGACGTCGCCGCGGGAGGTCTCGGACGGATCCTCGGTGAAGCTCCTGGCGGGCGAGCCCCTCGTCGAGGTCGACGACGAACGCGAGCGGCTCCCAGACGGGAGCGAGCGCCGCGAGCGCCCGCTCGGCGGCCTCGGGCGTGTCGCGCGGCGACGGCGGCGACCGCGGCGCCCGCGTACGTCGGGCGTGTCGGTCAGCACCGGCCGCCCGTCGCGGTCGGGAGTGTCGCCGGGGCCGATCACGGCGCGCACGCCGGGCAGCGCCGCCGCGGCGGTCAGGTCGAGCGCGCCGACGCGTGCGTTGGCATGCGGGCTGCGCAGCACGGCGGCGTGCGTCATCCCCTGCAGGCCGATGTCCGAGATGAAGCGCGCCGCCCCCGACAGGCGGGCGGCGGCCGAGACGCGCGGGTGCGGGTGGCCGACGACGGCGAGCTGCTCGCCGTCTGCGTACTCCGGCGTGGAGTCGTCCTCGACGAGCGTCCAGCGCTCCTCGTAGCGACCCTCCATCTCGACCTGCGAGCGCACGAGGCGGGCCATGTCAGGCGGTCTCCGCCGCTCGCGCCACGGCGCGCTCGATGGCCGGGTAGGCGCCGCAGCGGCACAGGTTGCCGCTCATGCCGGCGCGGATCTCGGCGGCGGTCGGATGCGGTGTCCGCGCGCAGGAGCGCGACCGCCGAGAGCAGCTGCCCCGGCGTGCAGAACCCGCACTGGAAGGCGTCCTCGGCCGTGAAGGCGGCCCGCAGGCGTTCGAGCAGCTCGCCGTCGCCCTCGACGGTGCGCACGTCGGCGCCGTCGCAGGCCACGGCGAGGGTGAGGCACGAGAGCACCGCCCGCCCGTCGACGAGCACGGTGCAGCTGCCGCAGGTGCCCTCGCCGCACGCCACCTTGGTGCCCGTGAGCGCGGCCTCCGTGCGGATGACGTCGGCCAGGGGCCGGTGCGGCTCCACGTCCAGCTCGTGTGGCCGGTCGTTGATGGTCAGCCGCAGTTGCATCTCCGGCTACGGTACCAATTTCGTCCCTCCCCTCGACATCCACCGCGCGCCGGGCGCCGCTTGAGCTCGTCTTCGTCCCGCGCGGGGTGGAGGAGCCGGTGCTCGGCCTTTACTCGTTCTCGCCGCTGACGCCGGGGGGATGGGTCGACCTCCTGTCCGAGCTGGGGCTGCCCGCCACGCTGCGGCGCCTGAGCCAGACCGTCGCGATCGGCGGCCGGGTGCGATCGGTCGAGATGCGCTGCCTGGCGGCGCTCCCGGGCCTGGCCTACCTGCTCACCGACCGGGACGGCCCGTCGAGCGCGTCGGTGCGGGCGTGGCGGCTGGCCGCGCGCGTGGTCGAGGGCGCCGTGCTCGGCGGCGGCACCGTGCCCGACCTGAGCCGGTTCGCCGCCGCGTTCCCCGAGGCGGGCTACGCCGTCGTCGAGGACGGCGACGGCGAGGAGCCGGTCTCGCTCGCCCCCGAGGCTGCGGTCGAGGGGTTCGTCGACGCGAGCATGCGCGCGCTCGCCGCGGCCGTGCGCGATCCCAAGCTGCTGCGCTCGGGCGAGGTGCAGCTCTCCGGCGTCGACCTGGCGCGTGCTGCAGCCGCTGCTGCGCGCCGTCGCCCCCGACCTGGGCATGGCCGCGCCGGTGGTGCGCCTGCGCGACTCGCTCGCGCCGCTCCAGCTGCGGCTCGAGCTGCCCGCCGAGGCCGAGGACGGCTGGCCGCTTCGGGCGACGCCGGACGATCCCGCCCTCCTGCGGCGGGCGGCACACGTGTTCGCGCCGCTCGGCCGGGCGGTCGACGGCGTCGTCACCCTGGGCGAGGACGGCGTCGTCGAGCTGCGCCTGGCGACCTCGGCGCTCGAGTTCGCCGGCGCGCGCGTGGAGCTGCCGCCGGAGGTGTCGGAGGAGCGCGACCTCGACTTCGACGACGCCCGCCTCGAGCTCGCGGGCGGCGCGCTCCAGCTCGACGGCGTCGTCCGCTACGACCTGAAGGCGTCGCTCGGCGGCCGCGAGATCAGCGTCGAGGAGCTGCGCGCGCTCGCGGCCGCGACCCAGCCGCTGGTGCGGCTGGGCGGCGAGTGGCGGGCGCTCAACCCCAAGGCGCTCGCCCGCGCCCGCGCGCTCGCCGCCTCGGCGCTGCACAGCCCCGGCATGCCGGCGATGACCGCCCTCGGCGCGGCGCTCGCCGGATCGACCGACGTGCGCGGGCGTGGTGATGGGGGTCGTCGAGTCGGACGGCGACCTGGCCGCGCTGGCCGGGCAGCTGCGCGACCCGGCGCTGCGCCGCCCGCTCGAGCCGACGGAGAGCTTCGAAGGGCTGCTGCGCCCGTACCAGAAGGCCGGCCTGGGCTGGCTCGTGCGCATGCGCGCGCTCGGCCTGGGCACGCTGCTCGCCGACGACATGGGCCTCGGCAAGACCGTGCAGCTGATCGCCTACCTGCTCGACCGCCGCGACGACGACAGCCGTCCCGCGCTGATCGTCTGCCCGACCTCGGTGCTCGGCAACTGGCAGCGCGAGCTGCACCGCTTCGCGCCGGAGCTGCGAACGCTGATCCACCACGGCCCCGACCGCACCGCCAAGGCGGCCGAGCTCGAGGGCTGGGACGTCGTGCTCACGTCCTACGCGCTGCTGCCGCGCGACCGCCGCCTGCTCTCGGCGGTCAAGTGGCGCACGTTCGCGCTGGACGAGGCCCAGGCCGTCAAGAACCCGCTCACCCGTGCCGCGCAGACGGCGCGGGCGATCGACGCGGCCCACCGGGTGGCGCTCACCGGCACGCCGGTCGAGAACCGGCTCGACGACCTGTGGTCGATCATGCACATCCTGAACCCGGGCCTGCTCGGCACGCGCACGGGGTTCCGGCGCCTGTTCGCGACGGCGATCGAGCGCCGCGGCGACGGCCGCGCCGAGGACGCGCTGCGGCGCATGACCGGGCCGTTCCTGCTGCGGCGGCGCAAGACCGACCCCGCCGTGCTGCCCGACCTGCCGCCGCGGCAGGACTCGACCGAGTTCTGCACGCTCACGGTCGAGCAGGCGGCGCTCTACCAGGCCACGATCGACGCGATGCTCGGCCGCGTCCGCGGGCTCTCCGGCATCGAGCGGCGCGGCAACGTGCTCGCCCTGATCACGCGCCTGAAGCAGATCTGCAACCACCCCGTGCACGCGCTCGGCCGCCACGGGACGCTGGCCGGCCGCTCGGGCAAGCTCGACCGGCTCACCGAGATGCTGGCCGAGGTCGTCGCCGAGGGCGACAGCGCCCTCGTCTTCACCCAGTACGCGGTGATGGGGAAGCTGCTCCAGGAGCACCTCGAGCGCGAGCTCAACGGCAGCCTGCTGCACCTCGACGGCTCGACGCCGCGCCCGGCGCGGGAGCGCATCGTGGACAGCTTCCAGGAGCCCGGCGGCGACCCGCGCGTGCTCGTGATGTCGCTGCGCGCCGGCGGCCTCGGGCTGAACCTGACGAACGCGAGCCACGTGTTCCACTTCGACCGCTGGTGGAACCCGGCGGTCGAGGACCAGGCCTCCGACCGCGCCCACCGCATCGGCCAGACGCGGGTCGTGCAGGTGCACCGGCTCGTCTGCGCCGGCACGATCGAGGAGCGCATCGACGCGCTGATCGCCGGCAAGCGCGACCTGGCGACGCGGATCGTCGACCGCGGCGTCGAGTCGGCGCTCTCGGATCTCGGCGACGACGAGCTCGCCGAGCTCGTCGCGCTGGCCGAGTAGGCCGCCGCCGCCGCCGGCGGCTTCTGTCAGGTTCCCCCATTCCGGGTGATGGAGCCGGATCGGGGCCCTGCCGATGTTGAGACGTACCAAGCGCATCCCCGGGCCCGTGCCCGTGGAGCCGGCACCGCGCGCAAAATCTTCCCCCCAGGGAGGCAGTCACGATGGCGCCCACCCCCAGCGAGCCCCGAGGTCGAACCCTTGCATCCGCCGCAGGTCAGACGCTGCCGCTCGTGGTCGTCTTCATGTTCTCGATCCTCGTGTTCGCGGGCCTCGTGATCGACTTCGGCAACGCCTACCGCGTCCAGAAGGCGCTGCAGGCCTCGGCCGACGCCTCGGCCGCCGCGGGCGCCGGCCAGCTGACCCTGACCTACCCGCCGGTCACCGCGAACGCGACCGTCGGCCGCGACGAAGTACGGCTCGCAGTCCGGCGGCGTCAACCCGATCGGCGGCGTGCCGTCCGGCAACGTCACCCAGAACGTCGCGATCACCTGCGCGGCACAGGTCGGCTACAACTGCACCAACGGGTATCCGAACACGGTGACCGTCGACGAGACGGCCAACGTGCCGACGTACCTGCTGAAGCTGCTCGGGTTCCCCACGATCACGCTCAAGGCGCACGCCCAGGCGTGCTCGCCGTGCGGCGGCGTGCCGCTCGACGTGATGATCGTGCTCGACCGCACCGGGTCGATGTGCCAGAACAACAAGCTCACACAGGCGAAGGCCGGCATCAACGCGTTCATGAAGACGATGGACCCGACCCTCGACTACGTCGGCCTGGCGGTGCTGCCGCCGGCGCCGAGCGTGGGCCAGGCCTGCACCGACGTGACGTCGTCCTTCAACGGCACGAAGAAGTACCCGGACGGCAGCCAGCAGTACAACGGCAACGGCGGTACCTACAGCTACGCGAACGCCGCCTACGTGCTCGTGCCGCTGTCGAACGACTACGCGACGAGCGTCGGCAACCTGAACAGCTCCTCGCCGCTCATGTCGACGATCAACTGCGTCCAGGCCGGCGGCGGTACCGCGTACGCCGAGGCGATCGACGCCGCCTACGCGGAGCTGCAGAAGGACGGCCGCGCCGGGCACGCAGAAGGTGATCGTGTTCCTCTCCGACGGCGCGGCCAACGACGCCCCGACGTTCCTGGCGAGCACCTCGCCGTACCGCACGAACCCGTGCGGCCAGGGCGTGACGAGCGCCGGCATCGCCAAGGCGGCCAAGGTGCTCGTGTACTCGATCGCCTACACCGCCAACGGCGACGAGTGCGACGCGGCGATCGGCGCCAAGATCGGCGGCACGACCGTGCAGTGGTACGGGAGCAGCAACTGGGGCACGCCCGAGACGCCGGCGCTGGCCGCCGAGACGGCGCTGCAGAAGATCGCAAGCCCCGGCGCCAACTACTTCTACGACCTGCCGAACCCGACGTCGCTCACCGGCATCTTCCAGCAGATCGCCGCGGACATCGCGGGCGGCACAGTCCGGATCGTCCAGTAGTCCTGCCCGGGCGCGGGTGGCCGCTGCGGCCGCCACCCGCGCCGGATACGCTTCCGCGCCGATGATGGACGCGGTCGAGCTTCTGCGCCGCCTGGTGGAGCTGGAGAGCCCGACCGGCGACGCCGAGCGGATCGGTCACATCGGGCGCTTCCTGGCCGCCGAGCTCGAGGCGCTCGGCGCCCGGGTTGCGCTGCGCGGCCCGCACCTGACCGCGCAGCTCGGGCCGGGCGACGGCCCGCCGCTCGTGCTCGTCGCCCACATGGACACGGTCTGGCCGGCCGGGACGCTGCCGTCGATGCCGTTCCGGGTCGAGGACGGCTACGCGTGGGGCCCGGGCGCGCTCGACATGAAGGCGGGGATCGTCATCGGGCTCGAGGCGCTGCGGGCGACTCGGCGACCTGCCGCGGTCCGGTGCGGATGCTGATCACCGCCGACGAGGAGATCGGCAGCCCCACCGGCCGCCCGGTGGTCGAGGAGGTCGCGGCGGGCGCGCGGGCGGTGCTCGTGCTCGAGCCGCCGGTGAAGGACGGCACGATCACGACGAGCCGCTCCGGGCTCGCCCGCTATCAGCTCCACATCCGCGGCCGCGCCGCCCACGCCGGCAACGGCTCGCGGGCGGGCGTGTCGGCGATCGAGGAGCTGGCGCACCAGATCACGGCCGTCCACCGGCTGAGCGACCCGACGCGGGGCATCCGCACGAACGTCGGCCAGGTCGGCGGCGGCACGGGCGACAACGTCGTCGCGGGCGAGGCGTGGGCGCGCATCGACGCCCGCGCGTGGACGGCCGACGAGCAGCGCGCGCTCGAGCGGTCGATGCACGGGCTGCGGCCGCACCTCGACGGCGCCGTGCTCGCCGTCTCCGGCGGCGTCACGCGGCCGCCGATGGTGCAGTCGCCGGCCGGCGCCGAGCTCGCGCGGGCGGCGATCGCGATCGCCGCCGGACTCCGGGATCGCGCTCGGCGAGAACGCCTCTCCGGGAGGCTCCGACGGCAACTTCGCCGCGGCGGTCGGCACTCCGGTCATCGACGGCCTCGGGCCGACCGGGAGCGGCGCCCACGCGATCGACGAGCGCGTCTCGCTCGAGTCGGTCCGCGAGCGGACGGCGCTGCTGGCGGCGCTGCTTTCCCGGCTGTAGGCTAGAGAGGATTCGTCGCAGGTGCGACGAACGTGGGTCAGGTTTCCTTTCGTCGTCTTCGCAAGGAGTGTGACTATGGACTGGTCGCAGGTTTCGCGCAGCCAGTGGATCGTGGTCGGCGGGACGGTGCTGACGCTGATCGGCACGCTGTTCCTCGACTGGTACTCGATCACCGTGAGCCTCGGCGGGCTCGGAAGCGTGAGCGCGAGCACGGGCGCCTGGGACGCGAACGGCATCGGCAAGCTGGCCGTGCTCGGTTCGCTCGTGATGCTCGTGTTCGCGGTGCTGATGTTCCTGCCGAACCGTCCCGACATGCCGTTCTCGATCCCGATGGGAATGCTGGTCGCGAGCGCGTTCACCGCGCTCATGGTGATCTTCGAGTTCATCGACCACCACAGCCACACGGCCATCGGCCTGTGGCTGACGCTGATCGCGTCCCTCGTCGCGGCCTACGGCGCGTACTCGATGGGCGGCCGCTTCGCGATGCCGTCGCGCAGCTCTTCCTCGTAGCGCTCTCCGGGTGGCGGCGGGCCGGCGCGGCTCGCCGCCCCACCCGACCTACATCGCCTTGACGGCGGCGACGAGGCTCGTCACCGAGGCCTTGGCGTCGCCGAAGAGCATCGACGTCTTCGGCTCGAAGAAGAGCTCGTTCTCGATGCCGGCGAAGCCGGTGTTCATGCTCCGCTTGAGCACGACGACCGCCGCCGACTGGTCGACGTCGAGGATCGGCATGCCGTAGATCGGGCTGCCGGGGTTCGTGTGCGCGGCGGGATTGACGACGTCGTTCGCGCCGATCACGAGCGACGACGTCCGTGCGCGGGAACTCCGGGTTGATGTCGTCCATCTCGTAGAGCTGGGTGTAGGGCACGTCGGCCTCGGCCAGGAGCACGTTCATGTGGCCGGGCATCCGCCCGGCGACCGGGTGGATGGCGTAGCGGACGTCGACGCCGCGCTTCTCGAGCTGGTCGCCCAGCTCGCGCACGTTGTGCTGGGCCTGGGCGACGGCAAGGCCGTAGCCGGGCACGATCACCACCCGCCGCGCGTAGGCGAGCATGACCGCGACGTCCTCGGCCGTGGTCGCCCGCACCTGGCCGTCGACGGCGCCGGGGCCGACCGCGGCCGTTCCCGAGCCGGTGCCGAACGCGCCGAACACGACGTTCGTGATCGTGCGGTTCATCGCCTTGCCCATCATCATCGTGAGCAGCGTGCCCGGAGGCGCCGACGAGCATCCCCGCGATGATCAGCACGTTGTTCGAGAGCACGAACCCGGTCGACGCCGTGGCGAGGCCTGTGAACGCGTTCAGGAGCGAGATCACGACGGGCATGTCGGCGCCGCCGATCGCCATCACCATCTGCACGCCGAGGATGAGGGCGATCACCATCGTCACGGCGAGCAGCGCCTGGCTCTCGTGGCCGGTGCCGAGGATGACGCAGAGCACGAGCACGACCGCCGCGAGCGCCGCCGTGATGAACCGCTGCCCGGGCAACACGACCGGCGACCCGGTGATGACCTCCTGCAGCTTGCCGAACGCGATCATCGAGCCCGCGAAGCTGACGGAACCGACGACCGACGAGAACAGGATCGAGATGATGATCTTGGCCGGCACGTGGCCGGGCAGGCCGACCGTGTCGTGATAGTCGGCGAAGGCGACCAGCGCCGCCGCCCCGCCGCCGAAGCCGTTGAAGAGCGCCACCATCTGCGGCATCGCGGTCATCTTCACCTTGCGGGCGCCGACCGCCCCGCCGACGCCGCCGATGACCGCTCCGAGCGCGATCCACTGGTAGCTGAGGACGCGCTCGTCGAACAGCGTGGCCACGATCGCAAAGGCCATCCCGATCGCGGCGAGCTGGTTGCCGGAGCGGGCCGTGGCCGGCGACGACAGCCGCCGCAGGCCGAGGATGAAGAGGATCGCGCAGATCAGGTACGCCGCGCCGATCACGTCGGTGCGGCTCACGCCTTCGCGCCCCCGTCGCTCCCGTCGCCGGACTCCTTCTGCACCTCGGGCCGCTTGCGGAACATCTCCAGCATGCGGTCGGTGACCAGGAACCCGCCGACGACGTTCGAGGCGCCGAACGCCACCGCGATCGTGCCGAGGACCGTCGTGAGCGCGCCGTGGTGGGAGCCGGCGACGAGGATCGCGCCCACGATGACGATGCCGTGGATGGCGTTCGTGCCGCTCATGAGCGGGGTGTGCAGCATCGTCGGCACCTTGGAGATGACCTCGATGCCGACGAAGGCCGCCAGGACGAGCACGGTCAGCTCGAGGAGCAGCGGCTCGTTCACGCCACCGCCGTCCCGAGCAGCCGCGACGTCACGCGGCCGTCGTGGGTGATGATCGCGTCGGCGTCGATCTCGTCCTCCGGGTTGACGGTGAGCTCGCCGTCCGAGACCAGGTGGTCGAGCACGGCGGTGAGGTTGCGCGCGTACATCTGGCTGGCGTGCAGCGGCATCCCGGCGGGCAGGTTCAGCGTGCCGACGATCGTGACACCGTCGCGCACGACGGTCTGCCCGGCCTCGGTCAGCTCGCAGTTGCCGCCGGTCTCGGCCGCCAGGTCGACGATGACCGACCCGGGCCGCATGGCCTGGACGGCGGCTGCGGGAATCAGCCGCGGCGCCGGCCTGCCGGGGACGAGCGCGGTCGTGATGACGACGTCCGAGTCGGCGATGTGGCGCTCGAGCAGCTGCTGCTGCTGGGCCTGCTGCTCGGGCGTGAGCTGGGTGGCGTAGCCGCGCTCGTCCTGCGCCCCCGAGACCTCGAGCTCGAGCTCGACGAACGTGGCGCCGAGGCTCAGCACCTGCTCCTTCACGACCGGACGGGTGTCGAACGCCGAGACGACGGCGCCCAGCCGGCGCGACGTCGCGATGGCCTGCAGGCCGGCGACGCCCGCGCCCAGCACGAGCACGCGTGCGGGCGCCACCGTCCCGGCGGCCGTCATCAGCATCGGGAAGAACTTGGGCAGGGCCTCGGCCGCGAGCAGCACCGCCCGGTACCCGGACACCGTCGCCTGGGACGACAGCGCGTCCATCCTCTGGGCGCGGGTGACGCGCGGGATCGACTCCATCCCGAACGCCGTGATGCGCGCGTCGGCGAGGGCCTGGACGAGGTCGGGGTTGCTCAGGGGCCACAGCCAGCCGATCAGCGCGGAGCCGGGGCGCAGGGCGGCCACGTCGCCGACCTCGATGCGGCCGACGCGGACGACGATGTCGCCCTGCGCGTAGAGGTCCGCGGCCGCGGCGACCACCGTCGCCCCCGCCTCGCGGTAGGCGTCGTCGGGCAGCGATGCGGCCTCGCCGGCGCCGGACTCGACGACGACTGTGAGGCCGAGCGGCTCCAGCCGCGCCACCGCGTCGGGCGTGAGCGCGACGCGGCGCTCGCCGGCTGCGTGCTCACGAGGGACGGCGACGTTCATGGCGGGGGGGATCGTAACGAGCGGGACGCATCTTCGCCTCGGGAACCGTGGCGAGCCGGAGTCGTGTACGCTACAATGGTTAATGATGTTAACGAATATTGATTCGGTGGAGCTCGCAAACCGGCTGCGGCCGGTGCTGCTCCAGCTCAACCGGCACCTGCGCCGCGAGCTCGCCCCGCTCGGCATCACCGCCGGTCAGGCGGCGCTGCTGCACGTGATCCGCACGACCCCGGGCGTCGGGCGTGCGCGCTCTGGCGGCGCACGAGGGCATCTCGACGCCGGCGATGTCGGGCTACATCGACCGCCTCGAGGCCGCCGGCCTCGTCGGACGCGTCCGCTCCGCGGAGGACCGCCGCCGCGTCGGCCTCACGGTCACCGAGCGCGGGCGCCCGCGCGCTGCGGTCGGCCCGGTCGCGCCGCACCGCCTGGCTCGCGCACCGCCTCAAGCGCCTGAGCGACGCCGAGCGTGCGGCGATCGCCGCCGCGCTCGAGCCGCTCGCGCTCCTGCTGGCCGAGGACGGCGAGTGACCAAGACGCTTCTGCGCGCCCACACGCGCACGTTCGCGAGCCTGCGCAAGCACCGCAACTACCGCCTCTTCTTCGGCGGCCAGGTCGTGTCGGTCAGCGGCACCTGGATGCAGAACATCGCCACCGCCTGGCTCGTGCTCGACCTGACCCACTCGCCCGTCGCGGTCGGCGTGCTGGCCGCGTTCCAGTTCCTGCCCTACACCGTCTTCGGCCTGTTCGCCGGCGTCATCGTCGACCGGCTCGACGTGCGCCGCACGATCATCGGCACCCAGATCGGCGTCGATGCTCTTCGCCTTCGCGCTCGCCGCGCTGACGCTGGCCGGCGTCGTCAACCTGTGGGAGGTCTACCTCCTGACCGGTCTGCGCGGCACGGTGCTCGTGCTCGACGCCCCCGCCCGGCAGGCGCTCACCTATCAGATGGTCGGCCGCGACGAGCTGCCGAACGCGGTCGCGCTCAACTCGAGCCTGTTCAACGCCGCCCGTGTCGTCGGCCCCGCGGTCGGCGGCCTCGTGGTCGCGGCGGCCGGCCCCGGCATGTGCTTTGCGATCAACGGCGTGACGCTTCCTCGCTGTGCTCGCGGGCCTTCTGATGATGCGGGTGTCGGAGCTCTTCCCGGTCGACGTCAGCCGGCGCCCGTCGAGCCTGCTCGGAGGCACCGCCGACGCGCTGCGCTACGTCCGCCGGACGCCGATGGCCGCCACCGCCCTGGTGGCGGTGCTCCTGCTCTCGACCTTCTCGTTCAACTTCAACGTCCTGCTGCCGGTGCTGGCCCGAACGACGCTCCACTCGGGGCCCAACGTGCTCGGCGCGATCACGGCGGCGTTCGGCGGCGGCGCCCTGCTCGGGGCGCTCGCAGCCGCGTCGATGGGCCGGGCCAGCCTGCGCTGGATGCTCGCGGGCATGGGCGGCTTCGGCGTCGCCCAGGTCGTCCTCGGTCCGCAGAGCTCCCTGGCCGCGGCCTGCCTGCTCCTGTTTCTGACCGGACTCAGCTTCACGCTCTGGACATCCGCCGCGAACTCGGTGCTGCAGCTGGGTGCCCCCGACCACCTGCGCGGCCGCGTCGCGGGCCTCTACTACTTCGCCTTCAACGGCACCGGCCCGGCTGCCGGCGTCCTGGCCGGCTGGCTGGCCGCACGCGGCGGCACCGAGCTGGCCTTCTTCGTCTCGGGCGCGATCGCCTTGCTCACCGCCGGCTGGGTGGCGGTGCGGCTCGTGCATGACGGCCGCATCGAGAGCATCCCCGCGGCGCTTCGGCTCGGCGGGGCGGGTGCACGCGGGCGCTAGCTGACCGCCTTCTTGACGAGGTCGGTGATCCGCTTCTCGTCGGCCTTGGTGATGTCGGCGATGGCGTAGTCCGTGGCCCACATCGTGCCGTCGTCGATGTTCGCCCTGTCGCTGAAGCCGAACGTCGCGTAGCGCGTCTTGAACTTCGACGCGTTCCGGAAGAAGCACACGACCTTGCCCTCGTCGTCGGCGTAGGCCGGCATCCCGTACCAGGTCTTCGGCAGCAGCTGCGGCGCCGCCGCCGAGACGATCTTGTGGATGCGCTCGGCCTTCACGCGATCGGCCTCGGGCATCTTGGCGATGCTGGCGAGCAGGTCGGCCTCGCCGTCGGCCTTGCTCTTCTCCCGCTTCGTCTCCTGAGCCCGTGCCCGCATGGCGGCGCGTTCCTCGGCGGTGAAGCGCTCGGTTTCGGCCTTCTTCTGTGCCATGGCCGCAGGCTAGCCGAAGCCGCCCGGGAGCTCAGACGGTGAGGGCGTTGGGGCCTTCGCGCTCGCGCTCGGCCTCGTAGCGGGCGATCTCGTCCTCGCGCCGCTCGGTCATCGCGATGTCGTCCCAGCCGTTCAGCAGCCGCTCGCGCACGTCTGCGTCGATCTCGAATCGCACCTCGCGTCCGGACGGCAGCGTCACGGTCTGCGCCTCGAGGTCGATCGTCGCCTCGGCCGGCGCGGAGTCGAGCAACTCGCGCACCGCGTCCGGCGGCAGGACGACCGTCAGGAGGCCGTTCTTGGAGCAGTTGATCGCGAAGATGTCGCCGAAGCTCTCGGCGACGATCGCCTGGTAGCCGAAGTCCTGCAGGGCCCAGGCGGCGTGCTCGCGCGAGGAGCCGCAGCCGAAGTTGCGGCCGGTCACGAGGATCGGCGCACCGTGGAACTCGGGCCACAGAGCGGGAAGTCGGCCTGGTGCATCCAGTCGTAGAAGAGGAACTCGCCGAATCCGCTGCGCTCGATCCGCTTCAGGAACTGCTTCGGGACGATCTGGTCGGTGTCGACCGACGTGCGGTCGAGCGGCGCGACGGCGCCCTGAACGAGCCGCACCGGCTTCACGAGCCACCAACTCCCGGACATCGTCAGCCGCCCCGTGACGGCGGCCGCAGCCGCCATCGCCGGGCTCATCAGGTGGGTGCGCCCGCCGCGGCCCTGGCGGCCTTCGAAGTTGCGGTTCGAGGTCGAGGCGCAGCGCTCGCCGGGGGCGAGGATGTCGGGGTTCATGCCCAGGCACATCGAGCAGCCTGCGCCGCGCCACTCGAAGCCCGCGTCGCGGAACACCTTGTCCAGACCCTCACGCTCAGCTTGAGCGCTTAACCTGGAAGGATCCGGGCACGACCATCGCCCGCACCGAGGCCGCCACGCGGCGCCCGTCGATGACCGCGGCGGCGGCGCGCAGATCCTCGATGCGCGAGTTCGTGCACGACCCCAGGAACACGCGGTCGACGGCGATCTCGGCGAGCGGCGTGCCCGGGCGCAGGTCCATGTAGCGCAGCGCGCGCTCGTCGGACTCGTCGCCGGGCTCGGGCACGACGCCCGTGATCGGCGCGACCTGGGCCGGGTTCGTGCCCCACGAGACCTGTGGGGCGATGCCGCGCAGATCGACATCCACGGTGCGGTCGTAGGCCGCGCCCGGGTCGGTCACGTAGCGCGCGCCAGCGCTCGACCGCGGCGGCGAAGTCCTTCGGCGCGCCCGGCCGGCCCTCGAGGTGGGCGAAGGTGATGTCGTCGGGGGCGATCATCCCGGCGCGGGCGCCGGCCTCGATCGACATGTTCGCGACCGTCAGGCGACCCTCCATCGACAGCCCGCGGACCGCGTCGCCGGTGTACTCGACGACGTGGCCGGCTGGCGCCGTCGGTGCCGATCTGGGCGATCGTGCCGAGGATCATGTCCTTGGCGGTGCAGCCCGGAGCCGAGCTCGCCGGCGTAGTCGATCCGCATCGTGTGCGGCCGCCGCTGCGGCAGGGTCTGCGTCGCCAGCACGTGCTCGACCTCGCTCGTGCCGATGCCGAACGCGAGCGCCCCGAACGCGCCGTGCGTGGAGGTGTGCGAGTCGCCGCAGACGATCGTCATGCCCGGCTGCGTCAGCCCGAGCTCCGGCCCGATCACGTGCACGATCCCGTTGCGGCGGTGGCCGAGCGGATACAGGCGCACCCCGAACTCGGCGCAGTTGCGGTCGAGCGCCGCGAGCTGCGCCTGGCTGAGCTCGTCGGGCTCGCCGGGGCCGGTGGCGACGTTGTGGTCGGCCGTCGCGACCGTGCGGTCGGGCCGGCGCACCCGCCGCCCGGCTGCGCGCAGGCCCTCGAACGCCTGCGGGCTCGTCACCTCGTGCACCAGGTGCAGGTCGACGAACAGCAGGTCGTCGCCGATCACGTGGTCGTCCCAGACCTTCTCGAAGAGCGTGCGCGGCGCCGCTGCCATCGTGGCGTCAGTGTACCGACGGTATGGCCGCCGCTCGGCCGTTCCCGTACACTCGGCGGCGTGATCTGTGCCGCTTGTGGAATGGAAAATGCTCCCGGCAAGCGCTTCTGCCGCAGCTGCGGCACCTCGCTCGCCGCGGCGTGTCCGGCCTGCGGCTCGTCTGTGGCCGCCGACGACCGGTTCTGCGGTGAGTGTGGGACGCCGCTCGGCGCCTCCGCGGCCGCCCAGCCGGGCGCGCCGGCGGCCGCCGTCGCCGTCCCGGCGGCGCACGCGGAGGCGGCCACCGAACGCCGGCTCGTCACCGTGCTGTTCGCCGACCTGGTCGGCTTCACCACGCTCTCGGAGGCACGGGACTCCGAGCAGGTGCGGGCGCTGCTCTCGCGCTATTTCGACGTCTGCCGGCGGCTGATCGAGCTCTACGGCGGGGTGGTCGAGAAGTTCATCGGCGACGCCGTGATGTCCGTCTGGGGCGCGCACAGCGCCACCGAGGACGATGCCGAGCGGGCCGTGCGGGCGGCGCTCGACCTGGTCGCGGCGGTGACCGCGCTCGGCGACGAGGTGGGCGTGCCCGACCTGCGGGTGCGGGCGGGCGTGCTGACCGGCGAGGCGACGGTCACGATCGGCGCCGTCGGCGAGGGCATGGTCGCGGGCGACGTCGTCAACACGGCCTCGCGGGTGCAGGCGCTGGCCGAGGCGGGCCACGTGCTCGTCGGCGACACGACCCGGCGCGCGACCGAGCCGACCGTCGTCTACGAGGACGCGGGTGAGCACGAGCTGAAGGGGAAGATCGGGCTGCACCGGCTGTGGCGCGCAGTGCGCATCGTGTCGGGCGCGCGCGGGTCGCTCAAGTCGGAGGGCCTCGAGGCGCCGTTCGTCGGCCGAGACCGCGAGCTGCGCCAGATCAAGGACCTCTTTCACGCCTCGGCCGAGGAGCGCCGGGCACACCTCGTGTCGGTGACCGGGATCGCCGGGATCGGGAAGTCGCGTCTGGTGTGGGAGTTCTACAAGTACTTCGACGGCCTTGCCCAGGTGATCTACTGGCACCGCGGCCGGTGTCCGTCCTACGGCGAGGGCGTCACCTACTGGGCGCTGGCCGACATGGTGCGGATGCGCTGCCGGATCAGCGAGGACGAGCCGTCGGAGGCCGTCCTGGGCAAGCTCGCGGGCGTCCTCGACGCCCACGTGACCGACGCCGACGAGCGCGCGTTCGTCGAGCCGAGGGTCGCCCACCTGCTGGGGGTCGAGGGCGGCGGCCGGTTCGAGCGCGAGGATCTGTTCTCGGCGTGGCGGCTCTTCTTCGAGCGCCTGGCCGACGTGTACCCGACCGTGCTCGCGTTCGAGGACATGCAGTGGGCGGATGCGTCGCTGCTCGACTTCATCGAGCACCTGCTCGAGTGGTCGCGCAACTCGCCGCTCTACGTGATCACGGCCGCGCGGCCCGAGCTGGCCGACAAGCGGCCGACGTGGGGCGCGGGCAAGCGCAACTTCACGTCGCTCTACCTCGAGCCGCTCGGCGACGGCGCGATGCGTGCGCTGCTCGACGGCCTCGTGGCCGGCCTCCCGGACGCCCTCGCGGCGCAGATCCTGGCGCGGTCCGAGGGTGTGCCGCTCTACGCCGTCGAGACGGTGCGGATGCTGCTCGACCGCGGCCACGTCGTGCAGCAGGGCAGCGTGTACCGGGCGACGGGCCCGGTGGAGACGCTCGAGGTGCCCGAGACCCTGCACGCCCTCATCGCCGCGCGGCTGGACGGCCTCTCGGCCGACGAGCGGCTGGTGGTGCAGAACGGCGCGGTGCTTGGAAAGACGTTCACCAAGCACGCGCTCGCGGCGCTCGCCGACACCGACGCGGCCGCGTACGACGCGATCCTCGCGGGGCTCGTGCGCAAGGAGGTGCTCTCGATCCAGGCTGACCCACGCTCTCCGGAGCACGGCCAGTACGGCTTCCTCCAGGACCTGATGCGCCGGGTGGCCTACGAGACGCTCTCGCGCCGCGACCGGCGCCTGCGCCACCTGGCGGCGGCCGCGCACCTCGAGGCGACGGCAGGCGACGACGACGAGCTGGTCGAGGTGCTCGCGGCGCACTACCTGGATGCCTACGAGGCGGCGCCGGACGCCGACGACGCCGACCGCGTGCGCGACCGCGCTCAGGTGCTCTTCGTCCGCGCCGGTGAGCGGGCGGAGTCGCTGGGGGCTCCGGGCGAGGCGCAGCGCTACTTCATCCAGGCGGCGGCGCTCGCGGGCGACGACCACAGCCGCGCCGGCCTGCTCGACCGGGCCGGCCAGATGGGCACGCGCGCGGGCGTGATCGACAGCGCGCAGCATTGCCTCGAGGAGGCGATCACGCTCTATGGCACCCTCGGCGACACCCACGCGGCGGCGCGCGTCACGAGCCGCCTGGCGTACCTCGACGAGCGCAGCGGCCGGCACGAGCTCGCGATCAAGCGGATGGAGGACGCCCTGGCCGTGACCGGGGACGACGAGCCCGACGCGGACGTCGCCCTCCTGATCGTCCGCCTGGGGAACGCGGCGCTCTTCGTGGGCCAGCGCGAACGGGCCGCGGAGCTGATCGAGCGCGCGCTGGAGATGGGCGAGGCGCTTGGGCTGCCCGAGATCGTCGTCCGCGGATGGAGCGCAAAGGCGATCCTGGTCGCTCCGTCGCGGCGGCGGGAGGCCGAGATGCTCATGCGTGCGGCGGCCGACCTGGCGCTCGAGTACAACCTCACCGAGCGGGCCGCCACGGTGCTCGGGAACCTGTCCGACCTGGCCTTCGGCCACGACCGCTACGAGGACGCGCTCGGCTACCTCGACCGCGAGCTCGACCTCGCCCGCCGCACCGGCGACCGCCCCAACGAATGGTTTGCGATCAGCGAGTCGACCTACGCGCTCTACCAGCTCGGCCGCTGGGACGAGGCGATGGCGGCGTTCGCCGAGCTGCCCGTCGAGCTCCTGCCGAGCGGCCACACGCTGATCAGCCCGCTCACCGCGATCCTCCCGATCTACCTGTACCGGGGGGAGCTCGAGGCAGCGCGGCAGCTGTGCGACATCTACGCGCCCCTCGCCAGCTCGATCGACGTGCAGGAGCGCTCGTGCTACTCGGCGGGGCACGCGACGCTGGCGCTCGCGGAGGGCCGCTACGACGATGCGCTTGCCGACGCCGGCGACGCGATCGCGACGCAGGGCCTGGTGGGTGCCTGGCCCCAGAATGTGAAGCTCGGGCTCGTCACCGCCGTCGAGGCTGCGCTCGCGCTCGGCCTTCGTGAGCGCGTGGACGAGCTGCTCACAGCGCCCGAGTCCGAGCCCATCGGGCTGCGGACGCCCCTCATCGCTGCGCACGCGCACCGCTTCCGCGGACGCATGGCGGGATCGGCCGAGTCGGCGGTCGCGGAGTTCACCGAGGCGCAGGACATCCTGCGCGACCTCGGCATCCCGTTCTGGCTCGCGGTCGCGGAGCTGGAGCACGCCGAGGCGCTGGCCGCGCACGGCGGCCACGGCGACGTCCGCGGCCTCGTCGACGCGGCGCGGGAGACGTTCGAGCGCCTCGGGGCGAGGCCGTGGCTTGCGCGGGCCGATGCCGTGGCCGCACCGGCGCTCCGAGCCGACGCCGCTTCTTGACGGGCCGGGCGCCGCCGGGGATGCTCCCGGTGTGAGCCCGACCTGCCCGAGCTGCGGCGAGGTCCTGCCGAACGGGCCCGGTTCTGCCCGGCGTGCGCGGCGCCGGTCTCGGCGGCCGGCGCCGCGGCTCCGGCGCGGCGGGTGGTGACGGTGTTCTTCTCGGACGTGGCCGGGTCGACGGCGCTGGGAGAGCGGCTCGATCCCGAGACGGTGCGTGGCGTGATGAACCGGTACTTCTCCGCGGTGTCGGCGGCGCTCGAGCGCCACGGCGGCCATCTCGAGAAGTTCATCGGCGACGCCGTGGTCGCGCTCTTCGGCGTACCGGCGGCGCACGAGGACGACGCCCTGCGCTGCGTCCGCGCGGCCGTGGAGGCTCGCGAGGCCGTCCGCGCGCTCGCAGACGAGCTCGACTCAACCCTCGGAGTGCGACTCGACGTGCGCATCGGCATCGCCACGGGCGAGGTGGTCGTCGGCGCCTCCCCGGCCGGTCGTACGATCGCGACCGGCGACACGATGAACACCGCGGCGCGGCTGCAGCAGGCGGCGCCCGTCGGGGAGATCCTGATCGGCGCGGCGACGCATCGACTGGCTCACGGGTCGGTCATCGCCGAGCACGTCGAGCCGCTCGACCTGCGCGGGAAGGCAGATCCCTTCGCCGCATATCGCGTGGTCGCGCTGGACGACGATCGCGCCCGCCGGATCCGGCCCGCGGCCGCATCGCTGGTCGGCCGCGTGCGGGAGCGGCGGATGCTCCAGGACGCCTTCGACCGGGCGGCCGAGGAGCGCTCCTGCCAGCTCGTGACCGTGCTCGGCACGGCCGGCGTCGGCAAGTCGCGTCTGGTGGCGGAGTTCCTGCGCCGGGCTCGGTGAGGCCACGATCTGCGCGGGCCGCTGCCTCTCCTATGGTGAGGGCGTGACCTACTGGGCGCTGGCCGAGGCGGTGAAGTCGCTCGCCGGCGTCGACGAGAGCGACTCCCCCGATGACGTACGCGCACGGCTCGGGGCGCTCGTCGAGCCCGGCGTCGCCGGTGAGGTGTGCGACGGCGTGGGCTCGCTGCTCGGCCTTGCGGGTGCGAACGCCCGCGTCGAGGACGCCCGGCTGGCGCTGCGGCGCCTGTTCGAGGCGGTGGCTGCCCGCCGGCCGCTCGTCGTCGCCTTCGACGACATTCACTGGGCGGAGGCGCCCCTGCTGGATCTGATCGACGACCTGGCAGACTGGCTCACGGATGTGCCGGTGCTGCTTCTCTGCATGGCCCGTCCCGAGCTCCTGGACGAGCGGCCGGGATGGGCCGGTGGGAAGCTGAACGCGACCACGCTGCTCCTCGAGCCGCTCTCCGAGTCGGACGGCGGGGCGCTCGTGCGTGAGCTGCTCGGCGGCGATCTCCCCGAGGCCGTCGCCGGCCGGGTCCTGGCGGCGGCCGAGGGCAACCCGCTGTTCGTCGAGGAGCTGGTCGGGATGCTGCTCGACGACGGGTACCTGCGCCGGGTTGACGAGGGGGTCGAGGTCGCCGGGGCGATCGAGCGGGTCGAGCTGCCGCCGACGATCCAGGCGCTTCTGACCGCCCGGCTCGACCGGCTCTCGGTCGACGAGCTCGGCATCGTCGAGCGCGCGTCGATCGAGGGCCAGGTGTTCCACCTGGGCGCGCTCACAGCGCTCGGCACCGCGCCGGGCGTGATCGTGCCGACCGTGCGCACGCTGGCGCGCAAGCAGCTGTTTCGCGCTGACCAGGCGGCCCTGCCCGGCCAGGACGCCTACCGGTTCCGGCACATCCTGATCCGCGAGGCGGCGTACGAGCGCGTCGCCAAGGAGGTGCGCTCGAGGTGGCACCAGGCCTTCGCCGACTGGCTCGAGGCGCTCGCGGGCGAGCGCGTGAGCGAGTACGAGGAGCTCCTCGGGCACCATCTCGCCGCGGCGGTGCGCTACCGGCTCGAGATCGGGGACAGCGGCGCCGAGACGGTCGTCCTGGCGCGGCGGGCGGCGACGCTCTTCCGCGGCGTTGCCGACCGCGTCGCCGCGCAGGGGGACTTCATGGCTGCCGCGGGCGTGCTCCGCCGGGTCGCGGCGCTCGTGCCCGCGGACGATCCGGCGCGGGCGATCGCGCTTGCCGACTGCGCGGGCTGGCTGCTCACCGCCGGCCACATGCAGGCGGCCGCCATGGCGTCTGCGGCCGCCGGTGCGGCCGCCGAGGCGAGCGGAGACCGGCGCGTCACAGCTCGTCTGCGAGTCGGTCGGGAGGATGATCGCCATCTCCGCGAGCGCCGAGGTCAGCGTGGGGGAGGAGCAGGCGGCGCTCGACCTCGCCCGTGCGGGAGCGGAGGAGACCGAACGGGCCGGCCGACTCGCCGAGGCGGCCCGGCTCTGGTACGTCACGTCGATCTGGGAGGGGCTCTGGATGCTTCGCTGCGCCAACGCCCGCGAGGCGGCCGAGCGGACGCTCGAGCTGGGGCGGCAGGTGCGATCGCACTGGCTCGAGGTGTTCGGGGCCGCGATGGGAGGCGTCAACTCCCTCATGCGGGGGCGGGGCCGGATCCCCGACCTGCTGCAGGCCGGCGAGGGGACGATGTCCAGATTCGGCCGGGCGATCCGCGCCGACTACCTGGCCGACTCCGCCGCGCTGCTCGCCCAGCAGGACGAGGTCGACGCTGCGCTCGCGGCCGTCGCGGACATGGTCGCGATCGCGCAGGAGCTGGGATACAAGCCGTACTTCGCGGGGTGGATCACGGGGGTCGTCCTGCTCGACGCCGGCCGCGCGGTCGAGGCGATCGAGCCGCTCGGGCTCGCGGCTGCGACCGCGGCCGATGCGGCCGACGTCGGATCGGCTTCCTCGATCATCGGGCTGCTCGCCCGCGCCCTCGCGCTGGCGGGCCACACGGACGAGGCGGCGCGCCGAAGCGCGGAGGCGCGGGCGCTTGCGGCACCCTCCGACCGCTGGTCGGTGCTCCTGTGGCGCGGCGCCGAGGCACGCATCTGCGCCGCGCAGGGCCGGGTCGCCGAAGCCCGGGCGCTCGCGGACCAGATCGTCGCCGTGGTGGCGGACATCGACTACCCCGGCATCGAGTTCCACGCCCGTCTCGATGCGGCCGAGGGCTACCGCGCCGCCGGCCGCCTGGAGGACGCCGAGGCGCTCCTCGAGCGCGCGCTCGCGAGACAGCGAAGAGCGCGGCGCGCACGGATTCGCCCGCCAGGCCCGCGAGGCGCTGGCCGGCCTCATCGCGCCGTCTGCGGCACCGACGCCCCGGAACGCCTCCGCCCACAGCCTGACGGGCACCACCCGCGCGATCTTCATCAGGAGCCAGCATCGGCAGCGGGAAGACGATCTCGGCCTTGCCCCTGTCGAGTGCCGCGCACGATCCGGCGGGCGGCGTCGTCGGGCTCGAGCATGAACGGCATCGGGAAGGTGTTCTTGGCGGTCAGGTCGGTGCGCACGAACCCGGGGCAGATCGTGTGCACCGCGATCCCGAGCGGGCGCAGGTCGATGCGCAGCGACTCGAGCATGTTGATCTCGGCGGCCTTCGTCGCGCCGTAGGCCTCGGAGCGGGGCAGGCCACGGTAGCCGGCCACGCTCGCCATCCCGGCGATGGCGCCGCTGCGGCGGCGGCGCATGTCGGCGAGCACGGCCTCGATCCCGTGCACCATCCCGAGCACGTTCGTGTCGAAGTGCCGCCGGATCACGTCCGTGTCCCACGACTCGACCGAGAACTGATCCCAGTTGGCCGCGTTCAGGATGGCCAGGTCGATCGCGCCGAAGCGCTCGCGCACGCGCTCGGCGGCCGCCATCCGTCGGTCACTCGCGGATCGGTGACCTCCCGGCCGGCAGCGAGCTCCTCGAGCTCTCGGTCCGGCGGTGCTGGCCGCGACCCGCCCGCGTCCGGCCAGCTCGCGCACGAGCGCCGCGCCGATGCCGCTGGCGCGGTCACCCGGACGTCGCGCCGTCGCGCAGCCTCATGCGCCGCGCCTCGCCGCGCCGATCGCCGCTCGAGGCGCCGGTCGGTCCCAGCGGACGCCTGCGCCGACGCGCAGCCTCACGGCCGGGCCAGGCGCAGCTGGGCGTCGCCGATCGCGCCGGTGGCGAACCCGGCCTCGCAGTAGGCCAGATAGAACTCCCACATACGCACGAACGTGTGGTCGAAGCCGAGCGCGTGCACGCGCTCGCGCTGCTCGATGAAGCGCGTGCGCCAGTGCCGCAGCGTCGTCGCGTAGTGGTGGCCGATCTCGGCGGCGTGCGGTCACGCCGAGCGTCGAGGCGTCGCGCAGCGAGCGGTCGATCGCCTCGCGGGAGGGGATCAGCCCGCCCGGGAAGATGTACTTGTGGATCCAGCTGTAGGCGTGCCGCGACGCCAGGTAGCGGCGGTGCGGCATCGTGATCGTCTGCAGGCCCATCGCGCCGCCCGGCTCGAGCAGCCGGTCGCACGTGGCGAAGAACACGGGCCAGTACTCCTCGCCGACCGCCTCGAGCATCTCGATCGAGACGATCTTGGAGTAGCGGCCGTCGATCGCGCGGTAGTCGCGCAGGATCACCTCGACCCGGTCGGCGAGGCCGGCCGCCGCGATCCGCCGGCGCGCGAGCGCCGCCTGCTCGGCCGAGATCGTCGCGGTCGTCACCCGGCAGCCGCGTGTCGAGGCGGCGTGCATCGCGAAGCCGCCCCAGCCGGTGCCGATCTCGAGCAGGTGGTCGGACGGGCGCAGGTCGACCATGCGGCACAGCGTCTCGTACTTGCGCACCTGGGCGGCCTCGAGCGTGTCACCCGGCTCGAACACGGCCGCCGAGTAGGTCATGGTGGGGTCGAGGAACGTCGCGAACAGGTCGTTCGAGAGGTCGTAGTGGCGCGAGATGTTGCGGGCCGCGCCCGTCGGCGTGTTGCGCTGCTCGGTCGGGATGCGCGGCTCGTAGAGGCCGCGCAGGCGCTGGAGCGGCCGCGGCAGCAGCCGGTCGACGCGGGCGGCGAACGCCGCGAGCGCCTCGGCCAGATCCTCCGGCGGCCCAGTCGCCGGCCATGTACGCCTCGCCGAAGCCGATCTTGCCGGCCGCGGCGAGCCGGTGGAAGAACGCGTCTCGCGAGATCGTCATCACAGGGCCGTCGGGGTCGCCGCGGCCGGTGACCGTGCCGTCGGGCAGGACGACCCGCAGCGGCAGGCGGCGCGCGGTGCGCAGGAAGAGGGCGCGGGCGATCGTCGCCCGCGCGGCGACACGGGGCGCGTGCGGCGTGCGCCAGATCGGGTGGTCGGATCCGGCCTGCTGCGAGACGACGGTCATCCGACGTGCTCCTGGGGCGGGTGCGGTGGCCGCGGCACGCGGGCGACGCCGCGCAGCGCGAGCTTGATCCCCTGCGCGTGGATGAGCGACGTGACCCGCGCGGTCATGAGCGGATGCCGCACCAGCATCCGCGCGACGGCGGCGTTCGTGAGCGGCCGCCGCCGCCCGGTCAGGGACGCGGCGAAGACGCGCTGCCCGCCCTGGTGCAGCGCCATCTGCACCGACAGCCGCTCGCCGGGCGCTGCGAGCGTCATCCGGTAGCTGCCGTCGACGGTCAGAAACGGCGACACGTAGAACGCCTTGCCCGTCTCGGCCTGCCCCCGTTCGCCGGGCTCGAGCAGGTAGCAGTGCCGCTGCCCGTAGGTGTTGTGCACCTCGGCGACGACGCAGCGCAGGCCGCCGTCGCGGCCGTGGCAGTAGTAGACCGAGAGCGGGTTGAACACGTAGCCGAGCACGCGCGCGTTCGTCAAGAGCGACACGCGCCCGCCCGCGAGGTCGACGTCGTGCGCGGCGAGGTAGGCGAGCAGGTTCTCCTTGATCGCTGCGGCCGGGGTCGCCGAGGTGGTCGCGCGAGCGGATGGTGGTCAGCCCGCGGCGGTCGTGCCCGAACGCCCACAGGCGCCGGTCGAGCTCGGCGAGCTCGTCCAGGTCGACGAGCCACATGTAGACGGCGTAGCGGAAGAGGTTGCGGTGCGCGGTGCGGCGGTCGTGCACCACGTGGCCCTCGTAGAGCGCCGACCTCACCAGGCGCACCCCAGCGCGAGCGCGGCGCGCAGACCCGAGACGCAGCCGTCCTCGTGGAACCCCCAGCCGTGGTAGGCGCCGCAGTAGTACGTGTTGCGGGCACCCTGGAGCTGCGGCAGGAGCGCCTGCGCGGCGAGGCTCGCGTGCGTGTAGATCGGGTGCTCGTAGGTCATCCGGCGCAGCTCGTGGCCCGCGCCGATGCGGGCGGTCCCGTTCAGGGTGACGCAGTAGTCGACTGGCTCGCGCAGCGCCTGCAGACGGTTCAGGTGGTAGGTCACGTGCACGTGCGGCTGGCTCGTCGAGCAGGCGTCGAGCAGGTAGTTCCACGACGCGCGGGCGGCGGCGGCGCGGGGCAGGAGCGACGCGTCGGTGTGCAGCACCGTCTGGTTGCTGGAGTAGGCGAACCCGCCGAGCGCCGCCCGCTCGTGCGCCGACGGGTCGACCAGCATCGCGAGCGCCTGGTCGGGGTGCGCGGCGATCACGACGCGGTCGAAGCGGTGGTCGCCGTTCACCGTGACGCCGCGCGTCGTCGCGCTCGATCGAGACGACCGGCGTGTGGGTGTGGACGCGGTCGGCCGAGGCGCTCGGCGATGCGGGCGACGTACTCGCGGCTGCCGCCCGTCACCGTGCGCCATTGGGGCGAGTTCTTGACGGTCAGCATGCCGTGGTTGGCGAAGAAGCGGATCAGGTAGCGGGCCGGGAAGTCGCGGATCGTGGTCGGCGACGACGACCACACCGCGCCCGTCAGCGGCAGCATGAAGTGGTCGGTGAAGTAGCGCGAGTACCCGCCCTGGCGCAGGAACTCGTCCAGCGTCAGCGCGTCGGCGGCCGGGTCGGTGAGCACGGCGCGGGCGTGGCGGTGGAAGCGCTTGCACCTCGAGCAGCATGCGCAGGTAGCTGGGCCGCCCGAGCACGCCCGGCCGCGGCAGGACGCCGTGCATGCCGCGCGCCCCGGCGTACTCCAGGCCGCAGCCCTCGCAGCGCACGCCGAACGACATGTCGCTCTGCCTGCGTGCCGATGCCGAGCTCGGCGAAGAGCCGCAGCAGCGTGGGGTAGGTGCGCTGGTTGTGGACGATGAAGCCGGTGTCGAGCGCGACCTCGCGCCCGTCGGCGGCGCGCACCGCGACCGTGTTGGCATGGCCGCCGAGGCGCTCGTCGCGCTCGTAGAGCGTCACGTCGTGGCGTGCGAGCGAGGATGTGGGCGGCCGTGAGCCCGGCGACGCCGCTGCCGACGACCGCCACCCGCAGCGCGCTCACAGCGGCACCCGCAGGGCGCGGTCGGGCGGCAGCGCGAACGCCGCCGCGATGCCCTCGTCCATCGGCTCGAAGCCGAGCGCGCCGAGCACGAACCGGCGGGTGAGCGACTGCCACAGCGGCAGCCGCTGGAGCATCGTGTGCCCGGCGCGGGCGAGCTCGAACCGGGCCAGGCGCGCCGCCGTCTCGCGGGCGCGGCGGCCGAACTCGAGCGACCGGGCCGGGTCGGTGACCCGGTCGCTGGGTGCCGTGGACGAGCATGACGGTGCGGCCGGCGAGCTGCTGCACCGGGTCCTCGGGCGGGCACCACGCCGCGAGGCCGGCCACGGCGGTCACCCGCTCGTGCCCGGCCGCCCGCAGCGCCGCCCGCGCGCCCATCGAGTGGCCGACCAGGCATACGGGCGCGTCGAAGCGCTGCGAGAGCTCGGCGATCGCCCACTCGACGTCGCGCACGGGGTCGCCGTCGTTGTAGCCCTTGACCCGGTAGCGCAGCTGGGCGACGGCGAGGCCGCCGCGGCGCCCGCTGCGGACGAGGTCGGCGAGGAAGGGGAACATGCGCAGCGCCGGCGAGCGCAGGTTCGAGTCCGGGGCGGTGCTGCGCGACTTGCCGCCGTGTGCGATCAGCACGACGCCGCGCGCCTCGCCGTGCGGGGCGACGGTGACGAGTGACGGTCTTCGGTCCGGCAAGGCAGCGGCGATGCTACCGGTCGGCGTGGAACGCATGTGAGGCATTCGCCCCGCGCGGCCGATCGGATCGCCCCGGACGCCGGCATCGCCCGGACGGGGGATGGCGCGGCGGCCGCGGCGGGGCTACGATCTCCTTCCCGAATCGGGAGGGCAGCATCGTGTTCAGGAAGGGCATTCTGGCGGGAGCGGTCGTCGGCGTGGCGCTCTACGTGATCTGGCGCCGGTCGCGAGCCGAGGAGGACGCCCGTCGTGCGGAAGCGCCCGCGCGGCCGGTCGCGACGCCGGCGTCCGTCGTGCCGGAGCCCGCGCCCGAAGCCGTCGCCGAGCCGGCGCCTGAGCCCGAGGCGGTCGGCAGAGCCCGAGCCGGTGCCAGAACCCGAGCCGGAGCCGGAGGCGGCCGAGACCTCGTGGCCGACGCCCGTCCCGGCGGAGCGCGGCGGCGAGGAGCGCGCCCGCCGCCCGGCGACGCTCACCCACATGGGCCGCCACCGCGACCTGACGACCGCCGGCTGGCTCAAGGACCGCCGGGCGTCCGACGTTCTCGGGCAGCCCCGCCGTGCCAGGCGCACGCCCGCGCCTCGTGGCCGGGTGTGAGCGGTGCCGGCAGGCTGCACCCGACGCCGCTTCGCAGCGCGCCCGTGCGGGCGCGCGCGCAGGCGTTCAGTCCGCGACTGCAGGGATGATCAGCACCGGCCGGCGGCAGTGATTCGCCACGCCGTGGGAGACGCTGCCGAGCACGAGTGAGCGCACGCCGGTGAGGCCGCGCGAGCCCAGGACGACGACGGCGGCGTCGCGGTCGTCGGCCTCGGCCAGGATCGTGCGCCACACGGCGCCGATCGCCCTCGACCGCAGCGGGGCTCGCCTGCACGCCGGCGGCGCGCAGGAGCTCGCAGCCCTCCTCGGCCATCGCCGCCGCCCGCGTCTTGGCCGCGTCGTCGACCGCCTCGGCGTCGGCCGCGGGCATCATGTCGGGGTAGGGGAAGTCACCGCCCGACGGCATCTGCAGGATCGACTCGAAGATGCACATGACGACGGCCTCGTGGCCGCCGAGGAGCGCCGCTCCCCGCGCGATGGCCTCCCTCGCGTCGGCGGAGCCGTCGTAGCAGTAGAGCGCGAGCGGCGCTCCGCCGGATGTCATTCCGCGTCCGTCGTCAGGTGCCGGCCTTCGCCTTGTCGGACTGGCCGATCCAGGGCATCATCGCCCGCAGCTCGGCGCCGACCTGCTCGATCTGGTGCTCGGCCGCGCGCCGGCGCAGGGCCTGGAACTGCGGCCGGCCGGCCGCCTCCTCGGCGATGATGTCGCGGGCGAAGCGGCCCTCCTGGATGTCGCGCAGCAGGGCGCGCATCGTCTCGCGGACGTGCTCGTCGATCACGACCGGGCCGCGGGTGAGGTCGCCGTACTCGGCCGTGTCCGAGATCGAGTAGCGCATCCCGGCGAGCCCGCCTTCCCAGATCAGGTCGACGATCAGCTTCAGCTCGTGCAGGCACTCGAAGTAGGCGATCTCGGGCTGGTAGCCGGCCTCGACGAGCGTCTCGAACCCGGTCTGGATCAGGCGGGTGACGCCGCCGCAGAGCACGGCCTGCTCGCCGAAGAGGTCGGTCTCGGTCTCCTCCGCGAAGGTCGTCTCGATCAGGCCGCCGCGGGCGCAGCCGATGCCGTGGCCGTAGGCGAGCGCGAGCGCGTGCGCCTGGCCGCTCGCGTCCTGGTGGACCGCGATCAGGCCGGGGACGCCGATGCCCTGGCTGTACTGGCGGCGGACGAGGTGGCCCGGGCCCTTGGGCGCGATCATCGCCACGTCGATGTCGGCCGCCGGCGCGATCTGGCCGAAGTGGATCGTGAAGCCGTGCGCGAACATCAGCATCGCGCCCGGGCGCAGGTTGGGGGCGATCTCGTCGCGGTAGAGCGCCGGCCTGGATGTGGTCGGGGACGAGCACCATGACGATGTCGGCCTGGGCGGTGGCCTCGGCGACGGTCGCGACGGGCAGGCCGTCGGCGGTGGCGGCCTTCCACGCGCGCGAGTCGGGCCGGGCGCCGACCACGACGGTGTTGCCGCTCTCGTGGTTGTTCAGAGCGTGGGCGTGGCCCTGGCTGCCGTACCCGATGACCGCGATCGTCTTGCCGCCGAGGGCGGCGGGATCGCAGTCGGACTCGTAGTAGATCGTCGTGCTCATGCAACCACCCTTATCCGTCGTCGTTGACCAAGCTCGCCGTCGCGGTCGAGCGCGATCCGGCCTGTGCGCACCAGCTCGCGGATGCCGTAGGGCCGCAGGAGCTCCTCGAGCGCGTGAAGCCTATCCGGCGGGCCGACGCAGGCGAAGCTGACCGCCTCCGGGCCCACGTCCACCACCCGCGACTCGAACACCTCCGCGAGGCTGATGATCTCGGGCCGCCGCTCCGGCGTCGACGTGACCTTGATCATCAGCAGCTCGAGCTCGACCGCCGTCGGGCCGAGCTCGGACACCTTGAGCACGTCGACCAGCTTGTAGAGCTGCTTCGTGACCTGGTCGACCGAGTGCTGCGAGCAGTCGACCCGGATCGTGATGCGGCTGCGGCTCGGCTCCTCGGTGGGGCCGACGGCGAGCGACTCGATGTTGAAGCCGCGCCGGGCGAAGAGGCCCGCGCAGCGCGTGAGCACGCCCGGGCGGTTCTGCACGAGCACGCTCAGCGTGTGCATGTCGCTCGTCATACGCCCTCCTCCACCCACGCGTTGTCCTCCTCGGCCCACTCGACGTCGATGATGTCGGTGGCCGAGCCGCCCGCGGGCACCATCGGGTACACCTTCTCCTCGCGGTCGACGCGGGCGTCGATCACCGCCGGGCCGCCGCAGGCGAGCGCGCCGCGGATGGCGTCGTCGACCTCCTCCGCCGTCTCGCAGCGGAAGGCGGCCACGCCGAACGCCTCGGCGAGCTTCACGTAGTCGGGCAGGTCGACCGTCAGGTTGGTCTCGGAGAAGCGCTCCGAGTGGAACAGCTCCTGCCACTGGCGCACCATCCCCAGCCAGCCGTTGTTCACGACCACGTGGATCGCGGCGATGCCGTACATGCGCGCGGTGGCGAGCTCCTGCATCGTCATCTGGAAGCAGCCGTCGCCGTCGATGTTGATCACGATGGCGTCGGGGCACGCCACCTTGGCGCCGATCGCGGCCGGGACGCCGAAGCCCATCGTGCCGGCCCCGCCGGAGGTCAGCCAGCGCCGCGGCCGGTCGATCTCGAGGTACTGCGCCGCCCACATCTGGTGCTGGCCGACGCCGGTCGTCCAGATCACGTCCTCGCCGGCGGTCAGGTCGCGCAGCCGCTCGATCACGAACTCGGGCTTGAGCTTGCCGCCCCGGTGGTAGCGGAACGGGAACTCGCGCTGCCAGCCGCGCACGGTCTCGAGCCACTCCGCCGCGCGCGGCGGGCCGCCGTTCTGGCGCGACGCGAGCGCCTCGGCGAGCTTCGGGATCACGAGCTCGATCGAGCCCACGATCGGCACCTGGGCGGCGCGGTTCTTGTCGATCTCGGCCGGGTCGACGTCGATGTGGATCACCTTCGCGCCGGGCGCGAACGAGTCGAGCTTGCCGGTGACGCGGTCGTCGAAGCGCGACCCGCAGGCGACCAGCAGGTCGGCCTTGTTGCATCGCCCAGTTCGCGGCCTTGGAGCCGTGCATGCCGGGCAGGCCCAGGCACAGCGGGTGCGAGTCGGGGAAGACGCCCTTGGCCATCAGCGTCGTCACGACCGGCATCTGCAGCGTCTCGGCGATCCGGATCAGCTGGGCCGGGTCGACGTCCGAGGTGACCGCGCCGCCGCCGACGTAGAACACCGGCCGCTCGGCGGCGAGCATCGCCTCGGCCGCGGTGATGATCTGCTTGGGGTGGCCGTGCCGCGACGGCTTGTAGCCGGGGATGTCGGTCTGGCGCGGATAGGCGAAGTCGAAGCTCGCCAGCTGCACGTCCTTCGGCACGTCGATCAGCACCGGGCCGGGGCGGCCCGAGCGGGCGACGTGGAACGCCTCCTTGAACACCTGCGGCAGGTCGGCGACGTCCTTCACGAGCCAGGAGTGCTTGACGATCGGCATCGTGATGCCCTGGATGTCGGCCTCCTGGAAGGCGTCGGTGCCGATCAGGTGCGTCGGCACCTGGCCGGTGATGCACACGATCGGCGTCGAGTCGAGGTAGGCGTCGGCGATCGGCGTCACGAGGTTGGTCGCGCCGGGGCCGGAGGTCGCGATGGCGACGCCCACCTTGCCGGTCGCACGCGCGTAGCCCTGCGCCATGTGGCCGGCGCCCTGCTCGTGGCGCACCAGGAAGTGGCGGATCGAGTGCTCGTGCTCGGCCCAGGCGTCGTAGAGCGGCAGGATCGCCCCGCCCGGCAGGCCGAACACGTCGGTCACGCCCTCGGCCTCGAGGCAGCGGATGATCGCCTCGGCGCCGGTGATGCGGCGGCTATCCACGGGCCACCAGCCTGGCGTCAAAAGGGTGCTCCTGGAACTCGGCGCTCGCCGGTGGCGTGGTGGCCGAGCGCGTCGCACACCGCCTGGCCGACCTCCCAGGTCGCGTACACGCGCCCGCCCGCCACCTGGTCGGACGTGGCGATGCCGTCGGCGAGCACCGAGTCCACCGCCGCCGTGATCGCCCGGCCGATGTCGCGCCGGTTGAGGCCGTAGGTGAACATCATCCCCACCGACATGATCATCGCGATCGGGTTGGCCTCGCTCTGGCCGGCGATGTCCGGCGCCGAGCCGTGCACCGGCTCGAAGATCCCCGGCGCCTCGGGGCCGAGCGAGGCCGACGGGGCGATGCCGAGGCCGCCTCCGACCGCCGCCGCGAGGTCGGAGAGGATGTCGCCGAAGAGGTTCTCGGTCAGGATCACGTCGTAGCTCTGCGGCCGCGTGGCCAGGTTCATCGCGAACGAGTCGACCAGCTCGTGCGTGAGCTCGATCTCGGCGAACTCGGCCGCGTGCAGGTCGCTGACGACCCGGCGCCACAGCTTCGACGTCGCGAGCACGTTCTGCTTGTCGACCGACACGACCCGCCCCGAGCGCCGCCGCGCCAGCCGGAACGCCCACCGCGCGACCCGCTCGATCTGGGCGCGGTCGTAGGTGCACGTGTCCGAGGCGAAGTCGTCGTCGAGCAGCTTCGCGCCGAAGTAGAGCCCGCCCGTCAGCTCCCGCACGACGATCAGGTCGATGTCGCCGTGGCGCACGGGGCGCAGGTTGGCGAACGCGTCGAGCTCCTTGCGCAGGTCGAGCAGGCCCTGCTCGGGCCGGCGCGGCGCCGCGTTCCAGCGCGGCCCGCCGACGGCGCCCAGGAGCACCGCGTCGGACGCCTTCACGGCCGCGCGCACGTGCGCCGGGAACGGGTCGCGGTGGCGGTCGATCGCCTCGCCGCCGAACGGCAGGTGCACCTGGCGCAGGCGCACGCCGAAGAGCTCCGAGACGGCGTCGATGACGCGGCCTGCCTCGGCCATCACCTCGGGACCGATGCCGTCGCCGGCGAGGCAGGCGACGATGGGGATTGGGCGGGTTTCGGTCATCAGACTCCGATCAGCTCCTTGTCCTGGTCCGGCTCGATCGCGATCCGGGCGTGGGCGCACGCCCGCAGGTATGCCTCGGCCGAGGCCTCGGTGATGTCTGTCGATACGGCCTGGCCCGAGAACGTCCTGCCTCCGACCTCGACCACGACCCGCACCTCGCCCAGCGCGTCCGCGCCGCCGGTGACGGCGCCGATGGCGTACTCGGCCAGCTTCACCGGGCAGGTCGAGCAGCGTGTTCGACCGCGCTGAACGCGGCGTCGACCGGCCCGTCGCCGGTGCCCTCGGCGGTGCGCCTCGCCCTCGCCGCTCTGCGATCGTGACCTCGGCCCGGGCCGTCTCGCCGGTGCGCCGTCGGCGATGGCCAGGCGCACGAGCCTGTACGGCTCCTCGCGCTCGCGCAGCGAGTCGGACGCGATCGCCTCGAGGTCGAGCGAGCTGATCTTGCCCTTGCGGTCGGCGAGCTCCTTGAAGAGCGTGAAGGCGCGCTTCAGGTCGTCGCCCTCGATGGTGAAGCCCAGGTCGGCGAACGCCTGCCGCAGCGCGTGGCGGCCGGAGTGCTTGCCGAGCACGATGTCGGAGCCGTGCAGGCCGACCGACTCGGCGTCCATGATCTCGTACGTGCGCCGGTGGGCGAGCACGCCGTGCTGGTGGATGCCGGCCTCGTGGGCGAAGGCGTTTCGGCCCACGATCGCCTTGTTGGGCTGCACCGCATAGCCGGTCAGCCGCGAGACCAGGCGCGAGCTGCGGGTGATCTCCTCGGTGCGGATGTT
Source organism: uncultured Actinomycetes bacterium (assembly GCA_963707585.1). Lineage (GTDB taxonomy): Bacteria > Actinomycetota > Thermoleophilia > Gaiellales > JAICJC01 > JAICJC01. The sequence continues at coordinate 690,838 of CAVPQP010000010.1, read as the reverse complement.
CGTCTGCAGCGCGTAGCGCGGCGCCCGCGTCTTGAGCAGCATCACGATCTCCTCGAGCGACGCGTTGCCGGCCCGCTCGCCGATGCCGTTGATCGTGCACTCCACCTGGCGCGCGCCGGCGACGACGCCGGCCAGCGAGTTGGCGACGGCCAGGCCCAGGTCGTTGTGGCAGTGCACCGAGAGCACGACGCCGTCGACCTCGGGCACGCGCTCGCGCAGGCCGGTCAGGATCTCGGTGTACTCCTCGGGCACGGTGTAGCCGACCGTGTCGGGGATGTTGATCGTCGTCGCGCCCGCGGCGATCGCGGCGCGCACGACCTCGGCCATGAAGTCGGCGTCGGTGCGGGTCGCGTCCTCGCACGAGAACTCGACGTCGCTGCAGAAGGCCTTCGCCTTGCGCACGGCGCCGCGCCGCGGACTCGAGCACCTGCGGGCGGGTCATGCGCAGCTTGTGCTGCATGTGGATGTCGGACGTGGCGATGAAGACGTGGATGCGCGGGTTGCGCGCGCCCTGGAGCGACTCGATGGCGGCGTCGACGTCCTCGTCGTTCGTGCGCGCGAGCGACGCGACGACGCAGTCGACGGCCTGGGCGACGGCGCGGATGCCCTCGCGCTCGCCGGGGGACGAGATGGCGAACCCGGCCTCGATCACGTCCACTCCGAGGCGGTCGAGCTGCCGGGCGATCTCGATCTTCTCGGGCGCCGACAGGGCGATGCCGGGCGACTGCTCGCCGTCTCGCAGCGTGGTGTCGAAGATGCGGACGGTGTCCGTGGGTGAAGCCATCAGCGTGATCCTCCTCGGCTGGGGGAGAGCGCAGCTCTCCCGTGGTGACTTGAGTGCGTGTGCGCCGGCAGGCGGCGCGTAGGCCAAGTCGTTCGCCCTAACGGGCGAGGAGGAGAAGGCCGAGCAGGTTGGGAGTGCGCCGGTGGAGCGCCCGACAGGACGCCCGCTCAACGGGGAGCGGGCGAGGGTCCTCTCTGTGCAGGCGTAGCCGGACATCGGGTCACAGCATAGGGCGGCGGAAGGTTGATCCGTCAAACGGGAACCGGTGCACGTGCGGTGAATACCCGTTGCCTGAATCCATCGGGCCAGGCCCGTCTTATGCAGGCGGGTGCTCGCGCACCTCGACGCCGTAGCGCTCGAGCCGCTCGAAGAGCGGGCCGTACGGCACGGCGCGCTCGCTGGGGAGCACGCCGCGCGCCGCGAGCTCGCCGCGGCAGATCATGTCGGCGACGACCGCCGGCGGGCAGGCCGTCGACGCGATGCCGCCGCCGAAGCCGAGGCCGGGCACGGCACGGGTCACGCACTCGACCACCGCCGTCCCCGCCGGGCCGGAGGCCTCGATGCGGTGCACGCCGACCGTGCGCAGCGACGGCTCGGCGCGCGGCAGCCGCGCGAGCAGCGTCGAGCAGCAGCCGGCGGGGCACGACCGGCCGGCCGTCGACCTCCACCGGCTCGGTGGACGCGAGGCCGAGCTCGGCCAGCAGGTGCACCTTGGCCAGGAACCGGGGGTCGAGCGAGAGCTGGAACGAGACCTCGCTCGCGCCGAAGCTCTCGGCGAACGTCGCCAGCTCGGAGTGGATCGTGAACACCGTCTCGGCCGGGCCGACCGGATCGCCGAACTCGACCACCCCGGCGAGCGTCATCGGGTCGCAGCATCTGCACCTCGCCGTCGCGGACGACCGGGGTCGGCATCGTCAGCTCGTCGAGGATCGTCTCGACCGCGTACGGGCGCCACGAGCGGCCCGGGCGGCGGGTCGGGGTCGCGCCCCGAGGCGCCGATCACGATCCGCTCGACACGGCCGCCGAGGAGCTCGACGGCCCGCGCCGCCATCACGTTCGTCTTGCCGGGCGTCGAGCCCATGCCGAGCACCGCCAGCAGGCCGGCCGCGCGGAAGCGCGGATCGAGCTGCAGCTGCTCGCGGGTCGACGTGGAAGAGGCCGCCGAGGTCGACGTAGTGGCAGCCGGACGCAAGCGCCGCCTCGCATCGCCGCCAGGTTGATGCGGTAGGAGGCCGTGTTCACGAGCACGGTCGCGCCGGCGAGCGCCCGGGCGGACGCCTCGGCGTCGCGGATGTCGAGCGCGGCCCCCGTCGCCTTGCCGCCGCCGTGCGCGCGCGCCACCTCGGCCGCGCGCGGCGCCGTTCACGTCCAGGCACGCGATCTCCGAGACGGCGTCCTCGCGGGCCAGCGTGGCCACGATCGCCGGGCCGATGATCCCGCCCGCGCCCACCACGGCGACCCGGCTCACGACACGGGCTCCAGCTCGCGGCGGCCCTGCAGCTCGTGCGCCCGCAGCGCGAGCCACAGCTCGAGCCGGTCGCGCGCGTCGGCGGGACTGCGCCCCGTCAGCTGCTCGATCTTGCGGATGCGGTAGCGCAGCGTGTGGCGGTGCACGCCGAGCGCCGCGGCGGCCTCGGCCCAGCGCCCGTTCGCCTCGATGTAGGCGGCGAGCGACTCGATCAGCGCCGAGCCGTGGCGGGCGTCGTGCGCCCGCAGCGGCCCGAGCATCGACTCGCAGTAGAGCTCGACGCCGCGCTCGTCGCCGAGCGAGAGCAGGAGCTGGATCGATCCCAGGTCGCGGAACGTGGCGACCGCCGGGGTGCCGTTCACGTGCCGCGCCTCGACCGCGTAGAGCGCCTCGTCGTAGGTGCGCGCGAGCTCGGCCGGCTCGGTGCGCACGCGGCCGACTCCGGCCGCGCCTGCGCCCGTGTCGCGCAGGACGTCGGCCGCGATCGCCTCGGCCTCGCCGTCGTCGCGGGCCTCGATCAGCACCGCCACGATGCCGTCGCGGATGCTGGCAGGGCCGAACCGACCCGCCGCCTCGACCAGCCGCGCGAGCTGCGGCGGCGTCCGCTGCCGCCGGGCGCAGGGCGACGAACGACATCGGCAGCGTCCCGCGCATCCCGAACGCCCGCGCCCGGCGGCGCAGCTCGCGCGGCCCGGCGTCGCCGCCGAGCACGGCCTCGACCAGATCGCCCGCCAGGCGGCGCACCGTCTCGGCGACGCGGGCGTCGGACAGGCGGGTGAACACCGCCTCGGTGATCGCGATGAACGGCACGTCGTACGGCACCTCGAAGAGCGGGAAGCCGAGCCGGTCGGCCGTCGCCACGGCCTCGGCGGGCACCTCGTCGTAGCCGAACCCGAGGCCGAGCCCCAGCCCGGTCAGGCCCGCCGTGGCAAGCCGCTCGACGTAGGCCTCCGGCCCCGCGGCGAGCGGCAGGCCGGTCGTGAGCAGGAGCTCGCCGCCGCGCAGCCAGGGCGTGGGGTCGGCGAGCTCGGAGATGTGCACCCAGCGCACCGGCCGATCCGCGCCCGCGCGCCCGCCGCGCAGCGTGACCCGCAGCGCGTCGATGCCCGCGATGTCCGCGACGGTGAGCACGTGCGCCGCCGTCAGGACGTCACGGCCGCGCGGCCGCGCGATCGCGTCATCTCGGTCCACGCGTCGTCGAGCACGGTGTCGAGCACGTCGTGCACGAAGTCGATGTCCTCGCGCGTCGCGACCAGCGGCGGCGAGAGCTGGATCACCGGGTCGCCGCGGTCGTCGGCGCGGCAGATCAGCCCGGCCTCGTACAGGCGCGGCGAGAGGAACCCGCGCAGCAGCCGGTCGCACTCCTCGTCGGAGAAGGTCTCCTTCGTCTCCTTGTCGCGCACGAGCTCGAGCGACATGAAGTAGCCCGCGCCGCGCACGTCGCCGACGATCGGCTTCTCGCCCAGCTTCTCGAGCACCCCGCGGAAGTAGGGCTCGTTGCGGCGCACGTTGCCGAGGACGTCCTCGCGCTCCATCACCTCGAGGTTCTTGAGCGCGACCGCCGTCGCCACGGGGTGGCCGCCGTAGGTGATCCCGTGCGTGAACATGTTCGAGCCGGTGACGAACGGGTCGGCGATCCGGTCGGTCATGAGCACGCCGCCGAGCGGCACGTGCGCCGAGCCGATGCCCTTCGCGAAGGTGATGATGTCCGGGCGGATGTCGTAGCGCTCCGACCCGAACCAGTAGCCGAGCCGGCCGTAGCCGCAGATGACCTCGTCGGCCACGAGCAGGATCCCGTACTCGTCGCAGATCGCGCGCACGCCCTGGAAGTAGCCCTCCGGCGGGGTGAACGTGCCGCCCGAGTTCTGCACCGGCTCCATGAACACGGCCGCGACCGAGTGCGGGCCCTCCTGCTCGATCACGCCGCGCAGCTCGTCGAGCAGGAACGCGGTGAACTCGGCCTCGGTCTCACCCTCGGGACGGCGGTAGGAGTTCGTGTTCGACACGTGGCGGACGCCGGGCAGAAGCGGCTCGAAGGGCGCCTTGATCGACGCGATCCCGGTCAGCGAGAGGGCGCCGAGCGTGGTGCCGTGGTAGGCAGTCCGGCGGGCGATCATCTTGTAGCGGTGGTGCTCGCCGCCGATCTGGTGGTACTGGCGCACGAGCTTGATGATCGAGTCGTTCGCCTCGGAGCCGCCGGAGCAGAAGAACGTGCGGTTGAGGTCGCCCGGGGCGAGCTCGGCGATCTTCGCGGAGAGCTCGATCACGCGCGGGTGGGCGTAGCTCCAGTTGATGAAGAACGGCAGCTCGGCCATCTGCTTGGCGGCCGCCTCGCCCAGCTCGGCGCCGAAGCTGTGCCCGATCTGGGTGCAGAAGAGCCCCGACATCCCGTCGAAGTAACGCTTGCCGTTCGTGTCCCACAGCCAGCAGCCCTCGCCGCGGCTGATCACCGGCACCTCCTCCGTCGAGTAGCGGCCGTGGCTCGTGAAGTGCATCATCAGATGCCGCTTCGCGAGCTCCTGGAGGGTGGCGTGGTCGGTCATACGCGTCAGTCCTTTCGAGGCCCGCGCCCGGGCCCGGCCGTTGGACACCGCGTCCAATGCTACCGGACGAGTTCCCCCTCACGGACGCCGTTGCTTATACTCGGTGGCGCAAAGGTCGCTCGTCCCGCGGAGGTCCGAAATGGCAGTTCACCAAGGCACACAGACCGATGCGCTTCGGGCGAAGCGCGACCGCTACGTCGCCCGCGGCGTCTCCATCGCGCCGATCTTCGCCTCGCACGCGCACGGCGCGCACCTGACCGACGTCGACGGCCGCGAGTACATCGACTTCGCCGGCGGCATCGGCGTCCTGAACCTCGGCCACACGCCCGACGCGGTCGTGGCCGCGATCCGCGAGCAGGCCGAGCAGCTCATGCACGCCTGCTTCCCGGTCGCCGCCTACGACCCGTACCTCGAGGTGTGCCGGATGCTGTGCGAGCTCGCGCCGGGCACGCACGACAAGAAGGCGCTCCTGATCAACTCGGGCGCCGAGGCGGTCGAGAACGCGATCAAGATCGCCCGCTACCACACCGGCCGAAACGCGGTCATCACGTTCGACCGCGGCTTCCACGGCCGCACGCTCCTGACGATGACGCTCACCTCGAAGCTCGTCTACAAGCGCGGGATGGGGCCGTTCGCGCCCGAGGTGTACCGGGCCACGGCGCCGTACCCGTACCGCGGGATCACGAGCGCCGACGCCCTCGAGGCCCTGGACTGGATGTTCAAGGCGACCGTCGACCCGAACGAGGTTGCGTGCGTGATCCTCGAGCCCGTGCAGGGCGAGGGCGGCTTCACGGTCATGCCGCCCGAGTTCATCCAGGGCCTGAAGGCGCGCTGCGAGGAGCACGGCATCCTCTACATCGACGACGAGGTGCAGGCCGGCATGGGCCGCACCGGCACGCTGTGGGGGATCGAGCACGCGGGCGTCGTCCCCGACCTGGTCACGGTCGGCAAGTCGCTCGCCTCGGGCATGCCGCTCGCCGGCGTGATCGGGCGCGCCGACGTCATGGACTCGGTGCACCCGGGCGGCCTGGGCTCGACGTACGGCGGCAACCCGGTGGCGTGCGCGGCCGCGATCGAGAGCCTGCGCGCCATCGCAAGCGACGAGTTCCTGGCCCGGTCGGTGGCGGTCGGCGAGCGGATCCAGGCGCGGCTGCGCGACCTGGCCGTCGCGGTACGCCGGTGATCGGCGAGGTGCGCGGGCTCGGGCCGATGGCTGCGATCGAGCTCGTCAAGGACAAGACGACCAAGGAGCCGGCGGCGGACGTCGCCGCGGCCACCGTGTCCGGGCGCGCTCGAGCGCGGGCTGATCCTGCTCAAGACCGGCATCCACGACAACGTGATCCGGATCCTGGTGCCGATCACCGCCCCCGACGAGGACGTCGACGCCGGCCTCGACCGGCTCGAGGAATCGCTGGGCGCAGCCGTCACCTCGTAAGGCGACGGCTGCGCCCGTGGCGCCCTAGCCCTTCAGGTGGAAGACGAAGTCGAACTCCGATCCCACCGGGTTGCCGCGCGCGTGCAGCAGCATCCAGCCGGACGCGCCGTTGTAGCGGCCGGTGCCGCCGGTGATCGCGAGCGTCGTGTTCGTGCCGTCGTCGAAGAACGGCCCCTCGACGGTGATGTGGCCGCCCTTGAGCTGGGTCGTCCACGTGCACTCCCACTCGGTCTTCCCTGTGGCCACCGTGCGCACGCAGTAGCCGTTGTCGGTCGCGATCTGGTGCGTGTCCGCCGCGTTGAAGACCGGGTTGTGGAACCCGAGGTCGTCACCCAGGCTGTTGGCCGGGGGGTGGAACATCTGCACGGTGTCGGTGACCGCGTGCTCGACGACGTGGATCACCTTGCCGTGATGCGACTCCGCGGACGAGCTCGTGCCCGCCCATGCCATGACGGGCACGATCGCGAGCGCTGCCAGCGCCACGAGTCCGACCGCCAGGATTGTCCGTTTCCGCGCCATCCGTCCTCCTCAATCGACTGACCGAACGAGGAACGACGATACGCCGCCGTTGCGGCAGAATCAACAAGCAGGGACCGTCCCCGTCAGCCGGGGACAGTCCCCAGGGTGGGCTCGCCGCTCTCGCCCTCGGCGAACGTCTTGGCGCGGCTCGGCCGCACGAACACGGGCCGGCCCGGCTCGAGCCCGAGGCGGTCGGCCTCGTCGCGGGTGAGCTGCGCCGCCACCGGCTCCCCGCTTTCCACCAGGAGCTCGACGCGGATGTGATGGCCCATGTGCAGGATGCGCTCGACCACCGCGGCCTCGGTCGTCCCGTTCGGCTCCAGGCGGATCTCGACGTCGTGCGGGCGCACGTAGACGTCGCCGAGCCGGTTCACCTGGCCCATGAAGCGCATGACGAACTCGCTCCCGGGGTGGTCGTAGAGGTCCTGCGGGTGGCCCTCCTGGACGATCGCGCCGCGATCCATGAGCACGATCGTGTCCGACACCTCCATGGCCTCGTCCTGGTCGTGCGTGACGAAGACGGTGGTCACGTGCATCTCGTCGTGCAGCCGGCGCAGCCACGCGCGCAGCTCGCTGCGGACGCGCGCGTCGAGGGCGCCGAACGGCTCGTCGAGGAGCAGCACCTCGGGCTCGACGGCGAGCGCCCGCGCGAGCGCCATGCGCTGGCGCTGGCCGCCCGAGAGCTGCGACGGGTAGCGGTCGCCGAACCCGTCCAGCTGGACGAGATTGAGCAGCTCGGCCACGCGGCGGCGCACCTCGTCCTTCGGCCGCTTGCGGATCTCGAGGCCGAACGCGACGTTCTTGGCCACGGTCATGTGCTTGAACGCGGCGTAGTGCTGGAACACGAAGCCGACGTCGCGCCGGTGCGGCGGCAGCTTGGTCGCCTCGCTCCCGCCGATGAACACCTCGCCGGTGTCGGCCTTCTCCAGGCCGGCGATCACGCGCAGGAGCGTCGACTTGCCGCTGCCGCTCGGGCCGAGCAGTGCCGTCAGCGAGCCTGACGGCACCTCCAGGCTGACGTCGTCGAGGGCGACGAAGTCGCCGAACCGCTTATTGACGTTGCGGACGGTAATTGCCATTAGATGGTTGACTCCACGCCCCCCACGCGCCTGGCCGCGCGGAGGTTCTGGAGGGTTCGGGCGTTGGCGGCGCTGCGGCTGCGAACCGTCGCATCGCGGCGTCCTCGGTCGCGCCCATACGTGGCTCGGTATGAGCGCTCCCTGCGTCCTTGCGCTGCTCGGTTCGCAGCCGCCCAGGACATCACGGGGGGCGTGGAGTCAATCATCTCAGTGGTCCTTTCGGGGGTGGAACAGGTTCATCAGGAACAGCGTCACGAGCGCGATGACGGCGAGCTCGAGCGCGGCCGTGTAGGCGGCGATGTGGTCGAAGTTCTGGTACTCCTGCGAGACGCGCAGGGTCAGCGTCTGGGTCTGCCCGATCACGTTGCCGGAGACGACGGCGACCGCGCCGAACTCGCCGATCGAGCGGGCCGTCGTCAGGACGACGCCGTAGACGATGCCCCAGCGGATGGCCGGCAGGGTGATCCGGCGGAACGTCGCCCACCCCTTGGCCCCGAGCGTCGCGGCCGCCTGCTCCTGCTCGGTGCCGATCTCGCGCAGCACCGGGATCACCTCGCGGGCGACGAACGGGAGCGACGCGAACATCGTCGCGAGCACCATGCCCGGGCGTCGAGAAGATGATCGGGTAGCCCTGGTCGATGAAGAACTGGCCGAACCAGCCGTTCATGCCGTAGACGAGGATGAGCGTGAACCCGACGATCACCGGCGAAACGGCGAAGGGCAGGTCGATGAGCGCCGAGAGCAGCGCCTTCCCGCGGAAGTCGCGGCGCACGATCAGGAGCGCCATGGTGATGCCGAAGATCGTGTTCAGCGGCACCGTGATCAGGGTGATCTTGAGCGTCAGCACGAGCGCTGCCACGGCGTCGGGGGAGGTGAGCGAGTTCCACACCGGCGCGAGACCGCCCGAGAACGTGTGCAGGACGATGATCGTCACCGGCACGATCAGCAGGAAGGCCAGGTAGGCCAGGGCGACGAACCGGAGTGCGAGCCTAGCGATCATGCTTCGCGCTCCATCGCTGCAGGCCCGTGATCGAGAGCAGCACCGCCAGCGAGATCGCCAGCAGGACGACCGACATCGCGGCTGCGCCGGTGACGTAGTCGCTCTGGATCTGGGAGTAGATGTGCACCGAGGCGACCTCGGTCGAGAAGGGCACGTTGCCCGAGAGCAGCACGACCGAGCCGTACTCGCCCACCGCCCGCGCGAAGGCGAGCGCCATCCCCGAGAGGATCGCCGGCAGCAGGTTCGGCAGCACGATCCGGCGGAAGATGGTGTGCCCGCGCGCGCCGAGCGATGCGGCCGCGTCCTCCATGTCGCGGTCGAGCTCGAGCAGGACGGGCTGGACGCTTCGGATCACGAAGGGCAGCGTCTCGAAGAGGAGCGCCAGGACGACCGCCTTGCGCGTGTAGGTGATGTTGAGGCCGATCGGCGAGTTGGGCCCGTACAGGGTGAGCAGGGTGAGCCCGGCGACGATCGTCGGCAGCGCGAACGGCAGGTCGATGAGCGAGTTGATGATGCCCTTGCCCAGGAACGAGTCGCGCACGAGCACCCACGCGATCAGGGTGCCGAAGACCGCGTTGATGAGGGCGACGAGAAGCGCCGCGCCGAGCGTGAGCTTGAGCGCCGCGACGGCGTCGGGAGCGGTGATGGCCTGCCAGAAGGCGTGAAAGCCGCCCTGCTTCGTCGTCCACAGAAGGGCGGAGAGGGGCAGAAGGACGACCACCGACAGGTAGGTGATCGCCACCCCCGGGGCGACGCTCGGAAGCGCCGCCCCGGAGGCCCGCCTGCGCGGAAGTGCGATGCTCGTCACGAGCTCGTCGACACTCCGATGCTGGACTCGATCTGCTGCATGATGCTCTTCGTGGGATCGAAGAACTTCGTCATCACGTCGTCCCAGCCGCCCGAGTCGACGTCGGTGATCGTGAACTGGGTCGGGTTCTGCGCGTTCGGGAACGCGGTGGTGAATGCGGACTCGACGCTCGAGACCACCGGGCGGTAGCCGGTCTGGGCCAGGATCGTCTGGGCCGCGGGCGTGTACATCCACTTGACGAACGCGGTCGACGCGCTCGATGCCTTGACCGTCGTCGCGATCGGGGTCTGGATCTCGATCGTCTGCGGCGGGTACACGATCTGGATCGGGGCGCCGCTCTGCTGGGCGAGCAGCGCATCCTGCTCGTAGGCCAGGAGCACGTCACCCTTGCCGCCGGTGAACGTCTGCAGGGCCGCCGACGCCTTGTCGTCCTGCACCGGTACATGGTGGAACAACGTGGTCAGGTACTGCTGCGCCTGTGCCGGCGTCTTGCCCTCCTTCAGCTGCGACCCGTAGGCCGCCATGACGTTCCAGCGAGCGCCGCCCGAGGTGAACGGGTTGGGCGTGATCACCTGGATGCCGGGCTTCGTCAGGTCGTCCCAGGTGGTGATGTGCTTGGGGTTGCCCTTGCGCACGACGAAGACGACCATCGTGTTCGCCACGATGCCCTTGTACTGACCCTGATCCCAGTTGGGGCTCACGAGCTTGGCGTCCACCAGGCGCGCGATGTCGGGCTCGAGGGCGAAGTGGACGACGTCGGCCGGCTGTCCCGCGGCCACCGCGCGGCTCTGGTCGCCCGACGCGCCGTAGGACTGGGTGAAGGTGACGCCCTTGCCCGCGGCGGTCTTGTTGAACGCCGGGATCAGCTTCGCGTAGGACGTCTCCGGGGTGGAGTAGGCGACCAGGTTGATCTTGCCCCCGGTGGCCGCTCCGGCGGTGCTGCCGCTGCCGCCGCCGCAGGCTGCGGCCAGAACGGCGACCGCGACGACGAACGCCCCGGCGATTGCGATCCGTACTTGAACTCGGTTCAACTTTTCTCCTTTGTCTATCGACATACTTGAGATTAGGGTAGGATGGGATTCGATCGCTGTCAAGCGACAACCGTCCCGGCGCGTCGGACGGGCCCCCACCCAGACATTCAGAGAGGCATCGCCTGTGGCTGCACCAGCAAGCTTGGGAACCAACCTCCGCCATCTGCTCGGCATGCACAACGTCAGCCAGCAGCGGCTCGCCCGCTACCTCGGACTGTCTCCGCAGGGTCTGTGGAACATCCTGCACGGCCGGTCCGAGCCGCGCTCGCGCACGGCGCAGGGGATCGCGGCCGCGTTCGGCATCACCATGGATGCGCTCTTCGCCGACACCGGCAGCTGTGTGCGCGCGGCCGCGGGCGTCTTCGAGCGCGCGCCGGTGCGGGCTCTGAGCGACGCCCCGGACGACTCCGAGGCGAACGAGTGGGACCGGATCGGCGGCCGGCGCGCGCTCGGGTGACGGTTCTCCCTTGACCGTGCGGGGACGCGGCGTTACCCTTTCCCCACAATGTCTACCAAAGTAGTCTGAAAACAGTGCCCACCGCATCCCTGGAGCGACGCGCACTCAGCCCGATGGCCGTCGCCGCCGCCCTGGCGGCGGGGGCGGCCGTGATCGACGGGCGCTCGCCGGAGGCGTTCGACGCCGGCCACGTGGCCGGATCGGTGAACGTGCCCGCGGGTGACGACGCCGGCGCCTTCGCCGCACAGCTCGTGGCGCGCGACGTCCCGGTGCTCGCGTGCGCGGACCTTCTCGAGGATGCGAGCGTCCTCGAGCACCAGCTCGGCCGCGCCGGCTTCCGGCACGTCCTCGGGTCCGTGGCAGGCGAGCGCGCCCGGCGCGCGCTCGGCCGCCACCGCCACCATCGCTGCGGCGCGGTCGATGTCGACCGGCTCGCGGCGGAGCTGGCGACGGGCGCCGTGTTGCTGGTCGACGTGCGCGACGACTGGGAGGCCGGCCGGGGACGCGTGCCCGGCTCGGTGCATCTGCCGCTCGCGAGCCTGCGCGCGGCTGCCCACCTGCTGCCCGCGGTGCCGACGGTGACCGCCTGCAGCGATGGCCGCCGGGCTGCCGCGGCCGCAAGCGCACTGCGCCGGTTCGGCCACGGCAACGTCTGGCGGCTCGCCGGCGCGGGCGTCGCCGACCTGCTCGACCGGCCGATCGGCCTCGATCTGCTCGGGGCTGCGTGAGCCGCTGTGGCTGACGTCCGCGCCCTCGCGTCCCCGCGCTGGGCGGCCGCCGGCGCGCTCGCGCTCGCGCTGCCCGTGGCGCCGCTCGCCGTCGCCGCTTTGGGCACCGGCTCCGCGACCATCTTCATCCTCGCCGGGGGCGGCGCCGCACTGGCGGGGCTCGCGGCGTGGCTCGGGCCGGCGGCCTGGCCCGGCGTCGACCGCGGTGTCGCGGTCGAGCGGGTGATGGTGACCGCGGTGATCGCCTGGGCCGCGGCGCTCGACGCCGCCGTGATGGGCGTTGCGCTGCATGACGGCGACGTGTCGTGGTCGCCCGTGGTCGTCGTCGTGACGGCCGGTGCGTACGCCGCCGGAAGCGCCTGGTCGCTGCGGGTTCCGGACGAGGTGTGGTGGCGCTGGCCGGTCGCCTGCGCCCTCACCGCCGTCGCGTGGATCGTCGCGCAGGCGGCGGCGTGATCGCCGCGGCCGATTTATGACGGATTCGTTAGGACGGCGACGGGCCGGAGCGTCCGGCCGCTCGGTTTGGTAGCCTGCCCCCCCATGCCAGACGCCCGAGGCCAGGCGCGCGGACGCGCGCGCGTAACCCGAGCGAGCATCGCGACCGGATTGGTCACTGCGATGCTGGTGGCGGGAGCGACCGCGGGGACGGCCTCGGCGACGTCGCTCAGCCAGAAGCGGGCCCAGGCGGCGGCTGCGGAGAAGCAGCTGACGGCGCTGCAGAACGCGGCCGAGAAGAAGGTCGAGGCCTACGACGCCGCCCGCCAGAAGTACGAGAACACGCTGGGCGCACTGCGCCGCAACGCGCAGACGCTCGCGCTGGCGCGCGCGAACCTGCGGGCCGCGCAGCAGCAGCTCGCGCGGACCCTGCTCGCCGACTACAAGAACGGCAACCAGGACGCGCTCTCCTACGTCCTCGCGGCCCGCTCGATCGGCGACCTGGTCGACCAGGTGCAGGTGCTGCAGCGATCGACCGGCGTCAGCAAGACGCTCGTGCGCGACATCACCCGCTACCAGTCGATCGTCCAGCACCGGCATGCGCTGCTCGTGAAGCAGAAGGCCCACCTCGCCCGCTACAAGGCCCAGAAGGCGTCCGAGGCCCACGCGGCGCAGGCCAGCGTCAACCGCGAGCAGGCGTACTTCAACAACCTGAAGGCGTCGATCCAGAACATGATCAACGCGCAGCAGCGGGCCGCGGGCGGCCGCGGCCGCCGCGGCGGCCGGCTCGGCCGGCGTCACCAGCCAGCCGACGAACCTGCCCAACCCGCCGGCGAGCACGCTCGGCGGCCAGGCGGTGCAGATCGCCGAGCGCTATCTGGGCGTGCCCTACGTGTGGGGCGGCGCGAGCCCGTCGGGCTTCGACTGCTCGGGCCTCGTGATGTACGTCTACGGGCAGCTCGGCGTGTCGCTCCCGCACAACGCCGCCGCCCAGTACGGCTCGCTCCCGCACGTGTCCGAGAGCGATCTGCAGCCCGGCGACCTGGTCTTCTTCGACGGGTTGGGGCACGTCGGCATCTACGTCGGCGGCGGCGAGATCATCCACGCCCCGCACACGGGCACGGTCGTCCAGTTCTCGTCGCTTTCGGGCGCGGGCTCGTTCGCCGGCGCCGCCCGCGTCCCCGGCTGATCGGCTGACTGCATACTCGGGGTCAGACCCCGTGTATGCAGTGCCGGCCTACTGCGACTGGCGCTCGAGCCAGCGCGCCGCGGTCGCGCCCGTCTCGACGACGTGCGCGTGCAGGAGCCGGCGGGCGCGGCGGGCGTCCGGCTTGACGAGGGCCTCGACGATGCGGTCGTGGTCGGCGACGCTGCGGGGGATGATGTCGGGGTCGTCGGCGAACGTGCGCCAGGCGATCGAGCGCGGCACGCTGTTCTGGAGCGACTGCACCGTGTCGCGCAGCGGCGGGCAGGCCGCGGCGGCCAGGATCACGTTGTGGAAGAGCTCGTTGGCCTGTGACCACTGCTCGCACAGGATCGCGAGGCCGGACTCGTCGCCCGGGGCGAGCTGCCGGTGGCGCTCGTACCCGGTGCGCAGGAGCGCCTGGGCGACGTCCAGGTCGGCCTTGTCGTAGCCGGTGAGCCGGCCCGCCGAGCGCTCGGCGGCGAGGCCTTCGAGCTCGGCCCGCACCACGTACACGTTGCGGCACTCCTCCGGGCTGAACCGGCGCACGACCGCGCCGCGGTGGCCGAGCTGGTCGACGAGGCCGATCGCCTGCAGCTGCCGGAGCGCCTCGCGGACCGGCGTGCGGCTGACGCCGAACCGGGCCGCCAGATCCTCCTGGCGCAAGCGCGCGCCGAGCGGGATGCGCCCCGTCACGATCTCGACCTGGAGCCGGTGGGCGAGGTCGTCGGCGCGCGACAGGACGGGGGTTGTGGGCGGCGTCACATATCCAGCTTAACACCGCGACGCGTCGGATTCGGCATAGATGTATCCCACAGGTTGCAGTTTGGATCCAAACTGGCTAGGGTGCGCGCCATCAACTGAAGGAGTGCCGACTATGCCTACCGATGCCGCCGCAAAGCTGCCCGAGATCGAGCACATCAAGGCTCGCAAGGACGGCTTGGACGTGCTGGCCGACATCTACCGCTACGCCGAGCTCGGATTCGACGCGATCGAGCCCGACGATCTCGCGCTGTTTCGGTGGTACGGCGTCTACACCCAGCGCGCGGCGGAGTCGGCGGCGTCCGGCGAGCCCGGCCCGTCCGAGCAGACCGACGGCCTGTTCATGCTGCGGATCAAGTTCCCGAACGGGATCGTGACGGCCGAGCAGCTGCGCGCGATCGGCCGGCTCTCGGTGCGCTACGGGCGCGGCATGGGCGACATCACCACCCGCCAGAACATCCAGCTGCACTGGCTGCGGATCGAGGACCTGCCGGTCGTGCTCGACGAGCTGAACGCGGTCGGGCTCTCGTTCACGCAGGCCTGCGGCGACGTGTGGCGAAACGTCGTCGGCTGCCCGCTCGCGGGCGTCGACGGCCACGAGCTGCTCGACTCACGCCCGCTGATCGCCGAGCTCGAGCGCACGTTCGTCGGCGACAAGCGCTTCTCGAACCTGCCGCGCAAGTTCAAGGTGTCGGTCTCGGGCTGCCTGCACCGCTGCGCCCAGCACGAGATCAACGACATCGGCCTCGTGGCGGTCGAGCGCGAGGGCGTCGTCGGCTACGACGTCTGGGTCGGCGGCGGCCTGGGCGCCTCGGCCCGCATGGGCCGCCGGCTGGACGCGTTCGTCCGCCCGAGGAGGCTGCCGAGGTGTGCGCCGCGATCACCGAGATCTTCCGCGACGAGGGCAAGCGCACCAAGCGGACACGGGCGCGCATCAAGTTCCTGGTCGACGAGTGGGGCGTGGAGCGCCTGCGGGCCGAGGTCGAGCGCAAGATCGGCCGCAGCCTGCCGGCGTCGGTCGTCCCCGCCGACCCGGTCGACCCGCACCGCGACCACCTGGGTGTGCATCCGCAGATCCAGCCTGGCCTGTACTACCTGGGCGCGACGACGCTGCGGGGCCGCTTCAGCGGCGAGCAGATGATCGCGGTCGCAGACATCGCCGACCGGTTCGGCTCGGGCGAGCTGCGCTGCACGAACCGCCAGAACGTGATCGTGCTCGGCGTCCCCGACGCGAGCGTCGAGGAGGCGTCGGCCTCGCTCGCCGACGTGGGCCTGCCGACGGCGGCGTCGACGTTCCGGCGCGGGATCATCTCGTGCACCGGGATGGAGTTCTGCAAGCTCGCCATCGTCGAGACGAAGCAGCGGGCGGCCGAGCTGATCGACCATCTCGAGCGGCGCGTGGGCGACCTCGCCGGGACGCTGCGGATCAACCTGAACGGCTGCCCGAACGCCTGCGCCCAGTATCAGGTGGCGGACATCGGCCTGCAGGGCGGGATCGCCCGGCTGCCCGACGGCCGCCGCGTGCAGGGCTTCATCCTCCACATCGGCGGCCGGCTGGGCGCCGACGCGGGATTCGGCCGGCGCGTGTCGTCGAAGCCGATCCCGGCCGACGATGCCCGCTACTCGGTCGAGCGGCTCGTGCGGGCCTACGCGGACGAGCGGCCCGCCGACGGCACGTTCGCCGCGTGGGCGGCACTCCAGTCCGATGCCGCGCCTTGCGGCGCTCGCCGGCGTCGCGGTGGCCCGCGAGCCGGCCGAGGCGGCCGCCTGAGCGAGGGGTGGGCTCGGACGGCCGCCAGGCCGGCGGCGGCGGCGATCAGAAGATCGTCGCCGGACGGCCACGCAGGAGCATGGCCAGACGTGTGCGGCGCTCGTGCCTGCGTCCGCTCTCGAGCTCACCCTGCAGCTGCCCTGTGCGCGCGCGCCGGATGAGGTCGGCGTGCCGCGCCTGCGCCAGAAGCTCGTTCTCGCGGATCTGCGCCATATCCCGGTGGATGTGGGAGTTCGGAAGCATGTCCACCAGACGGCGGCGCGGCGGCCGCGATCTTCCCTCCGGTTCGCGGTTGCCGTCCGGCGCGGGCGCGCGTCTACCATGAGCGCAGCAGTGTGCGTACCCGCCGGGGCGATCCCCGGCGTCGCATCCAGAGAGGCGGAGGGACCGGCCCTGTGAAGCCTCGGCAACCATCCCGGCCAAGCGGCCCGGGAAAGGTGCCAAATCCGGCGGGATCGGAAGATCCCGGACGATGTGAACCGGCCGCGCCGGAGGCGCCGGCCCGAACGTAGGGGATCGACCATGAAGGCAAGCCATCTCGCCTGCAAGGGCTGCGGAGCCACCTACCCGCTCGAGGCGCTGTTTGCGTGTGACCGCTGCTTCGGCCCGCTCGAGGTCGGGCTGGGACGAGTCCGAGCCGGTCGCGCGGGAGCGCGTCGAGGCCGGGCCGCGCACGCTCTGGCGCTTCGCCGACTTCCTGCCGGTGGCGCCGCCCGAGCAGGGCCTGCCGGTGGGGTGCTCGCCGCTGATCAAGGCCGACCGGCTGGCGGCCGAGCTCGGGCCTCGACTGCGAGCTCTACATCAAGACCGAGACGTCGAACCCGACGCACTCGTTCAAGGACCGGGTCGTCGCCGTCGCCGCCGCGAAGGCGGTCGAGCTCGGCTACGAGGCGCTGGCCTGCGCCTCGACCGGCAACCTGGCGGGCGCGACCGCCGCCGCCGGCGCCGCGCTCGGCCTGCCGACCTACATCTTCGTCCCGTCCGACCTCGAGCGCGAGAAGATCATCGCGGCCGCCGCCTACGGCGCCACCGTGTTCGCGGTGGACGGCTCCTACGACGACGTGAACCGGCTGTGCTCGGAGCTGACCTACGACCGCCCGTGGGCGTTCGTGAACGTGAACATGCGCGCCTACTACGCCGAGGGCTCGAAGACGATCGCGCTCGAGACGGCCGAGCAGCTCGGCTGGCGCGTGCCCGACCGCGTCGTCGCCCCGATCGCGTCCGGATCGCTGTACACGAAGATCCTGCAGGGCTTCGAGCAGGGCCGCGCGGCCGGCCTGATCGCTCCCGGCCCGGCGCCGGTGATGCACGGCGCCCAGGGCGAGGGGTGTGCGCCGGTGGCGTCCGCCTACGCGGCCGGTGCGGACGAGGTCGTGCCGGTGCGCCCGACCGG
This sequence comes from uncultured Actinomycetes bacterium, assembly GCA_963707585.1. Taxonomy (GTDB): domain Bacteria; phylum Actinomycetota; class Thermoleophilia; order Gaiellales; family JAICJC01; genus JAICJC01. The sequence goes on along the minus strand of CAVPQP010000010.1, from coordinate 673,442 downwards.
GATCGCCAAGTCGCTTGCGATCGGCAACCCCGCCGACGGCGTCTACGCGCTCGGCGTCGCCCGCCGCACGGGCGGCAGCATCGAGTCGCGTGCGCGACGCCGGAGATCGTCGCGGGCATGCAGCTGCTCGCCCGCACGACCGGGATCTTCACCGAGACGGCCGGCGGCGTCACGACGGCGGTGCTGCGCGGGCTCGCCGAGCGGGGCGAGATCGAGCGCGGGCGAGACCGTGGTGGCGTTCATCACCGGCGACGGCCTGAAGACGGTCGAGGCGGTGGCGGGAGCGGTGGAGACGATCGCGATCCCGGCCGATCCCGACGCGGTCGACGCCGCGCTGGGTGCGCCCGTCGGGCGGTGAGCCTGCGGGCGCGGCCGCCGCGGCCCGGCGACGAGGCCGCGGTCGCCGAGCTCCAGAACGCCTACGACGCGGCGTTCGGCGGCGACGGCGCCTGGACGGCCGCAGACGTCGCCGACGAGTGGTGGCGCGTGCCCGGTCAGTCGCCGGAGGTCTGGGTCGTGGAGACGGGCGGCGAGCTCGCCGGCTGCGCGACGCTGCGCCGGCCCCGAGCCGGTCGGCTGCACGCGTCGGGCTGCACGCATCCGGCGCACGCCGGCCAGGGCGTCGGGACGCTGCTGGTCGGGCTCACCGAGCAGCGCGCGGCCGAGCGCGCCGGCGAGCGTGGTCGTGTGCAACTCGGTGCTCGCGTCCGACGCGGCCGCCTGCCGGCTGCTCGAGGCCCGCGGATACGCCGCGAGCCGCACCACCTGCGGATGCGCGTCGACCTGGACGCCGCGCCGCCGCGCGCCGGACGTCGCCGACGGGCATCGCCCTCGCGAGCTTCCGGCCCGGAGGCGACGACGCCGCGGTGGATGCGTGCGTCGAGGAGGCGTTCGACGGCGCCTGGACGCCATCAGGCGCAGTGGCGGCTGGCCAAGGTGGCGGATGCGCGCTTCGACCCGGCGCTCTGGATCGTCGCCCGGGAGGGCGGCGAGGTGTGCGGCGTCGCCCTGTGCATGCCGCAGACGTTCGGCATGGGGTTCGTCGAATCGCTGGCCGTGCGCGCTCCATGGCGGCGGCGGGGCGTCGGCGCCGCGCTGCTCGGCGAGGCGCTCGCGCGGCTGTGGCGGGCCGGGGAGCGCAGCGTCGGGCTCGGCGTCGACGCCGACAACCCGGCCGCGATCAGGCTCTACGAGCGGGCCGGGATGCGGATCGCCTGGCGGGCGGTGCCGTACGAGCGGGAGCTGCACGCCTGAACCAGAGGCAGGAATCGCGGGCCGAAACCGGCGGCTGGTGTTCGGCCCGCGTAGCTACATGATCGGCGCTGCGGCTCGCGGCCGCACCACCGCTCCAGATGAATCGCCCTCCCCGCTTCGGAGGGCTCGCCGCTAGGTGTTACGCCGCGGCGGTCACGTGGGTGTCGAGGCGCAGCGCCTCGGCGAGCTGGGCCTTCGGGCGCGCGCCCACGGCGCGCTCGACGACCTGGCCGTCCTTCAGGAGGAGCAGGGTGGGGATGCTGGAGACGCCGAAGGCGCCGGCCAGCTCGGGCTCGGCGTCGACGTCGACCTTCCCGACCTTGATCCGGCCGGCGTAGTCGCCGGCGAGCTCGTCGACGATGGGGGAGACCATGCGGCACGGGCCGCACCAGGCTGCCCACAGGTCGAGCAGGACGGGGACGTCCGACTCGACGACCTCGGTCTGGAAGTTGGTCTTGGTGATCTCGATGCTGGACAACAGAGGCTCCTTCGACACAAAGTATTCAACTCAGTAGCTATATAGTTGCACATGCGGTACACTTGCGCAAGTGGCGCTTCCCCGTCCTCTTACCCCGGCGATGGCGATCGCGATCGCAGAGCGGTTCCGGCTGCTGTCGGAGCCGACGCGGCTGCGCCTGCTCGACCTGATGGCCGACGGCGACCGCAGCGTCGGCAGCCTCGCCGACGAGCTCGGCTGCACGCAGGCGAACGTCTCCAAGCACCTGGCGCTGCTCGCCGACGCGGGCCTCGTCAGCCGCCGCCGCGACGGTCTGCGCACGTACTACGGCGTCGCCGATCCGGCGGTGTTCGCCCTCTGCGGGCAGGTCTGTGAGACGCTTCGCCGGCACGCGGACGCGCGTGCGGCGGCGCTGCGCGAGCCCGCCTGAATCCCGAGACCGGAAGGAGTGCCGCACGATGGCATTCATCGAGACGATCCCCGAGGACGGCGCCGAGGCGCCCGTCGCCGCGATGTACGAGACCGACCGCGCCATGCTCGGCTACCTGCCGAACTTCACGCCGGCGTTCTCGCACCGGCCGGCCGTGTACGCGGGCCTGGCGGCAGCTGAACGGCGCGATCAAGGCGGGCATGGACGAGCGCCGCTACGAGCTCGCGACGATCGCCGCCGCCCGCCGGCTGCGGTCGAGCTACTGCATGCTCGCGCACGGCCGCGTGCTCGCCAATCGCTTCATGGACGCCGAGGCCGTGCGCACGGTCGCCTCCGGGCGGCGAGAGCGATGCGCTCGATCCGGTCGACGTCGCCGTGATGGAGGTGGCCGACAAGGTCGCCGCCGACGCCACCTCGGTCACCCGGGCCGACATCGAGCGGCTGCGCGGCCTCGGGCCTGTCCGACGCCGACATCTTCGACGTCGTCGCGGCCGCGGCCGCGCGCTGCTTCTTCAGCACGGTGCTCGACGCGCTCGGCGGCGAGCCGGACGCCGCGTTCGCCGCGCTCGACCCGGCCTGCGCGACGCGCTCACCGTCGGCCGGCCGATCGCCTCGGCGTAGCTGCACACGCGGCCGCGCAGGGCCATCACGTTGGCGACGTACCAGCGCGTCACGGGCAGCATGCCGCGCGTGCGCACCGAGCGCTCGCCCTGGTAGTAGGCGGCGACCGCCCGGCGCTCGTCGCCGCCGAACGCGCCGATCAGGTGGTGCAGGAGCGCGACGCCGACGCGGACGTCGCCGTCGCCGGTGTGCGCGACCGGGTGGCCGATCAGCACGTCCTCGACGTAGCGCCACGTGCCCGGGAGCACCTGCATCGGCCCCCATGCCCCGGCCGAGGAGAGAATGTCGATGTGGAAGCCCGACTCCTGCCAGGCGACCGCGCGCGCCAGGCTCGCGTCGACGCCGTAGTGCGCCGACCAGGCGTCGATCGACGCGACCACCGACCACGGCCCGGCGGCGATCGCGGCCGGCGCCGCGGCGGCGCCGCTGGGCACGCGCAGCGTGATCCCGGCGATGCAGGATGCCGTGCACGCGCAGGCCGTTCGCCCGCGCGAGGTGGTGCAGCCCGACGCCGAAGCGGGCGGCGATGCCCGACAGCGTGTCGCCGGGACGCACGCGGTAGCGTCCGCGCAGGCCGGTCGTGCTGCGCCGAGCCGCCCGCGGGCAGGCGCAGCGTCGAGCCGGCGAGCAGCACGCCGTGCGGCGACAGGCCGTTCGCGCGCGCCAGCCGGTCGACGCCGATGCCGAAGCGGGCGCCGATGCCGGTGAGCGTGTCGCCCCAGCGCACCGGTAGGTGCGCGGGCCGCGGGCGTGCGCGTGGCCGGGGACGACGAGGACGGTGCCGGCCGGGCAGCACGGCGTAGGCGCGGCGATGGTTCATCCGCGCCAGGCGGCGCAGGGACACCCCGTGGGCCCGCGCGATGGCGGTGAGCGTGTCGCCGTAGCGGACGACGTAGTGCGTTCGGGCGGCCGCGGTGGGGGCTGCGGCGAGGGCGAGCGCGGTGGCTGCGAGAGCGGCGGTTCTTCGGCGCATGATGTCTCGGCCTGGGTTAAGGCAGAACCTTCCAGTTCACCGCCCGCGCTCCCAGTCCTTCCCACGTCTTCCGAATCGGCGTCGGGAGCATGCGGCGATGACGGTGCGCCGCCGTGTCGTCGTCACGGGCCGGGTGCAGGGCGTCGGCTTCCGCTACGCCGTGTCCGAGCGCGCCCGCTCCCGCGGCGTGCGCGGGTGGGTGCGCAACCTGGCGAGCGGGCAGGTCGAGGCCGTCTTCGAGGGCGAGCCCGACGCGGTCGCGGCGATGGTGGAGTTCTGCCGGCGCGGCCCGCGCGGGGCGCAGGTGCGCGACGTGCAGGTGACGCGACGAGCCGCCGGCCGGCGAGGCCGGGTTCTCAGCCGGCTGAGGAGTCGCCGGCGCCGGCCGCCGGCGTGCGGCCGAGCCGCTCGAGCAGCTCGCCGACCCGCTCCTCGGCCGCGTCGAGGCGGGCGCGGCAGAGCGCGTGCAGCTGCTCGCCGCGCTCCCACAGCGCGAGCGCCTCGTCGAGCGAGGTGCTGCCGTCCTCGAGCTTGCGCACGATCTGCTCGAGCTCGTCGCGGGCCTGCTCGAAGGTCGGCTCGGCGCTCACTCGCCCACCTCCTCGACGCGTGCGCCCAGGCGCCCGGCGGCGAGCCGCACGCCGACGTGTGCGCCGACCGCGACCGCGGCGGCGTCGCGCACGACCGCGCCGGCGTCGTCCTGGACGATCGCGTAGCCGCGCTCGAGCGTCGCGCCGGGGCCGAGCAGGCGCAGCCGGTCGTGGGCGTTGCGCAGCCGCCCCGTCTCGCGCTCGAGCCGCAGCGCCGGCAGCCGCCGCAGCGAGGCCGCCGCGCCGTCGAGGCGCCGCGCGCCGGGTCGTGATCCAGCTGCGCGGATCGGCGAACGCCGGCCGCGCGGCCAGCAGCTCGCAGGTGGCGGCGGGCGTGGGTCGCGCGGCCCTCGAGCGCGCGTGCCGGCGCGGGCGAGCAGCGCGTCGAGCTCGGCGGCCACGGCGGCGTGGTCGGGCACGATCGAGCTTGGCCGCCAGGCTGGGCGTGCCGGCGCGGACGTCGGCGACGAGATCGACGAGCGGCGTGTCCTGCTCGTGGCCGATCGCCGAGACGACCGGCGTGCGGCACTCGGCGACGGCCCGGCACAGGCCCTCGTCCGAGAAGGGCAGCAGATCCTCGACGCTGCCGCCGCCGCGGGCGAGCACGATCACGTCGACCTCCGGGTCGGCGTCGAGCGCCCGCAGGGCGGCGGTGACGCCGGCGGCGGCGCCGGCGCCCTGCACGGCCGCCTCGACGATCCGGAAGCGCACCGCCGGATGCCGCGCCGGCGCCGTCTCGACCACGTCGCGCTTGGCGGCGGCGTCGCTCCCGCACACGAGCCCGACGACGCGGGGCAGGAACGGCAGCGGCCGCTTGCGCTCGGCGGCGAAGAGGCCCTCGCCGGCCAGCCGCAGCCGCACCTCCTCGATCCGGCGCAGCAGCTGGCCGAGCCCGAACTGCTCGATCGCGTACGCCCGGAACCGGAACTCGCCCTTGCGCTGCCACAGCTCGCCGCGGCCGAACGCGTGCACCCGGTCGCCGACGGCGGGCGGCGGCTGGATCCTGTCGAAGCGCTCGCGCTGCATCGACCCCTGCAGGATCGCGCCGTCGTCCTTGAGGCAGAAGTAGACGAGCCCCCAGCGGTCGGTGCGCTTGAGCTCCGACAGCTCGCCCTCGACCCAGACGTTGCCGAGCCGGCCGAGCCAGTCGGCCGACGCCCTGGTTGAACCCGGCCACGGAGTAGACCGTCCGGTCGCCGTAGGTCGTCGGCGTCGGCTTCGCGCTCACGCGCGGAAGTCTACGGAGCCGTCAGGTGAGGATCCGGGCGGCCGTGTGCGGGGTGCAGCCGTGCTCGAGCATCTGGACCGCCCTGTGCAGGTCGGCCGAGCTCTTGGCCAGGCGCTCGGCGACCCGCAACGGGTAGCCCGCCTGCAACAGCACGTGCAGCCGCCACGCCTCCACCTGCGAAGCCGCGTCCGTGCCCTCCTCGAGGACGTTCGCCGTGGTCATGCGAAGGCATGGTAGGAGCGCGCTCGGACGGATCCGGGCGGCGCTGGTATGCGTCAGGCGGTATGTCCGAGACCCTGCGCGGCCTGTGGCTCGAGGTGCGGGTGATCCCCGTGCTCCTGTGGAGCTTCTCGGCCCTCACGCTGGGCACCGCGCTGGCCGCGCACGGGCGCGATCTCGACGTGTGGTACTACCTCGGCGCGGTGGCGCTCGGCGTGCTGATCCAGGGCCTGCTCGCCCACTCGGTGAACGAGGTCGAGGACTGGCGCTCGGGCACCGACCGGCACGCGTCGCCGCGGGTCATCTCGGGCGGCAGCAAGGTGATCGTGGCCGGCCTGCTCTCGCCGACGGGCGCTCTGGTGGGTGTTCGCGCGGCGCCTTCACCGCGACGACCGTGATCGGCCTCGCGCTGGTGGCGGCGGGCGGCATCGACCTGCTCCCGTTCGGGCTCGTGGGCGTCGCCGGCGCGATCCTCTACACCCTGCCGCCGGTGCGGGCCGCGTACCGGCCGTTCGCCGGCGAGGCGATCGCGTTCGTGTGCCTGGCCGTGTGCGTGCTCGGCGCGCACCTGCTGCAGGGGCCGTCGATCGACCTGGCCACGGTCGCCGCCGCGGTCGCCGTGGCCGCGTATGCGGTCTCGATGCTGATGGTGCACCACTACCTCGACCGCGACGCCGACGCCGGCGCCGACCCGCCCAAGGTGACCTCGATCGTGTACCTCGGGCTCGAGCGCGGCCGCCGCTACGCCATCGCCTGGTGCCTGGTCGCGCTGGCGGCGGCGATCGTCGGCGTCGGCCGTCCAGCCGCGGCTCCTGCCGCTCGTCGCCGGGTACGCGATCGGCCTGGTCGGCGCACATCCGCTGCCGGCCCGACGACGTCGCGTCGGTGACCGCGAACGAGACGGTGATCATCTTCGCGGGCATCGCGTCGGCGCTCTGCGCGGCGGCGCTGCTCGAGCCGGCGTTCGTGCTCACCCTGCTCGCGGCGGTCGTGCTGATCGCGCTCGAGATGCGGATCGCGGTCGCTCCCGCCGGCACCCCCGCTGCATGACGCTCGAGCGAGGAGCTCGAGACGACGCTCGCCGCCGCCGGCCGCCACGCGCGTGACGGCGAGCAGGCGGTGGCCGTGATGGCGGCCGAGCCGCAGTCGGGCACGCGGGTCTACGTCGTCGCGTTCGCAGCCGGCGACGAGCTCGCCTACGTCGCTGCTCGACACGGCCGGGGCGCCCGTCGCCGACCGCCGGCTCGTGAAGGACGCGGTCTCGCTGGCGGCCCTCGCCGAGCGGGCCGAGGAGGTGTCGGGAGCGACGGCGGCCGACGAGCTGGTCGAGCGCTTCGGCGAGGCCGCCGCGGTGCTGCGCGCGGGCGGGCGACAAGGACGGCGGCGGCCGCCGCCGGCGCCGTGGTCGCCGCCGCGCGCACGCCTGGCGGAAGGCGCGAGCGGGCCGCGGGCGGCGACGCCGCAGTTCCTCGACCGGATGGCCGCGCTCGCGGCCGAGCTGGCCGCGGCGCTCGACGCGTTCTTCCCGCTCGCCGAGCGGCTGCCGGACGCGAGCGTCGGCGCCGTCACCGACGTGCCCACGCCGCGCGAGGTCGCCGTGACGGCGCTCTCCGCCGCCGCCCGGGCCGGCGATCCGGCCAACTTCGCGTCGGCGATGACGGCGGCGTCGGGCGCCGTGGACGCGCTCGTCGCCGACGTGCTCGACCACTACCGCGCCGAGCTGGACGACGCGTGAAGGCGTTCGACCGCGTCATCGTCGCGTCGCTGCCGGCCGTGCCGCGCGTCGTGGTGCGGCGGATCGCCGACCGCTACATCGCCGGCGAGTCGCTCGACGGACGCCGTCGCGACCGTGCGCGACCTGAACCGGGACGGCGCGCTGGCCACCATCGACGTGCTGGGCGAGTTCATCCGCGTCCCCGACGAGGCCGAGGCGACGGCGACCGAGTACGAGCACGTGCTCGACGCGATCGCCGCCGAGCAGCTCGGCGCCAACGTGTCGGTCAAGCTCTCGGCGCTCGGCCTCGAGATCGACCGCGACCTGGTCGAGCGCACGCTCGCCCGCGTGCTCGCGATCGGCGGAGCGCCACGGCATCTTCGTGCGCATCGACATGGAGCACAGCGGGCTCACCGACCAGACGCTCGACGTCTACCGCGGCCTGCGCGCGGCCGGGCACGACGATGTCGGCATCGTCATCCAGGCCTACATGCGCCGCGTCGGCCGCCGACCTGGCCGCGCTCGCCGACCTGCAGCCGAGCGTGCGCCTGGTCAAGGGCATCTACGTCGAGCCGCCGGACGTCGCCTTCCAGACGCATGCCCGAGATCAACGCGAGCTACCTGCGGCTGCTCGAGCAGCTGATCGACCAGGGCAGCTACGTCGCGCATCGCCACCCACGACCGCGCGCTCGTCGACGGCGCGCTCGACCTGATCGAGCGGCGCGGCCTCGGGCGCGACCGCTACGAGTTCCAGATGCTGCTCGGCGTCGCCGAGCGACGTCGCGCCGGCGGCTGATCGCCGACGGCCACCGCCTGCGCGTGTACGTGCCGTACGGCCGGGCCTGGTACGCGTACTCGGTCAGGCGGCTGAAGGAGAACCCGAGCATCGCCGGCTACGTCGCCCGCGACGTCGTGCGCACGATCGTGCCGGGGCTGCGGTGAGCCTGCGCCGGACGGCGTGGGCCGCGCTCGCGGGTGCCGCCGCGGCCGGGGCATGGGCGGCGGCCGAGCCGGCGCTGCGCGAGGCGACCGGCGGCCACCACAGCCAGGCGCGGCTGATCGGCGGGCTGGCGGCGCCCGACGGCGACTGGCGATCGGTCGGGCCTCGGCGTGCATCTGGCCAACGGCGCGATGTTCGGGGTCGCGTTCGCGTGGCTCGGCCTCGGCGGCGTGGCGCAGGGCGTGCTCGCGGCCGAGGCCGAGAACGCGCTCCTGTGGCCGCTCACGGCCGTGCTCGACCGCGCTGCACCCGGACGTGCGCTCGGGCGCCTGGCCGGCGATGGCCGCGCAACCCGAATGCGTTCGCCCAGGAGGTGCTCGGGCACGCGGTGTTCGGGGCGGTGCTGGGCGCGCTCGTGCGGCGTGGGCGATCGCACTAGCCGCTGCGCGGCGCGAGCGCCTTCCCGACGTACTCCATGAGCTCGCCCGACACCGCGCCGCGCGACGCCGTCTCGACGCCCTGCTCGCGGTACATGCGCCCGAGCGACTCGCGCATGCCCGGGTCGCCGCCGGTGAACTGCTCGATCAGGTCGCGCCAGCGCTGCGCGATCGCCTGCATGCGCGGATCGGCCGGGTCGGTGCCGGCGGCGCGCTGCGCCTCGGCGTCGGCGATCAGGTCGGCCCAGCGTTGCTCGGCGGCGCGCATGCCCTCGGGGCCGAGCGCGTCGCGCCGCGCTCGAGGGTCTCCTGCTGCTCCTGGGTGTAGTAGCGGTCTGACATCGCCATCGCCTCCATCGTGTCCGTCAATTGGCCGACCGTCGGCTCCGCCCGCGGCCGGCGCAGGTCTCGATCAGCGCTCGCAGCCGCGGCGCAGCTCGCCGTCGGCGGCGATCCGCCGCTCGACCGCCGCGAGCTGGCGTGCGAGCACGTCGGCGAGCGCGACCTGCTCGTCCAGCAGCCGGCCGATCTCGTGCGAGCGGCAGGCCGAGCGAGCGCAGCGCGAGGATCCGGTAGAGCCGGGTCACGTCCGCGGCCGTGTAGAGCCGGTAGCCGGCCTCGGTGCGGGCGGCCGGTGCGAGCAGGCCGACCGCGCCGTAGTGGCGCAGCGTGCGCACCGACACGTGCGCCATCGCCGCCAGCTCGCCGATCCGCCAGGTGCGCGTCCGCTCGTCGCCGTCCATGCACCGACGATAGACCCTGACGTTGACGTCAGAGTCAAGCCGGCTCAGTGGCGCGGGCGCCGGGCCCTTGGTGGTGCCGTGCCCGAGCTCGTCCAGCTCGGCCAGGCGCAGCTCGGCGTGGGCGCGCACCGGATCGCCCGACGGCAGGTCGGCGATCAGGTCGCGTGATGCGGTCGGCGATCTGGTAGGCGAACTGCGGCGTCGCCGGGCCCCACAGGGCGTCGATATCGCGTTTCGTCGGCGCGGCCATCCGGCGCGAGAGTGTAGCCGCCGGCGCGGCTACGGCGGTTGCGTGAGCCAGCGGCGTTCGGCATGCCAGCGTTGGAGCGTGCGGCGGCTGGGCGTGTGGGCGGTACAGGTCGCGCAGGTCGAGTCGCCGATGTGGTGGGGGTGGAGCGGCGGGGTGCCGGTGGCGTAGCGAGCCTCGAGGCGGCGGCGGAGCTGCGGCCAGGCGTAGCTTCCCGGCCGCCGGCGCGCGGTCGGGCCGCGCAAGCTGGCCAGGTGCGCGTCGAGCGCCCGATGCCGAGCCGCGGTCATGCAGCCGTTGGCCTGCCACACCCCCCAAAGCGTCCGCACGAAGTCTCTCCCGCCCCGCTTGGTCTGAAACGCCTGCGCCGCATGCCCCGGGCACAGCCAGACGGTCACGCGGTACCCGAGCCGCACCTCCTCCGTCCGCCCGCGGGTACGGTCGACGCAGATGGCGCACACCGGCCGCTTCAGTGGCAGGTTCCGCGCTTTGTACAGAGTCGGCAGTGCGTTCATGGCTGCCAGCGAGTGTGACGAGGCAGGCGTCGCACGTGGGTGTCGAGGTGTTGCGGGAGTGTCGTGGAACAGCAAATGACACATGCCGATACCGCCAACTGCCCTTAAGCCGAGGCCTCGGCCGCGCGCAGGGTGCGGCGGCAACGCCAGCGGCCCTGCGGGCCGCCCGCCGCGGCTCCGCCAGCTTCAGGGGAGCGCTCCGCCGCGTCGGAAGCCCTCGGGCGCGGCCCTCCGCCGAGGTCCCGGGCAGGCGGGATCTCAATCCGAAACTGGCACATGCCGAAAGCGCCGACTGGCATTCCGGGCGGAACGCCTCCGGCCTACACCCGACCGTGCACCACGTCGCCTCCGACATCCTCGGCCCGGCGGGCGAGTTCGGGCATCGTGAGCACATCCGCCTGGCCTGGCGCGAGCTGCGCGAGCACGACCGCGACGTGGCCGTGCGGCGGGTGGAGGACACGATCCGGCACGTCGCCGCCGCCCACGGCGCGCCGGACAAGTACCACCGCACGATCACCGAGGCGTGGGTGGCGCTCGTGCACCACCACCTCGAGGAGGCGCCCGCGCTCGGGTTCGACGAGTTCGTCGACCGCTTCCCCGGCCTGCTCGACAGCGGCCTCCTGAAGCACCACTACAGCCGCGAGCTGCTGGCGGCGCCCGCCGCCCGCGAGGGCTCGGTCGCGCCCGACCTGCGGCCGCTGCCGCGCCCCCGCCTCCAGGTAGACTCGCGCTCGCTCACCGCAGGAGGTCATCGCATGCATCGCCACTCACTGCACGAGGTCAGGCCGGACGCGTTCAACTACGTCTGGGACAACGCGATCGAGCCCGTGCTCGAGGTCGACTCGGGCGCCGAGGTCGAGTTCCACGTGCGCGACGCGGGCGACGAGCAGATCGGCAAGGACTCGACGGTCGACGCCGTCACGAACCTCGACTTCTCGCACGTGAACCCGGTCAGCGGCCCGGTCGCCGTGAAGGGGGCGAAGCCGGGCGACGTGCTCGCGGTCGAGATCCTCGAGCTGCGCCCCGGCGACTGGGGCTGGACGGCGATCATCCCCGGGTTCGGGCTCCTGGCAGACGAGTACCCCGACCCGTGGCTGCGCATCTCGCAGGTCGACGCCGAGACCCGCCGGGTGCGCTTCGCCGACGGGATCACGCTCCCGTTCGAGCCGTTCCCGGGCACGATCGGAGTGGCGCTGCCGGAGCCCGGCGAGCACTCGATCGTGCCGCCGTCGACCTGGGGCGGCAACCTCGACATCAAGCACCTGCGCGCCGGCACGACCCTGTACCTGCCGGTCGGCGTCGACGGCGCGCTCTTCTCGGTCGGCGACACGCACGCCGCGATGGGCGACGGCGAGGTGTGCGGCACCGCCGTCGAGGCGGCCATGGACATCGTCCTTCGCCTGAGCGTGCGCCGCGACTTCTCGGTGCCGGCCCCGCAGTACTCCGTGCCGGCCGGGAGAGCTCGCGCGCACCGAGGCGGACTCGTTCCATGTCACGACCGGCGTCGGGCCCGACCTGTTCGAGGCGACGCGCGCGGCCACCCGGGCGATGATCGGCCACCTCGGCCACCGCTACGGGCTCGACCGCGAGGAGGCCTACGCGCTGTGCTCGGTGGCCTGCGACCTGCGCGTGCACGAGGTGGTCGACCAGCCGAACTGGGTGGTGGGCATGTTCCTGCCCGAGGGGATCCTGGCCGGCCGCAGCTAGTCGACGGCCTGGCGCAGGAACCCGCGGATGCCGATCGCGGAGAAGATCGCGAGCGAGAGCAGGAGCGCGCCGACGCAGATCGGCGGCCGGATGTGGGGGACGCCGGGCACGAGCGCGCCGCGCATGCCCTCGCTGACGTAGGTGAGCGGGTTGAACGCCGTCACGACCTGGAACCACGGGAGCGTCGAGAGCGACGGCCACGGGTACTGGCTGCAGCCGGTGAAGAGCAGCGGCGTCAGGACGAGCGTGAACATGACCGTGATCCGGTTGGGCGGCACGAGCGTGCCCATCGTCAGGCCCATCGCCGCCCCGACGAGCGTGCCGAGCAGCGAGGATGCACGATGAAGAGCGGCGCGCCGGCGGCCCGCCACGGCACCGATCCCAGGATCAGGATGCCGATCGGGAACATGAAGACGGCCGCGACCAGCGCCCGCATGGACGCGAAGACCATCTTCTCGACCGCGACCAGCGCGACCGGGATCGGCGCGAGCAGGCGGTCCTCGATCTCCTTGGTGAACGAGAACTCGATCACGAGCGGGAGCGCGGTCGACTGGAGCGCCGTCAGGAGCGCCGTCAGCGCGACGATCCCGGGGAACAGCAGGTGGGTGTAGCCGGGCCGGGTGTAGCCGAGGCTCGAGAGCACCTTGCCGAACACGAACAGCATGAAGAGCGGCTGCAGCACCACCTGCGCCAGGAACACGGGCAGCTCGCGGCCGGTCACGAAGAGGTCGCGCCAGAGCACGGCGAGGAACACCGCGGGCGCGGCCGTGCGCGACGCCGGTGCCGCCGGCGCGCTCATCGCAGCGCCCGTCCGGTGAGGCCGATGAACACGTCCTCGAGGCTCGGCTCGCCGATCTTCACGTCGGAGAGCGTGATGCCGAAGGCCGCGAGCGCGGTCGCGACCGGGGCGACCATGAGCGGCGCGTCCCCCGCCACGTACAGGCGCACGTGGCCGTCGCTCGGCTCGAGCTGCTCGATCCGCTCGACGCCGTCGAGCCGCCCGAGCGCCTCCACCGCCGGGCCGAGGTTGCCGTCGGCTCCCGCCATCGCGATCTCGAGCGTCGTTCGGCCCGGCAGGCTGCGTGTGAGCACGTCGGGCCGGTCGAGCGCGAGCAGGCGGCCGTGATCCATGATCCCGACCCGCTCGGCCAGGGTGGCGGCCTCGTCCATGTCGTGCGTGGTGATCACGATCGTCACGCCCTGGTCGCGCAGGTCGCGGATGCGATCCCACACGAACAGGCGCGCCGCCGGGTCGAGGCCGGTGCTCGGCTCGTCGAGGAAGAGCACCTGCGGCGTGTGCATCATCGCCCGGGCGATCATGATCCGCTGGGCCTGGCCGCCCGAGACGAAGTCGACCTTGTCGTCGGCCCGGTCGGTGAGGCCGAAGAGCGCGAGCAGCTCGTCGGCGCGGCGGTTGCGCGCGGCCGCCGGCACGCGGTGATAGGCGGCGTGGAAGATCAGGTTCTGGCGGATCGAGAGCGACCGGTCGAGGTTGTTGCGCTGCGGCACCACGGCCAGCATGCTGCGCGCGCGCACGGCGTCGGCGGTCACGTCGATGCCGACCACGCGGGCGACGCCCGCCGTCAGCCGCACGCGCGTGGTGAGGACGCCGATCGTCGTCGTCTTGCCGGCGCCGTTCGGCCCGAGCAGGCCGAACACCTCGCCCCGCTGCACGGTGAACGAGACGCCGTCGACGGCGTTCACGGGAGCCTTCGGGTAGCGCTTCTCGAGCCCTTCCACCTCGACCGCGTAGTCGCTCGTGCCCGTCGCCGCCATCGCTCGTAAGGATAAGACGGCGCCGCGCGTAAGCGTTCCGTAAGCTCACCCATCCGTGGGTTGCACCCCGGCGCCCGGTCTCCCATCATGCGCGCATGAGGGGTCTTCTGTCCGTCCGTGTCGTCGCCGCTGGCCGTGGCCGTGGCGGCCGCCGCGCTGGCCTTCGGGACGGTGCGCGCCGTCGCGATGCCGCTCCCGAGCGCGCCCAACTGCCCGATCTTCCCGGCGACGAACGTCTGGAACAAGCGCGTCGACAGCCTGCCCGTCGCGGCGAACTCGGCGACGATGCTGCACGCGATCGACTTCAGCGCGGGCCTTCACCCCGACTTCGGCTCGTTCGCGGGCTACGGCATCCCCGTGAACGTCGTCGGCAAGAAGCAGGCGACCCACCGCGTCCGCTTCCAGTACGCGAGCGAGTCGGACAAGGGGCCCTACCCGATCCCGGCCAGGCCCCTGATCGAGCGCGGCTCCGACCGCCACCTCCTGATCGTCGACCGCGGCAACTGCAAGCTCTACGAGCTCTTCGCCGCCCGGCACACGGCGACCGGCTGGCACGCCGGTTCGGGCGCGATCTGGTCGCTCACCTCCAACCACCTGCGCCCGAACACCTGGACGAGCGCCGACGCTGCAGGCCTGCCGATCCTGCCGGGCCTGGTGCGACACTCCGAGGTGAAGGCCGGCGTGATCGACCACGCCCTGCGCTTCACCGCCCCGGCGACCTGCAGCGGCCACATCTATCCCGCCCGTCACGATGCCGGCTCCGGCAGCTGCGCGACGCTGCCGCCGATGGGGCTGCGCATCCGCCTGAAGGCGTCGTTCAACGTGAACTCGCTCCCGCGCCCGGCGCGGGTGATCGCGATCGCCCTGCAGCGCTACGGGATGATCCTGGCCGACAACGGCTCCTCCGGCTACATCTCCGGTTTCTCGAACCCGCTCTTCAACGACTCGGCGCTGCACGAGCTGAACAAGATCAAGGGCCAGGACCTCGAGGTGGTCGACACCTCGACGCTGCGGAACGGATAGGCCGCCGTTGCCGCCGGGCGGCGGCACAGGCACAATCCGCGCGGAATGGCTGATGTCGGCACACGGCTGCGCGAAGAGCGCGAGCGGCGCGGGATCGGGATCGACGAGATCGAGGCCGAGACGCGCATCCGCGCGAAGTTCCTGCTGGCGCTCGAGGAGGGGCGCTTCGACGTGCTCCCTGGCCCCGCGTACGTGCGCGCCTTCGTCCGCGGCTACGCCGAGCAGCTCGGGCTCGACCCGCAGGAGCTCCTGGCCGAGCTGAACGCGCGTCCCGACATGGCGGCCGACGTCGCGGTGGTGCCGCCGCGGCAGGTGGTGCGCGTGCCGCTGCTCGACCGCCGCGGCCGTACCTGGGCCGGGCTGATCGCCGCCGTGATCGTCGCCGTCCTGATCGCGGTCATCTTCCTCGGCGTGCGCGCCGGCTGATCAGGGTGTCGCGGCGGGCGGACCGCGCCGCGATGTCGCCACGATCCGGCCGGAGACGGCGAGGATCGCGAGCGCGTTCAGCACGTGCAGGCCGCCGAAGAGCGCCCCGGTGTCGGTGCCGAGGTGCGCGAGCACCGACTGGAGCAGGGTGAGGATGAGCAGGCCGCCCGGCTCGCCCATCGCGCTGCCGCGCTTGCCCGCGACGAGCGCCACGAGCACGAGGATCAGCGCGAGCAGGATGATGAGGTCGCCGAGGGCGCGGTGCGCGTCGAGCGTCGACACCTCGGGGAACTTGCCCGACGACGTGTCGGATGTGCGGCCGCCGAAGACGCCGTAGCCGGCGAGGAAGAACTGCACGACGATCGCCGCGAGGATCAGCACCGCCAGCCACCGGTAGACAGCGTTTGCTCCCGCCCGCATCGGTTGCCACTCTACCCGCTCGGCCGATCTCGTAGTCTGCCCGCGTGCGACGCCCCGACCGGGCCGACGGCATGCTGGTGCTCGCCAACGTGCTCTGGAGCCTGAACTACGCCACCACCAAGTACGCGTTCGAGCGCTGGAACCCGCTGGCCTTCTCCGGCCTGCGGTTCACGGCCGCGGGCCTCGCGATGGCGGCGATCGTGCTGCGGCTCGAGGGCAGCCTCCGGGTGGCCCGCCGCGACGTGCCGCGGGTGGTGCTCGCCGGGGCGACCGGCATCTTCCTGAACCAGCTCACGTTCAACTACGCGCTCGACTACACGGCGGCGGCCAACGTCGCCCTGATCCTGGGGGCGGCGCCGGCGTTCACGGCCGCGTTCGCGGTCGCGCTCGGTCACGAGCGGGTGCGGCCCGTGCACTGGCTGGCCCTCGGCGTGTCGCTCGCGGGCGTCGCGCTCGTCGTCCAGGGCGGATCCGGCCTTGAGGGGTTCAGCCTGAAGGGCGACCTGCTCGCGATCGGGGCCGCGCTCAGCTGGGCGGCCTACTCCGTGATGCTGCGGCCGCTCTTCGGTCGCTACAGCGCCATGCGGCTCTCGACGCTGATGATCCTGGTCGGAGCCGTCCTGATGGCGCCGTTTGCCGCGGTGCAGCTCGCGAGCCAGAACTTCGCCGACATCGGGGCGCTGCGCTGGGCCGCGCTCGGATACTCGACGGTGTTCCCGCTCGTCGTCACCAACGTGCTCTACTTCGCCGCCCTGCGCCGCGTCGGCGCCGCGAGGGCGACGCTCTTCATGTACCTGCAGCCCTTCCTCGGGGCGCTCTTCGCGGCGCTGCTCCTCGGCGAGGCGATCGGCGGGATCCAGATCGTCGGCGGCGTGTTCATCGTCGGCGGCGTGGCGCTCGGGCGGATGTGGCAGGCGCGGCGGCACGATCCGGAGCTCGAGATCGAGCTCGAGATCCCGGCCGAGCCGTCCTAGACGCGGACGTCGCGACGGTCGCATGCTACGCCCGGCGCGCTTCAAGCGACCCGGCGGCGCGCCGATGAACGGTGGGTGCAGGCCGACATCCCCATGCTGCGGATCGCCGGGCGCGTGACCGCCCTCGCGGCGATCTTCGCCCTCATCGAGGGCGTGCGGTTCGCGGCCGGTACGACGACGATCGGGCCGACCACGGTCACCGCACACTTCGCGAGCGACGCGAAGACGCAGATCGTCCTCGTGGCCCTCGGGATCGCCGTTGCGAGCCAGTTGGGGACGCGGACGCGGAGCGCTCGCATCATCGTGATCGCAGCCGTCGCGGTCGCAGGCCTCGGCCTCGCCGCCCTCGCCGAGGTGTGGCTCTGCGTCGGGCACTGGCACGCGCAGGCGACGCGGACCGCAATCGAGGCCGGGTACGGCTCCACCGGCGCCCAGAACCGCTACGGCCACGGCGTCGAGGTCGTCGTCGCGGGCGGCCTGCTCGCGATTGCTGGCCGCACTCGTCATCGCCGCCCGCGCACGGAGCCTGCCGCAGTCGCTCGGCCTCCAGGAGCAGTTCCGGTCGTAGGTAGGCTGTCGGCGCCGATGCGCGCGCAGATCCGAAAGACGTTCCGCTTCGAGGCGGCCCACTCGCTGCCCGACCATGCCGGCAAGTGCCGCGGCCTGCACGGCCACTCCTACCGCATCGAGCTCTGCTTCGAGGGCGAGATCAAGCCGGTGCGGGGCGAGTCCGACGACGGCATGGTGCTCGACTTCCTGGCGGTGTCGGAGTGGTGGAAGCGCGAGGCGGAGCCGCTCGTCGACCACCGCTTCCTGAACGAGACGATGCCCACGCGGTTCCTTCCGACCACCGCCGAGCACATCGCCGCCTGGATGCTCGACCTGCTCGTTGCCGCCGGTCTGCCGGCCTCCGAGGTGACGGTCTGGGAGACCGACACGGCATCGGCCACCGTGCGCCGATGACCGCCGTCCCGGTCGTCGAGGTGTTCGGGCCGACGATCCAGGGCGAGGGGGAGCTCGCCGGCGTGCCGACCGCGTTCGTCCGCTTCGGCGGCTGCGACTACCGCTGCAGTTGGTGCGACTCGCTCTTCGCCGTGCTGCCCGACGACGTGCGCCGGGCGCCCGCGGCTGACGGCGGCCGAGGTCGTCGCGGCGCTCGACGACCTCCCCGGCGCGCCCGAGTGGGTGACGCTCTCGGGCGGGAACCCGGCCCTGCTCGAGCTCGGGGCGCTCGTCGCGCTCCTGCACGGCTCGGGCCGGCGCGTGACCGTCGAGACGCAGGGCAGCGTCTGGCGCGACTGGCTCGCGCAGGTCGACCTGCTGACGGTCAGCCCCAAGCCGCCCTCGAGCGGCATGGCCACGCCGGAGCACGAGTCGGAGTCGGCGCGGTTCCTGGAGCTGGCGGCCGCGGCCGGAGCCCACGTCGTGCTCAAGGTCGTCGTCTTCGACGAGGCCGACTACGCCTGGGCGAGCGCCCTCCGCGAACGCCACCCGCGGCTACCCTTCCACCTGTCGTGCGGCACCGACCCGCCCGCGGCGGGGACGTCGCACACCGAGGCGCTCGCCGGCGTCTCGCAGCGTTACCGGTGGCTGTGTGAGCGCGCCGCCCGCGACCCGGCGATGGACGGCGCGCGCATCCTGCCCCAGCTGCACGTCCTCGCATGGGGACACCAACGAGGCCACTGACCGCGAGGCGAAACGTGGAACTGACCAAGCTCGGAAACCCTGACGCCAAGTCCGACCGCACGATCGAGGCGTTCCCGATCGCCGACACGACCCAGGTGATCACGCTCGACTGCGCGGAGTTCACCTGCCGTTGCCCGATCACCGGCCAGCCCGACTGGGCGACGATCGCGATCGAGTATCGCCCGGGCAAGCTCGCCGTCGAGACGAAGAGCCTGAAGCTGTATCTGGAGACCTTCCGCGAGCAGGGCATCTTCCACGAGCACCTGGCGACGGTCATGCGCGACGACCTGGTGGCGGCGCTCGACCCGGTCGCGCTGACGGTCACGGTGCGGTTCAACTCACGCGGGGGGATCGCGGTCACGGCCTCGAGCTCCTACCCGGCGTGAGCGCCGGCGCGGCCGTCGTCTGCCTCTCGGGCGGGCAGGACTCGACCACCTGCCTGTACGACGCTCTGCGCCGCTACGACCGCGTCCACGCCGTCTCGTTCGACTACGGCCAGCGCCACCGCGTCGAGCTCGAGTGCGCCGCCGCCCTCGCGGCCGGCGCCGGCGTTCCGCAGGTCGTCCTGCCCGTCGGCGTGTTCTCGCAGCTCGGCGACGGCAGCCTGACGAACCCTGCCATCGCGAGCCGGCTCGATGCCGCCGGCACGGGCAACACGTATGCCGAGCTGCGCGGCCTGCCCTCGTCGTTCGTCCCGGGCCGCAACATCATCTTCCTCGGCCTCGCCGCCGCCTTCGGCGTGCCGCGCGGCTACGAGACGCTCGTCGCCGGCGTGTGCTCGACCGACGAGGCCGGCTACCCGGACTGCCGCGCCGACTTCGTCGGCTCGCTCGCCGAGACGATCCGGATCGGCATGGACTGCCCGGACTTCGCGATCGACGCGCCGCTGCTTCACCGCACCAAGGCGCAGACGTGGGCGCTCGCCGACGAGCTGGGCGTGCTCGAGCTCGTCCGCACGCAGACGCACAGCTGCTACGAGGGCGTCCGCGGCGAGCTGCACGAGTGGGGCCACGGCTGCGGCGCCTGCCCGGCCTGCGAGACGCGGGCGCGCGGCTGGGCCGAGTTCCAGGCGGCCGGCGCAGTGCCTGACCCGGTGCGCATCGCGGTCGCCTCGACGCCGCTCACCGCGACGCTCGCCGAGGCGGTGCCGGCGGCGGTCGCCGCCGTCGAGGAGGCCGGCCGCCGGGGCGCCGCCATCGTGTGCCTGCCCGAGACCGGCCTGCCCGGGCACCGCGTCCAGGCGCCGGCCGGTGCCGGACGTGAGCGCCGAGGCGATCGACGCGGCGCTCGCGACGGTCGCCGCGGCGGCCCGCAGCGCGGGCGTCGTCACGATCGTCGGCGCCGAGCGGCCGACGCCGGCCGGCCGTGAGATCGTCGCGGTCGTCATCGGCGCCGACGGGGCGCGCCTCGGCGAGCAGGCAAAGACGCAGATCGACCCGACCGAGGAGCCGCACTACGTGCCCGGCAGCGGCCGGCGCACGTTCACCGCGGCGGGGGTGACCTTCGGGATCGCGATCTGCCACGAGGGGTTCCGCTATCCCGAGATCGCCCGCGCGCTCACGCTCGCCGGCGCACGGATCGTCTTTGCGCCGCACTTCGTCCACACCGACGACGGCTCGCTGCCGGCGCGATGGTGCGACGCGCCGAACCCGTACAACGAGAAGGCGCTCCTGTGCCGCGCGCTCGAGAACAGCGTCTACGTCGCCGCGGCCAACATCGCCGGCCCCGACCAGGGATCGGTCACCGGCATCATCTCGCCCGCCGGCGAGCTCGTCGCGAGCCTCCCCTACGGCGCGGTCGGGGTGGCCTGCGCCGACATCGACCTCGACCTGGCCGACGGCCTGCTCGCGCGGCGGTGGGCGCCGAAGCGCAATATGCTCCAGGCGTGGCCGCCCACGCCCTGAGCACCGTGCCCGACCGGCGCGCGTTCGCCGCCGCCTACGCCGCCGAGGGCCAGCAGATGGACAACCTGTGCGGCTGCTTCTGGGCGAGCCTCGCGCTGCGCGCGGCCGGCATCGACGCCGACCAGGAGGCGGTCGCGCTCGCGGCGGGGTCGATCCTGCCCGGCGGCGACCCGCAGACCCACGTCGCTCCGGGGGCGACGCCCCGCTGCGACTACCGTGTCGAGCTGCCGCTCGCGGACGTGCCCGCGACCGCCGGCACCGCCGCGCCGCCGCTCGCCGCGGCGATCGAGCACCTCTCGGACGGTCGCCTGGCCGCGATCGAGGTCGCCGGCCCGTGGACCGCCGACCACGTCTGCACGCTGCTCGACACGGCCGCCGGTTCGGTCCTGATCGCGAACGTGCGCACCGGCCCCTTCTGGGGATCGCGTCCCGACCCCGCGGTCGTCGCTCGAGCACCTCGACGGAGGCAGCCCCGAGCCGCCGCCGTCCGACTGGGACGTCGGCCACTTCGTCGAGCTCGCCGCCCTCGTGCGCGGGCTCGGGCGGCGCGCTCGTGGTCGTGCGCGACACCTATCGCGAGCTGGGCCGAAACGGCCACCACCTGCAGCCGCCCGAGCGGGTCGCGGCGGCCCTGCGGCGCGACGACGGCGCCGAGGGCGGCGTGCTCGTCGTGTGCGCGGCCGCGGCCGCCGACGGGCTGCGCGGGGCGCTGACGCGCTCAGGGCTTCGACCTGCACGGCTGGGACAACGGCACGCCCGTGCCCCCCGCGACGGGCTGAGGGAGGCTCCGTGCGGGCGGTCGTGATCAGCGAAAACGGCGGCCCCGAGGTGCTCGAGCCGCGCGAGTGGCCGGAGCCCGAGCCCGGCGACGGGCAGCTGCTGGTCGCCGTCGAGGCGGCCGGCGTGAACTTCCGCGACGTCTACGAGCGCCGCGGCGGCTACGGCACGCCGCCGCCGCTCGTCGGCGGCGCCGAGGGCGCGGGCACGGTCGTCGCCGTCGGGGCGGGCGTGACCGAGTTCGTGCCCGGCGACCGCGTCGCCTGGACGAGCGCGACCGGCAGCTACGCCGAGCGCGTGCTCGTCTCGGCCGAGCGCGCCGTCGAGGTGCCCGAGGCGGTCGGCGCCGAGCTCGCCGCGGCCGTGCTCCTGCAGGGGATGACGGCCCACTACCTGGCGACCTCGACCTATCCGATCCGCCCGCGCGACGACGTGCTCGTCCACGCCGCGGCCGGCGGCGTCGGGCTGCTCTTGACGCAGATCGCGAAGCTGCGCGGCGCCCGCGTGATCGCGACCGCGTCGACCGCGGAGAAGCGCGCGCTGGCCCGCGAGCACGGCGCCGACGAGGTGATCGCCTACGAGGGCTTCGCCGACGCCGTGCGCGAGCTCACGGGCGGCGCCGGCGTCCACGTGGTCTACGACGGCATCGGCCGCGACACGTTCGCCGCCGGCCTCGCGACCCTGCGGCCGCGCGGCCTCATGGCGCTCTACGGCGCGTCGAGCGGCCAGCCCGAGCCGCTCGCGGTCGACCGGCTCGCCGCCGCCGGGTCGCTCTACGTCACCCGGCCGATCCTGCCCGACTACACCGCAACGCGCGACGACCTGCTCGCGCGCGCCGAGCAGGTGTTCGAGTGGGTGGCGACCGGCCGGCTGCGCGTGCTGATCGGCGGCCGCTACCCGCTCGCCGACGCCCGTCGGGCCCACGAGGACCTCGAGTCGCGCCGCACGCCAGGGCAAGCTGCTGCTCACGCCGTAGCGAGTCGCCCTCAGGCGGCCGGGAGCGCGCGCATCACCCAGACCGCGAGCACCCGCGCGCAGCGGGCGACGTCCTCGAGCACGACATGCTCGTCGACGGTGTGGGCGAGCTCGGGGTCGCCGGGGCCGTAGAGCACGGTCGGCGTCGCGCCGTGGTCGATCAGCAGGCGCGCGTCGGAGCCGTACGGCACGCCGACGAAGGGCGGCAGCCGCCCGTTCACGTCGCGGGCCGCCTCGCCGACGCGCCCACGGCAGCGGGTGATCCGACGGCACGGCCGCCGACGCGAAGCGGCCGCCGGTGACCTGCACCTCGACCGGATGCTCGCGCAGCCACTCGTCGCCGGCGCAGGCCGCGGCGACGACCGCGCGCAGCTCGGCCTCGGCCTCGGCCACGGTCTGGCCGACGCGCACGCCGTAGCGGCCCTCGGCCACCAGCCGCTCGGGCACGGTCGACGACCAGTCGCCCGCGTGGACGCGGCCGATGACCGTGGGGTAGGGCAGGCCCAGGTCGCGCATCGACTGCAGCTTCTCGGCCGCGTTCCGCTCCTGCTCGTTGCGCCCGAGCGCGTCCATCACCGGCACGAGCTTCTCGACGGCCGACACGCCGCGGCGGCGGAACGCGGCGTGGGCGCTCTTCCCGGTCACCGTGAGGGTGAACGTGATCGCGCCCGCCTGGGCGGTGACGAGCTCGAGCCGGGTCGGCTCGGTGATGACGGCCCAGTCGCCGGTGCAGCCGGCGCGGATCGCGGCGAGCATGCCCGCGCCGCCGTCCTCCTCGCCGGGCACGGTCACGAGCATGGCCTCGCCGCCGAGCTCGACGCCGGCCTCGGCGATCGCCCGCAGCGCGCCGAGGCCGGCGACGACGCCGCCCTTCATGTCGCACGCGCCGCGGCCGTACAGCGCCCCGTCCTCGATGCGGGCCCGAAACGGCGGCGATGTCCAGGCCAGCTCCTCGCCGCTGCCGACGACGTCGACGTGGCCGGCGATCAGCACCCGCCGGCCGGCGGCGTCGCCCGTCAGCCGGCCGGTCACGACCGGGTGGCTGTCACGCGCCACCTCGACGCCGGGGAAGTCGGGGTCGGTCGGAGAGGTCGATCGCGGGCGTGTCGACGCGCTCGACGTCGAGCCCGGCGGTCGTCATCCGCAGGGCGACCTCGGTCTGCACCGCGTTCTCGTCGCCGGTCAGGCTGGGGATGTCGACGAGCGCCGCGAGATCGTCGGCGAGGCGGTCGCGATCGACGTTGGCGACGACGGCGAGCTCGACCGGGGTCAGGTTCTTCATCCGCGCAGGAGCGGGCGGGTGATGCAGGTGGGGCCGCCGGAGCCGTTGATGCAGACCTCGGCCGCCGGGAAGGTGTGCACCTCGCAGCCGCGGTCCTGGAGCGCGCGCTGCGTGACCGGGTTGCCCTCGACCATCACGACCACGCCGGGCCGCACCGCCAGGATGTTGCAGCCCTGCGTCGCCATCTCCTCCTCGGGCACCGCGACGAGGTCGACCGAGTGCTCGCCGAGCAGCTCGTAGAGCCCCGCGGGGAGCTGGGGGAAGAAGACGACGGCCAGGTCGTCGGCGATCGGCGAGATCACCGAGAGCAGGTGCAGGCACTCTGCCGGGCCGTTGGCGTAGGGCACGTCGAAGACGTGCACGTCGCCGCCGACGAGCGCGGTCAGCCGGCGCGCGCCCGCCGCGTTCGTGCGCAGCGAGCGGCCGATGCAGAAGACGTCGGGCCGCAGCCAGAACGTGTCGCCGCCGTCGGCGGTCTCGGGCGCCTCCAGCCGGCCGAGCACGGGCATGTCGTGCGCCGTCGGCCCAGGCCTCGACGGCGCGCCGCCTCGCCCTGACGGGTCGGCTTGCCCGAGCGCAGCGCGATCACGCCGCGATCGGTGACGAGCGCCGGGTCGAAGGTGTAGACCAGGTCGGGGCTCGGCGTCTCGGCGTCGAGCTGGTGCACGGCGACGCCGAGGTCGGTGAGGATCGTGCAGAAGGCGTCGTGCTGTCGCTGCGCCGCGGCCAGGTCGACCGGGTGCAGGAACCCGTGCGCCGGGTCGTCGTGCGCGCGCCCGAAGGCCTCGCCGGGGCGCTTCACGAGCACCTCGTGGAGGGGGGCGGTCATGCTCTGGGCGCCGAATCGGCGCGTGCTCGGGGCTGCGGTGTGTGCCATGCGGCAAGCCTAGTTCATCGCGCCATCTACACTCCCGCAACGTGTCGGAGGAACATGACTACCGGGCCGAGTACAACGAGGCCGTGCGCCGGGCGATCGCCGGCGAGGTCGGCTTCTACCGCGACTTCGACCGGCACCGCCAGGAGACGGTGTGGCGGCTGCTCTCGAGCGACCGCCAGGCGCTGCTGCGGTTCTGCCAGCGCCAGGGCATCTCGGTCGGCAAGATGGAGACGATGCAGACGCTCAAGAGCCCGAAGCCGCTCCTGCAGCTGATCGCCCACGGCCACGACGCCGACACCGTCGCTCGCTGGGCGCGGCGCGGGCTGACTCGTTGGCGCTGCTGATCGTCGTCGACTTCGACGGCACGATCACCGAGCGCGACACCCTCGACGACGTGCTCGAGCGCTACGCCCCCGAGGCCTACGAGCAGGCCGAGGCGGGGCTGGCCGCCGGCCGGCTGACGCTGCGCGAGTGCATGGAGCAGGAGTTCGCGCCGGTCTGCGGCGACCCCGAGACGATCATCGCCGAGGCGGTCGACGCGGCCGTCGTCCGGCCCGGCTTCGCGGAGTTCGTGCGGGCCGCCGAGGCCGGCGGGCATCGGGTCGTGGTCGTCTCCGGCGGGTTCGAGTCGATCATCCGGCAGGTGCTCGACCGCGAGGACGCCGGCCACCTGCCCGTGTTCGCCCACGAGGCCCGGTTCACGCCGCAGGGCACGACCGTCGAGTTCCGCCACTGGGACGGCTGCGACGCCTGCGGCGAGGAGTGCAAGCGCTCGATCGTCGCCGGCCTACGCAACGGCGACGAGGTCGTCTACATCGGCGACGGCTACTCCGACCGCTGCGCCGCGCTCGTCGCCGACCGCCGGTTCGCGCGCCGGTTCCTGGCCGAGGACCTCGACCAGGCGGGCGTCGAGTACACCCCGTTCGACGACTTCCACACCGTGCGTGAGGCGCTCCTGGGGCCGGACGCCGACGTGGCGCCCGGCCCCAGCGAGAGCCGCTAGTCGCCCGAGGCCAGGCCGGCCTCGATCTGCTCGAGCTCCTCCTCGGTGCCCATCCGCACGGGGCCCTTGAACCAGTTCTTCGCGGACAGGATCCACCATCCGCCGAACAGGATGAAGGCGCCGCCCACCGTCAGCGGGGCGTAGTTCACGTCGGCCCAGTTGACGGTCACCAGGAAGTGGTTCGTCCCGACCACGGCCGAGTTCCCGGGGATGCCGTCGGGGAACAGGGGCAGCAGGAACAGGACGCAGATCAGCGACGATCCACAGGATCGCGAGCGGATCGATCCACTTGTAGTGCTTGCCGAGGTGCCACGCGCCCGTCTCGAACTTGTCCTTGGCGCGCCAGCGCAGGAAGATCGGAAGCACGAAGGCGATGTAGAGGCCGATCACCGCGATCGACGTCCCGACCGCGTAGCCGATCACCGGGTTCTTCAGCGTGGGCAGCATGAGCGCCCACGCCAGCACGCAGATCGCCCAGACCGAGTTCACCGGCACCCGCTCGCGGGGCGAGACCTTGCGCCACAGCTGGTGTCCGGGGATCGCCCGGTCACGGCTGAAGGCGAACATCATCCGCGATGCCGACGTCACCGACGCGAGGCCGCAGAAGAACTGCGCCACGCAGGCGATCACGAGCAGGAACTCGGCCCACTTGTTGCTCATCGCGTTCTGCCAGATGTACTGCACCGCAAAGCCGTACTGCGCGGCGGTGTTGGCCACCGGGCCCGGGATCGCGAACGTGACGGCGACGAGCAGGATGAACCCGAAGATCACCGACACGACGACCGACATCACCATGCCGATCGCGGCCGATCGCGACGCGTTGCGCGTCTCCTCGCTCATGTGCGCCGAGGCGTCGTAGCCGGTGATCGTGTACTGGGACATCGAGCAGCCCGATCCCGAACACGAACCAGAACACGGGATTGGCGAAGCTGTGGCCCTGGAACCCCGAGAAGTTCTCGGTGTCGGTGAACACGAAGCTGAGCGACTTGTGGTGGTCGGGGATGAAGATCAGGACGAGCACGATCACGAGCACGCCGCCCATGTGCCACCAGGCCGAGATGTTGTTGATCATCGCCAGCAGGCGCACCCCGAACGTGTTGATCAGGCCGTGCAGGACGATGATCACCGAGTAGACGATGAACACGTGCTCCTTGCTGAGCGACATGCTGAACCACAGGTTGAGCAGCGACGAGATGAACGTCGCCGCGCCGAAGTCGATGGCCGCCGTGACGGCGACCTGGCCGAGGAAGTTGAACCAGCCGGTGAACCAGCCCCAGCCCGGACTGCCGAGCCGCGACGACCAGTAGTAGAGGCCGCCCGCGGTCGGGTACGTGGACGCGATCTCGCCCATCGCGAGCGAGACCAGGATGCAGAAGCCGCCGACGAGCAGCCAGCCCCACGTGACGGCCACCGGGCCGCCCCAGACGATCGCGATGTAGTACGACGTGAGGCAGCCGGCGAGGATCGAGATGATGGTGAACGAGATGGCGAAGTTCGAGAACCCGCCCCAGCCGCGCAGAAGCTCCTGTGCGTAGCCGAGCCGGTGCAGCGTCTGCTCGTCTTCCGACAGGTGCTGGAGCTGGCTGGGAGGCCCCCCTCCGGCTCCCGGATCCGTGCTCATACGCCCTCCTTAGGGTCGTTGTCGCGTCCGACACTAGCCCCTCGGCCGGTCGGAGTAAAGACCCGCCGGGCAACTGGTCTAGACCGGTCCGGCGGCGTCGCTCAGGCGGCGCTGCGGGCCCGGCGCGCGGCCAGCTCGGCGAACCGCTCGGCCATCCCGCGCCCGATCGCCTCGTGCGCGTCGAGGTGGCTCTCGAGCTCGGCCAGGTACCGCTCCCGGGTGTAGCCGGCCTTCTCGAGCTCCTCGCCGCCCCAGCGCAGCCATGCGAGCAGGATGTCGCGCGTGACCTCGATGTGGAACTGCGTCCCCCAGGCCGTCTCGCCCAGCCGGAACGCCTGCAGGCAGGTGTCGTTGCGGGCCAGCTCGACCGCCCCGGGGGGCAGGTCGCACGCGTAGTGGTGCCACTGCATCGCCATGAACGACTCCGGCACGTCGCCGAGCACCGCGTCGGTCGCGGCGGCGGGCACGGTCGAGACGCCGACCCAGCCGACCTCGGACGGGTCGCTGCGGTGCACCGTTCCGCCGGCGGCGCGCGTCAGCAGCTGCGCGCCCAGGCACAGGCCGATCACCGGCACGCCGTCTGCGAGCGCCTCGCGCAGGAGCGCGATCTCCTCGTCGATCCAGGGGTAGCGGTCGCTCTCGTGCGTGTTCGCCGTGCCGCCGCACGAGATCACCGCGTCGTAGCCGGCGAGGCTCTTCGGCAGCTCGTGCTGGGCGACGTCGACCGAGTCGATCACGAAGCCGTGCAGGCGCAGCGGCGCCAGGAAGAGCCCGCCCGGCCCGCTGGGCTCGTTGACGATGTGAAGCGCGCGCAGGCTCACGCGCCGCCCTCGACGATCTTCGCCGCCTCGCGGTAGGTCGCCTGCTCGCGCCGGATCAGGTCGGGGTTCGTGTCGCGCGCGTGCGCGAGCTCGAGCGTGAAGAGCTGCAGCGGCACGGCGGCGCCGAGCAGCGCCGCGGCGGCGGCGGGCAGGCCGTCGGCCGCCGGCACGGGCACGACGCCGGCCGGTGCGAGCTCGGCGAGGCCGGGGTCGGTGGTGATCGCGGCGCAGCGGATGCCGATCCGCGCGCACGCCTGCAGCAGCACCCGCGCCCGCGCGGTGCGCCTGGCCGTGGCGCGGCGATCGCAGAGGACGAGCACGACGCCGGTGTCCGGGCCGGTCGCCGGCAGGTGGCCGTGGAGCAGCGTCTCGAGGCTGCGCATCGCCGTCGGCAGGTGGCAGGCCTCCTCGATCTTGAGCGTCAGCTCGCGTGCGCTCGTGCGGTCGGCGCCGCCGCCCACGATCAGCAGCTGCGCGCAGTCGTGCAGGCTCCGCGCCGCGCTCACGGCGGCGTCCCAGGACGCGAGCCCGGCGGCCACGGTGCGTCCGGCCGCGGCGGCGTCGGCGGGCGCGCCCGATGCCGCCCCGGCGAGCGCCAGGCCGGCGCAGAGCGGCGAGAGGTAGCCCACCGTGTGGCACCACGACCGATCCACGGACGGCGTCGCGAGCACGGCGTCGGCGTGGCGGGTCGACTCCGACTCGGGCCGGGCGGTGATCAGGCCGGTCGCCGAGCCGGCTGCCCGCGCCGCCTGCAGCGCCTGCACCGTCGCCCAGGTGCCGCCCTCGTGCGAGACGGCGATGACGGCGCCGCCGCGCTGGGGGTCGCAGTACGCCTCGAAGGCGTCGCGCGAGACGGCATCGACGCCGGCCTCGCGTCAGCATCTCGGCGACGCCGAGCGAGCCGTGCTCGCTCGTGCCGCAGCCGACGACCGTGAGCGGGCCCGTCGCCGCGGGCGAGCAGCGCGAGCGCCGCCGGGTCGCTGCCGCGTCCGCGGCCGAGACGATCCGCTCCGCGAGCGCGGGCTCGGACTCGATCATGTCCTGCATCACCCACGGCGCGCGCCTGGCGCAGCTCGGGGAAGTGCTCGGGGTCGTACCAGTCGTCGGTCACGTGGCGACCGTCCCTTCGTCGGCGTGGGCCGGCTCGAGGCGCCCGCCGAGGTGCTCGGCCAGGAACTCCTCGGCGGCGGCGTGGAACGCCAGGTTGTTCTCGGGCTTGCGGAACCCGTGGCCCTCGTCGGGGAACACCATGTAGCGGTGCGGGATCCCGCGCTCGGTCATCGCCGCGACGATCTGGTCGGACTCCTCCTGCTTCACCCGCGGGTCGTTCGCGCCCTGGGCGATCAGCATCGGGATCCGGATCGCGTCGACGCGCGAGAGCGGCGAGCGCGACCACAGGAAGTCCGGCTCGGTCTCGGGGTTGCCGACGCGCTTGTGGAACTGGGCGACGAGCGGCGCCCAGTACGGCGGGATGCTGCGGATCAGCGTGCGCAGGTCGGACGGGCCGACGACGTCGATCGCGCACGTGAAGACGTCGGGCGAGAACGTGGCGCCGACGAGCGCGGCGTAGCCGCCGTAGGAGCCGCCGTAGATCGCCACCTTCCGCCGGGTCGGCGTAGCCCTGCTCGACGACCCACGCGACCGCGTCGAGCAGGTCGTCGTGCATGCGCGCGCCCCACTCGCGGTCGCCGGCGTTCAGGAACCGCTTGCCGTAGCCGGTCGAGCCGCGGTAGTTGACCTGGACGCACAGGTAGCCGCGGTTGGCGAGCCACTGCGGGTCGGGCGCGAAGCCCCACGTCGTCGCGCGCCCACGGGCCGCCGTGGACGAAGAGCACGGTCGGCACCTGCCGCCGGTCGGAGCCGGGCGGGAAGGTCAGGTAGCCGTGCACCTCGAGCCCGTCGCGCGACGTGAACGAAAACGGCTCCATCGCCGCGAGCGTGTAGTCGGCCAGGTCGGGCTTGTGCGCGAAGAGGAACGTGCCGGCTGCCGGTGGCGCGGTCGAAGGCGTAGTAGGACGACCGGGCCGTCGTCGGCGGTGAAGCCGAGCGATCCAGATGCGGTCGGCGTGGTCGCGGCCGCGGAAGTGCAGGTCGCCCGGGTGCAGCGCGCGCATCGCGTCGACGTCTGCCCGCAGCGCGGCGTCGAGCACGACGTGGTCGCTCGCTCGCGCGTGAAGCTCACGACCTGCACCGCCGTGCGTGTCGGGGTCGATCTCGACGTCGGAGACGTCGTAGATCGGATCCTCGGCCAGCACCTCGAACGCGCCCGTCTCGACGTCCATGCGCAGCAGCCGGGCGGCGTTCGCGTCCTTCGAGGTGACCAGGTAGAGCGCGGTCGCCGTCGTGCGTGAAGCCCGCCACGTCGGTCGAGAGCGCGTCCTCGGCGGCCGACGGCGAGGAGCGTGCGGTACTCGCCGGTCGCCGGGTCGCCGACGCGGATCTCGGCGCCGCCGTCGGCGCTGGAAGGCGATGCCGCCGCGCACGTGCGAGCTCGGTGTCGACCAGCCAGCCGGCGAACCCGGGGTTCTTGGCCACGAGCTCGAGCGAGCCGTCGCGCACGTCGAGCAGGTAGGCGTCGTGCAGCTCCGGGTTGTCGCGGTTCAGGCCGACCAGCAGGTGGTGCGGCCGGCGGCGGTCGTGCGGCCAGCATGCGCGCCTGCACGCCGTCGAACGGCGTCACGTCGACGTCGCCGCCGTCGTCGAGGTCGACCACGTGCAGGTGCCAGTTCTCGTCGCCGCCCGAGTCCTGCGGGTAGACGATGTGGCGGTTGTCCTCGCACCACAGGAAGCTGCGGACGCCGCGCTCGCGGTCGCTCGACACCGGCCGGGCGTCGTCGCCGCCGAGCGTCCCCACCCACACGTTCAGCACGCCGTCGACCGGGGCGATGTGCGCCAGCCGGCGGCCGTCGGGCGACACGGCGGGCGCGAGCCGCTCCGGGTTGCCGAACAGGACGTCGCGGGGGATGAGATCGACCATCGCGCGGCGATTGTATCCAGGCGCCGCCGTCGGCCGCCCGCCGTACACTCCCGCGCATGGATCCGCGCCCGATCGGGATGTTCGACTCCGGCGTCGGCGGTCTGACCGTGCTGCACGAGTGCCTGGTCAGCCTGCCGCACGAGGACTTCGTCTACTTCGGCGACTCCTCGCCCGACCGCTTCCCCTACGGCCCCAAGCCCGCGGCCACGATCCGCCGCTTCGCCCACGAGATCGCCACCCACCTGGCCGGCATCGACACGAAGCTCGTCGTCGTCGCCTGCAACGCCGCCACCTCGGCGGCGCTGCCGGAGCTCCAGCGCGAGTTCGCGGTGCCGCTGATCGGCGTGATCACGCCCGAGGCGCGCGCCGCCGTGCAGGTCACCCGCAACCGCCGCGTCGGCGTGATGGCGACGCAGGCCACCGTCGCGAGCGGCCGCTACCCGGCCGCCGTGCACCTCGCTCGACGCCGGCATCGAGGTGACCCAGGTCGCCTGCCCCGACCTCGTGCCGCTGATCCAGAGCGGCGACACCCACGGCCACGCCCTGCACGAGGCCGCCAAGACCTACGCCGCGCCGCTCAAGCGCGCGGGCGCCGACACGGTCATCCTCGGCTGCACGCACTACCCGCTGATCCGGCAGATGCTCCAGCGCATCTACGGCCGCGACGTCACGCTGATCACCTCGGCCGAGGAGATCGCGCGCGAGGTGGCCGAGACGCTGGCCCGGCGCGGCGTCGGCAACGACCCCGGCCGCGAGGGCGACTACCGCTTCCTCTGCACGGGCGATCCGGCGGCGTTCATCGACGTCGCCGGCCGCTTCCTGCAGCTGCCGCTGACCGGGGTCGAGCGCGTCGACCCCGCCAACCTGCGGGTGGCCGCATGAGCCGCGCCGACGGGCGCGGCCCGGAAGACCTGCGCCCGATCGAGATCGAGCCCGACTTCATCCCGTCGGCCTCGGGGTCGGCGCTCTTCCGCATCGGCCAGACGCGGCTGATCTGCACCGCGATGGTCGAGGAGTCCGTGCCGCCGTGGATGCGCGGGCGCGGCACGGGCTGGGTGACGTCGGAGTACGGGATGCTGCCCGGGTCGACCTCGGAGCGGAAGTCGCGCGACGCAAGCCGCGGCCGCGTCGACGGCCGCACGGTCGAGATCCAGCGCCTGGTCGGCCGGTCGCTGCGCTCGGTGGTCGACTTCAAGGCGCTCGGCGAGCGCACCGTGTGGATCGACTGCGACGTGATCCAGGCCGACGGCGGCACCCGCTGCGCCGCGATCTGCGGCGGCTACGTCGCGCTGCACATGGCGCTTCAGCGCCTCGTCGCCCGCGGCGGCCTCGAGCGGGTGCCGCTGCGCGACTCCGTGGCGGCCGTGTCGGTCGGCATCGTCGACGCAGAGCCCCTGCTCGACCTGCCCTACGCCGAGGACAGCCGCGCCGAGGTGGACATGAACGTCGTCATGACCGGGAGCGGCGAGCTGATCGAGGTGCAGGCGACCGCCGAGCGCACGCCGTTCGGGCGCGCCTCGCTCGACCGGCTGCTCGAGCTCGCAGCGGGCGGCATCGAGACGATCGGCCGCGAGCAGGAACGGGTGCTCAAGGACGCGTGAGCGGGCGGCGGATCGTGCTGGCGTCGGCGAACGCCCACAAGGCCGTCGAGCTCGGGCGCGTGCTCCCGGGGTGGGCGGTCGAGCCGTTCGCGGGCGAGCTGCCCGAGGAGACGGGCGACACGTTCGTCGCAAACGCGCTCCTCAAGGCGCGGCACGTGTTCGCGGCCACGGGCGGCGGCGACTGGGTGCTCGCCGACGACTCCGGCATCGAGGCGGCCGCGCTGGGAGGCGTGCCCGGGGTGCGCTCGGCGCGCTACGCCGGCGAGGACGCGACCGACGCGGAGAACCTGGCGAAGCTGCTCGACGCGCTGCGCGACGCCGCCGATCGCCGCGTGCGCTACGTGGCCGAGCTGGTCGCGATCGCGCCCGGCGGCGCGGAGCTGCACGGCCGCGGTGAGCTGCGCGGGACGCTCGCCCGCGAGCCGCGCGGCAGCGGCGGCTTCGGCTACGACCCCGCCTTCATCCCCGACGGCGAGACGCGCACCGTGGCCGAGATGCGCGCGGAGGAGAAGGACGCGATGTCACACCGCGCCCGCGCCGTCGCCGCTTTGCGGCCGCTGCTCCCCTCGTGAGGTGCCTGGCACCTGCCGAAGCCCCTTGCCGTACACAAGTTCCCGCGGCTATGGTGCGGGGAATGGCGCTCTCTCTCACGACGAAGGTGAGTGTCCCGGGCCACCGAACCGGGCCGGGGCGTCGCGCGCTGTAGATCGAGTCACTGCATCTGACCGCCGACCGCCTCGGGCCTTCCACCCGGGGCTTTTTGTTGGACCCACACGCATGCTGGCAATCGAGGCACACGAGCTGACGAAGGCGTTCACCGCCGGGCGCGGTCGCGCGCGCCGGACGGTCGAGGCCGTGCGCGACATCACCTTCCAGGTCGAGCGGGGCGAGCGGCTGGCCTACATCGGCCCGAACGGGGCCGGCAAGTCGACCTCGATCAAGATGCTGACCGGAATCCTGCACCCGACGAGCGGGCGCGCGACGGTGCTCGGGCTCGTGCCGTGGACGCAGCGGCGCGACCTCGCCCGCCGCATCGGCACCCTCTTCGGCCAGCGCTCGCAGCTCTGGTTCGAGCTCACGACCCGGCAGACGCTGCACCTGCTCGCACGCATCTACCGCCTCGACGAGGCCGACGCGCGCCGCCGCACCGACGAGCTCGCCGAGCTGCTCGAGGCCGCCGACCTGTTCGACCAGCCCGTGCGGTCGCTCTCGCTCGGGCAGCGGATGCGCTGCGAGCTGGCCGCGACGGTGCTGCACGGCCCCGAGGTGCTCTTC
The DNA here is from genome assembly GCA_963707585.1 of uncultured Actinomycetes bacterium. Taxonomy (GTDB): domain Bacteria; phylum Actinomycetota; class Thermoleophilia; order Gaiellales; family JAICJC01; genus JAICJC01. The sequence goes on along the minus strand of CAVPQP010000010.1, from coordinate 639,949 downwards.
CTCGACGAGCCGACGATCGGGCTCGACCTGCTGGCCAAGCAGCGCTTCCGCGAGATGGTCGTGCGGCTGAACGAGGAGCAGGGCACGACCGTGTTCCTGACCTCGCACGACGTGGCCGACATCGAGCACGTGGCCGACCGCGTCGTCGTGATCAACCACGGCACGATCATCTACGACGATCAGGTGCAGCGCATGCGCACGACGCTCCTGCAGACGAAGCTGCTCGAGGTGCGCTTCGAGGAGGCTCCGGGCGAGCTCGCCATGGACGGCGTCGAGGTGACGCCGGAGTCCGACACGGTCGTACGCGCTCGTCGTCGACACGCGCCGGCGGTCGGTGCGGGCGGTGCTCGACGGGCTGCTCGACGGCTACGCGATCGCCGACATCTCGGTCGTCGACCCGCCGCTCGAGCAGGTCATCTCGGAGATCTACGGGGGCCGCACGATGACGCGCGATGCGCTCGCCCAGGCGCACTATCGCCGCCCGGCGGGCGCTGCACCAGCCGGGCGAGCTGGCCGTGCGCGTCACCTTCTACGCCCTCATCCTGGTCATCTTCTCGGCGCTGTGGTCGGCCGCGACGCAGGCGAACGGCGGGTCGATCGCCGGCTACGACGCACCGCGCGCTGCTCTGGTACGTGGCCGCCGCCGAGGGCGCGGTGATCGCGACCAAGCCGCGCATGATCGAGAGCATCGGCTGGGACATCGCCTCCGGCGCGATCGTGGTCGAGATGCTGCGGCCCGCGTCGGTGGTCGGGCTGCGCCTGGCGGCCGAGCTCGGCGAGGCGCTCGTGCGGCTCGTGTGCGCGCTGCGCCGTCGGCGCGGCGATCGTGTGGCTCTACGTCGGCGCCACCGCCGAGCGGCGCCGCGCTCGCCCTGGCCGTGCCGGCGTGCCTGCTCGCGCTCGCGCTGCAACCTGGCCGCCCAGCACGCCTTCGCCGGCGCCGCCTTCTGGCTGCGGGACGCGCGTCGACCTGGTTCCTGTACCAGAAGCTCGTGTTCCTGGTCGGCGGGATGCTGCTGCCCGCTCGAGTTCCTGCCCGCGGCGCTGGCCGACGGTGGCCGAGTCGCTGCCGTTCGCGGCGATGGCGTACGCGCCGGCGCGGCTCGCGTCCGGGCACGTCGAGCCGTGCGCTGCTGGCCGTGCAGGCTGGGCTGGCTGGTCGTGCTGCTGGGCTGCGCGGCGCGGTGTTCGCGGCCGGCGAGCGGCGGCTGGAGGTGGTGGGCGGATGACGATCGCGCTCGCCACGTGCGCACCGCGTTCCTGGAGGCGTGGTCGAACCGGCGCGGCTTCTGGTTCCAGGTCGCGGTCATGATGGTGAACGACGTCGCCTGGGTGGTCTTCTGGGTGCTCTTCTTCCGCAAGGTCGGCACGCTGCGCGGCTGGGACACGCACCAGGTGCTGCTGCTCTTCGCGATCCTGACGCACGTCGCAGCGGCATCGAGCCTCGGCCTGCTCGCGAACGCGCGCCGGCTCGGCGAGCTGGTCGCGGGCGGCGGCCTCGACGCCGCGCTCGCGCTGCCGACGAACCCGCTCACCTACCTGCTGACGCGGCGGGTCGACACGGCGCTCCTCGGCGACCTCGCCTTCGGGCCGCGTGCTCTTCGTCGTCGCCGGCGATCCGACGCCGGAGCGGGCGGCGGTGTTCGTGTTCGGCGTCGCTGTGCGGATCGGTCGTGCTGGTCGGCTTCCTGGTCGCGCTCGGATCGCTGACGCTCTTTGCGGGCGGCCGCGGCGAGCAGGCCGACCTGGGCTTCCAGGCCATCCTGATCTTCGCCTCCTACCCGATCGACGTCTTCGGTGGCGCTCACGAAGCTCGTTCCTGTTCACGGCCGTGCCCGCCGCCTTCGTGACGGGCCTGCCGACGAGCCTCGTCGCGAGCTTCAGCTGGCCGGTCGCCGTGGCCGCGGTCGCGGCGGCGGCGTTCTTCGCGATGGTCGCCGTCACGACGTTCAGCCTCGGACTGCGCCGCTACAGCTCGGGCGCGCTGTGGACGCGGGCGTGAGCGGGAGCCTTGGGGCAACCCGACGGCAGGAGGGCCTCATGGCCGAGACCGATTCCGCCCGTCACCGCGCGTCGCAGAGGCTCTCGCCGGGTCGTGCGCGACGACCTGCCGCCGAGGCCGACTGACGGCGCTGCCGCAGACTCGATCGCGATCCTGCGTCCCGGCGCGCGACGGCGGCGAGGATTGCGTCGACCGACACGCAGGTGACTTCTCGGCACGTCCACCAGCGTCGTCGCTGACGATCGGCGCGCGAGATCCGGCTGGCAGAGCCGCATGCGCTCCGGCCGGACCCGGACGTCTCCGGGACCGCAGTTGGCGTCGATCCGCGCCCGCGGGTGCAGCGTCGCGGTCGTCACCTGCCGCAGAGCCGGTCGCCGAGCGGCGCGCCGCTGGTCGGTCCCACCGGCCCGTCGATCGTCTCGGCGTAGGTCATCTCGTACTCGAGCGCGCTCACGCCAGCCCTCCGAGCTCCGGCTCCGCCGGCTGCCGCCGCGACCAGTGCCACCAGTTGATCTCGGCCCCGAGGATGAGGATGTTCGTCATCAGGTAGAGCCACACGAGCAGCAGCACGAGGCCGCCGAACGCGCGCAGCGCGAGCAGCTGGTCGGAGAAGCGCAGGTAGAGCGACAGGCCCGAGAACAGCGCCTGGAAGAGGACGTGCCGACCAGCGCGCCCGGCCACACGTCGGCCATGTGCAGATCGACGTTCGTGAGGACGCGGTAGACGGCGATCAGGAACAGGAAGATGCCCGCGCTCGTGGCGGCCAGGGTGGCGACGAACGGGATCAGCTTCAGGTCGATCAGGTGGGGGACGTGGCGGTGGTACCAGCCGGTGGCGGCCGTCGTCACGATCAGCGACGTGAACAGCACGAGCAGCGACAGGGTCACGAGCACGAACGTGATCCACTTCTGGTGCAGGAACGTGCGGTTCTGGACGCCGAACACGATGTTCAGGGCCGACTCGAGCGACGAGTAGAAGCCGAGCGTGCCCCAGACGAGGCCGAGGAAGCCGAGCACGCCCAGCGTGCCGGCGTCGCGCTGGATCGCGTGCACGGTGTTCAGCAGGTCGCGCGCGGACTGGCCCGGCAGGATGTGGGCGAGCTCGCGGATCAGGTACGAGTTGGGCGACACGTGGCCGGCGAAGCCGAGCAGCGACGCTGTCAGGAACAGGAAGGGCACCAGCGAGAGCAGCGCGTAGTACGCCACCATCGCGGCCAGGTGCGGCCCGCGGTCGCGCAGGTACTTGGAGATCACGGGATGCCCGAACTCGGCCACCGTCCGCAGCGGGTGCAGGACGAGCCGGGGGGTGTTCGCTGCCATGGCGGGTGAGGATATCGGCATGTGCTAGGTTCAACGTGATGGATGCAGCCGCCGCGATCGACGAGCTGAAGGGCCTTTCCACCCAGATCGAGGTGATCCTGGTGGGCGGCCGCGACGGCGCCGTGCAGGCGGCCACGGTCGAGGGAGCCCGGGCCGAGCGCCTCGGCGGCCTCGCGCGCGACCTGGTCGCGGGCGCCGACTCCGTGCGCGGCGACCTCGGCCGCGACGCGCTCTCCCAGCTCCAGGCGGCGACGCCCGACGGCAGCGTCTTCGTGGTGCTCGACGGCGACCGGATGGCGGTCGCGACGACCGGGGCCGACCCGACGGTCGGGCTCGTCTTCTACGACCTGAAGACGCTGCTGCGCCAGCTCGCCGCGGGCGACGGCGGGACCGGTGCGCCGGCTGCTGCGGCCGCACCCGCCGAGGATCCGGCGCCGGCCGAGGCCCGGCGGAGGAGGGTGGCGATGCCTAAGCGCCGCATCTGGCTGGGAGCGCTGCTCGGCGCCGGCTCGTTCGCGGGCACGATCTTCTACCGCCGCCGCAGCGCGCGCAACCGCACGCGCGTCGACCTGTACTTCGACGACGGCTCGATGCTGTCGCTCGCGACGGGCTCGCCCGACGCCGACCGCCTGCTGCCGATCGCCCGCGACCTGCTGGCGGAGGCTGGGTGAGCGGCTCCGGCCCGGCCGAGCTCGGCCGCAGGCTGGTGGAGCGGGCGTACCTCGAGGGCGACTTCGTGCTGCGCTCGGGCCGGCGCAGCCGCTACTACCTCGACAAGTACCGCTTCGAGACCGATCCGGCCCTGCTCGCCGGGCCTCGGCCGCGAGCTGGCCGCGCTCGTCCGCGCGCATGCGCCGCAGGCCGAGCTCCTGGCGGGGCCCGAGCTCGGCGCCGTCCCGCTCGCGGCGGTGACGTCGATCGAGACCGGCCTGCCCTACGTGATCGTGCGCAAGGAGGCCAAGGAGTACGGCACGAGCAACCGTCTGGAGGGCGTGTACGCGCCCGGGGACGCGCGTCTGCGTGGTCGAGGACGTGGTCACTTCGGGCGGTGCGCTGATCGCTGCGATCGAGGCGCTGCGAGCCGCGGAGCTCGACGTTTGTGCTGCAATTTCGGTGGTCGACCGCCAGGAGGGCGGGCGCCGCGGCGATCGCCGAGACCGGAGTGGCCTATACCGCCCTCTTCACTGTCGAGTCGCTCGGTCTGCGGCCCGCGCCGCAAACGGCCTGAATCCGGCTCGGGAAGGGCGATTGTGGCCGTCCGACCGCGGTGATAGGGTGGTGCCGCTTCACAGGTTCCCGGACAACGACCCAGGAGGACACGTGACCAAGAGCGATTTCATCGACGCCGTAGCGACCAGGTCCGGCCTGTCCAAGAAGGACGCCGGCGCGGCGCTCGACGCGGTGCTCGACTCCGTGAAGGACGCCCTCAAGAAGGGCGACGAGGTCACCTTCACGGGTTTTGGCAAGTTCAGCGTGCAGGCGCGCAAGGCGCGCATGGGTGTGAACCCGCGCAACCCGGGGCAGAAAGTCACCATCCCGGCGAGCAAGGTGCCGAAGTTCTCCGCAGGTAGCCAGCTGAAGGCAGCCGTCAAGCAGTAGGAACCTGCCGACGGACGCCCGCTGCGGCCGCCGCTTGCGGCGGGCGTCCGTCTTGGTAGCCGCGCGGATGCGGCGGGCCGTCCGCCCGTTGTGCGAACATGTGTTCGTCATGGCCGCGTCGGGCGCACAGCTCACCCTCGACGGCGGCGACCGTCTGCACGCGCGTCTGGTCGAGGCCGGGCGGCCGCTGACCGTCGCCGACGCCGCCACCTGCCTGTTCGCGCTCCGCAGCGCCCCCGCGGCGCTGATGCGCCAGCTCGTCGACGAGGTCGTGCGCAGCGATGCCCGCTTCGCGTGGCGGTCGGGCACCGAGGTCGCCCTGGCCGAGTGGGAGGACGCCGGGTCGCTGCTCGACGCGCCGCTCGAGCAGGCCGACTACGTCGTGTTCGACCTCGAGACGACCGGCACCCGTCCCGGGTCGTCGCGCATCGTCGAGGTGGGGGCGGTGCGCGATCTCGGCGCTCGCGCCGGTCGCCCGGTTCGAGCGGCTGGTCGATCCGTGCGTCCCCATCCCGCCGGTGATCACGGCGATCACCGGGATCTCGTCGCTGCACGTGCGCGGGCGCCCGCGGATCGACCGCGTCCTCGAGGAGTTCCTGCGCTTCTGCGCGGGCGCCGTGCTCGTCGCCCACAACGCCCGGTTCGACGTCGGGTTCGTCGACGCCGAGCTGCGCCGGCTGCGCGGCGGGCGGCTGGCCGCGCCCGTGATCGACACCGTGCTGCTCGGCCGCCGCCTGCTGGGCGACCGGCTGCGCAGCATGAGCCTTCAGACGCTGGCCGAGCGCTTCGACACCGACGTGCGCCCGTGCCACCGCGCGCTGCCCGACGCCGAGGCCACCGCCGAGGTGCTCGTGCGGCTGCTCGGCATGGCCCAGGAGCGCGGGGCGGCGACGGTCGGCGAGGTGATCGGCCTGTGCGCGCCGGCGAAGCGGCGGGCGGCGGGCCGCCGCAGCCTGGCCGCGGCGGTGCCGCCCGGCCCGGGCGTCTACCTCTTTCGCGACGCGTCCGAGCGGGTGCTCTACGTCGGCAAGGCCACCGACCTGCGCGCCCGCGTGCGCTCGTACTTCTCCGGCCGGGCGCTGCGCGCCCAGGTCGAGCGCGCGGTCGAGGCGGCGGCGCGGGTCGAGACGCGGCCGCTCGGGTCGGAGTTCGAGGCGGCGCTGCTCGAGCTCGAGCTGATCGAGCGGCTGCGCCCGCCGGCGAACACGCGCGGCGCGAACCCCGACGGCGCCTGCTACCTCGTGCTCACGCTCGACGAGGAGGTGCCGCGCCTGCGCGTCGCCGCCCGCCCGGCCGACCCGCCGGCGGTCACGGCCGGGCCGCTGCGCTCGCGCCGCCAGGCCGAGGCGATCGCCGCGGCGGTGCGCGACACGTTCGGCCTGCGCGTGTGCCGGCCGCGGCTGCCGGTCGACGACGGGTCGTGCCTGGCCGGCGTGATCGGCACCTGCTGCGCGCCGTGCCGCGGCGGCGACCGCGCCGACATGCACGCGGCCGCGGTGCAGTCGGCCCGCGCCTGGCTCGAGGGCGGCGCGCGCCGGCCGCGCCGCACGAGCGCCTGCGCGCGCGGATGGATCGTCTGAGCGGCGAGCGCCGCTACGAGCAGGCGGCGGCGGCACGCGACCAGCTCGGCGCCCTCGACCGCGGCGGGCGCGCCCTGGCGCGGCTGCGCCGTGCGGCCGGGCGCAGCGGCGTCGTGCTCGCCCCCGACCTCGACGAGCGCTTCGTGCAGGCGTTCGCCTGCGCCGGCGGCCGCGTCGTCGCCCGCCGGCGCCTGCCGCGCGCGGGCGACGGCCGCCTCGAGGCCGACCAGCTCGTCGCAGCGCTCGCGCACGGCCTGCGCGGCCGCCGCAGCCGTTCTCGCCCGCCCAGGCCGACCAGGCCCGCATCGTGGCGGCGGCGCTCGCGCGCCCGGCGGCGGGCGTGCGCGCGCGTGGCGGTCGACTCCGGCACGATCGCGCGAGGTGACGCCGCGGCTCGTCCGGCTGCGGCGGACGGTACCCTTGCGGGGATGAACTTCGGAGATCGCGTCGCCGAGGCGGTGGAGCGCAAGCGCAGCTGCCTCTGCGTCGGCCTCGATCCCGCGCATCGACCTGCTGCCGCCCGAGGTGATCACGGGCCTGCATCCCGGCGCCTCCGGCCGGGCGCGCGCGTACGAGCGCTTCTGCGCCGGGGTGATCGACGCGGTCGCCGAGGACGCGGTCGCGGTCAAGCCGCAGGTGGCCTTCTTCGAGGCGCTCGGCGGCGTCGGCATCTCGGCGCTCGAGCGCGTCTGCGCCCACGCGCGCGACGCCGGCCTGCTCGTCGTCGTCGACGGCAAGCGCGGCGACATCGCCTCGACGGCCGAGGCGTACGCCGAGGCCTGGCTGCACCGCCGCGACGGCGCGGCGGCGGCGGGCGACGCCCTCACCGTCAACCCCTACCTGGGCGAGGACTCGCTGCGGCCGTTCCTGACCGCGTGCGGCGACGGGTCGGGCATCTTCGTGCTCACCCGCACCTCGAACCCGGGCGGGGCCGACGTGCAGGAGGCCGAGCTCGCGGGCGGCGAGCCCGTGTGGGAGCGGGTCGCGACGCTCGTCGCGGGCTGGGGCGAGGGCCTGGTCGGCGAGAGCGGCCTCTCGGCCGTCGGCGCCGTCGTCGGCGCGACCCAGCCCGAGGCCGTCGTGCGCGCGCGCGAGCTCATGCCGCACGCGATCCTGCTGCTGCCCGGCGTCGGCGCGCAGGGCGGCAAGGCCGACGTGCTGCACGCGGCCACCGCGGCCCATCCGGCGGGCGGGCTGATCGCGCCGTCGCGCTCGGTGATCTACGCGTGGCGCGACCGCGGCGGCGACTGGCGCCAGGGCGTGCGCGCCGCCGCGTCGGAGCTGCGCCGATCCGTGCTGCCGGTGTGACCGGGCTTCGCGGCCGACCTCGAGCTGGCCCGCGAGCTCGCGCTCCTGGGCGGCGGCATCGCCGTCGAGGGCTATCGCAACCACCCGCCGGCGACCCGCAAGGGCGACGGCTCGTGGGTGACCGAGGCCGACCTCGCCGCCGAGGAGGCGATCCGCGCGCGCCTGGCCGCGGCCAGGCCCGGCCACAACGTGCTCGGCGAGGAGGACGGCCTGCGGGCCGCCGCCGGCGGCGAGGCGGTGCCGGGGCGGCCGACGTGGGTCGTCGACCCGATCGACGGCACCCACAGCTACATGATCGGCATCCCGCTCTGGGCGACGCTGGTCGGGCTCGTGGTCGACGGCGAGGTGGTCGTCGGCGTCTGCCACGCTCCCGGCCTCGGCGAGACCTACGAGGCGTCGGCCGGCGGCGGCGCGCGCATGAACGGCGAGCCGATCGCGGTCCGCGAGACGCCCCTGGCGCGAGGCGATGGTCGTCTCGGCCGGCCTGCGCGCGATGCAGGAGCACGGCCTCGAGCAGTTCTACCGCGACCTGTCGGCGGCCGCCTGGCGCGTGCGCGGCCTCGGCGACTTCTGGGGCCACATGCTGGTCGCGCGCGGTGCGGCGCAGGTGATGATCGACCCCACCCTGCGGACGTGGGACTACGCGGCGGTCGACGTGATCGTGCGCGAGGCGGGCGGGTCGATCTCGCAGCTCGACGGCTCGCCGATCGCCGACGACGGCTCGTGCCTCACGACGTGCGGGCCCGGCGCTGCACGCCGAGGTGCTGGCGATGGTGGCCCGCAGCCGGCCGCCTAGATCTCGAGCGCCGCGACGTACGTCTCGACCTCGTCGGGCGAGAGGCCGCCGTGGCCCCCACGCCACCCGACCTCGAACCTGGGGTCGTCCCACCACGTCGTCTCGCCCGCGTACGGGAGCACGACGACGTTCCCGACCCGCTCGAGCAGGCGCGGGCCCGCCTCGCCGAACAGGCCGGCGGCGACGAGATCGGCGGTGGGGTGGGCCTCGGCCCGGCCGTCGAGCACCCGCCCGAGGTGGTCGCACACCGTCTCGACCGAGCCGTCGCGGACGTGCAGGAACAGGTCGCGCGTCGATCCGGCGGGTGCGAGCGGCCGCCCATCGCGGCCGGCACGCAGGTGCCGCGCGATCCCCGGCCATGCGCGATTCACCCGGATCGTCGCCGCCGGGTCGATGTCGACCTGGCCGTGGTCGGCCGTGAGCAGGAGCAAGGTCGATCCGTCCAGACGCGCCAGGTCCGGCACCAGCCGCTCGTCGATCGCCGAGAGCACCGCCTGTATGCGTCCGTCGAACTGCGCCGACGAAGGCCCGTGGACGTGCCCGGTCATGTCGACCGAGCCGTCGTAGACGAGGCCGTAGCTCGGCGTGCCTGCGCCGACCGCGGCCGCCACGCCGGCCAGCATCGCGTCGAGTGAGCGCTCGCCGCGCAGGGTCGCTCCCCGGAACATCGCCGCCGAGTAGGGGGAGGGCGTGAAGGCCGCATCCTGGAACACGAAGCTGGCCACGCCCGCGGCTGCCAGCCGCTCCGCAACGGTCTCGAAGGGGAAGAGCGCGTCGGGCGAGACGCCGTCTGCGAGCAGCGTCTCGCGCGTCCCGTCGCCGGCGTAGGAGAAGAGGAGCGGCGCGATGATCCGGTCGAGGCCGGGCTCGTACATGAACCACTCGTAGATCCCCGTCACCCCCACCGGCGCGCCGGTGTAGAGCGTCGTCAGGTGCGCGGCCGTCGTCGAGGGGAACTGCGACGAGAGCCGCACCACCACGCCGTCATCCGCGAACCGGCGCAGCAGCGGATGGGCGGCGTGCCGCTCGAAGAACCGCCACCCAAAGGCGTCGACCAGCACGAGGACGACCCGGTCGTACCGCCCGGCGAGGGCCGGGATCGGCCGGCCTGCGCCGGTCAGCGTGTGCTCGACCGTGCCGGGCAGAGCGGCGAACGACGCATTCCCCCTTGCGGGGCGGACGAATCGCTCGCCGAGCGGCACGCCTCCGATTCTACGGCCGAACTATTCGTCGCGCAGGTGCACGAGCGCGGACGGCCGCGGGCGCGCGGCGGCGCGGCCGTCGCGGATCAGCCAGGCGGCGCAGGCCGCTGCGGTGAGCGCGGTCAACGTGATGGGCGCGCCGACCGCGAGCATGACGGCGAGCGCGAGCGCCACCTCGAGCCCGGCGATGTCGGCGATCACGCCGCGGCGGGCGATGCCCCAGGCCGTGTCTGCGACGGTCACGACGGCCACCATCACCAGCAGTCCGAGCCATCCGGCACCGAGCGCCCAGCCGGCGATCCCGCCCTCGAGGACGACCGCGATGGTGACGATCGAGCGCCTGCGGGATGCGAACATGCCTCCACTTTACCGTTTCTTGCGCGTTCGGCGTGTATAGAATCCTCCCGCCAGATGGGGGTGGCACGCAGATGATCCTCACCGTGACCGCCAATGCTGCGGTCGACAAGACCCTCACCGTTCCCAACCTCCAGCTCGGTCACCGGCACCGCGCGCAGCAGGGCATCGTGATTCCCGGAGGGAAGGGGGTGAACGTCGCCCGTGCGCTCAAACGGCTCGGCGAGCCGGTGATCGCGACCGGCCTCGCGGGCGGCCGCACCGGCAGCCACATCCTCGACGGGATGACCGAGGAGGGGATCCTGAACGACTTCGTCCGCATCCGCGGCGAGTCGCGCACCTCGACCGTCGTCGTCGATCCCACGAGCGGCGTCCAGACCGAGATCTACGAGTACGGGCCCGAGGTGGGCGACGACGAGCTTCAGATGCTGCGCGAGAAGCTGCACTACCTGTCGGGCGCGGTGTCGACCGTCGTGCTCGCGGGCAGCCTCCCGCGCAAGGTGCCGACCGAGCCTCTACGCGGCGCATGATCTCCGACATGACCAAGCGCAAGGTGCGCACGGTGATCGACTGCGACGGCGAGCCGCTGCGAAAGGCGCTCCACGGCGCAGCCCGGCCTGGTCTCGGCCGAGCAGCGCGAGGCCGAGGCGCTCGTCGGGCACGAGTTCCAGACCGACGAGGACTTCCAGGACGCGCTCACCGAGATCGCGTCGATGGGCGCCGCCGGCGTCCTGATCACGCTGCGCACCGGCTGCTACGCGCTGCTGCGCTCCGGGCGCGGGCCGGGCGCACATGTACCGGGCGTGGATCCCGCAGGTCGAGGCGGTCTCGTCGGTCGGCTCGGGCGAGTCGCTGCTGGCCGGGTTCGTGGCCGCGCACGCCGCCGAGCAGTCGACCGAGGAGTGCCTGCGCCGGGCGCTCGCCTGCGGCGCCGCGAACTCGCAGACGGTCGGCGCCGGGGTGTTCGACCCGCGCGACGTGCCCCGGTTCGCCGCCATGGTCGAGGTGCAGGAGATCCTGCCGGCGGGTACCCGGGCGGCGTCCTGACCCGCTGGTAGACTGCCGTCAACTTTGAAAGCTCGTTGCGGCGCTCAGCGATCCTCCTCACGACCCGGGCCGGCACTCCGCCGCCTGGGTCGTCTGCGTTCGGGGCGATGCGGCATCACCGGAGAGGCGGTCGACCGTGGAGATCGAGATCGGGCGCGGCAAGAAGGCGCGCCGTGCGTACGGGTTCGACGACATCGCGATCGTGCCCAGCCGGCGCACGCGCGACGCCGAGGACGTCGACATCGCCTGGCGGCTCGGCCCGCACCTGCTCGAGCTGCCGCTGCTGGCCTCGGCCATGGACGGCGTCGTCTCGCCCGAGACGGCCGTCGATCCTCGGCAAGCTGGGCGGCCTCGGCGTGCTCAACCTCGAGGGCATCTGGACGCGCTACGAGGACGCCGACGAGCAGCTCGAGCGGATCGCGACCTTCGAGAAGGCCGAGGCGACGCACGAGATGCAGAAGATCTACGCCGAGCCGGTCAAGCCCGAGCTGATCGCCCGCCGCATCGCCGAGATCAAGGCCGAGGGCGTGCTCGCGGCCGCATCGCTCACGCCGCAGCGCGTGCGCGAGCACTGGCAGATCGCGCTCGAGGCCGGCCTCGACGTGCTCGTCATCCAGGGCACCGTCGTCTCGGCCGAGCACGTCTCGACCGTGGTCGAGCCGCTCAACCTGAAGCAGTTCATCGCCGAGCTGCCCGTGCCCGGTGATCGTCGGCGGCTGCGCCTCCTACCAGGCGGCGCTGCACCTGATGCGCACCGGCGCGGCGGGCGTGCTCGTCGGCGTCGGCCCGGGCGCCGCCTGCACCACGCGCGGCGTGCTCGGCGTCGGCGTGCCGCAGGCGACCGCGATCGCCGACGCCGCGGCCGCGCGCACCCAGCACCTGCTCGAGACCGGCCAGTACGTGAACGTGATCGCCGACGGCGGCATGCGCACCGGCGGCGACATCTCCAAGGCGATCGCCTGCGGCGCCGACGCCGTGATGATCGGCTCGCCGCTCGCGCGCGCCTACGAGGCGCCCGGCCACGGCTACCACTGGGGCATGGCGACGTTCCACGCCACCCTGCCGCGCGGCGCCCGCGTGCAGACGGAGCAGATCGCCACGCTCGAGGAGATCGTGCTCGGCCCGGCGACCGAGAACGACGGCACGATCAACCTGATGGGCGCGCTGCGCACGTCGATGGCGACCACCGGCTACGAGTCGATCCAGGACTTCCAGAAGGCCGAGATCATGTTCGCGCCGGCGCTCCAGACCGAGGGCAAGAAGCTCCAGCGCGAGCAGGCGTCGGGATGAGCCGTTGAGCGAGGCGCCGCGGGCGCACGCCGGGGCTGCGGCCGTCCACGAGACCGCCGTCGAGCACCGGCCGGTGCTCGTGCTCGACTTCGGCGCGCAGTACGCGCAGCTGATCGCGCGGCGCGTGCGCGAGTGCCGCGTCTACTCCGAGATCGTGCCGCACGACATGCCCGCGGCCGAGGTGCGCGGCCCGCAACCCGGTCGGGATCATCCTCTCGGGCGGGCCGGCGTCGATCTACGAGCCCGGCGCCCCGGCGGTCGATCCCGGGCTGTTCGACCTCGGCGTCCCGGTGCTCGGCATCTGCTACGGCATGCAGGCGATGGCGGCCGCGCTCGGCGGCGAGGTCGCGAACACCGGCAGCGGCGAGTTCGGCAAGACGCCGGTGCGCCGCGGCGGCGAGAGCCTGCTCTTCGCCGACCTGCCGGCCGACCAGACCGCCTGGATGAGCCACCGCGACAGCGTCGTGCGCCCGCCCGACGGCTTCGGCGGCACGGCCACGACCGACACGACGCCGGTCGCGGCGATGGAGGATCGCGAGCGCGGCCTCTACGCCGTGCAGTTCCACCCCGAGGTCGCCCACACGCCGCGCGGCACCGACATCCTGCGCCACTTCCTGCTCGACGCCTGCCAGGCGCCGCCGACGTGGACGGCGCTCCAGTTCATCGACGAGCAGGTCGAGCTGATCCGCGCGCAGGTCGGCGACGACCAGGTGATCTGCGCCCTGTCGGGCGGCGTCGACTCGGCCGTCGCGGCGCTGCTCGTGCACCGCGCGGTCGGCGACCAGCTCACGTGCGTCTTCGTCGACCACGGCCTGCTGCGCAAGGACGAGGCCGAGCAGGTCGTCGAGACGTTCGACGACCACTTCCACGTGCCGCTGCGTCACGTCGAGGCCTCCGACCGCTTCCTCGACGCGCTCGCGGGCGTGACCGATCCCGAGAAGAAGCGCGCATCATCGGCGAGACGTTCATCCGCCTCTTCGAGGAGGAGGCGCGCGGCCTCGGCGACGTCCGCTTCCTCGTGCAGGGCACGCTCTACTCCGACGTGATCGAGTCGGGCAGCCGCACGGCGGCGAAGATCAAGAGCCACCACAACGTCGGCGGCCTGCCCGAGGACATGGACTTCGAGCTCGTCGAGCCGCTGCGCCTGCTCTTCAAGGACGAGGTGCGCCGCGTCGGCGACGAGCTCGGCCTGCCCGAGCGGATGGTGTGGCGCCAGCCGTTCCCGGGGCCGGGCCTCGCGATCCGCATCATCGGCGAGGTCACGCGCGAGCGGCTCGAGATCCTGCGCGACGCCGACGCGGTGCTGCGCGAGGAGATCCGCCGCGCCGGCCTCGACGACGAGCTCTGGCAGAGCTTCGCGGTCCTGCCCGCGATCCGGTCGGTCGGCGTGCAGGGCGACGCGCGCACCTACGCCTATCCGATCGTGCTGCGCGCCGTCACGTCCGAGGACGCGATGACGGCCGACTGGGCGCGCATCCCCTACGACGTGCTCGAGCGCATCTCGAGCCGCATCATCAACGAGGTCGCCGGCGTCAACCGCGTCGCGCTCGACATCTCGTCGAAGCCGCCCGGCACGATCGAGTGGGAGTGAATACACGGGGTCAGACCCCGTTTATTCACGCCAGCCGCTTCGACATGAGCACCCTGTCGCCGCCGCGGCCGTCGTAGTTTCGGCGCCACCTCGGCGACGTCGAAGCCCATGGCGCGGTGGAACGCGATCGAGCGCTCGTTGACCGGTGACGTGACGCAGCGCACGACGGTGCGCGAGCGCTCGCGGGCGACGGCGAAGAAGCGCTCGTAGAGCAGGCGGCCGACGCCGCGGCCGCGGTGGTCGGGCGAGACGCCGGCGAAGTGGATGTAGGCCTCGTCGGGCCGCGTCTGGGACAGGAACCCGGCCAGGAACCCCGCGAGCTCGCCGCCGTCCTCGGCGACGAACGCCGTGTCGCCGAAGTGCACGAAGAAGAGCCGCGGCAGCATGTCGATCATCTCCCGGCCGCCCCACCACTCGTCGACGACGGGTGCGATGCGGTCGTAGTCGGCGGCCTCGGCGTGTGCGCACCGCGATCTGCCGCCGGCCATCTAGGAGGCCGTGACCGTCCGCGTGCGCGACTGCGCGGGCAGCCAGCGCCGGAACGAGCCGCCGAGGTAGGCCCAGCGCAGCGTCAGCGTCTGGCCGCGGGCGAGCGTCAGCCCGGTCGCCTCGTAGCGGCCGCCGGCCACGGTCGTGACGGCCATGTTCGCCCACGGCCCGCTGCCCCGGCGAGCCTCGAGCACGACCGCCGCGCCGGGCATCACGGGCCGCGAGCCGCCCATCACGGTGAACGCCTGCCCGGGCGTGGCCACGTAGCGGCCGCCGCGAAACGGCAGCCGCACCGTCAGGCCCGAGGTGCGGCGCCACCTCGAGCGAGCGCGTCGGCGACGAGGCGGGAGCCTCGGTGTCGGAGCCCAGGTAGACGGCGTGCCAGCTCATGTCGCGCAGGATCGCGCGCGAGCGCGTGAGCTGCCAGCGGCCGGCGGCGTTCGTGCGCACGCGGAAGGTGTCGAGGTTCGTGATCACGAGCACCGCGGCGTTTGCGATCGGCTGCGACGTGCTGGTGTCGGTGAGCGTCCCCCGGAACGTCACCCTGCGTCCGTAGGCGATGCGGCGGCCGTCGGCCGGGCCGGCGACGTGCGAGCGTGGTCGAGTCGACCGACACCGCGCCCGGCGCGTACGCGGCGAGCGCCGTCGCGAACGGCCCGGCCCGGACCGAGCCGAGTCCGGTGGCGAGGTCGTAGCCCGGCCTGCGCGGTGTAGCTTCGGGCCGCCGAAGAGGTTGTTCGTGCCCACCGTGATGTCGCGGAACACGCTCGTGCCGGCCTGGGCGTACAGGAACGGGTTCGCGAAGCCGAGCTGCTTGCCCGCCGACTCGTCGGCGTCGGCGGTGAGCGCCGCCATCAGCGGCGCCGCGGCGCTCGTGCCGCCGATCGGCGCCCACGACATGCCGGCGCCCGGCGCCGCAGCGCTTGCAGTAGATGATGTAGCCGCTGCGCTTGGGGCGCGCGTCGAGCGAGATGTCGGGGGTCTCGCGGCACTGGGCGGCGCCGCTCTTGCACTTGCGGCCGAGCACGTTCACCGTCTTGCCGCGCTGGTAGGACGGCTTGGCCCAGTGCATCGAGATGCCGCCGCCCGAGCCGCGCCACGCCCGCTCGCGCCGGCCTCCGTACACCGGCGGCACCTCGAGCGCGGTGCCGCCGACGGCGGTCGCAAACGGCTGCGACGACGGGTCGTCGACGAGCAGGTTGGTCGAGCCGGTGAAGGGGAAGCAGTCGGTCGACCCGAAGTCGCCGGTCGCGACGTAGGTCGAGATGCCGGCGACGGCCGCGAGCTCGAGCGCCGTGTTCTCGGCGGTCAGCAGCCGCGGCGTGATCAGCGGCTCGCACGCGCCCCAGCTGTCGCTGATGATGTCGACGCCGTCCTGGCGCATCTGGTCGAGCACGGCCGGGGCGAAGCTGGGGTCGTTGGGGGCGACGTAGGCGCGCACCTCGGCGTCGGGCGCGGCCGCCATCGCCACCTCGAGGTCGAGCGCGACCTCGCCCTTGCCGCTCATGTCCAGGTTGGCCTGGCCGACCATCGCGTCGGCGGGGTAGGTGCCGGTGATGCCCGGGAAGCAGCTGCGGAAGTGGTTGACGTCGCTGCGCGCGTAGCCGGAGAACTCGACCATCCCGATCTCCTCGCCGCTGCCGTCTGCGCCCGCGCCGATCAGGCTGTCCTGGCCGTAGGCCCGGCTCTGGCCGAGGTCGGCGGGCAGGTAGCCGCCGAACGCCTGCTGGGCGCTCGTCGCGCCGCGTGCAGGTCGGGGTGATCGACGCCCGCGGCGGGTGCACCTTGGGACGGCTGGACGCGGGCCGCAGGCGCACCGACGTGTCCAGGCCGCCCACGGTCTGCACGGCGCCCGCGATCGCCGCCGGCAGGCGGATCGCGCCCGCCGGCGCGTCGAACGTCCGGCCGGCGGCGCTGCGGTAGACGCTGCATTCCGACCCCGAACGCGTGCTCGGCGGAGGCGGCCGTGCCGGCACGGTGAGGGTCATGTCGGTGTGGCCGGTGACCGCGAGCCCCTGGCTCGGCCAGGTACGCGCGCACGCGGCGCACGCGGGCCGGGTCGGGCGCGAACAGGCTGCGGATCTGGGCCTCGGAGAGCCCGGGCCGGCCGCTTGCGTTGCAGCGCCAGCCGTTGCAGCAGGAAGGCGTTTCGCGGCTTGAACGTGACGACCGCCTGCACGGGGCTCGCCGACGCGAGCGCGCCGACGGCAGGGCGCTTCGCTCGTGCGTGGACACCGCACGAGCCGGCGAGGGCGACGAGGGCCGGGCGCTCGCGCCGGGGCCGACGCGGACGCCGGCACGGCGGCGGCCCCGGAGACGGCGCAACAGGCCGCGAACGCCGCAACGCGGATGCAGGAACGGCCCGTCAACTCGACCGTCACTGTACCGCACCGGCTGGAAGTCGGTTGTGTTGGCTCGCGCTGCGCGGTCAGCCGAGCGCGCCGGGGCTGACGCGGAAGGTGTAGCGCGCGGCGTGCGCGGCGATGTTCCCGCCCGAGTCGACGGCCTTGCCGTAGACGGTGTGGACGCTGCCGCTGGGCGAGGTGGTAGAGCACGAACGAGTTGCCGACCGCCCAGTGCCAGCTGCCGTGATCGACCTTGTAGCGGAAGCGCAGGTCGCGGAAGCCGTCGGGATCGGCGTCCTTGGCGGCGAGGTCGAAGACGACCGTCGCCCGGTCGGACGGGTTGGCGGGCCGCAGGGTGAAGTGCGTGCCGGTCGGCGGGATGCGGTTCGTCGCCCACCACAGCGACCGGGCCGTGAGCGCGCCGCCCGGGCTCCTGGCCGGGTCGAAGCCGCCGTCCGCCACGGCCGCCGACCACGGGCGGAAGCCGAGGTCGACGACGCGGCCGGCACCGATCTGGCGCGCGGCCAGGAACACCTGCGGGAACGTGTGGAACGGGCTCGCAGCCGACGACTCGCGCTGCAGCGTCGCGAGCATCTGGCCGGACGAGTAGTCCTGGATGATCGGCTCGCCCGAGCTCGGGCCGATCACGGTGAAGCGCGTCAGGCCGCGGGTGAGGAAGTGCGGCTTCACCGAGCCGGGCGCCATCTGGTGGCTCCCGCGCGAGACCTGGTTCGGGAAGACGTCGTCGTACGTGTACATCGCCCACTTGGCCGCGAACCGCGTGGTCTGGCCCGCCGACCGCGCTCTTCGCGTTCCAGCCCTCGCGTCCGGTCAGCCAGTGCGTCTGGCCGCCGAGGACGACGCCGTGGCCCGCGTTGCAGTACTGCGCGAGGGCGGTGTCGAGGCCGAGCGTGCTGCCGTGCGTGCTCTCGTCGGTCACGACCAGCGCCGACTGGTGGCCGCGCAGCGGCGGCCGTGTACGCCTTCGCGGTCAGGGTCACGGCCGAGGCGTCGATGAAGTCCGACGGGCGCGGCACGGCGAAGAGGTTCGCGGCGTCCATGCGGTGGGCGATGTCGAGCACCGCGGCGGCCGGGATGGCGGTGATGTACTTGACGTGCAGCGCCGGGTGCGCAGGCGGCGGCAGCGTCTTCCACGACGTCTTCAGCGTCGCCGGGCCGGTGCCGTCGTCGTAGGTGAGCGTCACCGAGTACGTGGCGCCGGAGGCCAGGTCGCCGTGCAGCTGCAGGCGAGCGTCTGCCGGGCCGACGCCGGTGACCGGGTCGGCGGCGGCGACGCCGTGGGTCGCCGTGCGCGTCACGACCGCGGTCGCGCTCGTGATCGGGAGCGGCGCACGTCCACGTGATCGCCGGCCGGTAGCGCAGGCGGGTCACGTGCGCCGTGCAGCCGGCCGCCGCGCCCGCCGGCGAGGCGTGCCGGTAGCGAGCAGCGCAATGAGCATGGTGAGAGGAATGAGCCGCCTCATCTGCAATGAGTTATCGGCAGCTCCTCGCGGCGGCCACAGCCCCCGGTTGGTGCACGGCGGCGCGGGCAGGCGCCGGTACGGTTCGCGCGTGCCGGACCAGCGATTTCGCCTCACTCGGTCGCTGGGTCTACCGGCGCCGTCGGCTCGTCGTCGCGCTATGGCTCGTGGCCGTGGCCGTGCTCGCGCCGCTCGCGCCGCAGCTGCAGGGCGCGCTCGCCTCGGGCGGGTTCGTCGCCCAGGACTCCGAGGCCGTGCGGGCGGGGAACATGCTCGAACCGCTGGCTGCCCGGCCGGCCGCAGTCCGAGCTGCTCGTGGTCGCGCCGCACGGCGACGTCGCCGACCTGCGTCGCGCGATCGCGCCGCTGCGCGGCTTCCCGCACCTCGCGGTTCGGCCGTCGGGCCCCGTGATCGTGCGCTCGCGCACCGGCCCCGCCGCCTACGCCGTCTTCCCGCTGCACGTCGACCCCGACACCGCCCGCCTCTACGTCGAGCGGTTCCGGGCGGCGCTGCGCCCGCCGCCGGGCTTCGTCGTCGACGTCACCGGGCCGCCGGCGGTGTTCGAGGACATCCAGCTCGCCACGTCGGCCGACCTGCGCCGGGCCGAGTCGATCGGCATCCCGGCCGCGCTGCTCGTGCTGGCGCTCGCGTTCGGGACGGCGGTCGCGGCGGGGATCCCGCTCGCCGTCGGCGGCGTCGCCGTGCTCGCGACGCTCGGCCTGCTGTGGATGCTGGCGCAGACGGTGCCGCTCTCGATCTTCGTCCTCAACATCGCCACGATGCTCGGCCTCGGCGTGGGCGTCGACTACGCGCTGCTTGCCGTCTCGCGCTTCCGCGAGGAGCTGCGGGCCGGGTACGACGTCGAGGAGGCCGTCGTGCGCACCGTCGCGACGGCCGGCCGCGCGATCGCCTTCTCCGGCCTCGCGGTGCTGATCGGCCTCTCCGGCATGTGGGTCTTCGGGCTGCGGGTGCTCGTCGTCGATCGCCGCCGGCGGGTCGCTCGTCGTGGCCGTGTCGGCGTTCGCCGCCGTGACGCTGCTGCCGGCCATCCTCGGCATGCTCGGTCCGCGCGTCGAGCGCGCCCCGCTCCTCCGCCGCGCCTGCATAAATCGGGGTCAGGCCCGTTCCATGCACGGCTGGGAGCGGCTGGCGCGGGCGGTGATGGCGCGGCCGTGGGCGTTCATCGTCGCGACGCTGGCCGTGATCGGCGTCCTGGCGGCGCCGGTCGCCTCGGCGCGGCTGAACGTCGCCCGCGCCGACGTGCTGCCCGGGCACTTCGCGTCGCGCCGGGGCGAGCACGTGCTCGACACCCAGTTCTCGCAGGCGGCCCTGAACCCGATCGTCGTCGCCGTCCCGCGCGGGCGTGGCGCTGCCGCCGCTTCTCCGCAGGCTCGCAGGCGTGCCCGGCGTCGACCGCGTCGCCCAGGTCGAGCGCGGCCCGGGCGGGACGGCGATCGACCTCATGCCGGCGGTCAGCCCGTTCACCGACGCGGGCCGGGCGGTCGTCACGCGCATCCGCCGCCTGCCCGGCCACGGCCCGCGCTTCCTCGTCACCGGCGAGACCGCCGGCGAGCTCGACTTCCTCGCCCAGATCGAGAACCGGGCGCCGGTCGCGGCCGCGTTCGTCTTCCTCGCCACGTACCTGGTGCTCGCCGTCGCCTTCCGCTCGGTGCTGCTGCCGCTGAAGGCGATCGTGATGAACACCCTCTCGATCGCCGGCGCGTTCGGCGTGCTCGTGTGGGTGTTCCAGGACGGGCACCTGAACGGCTTCGCGGGGCTCACGAAGCTCGGCTACATCGAGTCGACCATGCCCGTGGTGATCGCGTGCACCCTGTTCGGGGTGTCGATGGACTACGAGGTGTTCATGCTCTCGCGCATCCGCGAGGCCTACCTGGCGGGCGCGAGCAACCGCGACGCCGTCGCGACCGGGCTGGTCGCGACCGGACGCATCATCACGTCGGCGGCGGCGATCCTCGTCGTCGTCGGCCTCTCGTTCACGACCGCCGACGTCGTGATCGTGAAGGAGCTCGGCCTCGGGCTCGCGCTCGCGATCGGGCTCGACGCCACGCTGATCAGATCGCTGCTCGTGCCGGCCACCATGCGCGTGCTCGGCGACTGGAACTGGTGGCCCTCGGGCCGCGGCCGGAATTAGCGGCGTGGCGTATCGTCGGCCCCGCCCGCACCAGAGCTCAGCTCGCGACCGACTCCGGGTGAATGCGGCCGGCCTTGCGCGAGAGCGCACCGCCGTCGCGGTCGGCCCGCACCGCGAGCACCTCGGCGAGGATCGACACGGCGGTCTCGGCCGGTGTGACGGCGCCGATGTCGAGGCCGAGCGGGCCGCGGACGCGGCCGATCTCGTCCTCGGTGTAGCCCGCGTTCAGGAGCCGGCGGCGGCGCGCGTCCTGGGCCCGCCGGCTGCCGAGCGCGCCGATATAGGGGACGGCCGAGCGCAGCGCCGGGCCGAGGGCGGGCTCGTCGAAGCGGGCGTCGTGGGTGAGGACGACGACGTAGGTCGCCTCGTCGGGCCCGTGCAGGTCGTAGGCCATCGCCGGCCAGCCGACCACGATCTCGCCGGCGTCGGGCAGGCGCTCGCGCGTGGCGAACTTGCCGCGCGCGTCGGAGACGATGGTGTGGAATCCGACCTGCCGGGCCATGCGGCACAGCGCCTGGGCGGTGTCGACGGCGCCGAAGATCATCATCACGGGCGCCGGTGCGTAGTGCTCGACGAACGTGCTCTCGTCGGTGCGCACGGCGGCCGAGTGCGCGTCGCCCGTCCCGTACAGCTTGTGGCCGGCCGCGTCGCCGGCGAGCGTCGTCGTCACGGAAAGGCGCTCGCCCGAGGCAAGCGCCGCCTCGACCCGGTCGAGTTCCTCGGCGTCGACGGGCTGGACGAACACCTCGATCTCGCCGCCGCAGGGAAGCCCCACGTCGAAGGCGTCGTCGTCCGAGATGCCGTAGCGCAGCAGGAGCGGCGGGCCGCCCGCGAGCACCTCCTCGGCCCGCAGGGCGACGTCCGACTCGACGCAGCCGCCCGAGACCGAGCCCACCATCTCGCCGCTCGAGCTCAGCGCGAGCCGCGAGCCGAGCGGCCGCGGGGCCGAGCGGCGGGTGTCGACGACGGTGGCGACGGCGACCTTGTCGCCCGAGCTGAGCATCCGCCGCACATCGTCGAGGACCTCGCGCATACGCGGAACGGTAGCAGGTCGCTTGCGCGCGCAATCAGGCGATGTGGCCCTCCCCATGCGCGTTCGACTACAGTTCCACGTCGCATGAAGACCTACTCCGCCAAACCGGGTGAGATCGAGCACCACTGGTACGTCGTGGACGCCGAGGCAAAGACGCTCGGCCGGCTCGCGACGCAGATCGCGGACGTGCTCCGGGGCAAGGGCAAGGCGGCCTATACGCCGCACATCGACTCGGGCGATTTCGTCATCGTCGTCAACGCCGAGAAGATCCACGTCACCGGCCAGAAGCTCGACCAGAAGATCTACTACCACCACAGCGGCTACCCCGGCGGCCTGCGCACGCGCACGCTGCGCGAGCAGCTCGACCGGCGGCCCGAAGAGGTGCTGCGCAAGGCGGTGAAGGGCATGCTGCCGAAGAACCGGCTCGCCTCCGCCCAGCTGCGCAAGCTGAAGATCTACGCCGGCCCGGAGCATCCGCACGCGGCCCAGAACCCCGAACCCCTTCAGGAGAAGTCCTAGTGGCAGATACCGCCGTCTCGTACCGCGGCACCGGCAAGCGCAAGACGTCCGTCGCGCGCGTCGTGCTCGTGCCCGGAGCGGGCGCGATCACCGTCAACGGCAAGACGATCGAGGAGTACTTCCCCCGCCAGACGCTGCGCTCGATCGCCACGGCGCCGCTCGCGCTGACCGGCACCGACTCGGCCTACGACGTGCGCGCGCGCATCGACGGCGGCGGCATCTCGGGCCAGGCCGGCGCGCTGCGCCACGGCATCTCGCGCGCGCTGATCGGCGTCGACGAGAACCTGCGCACCGAGCTGAAGAAGCAGGGCTTCCTGACCCGCGACGACCGCCAGGTGGAGCGCAAGAAGGCGGGCCTCAAGAAGGCTCGCAAGCGGCCGCAGTTCTCGAAGCGCTGAGCTCCACTCTCCGCGTGCGCAAGCTGTTCGGCACCGACGGGGTGCGCGGCGTTGCCGGCGTCGACCTGACCGACGACCTCGCCCGCGACCTCGGCGCCGCCGCGGCCGCGTGGGCGGGCCCGGGCGCGTCCATCCTGATCGGCCGCGACACGCGCGAGTCGGGGGCGGGCCTCGAGGACGCGCTGGTCGCGGGCATCGCGGCATGCCGGCGGGCTGGCCGTGCGGGCGGGCGTGATCCCGACGCCCGGCCGTCGCCGTCCTCACCCGCGCCGGCGAGGCGCGGCTCGGCTGCGTCATCTCGGCGTCGCACAACCCGTACCAGGACAACGGGATCAAGTTCATCGGCGGCGACGGGCGCAAGCTCGCCGACGACGCCGAGGCGGCCGTCGAGACGCTCGTGGGATCGGCCCCGGCGGCGCCGGGCGGCGCCGAGGCGACCATGTCCGACGCGTCTGCCGGCTACGTGGCCTGGCTGGCCGAGCACCTACGGCGACGGCGTGACCGCGCCGCGCGGCCTGGTGGTCGACTGCGCCAACGGGGCCGCGTACGCGGCCGCGCCGCTCCTCCTGGCGCGGCTCGGCGTCGCGGCGCACTACCTCGGCGTGGCGCCGGACGGCCGCAACATCAACGCCGGTGTCGGGCTCGACCCACCTCGACGCCGTCGCCGGTGCGGTGCGCGAGACCGGGGCGGCCTGCGGGCTCGCGTTCGACGGCGACGCCGACCGCTGCCTCGCCGTCGACGCCGGCGGCCGGCCGGTGAACGGCGACGCGATCATCGCGGCGATCGCGCTTGCCCGCGGCGTCGAGCGCGTCGTCGTGACCTCGATGACGAACCTCGGCTTCCACCGCGTGATGGCGCAGCACGGCATCGCGGTCGAGGTGACCGAGGTCGGCGACCGCTACGTGCTCGGCCGGCATGCTCGGCCACGGGCGCGACGCTCGGCGGCGAGCAGTCCGGGCACGTGGTCGACCTCGCCCACCACACGACCGGCGACGGCCTCGCGACGGCGCTCATGCTGCTCGCCGCGCTCGACCGCCTGGGGATGTCGATGACGGAGCTCGCCGACCTGATCGTGCCGTTCCCGCAGCGCCTCGTGGCCGTGCGGGCCGATCGCACGGCGCTGGCCGGGTCGCAGCGGATCTGGCAGGAGGTCGACGGCCGCCGAGGCGAAGCTCGGGGACGACGGCCGGGTCGTGCTGCGCGCATCTGGCACCGAGCCGGTCGTGCGTGTAATGGTTGAGGCGGAGGATGACGCGCTCTGCGCGGAGGTGTGCAACCATCTGGTCGGGATCGTCGAGGCCGAGATCGGAGTGGGCTGAATGTGTGGAATCGTCGGATATGTGGGTGGCCGGCCGTGCAAGGAGCTCCTCCTCACGGGGCTCGAGCGGCTGGAGTACCGCGGCTACGACTCGGCCGGCATCTGCCTGATCAACGGCAAGGCCGACATCACGCGCCGGGTGGGGAAGGTCGCCGTGCTGCGCGACGCGGTCGGCGCCGAGGCGCATCCCGCCACGACCGGGCTCGCGCACACCCGCTGGGCCACCCACGGCGGCGTGATCGAGGCCAACGCGCACCCGATCGAGGCCTGCGAGGGCTCGGGCGTCACCGTCGTGCACAACGGCATCATCGAGAACTACGCGGCGCTGCGGCGCGAGCTCTCCGCCGCCGGCCACATCTACCACTCCGACACCGACACCGAGGCGATCGCCCACCTGGTCGAGGAGTGCTACTCCGGCGACCTGGTCGAGGCCGTGCACAAGGCCTACCAGCGCCTCGACGGCCACTTCGCCTTCGCGGTCGCCCATCGCGACAGCCCCGGCGTGCTCGTCGCCGCGCGGCGCGGCTGCCCGCTCGTGGTCGGCGTGGGGGACGGCGAGATGTTCATGGCCTCCGCGATCCCCGCGTTCCTGGCCGAGACGCGCCGGGTGCAGCACGTGTTCGACGACGAGATCGTGGTCGCCCGCACCGACGGCGCCACGTTCCTCTCCGGCGACGGCACGCCGATCGAGCGCGAGGTGCAGGAGGTCGAGTGGGACGACGACGCCGCCGAGAAGCAGGGCTTCGAGACGTTCATGCTCAAGGAGATCTGGGAGCAGCCCGACTCGATCGCCGAGACGATCGGCGAGCGGCTCTACCACGGCAAGCTGCAGCTCGACGGCCTGAACCTGAGCGAGGAGCAGATCCGCGGCCTGCAGCGGGTGGTGTTCCTCGCCTGCGGGACGTCGTACCACGCCGGCCTCGTCGGCCGCTACCTGCTCGAGGAGTGGGCGCGGATCCCGTCGGAGTCGGACATCGCGAGCGAGTGGCGCTACCGCCACGCCGTCATCGACGAGAACACGCTCGTGATCGCGATCGCCCAGTCGGGCGAGACGATCGACACGCTGGCGGCGATGAAGGAGGCGCGCGCCCGCGGCGCGCACGTGCTCGCGGTCACCAACGTGATGGGCAGCCAGATGACGCGCGAGTGCGACTCGGTGCTCTACACCCGGGCCGGGCTCGAGATCGGCGTCGCCGCCTCGAAGACGTTCACCGCCCAGCTGACGCTGCTCTACCTGCTCGCGCTGCGGCTCGGCATCATCCGCGGCACCGTCGGCGGCCGACCGGGCCGAGACGCTGCTCGCGCAGGTGCGCGCGCTGCCCGACCTCGTCCGGGCGACGCTCGAGCGCGGCGCGCTCGTCGAGCCGATCGCCGACCGCTTCGCCGACAACGAGTTCTTCCTCTACCTCGGCCGCAACATCGGCCTGCCGATCGCGCTCGAGGGCGCGCTCAAGCTGAAGGAGATCTCCTACATCTCGACCGACGCCTACGCCGCCGGCGAGATGAAGCACGGCCCGATCGCGCTGCTCGACGACACGACGCCGGTGGTCGTGATCGCGACCGACGGGCACGTGTACGAGAAGGTCGTCTCGAACATCGAGGAGGTGCGCGCCCGCGGCGCCCACGTGATCGCGGTCGCGACCGAGGGCAACGAGCACATCCGCGAGGTGG
The DNA here is from genome assembly GCA_963707585.1 of uncultured Actinomycetes bacterium. Taxonomy (GTDB): domain Bacteria; phylum Actinomycetota; class Thermoleophilia; order Gaiellales; family JAICJC01; genus JAICJC01. The sequence continues at coordinate 614,453 of CAVPQP010000010.1, read as the reverse complement.
CCGAGCACGTCCTCTACATCCCGCGCACCGAGCCCGAGCTGCAGGCGGTGCTGGCGGTGCTGCCGCTGCAGCAGCTCGCCTACGCGATCGCCACCCGCCGCGGCCTCGACGTCGACAAGCCGCGTAACCTGGCGAAGACCGTCACGGTCGAGTAGCCAGCGGGCGGACGCGGATGATCGTGCGCCAGGCCTGAGGGCCGGGCGCCGCCCTCAGCCCATCAGCTCCGTGAACCGCGGGTCGTCGCGGATCGCGTCGAGATCGGAGTCCTGCGCCGCGAACATGCGCATGCGGGTCGACGCGGCGGCGGCGCGCAGATGCTCGAGCGCATCCTCCTTGCGCCCGGCCAGGCTCTCGCAGCAGGCGAGGTTGTAGGCCAGCATCGGATACTGCGGGTTCGCGGTCACGATCGCCCGGGCGCGGTCGGCGGCCTCCGCGTACCTGCCTTCGGTGTAGAGCGGTGCGACCGGCGCCCAGAGCTCCCAGCCGTCGGGCTCGTACGCCTCTCCGGGGCGGCCGCCCAGCGCGAGGATGGTCGTCCCGGGCTCGTCGGCGAACGCCGTGCGCTTCACGCCCGGGCGGGCGAAGACGAGCGTGCCCGCCGGCGCCTCGATGCGCTCCCCGTCGAGCTCGAACGTGGCCCGCCCGCGATGCACGAGGTAGAGCTCCTCCGCATCGCCCTCCTCGTCGTGCTCGTTGAGGATGCGGTCGCCGGCCGCGGCGCCAGTCCAGGCGTTCACGCCGAACGACGTGATGCCGAAGTGGTGTCGCACCGGACGCCACGGCTCGCGGCCGTCGGTGATCTCGTCGATATCGTCCAGCCGCGCGACGGAGTAGGCGGTCATGCGGTCTCCTCTCGGAAGCGGTTCCGCGTGGCAGGCTACCCACAAGCCGTGTGGAGCCGCGATGAGATCCGGGCGAACCGCGAGTCTCAACACGTGATCCCACGAGAGGAGAGATGACGATGTCCGAGCACAGGATCGGTACCCGCGAGGAGTGGCAGGCGGCACGCGATGAGCTCAGAACGCTCGAGTCAGAGCAGGCGCAGCGAGGTGCGGAGATCACGCGCATGCGGCGCGAGCTCCCGTGGGTGCCCGTCGAGAAGGACTACGAGTTCGACACCGAGGAGGGCACAAAGACGCTGGCCGAGCTCTTCGACGGCCGGTCGCAGCTGCTCGCCTACAACATCATGTACGGGCCCGACTACAAGGCCGGCGCCTGCCCGGGCTGCACCTGCCTCGCGGACGACTTCGACGGGACGCTCGTGCACCTGAACCACCGCGACGTGACCTTCATCTGCTTCTCGCGCGCCCCGATCGATCGCCTCGCCGCCTACCGGCAGCGGATGGGGTGGCGGTTTCCGTGGGTCTCGACGTACCGAAGCGAGTTCCCGTTCGACTTCGGCCTCGCGCTGACCGAGGAACAGGCCGGCGAGATCCCCGAGGTCAGGGGGATGATCGACGATCCACCGGACTGGCTCCGGTTCTGGTCGACGCAGGTGGACGCCGACCTCAAGGACGGGCTGCGCGAGAACCCGAGCTACATCGCATTCGCGCGCGAGAACGGCACCGTGTACCACACCTACACGGTGTCGGCACCCGACCCGTTCGTCGCGCCCTTCTCCAGCTTCCTGCTCGACCGGACGCCAAAGGAGGACACGAACGGGTTCACCGTGTACCGCAAGGACGAGTACCCCGACTGAGCCGGAACCGGCGCTAGTACGGAAGCCTGTTCGTCGGGTTCGGCGCGATGACCGTGCGCCGGTTGACCGCCTCGAGGTCGCGGGCGCCGGCGGCGTCGCCCTCGAGCTCCTCCGGAGAGTCGAGGCGATCCCCGTGCAGGAGCGCGGCGGCGAGCACGAGGCCGATGCCGCCGACCTTGAGCGCGAACTTCAGGTAGTCGATGGCGCCCGTCGGCTGATCAGCGACGCGGGCGCCGTTCTTGAAGTACACGTAGTGCATGGGCGTCCCGTGGAGCGCGAAGCCGGCCACCTCGGCGACCACCGCCAATACGAGCAGGGCGATGACGTACGCTGTGGGTCGGGTGCGGAAGAAGCGCCGGCGTGCGCTCATATCCCCACAGTAGTGTCGGTGGCAACAAGCGACAAGGGGTGTGTCAGCGGCTACGCGCCGACGTCGACGACCGCGCCGCACCGGCGGCAGTAGACACGAGCGGGTTCCTCCGGGGGTGCATCGTCGCGGCGGCCGTCCCGGCCGTCGTGCTCCTGAAGGACGCGCATCACCTTCTCGATCACCGCTCGGCCGACGGCCTCCTCGTCGTAGGTCGGGGCTGACGTCAGCGCCGCGACCGCGCTGCAGACGTGGATCGCCGTCAGCGAGCTGATCCCGTATGAGCTGTCCGGTGGCTCCATCGTGTTCTCCCGCGTGCGCTCGGCGCGAGCTTACGGGTTGCGACGCTCGCGTGGAGCGACTTCACCGTTCGTGCACCGGTCGACTGCGTAGTTGTCCGTACAACCATCGCGCGAAAGGCCGCGCCCGAGTTCCGCGAAACCGCCGATGTGGCCCCCGCCGCGCCCTCCTAGGTTGTGCGTCAAGCAGGTGACGATCGACGGAAACGGATGGCGCTCGTGAACACATCGCTCAAGTCATGGACACGGCTCGTGGAGTTTCTCGCTCTGGTGACGGCCCCGTTCGTGCTCCTCGTGGGGCTCGTCCTCTACGTGGACTACGGAACCGCGAGCTCGTCGGCGGCCACGACTCCGAAGCGCGTCGCCCCGGCGGCGTCGTCGAAGGTGATCCCCACAGTCCCGATCACGGTCGTGACGGACGCGCAGACCGGCAAGCCCGACGACCTGGCATTCGTCCCCTCGGACATCACGCTCCCTGCGCACTCCACCGTGCGCATCAGCATCACGAACTTCGACGGCGCCACCGCGCAGAAGCCGGCGAAGTACGCCCGCGTGTGGGGCACCGTCGGCGGCACGATCCAGGTGCGCAAGATGATGGCCTCCATGCCGAACATGCCCGAGCACACAAGCACGGTGCGGGCGCTCAACGTGAACACCCAGGTCAGCCACACCTTCACGGTGCCGGGCATGAACCTGAACGTCCCGATCCTCGCCTCCGGCGTCACGACCTTCGTCGTCCACACCGGCAAGGCCGGGCACTACACCTGGCAGTGCTACAACCCGTGCGGCACCGGCAAGTCCGGCTGGGGCGGCGCGATGAGCATGAAGGGCTTCATGTCGGGCACGATCACGGTCGCCTGACCGATCGATCCCGATTCGTGGTTGACGGCCGGCGGCCCTCCCGCCGGCCGTCGTGGTTACGAACCCATCCTCCCGGCGGCGCGGTGCGCGCTCAGCGCTTGCGCCGCTGCTGCGACGCGCGCCGGGCGGCGATGGCCGCCTCGGGGCGCGTCGTCGGCACGTGCGACGGCTCGGGATGGCGCCGAGGCGACCGCGGGCTCCGGCTCGGGGCGGCGGCGCCGGAACGCGATCACGAACCAGACGAGCGCCGATCACGAGGCCGAGGCCGGCGACCCAGACGTTCAGGCGCTGGCCGAAGATGTGGTCGGCCGGGTCGACCTTCATCGTCTCGAGCGGTAGCCGCAGGAGGCAGTAGAGGGTGACGTAGAGCGCGAAGATCGTGCTCGTCGGCACGCGCCGCCAGTAGCGCCGGGTGAACCACAGGAGCACCAGGCACGTCCCGGCGTCCCAGAGCGACTCGTACAGGAACATCGGCTGGAACGTGGCGTCGGCCTGATACGGGGAGTAGCGGTGCGCCGGGTCGATCTTGACGGCCCAGGGCAGGCTCGACGGGTGCCCGTAGAGCTCCTGGTTCGCGTAGTTGCCCCACCGGCCGAGCGCCTGGGCGAGCCACGAGCCCGGGGGCGATGCAGTCGGCCACCTTCCAGAACGGCAGCTTCACCCGCCGGCAGCCGATCCAGGTGCCGAGCATCCCGCCCAGCACCGCTCCCCAGATCCCGAGGCCGCCCTGCCAGATCTTGGGCGTGTCCGCCAGGTGGTGCGGCCAGAAGGCGCCCCAGTCGGTGAGCACGTGGTACAGGCGCGCGCCGACCAGGCCGAACGGCACCGTCCACACGGCGATCGAGTACACCAGGTCGGGGTCGACGCCGCGGCGGCGGAACTCGCGCCGGGTCATCCACCCGGCGAGCAGCACGCCGCATGCGAGCAGCAGCCCGTACCAGCGGGGCTGCAGCGCCCCGATGCGGAAGATGTACGGGCTGGACGGGCTGGGGATGGCGAGTGGGATCACGGGTGGCCGATTCGGAGTAGGCGAAACGCCAGCGGATGGTAGTCCGGCGGCCCGGGACGGCGGGTGGGGAGCCGCACCCTGCAGATCGGGTAGGCCGTCTGCGCCGAACGGTGGATGGCGATCACGCCGTTTCGGTGGGGGGCAGCGCTGCGGCGGGCGCCGACCCAATGGGCATGAACACTCGACTGCGTGGAATCGTTGTGGGGCTGGTGGTCCTGATGAGCGTGGGCACGCTCGGAGTTGCGTCCTCGTCGGCGGCGACCTTGAGGCCGCGAACGGTGATGCTGGAGAAGCTGAACGCGGTGCGCGCGTCGCACGGCCTCGGGGCCGTGCGCCCGTCGCTGCTCCTGCGCCTGGCCGCGAAGCGGCACTCGGACGACATGGTCATCCGCGACTACTTCGCCACACGAGCCCGAGCGGCGGCACGCTGTACGACCGCATCGTCAAGAGCGGGTTCGTGTCCGGATACTCGTGGGAGGGCGGCGAGACGCTCGCCTGGGGCACCGGCGTGCTGGCCAAGCCGGGCTACACGATCAAGGCGTGGCTCGCGAGCCCGGAGCACCGCGCCATCCTGCTGTCGTCCGTGCTGGACGCGGATCGGCATCAGCCGCGCCTGCGGCAGGTTCCTCGGCCACACCGGCGCGTGCGTCTGGACGGCCGACTGGGTCAAGCGCTGGTAGGCACGACGGCTAGTCGCCGAGCGCCGGCCCTGCGGCCGGCGCCGGCGGACGCGCCGCGGCGATCCAGGGGGCGGCCGCCAGGCAGAGCACGGCGACCACGCCGTAGGCGGCCCGGTCGCCGGCCGTCTGGGCGAGCGCCCCGGCGACGATCGGCGCGACGAGCATCGAGAGCGCCCACACGATGTTCAGGAGGGCGGCCATCGTGGCGACGCCGATGCCGGCCTCGCGCCCGCCGCGCACGCCGAGCGGGAACGTGACCGTGTAGACCACCGCTGCGATCGGGCCGCGCAGGATCAGGAACGTCACGACGGCCACGGTCTGGGTGGTCACGAGCACGATCGGCGAGGATCGCCCCGGCGGCGGCGATCGCACCGGCGCCGACGGCGGCGCTCACGGCGCGGTCGCCGAGGTGCGCGACGGCGCCGCTCGTGCCGATGAAGAGGATCGCCGAGAGCGGCGAACACGGCCCCGATCGCGGCGGTGCGCGACGCCGTTGCGGTGGAGCTCGAGCGGGACGAGCAGGTTGACCGCGCCGCCGAGCAGTGCCGCCGAGCGCCCATCAGCGCCAGGCTCGCCCCGATGCGGCGCTCGCGGAACGCGCCGGCGATCGCCTTCACGCTCGCCTTCTCCGGGAGGGCCTGCCGCGGTGGCCGGTGCCCGACGGCACGAGCGCGAGCCACGCGGCCAGGAGCAGCGTGACGACGGCGGCGACGGTGAACGGCGCGGCGAGGCCGAACCGCTGCACCAGGAGGCCGGCGAACGCCGGCCCGGCGACGTTGCCGAGGCCGGCGGTGGTCACGGTCAGCGAGAGCGCCCGCGCCTGGCGGTCGCCGGTCTCCTCGCTGAGCCAGGCGAGCCCGGTCGTCCAGAGCGCGCCGAAGCCGACGCCGAAGAGCGTGCGCGCGGCCAGGAGCTCCCAGATAGCGTCCCGGCCACGCCCTGCCCGGCGTCGGCGACCGCGAGCACGGCCATCGCGGCCAGCGTGACCCGGCGTGCGCCCAGTCGCTCGCCGAGCATGCCGGCGGGGATCGAGACGATCAGGATCGCGACGCTCGCGCTCGCGAGCAGCACGCCCGACTGCAGCGGCGAGAGCGCGAAGCGGTGGGCGAAGGCGGGCACGAGCGGCACGATCGCGCTCCACATCGCCTCGCCCACGAACACGGCGCGTAGAGCAGGAGAACGACCGGGCGCCGCACCCGGGCAGCATGCCAGAGCCGCCCGGGCACGGCGCCGCGTGCCCACGTCCCAGCGGTCTAGCGGTGCATCAGCGGATCGAGGTAGACGTCGTCGATGCGCCAGTTGCCGCCGGTTGCAGAGCGGCGTGAACCGGAACTGGACGGTCGGCGTGAAGAGCGGCAGCGCCGCCGCCGAGCATCGTCACCGGCTTGAGCATCGGCGCCCACGTCGCGCCGGACGAGAAGGTGCCTTCGTCGGAGACGCCGAGGCCGGCGCCGAGTCCGCCGACGAGCGCGCCGACGCCGCCGTTGTAGATGACCTGCACGTGCAGGCTGGACGCCGCCGAACCGGAGTTCGAGATGAAGGCGCGCATCGATGTCGACACGAGGCCGATGCACATCGGCGGCGAGGTGGCGCTGCTGCCCGCGGGCAGCGACAGCGAGTGGCTGCCCGGGGCCGCTCGCGACGAACGACTCGTTGCCGGCGACGATCCTGGCGCCGCCCGTGAGCGTCCATCCGGGCGGCACCGGCCTCGAAGCCGCCGTCGGGAGCGAGCGCGTACGACGTGTGGTCGCCCCACGCCGCGAAGGGCGTCGAGGTGGAGGTGGGGCACACGACGGCGGCGCTCGCGGCGCCCGTCGTCGCGGCCATCGCCGCGACCGTCGCGGCCAGGGTGCTCACGCCGAGCACGAGCGCGCGCAGACCGGGGGGTCGTCGAACCACTGGGGCTCCTTCTGATGCGGGGGCGGAGGAGAGGCGGCGGCAGGGATGGGGTGACCGCCGCACAACACAGAGTGGGGAGGGATCGCGGCGGTCGCCTCCCCTCTATTGGTGATCGTGCAATAGTCAAATTCGTGCGATTGCATCTGCCGATAGAGGGTCAGATGGCCAAGCTCACGGACGACGACGCGCTGGTCGAGCGCGCCCGCGCGGCCACGCGCGTGGCGCCGGACCGGCGCGAGGCGCGCGGCACCGCTTGCCGTGGCGGTGGTGTTCGCGCTCGCGGTGGTGCGTGGTCGCCGTGCGCGCGCCCGAGGCGGGCGGCCACAGCGTCGTCACGGCCGCGGTGCTCGTCGCTCTGCTACGCCCTCGCCGCCCGGGTGCAGGTTCGAGGTGGGCTCCGGCCTCGCCGTCCCGACGCAGCTCGTCTTCGTCCCGATGCTGCTCCTGGCGGCGCCGGCCGCCGTGCCGCTCCTGGTCGCGACTCGGCTTCGCGCTCAGCACGCTTCCCGAGCACCTGCACGGCGACCGCCACCCGCGCCGGCTCGGAACGCACATCGTGAGCGCGGCCTACGCCGTCGGCCCGGTCGCTCGTCCTGTGGGTCGCCGGCCGCCCCGAGATCGCACTCGTCCCACGCACGTTCGCGATCCTCGCCGCGGCCCTCGTCGCCCAGTTCGCGCTCGACGTCGCCGGGTGGGCGGCGCTGGGCCACTCACCCCGCGGCCAGGCGCGCGCCCTCGCGGTCGCCTGGCAGGTCGACGCTGCGCTGACGCCGCTCGGCCTGGCGATCGCCGTGGCCGGGCACGGCCGCCCGTTCGCCGTCGCGCTGGGCCTGCCGCTCGTGTGGCTCCTGGCCGAGTTCGCCCGCCAGCGCAGCCAGAGCGTCGACCAGGCCGCTCGAGCTGTCCGAGGCCTACCGCGGCACGGCCCGGCTCCTCGGCGACGTGGTCGAGGCCGACGACGTCTACACCGGCCTCCACAGCCAGGACGTCGTCTCGCTCGTGCTGGATGTCTGCGACGAGCTCGGCGTCGACGGGGACGCCCGCCACAAGGCCGAGCTGACCGCGCTCCTGCACGACGTCGGCAAGGTCGAGATCCCGAAGGCGATCATCCACAAGCCCGGCCCGCTCGACGCCGAGGAGCGGGCGCTGATCGAGACGCACACCGAGATCGGCCAGCGCATGCTGAACCAGGTCGGCGGCCTCCTGGCGGACGTCGGCGAGCTCGTCCGCTCGTGCCACGAGCACTGGGACGGCCGCGGCTATCCCGACCGGCTGGCGGGCGAAGGCATCCCGCTCGTCGCCCGCATCGTCTGCGCCTGCGACGCGTGGAGCGCGATGACGACCGACCGCAGCTACCGAGCGGCGCTGCCCCATGCCGCGGCGGTCGCCGAGCTGCGTCGCTGTGCCGGCACGCAGTTCGACCCCGCGGTCGTCGCCGCGCTGATCGCCGTGGTCGGCTCGCGCGGGGCGGCGGCGCTCGGCGCGGCCGCCTGACCTCCCCAGACCGCCGCGTCGCGAGGTACCATCGGCGCGCCTGCGGTGTGTGGTGAGGCGGCCCGCAGGACTGGGGTTGTCGCCTCAGGGGTTGGGGGTGGTCGTGTGGGTGCACGGAGAGTGGTGCGCGGGGCCGTGGCCTCGTGCGGCGTCGCCGCGGTCTTTGCGGCGGCGGGAGTTGTCGGGAGCGCGAGCGCGAGTGCCGGTACGGGCTCGGTCGCGCTGAAGGGGAGCGCCCCGAAGTGGGCCGGCCGCGCCGCGGTACGGCCGGCGAAGTCGTGGGGCCGTGTGAACGTGCGTGTCTACCTCGCGCCACGCGGCGGAACCGCCGCGCTCGAGGCAGCGCTTGCCGCCGTCTCGACACCGGGGAGCGCGTCGTACCGGCACTTCCTGACACCGGCCCAGTACCGCGCCCGGTTCGAGCCCACCGCGGCGGCCGTCGCCTCTGTGAGCGCGTGGCTGCGATCCGCCGGCCTGCGGGTCACGGCCGTCGAGGGCTCGCACCGCTACGTGAGCGCGAGCGGCAGCGTGGCGGCCGCCGCAGCGTGCGTTCGGGGCGAAGCTCCGCGTCTACCGGCGCGGCGGCAAGCTCGTCCGGGCGAACGCGGCGAACGCCCGCGTCCCGGCCGGTCTGGCCGGGGCCGTGCTCGGCGTGACCGGCCTGAGCACGGCGCCGGAGTTCTCGCGGCCGCAGCTCGGCCCGCCGCCGGCGGGGTTCCGAAACGCCCGGCCGTGCTCGAAGACCTACGGCACGATCCCGGCGACCGTCCAGGCCGACGGCAAGACGCCGCTGCCCAAGTTCCAGGGCAAGGTGCGTGACTACGCCGTCTGCGGCTACACGCCGAAGCAGTTCCGCGGCGCCTACGGCGTCACCGCCTCGGGCCTGAGCGGCAAGGGCCAGACCATCGGCATCGTCGACGCCTTCGCGGCGGGCACGATCCTGAAGGACGCGAACACCTACGCCACGCGCCACGGCGACAAGGCGTTCGCGAAGGGCCAGTTCACCCAGAACATGCCGGTGAAGTTCCACCTGCATCCGACGCAGTGCCAGACGCCGGCCAGCTGGGCCGGCGAGGAGACGCTCGACGTCGAGGCGGCGCACGGCCTGGCCCCCAGGGCGAACGTCGTCTACTACGGCGCGCAGAGCTGCCTGAACCAGGATCTGCAGTTCGCACTCGGCCGGGTCGTCGACCAGGACAAGGTGACCGTCGTCTCCAACTCGTACGGCGGCCCGACCGTCGCCGAGACGGCCGGCGACATCGCCGCCTGGGAGCAGGTCATCCTGCAGGGCGAGATGGAGGGCATCACCTTCCGTTCTCGTCCGGCGACAACGGCGACTGGCAGGCCCTGCTCGGGTTCAAGGACACCGACTACCCGGCGTCCGACCCGTTCGTGACCGCGGTCGGCGGCACGAGCACGGCGATCGGCCCGAACGACCACCTGCTCTGGCAGACGGGCTGGGGCACCGACAAGTACACCCTCTCGACCAACGGCAAGGGGTGGGTGCCGAGCGCGGCCAACCCGTTCCTGTACGGGGCGGGCGGCGGCTTCTCGTCGGTGTTCGCACGGCCGAGCTACCAGAACGGCGTCGTCCACGGCGGTTCGGGGCGTGCCTATCCCGACGTCGCGCTGGACGCCGATCCGACGACCGGCATGCTGGTCGGGGAGACGCAGATCTTCCCGAAGGGCGTGAAGTACGACGAGTACCGCATCGGCGGCACGAGCCTGGCGTCACCGCTCATGGCGGGCATGGTCGCCGACGCGGCACAGCACGCCGAACAGCCGGCTGGGCTTCCTGAACATCGCCATCTACAAGCTGGCGGCGGCGCACATCGGTGCCTTCACCGACGTCACGCCGATCGCCGGCGCGAACGTCCGCCCGGACTTCGCAAACGGCGTGGACAAGTTCAACGGCTACCTCTACAGCGTCCGCACGTTCGACCAGGACTCGAGCCTGACCACGGCTCCCGGCTGGGACGACGTGACGGGCGTCGGCCAGCCGAACTCGGCCTTCCTGACCGCGTTCGGAAGCGGCGGCGCGTGATCTGAGGCGCGCGGGGCGCCCCGGCACCGGCCGGGGCGCCCCCAACGCGTGGCCCGCTTCTCGGCGGACTAGGGCCGCACGGCGATCGTTCGCCACACGCTGAACCGGCGCCCGGCCGGGTACTGCGCCGAGATCCGGATGTAGGCGGTGCCGGGCCGCACCCGCCCGCCTCGGCCGTCGCCGCCGCGCCAGCGGCGGCAGCCGAGCCGGCCGGCGGCCATCGGGCCGACGTCGATGCGGCGGATGAGGCGGCCGCCGCCGCGCCGCATCGAGATCACCGTGCGCCGCGATCGAGCGGCCGGCCGGTAGCAGAGCCAGACCGGGTGCGCACCGGCGCGGTGGAGCGACAGCCGCGGCCGCGACACGCCGAACCACGGCAGGTGCGGCCCCGGCGGCGGCGGTGGCGGCGACTCCCGCGTGAGCGCACGCTGCAGCTGCAGGAAGGCGGGCGTCGGCTGCGCCGCCGCGGTGAGGATCCCGAAGACGTCGTGGGCCGACATCGCCCAGCGCGTCCATGAGAGGCCGTAGCGGCCGAAGATCGCGAGCATCTGGGCCTGGTAGGCGGCGCCGTTCGTCGTCCCCCGCAGGTCGCCCCACTCCCCGACGAGCAGCGGGATGCGCAGGTCGTTCGCCTTGAGGATCGGCGTCGAAAGGATGGCGCGCTGCGGCGCCTCGCCGCCGCGATAGCGGTGGATGACCTGCATGTGCGTCGCGTTCCACGAGGGCGTCCACGCCTCGCCGTCGAAGGTGACGCCGGTGCCGCGCCGGCCGGAGAAGTAGGCGTGGTAGTCGAGGGCGACGTGCCGCATGCTCCCGAACGCGGCGAAGCTCGCGTCGAGCAGGCCGAGGTCGGCACCGGTGCGCACCATCACGAACACCGTCCGCCGCGGATCGGCGGCGGCGAACGCCTGCCGGATCCGGGCCTCGAACCGGATGACCGCCTGCGCCCCGGCGTGGGTGCCGCGCGCCGGCGGCTCGTTCAGCACCTCGTAGCCGACGACGTTCGCGGCCGTGCCGAAGCTCGCGGCGACCTTCTGCGCGAGCGCGGCGTAGAGCCGGATCGCCGCCGGGTCGGAGTAGAAGTCGTCGATGGCGCGGATCTCGCCGGGCCGCGTGCGCGGGTACTCGCCGGGGTGGATCCGGGTGTAGAACCAGCGCGGCACGCCGCTGCCGCGGCCGCTGAAGTAGCTCGACCAGTCGAACTGGTGCAGATCGATCAGGACGCTGACCGCATGCGCCCGGTACCACGCCACCTGCTGCTGCATCGACGCGATCAGGGCGGCGTTCCAGCCCGGGTCGCCGGCCGCCGGCGGCGACGGCTGCAGGTCGGCCCAGGCGACGTGGATCCTCACGAGGTTCGCGCCGAGCTCGGCCACGCGGCTCTGGAGCGCCAGGTTCGAGCCGGCGGAGACGTTCACGCCGCGCAGCACGACCGTCGCGCCGGTGTCCGTGCGGACGAACCGGTTGCCCCGGGTCGTCACCCAGGGGGTCGTCGCACCCAGGGCCGGCGCGGCGGCGCCGAACGTCACCGCGGCGGCGAACGTGATCGCGACCAGGTGTCGGCGCAGACCGCCCATGGCCCAGGCCGCCCATGCTAGCCGCCTTCCGGTGCGCACCGCCCGGCGCTAGGTTTGGGCGATGGCCGCGCCCCGCACGCTTGCGATGGACAGCCTCGATGCCGGCGGCGGGCTCGAGGTGGTGCTGCTCGACGGCGCCGGGTTCACGACGCAGCGTCCGCGCGAGCCGCACCGGCACGACTACCACGAGCTCGTCTGGGTGCGCTCGGGCGAGGGCGAGCACGTGATCGACGGCCGCACCGTGCCGGTGCGCCCGGGCACCGTCACGGTCATCGGCCGCGGCCAGGTGCACGTCTTCCAGCGCGCGCAGTCGATCAGCGGGGCGGTCGTCCGCTTCGGCGACGAGGTGCTGCGAACCGGAGAGAGCGCCCGCATCGGGCCGGAGTGGCTGCTTGCGGGCCGGGGCGGCCGCTCGGTCGCCGTCGCCGCGCACGACCGCGATCGCCTGGACGGCCTGATCGCCGCGCTCGCGCGCGAGGTCGAGCGCCCGCCCGACCGGCTCACGGACGAGCTCGAGCGCCACCTGCTGGCCGTCCTGCTGCTGTGGCTCGAGCGCTGGTACGACGCCTCGCGCACCGAGCGGCGCGAGGCCGACGACGCCGAGGTCGAGCTCCACCGGCGCTTCTCCGCGCTGCTCGAGACGCACTTCGCCGGCCCACCACGACGCCCGCCACTACGCCGACGCGCTCGGGCTGCCGCAGGCGGCGCTCTCGCACGCGCTCACCCGCGTCACCGGGCGCGGGCACGAAGGAGCTCGTCACCGACCGGGTCATGGTCGAGGCGCGGCGGCTGCTGCGCTTCACCGATCTGACGGTCGGCCAGATCGCCCACCAGGTCGGGTTCCGCGACCAGCTCTACTTCTCGCGTGCGTTCAAGCGGGCCGCCGGCGAGGCGCCGGTGGCCTACCGCGAGCGCTTCCGCGGCGCCTGATCCAGCGCCCGGCAGCAGAAGTCCATGCATCGGGGCGGTCCTGCCATACCGCGAGCTGCTTGCGCGCGCAAGAATACGGCCCATGGACACCACCCACACCACCACACCGAGGGCCGGAGCAGGCGACGCCCCCGACCACCCTCACGCTCGGCCCGGCCCACCTGACCGTCACCGACCTCGACCGCTCGATCGCGTTCTACGAGCGCTCGATCGGCCTGCGGCTCCACGATCGCGACGGCGACACCGCCACGCCTGTGGCGCCGGCGGCGACGACCTGCTCGTGCTGGCCGGCGAGCCCGAGCGCGCGCCCGGCGGGCCGCCACGCCGGCCTCTACCACGTCGCGCTGCTGCACCCGTCGCGGCTCGAGCTCGCGCGCGCCGCCGCTCGCCTCGCCGAGACGCGCACGCCGATCATCGGCGCGTCGGACCACGGCATCTCGGAGGCGATCTACCTGCCCGACCCCGACGGCAACGAGATCGAGCTCGCCGCCGACCGCCCGCGCGACGTCTGGCCCGACCTCCGCAACCCCGGCTGGGACGGCGGTCCCAAGCCGCTCGACCTGAACGGGCTGCTCGACACGGTCGCGGCCGAGCCGCTGCAGGCGGCCGCCGATCCGGGCCTCACCGTCGGCCATCTGCACCTGCACGTCGGCGACGTCGACCGGGCGGTCGCGTTCTACCGCGACGTGCTCGGGTTCGAGGTCATGACGCGGATGCCGACCGCGGCCTTCATGGCCGCCGACGGCTACCACCACCACGTCGCCGTCAACGTCTGGCGCGGCGTGGGCGTGCCGCCGGCGCCGCCGGCGACCGTCGGCCTGCGCCACTGGACGGTCGTCTACGAGACGGCGCAGGCGCTCGCCGACGTGCTCGCGCGCGTCGCGGCCGCCGGGATCGCGACCGAGCCGTACGGAGACGGCGTGCTCGTGCGCGACCCCTGGGACATCGCGGTGCTCCTCACCGCGCGCACGCACAGCTGACCACCCCACCACCGAAGGAGCGACAGCATGGACATCACCATCATCGGCACCGGCAACATGGCCCGCGGCATCGCGTCGCGCGCGCTCGCCGGCGGAAACGGCGTCACCCTGCTCGGCCATCACGGCGCGGCGGAGGCCGAGGGCCTCGCCGGCGACCTGCGCTCCGGCGCGGCCGCCGCGGTCACGACCGGCGGCGTCGGCGACCCGATCGCGACCGACACGGTCGTCCTCGCCGTCCCGTACTCGGCGGCCGGCGATGTCGTCTCGCAGTACGGCGACCAGCTCTCCGGCAAGGTCGTGGTCGACATCACGAACCCGCTGAACGCGACCTACGACGGGCTCGTCGACACGCCCGCCGGATCGGCCGCGCAGGAGATCGCCGCGGCGGCGCCCGGGGCGCGCGTCGTGAAGGCGTTCAACACCACCTTCGCGGGGCCGCTCGTGTCCGGCGAGGTGGCGGGCGAGCCGCTCGACGTGCTGATCGCCGGCGACGACGGCGCGGCCAAGGAGACCGTGCAGGAGCTCGCCCGCGGCGGCGGCCTGCGGCCGATCGACGCGGGGCCGCTCGCCCGCTCGCGCGAGCTCGAGGCGATCGGGTTCGAGCACATCAGCCTGCAGGGCGCGCTCGGCACCGGCTTTGCCAGCTCGATCAAGATCCTCGCGTAGCATCTCGGTATGACCACTTCACCTGAGGCATCAGGTGGCCCGCAGGGCACGATCGTGGCGGCGGCGCGCAGCCGCCGCCCGATCGACCCCGGGGTCACGATCGGCCACGTCCACCTGCGCACCGCCGACATCGACCGCGTGCGCGCCTTCTACGTCGACGTGCTCGGCTTCGACGTCGTCATCGAGGCGCGCGACGTCCCCGGCTGGGGCACGACCGGCGACATGCTGTTCGTGTCGGCCGGCGGCTACCACCACCACCTCGGCTTCAACACCTGGAAGTCGGCCGGCGGCGGGCCGCAGCCCGACGGCGTCGCCGGCCTGCACCACGTCGCGATCCGCTACCCGACCCGCGCCGGCCTGGCCGACGCGCTGCGGCGCCTGCGCGAGGTCGACTGGCCGATCCGGCAGGCGACCGATCACGGCACCCACGAGGCGATCTACCTGAGCGACCCCGACGGCAACGACCTCGAGCTCATGCTGGGACCGGCCGCCCGACCGGTGGCCGCGCGACCCCGCGGGCCACATCGGGTTCGTCGGGGACGACCTCGACCTCGACCAGCTGCTGACCGAGGCGCCGACCTAGATCTCGTCGTCCGCGCTGTGCACCGGCACGGGGACGGGCACGGGCTCGTCGTCGCGGCGGTGGAAGCCCGACGCGCCAGCTGTAGGTGTCGCGCCGCGACGGGAAGAAGTCGGGCCAGTCCTTGGCCATCATCCACACGGCGACGACGCACACGGCGGCGTCGAGCGGATGCGGGCCGGTGTGGTCGGCGACCCCGCCGACGGCGATCAGGATCACGGCGACGAGGCCGGCCCAGCACTCGTGGACGCGGAACCCGGCGACGTAGACGCGCGGGCCGAGCGGATGGCGGCGGACGTGCAGGATCGTGCGGAGGGCGCGGACCATGTCTCTCGTTATCGGCAGCTCGGGGGCCGACTCAACCCGGTGCCGCAACCGCGCCCACCGCGGCGCACGCCAGCGCGACGTTGGCGGCGTGCACCGAGCGGTCGGCCGCGCCGGCGGCCCGGGCGGGCACGGCGATCTGCTCGGCGCGGTCGGGTGGGCAGCCCGCGTCGGCGTAGGCGAGCACGGCCTCGATGTAGTCGATGTCCTCGTCGGCGATCCGCAGGGCCTCCTCGCTCGTGTGCGGCTTGCCGTGGCCGACGACCACGTACAGCGGCCGCTCGCGCTCGATCACCCCGACCAGCATCTGCAGGGTCGTGTGGTAGTCGTGCACCGACGCGTGCGCCGCGGGGATCTCGAGCGAGGAGAGGTAGTCGCCGGCGACGAGGAGGTGCTCGTCGGGCAGCGAGACGACCATGCCGTCCGCCGTGTGCCCGGGGCCGGGGCGGCACACGCCGAGCCACGGCCCGAGGCGGACGTCCGCGGGCGGCTCGACCACCTGCTCGACGTGCAGCTTGTCGATCGAGCGGTGGGCGAGCAGCACCTGGGCGCCCTCCTCCTCGATCTCGGCCCGGGCGGCGCCCGAGCGGATGCGCTTGGTGGCGGCCGCGCTGGCCGTGACCTGCACGTCGGCGAGCATCCCGAGCGCCATGACGTGATCCCAGTCGGCGTGGGTCACGAGCACCTGCGTCACCGGCATCGCCGACGCCGCGACGACCTCCTCGACCTCCCACGGCGAGACGCCCGGGTCGATCAGGAGCCGCTCGCCGGCCCGGCGCAGCTCGAGCGTCGTCGTCTGGTACAGCGTGCTGGGCCACCACGTCGCCGTGCCCGTCAGCGGGAGCGCCCTTGGCATCGCCCTAGCATAGTATGGCCCGATGCGGGTTGGGATCGACCTGATCGAGATCGAGCGCGTGGCCCGTGCGCTCGAGCGCCACCCCCGCTTCGTCGAGCGCGTCTTCACCGCCACCGAGCGTGACTACTGCCTCTCGCGCGCGAACCCGGCGCAGCACTTCGCCGCCCGCTTCGCCGGCAAGGAGGCGGTCGGCAAGGCGCTCGGATTCGGCGTGCCGTTCACCTGGCGCGAGATCGAGATCGCCGGCCGGCCCAAGCCGGGCGTGAGCCTGTCGGGCCGCACCGCCGCGTGGGCCGCGCGCGTGCGCGCCGGGGCGATCGACCTCAGCATGACCCACTCGAAGGGGATGGCGGCCGCGGTGGCCGTCGTCGACGACGCATGATCGCGACGCGCCCGCTCTACGACGCCGGCGAGATGCGCACCGCCGATGCCGGCGCGATCACGACGCTCGGCATCCCCGGCGCCGTCCTGATGGAGCGGGCCGGCGTCGCGGCCGCCCAGGAGATCCTCGGATCGTTCGCCGGCGGACCGGCCGCGGTCGTCTGCGGCGGCGGGAACAACGGCGGCGACGGGTTCGTCGTCGCCCGGCACCTGCACTCGGCCGGATGGGAGGTCGAGTGCCTGCTCGCTGCCGACCCCGCCGGCCTGCCGCCGGACGCGCGCCGAAACCACGACGTGGCCGTCCGCCTCGGCGTGCCGATGCGCGACGGCGTGCGCCGTGCGCGGCTGCAGCGGGCCGCCGTCATCGTCGACGCGCTGCTCGGCACCGGGTTCCGCGGCGTGCCGCGGCCGGACGCGGCGGGAGTGATCGCGGCGATGCGCGAGCTCCCCGGCATCGTCGCGCTCGACGTCCCCTCGGGCGTCGACGCGTCGACCGGCGTCGTCGCGGGCGCCGCCGTGTCGGCGCAGATCACGGTCTGCTTCCACGGCCGCAAGCTCGGGACCGCGGTCGAGCCGGGTCGCGGCCACTCGGGGCGGGTCGTCGTCGCCGACATCGGTATCCCGCCGCAGGCCGACGTGGCGACGGCCGCGGTGCTCGCCGACGGCCTGACCGCGGCCGCCAAGCGGCCGGCGGACACGAAGTACAGCGCGGGTGCGGTGCTCGTGGTCGGCGGCGCGCGCGGCTTCACGGGCGCGCCGCTGATGGCGGCGCTCGCCGCCCTGCGCACGTCGGCCGGGATCGTGTGGGTGGCGACCCAGCCCGAGGCCGCCCGCATCCTCGAGGCGCGCGTGCCCGAGGTGATGGTGCGGCCGCTCCCGGGCGCGCTCGAGCTTCTGGGACGGGCCGACGCCGTCGCGCTCGGGCCGGGGCTCGGCCGCACGCAGGAGGCGATCGCGGTCGCCCGCGAGGTCGGCATCGGGCACGCCGGTGCGACCGTGATCGACGCCGACGGGCTGTTCGCGTTCAACGGCGACCTGAAGGCGCTGCGCAAGCGGCCGGCGCCCGCCGTGCTGACGCCGCACGAGGGCGAGATGGGCCGGCTGCTGGGCGAGGGGTCGGACTGGGTGCGCGCGAACCGGCTCGAGGCGGTGCGCCGGGCGGCGAAGCAGAGCGGCTGCGTCGTGCTGCTGAAGGGGCCCGACACCCTGATCGCCGATCCCGGCGGCCGCGTGTGCGTCTCCCACGCCGGCGTGAGCGGCCTTGCGACCGCGGGCTCGGGCGACGTCCTCACGGGCGTCGTCGCGGCGATGCTGGCGCGCGGCGAGGACGCGTGGACGGCGGCGGCCACGGCGGCGGAGGCGCACGGCCGCGCCGGCCGGCTCGCGACCGAGCGGCTCGGCCCGTCCGGCATCATCGCCACCGACGTGATCGCCGCGCTGCCCGAGGTGCTGCGGTGATCGGCACCCACCGCGCGCGGGCGACCGTGACGGTCGACCTGGCGGCCGTCGAGGACAACGTCGGCCCGGCTGCGCAACGCGGCCCGGCCCGGCCGAGGTGTGGGCGGTCGTGAAGGCCGACGGCTACGGCCACGGCGCGACCGCCGTCGGCCGGGCGGCGCTGCGCGCCGGTGCGCGGCGGCTGTGCGTCGCCACCTGGGAGGAGGCGCGCGCGCTGCGCGAGGACCTGGGCGACGTGCCCGTGCTCGTGATGGGGCCGCTCGCCCCGGGCGAGGAGGCGCACGTGGCCGGGGTCGACGTCACCGTCACCTCGGTCGAGGCGTTCGCACGCCTGCAGGCCGCAGCGCGCGTGCCGCTCGGCGTGCACGTGAAGGTCGACACCGGCATGGGCCGGTGGGGGCTCGCGCCGGCCGACGCGCTGCGGATCGCCGGGCAGCTCGAGCCCGACGGCGTGCTCCAGCTCGCGGGGCTCATGAGCCACCTCGCGGTCGCCGACGCCGACGAGCGCTTCACGCACGTCCAGATCGAGCGCTTCGCCGCGCTCGCCGATCGCTTCCCGCCCTGCCCGCGCCACCTGGCGAACAGCGCCGGCGCGCTGCACTTCCCCGCCGCCCGGTTCGACGCGGTGCGCTGCGGCATCGCCGTGTACGGCCTCTCGCCGTTCGGCACCGACCCGGCCGAGGACGGCATCACGCCGGCGCTGCGGCTCGAGAGCCACGTGGCCGACGTCAAGCTGCTCCAGGCCGGCGAGAGCTCGGGCTACGGCCGCCGCTTCGTGGCGACCGAGCCGACCTGGATCGGCCTCGTCCCCACCGGCTACGCCGACGGCGTCCCGCGCGTCCTCTCGGGCCGGGCCGAGGTGCTCGCCGGCGGCCGCCGCCGGCGGATGGCCGCCACCGTGAGCATGGATCAGCTCACGTTCGTGATCGGGCGCGAGCGCGACGTCGAGCCGGGCGACCCGGTGACGCTGATCGGCGCCGACGGGGACGAGCGCATCCTGGCCGAGGAGTGGGCGCGCCTGGCCGGCACGATCAGCTACGAGATCGTCACGTCGCTGGCGCCGCGCCCGCGCCGGGTGGAGCATGTCGTTGCCGGGCCTTGACGCCGTCCGCGCGCTGGCGCCGGTCCCGGAGGCCTGGCTCGTCGGCGGCAGCGTGCGCGACCTGCTGCTCGGCCGGCGGGTGGTCGACGTCGACCTGGTCGTCGAGCGCGACCCGGCCGCCGCCGCCCGCTCGCTCGCGCGCAGCCACGGCGGCGCCCCCTTTCCGCTGTCGGAGCGGCACGGGGCGTGGCGCGTCGTGCGCGACGGGCACACGGTCGACATCACCGCGAGCCGCGGGGCGGTGGCCGACGACCTCGGCCGGCGCGACTTCACCATCAACGCGATGGCGGTGCCGCTTGCGGGCGGCGATCTGCTCGACCCCTACGGCGGCCGCGCCGACCTCGAGGCCGGGCGGCTGCGGGCGGTGTCCGAGCAGGTCTTCAGCGACGATCCGCTGCGCCTGCTGCGCCTGGTGCGGCTCGCGCACGAGCTCGGCTTCTCGGTCGATCCCGACTCCGAGCGGCTCGCCCGCCGCGACGCCCACCTGGCCGACCGGCCGAGCGGCGAGCGCGTCCTCACCGAGATCCGGCGGCTGCTCGAGCCCGACCACCCGGACGCGGGCATCCGCCTGCTCGACCGCATCGGCGTCCTCGACGTCGTGCTGCCCGAGGCGGCGGCGATGCGCGGCGTCGGGCAGAGCCCGTTCCACCATCTCGACGTGTTCGAGCACACCCTGCAGGTGCTCGACGCGGCGGCCGACATCGCCGCGCATCCGCAGCACTACCTGCGCGAGGCGGCGGCGCCGGTCGCGGCGGCGCTCGACGCCGACGTCGGGAACGGGTTCACGGGGCGCATCGGGCTGCGCCTGGCGGTGCTCTTCCACGACATCGAGAAGCCCGCGACGCGGGTGGCGGGCGCGGACGGGCGCGTGAGCTTCATGGGCCACGACCGCCGCGGCGCCGACACCGCCGAGGCGGTGCTCACCCGCTGGAAGGCCTCCCACGCCCTGATCGGCTTCTGCCGCGTGCTCGTCGCCGAGCACCTGCGGCTCGGGTTCCTCGTGCGCGAGCGGCCGTTCGACCGCCGCACGGCCTACCGCTACGCGACGGCGACGGCGCCGTACACGCTCGAGAGCATCGTGCTGTCGCTGGCCGACCGCCTGGCGACGCGCGGCGTCCGCGCCCGCCAGGAGTACCTGCGCGCGCACGCCGAGGCCGCGGTCGAGCTGATCGGGCTCGTGACCGCGCTTGCCGCCGAGCCGCGCGAGCCGCTGCTGCGCGGCGACGAGATCGCGGCCCTCGCCGGGGCGAGCGGGCCGCGCATCGGCGAGCTCGTCGCGCTGCTGGCCGAGGAGCAGGCCGCGGGGACGGTCACGACCCGGGCGGAGGCCGAGGCGCTTGTCCGGGGGTAGCCGCTTCGACCGCACCGCCGGCCGCTACGCCGCCCATGCCGCCGAGCGCGACTGGAGCGGCTTCGTCGCCTGGTGCGAGTGCCGGCCGGACGACCGCGTCCTCGACGTCGCCGGCGGCCCCGGCATGCTCGCGGCGGCGCTGCACGGCATGGTCGCCGCGGTGACGGTGCTCGATTCCGCGCCCGCGCTGCTCGAGTACGTCCCCGACGAGATCGCGCGCGTCGAAGGCCGGGCCGAGCAGCTGCCGTTCGCGGCCGGCGCCTTCGACCTCGTGACATGCGCCAACTCGCTCCACCACATCGCCCGGCCGGCGCGGGCGCTCGACGAGATGGCGCGGGTGCTCGCCCCCGGCGGCCGGATCGTGCTCGAGGACTTCGCGCCCGACCCCGACGGCCGGCGGGCGCGGTGGTGGGAGGAGATCGAGCGCCTGCGCGACCCCGAGCACGGGCGCCTGCTCTCGCAGGGAGAGGTGCGCGCCCCGCTGCAGGCGGCCGGCCTGCACCTGGACGCCGAGGAGACGTGGCTGCGCTCGTCGGCCGTCGAGCCGTGGCTCGCGCTCGCCGGTTGCAGCGGCACCGCCGCCGCGCGCGTGCGGGAGATGATCGGGGCGGCCGAGTTCGAGGTGCGCGTGTGGCGCGCCCGCTACCGCCGCCGGGCCGGCTGACCGCCCAGCGGGAGGCGGGCGAGGACCGTGTAGCGCGAGCCGGCCGGGCCGGGCTCGGAGCGCACGAGTTCGCACTCCCGCACGTGCAGCGTTGCGTCGTCGAGCGCCACCGGGGCCGGCCACCGCACCCCCTCGCCGCGGCCGCGCGCCCGGGCGAGCGTCACGTGCGGCGAGGATGTGCGCGGCGGGCGTGCGGCCGGCGCCGCCTCTGCGGCCGCCTCGGCGACGGCATGGGCGAGCGCCGCGTGACGCGGCGACGGCGCGGCCCGCGCCCACAGCATCCGCGGCCGCCGCGTCGGCGCCGGCGCGACCGCCTCGAACGCGAGGTCGAACGGCTCGACGCCGGTGCAGGCGGCGGCGAGCGCGCCCGTGAGCGCCGTCACGCGGTCCGGGTCGACCGTGCCGAGGAAGTGCACCGTCACGTGCAGGTTCTCGGACGGCATCTGCCGCAGACCCGGGACGGCCGCCGCGGCTGCCTGGAGCAGGCGGGCGAGCCGGTCCGGCAGCGCGACGGCGACGAAGAGGCGCACCGGCGCAACGTAGCTCCGTTACCTGGAGACGGGCAGGCCGTGGCCGCGCAGCATGGCCGGATGAGCCCGCCGCCGCCCTGCCGCGTCTACGCCGCGCGGATGACCGGGCGCCGGGCGTCGAGCTCGCGGAGCAGCTCGGCCAGCTTGCACTCCAGGTCGTTCGGAGTGCGCACCGGATAGCCGGACTGCCACTGTCCGCTGGTCTCGGCCACACGCACGCAGTACATGAGATTCTGGATGTCGCGCTTGTCGAGCATCGTCGTTCCACGTCGGCGTTCGACGCCGGCAGGGGTATCCCCTGCTTGCGGTATATGGCCGGGGGAGAGGGTATAGTCCCCGCGCCATGATCAAGGTTCTCGTCGCAGCTCTTCTTGGCACCGTGGTCGGCATCGTCGTGATGGTGGTCGTGATCGTGGCGGCAGGCGGCGACACCAAGAACTCGAGCAGCCTCGGCCTGAGCCTCTCGCTCTCGACCGCCGCGGTGTCGACACCGGCCTCCAGCTCGGCGTCCACGCCGCCGCCGACGAGCGGCGGCGGCTCCACGGGCGGCTCCGCGGGACGACCGGCAACGCGGCGGCCGGCAAGGCCGTCTTCGCCTCGAACGGCTGCGGCAGCTGCCACACGCTGGCCGTCGCCGGCGCCACCGGCACGATCGGCCCCGACCTGGGCAAGATCGCGGCCGACGCGACGAAGGCGGGCATGCCGCTCGCCGGCGTTCATCCAGCAGTCGATCACCGACCCGGCCGCGTTCACGGCGTCCGGCGGCCCGTGGGCGACGCGCGATGCCGACCACGTTCGGCTCGTCGCTCAGCTCGTCGCAGATCGCCGACCTCGTCGCGCTGATCGCCTCCGGCCAGCAGTAGCGCCGCGGCACGCGATGACGGTCGCCTCGGACACCGGCGTGCGGACCGGCGCCGCCGCGCTCGTCGCGGCGCTCGAGGCACACGACGTCGAGGTGCGTGTTCGGCCTGCCCGGGATCCACGCGCTGCCCGTATGGGACGCCCTGATCGGCTCGCCGATCCGGCGGATCGTCGTCCGCCACGAGCAGGCGGCCGGGTTCGGCGCGGTCGGGTATGCGCGCACGAGCGACCGGCCCGGCGTCTACCTGACGAGCACCGGCCCGGGCGCGTTCAACTCGCTCGCCGCGCTGTCGGAGGCCGACGCGTCGAGCACGCCGGTCCTGCACCTGACCTCGCAGATCCCGACGGACCTCGTCGGAGCGGGCCGCGGCTACCTGCACGAGAGCCGCGGCCAGTCGCAGGCGTTCGCGGCCGTGTCGCGCTTCCACGCCCGGCCGACGACGCCGGAGGCGCTCGTCGCCGCCGTCGACGAGGCGTTCCGGCAGATGGCGCTCGATCCCGGCCCGGCCACGATCGAGGTCGCGACCGACGTCATGGCGGCCGTCGACCGACGCCGTCCCGGCGCGGGTGACGCGGGTCGCCGCTCCCGCGCCCGACCCCGGCGCCGTCGCGCGCGTGCGCGCGCTGCTCGACGCCGCCGAGGCGCCGCTGATCTGGGCCGGCGGCGGCACCCGCCGCGCCGCCGGTGACGGTGCGCGCGCTGGCCGAGGCGCTCGACGCGCCGGTGATCACCACCTACAACGGCAAGGGCGTCCTGCCGAGCGGCCATCCGCTGCACGCGGGCTCGTCGGTCGAGGAGGCGGCGATGCAGACGCTCTGGTCGAGCGCTCCGACCTCGTGCTGGCGCTCGGCACCCGCTTCTCGCAGGAGGCCACCGCCAACTGGGGCGTGCCGCTGCCCGCGACGATCGTCCAGGTCGACCTCGATGCCGGGCCGCTTCGGGCGCACGTTCGCGGTCGCCGAGGGCAGTCGTGGCCGACGCCGGGCTCTTCTGCCGCGCGCTCCTGGCCGATCCGCCCGGCCGCCGGCGGCCGCGACGGCGAGGCGGCGGTGCGGGCGGCGCTGCAGGGCCGCTCGGCCGAGGTCGGCGCGCAGGGCGCCGACGCGGAGGTCGAGCTCATGCGCGTCCTCTCCGACGCCCTCCCCGACGATGCCATCGTCGTCGCCGACATGACCGTCGCCGCCTACTGGGCGGCGCTCTACCTCGACGCCAAGCGTCCGGGGGCGTTCGTGTACCCGTCGTCGGGCGCGCTCGGTTGCGGCATCCCGCTGGCGCTCGGGACGGCGGCCGCGCAATCCCGACCGGCCGACGGTCGTGGTCTGCGGCGACGGCGGCTTCCTGATGGCCGGGCACGAGCTCCTGACGGCCCGGGCCGAGGGGCTCGCGTTCGTCACCCTGGTCGTGAACGACTCGGCCTACGGGATCCTGCGCAACTACCAGGAGACGCTCTTCGGGCGCACCGTCGCCGTCGAGCTGAACGCACCGGACTTCGAGCAGCTCGCGGCGGCGTGCGGCGTGCGCTACCTGCGCGCGGCGGGATCGGCGACCTGGCCGGGCGTGCTGCAGACGGCGGTGGCCGACCGCTCCGGGCCGGTGCTCGTCGAGCTGCAGGCGGCGCTGCGGGCGCCCGGCCAGTCGGTCTAGCCCAGGTAGAGTCCCGGCGAGATGAGCGCCCCCGTCCGCACCGACTACTCGATGACCGCGAGCCCCGGGCGGAGGCTGCCGGTGGCCGTGCGCGCGAGCGGGTGCGTGATCGCCGATGCCGACGG
This sequence comes from uncultured Actinomycetes bacterium, assembly GCA_963707585.1. Classification (GTDB taxonomy): domain Bacteria; phylum Actinomycetota; class Thermoleophilia; order Gaiellales; family JAICJC01; genus JAICJC01. Next base: position 590,071 of record CAVPQP010000010.1, on the reverse strand, counting down.
CAACCGCTACCTGGACGCCTGCGGCGGTGCCATGGTCATGCTGCTCGGGCACGGGCATCCGCGGATCGTCGAGGCGCTGCGCCGCCAGGCCGAGGAGATCGCGTTCACCTACCGCTTCTCGTTCCGGAACGAGCCGATGCTCGACCTGGCCGAGCGCATCGCCGGGATCGCGCCCGGCGACCTCGAGTGGTGCTTCTTCAACTCGTCCGGGTCGGAGGCCAACGAGTCGGCCCTGCACCTGGCGGTGCTCTACTGGGAGCTGCTCGGGAAGTCGGGCAAGGTCGAGTTCCTGAGCCGCGTGACGTCCTACCACGGCTCCACCATGGGCGCGCTCTCGCTCTCGGGTTCGCGCTGGCGGGCGCCGTTCGAGCTGCTCCTGCGCAAGTACGCCGTCGTGCCGAACTCCGCGACGGCGGAGGAGGGCGCGGCCGCGCTCGAGGCGGCCATCCAGTCGCGCGGGGCAGAGCACGTCGCCGCCTTCGTCGTCGAGCCGGTCACCGGCTCGTCGGGCGCCGCGGTGCCGCTCCCCGACGGCTACCTGGCGGCCGTGCGCGACGTGTGCGACCGCCACGAGGTGCTGCTCGTCGCCGACGAGGTGATCACCGGCTTCGGCCGCACCGGACGCTGGTTCGGCGTCGAGCACTTCGGCGCCGTGCCCGACGTGATCACGTTCGGCAAGGGCATCGGCGGCGGCGTCATCCCGCTCTCGGGCATGGTCGCGTCGCGGCGGCTGCGCGAGGTGATCGAGACGGCGCCGAGCGGCTTCTCGTACGGCCACACCTTCTCGGGCAACCCGCTCGCGTGCGCCGTCGGCTGCGAGGTGATCGACGTGATCGAGCAGGAGGGGCTGCTCGACGCGGCCGTCGCCCGGGGCGAGCAGCTGCGCGCGCGCCTCGAGGAGATCGGCCGCCGCCATCCGGTGGTGCACGACGTGCGCGGCCTCGGTCTGCTGCGCGGGATCGAGCTGCGCCGGGCGACGGGGGCCGCTTCCCGGCCGCCGCGGGCGTCTCCGGGCTCGTCTCGGCCGAGGCCAAGCGGCGCGGGCTCATGATCTACTCCTGCCCGACGCCGGTCGGCAACGAGCACATGGACGCGCTCCTGCTCGCGCCGCCGCTCATCATCTCCGAGCAGGAGATCGACGACGTCGCCGAGCTCCTCGACGGCACGCTCACGGCCGTGGAGACGGCGCTCTGAGCGCCGGCCCGGTCAGCACGCCCACGACCGACGAGCTGCGCGCCGCGCTCGAGCAGGCCGCCGAATGGATCGCGCGCTACCTGGACGAGGTCGACGGCATGCCGGTGCTGGCGCAGGTGCAGCCGGGCGACATCGCCGCGGCGCTCCCCGCCCATCCGCCCGAGCAGGGCGAGCCGCTCGCGGCGATCCTGGCCGACGTCGACCGCGTGATCGTGCCGGGCCTCACGCACTGGAACCATCCCGGGTTCATGGCCTACTTCGGGATCACCGGCTCGCCTCCGGGCATCCTCGGCGAGACGATCGCCGCCGCCCTGAACGTGAACGCGATGCTGTGGCGCACCTCGCCCGCGGCGACGGAGCTCGAGCAGGTGACGCTGCGCTGGACGGCCGAGCTGCTCGGGCTGCCGGCCGGCTGGTTCGGCCAGATCACCGACACGGCGTCGTCGTCGACGCTGTGGGCGCTCGCGGCGGCGCGCGAGGCGGCCGGGCTCGACGTGCGCACGCGGGGCATGGCCGGCCGCGCCGACCTGCCGCAGCTGCGCGTCTACACGTCGGAGGAGGCGCACTCGTCGGTCGAGAAGGCCTGCATCGTGCTCGGCTTCGGGCAGGAGGGCCTGGTGAAGATCCCGTCCGACGCCGCGTTCCGGATGCGCACCGACGCGCTGCGCGAGGCGGTCGCGGCCGATGTCCGCGCGGGTCGGCGGCCGATCGCCGCCGTGGCGACCGTGGGCACGACGTCGTCGACGAGCATCGACCCCGTCGCCGAGATCGCCGACGTCTGCGCCGCGCACGGCATGTGGCTGCACGTCGACGCGGCCTACGGCGGCGCGGCGGCGGTCGTCCCCGAGCTGCGCCACGTCCTCGACGGCTGCGAGCGGCGCCGACTCGCTGGTCGTGAACCCGCACAAGTGGCTGCTCACGCCGATCGACTGCAGCCTGCTCTACACCGCCCGGCCCGACGTGCTGCGGGCGGCGTTCTCGGTCGTGCCCGAGTACCTGCGGTCGAGCGAGGACGACGTCGTCAACCTGATGGACTACGGCGTCGCGCTCGGGCGCCGGTTCCGGTCGCTGAAGCTGTGGATGGTGCTGCGCGCCTACGGCGGCGAGGGCCTGCGCGCGATCGTCGCCGGCCACGTCGAGCTCGCCCGCCGGCTCGAGGCGGCGATCGCCGCCGAGCCGGGGTGGGAGCTGCTCGCGCCGGTGCCGTTCTCGACGGTCTGCTTCCGCCGCCATCCCGCAGGCGTCGACGACGAGGCCGAGCTGCGGCGCCTGAACGAGGCGATCCTCGAGCGGGTGAACGCGACCGGGCGCGTCTTCCTCTCGCACACCCAGCTGCACGGCCGCTACGCGCTGCGGGCGGCGATCGGAAACGCCGCGACGAGCGCCGAGCACGTCGACCGGGCGTGGGAGCTCCTCCGCGCCGCCGCCTGAGCGGGCCCGGCGTCGATGACGGCGTCCGCCGCCGACTGACCACCCGCTTCGGCCCCGAGGTCGCAGCGTGGTTCGACGAACTCCCGGAGGTCTACCGCAGCCTTTCGGAGCGCTGGGGCCTCGAGCTCGGCGCGCCGATTCCGCGCGGGAGCGTGGCGGTGGTCAGCCGCTGCCGCATGCCCGACGGACGCTCCGCGGTGCTGAAGGTCAGCCCCGACCGCGGCCGTCTGGCACGCGAGGCGACCGCGCTCGAGCGGTGGACGACGCCCCACACACCGGCCGTGCTCGCCGTCGACGAGCGACTGGGAGCGCTCGTGATCGAGGCCATCGAGCCCGGTACGCCGCTCGACGTCTCCGCGACCGCGCCGAGCATCGAGCGCACGGCGGAGCTCCTGCGGGCCCTGCACGCCGTGGCTCCCTGCCCGTCGGTGCCGGCCGTCGCAGCGCGCGTCGCCTCGCTGTTCGCGGCCTCCGCGGCGCTCTATGCGGCGGACCCGCGACTCGCCGAGCTGATCCCGCCGGGGCTCTACGAGCGCGGCCGGCTGCTCGCGATGCGGCTCGCCGGGGACGGCGTTCCGGCCGTCCTGCTCCACGGCGACCTGACGCCGAGCAACATCCTCGATGGCGGCCCGGAGCGTGGTCTCGTCGCGATCGACCCTGCGCCGTGTCGCGGTGACCCCGCGTTCGATGCGATCGACCTCGTCCTCTGGCGGGCCGACGACGTGGCTGCGATCGAGGTCCGTGCGCGGGCGCTGGCCGCGGCCATCGGTGCGGATGCGGAGCGGCTGCTCCACTGGTGCACGGCGTTTGCGGGCATGACGGCGCTCGAGCTGGCAGGCTTACCGGACGTGCCCCCCGGGCGGGTCAGCGCCGCGGCCACCCTCGCAGCCCGGGCTCCGTGAGTCAGCCCGGATCGTCGGCTGCGGCGGGCGGGCCCGCCGTGATCGTCCCCGTCGTAAGCTCGCGAACGAGCAGCTGCAGCGATCCCGCCACGGGGATCGCGATCAGCGCCCCGAGCACGCCGAGCAGCTCGCCGCCGATCAGCACCGCGACGAGGATCAGGAACGCCGAGAGCTCGACGGTGCGGCGGTACACGATCGGCTGCAGCACGTGGTTTTCGATCTGCTGGTAGACGACGTTCACGACGATCATGATGATCCCCGCCGTGACGCCCTGGGTGGCGAACGCGACGCCGATCGCGGCCAGCGCGCCAACGGTGGCGCCGACGAGCGGCACGAGGTCGAACACGCCCATCAGCACCGCGAGCGCGAGCGCGTAGGGCACGCCGAGCGCCCACAGCGAGAGCCCGATCACGATGCCCGCGATCACCGAGATGATCAGGTTGCCGAGCACGTATCCGGCGACGCTGCGGTTGATGTCGCCGCCCACCCGGCGGATCTGCTCGGCCCGTTGCGGCGGTGCGAAGCGCAGGATCGACTCGACGAGCGTCGGTAGCTCGAGCAGCAGGAACAGGGTCATGAAGAGCACGGTGATCGTCGCCACGACTCCGCTCACCAGCTTCCCCAGCGCGCCGAAGGCCTTGGTGGGGTACGCCTTGGCCGCCTCCTCGGCCTTCGCCACCAGGTGGTAGTGGTCGTTGAGGTTGTTGATCGTGCGGTTGGTGCGCAGCTCGTTCAGGTACGCCGGCGCCGCCGTGCGGAAGTGGTCGACCTGGCTCGCGATCGGGATGATGAGCAGCGCGAGGAAGGCGACGACGAGGACCACGAGCCCGGCGAACACCGCGAACACCGCCAGGGTGTGCGAGAGCCGCTTCTCGGCCAGCCGCACGGCCGGCTGCAGCGCGACGGCCAGGAAGATGGCGGTCGCAAGCCAGATCAGGATGCGGCTCACGGCGGTCAGCAGGTCGACCGCGGCCACGGCGAGCAGCACCAGCACGATCACGCGCAGGATCGTGCGGACGGGAAGGTCGATCGAGACCCGGGAAGGGGCCGGCTGCATGCGGCCGGGTTCGACGCCGACGGGCGGACTCCGCTTCCCTGCTAGCCTCTCCGATCCGTGAGCGCACCCCGTCCGGAGCCGCAGTCAGGCGCCGCCGGGGCACGGCCGCTCCGGCGGAACCGCGATTTCGTGCTCCTGCAGGCCGGGCAGCTGCTCTCGGCGGCCGGCACGCAGTCGACGACGATCGCCTACCCGCTGCTCGTGCTCGCGCTGACGGGCTCGCCGGCGCGGGCGGGCATCGTCACGTTCGCGCGCATCGTCCCGTCGACGATCTTCGCGCTCCCGGCCGGGGTCGCCGCCGACCGCCTCGACCGCCGGCGCATGATGATCGCCGCCGACGCGGTGCGGGCCGTCGCGATCGCGACGCTCGTCGCCGCGATCGTCGCCGGGCGCCTGACGTACTGGCAGATCCCGGTCGTCGCGTTCATCGAGGGCGCCGGCGCGGCCGTCTTCTACGCCGCGTCGGCCGGGGCGCTGCGGGCCGTCGTCGCCACCGCCCAGCTGCCGGCGGCCGTCGGCGCACAGGAGGCCCGCGACTCGGCGGTCAGGCTGGCCGGGCCGCCGGTCGGCGGCGTGCTCTACGGCCTCGGCCGGGCGGTGCCGTTCCTCTTCGACGCCGTCTCCTATCTCGTCTCGATGGCGTCGCTCGCTCGCGATGCGAACGCCCTTCCAGGCCCCGCGCGAGCGCGACACCGCGAGCCTGCGGGCGCAGATCGGCGAGGGCTTCCGCTTCCTGTGGGAGCGGCCGTTCCTGCGCGCCTGCGCGTTCGTGTTCGCGCTCGGCAACTTCACCCTCCCGGGCGTGTTCCTCGTGATCGTCGTGGTCGGCGAGGGCCAGGGCCTCGGCGGCGGCGCGATCGGGCTGCTCTTCGCCGCGTTCGGCGCCGCGACGCTGGTCGGCTCGCTGGCCTCGCCGCTCATGCGCCGCCGCTGCTCGATGCGGGCGATCATCTGGATCGAGCTCTGGGTCTCGCTCACGATCGCGGCGTTCCTGGTCTGGCCGAGCGTCTACGTGCTCGCCGCCGCGACGCTGCCGCAGGCCTTCGCGATCCCGGTGACGAACTCGGTGGTCGTCGGCTACCGGGTCGCGGTCACGCCCGACCGGCTGCTCGGCCGCGTCGAGAGCGCCCGCAGCGCCGTCTCGCTCCTGATCGCGCCGCTCGGCCCGCTCGCCGCCGGCCTGCTCCTGAGCGCGTCCTCGCCGCGCGCGACGGTCGCGTGCTTCCTCGCGTTCTGCGTCGCGCTCCTGCTCTACGGGATGCTCAGCCCGGCGATCCGGCACGCCCCGAGCCTGGACGAGCTCCGCGACCCGCGACCTCCGCCTAGCCCGCGCCGTTGGGCAGCAGGTTGGGGCCGAGCACGATCGCGACGCTGTCGGTCTGCGTCGAGACGACGCCGGGCGCCTGCGCGATCGCCACCGGCGCCGGCAGGCCGAGGCGCTTGGCGACGATCTTCGCCAGGCGAGCTTGCCCGGGCGCGTAGACGACGATCGTCGACTGGGTGTCGGGCGAGGCGTCGGCGACGCCGACGACGTGCCAGCCGGCCGTCGTGAGCTGTCGTCTTGGCCGTGCCGGCGGCGTTCTGTGCCGATCGAAGCCGTTCAGCACGGTGATCGGGATCTTCTTCCACTGCGGCTTCTTGGGCTTCGTGCTGCCGGTCTGCGTGCCGCTCCCGCCCGTGTTCGCCGCCGGCGTGGAGTTCTTCGGCGGGGTGGTGGTGTTGGCGGCGGTGGTGTTGCTCGACGCGCCGGCGAGCACCCAGCCCAGCGCGGCGAGCGCGCCGACGAGCGCGACGACCGCGAGGATGCGCGCGATCGGCGGGCGCATCCGCCGCGCCTTGATGCCCTGCGCCTCGAGGCGGCGGGCGAACCAGTCGTCGAGGCCCTCGTCTCCGCGCGGCGGGTCGAACGGGGGCTCGCCTCCTGTGCGCCCGCCCGGTGTCCTCAACTCGGCCATCGTGCCTCCCAACTCTACACGGGCATACGATCCCGCAGTGGCGTGCGAGATGATAGAGACATGGGTGGACGCGGGCGACGTCTCGGCCGCTGCGGCGGCGGTCGTGGGGCCCGAGGGCATCCGTGAGGCGCGCACGGCCGGCGCGGCGGGCCCGGATTCGCTCTTCGCGCTCGCCTCGCTGACCAAGCCGATCGTCGCCCTGGCGGTGATGGTCGCCGCCGAGGAGGGGTCGATCGACCTCGACGCGCCGGTCGCGGCGCACCTGGCCGCGTATCGCACCGACGCGAAGCGGGCGATCACGCCCCGGCACCTGCTGGCGCACGCGTCCGGGCTGCCGGAGGTCGGCCCCACCGGGGTGGCGGCGCTCGACGTCGAGCCGGTCTGCCCGCCGGCGACGCGGCGCATCTACTCGAACGAGGGCTACGCCGTCCTGGGCGCGCTGCTCGCCGAGGCGACCGGGATGGGCCACGCCGAGTACGTCCACCGGGCGGTGTTCGAGCCGCTGCGGATGGACGCGTTCCTGGGCCTGCCCGAGCCGGAGTCCGGGCGGGCGCTCGACGTGCGCGAGCCGGGCCTGTGGCGGCCGGGGACGCCGCTCTTCAACTCGCGCGCGTGGCGGGAGCGGGCCACCGCCGCCGGCGGGGCGTTCGCGACCTGCGCTGCGTACGCCGCGATCGTGCAGCTCCTGCTGCGGCAGGGCGCGCCGCTGATCGCCGCCGAGACGTTCGCCGAGCTCGCCGCGGTGCAGTTCCCCGGGCTCGCCGGCGGGATCGAGTCGTTCGCCACCTGGGAGCGGGCCGACTGGGGCCTCGGCTGCGACATCCGCGACGGCAAGCAGCCGCACTGGACGGGGACGCGCGCGTCGGCGGCGACGCTCTCGCACTTCGGCGCCTCGGGCACGCGTGGCGTGGGCCGACCCGCAGGCCGGCGTCGGCCTCGTGTGCCTGGCCAACCGCGGCACCTACTCCGGCTGGATGATGCGCCCCGGCCGCTGGAACGACCTGGCCGACCGCGTGCTCGCGGAGGCCGCGTGAAGGACTGGGCGCACTGCCCCCGCTGCGCGGCGGCGCTTCAGCGGGCCGTGCCCGCCGGCGACGACGAGGAGCGGCTCCTGTGCCCGGCCTGCGGCCTCGTCCTCTACGAGAACCCCGCGCCGACGGCGAGCGCCGTCGTCGTCGACGCGCGCGGCCGGGTGATGCTCACCCGGCGCGGCATCGAGCCGTTCCTGGGCATGTGGGACCTGCCGGGCGGGTTCATCCGCCCGGGCGAGGACGGCGAGGCGGCGGCGCGGCGCGAGCTCGCCGAGGAGACGGGCCTCGAGATCGCCACCGGGCGCGTGCTCGCGATCGTCGCGGACACCTACGGGCCGCAGGGCGTCCCCACGCTGAACGTCTTCTACCTCGCCCGTGTCGTGCGCGGGCGGGCGCGGCCCGCCGTCGGATGTCTCCGAGATCGCCTGGTTCGCCCGCGACGAGCTCCCGCCGGCGACGCGGATCGCGTTTGCGTGCGTCGCCGCCGCCCTCGCCCGGCTGGCGCGACCGGGAAATTGTCAATGAAGCGTAAAGCCAGCCGCATGCGGGTCGATTACGGGACCGTCAGCGCCCGGTCGCAAAGGAGTTCGGCAGCCGAGGCGGAAAACGCGTCAGCCGGGCCGGATGCCTGGAGGAAGCGATCATGGACGAGCTGTACGACAAGCATGTGGAGATCGACGAGCGGTGGCTCACCGAGTGGTTCGAGTTCGGCTTTGCCGAGCTCAGCAGCTACCTGGCCAAGCACGCCGCATTCGACGATTTCTGCGACAAGCATGAGCTTGGCTGAGTTGACGCACGCGCTCGCCCGCCACCGGACGCCGCGGAGGTGCTCCGCGCGCTGACGGACGACGGCGGGTGGCCGGCACCGGCGGAATAGACTCCCCGGATGCCGCCCTTCGAGCCCGTCGCCAAGCAGCCGGACCACATCGCCCTCGAGCACCGCGTGCTCGAGCGATGGGAGCGCGAGCGCACGTTCGAGACGCTGCGCGACCGCAACCGCGGCGGCCCTCCCTTCAGCTTCATCGACGGGCCGATCACGGCGAACAACCCGATGGGCGTCCACCACGGCTGGGGACGCACGCTGAAGGACGTCTGGCAGCGCTACCACGCCATGCAGGGCCACGACCTGCTGTACCAGAACGGTTTCGACTGCCAGGGGCTGTGGGTCGAGGTCGGGGTCGAGAAGGAGCTCGGGCTGAACTCCAAGCGCGAGATCGAGGCCTACGGGCTCGACCGCTTCGCCCGCGCCTGCCGCGACCGGGTCGCGCTCTACGCCGGCCAGCTCACCGAGCACTCCAAGCGGCTCGGCCAGTGGATGGACTGGGAGCGGTCGTACTACACGATGACCGACCCCAACATCAGCTACATCTGGGGCTTCCTGAAGGAGTGCCACGAGCGCGAGTGGCTCTACCGCGGCCACCGGTCGATGCCGTGGTGCCCGCGCTGCGGCACGTCGCTCTCCCAGCACGAGCTGATCGACTCCTACAAGGAGATCACCCACCCGTCGCTGCACGTGCGCCTGCCGCTGCGCGAGCGCGACCGCGAGTACCTGGTGGTGTGGACGACCACGCCGTGGACGCTGCCCGCCAACGTCGCCGCGGCGGTGCGCCCCGACGCCGACTACGTGCGCGTCTCCACGCCGGCGGGCATCGCCTACGTCGCGGCCGCGCGGCTCGAGCAGAGCCCCGTGTCGGGGACGGTGCTCGGCACCGTGCGCGGCTCCGAGCTCGTCGGGCTCACCTACACGGCGCCGTTCGACGACCTGCCGGCCCAGGCCGGCTTCGAGAACCGGGTGGTCGCCTGGGAGGACGTGTCGATGGACGAGGGCACCGGCATCGTCCACATCGCCCCGGGCTGCGGCGAGGAGGACTTCGAGCTCGGCCGCCGCGAGGGCCTCGAGACGCTGATCCCGGTCGACGAGGCCGGCGCGTTCACGAGCGAGTACGGCTGGCTGCACGGCCATGTCACCGCCGAGGCGGCGCAGATGATCGTCGACGACCTCGGCCAGCGCGCCCGCCTGGTCGCCGCCGGCGAGATCACCCACCGCTACCCCGTCTGCTGGCGCTGCGGCACCGAGCTGATCTACCGGCTCGTCGACGAGTGGTTCATCCGCTGCGAGGAGATCCGCCAGCCGATGATCGACGCCGCCCGCGGGGTGGAGTGGACGCCGCGCCAGTACGGCAAGCGGATGGAGGACTGGCTGGTCAACATGGGCGACTGGTGCATCAGCCGCAAGCGCTACTGGGGCCTGCCGCTGCCGTTCTACTTCTGCGACGACGGGCACATGACCGTGATCGGCTCGCAGGCCGAGCTGCTCGAACGCGCGGTGCGCGGCACCGAGGGGCTCGAGGAGCTGCACCGCCCGTGGATCGACGATGTCGTCATCCGCTGCGGCGAGTGCGGCGGCGAGGCCCACCGGCTGCCCGAGGTGGGCGACTGCTGGCTCGACGCCGGCGTCGTGCCGTTCTCGACGCTCGGCTGGCACAACGACACCTTCGTCGAGGCCGGCTACGCGGCGGGCGCGGGCGTCGGCGTGACGATCGCCGACCTGCCCGACCACGCCAACTGGGAGCGGTGGTACCCGGCCGACTGGGTGTCGGAGATGCGCGAGCAGATCCGGCTCTGGTTCTACTCGATGCTCTTCATGGGCGTCGTCCTCGACGGCCGCGCGCCCTACAAGCGCGTGCTCACGTACGAGAAGGTGAACGACGAGACCGGCCGGCCCATGCACAAGTCGTGGGGCAACGCGATCTGGTTCGAGGACGCCATCGAGGACATGGGCGCCGACGTCATGCGCTGGATGTACGCCGGCCAGCAGCCCGGCCCAGAACCTGAACTTCGGCTACGGCCCCGCCGGCGAGGTGAAGCAGAAGCTCCTGCGGCTCTGGAACACGTACTCGTTCTTCGTCATGTACGCGAACATCGAGGGCTTCACGCCCGACTACGAGCTGCTCGCGACCGGGCCCGACCCGGCGGCGGCGCGGCCGCTCGACCGCTGGCTCGCCGCGCGCACCCAGTGGCTCGTCGGCGAGTGCCGCGAGGCGCTCGACACGTGGGAGTCGCCGCGCGTCGTGCGCGCGTTCGAGACGTTCATCGACGACCTCTCGAACTGGTACGTGCGCCGGTCGCGGACGCGCTTCTGGCGCTCCGACGACCCGGCCGACACGCGCGCCGCCTTCGAGGCGCTCTGGTACGCGCTCGTGCAGGCGCTGCGGTGCGTCTCGCCGGTGATGCCGTTCCTGACCGACGAGATGTGGCAGAACCTCGTCCGCGGCGTCTGCCCGGGCGCGCCGGAGGGCATCCACCTGGCCGGCTATCCGGAGGTGCGCGAGGCGCTGCGCGATCCCGAGCTCGTCGCGGCGATGGAGAGCGTGCGCGCGGTGGTCGAGCTCGGCCGCCGCAGCCGCGACGACGCCGGGCATCAAGCTGCGCCAGCCGCTGCGCGAGGTGATCGTCGCGACCGACGACCCCCGCCGCCGTGCCGACGTCGCCGAGCACGTCGAGCTGATCGCGGCCGAGCTCGGCGTGAAGCAGGTGCGCCTGACGACGTCGGCCGAGGAGTTCGCCCAGGTCGAGGTGATGCCGCTCCTCAAGGTGCTCGGGCCGAAGTACGGCCGCGACCTCGCGGTGATCCGCAGCCTCCTGCGCGAGGGCGAGTTCGAGCTGCGCGACGGCCGCGTGCACGTGGGCGACTGGGTGCTCGAGCCGGGCGAGTTCGAGCTCCGGGCGCGCGCCCGCGAGGGCTTCGCGGTCGCAGACGGCGACGGGTTCGCCGTCGCGCTCGACACCGAGATCACCCCGGAGCTGCCGCTCGAGGGCGTCGTCCGCGACGTGATCCGCACGATCCAGAAGATGCGCCAGGACGCCGGCCTGCGAGGTGACCGACCGGATCCGCGTCACCTACCCCGAGAGCGACGGCGACGTGAGCCGCGCCTTCGTCGAGCACGGCGACTGGATCGCGGCCGAGACGCTCGCCGTCGGCGTCGCGGCGGGCGCCGCGCTCGCCGTCGAGCGCGCGTAGGCCGTGCGGCGCAAAGCGGTGACCGCGCGCGGCTACGAGCCGACGGCGCGGCGCAGCTCGACCGGCAGCGAGAAGTGCACGTCCTCGGGCTCGGCGTCCTGCGACTCGACCTGGGCGACGCCCATCGCGCGGAAGTGCGCGATCACGCGGTCGACCAGCGTCTCGGGCGCCGAGGCGCCCGACGTGATCCCGACCGTGGCGATGCCGTCGAGCCAGGCGGGGTCGATGTCGCGCTCGTCGTCGATCAGGTGCGCGGGCACGCCCATCTCGCGGGTCACCTCGACCAGGCGGTTGGAGTTCGACGAGTTCCGCGACCCGATCACGAGCACCAGGTCGACCTCGGCGGCGAGCCGCTTGACGGCGTTCTGGCGGTTCTGGGTGGCGTAGCAGATGTCGTCGCGCTTCGGCCCGACCGCGGCCGGGTAGCGGCGCCGCAGGGCGGCGATGATCTCGACCGTCTCGTCGACCGAGAGCGTCGTCTGGGTGATGTAGGCCACGCGCATCGGGTCGGGGACGTCGAGCGTCTCGACGTCGGCGATCGACTCGACGAGCCGGATCGCGTCCGGGGCCTCGCCCATCGTGCCCACGACCTCCTCGTGCCCGGCATGGCCGACGAGGACGATCGTGTAGCCGCGGTCGGCGAACCGGCGCGCCTCGGCGTGCACCTTGGTGACGAGCGGGCACGTCGCGTCGAGCACCTTGAGCTCGCGCGCGGCGCTGCGCGTGTGCACGTCGGGCGCAACGCCGTGGGCCGAGAGCACGAGCACGGCTCCCGCCGGCACGTCCTCCTCGGACTCCACGAACACCGCGCCGCGGCCCGTCAGCTCGGCGACCACGTGGCGGTTGTGGACGATCTCGCGGCGCACGTACACCGGCGGCCCGAAGTGGTCGAGCGCCCGCTCGACGGTGTCCACCGCTCGGTCGACCCCCGCGCAGTAGCCGCGCGGCGACGCGAGCACGACTTTGGACGGCGCCATGCCGCCCATGGTATCGGCTAGCGGTGACCCCAGTCGGCGGTCCAGATCTCGGCGCCGGCGTGTCCCATGAACCTGCCCTGGGCGCGGCCGATGCCGACGAACCGGAACAGCGGCGAGAGCACGATCGCACGGTGCTCGGGGCTGTGCATCCAGGCGCTGACGACGGCCGCCGGCGTTCCCAGCGCGCCGGTGCCCCAGGCGAGCGTCTCGCCCGCCTGCCAGTAGCCGACGGTGCGGAAGCCGGAGCTCATGATGCGGTCATAGAGCGTCGAGCCGGTCGGGCTCGTGTGCGCGAAGTAGTCGCGGGTGAGCATGTCGCTCGAGTGGTGCCGGGCGGCCCAGTGCAGGCTGCGGCGACGGCGCCACGGGGCGCAGGCCGTGCGCGCGCCGCACCTTGTTGAGCGCCTGGAAGAGCGGATACCAGTGCCCGGTGGCGGCCCGCGCAGAGGCGGTGCCGAGGCACGTGGCGAGCAGGGCGCAGAGGACGAGGACGGTCAGCCGGCGGCTCATACTGTCCGTGATCGGCTTCCGGCGGCGCCGGATTAGAAAACAAACTGTAAATCTAGGCGGCGGTGCGCCAGCCGCCGGCGGTGCGGGCCAGGCGCAGCGGGGCGCCGGCCACGACCTCGGCCTCGAGGTCGCCGACCCGGACGGCCACCGTGGCGGTACGCGCCTCGATCACGATCTCGTCCGGCGTCATGCTGACGATCAGCGGGGTGCCGTGGTAGGAGATCCGCAGCGACAGCCGCCGCCAGCCCGGCGGCAGGCGCGGGTCGAGCTCGAGCGCGTCCGCGCCGGCGCGCGCTCCGGCGCATCCGAGCGCGACCGCCTGCCAGATGCCGCCCTGGGTTGCCATGTGCAGCCCCTCGGCGCGGTTGCCGCGCGAGTCGTCGAGGTCGATCTGGAGCGGCGCGCTGGAGGTAGCCGTCGGCCTCGCGATGCAGGCCGAGGCGGCGGGCGACGAGCGAATGCACCGCGTCGGAGAGCGACGACAGGTGCCGGGTCAGCGGCTCGTACAGGTGGTAGTTGCCCAGGCGCTCCTCGGGTGTGAACTGCGGCTCGAGCAGCGCCATCAGCATGACGACGTCGGCCTGCTTCACGTCGCGCCACTCCTGGCGGTCGCGCTGCCACGCGAGCTCGTCGCGGCCCGCGCGCTCCTCCGGCGGCAGCGGCAGCGACAGGAACCCCTCGTGCTGCTCGAGCAGCCCGTCGGGCGTGTGCAGCACGACGAGCCGGTCGGCGATGTCGCGCCAGCGGGCCGGCTCGCCGAGCTTCGACCTCGCCCGGCGCCCGTCGGCGAGCTGCGCCGCGCGGCGCAGCGTCCAGGCGGCCATGGTGTTCGTGAAGGCGCTGTTCGAGACGTCCTCGTGGAGCTCGTCCGGGCCGATCACGTGCCGGATCTCGAACCCGCGCGGCGTCTCCTCGGCCCGGGTGGCGAAGAACCGGGCCGCCTGCAGCACGAGCTCGGCGCCGCCCTCGTCCAGGAAGCGGTCGTCGCCGCTCCAGCGCACGTACGTGTCCACCGACCAGGCGATGTCGGCGACCACGTGGATCTCGCGCTGCCCGGTCAGCACCTCGAGCCGGCGGCCGCCCGGCCCGACGACGAACGCCGGTGTCACGTCCTCGCCGGATGCGGCCGACTCCCAGGCGAACCAGGCGCCTGCAAGGCCGGCGTCCTCGGCGTGGCGCTCCGCCGCCGGCAGCGTGTGCAGGCGGTACTCGAGCAGCCGGCGCGCGACCTCGGGCAGCGCGGCGGCGTAGAACGGCATCAGGAAGACGTCGGTGTCCCAGAACACGTGCCCCTTGTAGCCCGCGCCCGTGAGCCCCTTTGCGGCGATCGAGCAGCGGCCGTCGGCCGTCGGCGCCACGGCGATCAGCTGCGCGATCGCGAACCGGATCCCGACCTGCACGCCGCTCCCGGCGCCGGTCACCTCGACGTCGGAGCGATCCCATGCCACCCGCCAGGCGTCGCCGTGCTCGGCGAGCACCGCGTCCCACCCGAGCGCGGCCGCCTCGCGCGCCTCGCGCTCGGCGTCGACGGCGGGGAGCGGCCGCTCCCGCTCGGTGTAGACGGCGACGAAGCGGTCGACCTCGACCTCCTCGCCGGGCTGCGAGCTCGCACTCGGCGAAGCGGCCGCAGCCGTCCGCATCGACCGCCCGCTCGGTCGCGATCTCGGTCCCGCCGGTGCGGGCGGCGACGGCGAGGCCGACGTCGACGGCCACGCGGCCGCCCGGGCGTGCGCGTGTGCAGCAGGTCGACGCCCCCGGAGGTGCCGGCGGCCACGACCTCGACGTGGGGGAGCGGCCGCTGCGCCTCGTCGGCCTGGACGCCGGCGTAGACGCGCACGCGCGCCTCCGGCCCGTCCTCGAGCGCGACCCGCAGCGCGGATCGCGCCGAGGTGGCGCCGGGCCAGGCTGAGCAGGCGGCGCGACTCGATCCGCAGCCGCCGCCCGTCGGGGTCGACGCAGCGCAGGGTGCGCTCGAGCACCATCGTGTGCAGGTCGAGCCGGCGCCGGTGGGCCACGACGTGCCAGTCCCACGGCCGCAGCGTCCGGCCCTCGATCTCGATCCGGGTGTGCGTCCAGTCGGCGATCACCGTCAGGTCCTCGACGCCCGCCTCGGGCCCGTCGAACAGGCCGGCCACGTACGCCGCCCGCGACGAGCCCGGGTTCGCCTCGTCGGTCGCGCCGCGGACGCCCATGTAGCCGTTGCTCAGCGCGAAGAGGCTCTCGAGCGACGCCTCGTCGACGACGTCGTAGCCCTCGCGCTCGATCGCCCAGCCGTCGGCGGGCCGCTCGACCGGGCGGCGGCACGTGCGGAGGCGGGCGGAGGCGGCCGGCGGGGTGGGGGACGGTCCGCTTCTGCCCCTCGAGCACGCGCAGGAACTCGGCCGGTCCGCCGCCGAGGCGGAGCACGCCCGTCGGGACGCCGTTGGGCTCGCGCCCGACCGACACGATCGTCGCCCCCGCCGCCAGACGCGTGACCATGCGGTAGTCGCTGCCCTCGAACCCGGCGATCGGGCCGAACTCGTCGCCGGCGATCAGGATCTCCTCAGGGTGGATCGCGCGCACGGGCGCGAGCCGCCGCACCAGGTAGGCGATCGAGTCGGACTTGTCGGTCAGCCCGACCTCGATGTGCTTGACGTCGGTCGTGATGCGGGCGTCGGGCAGGCCCTCCTGCGTGGACAGCCTGCCGGGTGAGCTCGATCACCGCGCCGATGCCGCCGGGGACACCGGCCAGCCGCGCGTTCACGGCCTCGAGCAGCTCGCCGATGCGATCCTTTGGCGGGTCGGCCCACTCGGCCGTCGGGATCAGGTCGATCTTGCGCCGGTTCAGGCGGTCGCGGACGATCCCGACCTCGAGCCCGTTCTCGGCCGCGAGGTGGTCGCGGACGCCGTTTGCGATCCGATCGAGCGCGGCCTCCTCGGCCGGCGTCGCCGTGCGCAGCCACAGCCGCTCGAGCTCGCCCCCGGTGTCGTAGGCGTAGACCTCCGAGCCGCGGTTGACCATCAGGAAGAGGCGCTGGCGGGCCGCGACCGAGAGCAGCGGCGCGACCTGGCCGCTCACGTTCTTGGCGTTCGTGCCGGTGATGACGACGAGGGTCACGCCCGCTGTGAGCAGGCTCTCCATCACCTCGGCGAGCGCCTCCGGCCGCTCGGCACGCGACGTCACCGCCGTGCCGTCCCAGTCGAACGCGATCAGCCGGTAGCGATGGTCGCCGAGCGGCCCCGACCTTGCTGAGGGCGTCGATCGGCCGTTCGTCGCAGTCGAGTCACCCACCGCGGCGGGAGACTACCGGATGGTGACGCGGGTGCCGAGCGTGGCGAACCCCCACACGACCTGCGCGTCGCCGTCCGCGATCCGGATGCAGCCGTGCGAGGCCGGCACGCCGGGCACGTCGGGGTACTCGTGGAAGGCGAAGCCGCCCGTGAAGTAGTCCGCGTAGCGGGAGCCACACGTTGAACAGCGTCGACCACGACATGATCTCTTTGCGGTAGATGTGGAAGATGCCGACCGGCGTGAAGTGGCCCGGCCCGGCGGTCGAGACGTGGATCGCCCGCTTGACGCGCCCGAGCTTGCCGATCAGGAGCAGCACCTGCTGCGCCTTGTGCACCTCCATGTGCTTGCGGTTGTGGCCCCAGGACACCGGCGTCTTCGCGTGCGCGAGCGCCCGGTAGGAGGCCGAGTCCATGATCCCCGTGCGGGGCAGGCCGACCCAGCCCTGGAACGCCATCACCGCCTGCAGCGTGCGGTTGCCGTAGTTGCCCGTCGCGAGGCCCGGCGCCAGGTACTTGAGCCGGATCAGCTTCGCCTGGAGGGCCTTCACGATGTTGGTGGACGACGCGGGGGTCACCGAGGTCGTCGACGGTCGCGGCGGCCGGCGACGCGGTCGCAAGGACGGCGGCGGCCGCAAGCAGGATGACGATCAGCGAGCGCTTCATGCGGCCATGATACGGCAGGCCGGCGTCTCCGCAACGGCGGAGGTGTCACGATTCCGTATCACCGCGGCGGGCCGGCGTTGAACGCGACCAGCCGCGGCCGGTCGTCGAACTCGACGACGGCCCAGTGGCCGTTCGAGAGCCACATCCGCCGGTGTGCGGCCGGGTCGGCCGCGAGCACGACGCTCGCCACGAGCACGCGCGTCAGCGAGCCGTGCGTGGCCGCCAGGGTCGTGCCCTCGAAGCGCGCTGACGTCGGCCAGGAATGCCGCCGCCCGGTCGCGCGCCGCCTCGAGCGGCTCGGCGCCGGGGGGCGTCACGACGCCCGAGTCGGCCCGCCAGCGGGCATGCGCCTCGCGCAGCGGGCCGGCGTCGATCTCGGCGGGGGTGAGGCCCTCGAACGGCCCGGCGTCGATCTCGGTGAGGCGCTCGTCGACGACCATCTCGGGGCGCCCGTGGAGCTGCGCCTCGACGATCGATCCGCCCCGTCTCGCGGGCGCGGGCAAGCGGCGAGCAGAACGCCCGGTCGATGCCCTCGCCGGCGAGCGCCGCCGCCGTCGCCCGGGCCTGCTCCAGCCCGGCCGGGCTGAGCGGGATGTCGCTGCGCGTCGTGTAGCGGCCCTCGGCGTTCCAGGCGGTCGCGCCGTGCCGCACCAGGATCAGGCGCCGCTCAGGCCGGCTGCCAGAGGCCTGCGTCATCGCCGATCGGTGTCCGCCGCGCCCGCCCGTCGCGGACGAGCGCTGTCAGCGCCGCCTCGGCGGCGTCCGGGTCGCAGTCGTCGTTGCGCTCCCGGCACACCTGGGCGACCTCGACCGTCGTCAGGCCGTCCGGGAACGCCGCCAGGAGGTCGGCCGGGTCGGGCGCCGGCCGCCGGGGCAGGTCGGGAGCGAGGTTTGCCACGCACAGGTCGTAGGCGTCGAACTGCTGCCAGCCTCCGGCGACCAGGCGGCCGGATCCGCGGCTGAAGACGAGGCTCGGGGCGGTGAACCGCGCCCCGTCGCCCGAGACCGCCGCGCGCTCCTGGGCCACGGCCGGCGCGCCCGTCTCGGCGGCGCTGCGGGCCTCGGCCCGGTCGCGCTGATAGGCGGCCTCGACGGCCGGGTCGGCGATGCCCGCGACGATCGCCGCGCCGTCGAGGCCGATGCCGTCGGCGACCGCGGCGATGCCCTCGTCCGTGTCGAGCAGGAGCGTCGTCGTGAACCAGGCCATCCGCAGCGCCCGCAGCATGCGCGTGGCGGCCGCGTCGCCCTGCGCCGCGGCCGCCTTGACGGCGCGGCAGGCGCGTCCCGATGCGATCAGGCGGCTGCGCGGCGTGCTCAGCACGGGCATCCCGTAGCGCGTCTCGTACTCCTTCCAGCCGCGCACGCGCCGCTCCGGCGTCACGCCCGCGCGCTCGCGGGCGCGCGTGTCCTCGGAGAGGCCGATCACGACGATGCGCCAGTCGAGGCCGTCGCCGTAGCGCCACTCGAGCCCGCGCAGGAACGGCTCGGCCGAGTACGCCCACGGGCAGCTCGGGTCGGTGTAGAGGGTGACGCTGACCGCGTCGGGCGCCATCGCGGCAGCCTACTCGTGATGTCGAGCGCACGGGGTAGACTGGCCCGCCCCGTCCACGGGGACGCGATGACAGAACCGAACAGCACAGGCGGGCGGGCACCGAGGCGGTCGCTGCGCGCCCCCGTGGTCGTCGCGGCGGCGGTGGTCGCGCTGGCGGCGTTCGCCGGCGGCTACTTCATCGGCCACCACGGGAGCGTCTCGATCGCGGGCGTCGCGGGGCACGGCTCCACGGCGACGACGACCATCGTCCGCGGCGGCTCGACGAGCCTCTCGATCGGGGGCGGGACGACGACGCCGCCGCCGAAGGGCGCCGGCACCGCCGTCGTGGCCACCACCAAGCGGCCGAGCATCGTCGTGATCCTCACCGACGACCAGCGCTTCGACACGCTCTGGGCGATGCCGCAGGTGCAGTCGCTGCTCGTCGACCACGGGATCACGTTCAAGAACTCGTTCGTGACCAACTCGTTCTGCTGCCCGTCGCGGGCGACGATCCTGACCGGGAACTTCTCGCACACGACCGGCATCTACGGCAACGTGCCCCCGCACGGCGGCGCGCCCGACTTCCACGCCTACGGCGACGACAAGTCGACGATCGCCACGTGGCTGCAGGGGGCCGGGTACGACACGGGCCTCTTCGGCAAGTACCTGAACGACTACCACGGCCCGTTCATCCCGCCGGGCTGGTCGCGCTGGGATGCGTTCAACTACGGCTTCCGCTACTACGGCTTCCAGGCGTTCACGAACACGCCGGCGCCAGTGCGGCGGCCAGGCCGGCTGCATCGTGAACTACGGCAAGGACGAGTACTCGACGACGGTCTTCGGCGAGGCCGCGGCGCGGTTCATCCGCGACGCGCCGGCCGCGAAGCCGCTGTTCGTCTACTACGCGCCGTATGCACCGCACGAGCCCGACGTGCCCGCGACGCAGTACGCCGACCGCTTCCAGAACCTGCCGCCGTGGCGGCCGCCGAACTTCGACAAGGTGAACGCGAGCGCGCCCGCCTACCTGCGCGCGCGCAAGCCGCTCAGCAACCGCCAGATCAAGCTGCTCGCGCAGTTCCGCCGCCGCCAGTACGCGACGCTGCTCTCGGTCGACGACGAGGTCGGGTCGATCGTCGATGCGCTGCGCGCCACCGGCAGGCTCTCGAACACGATGATCGTGTTCGCCTCCGACAACGGCCTGGCCTGGGGCGCGCACCGGCTGCCCGCGGCCGAGAAGCGCATCCCCTACGACGAGGCCACCCGAGTGCCGTTCGTCGTGCGCTACGACCCGATGACGAAGACGCCGCGGACGGACACGCACATGATCGTGAACACCGACTGGGCGCCGACGTTCGCCGCCCTCGCGGGCGTGTCGCACCCCAAGGTCGAGGGCCGCAGCTTCCTGCCGATCGTGCAGGGCGCGCCGCTCCACGCCGCCGTGGCGCACGTCGTTCCTGCTCGAGAACTGGGACGGCAGTCCCAAGACGCTCGCACCGACGTACTGCGGGATCCGCAGCACGCGCTACCTGTACGTGCGGTACGGGACGGGCGAGCAGGAGCTCTACGACCAGCTGCACGATCCGTTCGACCTGAACAACGTGGCGAGCTCGCCGGCGTACGCGAGCGTGCTCGCGGCGCAGCGGGCCGAGATGCTGCGCGAGTGCCACCCGCCGCCACCGGGCTACAAGCTGCCGTGACGGGGGTGGACGCGGTGCGCCGCCGGCGGCTGGCGGCGCAGCTGCTCGCGGGCCGGCCGGCGCGGTCGGCGGCGGCGGCCGCGGGCAGGCTGCTCGCGATCCAGGCGCAGAACCTGCGCGCCGGGCGGCTCGCGGTGCGCGCACGCACGGCCGGGCTCACGGCCGCCGGCGTGAACGCCGAGCTCGAGCGGCGCGACGTCGTGATCACGTGGCTCTGCCGCGGCACGCTTCACCTCGTGTGCCGCGACGACTATCCGTGGCTGCTCGGGCTGGCGGCGCCGACGCTTCGCACCGGCAACCTGCGCCGGCTCGACCAGTGCGGATACCCGCCCGACCGGGCGCGCCGGGCCGCCGGCCTGATCGTGCGGATGCTGGCCGACGAGGGGCCGCTGAGCCGGGCCGAGATCGGCCGTCGCCTGGAGGCGCGCCGGGTACGTCCTGGCCGACCAGGCGCTCGTGCACCTGCTGTTCCTGCCCTCGCTCGACGGGCGCATCGTCCGCGGCCCGTTCCGCGGCGCCGAGCAGGCGTTCGTGCTCACGCGCGACTGGCTCGGCGAGGAGCCCGTGCCGCTCGCGGCGGACGACCGCCCGCGCGCGCTCGCAGAGCTCGCCCGCCGCTACCTGGCCGGGCACGGCCCGGCGACGGCGGCCGACCTGGCGCTGTGGGCCGGCCTGCCGCTGCGTGACGCGGCGGCGGGCCTTCGCAGGCGCATCGGCGCAGCTCGTCGAGGCCGGCGGCGGCCTGGTCGATCTGAAGCCGCGCGCGGCCGGCCGCCCCGGACGCTGCCGCCTCGGCTCCTGCCGGCCTTCGACGCCTACCTGCTCGGCTGGAAGGACCGCACCTACGCGGTGCCGCCCGAGCACGTCGCCGAGATCCGCGTCGGGCGGGATGATCAACCCGGTGGCGGTCGTGGACGGGGTCGCCGCCGGGAGATGGACGTCGCGGCGCCGCGGCCGCCGGATCGACGTCGACATCGCGTACTGGTCGGACGTCGGGGAGGCCGCGCAAGCGGCGCTCGCGGCGGAGGCGGCCGACGTCGTCCGGTTCGAGGGCGACACCTAGATCCAGCGGCGAACGCGCCGCCGGTATGTCTCGTACTCCTCGCCGAACCGGTCGGCCAGGTACGCCTCCTCGCGCCTGATCACGCCGCGGTCGACCGCGGCGACGACGCCCGGCAGCAGCACGAGCGGCCAGCGCCGGTTGCCGGCCAGCGAGATCCCCGCGTAGATCAGAGTGAACCCGGCGTATCCGGGGTTGCGGCTGCGCCGGTACGGGCCGTCCGTCACGACGGCCGTCGGCGCCTGCCGGGGGTCGACGGGCGTTCTGGCGGCGTGCAGGGTGCGGACGAACGCCGCGCACAGGGCGACGCCTGCGGCGGCGAGCGGGTACCCGAGCGGGCGGGCACGGGCGGGCAGATCCGGTAGGGGGACGACGCGGTCGGCGAGCACGCCGCACGCGAGCGGCACGAGGTACAGAAGGGGCGGCGGGGCGATGACGTCCGGGCCGCGCTCCGGGGGCTCGGTCACACCGGAGTCATAGCCGTCACGGGGCAGCGGCGCAGGCGACGAGCGTCGTCGTGGAGCGCGGCGAGGCCACGGCGACGACGCACGGCGCGGCCCGGCCGCCGGCCGGATAGAGCGTCACCACCCAGGCGTCGGCGCCGCCGACCGATCCGCGATCGACCGTCTCGTAGGTGCGGGACGGCAGACCGGCCGCCGTGGCGGCGATCGCCTCCGCCCTGCCCGAGTCGACGCCGCCGATCCGCGTCGACTGATGCACGACGTCGGGCCACGGGTAGAGCGCCAGGTGCAGCGTCAGCACCGCCATCCCCGCCGCCAGCGCGAACCGGAACCACGGCAGCCGGCGGTCGAGCGAGCCGATCGTTCCGAAGAAGGTGGTCTCGCGCTTGCTCGCGACGGCATAGATGCTGGGGGCGACGATCCCGAGCACGATGAAGAGGCCGTAGATCCAGTAGCCCCGAACGAGCTTCGGGCTGCCGTTCTGGTAGGCGATCAGCCCCGCTCCGACAGCCACCACGAGCACGCACGCGTCGTACACGATCGCGGCTCGCGAGAGCGGCGCCTGCGCGCGGCGACGCGCTCGTACGCGGGCGGGCGCGGCGTACGCGACGCCCAGGAAGACCACGAGCGTGATCAGCACGACCACGATCAGCGCGAACCAGTGCCAGCGCGTCTCGAGGTGGCCCACCGTCGTCGAGATCGTGGTCCAGGGGATCCAGCTCGCGCCGAGCGCACCCAGGATCTCCACGGCCGCGATGAAGGCCGCCATCGGGACCCAGAGGCGGTATCCGAGGCGTTCGCGTGCCGTCATCCCGCTCCAGTTCCCGCTCCCGAGCAGCCACCGGACCCCGGCGCTGATCGCGCCGCCGATGCGGTCCATCCAGGTGGGCTGGAGCCGCTGCGATGGTGAGGTCGATGTCATGCTGCCCGCCCTTTCGATCGTGGACGGACTGACGGTAGGAGGGCGCGGCGCCGGCGTCGTTGATCGCGGCCACACCGCGTGCGTGACCGCCGTCAACCCCCGCTCGGCTGGTGCTACGCCGCCAGGTCGGCGTCCTCGCCGCGGACTCCGCGCAGCAGGGTTGCGCTCGCGAGCGCGCTCGTCGCCTGGTTTGCGAACAGGCGCAGCGCCTGCAGCCGGCGCGGCTGGGGCAGCATCCGGTCGGTGGGGTCGTCGACCCAGATCACGCCGATGATCGACTCGTCGCGCGCCCGCAGCGGCACGAGCAGCCAGTGGTGGTTCCAGCCGTTCGGGCCGGCGCCGTTCAGCTGCGACTGGTACCCGATCGAGGCCTGCGAGCAGCGTTTCGCGCCCTCGTCGAACGGCAGCAGATAGCAGCCGTTGATCTCGAACTCCGGGTCGAGCAGGCGGGCGAGGTCGGCGTCGGTGGTCGCCGTCGTCAGGGCGCGATCGCCGTCGGCGAATCCGACGGACGCACAGCAGATGTGGCCGCCGGCAGACGGGTTTCGCAGCTGCACCATCACCTTGTCGAAGGAGAGCGCCGAGCTGATGCCGGTGCACACGAGCCGCAGCACCTCGGACACCGAGTCCGACTCGAGCAGCCGCGAAGAGACGGTCAGGAACTCGGTCAGGGTCGCCTGCGAGCGCTCCCAGCTCGCGGTCGCCTCGGCTGCCTCGACGAGCACCGCGGCCTGCGACGCGGCGGCGACGAGGACGTCGAGCTCCTCGTCGGACAGGCGCAGGCCCGACGCCGGCTCGCCGACCGAGAAGACGCCGACGATGTGGCCGTCGGAGTGGCGGAACGGGACGAACAGCTCGTCCTGCGGCTGCCACGCGTTCGGGATCTCGCTGGGCGGGCCGGCGGGGACGTAACGGTCGCCGAGGTGCGACTCCCAGTCGAACGTGCCCTGCTCGATCACGTACGCGCCGCGGCGGTGGTACTCGGGCGCGAGGATCGGATCGAACCAGGTGCAGGCGTACGTCGAGCCGAGCAGCGTCGCGCGCGCCTCCTCGTTGCCGTGCACGCTCGAGACGATGAAGTCGTTCCACTCGGGGCGGTACATGTTGATGACGACCGTGCCCAGGCCGAGGGCGCGCCCGACGGTGACGGCGATCTCGTCGAGCAGCCGCTCGGGGTCGCCCTTCATGCGCACGAGCCGGATCACGTCCACCAGGCCCTGGATGCGCGCGACGGGCGAGAGGTCGGGCGTGCGCGGGGTGCGCGGGCGCTCGCTGACCTGGCGGTGCGCGGCCGGGCGCTCGAGCACCGTGCGCGCCGCGGCGACGACGATCGGGTCGAACTGCGTGCCGGACGACGCCTCGAGCTCCAGGATCGCCTCGGCCCGCGTCATCGCCTCCCGGTAGGAGCGGTCGCTCGTCATCGCGTCGTAGGCGTCGCAGACGGCGATGATGCGCGCGCCGAGCGGGATCTCGGGCCCCGCGAGCCGGTCGGGATAGCCGTCGCCGTCGACGCGCTCGTGGGTCGAGCGCACGATCGCGGCGACGCCGTGCAGCACAGGCGCGGCGCGCAGGATCGCCTCGCCCGTCAGCGTGTGCCGGCGCACGACGTCCCACTCGGACTTGTCCAGCGGCCCTGGCTTGTGCAGGATCGAGCGCGGGATCACCACCTTGCCGATGTCGTGCAGGTCGGCGGCAAGGGCGATGTCGTCGATCGCCTCCGGCGCCACGGCGAGCTCCTCGGCGACCGAGCGGGCGAGCCCGGCCACCCAGTCGCAGTGCGGGCGCAGGTCGGGGGCGTGCTGGTCGACGACGGCGAGCAGCAGGTCGCGGGCCTGGCGCTTGGTCGACACGCGGTGGTCGTCCTTCTGCGCGTACATGCGCTGGTCGACGATCCGCAGGGCAGACGAGGCGTCGCGGGCCTCGCGCGGCAGGAGGGCGAAGCCGCACGACGAGCGGATCGCGTCGTGCTGCTCCGTCAGCGCCTCGAGCGCCTGCCCGATCGCCTCCTCGAGCTCAGCCGGCGAGCCGTGCAGCAGCACGCAGAACTCGTCGCCGCCGAGCCGGTAGGCCGATCCCGATCCGGCGAACGTCGCCGCGAGGCGCGTACCCAGGCGCGCCAGCAGCGCGTCGCCGGCCGGGTGGCCGTGCGTGTCGTTGTAGGCCTTGAAGCCGTCGAGGTCGAACATCGCGAGCACCGCCGGGCGAGTGGTCGGTGCCGTTGGCGATCGCTCGCTCCAGGTCGATCAGGAGCCGGCGCCGGTTCCCGAGTCCGGTCAGGTCGTCGGTCAGGGCCTGGCGGCGCGACTCGTCGATGCCCGACCGCACGCGGCGGGCCCAGACGCCGAGCACGATGGCCGCGACGGTCAGGAGCGCGGCGCTGGCGATGGGGAGGACGGCGCCCCCGATTTGATGTACAAACGGCATACGCCAAGTTATCGGCAGCAATCCGGATTCTTTGCTGCGCTACTTGAGGATGTTCACGGCCCGCGCCGCGACCAGCAGCACCGTGATCGCCGACGCCGCCGACTCGACCAGCATCAGCGATCTTGGCCCAGCGGGTGAGCGGCATCGAGTCGGTCGGGCTGAAGGCGACCGCGTTCGTGAACGAGACGTACATGTAGTCGAACAGCCGCGGGTGCCAGCCGGGCTGCGCGAGCTGCGGGTTCTCCATCTGCGGGAACTGGAAGTCGGGCGGCGGCGGGTCGGGCTCGCGGCGGCGGATCGGGCCGCCGCGGTCGAGCCCCCAGTACCAGAGGCCGAAGGCGATCACGTTCGTCGTCCACACGGTGACGCCCTTGAAGAGCAGCTCGGCGCCGTTGTGCTCGTGTCCCGTCATCACCGACACCATCAGCGCGAGCAGTGCCACGGCGTTCGCGGCGCTGACGACGCCCGAGGAGCATGAGCGCCGCGGTGCGGCGGTGCCCGAGCTGCTCGAGCCGATGGCGCGGCCGCGACCATGCGAGCGCGATCAGCAGCATGACCTCCGGCACGGCCGGGACCAGCCACGTCCACCACGGCAGCACCCACAGCTTCCAGCCCTGATCCTGGCTGATGAGGGCGAGGCGCACCTGCAGCAGAACGACGAGCGCGACGGCCGGCCCCGCCTCCCAGCGCGACTCGACCTCCGCCTCGTGCACGGTGGGGTATTCCATCTCCGCGCAGCATGGCACCCGCGGGTTGACGTCTGGTCTAGCATTGCGCACCAACGCGATGAGGCTCGCGTCGAACCGCCCTCCGGGCTGATGGCCTCTACCACCTGGTAGACCGATGGCCTGAAGGAGGAGCGGTGAGCGAACTCGCCCTGGCAGCGGTGCTCGCTGTCACGATACTGATCGCGAGCACGGTCTCGGTCGAGATCGGGCTCTCGGTCGCCCTGATCGAGCTGGCGGCGGGCGTCGTCGTCGGCAACGTCTTCACCGTCACGGTGCCCGACTGGCTCGCGTTCGTCGGCTCGTTCGCGGGCGTCGTGCTGACATTCCTGGCGGGCGCGGAGGTGGACGTGCCCCAGTTCCGGCGCGAGTGGCGGGCGAGCATCGGGATCGGCGCCGTGTCGTTCCTGGCCCCGTTCGCCGTCGCGATGGCGATGGCCTACTGGGCGCTCGGCTGGAGCCGCGACCAGGCCGAGATCGGCGGCCTCGCCCTGTCGACCACGAGCCTCGCGGTCGTCTACGCCGTGCTGGTCGAGACCGGGCTCAACCGCTCGGTGATCGGCAAGCGGATCATGAGCGCCACGTTCGTCACCGACATCCTGACCGTGATCGGCCTCTCGATCCTGTTCATCACCCCGAACCTGTGGATCATCCCGTTCGTGGGAGTCTCGGTGCTCCTGATCTGGGGCCTGCCGAGGATGGCGCCCTGGTTCTTCGGCCGCTACGGCGACCGCGTCATCGAGCCGGAGATCAAGCTGGTCTTCGCAGCGCTCTTCCTGCTCATGTACCTGGGCGGCAAGGCGGCGAGCCAGGCGGTGCTGCCCGCCTTCATCCTCGGCCTCGCGATGAGCAGCCACTACGCCGAGCACCGTCTCGAGCAGGAGCGGCTGCGCGTGGTCGCGTTCGCCTTCCTGACGCCGTTCTTCTTCCTCAAGGGCGGCCTGAACGTCTCGCTCTCGGCGGTCTGGGCCAACCTGGGCGTGCTCGGTCTGCTCGTGGTCGCGAAGATGCTGCCGAAGTTCGCCGGCGTCTACCCGCTCGCCCGCCGCTACTGCGCGCCGCACGCCGCGTTCACGACGCTCCTGATGTCGACCGGTCTCACGTTCGGCACCATCACGTCGCTCTACGGGCTGCAGGCCGGCATCATCGACCAGACCCAGTTCTCGCTCCTGCTCACGGTCGTCGTGCTGTCGGCGATCGTGCCGACGGCGATCGCGCAGCGGTTCTTCCAGCCGCACGCAGACGGCGAGCAGGAGCCCGCACCGCACGTGGCCGTGGCCGCAGCCGGCCGCCCGGTGGAGGCGGAGGGCTAGCTCCGCGCCGGCCGCACCGTCGCCCCGCAGCCTGTGCAGACGATGCAGCCGCGATCGTGGGTCACGACCCGGTGCGGGCAGACGAGGCGGACGAGCCAGGTCATGCGGCCACCGCCGCGAGCGCGGCCGGGTCGTCGTCGAGCAGCCCGTGCGCCGCTGCGTGCGCGTAGGGGTGGTGGAACACGTGCATCGCCCGGCTCGGCTCGACGCGGATGCGGAGCGTGTGGCCGCGCTTCGTGTCGAACACGGCGACCTCGAGCCGCTCGCTGCCGGGGATCCACGCGAGCGTGACCTCGATGCCGTCGCCGGTGCGGTGGCACAGCTCGCGGCCGGCGGAGGTGGGGGTGATCGGGGGCGTCATCATGGAGGAGGATGTTGGCGGAGCCCGCGCCCGCCCGCATCGGGGGCGGCTACGGGATCTGCGTCGGTGGGTCCGCGCATCGCACCTGCGGAAAGTCCGCGCCGCCCATCTACACTGCCCCCGTGACCGAGGAGCTCCTGCCGGAAGTCGACGCCTGGGCGCGCGCCCACGGCTTCGCCCCGTTCGCCGACCAGATCGGTGACCCGACCCCGCTCCTCCGGCTCGGCGAGTTCGGCACGACCGACGATGCATACCGCGGCGAGATCGCCGGGCATGACGCCATCTTGGCGGAGTACTCGATCGGCTCGCCGAACCTGACCGCCGAGTTCGGCGGCGACGGCATGAGCACTCAGGGCTTCACGCTGTTCCTCGTCACGCTCGACGCGGCGGCGTGGCCCAGGCTCACCGTACGCCCGAGCAGCTATCCCGATCGCGACTTCTTCAAGCGCGTCCTGCACCGTGACCACCGCGTCCACACGGTCTCGCCGGAGATGAACGACCGCTACCGCGTGACCGCCGCCACCGGCATCTCCGACGCGCAGCTCGCGGCGCTCTTCACGCCGGAGCTCGTGGAGTGGTGGGTCCGGCAGAGCCCCGAGATCAGCGTCGACATCGAGGATCACGGCGAGCACGGCGGATACCTGAGCGTCGCCCATGCGGGGTTCGGCATCGGCGACGCCGCGCTCGACCAGCTGCTCGAGCAGACGACGCGCCTGGTCGCCGCCTTCACGGCGGCGTAGCGGCTCAGGCGTCCGTTTGCGGCGACTGGTGTGCCGCCGCTCAGCCTGCGTGCGGACGCGCGGGGGTGTGCCCGCCGGCCTGCAGGAACCTGCGCACCCTGCGGGCCGTCTCGGCGCCGGAGCCACGGCGGCGCTGCGGCGCCGTGCGGATGACCACGCGGCGCCGGGTCACGTCGACGCTCGCGACGTCCGTGAACGCGACGGTCACCGCGGTCACGACGAAGAATCCCGACGCCACCTCGATGCGGTCGGCCGGCAGGTCGTCGTACTCGGGCAGCACGGCCGTCAGCACGCCAAGACGTCCCTCGGGGCAATCGACCCGAAACCCGATCGACGCCCGCAGCATCGCCGCCAGGCGCAGGCGGTACTCGCGCACGGACACCACCTCGTCCGTACCCGCCGTCCGTTTGCCGGCCACCGGCCGGCCGCTCCCGGATCTCGTGCCCGCGGCCATCTCAGCACCTCGCTTCCGCTCGACGATCGGGAACACAATGCTCCTCCGGCGATGATACGCCCTGCGCCCGCGCCGGCCATCGGGGGACGCGCTGATGCGGGCTGCGGGTTTGCCGCTCGCCGATGCCTTCGTCAGTCGTCCGCGGGTGCGTGCTCGGCCAGCCACGCCTTGGCAAGGCCTCTGGGGGCGCGGGCACACCACGCCTCGACGACCAGGTCGCGCAGCTCGTCGCGGTCGAGCCGGGTCAGGTCGCGGATGCGGACGAGCACCGCGGCGTAGCCGTCGAAGTGCGGCGTCGTGAAGTAGATGCCGCGCCCGTCGGCGAGGATGATGTCCTTCACGTCGAGATCGGCGACGCGGAACATCAGCACGTCGTCGAGCCGCTCGCCCGTCTCCGGGTCGATCGCGTCGCGCCGAAGTCCCCTGTGGATGCAGAACACCTTGCCCCGCACGCGGTACTCGGGCCGGCCGTCGGCCGTGAGCTCCTTCGCCGTCTCCGGCATGGCGAGCGCCAGCGCGTCGAGGTCGGACATCGTCACCGCACGGAGTATCGCGACCTCACGGACCAGAGTGTTCACCGCACCCCCCGCGTCGGAAAGGCCGACGCGGCCTGACGCGCGGCCCGGGTGGGTGTCGGCGCGACTGGGGAAGATCCGGAGAACGGCCCTCGACGCGGGCTGCAACCGGTGGGAGCATGGTGGGTGGCAATCCGCACGACGAACGGGGGCATCATGGAGTCCACCACCATCATCCGGCGCGCGCTGCGCGGCAAGGGCGCGATCCTGCTCACGGCGATCGCCGCCGTGGTCGTCTTCGCGGTGCCGGCGGCCGCGCAGACCGCGCCGCCCACGGCCGACATGGCGGTCGTCTCGATCGCCGCGTCCCGTCACGTCGCCGCCCACGGCAGCCAGGTCACCTTCACCGAGGTGATCCGCAACAACGGACCCGAGGCGATCGAGATGGACACGCTGCCGCAGATCACCGGCGGCACGCTGGCCTCCGAGGTGTGCGACCTGGGCATCTCCCCCGACACGCCGAACTGCGAGTACGGCGTCGTGCCGCCCGGGACGAGCCTGACGACCAGGTTCGTCGTGAAGGTGACGGCGACGCACGGCAAGCTCACGGTCAAGGGTGGCGTCGTGTCCGAGAGCGCCTACCAGGACGACAATCCGTTCAACCAGTTCCGGTCGGCGTCGGTCGCAATCTCCTAGGCGGACGATGAGTTCTCGCGCGGGCGCCGGTCATACGGGAGACCGCACAAGGAGGAGTGGTGAGATGACCAAGACCAAGACGCACATCGGCGCGATCACGCTGGTGATCATCCCGTCGACCGACCAGGACCGGTCGATCGAGTTCTACGTCGACTCGCTCGGATTCGAGAAGCGCACGGACGTGCCGTTCGGCGGCGACTACCGCTGGGTCGAGGTGTACCCGCCGGACGGCAGCACGGGCATCGCCCTCGCGCCGCCGCGCCCGGGCGATCCGACGGCCGTCCAGACCGGCATCACGCTCGGCACCGACGACATCGACGCGTCCCACGCCGAGCTGCGCGCGCGCGGCGTCGACGTCGACGCCGAGGTCTCGCGGATGGGCGATCCCGTGCCGCCGATGTTCTGGTTCCGCGATCCCGACGGCAACACCCTGCTGATCGTGGAGTCCGCCCCTGGGACCTGATCAGGAGGCGGCGATCACGGTGGTGCCGACCAGGGTGAGGGCGATGCCCACCACCTGGATCGGCGCCGGCCGGTCACGCAGGAGCACGATCGCGAACACGACGCTGATCGTCGAGAACTGGGCGGCGCACACCGATGCGACGCTCACCGGCCCGATCGCCGCCGCCGCCGTGAACGCGCCGAACGCGAACGCGTCGACGACGCCCGAGAGCGCGATCGAGCCGATCACCCGCCGCTCCGTGTGCGGGAAGCCGCGCGCCAGGAGCACCGGCACGAGCACGATCAGGCCGGCCGCGCGGGCCACGCTCACGGCCGTGAACGACCCGATCGCGTTCGTCGCGCCGAAGAGCGTCAGCATCACGCCGAATTGCAGCCCGGCGAGGATCGCCCATCCGGCGCCCGCCGCGGTGCGCTCGCCCGGCGAGGCGCACGCGAGCGCCGTGCCCACGACCGCGACCGTGATCGCCGCACCGAGCGTCACGCTGACCGGCTCGCCGCCGATCACTGCGATGACGGCGGCCACGCCGCCCTCGAGGCCGATCAGCGGCGCGACGACGGCCATCGAGCCGCGCTGCACGGCCTTGAGGTAACAGACGAACCCGCTGATCTCGAGCAGCCCGGCGAGCGCCGCGGCGGCGACCGCCCTGCCGTGGAACGTGGTCGGCAGTCCATCGACCGCAAGCGCCAGCGGCACCGTCACCAGGATGCTCGCCGAGAGCATCACGAACATCGCGACGATCGGATCGAGCCCGCGGCTGACCGCCGCGACCCGGAGGTTGACGAACGCCCATAGCACCGCCGCGGTGAGGCCGAGCGCGACGGTCACGGCCGCACCACCTCGGCGGACGAGGTGTCGGCGTTCCCACCTCGTAGCCGCCGGGAGCCCACAGTGCCGGGAGTCTAGGCGGGTGTATCCTCGGCGGCGACCGCCTCGCGGACCTGCGGGGCGCGCGCGGCGCACGAGAGGAGGACGGAGATGGGACTGCTTCGGAAGACGGCAGTTGGCGGGGTGATGGTGGGGCTGCTCCTTGTGTCGGCGGGGCCGGCAGGCGCGACGGCAGCGGGCAGGCATTTCGGCCACGTGACGTGCTGGGGCGGCACGATCAAGGCCGGGACGTACCGGTCGCTGACCGTCGCCGGGAACTGCACGCTCACCAACACGGGGACAGCGCACGTGAAGGGCAATGTGGTCGTGCGGGGGCATGCGTTCCTGAACACGCTCACGACGGGCACCTTCAACGTCGACGGCAACCTGTCGGTCAGAAACGACGGGATCGCGGGGCTCGGCTGTAACAACGAGGTCGGCTGCCCGACCGAGTCCAACGACCACATCGGCGGGAACCTGACCGGCCGGGGTGCCTGGGCGGTGGTGATCGAGCAGGAGCATGTCGGCGGGAACGTCTCGATCATCGGCGGTGGCCGCAGCCAGGACTGCTCGTCCACCGGCCTCATGGGCGGCCCGTTCTTCGCGACGGTCCACGACAGCACCGTCGGCGGAAACGTCGTCGTGCGCGGCCTGCACACGTGCTGGTTCGGGTTGATCCGGTCCGATGTGGGCGGCAACGTCCAGATCATCGGCAACCGATTCGGCGATCCCGACGCGAACGAGATCGTGACGAACACCGTCGCCGGCAACCTGGCGTGCTTCAACAACAATCCGGCCGCCCAGATCGGCGACTCCGGCGGAGCGCCGAACGTCGTCGCCGGCCAGAAGCGCGGCGAGTGCACGAACGTCTAGCGCGCCACGGCGCCAGATGATGTGAGGACGCGGAGGCCCGCCGGCGTGCGGGCCTCCGTCGTTCAGACCGGCGATCCGCCGGTGGAAAGTACGCTTGACACCTGCCGGGTGTCAAGCTAGCTTTCCATGCATGGAGAACGACGTGCGCCGGCTGCGGAGCGACCGAGGGCTGTCCCAGGGTGATCTGGGCTCGGCGCTCGGAGTCTCGCGCCAGACCATCAACGCCATCGAAACGGGCCGCTACACGCCGTCGCTGCCGCTCGCGCTCGCGCTCGCGCGGTACTTCGATCGCCAAGTCGAGGAGATGTTCCATGCAAACGGATCACCCTAGAGGCATCACCCATACTCCCTGGTTCTTCCCCGCCTTCTGCGTGTTCCTGGGCGCGCTCACGGCGTCGGCGCTCTGGATCGGAGGAGACGGCCGCGGCGCCGCCTACTCGTTCGCCCTGTTCGCCGTCATCGCGGCCGTGTTCGCGTTCGGCGGCCGCAGCGAGACGGTGCGGATGATCCGCGGCGACGGCCGGGACGAGCGCTGGGCGATCATCGACCTGGCCGCGACCGCGATCACGGGGCTCGTCATCATCGCCGCGATCATCGTGGCGTGCCTGTACGAGTGGTCGCAGGGCCGCGACGGCAGCCCGTACTCCCAGCTCGGCGCCATCGGCGGACTCACGTACGTCGTCGCCATCCTCGTGCTGCGCCGGCGCAGCTAGCCCGATCGGCGCGCTGGGTTCGGGTGCATCGCGCGACGGGCGGGTGTCTGCGGGCGGCGATGCCGCAGACACCCGCCCGGAGTGGTGTGGCGTTAGGCGATGC
The DNA here is from genome assembly GCA_963707585.1 of uncultured Actinomycetes bacterium. Taxonomy (GTDB): domain Bacteria; phylum Actinomycetota; class Thermoleophilia; order Gaiellales; family JAICJC01; genus JAICJC01. Next base: position 557,145 of record CAVPQP010000010.1, on the reverse strand, counting down.
GGGCGTCGACGTTGGCGGTGCCGAGCGTGATGCCGGCACTGAACAGGTGCACGCCGAGCGAGCTGTTGAGCGCGCTCGCGGCGGTCGAGGTGAGCGTCGCCTTGACTCCGTCGACCTTCACCGTCGGGGGGTGCTTGACGACGGTCGCGTTGCTGAGATCGAGGTTGAGGATCCGCACGCGAACCTTCGGGTCGCCGTTGACGGCGGCGGTGAGGCCGGGGTGTGCGCTGATCCGGATCTGGAAGTTGGTGAGCCTCAGCGTGTGGCCGTTCGCGACGTTGACGAACGCAAGGCCGCCCGAGTGGTTGATGCGTCCCACGAGGCTCGCCGCGTCGACGCGACCGCTCGTGATCGGGAACCTGTAGCGCAACGACGGGCCCTGGCTCGTCCAGTGCGGTGCAACCGTGGCCGGGCCGACGGGCAGCGGCAGGATGCCGTTGGCGATCAGCGCCTTGGTGGTTGCGGGGTCGGTCTGGAGGGTGGTGGCTTCTCCCTTCAGCCTCACCGTGCTTCCGCTGCTGGCGCCGGCAGTGGCGGGAGCGAGCACCGCGACGACCGCGACCAGGGCGGCAACGGATGCGATCAGCCTTCTCGCGTGGGTGGTCATGAACATGAAGGTCTCCTTCTGTCGTCGATGGCCCCGACTCATCACGGTTGTCGCATGTTTGTCGAGGGTTTGTGCGATGCACGCTAGCTTCGGACGGTCTCGATGTCAAATGTCTGTCCATGCTTTGTGTATACTGGTCGGCATGAGTGCAGCCGACCCGTCCGCGCACCAGCTGCGCATCGGCCAGCTCGCGAACCGGGTCGGCGTGTCCACCACGCTGCTGCGAGCCTGGGAGCGTCGTTACGGGCTGCTACAGCCGGTGCGAACCGACCGGGGTTACCGCCTCTACAGCGCCGACGACGAAGCGCGGGTGCGCTCGATGCTGGCAATGATCACCGACGGCGTCGCCCCCCAACAGGCCGCGCGCAGAGTCATGTCCGACGCCGAGCCGATCGGCGACGGCACGCGCCGACGACGCCTCTCCCGCCCGCGACCGCGCGCGCCTCGCCGCGGCGCTCGAGCGGTTCGACGACGTCGCGGCCAACGCCGTGTTCGACGAGCTGCTCGCGCGGTACACGGTCAGGATGGTGCTGTCCGCCGTTGTCGTTCCCTACCTTGTCGGCCTCGGCGAGCGGTGGGCGCGCGGCGAGGCGACGATCGCCCAGGAACACTTCGCGAGCAACATGCTCCGCGGACGCCTGCTCGGCCTTGCCCGGGGTTGGGACGCGGGCGCTGGGCCGCGTGCGCTGCTGGCGTGTCCGAGCGGCGAGCGCCACGACCTCGGCCTGATCTGCTTCGGGATCGCGCTGCGCGCCCACGGCTGGCGGATCACCTACCTGGGCGCCGACACCCCGGAGACGACGCTGATCGAGACCGCGGTCCAGCTCGCGCCGAGCATCATCGTGCTGGCGGCGACACGATCGTCGCGTCTGCGAGCGTTCGCCGGTGAGGCTCGAGGCGTCGCCGTTCCGATCGCCGTTGCGGGCAGAGGGGCGACTCGACGGGTCGCCGACGAGCTCGGCGCCGCGCTCCTCGACGACGACCCCGTCACCGCCGCCGGCCGAGTCGCGGCAGACGCGGGGTGACCTGCGCGCGAATGGGGCTTTTCCGAGGCAGGATTGAGGGGTTTCGCCGATGCGGTGCCACTCGCTGCGCTGGAACCATCCTGGCATGAGTGCCTGGTCTGTGCCGGGACGGCGGCGCTGATCCTGCTTGCGGAGGCGCCATTCATGCGGTGGGTCGCCCTGTGGGCTGCCGGCTGGGTGGCGATCGAGCTGACCCGGCTGCGGCTCGCGAGCGATGACCGGCTGGACAGGATCGACCGGATGATCCTGACCGGGTCGCGTGATCCCGCTGCGCCCGCCGCCCGTGCGCAGCTGCGATCGCCGCGAGTCCAGCGGGGGCTGGCGCGCACGCTGCGCGCGACCTGTGCGGAATCGGAGCACTTTCACCCGGTGATCGAGGCAGTCGGTCAGCGAGGCGGAGCGGATGATCGCCCGCTGCCGCGCCGAGCTTCGCAGCTGAACCACGGGGTGAAGTGCGAGGTCAGGTCGCGTGCACCACGACAATGCCGAAAGCGTCGATCACCAGCAGCGCGGCGAGACCCCGAAGTGCGTAGATCGTCACCGCCGGTTGGTGCCGCTCGGCCGTTTCCTGGGCGGCCTTCATCAGTGCGACGGCCCTTTCGCCGCGCACGACGTAGTAGAGGACCGGCCCCCAGACAAGCGCGGTCGCAAGCGCGACATAGACGATGACCAGTTCGGCCTTGGCTGAGGTGTCGGCGCCGGCGGTCGCGATCAACGTGGCTGCGAGAGCTGTGAGCACGAGCCGCTTCGGCCCGCCGATACCGAGCAGCAGTCCCACGACGAGCGTCGTGAGGTATCCGAATCTGCTCAGCCGCGCCACCAGCCCATGCGCTTGCGACTTGGATTCGCCGGCCGGCGGGGGTCTGCGCTTGACCCGGCTTGCGAGCCACACGAGCACAACGGCGAGCCCGAGCGCGAGCGGCACACGGATGCCTGGGTACGATCTCCTGCTCGACCCGAGGGCTGCGAAATCGAAGATCACGAGCAGCGCACAGACCCCCAGCTGGCCGGCCACGAAACCCACCCCCAACCCGAGCGCCTGTCGGCGTCCAGCCCCTATCGCGGTCATCGTGGCGGCAAGCGCGAGCGGGCTGAACGCCGCCAACAGCGCATAGAGGAGGAGCTGGACCAGGTCGCGAAGCACCAGGACCCCACCGTACTCGCTCTCTGCGCAGATCACACTGAGCGACATGCGCCGCGAGGTGCGGCGGCGGGGCTAGGTGAAACGCGTCGTGCGAGAAGCGAGAGGGGCGCATGGAAGAATGGCCGTGCGCGGCCTGCACAGGCCATTCTTGGCGCCGCGTCGAGCGCCACTGATTCGGCCGTTCAGCGGCGATGGATGAGGACTGCCGCGCTGCCGCCTGTGAACGAGCGCGCGTCCAACCGCCCGGTTGACTGGTTCCCGGGCGGGGGTGTAGGATCGCGACACTTGTCACGAAGGAGGTTTCAATGCCGCATTTCGAGTCGATCGAGGTGCCAGACGGGTTGGGACGCCTGTTGGACGGTGCCGTGACGGACAGGACTTCCCGAGCGCAGGTGCTGCGCCGCGGCGCGGTCGCCGTCGGCGCGCTGTCGGCGGTGGGGCTGCTCGATGCCGGGCCGGCGCTTGCGTCGTGGGGCGCCCAGCCGAAACCCATCCCGGGCGGGTTCGATCAGAGCTTCACCCCGGTGCCCACGGATCCATTCATCCACGTGCTTCCGCCGGCTGTCGGGTTCGAGATGTCGACGATCACGGACTTTCGTGGCGTCGTGGTGGCGACCGAGGTCCAGGGCGAGGCGCGCGGCAGCGACGGTTCCACCTACACCTTCGATGCCGATATGCGCTTCATGCGCGGCCACTACATCGGCCGGGATGGGCGTAAGAGGTGGGGGACGTTCGGCTTTGTCTGAATTGATCTCTTCACAGGCGCCGTTGGCGACCTGACCACCCAGGTTCACGACTTCGAACCGGGCATCAAGCCGTCCGGGCTGTTCTGGACCATCCCCTTCCAGCACTCGGCGGTCGCCGTGGACGACGACCTCGACCACGCGCGGATGCACGCCCACCACCTGCCGATGCCCGACTTTCACGATTTCTTGAACGCCGTGTCGCCGTCGCCGAAGAAGAAGCATGGCCACGTCAGCTTCGACGTGCGCTGGCGAGGCGACGAGCATGACCGCAAGCGGATCCGCGATAAGACCTTCGGATTCGTCGGCGAGTATGTCCCCACCAAGGGGCACATCGACTTCCGCGCCTCCGACGACAACAAGCGGCGTCGTCTACACGTCCCAGCCGCACGGCCAGACAACCGTCTCCGGCGGCATCGGCCACGAACGGAACGGAGTCTTCTTCGCCTAGGCGACCTCACGCATCACGCAACCGCCGGGCATGGCCAAGCCGCAATGGGCGGGCGCGCGAAAACCGGCTTTCAGTGAGGGCTTGAGGCCCTGGCCGCGTCCGGCAGCGAGTCGCGGGCTGGCCGGAAAACATTCCGTGGGATTCGAGACAGTGGCTCGCCCCAAGGGGAGTTGCATGTCGAGGCGACCGCACCAACATCCGAGCTGACGCACCCGCAACGAGGTGGAAGCATCGCCGGTTCACCGTCGTCAAGTGCAGGGGGAAGCACCGTGACAGATACCACCGTGGAACGCAGGGTTGGAGAGGCGGCTCGAGGTCTCCGAGATCAGGTTCGCGGCCGCGTTGTAATGGCTGAGGACGAGGGCTACGACGGGCGCGTGCCGTGCATAACGGCATGTTCGACAAGCACCCGCTCGCAGTGTTGCGGGCGGAGCAGGTCGGAGATGTCATGGCTGCCGTGAAGCTCGCGGGTGAGCATGGGCTCGAGTTGTCGGTGCGGGAGGCGGTCACAGCGGGCCGGGGTTCGGCACAAATGACGGCGGCCTGGTGATCGATATGGGGCAGATGCGGACTGTGCGTGTCGATCCCAGGACGAGCACGGCTCGCGCGGATGCTGGGCGACCTGGGGTGACTTCAACTACGCCACGCATTCGTTTGGGTTGGCCACGCGAGGTCGAGCGGCATGATCGACCAGCACGCCGGCCTCGCGCGGCGCTGGCGACGCAGCTCGGAACTGCCGGCGGATGTGCGTCGACGCCCTCGGATGCTGCGTACGAGCAGTGGGACGGCCAAGGGCTGGCCCGGGGACTGGCCGGCGACGCGGTCCCGATCGCGGCGCGCATCGCCCAGCTCGCCGAGTTCATCGAGGTCGCCCACCGCGTCGGCGGGGTCGACGCTGCCAGCGCGCTGCGCAGCGACGCGCGGGCAGGCAGTTCGACCCGCGCTCGCGCGCTCGTTCGCGACCATGCCGACGACGATCCTCGGCGGCCTCGACTCGGTCGCGCACCTGGGACGCGGTGATCGACGCCGAGCCCGCGCTCGCGCGTCACCGCTGTCCGGCGAGCGGTTCGACGCGGCGCTGCTCGCCGATCGCGAACTTCGTCGACCTGAAGTCGCCGTACACGCTCGGGCACTGCCCGCGCCGTCGCCGAGCTGGCGTCCGCGGCCGCTGTCGCAGCTCGGGATGCCGGATGCGGACGTGACGACGCTGCGGCGCGCCGGGCTCGTTCACGACTTCGGCCGGCTCGGCGTCTCGAACGCGATCTGGGACAAGCGCGGGCCGCTCGGCGCCGGGCGAGTGGGAACGCGTCCGCCTCATGCCCTACCTGACCGAGCGGATGCTGCACGGCTCGCGCGCGCTGGCGCCGCTCGGCGCGATCGCCGTCGCAGCACCGCGAGCGGCTCGACGGCTCGGGGTACCCGCGCGGGCTGAGCGGGCAACGCGATCTCGCGCGCCGGCGCGCGTCCTCGGCTGCCGCCGACGCCTACCAGGCGATGCGCGAGCCGCGCCCGCACCGGCCGGCCGCTCCGGCCGACGACGCGGCCGCGCGAGCTGCGCGCGGACGTCCGAGCGGGCCGCCTCGACGGCGACGCCGGTCGAGGCCGTTCTGGCGCGGCGGGCCACCGCGTGCCGCGGCGGCGCGAAGGCCCGCCGGGCTCACCGCGCGCGAGGTCGAGGTGCTTCGCCTGCTCGCCGCAGGGCCTGTCGAACAAGGAGATCGCCGAGCGGCTGGTGATCTCGCCGAAGACCGCAGGCAACCACATCGAGCACATCTACGCGAAGATCGACGCGTCGAGCCGCGCGACCGCGAGCCTGTTCGCGCTGCAGCACGGGCTGCTCCCCGAAGAGCAGCTTCCGGCGACGACTGGCGCGCTGAAAGATAGGGCGAACGCCTCATGCGGCCGCGCGGCCGCTCGATCGCACAATCAGTACGCACCACGACCGAGAGGAATGGGTGCGATGAATGCGACGGAGCTCACCGAGCTCGCAATGATCAAGCAGGGCGCGCGCGCCACGTGGGCGGCCGGCGACTTCCCGACGGTCGCGCGGCTCGACGCTGTGGGAGGTCGGCCCTCGGATCGTCGCGGCCGTCGGAGTCGGCCCCGGCGACAGGGTGCTCGACGTCGCCTGCGGCACCGGCAACGCCGCCATCCGCGCGGCCGCTGCGGGCGCGGATGTGGTCGGCGTCGACCTCACGCCCGAGCTGTTCGACGCCGGCCGGCGCGAGGCGGCCGAAGCGGGCGTCATCACTGGAGTGGGTGCAGGGCGACGCCGAGGAGCTGCCCTTCGAGGACGAAAGCTTCGACGTCGTGCTCTCGACCTTCGGCTGCATGTTCGCGCCGCGGCACGAGGTCGCCGCCGCGGAGATCGCCCGCGTGCTGCGGCCGGGCGGCCGGCTCGGCATCACCGCGTGGACGCCGGAGGGCGGCATGGGCAGCTTCTTCAGAACGGTCGGCGCCTACATGCCGCCGCCGTCGCCGATCGCCCAGCCGCCCGTGCTCTGGGGCAGCGAGGCACACGTCGGCGAGCTGTTCGCCGATACCGGTATCGAGCTCGAGTTCCGCCGCGAGACGGTCGCACAGGCGCAGTTCGAGTCGACGATGACGCGATCGAGTACCTCTCGACCCGCTTCGGGCCGATGATCATGGCGCGCGAGATGCTCACCGCCGCGGGCCGCTGGGACGACCTGCGAGCCGACCTGGTGGCGCTCTACGAACGAGATGAGCCGCTGGAGTATCTGGTCACCACTGGAACGAAGGCCGGGTAGCACCCGACCGCTGCCCTCGAAAGGAGTGGACTGACGATGCTGACGTCACGGGCGGGTCGCATCACCGCAGCGGTCTCGCTGGTCGGGTACCCCCTATTGATCTTCGCGTACTGGCTGGCTTACCCGGCATACGGCAAGTCGGGCGCAACGGCGATTCTGCGCGCGATCGACGGCCACGTGACGCGGACCGAGGTGGCCGATGTCTTCGCGTTCGCGGGAGCGTTCCTCGCGGTGCCGGCGTCGCTGGTGCTCATGACGGTGTTCGTGCAGCATCGTTCGCGGATCGGCTGGCTCGGCGGCCTTCTCTCGGCTGTCGGGTGGATCGCTATCGTGGGCGCGCTCATGCTGGACGTCGTCGCGGTCGAGATCGCGCGCAACTCGGGGCCGAATCCCGCGAGCATCCACCTCTATCACGACGTCCTGTCGTCGCCGCTCACAATCACTTTGGGCGTGATCGCTACCCTGCACGTGGTCGGCGGGATGCTGATCGGCGTCGGCCTCATTCGCACCCGTCTGGTCGGACTGACCGCAGGTGTTGTGGCGACGGTTGCGCCGGTGCTACACCTCGCAAGTAACGTTGCCGGCATCCTCTGGCTCGACGAGGCAACATGGATCGCACTCGCCGTTGTCTACGCGGCCGTCGCACGCACCATCCTGACCTCGAAGACGGCGACAGCTCCTCAGCGGATCGCGAATACGGCGCCGGATTGGGCGCCGAGTTGACGGTGCCGCGGTCTGGGGTAGTCCATTGCTATGAGACGACGGCTCATAGCACAGCAGTTCTGCGGCGGCCCTTGGGACGGGCGGCACTTCGAGCGGTGGGAGCCGTGCGAGCAGACCTTCGTCGTTTCGGGCGGAACCTACGTCCTCGTCGAACAGCGGCGCTCGTCGGATCCGATCAGCCAGATGACAGCGAGATACGACTGGGCTCCCGACCAGCGGGCGACCTGAACAGCGCTGCTCGTTCTGGACGTGCCCGCGGAATCGGATCGTCGCCAGTGGGGTAATGATGACGGCATGGAGCCAGTGACGACGCCGGAACCGATGCGCCGGGTTGCTGCGGCGGAGAACGTGGCGGCGCTCGAGCTCTCCGACGTCGTCTCGGCCTCGGCTGAGGATGCCGGTCGAGCCGTTGTCACGATGCGTCTACTCCACGGACTCCTGCGCTTCCCATTCGGTGAGGCAGCCGACACGCGCGAGCCACGCTGGTAGCCACCGCGGCCACGCGCATGCGGATCGACGGATGACTGACGCGCCCCGGGCAGCGGCGACCGAGGCGGATCTGCCGTACACGAGTGATGATCGTCCCGGGTATTCGACGGCGGCGGCGATCTCGTAGTGCTCTACCCGCGGGCCGCGCCACCACTTGGAACAGGCACAGCGTTTCCGGCGTTCGGTCGGCGGTAACGACCCGGCCATGCTCGACGTAGCAGCAAGAGCCAGCGTACATCTGGTTGCTGCGGCTCGACGTCGAACTGGCGGCACATGAGCGGCAGAGGCCGTAGCGCTTGCAGGCGACGGATCGCACTCGGCGCAGCAGTGCACTACCCCTGAATGTCCACGATTCGTACCTGTGCCGAGCCAATCCGGTTCTCACGCTCGTGCCATGAATCCCGGCGCCTTGAGTCAGGCGCCGTACGGGCAAAACACGCAGCAGTCGCCCGGCAGCGGTCGTAAAACCGTGCCGCACCCCTCGCATCGATAGAAGAACTGGCAGGCGTCGGTCGGCATCGTCTCCCGCCGCTCATGCCGCACTCGGGACACGTGATCGTGGCGTCGAGCCTCGGCATTGTTGGATCGGAGGTTGGGATGAGCGATACTCGGGGGGTGAGCGAGCCGATTATCGAAGGGCCGGGCCCGCCGGATTCGGTGCCACAGCCGCCCGAGCATCGGGTCAGCGGGTTGATCCCGTTCGTGCACGTCGAGGACGTCCAGCGCTCAATCGACTACTACCATCACCTCGGCTTCACGCTGGCAAGCGTCTACAAGTACCGCGGCCAGCCTATCTGGGCGGAGCTGGACAGCGAGGGAGCGCAACTGATGGTCAGCACCGACGGCGACTCTGTCGACCCGGCGGGGCAGGGCATCCTGTTCTACCTCTACTCCAAGGATCTCGCCGCGCTGCGTCAACAACTGCTGGCCGCTGGGATCCACGCTGGAGAGATCGAGGACGGCACCCCCGGACCGCGACACCAGATGGGACTCAACGACCCAGACGGCTACGAGCTGATGGTCGCTCAGATCGAGCCCTGACAGCCGGGGCGCGCGAGCGCCAAGGAACTCGGTTCCAGCAGGTGCCTGACTCTGCACGTATCACGAGCCGTTCGCCCGCTCCGAGCCGTGGGTCGACCCAGGGCGGTGGCTGCTCTCGGAGTAGTCCGCTGCCTGTGCAGGCCGTGATCCCGTACCTGCTCTATGAAGACGCGGCGGCGGCGCTTGAGTTCCTCTCGCGCGCGTTCGGGTTCGAGGAAAACGAGGCGCATGACGTCGCCGAGCGGCCGCGTTGACCATGCCGAGATCCGGCTCGACGAGGGCGAGATCCATCTCGGCCAGCCCGACGAGCCGACCAGCCCGAAACGGTTTGGCGGAACGGCAGTGCAGTTGTATGTCTACGTCAACGGACGTCAATGCCCATTGCAGTCGAGCGCGCCCGGCCGGAGCGGAGATCACGGATGAGCCGGCCGACCAGGACTTCGGCGACCGGCGCTACCAGGCTCGCGATCCCGAGGGCCACTCGTGGTACTTCGCGCAGCGACTCTGCCGGAATGCCAAGCCGCGGCGGGCGGGACGTGATCTCGTCCCCGGAGGCGCTCCGTCCCAGCGGCGACAGACTGACGGGTGTACCCTCGCGTTAGCCGCCGTTTACTTCGGGCCCCTACGATCATTCGGGTGACCCATAGGCCCGAGACGCTCGAGCGGCCGGAATCGGAATGCCACCATTGCGGCTGCACACTCACGTGGGCGGTTCGCTATGTACCGACCCGGTCGGTTGGCGGACGTCCGCCCGGCGAGACGCGATACTCGGGCGCCGAATGCGAATGTTGCTGGCGTCGCTACCTCGCGCCGCCTCCCAGCCTGGACTACCAAGTGCCGCCTGTTCGGGGCCGCATGGTCAGGCGAGTCGCGTGCGGTAGAGCTACGATCCGGCGACCTCGTGGCGGAAGGGACGTCCTTCTCGCAAGTCGTCCGCACGTCGGAGATGGCGGCTTCCACTGAATCCCGCACCGGCCAGCACACATAGTGCTCGGTGTCCCGGTTCGTCGCGAGCGCCCAGTATGCCCCGCTACCAACATGTGCTGCCCGGCACTTGCCCATGGCGCGCCAGTGGTAGCAGCGGGGCGCGCGAGTTCTTGTAACTGTGCATGAAGGTGTCCAGGAGGAGGAGCGGGCGAAGGGAATCGAACCCTCGTCTGGAGCTTGGAAGGCTCTTGCTCTGCCATTGAGCTACGCCCGCGGGTGGATCACATCGTATCGCCGGGCGTCGCCGCGGCCTTGGGCCGCGGGGCGCGCTTGCGGCGCGGCCGCGGGGCGGCGACGACGTCTGCGAACCGGACGCGGTCGGTCTCGTAGACCTCGGCCGAGCCCGAGAGCGTCTCGCGCAGGAGGCCGCTCGCCTGGAGGGCGTCTCGGTTGCGCGGATCCTCGTTCGCCAGCCGGCGGTGCTCTTCGGACTCCCACACCTGCATCAGCACGATGCCGTCTTCGGTCGGGGCGGTCGCCTGCGCGCTGAGCCCGGCGGGCATCCCGAACGTCTCGGCGAGCCGGTCTGACGCCTCGAGCAACTTGTCGGTCTTCCCCCGCATGTGGACGAGGACGAGCACGCTCATCGCCGCCCCGCCTACGTCGTCGTCGACGTCGAGTTTGTATCGGTCGTCGTGACCGTCTCGGTCGTCGTCACGACGGAGGTGACTGTGGTGCCCGGGAGGAGCACCGTGGTCGGGATCGCGACCGTGGTCGTCGTCGTGCGCGTCCTTCCTGGGAGCCTGAGCACGGTCGTATGCGTGATCCGGATCGGCTTTGTGATCACCGGCGAAGGCAGCCGCACCGTGGTCGCGGGCACTGAGACTACGCTGCCCTTGACGCGCACTCTCTGCGCCGGCACACGCACCAGGGCCGTGTGGTTCACCGTGATGACGTGTCCCGTGACGCGGACGATCCTCGTCGCCGCCGCGGCGTTGCCCGACCCTCCCACGACGCTGCCGAGCCAGACGCCGCCTGCGAAGAGCGCCAGGATCACCGGGAGGCCGATCAGGAGTCGGTGCGGGTAGGCCCGCGCTCGCATCCGGCCCATCGGCACGACGGCCGGCGGCCCGCCGGGTGGCGGCGCCGGCGGCGGTACCGGTGTCACGGCTGCGCCGGCGGCGACCGGTGCCAGCTCGGCGCCCGCGGCGGCGGCGGCCGCGCCGGCCGCGAACACGGGCTTGACGGCCGCGGCGGCCTCGTCCTCGGCGCCCCGGCCAGGGAAGGCCAGCCAGAGCAGGAATCGCAGGATCACGAAGAGCAGGACGCCGTTCGCCACCAGGATGGCGATGGCCAGCATGACCTTTGCGAACACTCCCACAGAGACCTACCCCGACTCGTGTGCAGGGAACGGTACCCGATAATCCCGTCGGCGGGAACCCCTTGTCACGTTGGTTTCAAGCCATCCGCCGCGCTCCAGCCGCTGAAGCGGCGCGGATCGACGGCCAGAATCGCGCCCGCGGGCGGGGCCTCCGCGTACTGCGGATAGGCCGTTGCGAGCGCCACGAGCGCGCGCTCCCGCTCGCCCGCGTCCCTCACGAGGCGCGCGTCGCCGTCGACCCGCACCCACCAAAGGCGCGTCCAGTCGTCGTCGTAGCGGTCGGCGAGCAACGCCACCCGCGGCTCGGCGGCGATGTTCGCCAGGCGCGCGAGCGCCTGCGTGCGCTTCGGCTTGCCGTCGACCGCGGTGTAGATGGTGCCCGCCGCGACCGCGAAGCAGACCGGCACGATATGGGGCGCCCCGTCGGGTCGCACGGTCGCAAGCCGCGCGACCGCGGCCTCGGCGAAGCGCGCGCGGGCCTGGTCGGGGTCGAGCCGCACCGGCCGGTCACGACCAGGGACGCAGATCCGTCGGCACGACCACCTGGATCGTCGCCCGCTTCGCGTCGGTCGACGAGCCGGTGCGCGACGCCCAGTTCTCGAGCGAGCGCATCCACGCCGGCAGGCCGGCGGGCATGTCCCCGGCCGGGATCTCGACGTCGTCGGACGCGCGCAGCACCCCGGTCGAGGAGTAGAGCGACGCGCGCGTGCCGTCGGGCGTCACCACCGGGCGCAGGGCGCGCAGGGCCGTGTTCCAGCCGGCCAGCATGATCTTGGTGAGCTCCGCGAGCTTGGCCGGGTCGCCGCCCGAGCCGCTGATCGGGGCGGTGGGGTGCATCACGTGCTGGTAGGCGAGTGCGGCGGCGGCCGCGGGCTGCGCGGCCGCCCATGCGTGGTAGGCGGTGTCTGCCAGCGTGCCGAAGGCCACCACCGCCTGCACGTTGCGCCCGAGCACGAGCGCGTCCAGCCAGCGCTGACGGTAGGCCGCGATGGCCGGGTCGTTGGCGTGCGCGTTTCCGGCCGTCTGCCCGTAGACGCTGTACAGGTAGGTGTTCACCATGACGTAGCTCGTCTGGAGGCCGAGCTTGGACAGGAAGCCCTGCACGCGCTGCCCCGCCTCGCCGATCAGGATCCGGCGCGCGATCGCCTCGTGCTCGGCCGGATCCTGGCCGATGACGAGCACCCGCGCGCTGCCGTCGAGCCGGCCGCGATGGAAGAGCGGGCCCCACTCGGTGCGGAAGTCCGCCGCCGGGTAGACGTCGGTGCCGGGCGCGGCCGCGACGAGGCTGCGCCACGGATCGTCGCCGTAGCCGGGGTCAAACGGGATGGCCGTCACGCCGGCACCTTCGCATACGCGGCCGCGATCCCCGCGGCGAGGCCCGCCGGCAGGTTGATCTCGGTCTGCAGAGTGCTCATGAACGCGGGGTCGTCGACCACCGTCAGGCCGTCGAGGGCGAGCGGGCCGAGCACCGTCGAGAGCGGTGGCTGGGCGGCCAGCATGCCGGCGGTCGGGAGCACGGCGACCCCACCCGGCGGGTCTGTGCGCAGCCGCTCGTTGTGGTTGTGCTCGATCTCGTCGAGGGCGAGCGTCGTCCCGCGCTGCCGCGGCTCGGGCCTGACGACGCCCGGGACGGCCGCGACCACGGCGGGCTCGAGGTTCCGGGCGAGCTCAGCCAGGTTCGCGAGCGCCCCCTGGAGCGTCGTGCGCGCGTCGGCGAGTGTGACAGCCGCGACTTGCGCATTGGCGTTTGCGAGATCGAAGTTCAGCGACGCGTCCGCGGCCGCCGATCGTGACCTTCTCGCCGTTCGGGGTGAACGGCGTGACCAGGTGCGGCTGGCCGGCGCACCCGGTGCCGCCGATCATGACGAGCACGATGTCGCGCTCGGTGGCGTCGATGAGGCCGGCGTACGGGTCGGCGCTCGTGCCGGCGACCGCCACGAGATCGGCGAGCTTGCCGGCCTCGATCGAGCCGATGGCGCCGTCCCAGCCGAGGATCCCGCGCGGCCGTGCGCGTGACCATCGCGACCAGCTCCGCGTCCGTGAACACGGGCCCGCCGGGCCATGTGCTGCTCACGAGGCGTGCAACCTTCAGCTCGCACAGCAGGTTCTTGCTGCCCGACGGCGACCAGTCGGATCCGAGGCCGATCGGGACGCCGTTCGCCTTCATGACGTCGATGTGCGCCGTGCTGCCGTACAGCAGCAGGTTCGAGAGCGGCGACCACACCATCTGACCCGCCGGCGCGGGCGAAGACCGGGATGTCCTCGGGGTGCAGGCCGACGCTGTGGATCCCGATCAGATGGTCCGAGATCGCCCACGTCTTGTCGGGCAGCTGCAGCGCCTGGAAGTGGCGTGCGGGCGGGGTCGTCGGTGCCCTCGGCGAGATGCAGCAGGAGCCGGTTGTCGCGCGCGAGCTCCTTCGCGAACGCCGTCGACGTCCTTCGCCGCGACGTCGGAGATGCGGCTGGCGGCGGTCGTGAGCGCCGGGTCGTCCGGCGACTCGCAGTTGCGCACGACGCCCTTGTAGAACGTGCGGATGCCGGCGTCGCTCGCAGAGCGCGATGCCCTGGCTCGTCGTCACGCCGGCGACGAGGCACTTGGCCTCGACGTAGCGCACGAGCGCGGGCACGAGGGAGGGCGTCTTCCCGATCACCTGCATCGGCCCGCTGATCAGGCGCCGGTAGTCGGGCCCGACCGACCACTGGCCCCGGTTCCCGAACGGCCGCGGCACCTGCCAGAGCTGGAGGCAGTTGTAGCTCAGGTGGTTGTGGAGCTCGATCAGACCCGGGTAGACGGTGCCGCCGGTGCGCAGCGGGCGCACGCCCTCGAACCCGGCCGGCGGGGTCTGCGCCGCCGGCAGCACGGCGGCGATGGTCGTGCCCGCGATGTAGACGATGCCGTCGGGGATGACCGTCGCCGCGCCGTCCATCGTCACGATCCGCCCCCGGATCGCGCTCTTCGCGACCGCCGGCGTATTCATCGCGGCGGCGCGGGTGGGCGCGGGTCAAGGCTCGTCGCAAGCATGCGAAACCTCCTCGAGTGCGGCTTCGCCGTCGCCGGGCCGCGGCGGCGTGGACACTCTATGTAACGCCGCGGACGGCGGTCAAACGCGTCGCGTGGGGCCCTGGCGAGCGGCCGTCGCGGCGGCGCGCCGCGGGCTCGGGTTGCGGCCCGGCCGCCGCTGCCAGCGCCAGCCGCGTGGCGGTCCGCCGCCGGAGCCGCGGTCGGGCTCGGGAGCGTCGGGCGGGTCGTGCCGGACCAGGTCGCGCAGGAGCAGGGCGAGCAGCGCGACGCCCGGCAGGTGCAGCGCGGCGACGGCAGCGTAGATCCACATCCCGCTCACCCGCCACCGCCGCCGCCGGGTCCGTCACCGCCGCCGCCGGGTCCGTCTCCCGGTCCACCTCCGTGCCCGTGTCCATGCCCGTGCCGGTGGCCGTTTGCGGGCCGGGGCTTCGGCGTGGCGGGCGCGTCGCGCCGCCGGGGCGGTCACGGTCACGGTGACCGGCACCCGGACCCGGATCTTGACCCTGCGCACGACCGTCGTCGTGACGGTGCGCGCCGCCGCCTGCAGCGGCCGTCCCTGGGCGGTGGTCGTCACCGTCTCGACCTGGAGCACGTGCGCCGATTGGCCGCTTCCCGCGCTCACTCCCGCGAGCACGCCGACCATGAGACACGCGAGCAGGGCGGACGTCATGACCGCAAACCGGATTGGGCTCGTGCCCTTCACACGCAACCCCCTTTTCAGCCCTGTCCCGCTACCATGGCGCCGCAACTCGCCCCGGGACGGTGACAGCGTACTTCACCTCGGGACGGTCGCCAAGGGCCGGGTCTGGCTTGACTGAATTCGCGGATGCATGTCCAATGGATGAGCAACCCCGAATCCCGGATGCGGCGCGCTCCGGGGTCGATGACGGCGACGTGAAGGGTGTACTGGACGCATGAGATCACCGATTCTGCTGACCGGCATGCACCGCTCCGGAGGGAGCTGGGTCGCCAAGATGATCGAGGGCGGCGGCGGCGTCGTGCACGTGAACGAGCCGTTCAACCGCCGCCATCCTCCCGGCCTCACGCCGGGCATCCTGCGCGTCCCCCCGCCGCTCGCCTACCAGCACGTCGGCCCGCACAACGAGGCTGATCACCTGCCGGGATTCCGCGACATGCTGCAGCTGCGCTACGGCCTCGCCGCCGAGCTGCGCGCGAACCACGGCGTGTACGACCTGGCGAAGGCGGCCAAGTACCTGGCGGCGTTCACCTACGGTCGAGCGCGCGGGCTGCGGCCGCTGATCGACGACCCGTACATGGTCTTCACCGCCGAGTGGCTCGCCGAGCGGCTCGACTGCCGCGTCGTCATGCTCGTGCGCCACCCGGCGGGGATCGTGTCGAGCCTGAAGCGGATCGGCTCCGGCTGGAGCGACAACCTGCCCGACATCGCCTCGCAGCCCGAGCTCGTGCACCGCTACCTGAGCCTGCACGCGGCCGAGCTCGAGCAGGCCGCCGGCCAGCCGCTCGACCCGATCGCGCATGGCGCCCTCCTGTGGCTCCTGATCCACTACGTCGATCGCCCAGCAGCTCGACCGTCATCCGGAGTTCATCCTCGTTCGCTACGAGGACCTCGCCACCAACCCGGTCGCCGGATTCCGCGACCTCTACGAGCGCCTCGACCTGCCGTTCAACGAGCGCGCACGCAAGGCGGTGCAGGCCGGCAGCATGGCCGGCCCCGGTGCCCGCCGCAACCCGTGGGGCCGGGTCGGGATGGCCAAGACCGCCTACCAGCCGATGGAGAGCTCGGCGAACGCCTGGGCATGGCGCGATCGCCTGTCGCCCGCCGAGGCCGCCGCGGTGATCCGCACCACGCGTCCGGTCGCCGAGCGGTTCTACGGCCCGGACGAGCTCGCGCTCGACCGCGAGAACGCCGCCTAGCTCCCGCGCCGCACCCGGCCTGTCACACGCGTGCGGGCCTTCTCGTCATATGGGGTATCGCAGACCCAGACGAGATGGAGGTGCAACATGCGTGTGTTCGTCGCGGGAGCCACCGGAGTGGTCGGTAGGCAGCTCGTCCCGCAGCTCGCTGCGGCCGGGCACGACGTCGTCGGCAGCACGCGGTCGACCGGAAACGCCGGCTGGCTGCTCGAGGCCGGGGCAAAGCCCGTGGTGATGGATCCGCTCGACCGCCGCCAGGTGCTCGACGCCGTGGCCCGGGCGCGGCCCGACGCCGTCGTCCACGAGCTGACCGCGCTCTCCGGCGTCACCAGCCTGCGCCGCTTTGACTCGGCGTTTGCCGCCACGAACGTTCTGCGCACGCGCGGGACGGACAACCTGCTCGCGGCGGCGCGCGCGGCCGGCGCCGGCCGGTTCCTCGCGCAGAGCTACACCGGCTGGCCGAACGCGCGCGAGGGCGGGCCGGTGAAGAGCGAGGACGATCCGCTCGACCCCCACCCGCCGACGGCCATGCGCGCGTCGCTCGCGGCGATCCGCTACCTCGAGGGCGCGGTCACGGAGGCGGATGGGATCGAGGGGCTCGCCCTGCGCTACGGCAGCCTGTACGGCCCCGGCACGTCGATGGCCGAGGAGTACCCGGCGCTGATCCGCCGGCGCAAGCTCCCGCTCGTCGGGGCCGGGACGGGCGTGTGGTCGTTCGTCCACGTGGCCGACGCGGCGGCGGCGACGGTCGCCGCGCTCGATCACGGAGGACCGGGCGTCTACAACGTCGTCGACGACGACCCGGCGCCGGTGTCCGAGTGGCTGCCCCACCTGGCCGCGGTGCTCGGCGCGAGGCCGCCGCGGCACGTGCCGGCGTGGGTCGCGCGGCTGGCGGTCGGCGAGCCCGGAGTGGTGATGATGACGCAGATGCGGGGCGCATCCAACGCCAGGGCCCGGCGCGAGCTCGACTGGCGGCCGCGCTACCCGAGCTGGCGCACGGGATTCCCCGACGGGGCGCCGCTCACCGGGCATCGCGAGCCGACGGGGGCGCGGGCGTGACCGGCGCCGACTACACCGAGCTGCGGCCGCTCCTCTTCTCGATCGCGTATCGCATGACCGGCAGCGTCGCCGACTCCGAGGACATCGTCCAGGAGGCCCTTCTGCGCCACCACCGCGCCGCCGCAGGCACCGACATCGAGTCCGACCGCGCCTACCTCTCGACCACCACGGCCCGCCTGGCGATCGACCACCTGCGCTCGGCCCGGGTGCGCCGCGAGCGGTACGTCGGGCCGTGGATGCCCGAGCCGCTGGTCGCGGCGCGCGAGCCCGACGTCGCCGACCAGGCCGAGACCGCCGACTCGCTGTCGCTCGCGTTCCTGGTCATGCTCGAGAGCCTGACCCCGGTCGAGCGGGCGGTCTTCCTGCTGCGCGAGGTGTTCGAGTACGACTACGACGAGATCGCCCGCATCGTCGGCAAGAGCGAGGCCAACTGCCGCCAGCTGGCCGTGCGCGCCCGCTCCCACGTCGACGACCGCAAGCCGCGCTTCCAGGCCTCGCGGGAGAAGCGCGAGCAGCTCGCCGGCCGCTTCTTCGCCGCCGCGGACGAGGGTGATGTCGAGGCGCTCGAGCAGCTGCTCGCGGCCGACGCCGTCTTCTACGGCGACAGCGGCGGCAAGGTGCGCGGCGCCGCATCCAACCCGGTGTTCGGGCGCGACCGCGTGCGCCGGCTCATGCTGTACTTCTTCGACCGTCTGCGTGTCCTCGGCTTGCACATCGAGCGGGCCGAGGTGAACGGCCAGCCCGGGGCGCTGATGGTGGACGACGAGGGCCGGCTGTTCAACGTGTTCGCCCTGGACATCGCCGACGACGGCAGCGTCCAGGCGGTGCGCTCGATCGTGAACCCCGACAAGCTCCACCACCTCGGCGAGCTCCTGCCGCGCGACGCGCCGGGATACCCCGATGGCCACGCATGAGCTGCGGGGTAGTCTGCCCTCGATGGGCGCAGCGCGACACGCAGACGGCGTCGCCATCCGGGCGTCGGGGCTGGGCAAGCGCTACGGCGCCACCGTCGCGCTCGACGGGCTCGACCTCGCCATCCCGGCCGGCGAGGTGTACGGCTACCTCGGCCCGAACGGCGCGGGCAAGACGACCACGATCCGGCTCGTGCTCGGCCTGCAGCGGCCGAGCGCCGGCAGCGCCGCCGTGTTCGGGGTCGACGCCTGGCGCGACCCGGTGCAGGCGCACCGCCGGGTGGCGTTCGTCGCCGGCGAGCCGATGCTGTGGCCGGCGCTCACCGGCCTCGAGTGCCTCGAGTTCCTGGCCCGGGTGCGCGGCGGCAGTCGACGCCGCCTACCGGCGGGTGCTGATCGACCGCTTCGCCTTCGATCCGGGCAAGCGGGTGCGCGACTACTCCAAGGGCAACCGGCAGAAGATCCAGCTGATCGCCGCGTTCTCGGCCCGGCCCGACCTGCTCGTGCTGGACGAGCCCACGAGCGGGCTCGACCCGCTGATGGAGGCGGCGTTCCGCGACACGGTCGCCGAGGCCCGCACCGCCGGCCAGACCGTGTTCCTCTCGTCGCACATCCTGAGCGAGGTCGAGGCGCTGTGCGACCGGGTCGGGATCCTGCGCGAGGGCCGGCTGGTCGAGGAGGGCACGCTCGCCGAGCTGCGCCACCTGTCCGCGCGGGTCGTCGAGGCGACGTTCGACGGGCCGCCGCCGAGCCTCGCGCTCCCCGACGGCGTCACGGCGACCGCGGTCGGCGCGAACGCGCTCCGCTTCGACGTGCACGGCCCGGTCGGCCCGCTGATCGACCGCCTGGCCGGGACGGGCGTCGTCTCGCTCGTCAGCCGCGAGCCGACGCTCGAGGAGCTGTTCCTGGCCCACTACGACCGCCGCGGCGAGGGTGTCTCCGTCCCCGGCTAGAGCGCTCGTCCTGCACGCCCTGCGCGGCGAGCGCGTGCGCATGGCGGTGTTCGCGCTGATCGCGGTGCTCTACGCGCTCGCGAACGTGATCGGCTACCGCCAGACCTACCCGACCGCAGCCTCCCGGGTAGGAGTTCGCACGGGCGTTCTCGGACAACATCGCGCTGCGCCTCTTCTACGGCATCCCGCACGACCTGGCGAGCGTCGGCGGCTACGTCGAGTTCCGGGCGACGGGGATGCTGGCCATCCTGACCTCGGCCTGGGCGCTCTTCGCCGCCGTGCGCGCGCTGCGCGGCGAGGAGGACGAGGGCCGCTACGAGCTGATCCTCGCCGGGCGCGGTCGGCCGCGGCGGCGCGCTCGCGGCCGTGCTGTGCGCGCTCGCGCTCGAGTGCGCGGCCATGTGGCGTTGCGATCGCGGTCGCGCTCGTGCTGTCGGCGACGCTCTCCGGGCGACATGACGACGGGCCAGGCGGCTCTCGTCGCGGCCGGGATCATGGCGCCCGCCGCGCTGTTCGCGGCGCTCGGCGCGCTCGCGTCCCAGCTCGCGCCGACGCGCCGCTCGGCGCAGGCGCTCGCGGGCGGCGTGCTGGCCGTCGCGGTGTTCCTGCGCATCGCCGCCGACATCGGCCACGGGGTCGGCTGGCTGCGCTGGGCGACGCCGATCGGCTGGGTCGAGCAGCTGCGGCCGGTGACGGGCGCGACGCCCGCCGTGCTCGGCCTGTTCGCCGTCGCGACGGCGGCGGTGGTCGCCGTCACGGCCGTGATCGCCCGCCGCCGCGACATCGGCTCGAGCGTGCTGCGGCCGCGGGCCGTCGTGCCGTCGCGGACGACGCTGCTCGGCTCGCCCACCGAGGCCGCGCTGCGCTCGGAGCTGCCGTCGCTGCTGGCGTGGCTCGTCGGGCGCGGGTCTGCTCGCCTTCGCGCTCGGCGCCTTCGCGCACAGCGTCACCACCGAGATCCGCAAGGTGTCGATCCACACCTACGGCCTCGCACATCACCACCGCCGCCGGCTATCTGGCGACCGTGTTCGCGCTCTTCGCGCTGATCGTCGCCCTCTTCGCCGTGAGCCACATCGGCGGCCTGCGCGACGAGGAGTCGTCCGGGCGGCTCGAGACCCTCTTCGCGCTGCCGGTGGCGCGGCGGTCGTGGATCGGCGGGCGGCTTGCCGTCGCCGGGGCGACGACGGTGCTCCTGGCGCTGGGCCTGGGCGCGCTCGCCTGGGCCGGGGCGGCCGTCACGGGCGGCGGCGTCGGCTTCGCCGAGATGATCGCCGCCGGCGCCAACTGCATCGCCGTCTCGCTGCTCTTCCTCGCCCTGGGCGTGCTCGCTCTTCGCCTGGCTGCCGCGGCCGAGCCCGGGCGCGGCGTTCGGGCTGATCGGGGTCGCGTTCCTGTGGGAGCTCGTCGGCGCGCTCGTGAGCGCCCCGTGGTGGCTGCTCACGATCTCGCCGTTCCACCACGTCACCCAGGTGCCGCTCGTCGCGGCCGACCGCCGCGGCACCGCCGTCATGCTGGTCGTCGCCGCCCTGGCCGCGAGGCCGGAGTCGAGCGCTTCGCCCGCCGCGACCTGCAGACGGGCTAGGTCCGCCGCCGCCGGCCGCGCCTCGAGCCGGCGGCCGGCGAGCGCGACCGCGGCGGCCACCGCCACGATCTGGGTGGCCCGCAGGCCGAGGGCGCGCGTGTGCGCCTCGCGCGAGCCGTGCACGGCGTCGTACGAGCGGTCCGAGAGCAGCGACCAGCGCGAGCGGGCCGAGAGCGCCGAGCCGAACGAGGCGAACGACCCCACCGACCACAGCGAGCACGCGCTGCCGATCGAGCCGACCGAGCACACCGACCCCACCGAGCCGATCGAGAGCACCGATCCCGGTCGACGCGATGCAGAGCAGCGAGCGCTCGGAGCGGATCGACCAGCGCGACGTTGAGTCCGGCGTCACGCCGGAGGCATAGCCGATGCGCGCGCCGCTCGCCACGGAACGCGCGCCTCGGGGGCCGCCGGGCGGCGCAGGGTGAGCCCGACCGAGACGATGGCGGCCGCCGCTCCGAGCGACGTGACGAGCGACTGGTCGATCATGGCGTGCGGCGACGTGATCAGGTACGGCACCGGCGTGAGGGTGGCCACGAGCAGGAGCCCGGCCGCTCCCGCCCCGATGCGCGCGCGCAGGTCCACCGGCGCCGTCGCGAGCCCGAGCAGCCCGAAGCCGACCATGGTGTAGCCGAGGCCGACGAGCGGGACGAGCGTCGCGCTGCCGACCAGGATGCCGATGCGCGCCGAGATCACGAGCACGCAGCCGGCGGCGCCGGCCACGCAGCCCGCCGCGGGCGCGCCCCAGGCGCCCCGGGCGCTCAGGAGCAGCCACGCGAGCGGCGGCAGCGAGAGGGCGACGATCACGAGCCGGCCCGAGGTGAGGATCGCGCCTCCGCCGAGACCGAGCTCGAGCGCGGCCGCCTCGAGCACGAGCCCCGCCGAGAGCGCGGCGCCCGCGCCGATCCAGATCGCAGGGCCGCAGCGCGTGTTCCGGCGCGATCCGGCCGGCGAGCGCCTCGGCGGCTCGGCCTGCGCGCGCCGAGCGCCCGCGACACGGCCCGGGCGGTCGCGTCGGGCGCGCCCTCGCGCGACGCGGCCAGGCTGACGACGATCGCGACGACGGCCGGCAGCACGAGCAGCCCGGCGCCGCTTACGAGCGACGCGACCGTGTTCTGGAACGCGTGCAGCGCGATGCCGGTGCGGACCGAGCCCGTGCGCCGGCGGATCCAGCACAGCACGATGCCCTCGACGGTGAACGGCACGAGCACCCCGGACACGCCGTGCAGGCCTGCCCAGACGAGCGACGAGGCGATCGGCCGCCGGCCAGAACCCGAACCGCGCCCACAGGCCCGAGAGCAGGAAGCCGCGCATCGACACCTCCTCCATCCACGGCGCGATCACGACGGCGATCCACGTCAGGAGGAGCACGAGCGCGGCCGGGCGATGATGCAGCGCGAGGTTCGTCGTGCCGTGGAGGCCGACCGAGTTCCCGAGCACGGTGAGCAGCGGCGAGACGACGAGCAGGAACGCGATCTGCGCGGTCACCGCCGACCCGACCCGGTGCGAGCGGGCGCGGCCGATGATCGCGCCGGGGATCCCGCCGTCGGGGTAGGCGAGCCGGGACGAGAGCCGCACGTTCATCAGCGAGAGCGCGGCGATCGCGGCCATCCCGGCGCACGGCGCCGATCAGCGTCCGCCCGCCGAGCTCCGAGAGCAGGTATGCCGAGACGGTCGAGCCCAGATACAGGGTCGTGCACGCGGCCGCCGCGACGAGCAGCAGCCACCAGCGCGCCGTCGCGGGCGCGGCCGAGCCGTCCGCTGCAGGCGTCGGGTCCATGACTTCACCATACGCGGCAGGTGCCCGCCGCGCGACCACCTCGCGGGCTACGCCGAGAGGAACTCCTCGACGAGCGCCGCGTAGGCCTCGCCCTCCTCGAGGTGCGCGATGTGCGCGCTTCGCTCGAACACGTGCATGCGCGCGTCCGGGATGCCGCGGGTGATCGTCTCGGAGCAGGCGGGCGTGATCTCGTCGTAGCGGCCGCACGTGACGAGCGTCGGCACGGGTGATGCGGGACAGGTCGGCCGTGCGGTCCCACTCGCGCAGGCGGCCGATGACGTCGAACTCGGTCGGCCCGTTCATCGTCAGGTAGACCTGGTTTCCGTCCATCTGCTCGGACGAGCGCACGAGCGCCTCGGGCCACGGGTCGCTGCGGCACAGGTGGCGGCGGTAGAACTCCTCGACGGCGGCCTGGTAGTCGGGGTGGTCGTACTCGCCCTTCGCGCCGAGGTCGATCAGCACCGAGCGGTGAGGCTCGGGCAGCGCCTCGATCAGCTTGCGCGCCTCGGCCATGAACTGGGGGATGCTCGCCGACGTGCTCGCGAGCACCAGGCGCTCGATGCCGGCCGGGCCGCGCGCCATGTACTCGATCGCGAGCCAGCCGCCCCACGACTGGCCGAGCAGGTGGCAGCGGTCGAGGCCGAGCGCGGCGCGCACCTGGTCGAGCTCCTCGACCGAGCGGTCGACCGTCCACAGCGACGTGTCGTCCGGGCTGCTCGGAGCGGCCGCACCCGAGCTGGTCGTAGACGATCGCCGGGCGATGCTCGGACAGCCGTTCCGCCAGCGGGATCATGTAGTCGGATGCGGCGCCGGGCCCGCCGTGCAGGATCAGCACGGGCATGCCGTCGGCCGGCCCGAGGCGCGCCGTCCACACCGCTCCGCCGGTGACCTGCACCCTGCGCACGTCTGCGTCGGCGATCAGCATCGCGGGCGACATTACCAGCGACCGGCGTCCACGTGCGCCCGGCCCCGGTCTGGCCGGGGCCGGGCGCACATGGTCAGCGTCTCAGCTGCAGATCCAGCTCGGGCTGGACGTCGAGCAGGTGTTGCCGGAGAACACGTTCCCGGCCCCGGTCCCGTCCCAGATGATGTCGTCGGGCTGGTTGCCGGAGAGGTGGTTGCCGGTGATCGTGTCGAACGCGGGGTCGTGCCCGCCGCCGAGCGGCTTGGCCGAGAGCAGCAGGAAGCCGCCCGAGAACGGCGACGGCCCCGAGGCGACGTTGTTCCGGATCACGTTCGCGTGCGCGACCGAGTGCTGAGCGCCCAGGAAGAGGACGCCGATGCCCGAGACGGCGGGACCGTCGTCGCTGGCCGCGCACGCCTTGTCGTTCGCCCACGACCGGTTGCGGGAGAGGACGAGGTCGTGCTCGCCGCCGGGCTGGCCGTCGTCGAGGAAGAACACGCCGATGCAGTTGCCCCACACGGCGTTCTGGCGCACGACGCCGTGCGCCGAGTGACGCACGAAGATCCCGAACTCATTGTTGAACGAGATGTTGTGCGCGATCACGTAGTTCGCGTGCGGCGAGTCGCCCAGGTAGAAGCCCGGAGCGCCGTTGTCGTGCGAGACGTTCCACAGATAGCGGCCGCCGTGCTGCACGAAGCCGACGATGCCGTAGTCGCCGTTCCAGGCGGCGACGTCGTGGGTGATGCGCGTTCCGGCGACGTTGAAGAGGAAGATCCCCTCGCCGCTGAAGTGCTCGACCCGGAACCCGGAGATGCGGTTCCCGCGCGCCGGCGCGGACGTGTCCGGGTTGCCCTGCGCGTCGAACTTGCCGAACACGCAGATGCCGCTCACGGTCGGCGCGCTCACCTGCGCGCACAGGCCGGTCGGATGGGCCGGCGGCAGCAGCGTCACCCGGCGCCCGACCAGGTTGATGCCGTTCTTCGTGATCGCCACCGTCTGGTGATACGTGCCGTGGTGGACGAGGACGGTGTCGCCGGGCTTGGCGTGGTTCACCGCCCGCTGGATCGAGTGCCCCGGCCAGACGTTGTGCGTCTTCGCCAGGGCCGGTGCCGCCATGAGTGCCATCGCGGCCGCGGCCAGGACCAGCGTGAGTCCCATTCGCCTCATCTGCCTACCTCCTGCTCGTCGGGGTACCGCGGGCGAGTCTACCGGGCCGGCCCGGTCACAGGTGGAAGATTTTCACAGCAGATAGCGGCCGCTGTAGGGCACCTCGGCGGCCGGCGCGCAGGTGAGCGGCTCGCCGTCGAGGCTGACGGTGCGGGCCGCGGCGTCGACCGTGATCGTGCCCGTGCGGCCGTTTCGCACCATGTCGGCGGCGGTGAGGTCGCGGCAGCCGGCGACGCGTGCACGCTCGCGCGTGGTCGGGATGTCGGCGTCCATCGCCGCGCCGGCGAGGAAGGCGAGCGAGACGCGTGCGGGCGCGGCGCCGGTCGCGGCGATCTGCGGGCCGATCCGCACCGGCTCGGCCATCATCGTCGATGCGCCGCCGGCCCCGGACGCGCCCCACGCCGGCATGCCCGCCTTCAGCACGAGCTCGGGGCGGACGGGGAAGAGCGCCGGGCGCCACAGCACGAGGTCGGCCAGACGGCCGGGCCGCAGCGATCCCACGTGCCCGGACAGGCCGTGCGCGACGGCCGGGTTGATCGTCACCTTCGCCAGGTAGCGCAGGACGCGCTCGTTGTCGGCGCGGACCGGCGCCCGCGCCGCGCTGCGCCTTCATCACCGCGGCGCACTGGAACGCGCGCCGCACCGTCTCGCCGACGCGGCCCATCCCCTGCGAGTCCGACGAGAGCATCGCGATGACGCCGAGGTCGTGCAGGACGCTCTCTGCGGCCATCGTCCACGGCCGCACCCGCAGCCGCAGGATCGCGGCGTCGCCCGGCCGCGTCTGCGGCTCGAGCACGTGGACGGCGGCGACCATCGCCAGGTGCTCGGCCTCGGCGCCGACCCCGAACGGCACGGTCGGATTGGTCGACGACGTCAGCATCCGCTCGCGCCCGGCGAGCGTGAGCAGGTCGGGCGCGTGGCCGCCGCCGACGCCCTCGATGTGGTACAGGTGCACGGTGCGCCCGGCGAGCACGCGCCGCGGTGTCGGCCGCGCGCAGCGCCTCGTTCAGCCCGTCGGTGTGGATGGCGAGCTGGACGTCGTGGCGGTCGGCGACGTCGAGCGCGCAGCGCAGCTGCTCGGGGCCGGCGGCGACGTCCTCGTGGATCTTCAGGCCGGCACCGCCGGCTGCGAGCGACTCCTCCACGCCCTCGGGCCGCGACGACGACGCCCGCACGAGGAAGGCGACGTTGAGCGCCACGCCCTCGAGCGCGGCCCAGGCCGTCGCCAGGCACGCCGCGGGGTTCGCGCCGAGGTTCCAGACCGGGCCGAAGTCCTGGGCGACGAAGGTCGTCACGCCGCCGGCGAGCGCCGCGTCGGCGAGCTGCGGCGAGAGCCAGTGCATGTGCGAGTCGACGGCGCCGGGCGTGACGATCGTCCCGCGCGCGTCCACGAGGGCCGTCTGGGCGTCGAGGACGACGTCGATGCCGTCCATCGTGTCCGGGTTCCCGGCCCGGCCGACCGCGCACACCCGGCCGGCGCGGATGCCGATCGACGTGCGCCGCACGCCGAGCAGCGGGTCGAGCACGAGGCCGCCGACCACCGCGATGTCCACGCCGCCGCGCTCGGAGCGGACGCCGAGCCCGTCGCGGTGGGTGCCGCCCCAGCCGGGCACGATCTCGTCGGGGCCGGAGGCGTCGTCGCGCTCCGGCGTCACCCACAGGTCGCCGTCGCCGAGCGCGCACGAGATCAGTCGCCGGCATCGGCGTACCCCCGCTCGCGGGCGAGCGCGAGCGCCGCGGCGAGCGCCCCCGGGGCGTCCAGCGGCCCGTCGACGAGCCCGCCGTGCCCGCGGATCACCCGTGCGCCGGCAAACGGCGCCAGGTGCACGTCGCGCGCCTCGCCCGGCGGGAACACGACCTTGACGCCGGGCATGATCGCCAGGTGCATGCCCCAGGCGGCGCGGCGGTCGAACCGCAGCGCCCGGTTGGTCTCGAAGAAGTGGAAGTGCGAGGTGACGGCGACGGCCACCTCGGCGAGGTTCTCGACGCGCAGCGTCGCCGCGGACGGGAGCCACTCGAGCTCCGGAGCATCGGCCGGGTCGGGCGGGCCGCTGCGCGTGATCGGCTCGATCAGCACGACCAGGCGCGGCCCGTCGGCGAAGAGGGGCTCGAGCTCGATCCGGTCGACCAGCTCGGCGACGCCGTCCTGCACGTCGGCGCGCCCGAGCAGGCCGTAGGCGCGCCGCTCGACCTCGGCGTAGGCGAGGCCGTCGCGGGCGAGCTCCATGGTCTCGTCCGCGATCAGCGCGACCGCCTCGGCCTGGCTCAGGCGCAGCCCGCGGGCGCGGCGGCGGCGGGCCAGCTCGCCGGCCAGGAACAGGGCGAGGCGATCGTGCTCGGAGGGCAGGAGCCTCACCGGGCCGCGCTCACGCGCGCCGCCAGCCCGTCGACGTAGAGGTCGATGAGCAGCGCGAAGCGGCGGTCGTTGTCGGTCACGGCGTACCAGTCGGCGACGGCGACCATGTTCGGGAACCGGTCGGGCGGGAGCGAGGCGATGTAGTCGCGCGCCATCGCGGCACCCTCGTCGAGCGACGGCCGTCCCTCGCCGCCGCCCGGGTCGCCGGTCTCGTCGAGCGTGAAGCCGTTCACCACCGAGAACAGCAGGTGGTGGCCGAGCACGGCGAGCTCGTCCGGGACGCCGCCCGCGCGGAGGATCGCCAGGATGCGCTCGCTGTAGCGCAGCGCGTTCGGCCCCATCGGGATGCGTCCGATCGAGATCCGGACGACGTCGCGGTGGGCGAGGATGGTGGCGCGCATCGTGTGCGCGACCTCCTTGAGCTGCTCCGCCCAGCGCTCCGGCTCGGGGTCGGGGATGTGCTGCTCGCCGATGACCGCGTCGAACACCAGGTCGAGCAGGCCGTCCTTGCTGCCCACGTGCCAGTAGAGCGACGCCGGCCCGGTGCCGAGCTCGTCCGCGACGCGGCGCATGCTGAGCGCGTCGAGGCCGTCCCGGTCGAGCAGCCGCAGCGCCGTTGCCACGATCGCGTCGCGGGTGATCGGATCGCGCCGGCGGCGGCGGCCGCGATCAGGCGGCAGGCGCTGCCAGGGCGGGGGCGGGAGGGCGCGCTCTTCGGCCATTGCGCCCGGAGCCTACCAGTATTCGAACACTGTTTGCATAGAACACTGTTCGTATGATAGAACACCGTTCCATTCGATTCCGAGCTGGGAGCTTCACCATGACACTCCAGATACCAACCACCCGCGGCGGAGCGGCCGCCGCGGCCTACCCGCGGCGCTGGCTCGCCGCGGTCGTGATGATGGTCGCGTCGATGGTCGACCTGATCGACGGCACGATCGTGAACGTCGCGCTGCCGACGATCCGGCGCGACCTCGGCGCAAGCGCGGCGCAGCTCGAGTGGGTCGTCTCGGCCTACATGCTCGCGTTCGCCGCGACCCTGATCACCGCCGGCAGCCTGGGCGACCTCCTCGGGCGCAAGCGGCTGTTCCTCTACGGCACCGCCGCGTTCGGGCTCGCCAGCCTGTGCGCGGGGCTCGCCCGGACACCCGACGAGCTGATCGCCGCCAGGGTCGTCCAGGGCGCGGCCGCCGCGGCGATGTCGCCGCAGGTGCTCGCCACGTTCCGGGCGATGTTCACCGGCAAGGAGCGCGGGGCGGCGTTCGGCATGTACGGCGCGATCCTCGGGTTTGCGTCGGCGATCGGGCTCATCCTCGGCGGCGTCCTCACCGAGGCGAACCTGTTCGGCTGGGGCTGGCGCACCGTGTTCCTCGTGAACATCCCGATCACGATCGGGTCGTTCGTCGCCGCGGTGCTCGTGGTGCCCGAGACACGGGCCAGGTCGTCGCGCCGGCCCGATCTCGTGGGCGCCGCCGTGCTCACGCTGGCGCTCGTCGCGATCGTCTACCCGATCCTCGAAGGCCGCCGGCTGGGCTGGCCGGCGTGGGGGTGGGGGATGGTGGGATGCGGCGTGCTTGCGCTCGTGGCCCTGGCCACGGCCGAGGCGCACCTGCCACGTCGGCGCGTCGCCCCGCTGCTGCGGCCGCAGCTGCTGCGCAGGCCGGCGTTCACGGCCGGGCTGATCGTGCAGCTGGCGTTCTCCGTGGGCATGCAGGGCTTCGCCCTCGTGTTCGCGCTGTGGCTGCAGACGGGCCAGCACTACTCGCCGCTTCGGGCCGGCCTCACGATGGTCGCGTTCAGCGTCGGCAGCTTCATCGCCGCGCCGTTCGCGATCCCGCTCGCCCGCAGCCGCGGCCGGCTTGTGCTGTTCGCCGGCGCGCTGCTGATGGCGGCGGGGACCGGCGGCATCGCCGTCGGCGCCCACCACGTCGGCACGGGCACCGGCCCGTGGCCGCTCGTGCCCGGACTGCTCGTCTCGGGGCTCGGGCTCGCGCTCCTCGTGATCCCGCTCGTGAACGTCGTCCTGGCCGCCGTGCCGGCGTACGCCGCAGGCGGTGCGTCGGGCCTGTTCAGCACGGCGCAGCAGCTCGGCGGAGCAATCGGGGTGGCGGTGATGGGGACGATCTTCTTCGGCGACCTCGCCGGCGGATCGTTCCGGGGCGCGTTCATCAACACCGTGCCCTACCTGATCGGCGTGTTCCTCGTCGCCGGGGCGCTGTGCCTCTGCCTGCCGTCGACCGCCGTCAGCGAGGACGCGGCGCTCGAGGCCGAGGACGAGCCCGAGATGCAGGGCGCCTACGAGGTCGCGGCGTAGCCTGCAGGACGTCACCGGGGCGCCGGCCACACCGGCCGGCGCCCCGGTAGTGTGACGGGCATGGTGATCGTGCTGCGTTCGGGTCAGGTGCCGCGGGTCAGCCCGACGGCGCACCTCTTCGAGGGCGCCGCGCACGGCGTGGACGTGTCGGCCTTCGTGGTCGACTCGACGCCGGGCCTCGGCCCCTCGCTGCACACGCATCCGTATCCCGAGGTGTTCATCGTCCACGAGGGCGAGGCGACGTTCGCGGTCGACGGCGCCGAGGTGATCGCGGCTGCGGGCGACATCGTCGTCGCTCCCGCGGGGCGGCCCCACCGGTTCACCAACAGCGGAGACGGACGGCTGCTGATGACGAGCATCAGCCCCGCGGGACGCACCGAGACCATGTGGCTCGACGACGGCGGCTGAGCCGGCGTCAGGCCAGGGTATCGAGGCCGTGAAGCGTGATGAGCGCCCCGTAGCCGATGCACATCAGCATCAGGATCTGACCGCTGTGCAGCGCGAGCCACTCCTTCCAGCCGGCCAGCCGCACGGCCGTCGTGACCGGGGAGCGCGCGTAGAGCACGGCGGGCGTGATCATCGACGAGAGCGAGGTGACGATCAGGAGGAGCAGCCAGAAGGCCTCGGCGCCCGTGCTGAGGTCGGCCTTGAGGATGTCGAGCGCGCCCGCGGCGGCGAAGATCGGATTCGGCATGACGAGCCCGACCAGAAACGACGTGACGACGGTGAGGCGATCGATCATCCCGAGCCAGCGCGGCGAGCTTGACGGCTTCGGCGGCCGCCGCCACGTCCAGATCCCGAACGCGAGCAGGACCAAACCGGACACGAGCTTGACCCAGCCGACGTTCGACGATGTCGATGTGGGCGGAGCGAGCGAGATGCGGTCGGCGGCCGCCGAGCACACCGCATAGATCACGATCATCGTCGTCGCGGCGCCGAGCAGGAAGGCCGACGCACGGCGAAGCGGCTCCGGCCCGCTGAGGAGCAGGATGACGCCGATGATGCACCACGGCGCCGCGGCGATGCCGATGCCGTTCGCGAGGATCTGGGGCAGCAGGCCGTTCACGGCGCCCACTCTGTCAGGGCGCTGCCGCCCCGCGCATCCTCCTGATGGGATCACGCGCTCCCGCGGGATGGTTGCGGAACGGATTCCGCGAATTTGGTAAGGATTGTTGAGATTGCGTTGTCGTTGCCGGTTTGAGCATTGAAACGTCCGGCGAACTGCCGATGTTCATATCAGAACGTCTCGCTCACACCCACCGAACCCACCGAGAACCGTGCTCACCAGCCTCACGAACCAGCTCCCCATGATCGCCGCCGTCTACGGCGTGATCTCGTCGCTCTCGCCTTCGCTCCAGATCGTCCGCATGCGCCGCGCCGGCTCCTCCGCGAGCCTCTCGCGCACCTACGTCATGATCGGCGCCGGCGGCTACATGATCTGGTTCACGTACGGCCTCTCGCTCGGCAACATGCCGCTGATCGTGGCCGATGCGATCGGTGCGGTGATGCAGCTGACGGTGCTCTTCTGGGCCTACCGGCTCGACGGCGAGCGGGGCGCGTCGACCGCCTGACCGGGCCGCAACGGCTTGTGCCGTTCCTTGCTATCGTCTGCCCGAGGAGACGGGCAAGATGCGCTTCGGACGAGTACCGGCGTGGGTCGCAGTCGTCGTCGCCGCGGGATCGATGGCGGCGCCGGCGGGCGCAGCGCCGGTCGCGCACACCATCCGCGTCGACGTGTCGACGGGTGGAGCGGTCGGGAACGGGGACACCGACGGATCCGGGATCGCGATGTCCGCCAACGGCCGGCTGATCGCGTTCGCATCGGCGGCGACCGACCTGGTCGCGGGCGACACGAACGGCATGCGCGACATCTTCGTCCGCAACGTTCGCTCGGGCGTGACGACGCGGGTGGACGTCGGCCCCGGGAACGTGCAGGCAAACGGCGATAGCTTCGGCCCGATCGCGATGTCGGGCGACGGCCGCTTCGTCGCCTTCGAGTCGGACTCGTCGAACCTCGCGCCCGGCAGCGGCTGCTTCCCCGGCCAGGGCGGGTTCTGCCTCTTCGTGCGCGATCGCGTGAACGGGACGACTCGCTCGATCAGGAGCGTCCCGGAGAACCCCGGGATCGTCGCCCTGTCCGAGCACGGCAAGTACCTGGTTGCGGGTGGCTTCAGCGG
This sequence comes from uncultured Actinomycetes bacterium, assembly GCA_963707585.1. Taxonomy (GTDB): domain Bacteria; phylum Actinomycetota; class Thermoleophilia; order Gaiellales; family JAICJC01; genus JAICJC01. Next base: position 525,725 of record CAVPQP010000010.1, on the reverse strand, counting down.
TCCATTGCGCAGGATCAATCTGAGGACGGGCTCGGCGGTCGTCGTCAGCTGCTGCGGCCTCGGCACCGACCTCAAGAACCTGTCGTTCGGCGGCATGTCGGCGAGCGCGAACCTGATCGCGTTCGGGCTGGACTCGGGCCCCTCGGGGAGCCCGGGCGACACCTACCAGGTGTACCTGCGGAACGTCGCCCGCGGCACGACGACGCTGATCAGCCGCTCACCCGCCGGCGCGCCCGGCAACAACACGAGCTTCGCAGGCGGGATCTCGCCCGGCGGCCGCTACGTCATCTTCACGTCCCGGGCGACGAACCTCGGCCCGGCCAACACGCGCGGGCACTTCGGCGTGTTCGTGCGTGATCGCCGGCGGGGGAAGATCAGCCGCATCGACGACGGCCTGCGTGGCGAGGCCAACGGCGACGGCCAGGCGCTTGCGATCTCATCCGGCGGCCGGTACCGCGTGTTCGCCTCGACGGCGTCCAACCTGGTCAGGAGCGATACGAACCACGCGGCGGACATCTTCATCCACGACCGTCGCAGCGGGCGGACCTACCGGGTCGATCTCTCCGCGGCCCACACGCAGGCAAACCATGGTGTCGGCAGGGTCGGGGCGGAGGGCTTCGCGATGACGCCGGGAGCGCGGTGGGTGGCGTTCGTCTCGGCCTCGACGAACCTGGTGCCGCCCGCGGACGCGTTCAACCACGCGTATCTCCGGGGGCCGCTGTACTAGGCCGGTCCGGCCCCGGCCACCCACGCGAGGATCGCCGGCCAGTGGTCGTCGAGCGCGTGGCCGGCGCCGGGGACGAGCTCGAACCGGGCGTTGGGCAGGCGCTCGGCCAGGTACGCGCAGTGGGCGCGGGGCACGAGCACGTCGAGCTCGCCCTGCCAGAGCCGGATCTCGTGGCGCGCGTCGGCGAGCTCGAACCCCCATCCGGTCACGAACGCGCGATCGTCCTCGATCCAGCCTCGCGGCCCCTGGCGGATCGACTCCGCGATCGCCTCGCGCGCGATCGCGCGGTTCTGCGGACGTCCGAAGACCGCCTGGTCCGACGGCGGCAGCTCGGCGGCGATCGCGTCGAGCACCGCGTCGGGGTCGCGCCGGAACTCCGCGCAGATCGGCTCCAGATAGGCCGCGAGCGCCGCCTCGGACTCGGCCGCCGCAGCGAACTCGTCCAGGTTCAGCTGCCCCATGCCGGCGAGGAAGTCGAAGTCGGGATCATCCGCCGGCGCGCTGCCGACGACGACGCCCACACGGAGCACGCGATCGCCGAGGCCGGCCGAGCAGGCGAGCGCGTGGGGGCCGCCTCCCGATGTGCCGACGACGGCGAAGCTCGCGAGGCCGAGATGGTCGGCGAGCGCCGCCACGTCGGCGGCGGCGTCCCCGACCCGGCGGCACGGGTGCGGATCGGACCCTCCGTAGCCGGGCCGGTCGTACGTGATCATGCGCACGCCGAGCTGCGTCATGATGCGCTCGTCGTCGGCGTGGCGCTCGAGCCGGGAGCCGGGCGTGCCGTGGTGCGAGACGACCGCGATCCCGGCCGGGTCGCCCGCGTCGCGATAGGCGAGCCGGCGGCCGCCGGCGGCGCGGGCATGGCCGGATCGGATGGCGGGCGAGCCGCTCACGGAGGTGAGCCTAGCGCGCCCTCGCCGCGGCTCAGACGGCTGCGAGGGCGCGGGCGGAGAACTCCGCGCGCCGCCGGCCGATTACCGGGATGGCCCGGCATACGGGCGAAAGGGATCTCGGCTCGCCGCTCCGGCTGTCCCAGAGCCGGAGCGGCGAGATCCGGGACACGTGGCCCTTGTCAACCGCCGCCGTTCTGCCGATGGAGATCAGGAACCATGGCCACGCCCAAGCCCTCCCCCACGAAGTCCGCCGACCGCCGCGAGTGGGCGGCGCTCGAGGCGCGGGTGCTCGAGTTCTGCGACGGCGAGCTGCGCCGGCAGGGCGTGAGCTTCAGCCGGCTCCACGTCGTGCACTCGAGCCGGCCCGCCTACGACGCGCTCGTCGAGGTGTGGCAGGACCGGAGCGCCTACACCGTGGGCGTCCGCCTGCCGGCGCAGACGCCCGAAGCCGCCTGACCTCCCGCAATCCGCGTGAGGACGCTGTCAGGCGCCGTGGCAGCGCTTGAACTTCTTGCCCGATCCGCACGGGCACGGGTCGTTGCGCCCGGTCTTGCCGCCGCCGAGCACGTTCGAGAGCTCGGGGAGCCCGGCCGGGGCGGCGTCGATCGGGCCGACGTCGCGCGCAGAGCGGATCCGTTCCAGGTCGAGCACGTCGTCGTGGTCGAGCGTCAGCACGAGCTCGACCGCCTCGGGCTCGGCGTCGAGCAGGCCGAGGTCGTCGAGCACGCGGTAGGCGTCCTGCTCGTCGAGCCCGTCCTCGTCGGGCAGGTCGATCCGCGATGGGCACACGAGCGCGAACCGCTGCCAGCGCTCGCGGTCGGCGTCGCTCGGGCCGCGCTCGAGCCGCTGCCGGAACGCGCGCCGCTGCGCCGACCGGCCGTCGCGCGCCTCGAGCGCCTCGACGAGCTCGAACGGCAGCCACGCAGCCCAGCCGGAGTCGATCAGATTGGCCACGGGGGCAGCCTAGATGTCCTGCACAATTCCCGCAGCGAAGGATCGGGGGCGGCCCCGATGGCCGGTGCGGCCCGACGTGCGATCATCGGTGCGAAGGGAGGTGGTCCCATGGCGAGCTTCTCTCATGAGCCGTCCCGGATCGACCGGGAGCGAGGAGGGTGGCCGATGATGGCGATGCGCGAGATGTGGGCCTCGCTCGCGATCACGGTCGTCTGGCTCGTGGTGTTCGCGGACTCGCTGTACGGTCCGGACATCGTCGCGCACAGCGGTTCAGGCGGCGCGACGACGACGGTGCCGTCGGCGGTCGTCGTGGCCGGATTCGCGTTCCTGACGAGCTGGATCGTCGCGAAGTACGGATTGCGGAGCGAGCGCAAGGGCTGATCGGCAGGGCGGTGACCTCCCCTCTGCGGGTTTCCGCCGATGCGATCTCGGGCGGCCCCTGATGACAGACAGCCGCAAATCATGGATGATCGGCGCGTGGGGATCCACACTGGGGAGGGCATATGCTGACGCTCGTCGTCGTCACGGTGGTGACGGCGCTCGTGTTCGACTACACAAACGGGTTCCACGACACGGCGAACGCGATGGCGACCACGATCGCGACCCGGGCGCTGCGACCCCGCGTTGCCGTGGGCATGGCGTCGGTCCTGAACTTCGTCGGCGCGTTCCTCTCCGTCGACCGTCGCCGCCACGATCGCGAGCGGCATCGTCGACCAGACGACCATCACCGTCCCCGTCGTGTTCGCGGGGCTCATCGGCGCGATCGTCTGGAACGTCGTCACGTGGTACGGCGGGATCCCGTCGTCGTCCTCCCACGCGCTTGTCGGTGGCGTCGTCGGCTCGGTGCTGGCGGCCGAGGGCACGTCCGGCGTCATCTGGAGCGGCATCGCGGCCAAGGTGCTGATCCCGGCCCTGCTCGCCCCGTTCGTGTGCGGCCTCGCGGCGTTGGTCGCCACGCGTGCTCGCCTTCCGGCTCACGCGCTCGGTCAGCGGCGACAGCGCCGGCAACGGCTTCCGCCGCAGCCAGATCCTCTCGAGCGGGCTCGTCGCGCTCGCGCACGGCACGAACGACGCCCAGAAGACGATGGGCGTGATCGTGCTGACGCTGGTGGCCGGCGGGCAGCTCTCGGCCGGCGCCGGGGTGCCGTTCTGGGTCAAGGCGACGTGCGCCGTCGCCGTCGCGCTCGGCACCTTCTCGGGCGGCTGGCGCGTGATCCGCACGCTCGGGACCAAGGTCACCCACGTCGAGCCCGGACAGGGCTTCTCGGCCGAGACGGCGAGCGCGACCACCATCCTCTCGTCGGCCTTCTTCGGGTTCTCGCTCTCGACGACGCAGGTCGTCTCCGGCGGCGTCGTCGGCGCCGGCCTCGGCCGCTCCGGCGGCGTCGTCCAGTGGTTGGTCGTGCGCCGGATGGTGCTCGCATGGCTCGTGACGCTGCCCGCGGCGGGCCTGATGGGCGCCGCCGCAGAGGGCGCGATCAGCGCAGCCCCGAGCGACACCGCCGGCGTGGCGATCGTGGCGGCGCTCGCCGTGGCCGTGGTCTCGTTCCTGGCCCTGCGTGCGCGCCGCACCAGCGTGAACGCCGGCAACGTGATCGATGCGATCCCGCCGGACTCCGACCCGGTCTTCCCCGACAAGCCGGTCGTGCCCGCAGTGGCGGCGGCCTCATGATCCTGCTCTCGTTCGGCGACTACCTCCCGCTCACGGAGCTGGCCAAGATCCTGGCGGTGACGCTCGGGGTCGCGGTGGCGGCGCCGACGGCGGCGTCCATCGCGATCGTCGGCCTCGACCGCCGCAGCGCCGGTGCCGTCGTGCGCGGCAACGTCCTCGTCGGGATCGGCGCCGGCGTCCTCGTCCTGCTCGTCGCCGCCGGCCTCTACGCGCTGATCAACCGCTGACGGCGCGCGCGGCGGCGCTCAGCGCAGGACGTCGAGCGCGGCGATCGCCGCGACCGCCGCGAGCGTGAGCATCGTGAGCCGGCCGAGCAGGCGCCGCGCGTGGTATGAGGCGACCAGGTGCGTGACGCGGACCACGTCGCGGCCGCAGGCGAGCAGCGCGACCGGCGCCCGCGGCGCATCGGCGATCGCGCGCGCCTGCCAGAACCGGATCATCCGCTCCGTCTCGCGGCGGGCGGCGCGGCGATAGAAGGGCAGCTGCGTGCGCCGCCTGAGCCAGTAGCCGAGGGCGTCGAGCGCCTCCTCGAGGTCGGGTGCGAGCATCTCGCGGAGGATGCGGTCGTCGTCGCCGTGCGCCATCGTCCGGATGGTATCCCCGGCCCGTCACGGGCGCGGTCCGCGCCGGGCGCTACCGTGGCGGCATGAGCGGGCACGACCAGCCGGGGGCGGCGCCGACCGAGACGGAGCTCCGGTTCGTGTCCGAGACCCTGCCGCCCGACGACGCGCTCGTCACGCTCAACCTGGCCGGGATGGGCCTCGCCGAGCGCGGGTCCAAGCGGCTGCACAGCGATGTCTACTTCGACACCGACCGGCTCGCGCTGCGCGCCCACGGCGCGAACCTGCGCATCCGCACCGGCGCGCTCGGCGAGCGCTGGGTGACGCTGAAGGTGAAGACGCCGGGCGGCCACAAGGGGGCGCTCTTCGTCCGTGAGGAGTGGGAGGTGCGCCTCGAGCCGGACGAGCACGCCGAGGACTCCGCCCCGTGGGGGCGGGCCGCCGGGTTCGTGCGCGGGGCGATCCGGCCGGTGCTCCAGATCACGACGCTGCGCTCAGAGCACATCCTGCGCGACGCCCACGGCAACGAGATCGTGCTCGCCGAGGACACGGTCACGTATCCCGACGGCTCGGTCGAGCGCCGGCTCGAGGTCGAGATGCGGTCGGGTACGCCGCAGCTCCTGCGCCTCGTCGAGAAGGATCTTCGCCGCCAGGTGAAGGGCCTGCGCGCAGCCCGCCGCGGCAAGCGCAGCCAGGCGATCCGGCGCCTGCCGCAGCTGTTCGGCGTCTAGCGCGCTGTGTTATGGTTTGACCATAAATGGCGGACTCCCCGTTCGAGCAGCTGCACCACATCTGCATCGCCGTCCCGGACATCGATCGCGCGGTTGCGTTCTATGAGTCCGTCGGCATCGGCCCCTGGCACGACTACCCGCCGCTCGAGGAGTTCACCGACCTGCGCGTGCCCAGCGTCGAGGGCTTCCACGCGCTGATCTACCGCTGGGCGATGATCGGCGACGTCCAGCTCCAGCTCGTCCAGCCGGGGCCGGCCGACACGCCGCAGCGGGAGTTCCTCGACGCGCACGGTCCCGGCGTCTACCACCTCGGCTTCGTCGTTCCCGACGCCGACCGCGCCGAGGACGCTGCGGCCGGGCTGGGGCTCGCCGTGACGGCGCGCGGGCGCCGGCCCGACGGCAGCGGGTTCACATACTTCGACACCCGCGACGGCGCCGGCGTCACGCTCGAGATCCGGCAGAGCGCCGTCCCGGGGACGTGACGTCGCCGCGCGACCCGGCCCGCGGCGCCGGCCCGTTCGCGCCCGCCCGGCGTGTGCGGTCGCTCGACGACGTCTACCTGCAGATCCGAAACGCGATCCTTTCGGGCCAGATCGCCGAGGGCGAGCGCCTGCCGAGCGAGCGCGCGTTGTGCGAGCAGCTCCAGGTCGGCCGGCCGACCCTGCGTGAGGCCCTGCGCTCGCTCGAGGCGCTCGGGATCCTCGAGATCCGCCCCGGCAAGGGCGGCGGCGCATACGCCGTGCGGCCGTCCGAGGCGACGCTCGGCGCGGCGCTCTCGACCCTCGTCAGCATGCGCGGCGCGAGCGCGCAGGAGCTGGCGGAGTTCCGGCTCTCGTTCGAGGAGGAGAACGCCTGGTGGGCGGCGCGGCGGGCCGACGAGACCGACATCGCCACGCTTGAGGCGCTCGTCGCCGAGACGCGCCGGGCGCTGCGCACGGCCGAGGGCGACTGGAGCGCGCTGGTCGAGGCCGACGCCCGCTGGCACGAGGCGGTGGCGCGCGCGACGCACAACCGGCTGCGCATCGGCATCTCGATGGGCCTGCACGAGCCGGTCCTGCGCCAGCAGCCTGCCCTGAGCGCGGGGGTCGACCGCTACTCGCGCTCGATCCCGCGGGCGCTCGCGAAGATCACGAAGGCGGTCGCCGCGCACGACGGCGACGCCGCGCGCGCGGCGATGCGCGCCCACATCGAGCAGTGGAACCGGCTGAACCGCGACGTCCCCGCCGAGCCGGCCGCCTCCTAGCTGCGCGAGGCGGCCTCCTCGAAGCGTGCGCGCACGACCGGCGGGTCGACGAACGGCGAGGGGCCCGGCGCCGTGCGCTCGTCGTAGCGCACCTCGAGCAGCCCGGGCCGGGCCAGTCGGGCCATCTCGGCGCCGACCTCGGCGGCGTCCGTCGCCACGGCCGCGGCCAGGCCGAGGATGCGGGCCACCTCCGCGAACGCGGTCGGCGTGCCGAGCGGCTGGCCGCCCGTGATCGTGTAGTGGCCGTCGCAGAGGACGACTGCGAGCAGGTTCCGCGGCCGGATCCCGGCGAGCGACCACATCGACCCGGCGCCCATCAGCATCTCGCCGTCTCCGAGGATCGCGACGACATCGCGGTCGGGGCGCTTCTCGGCCACGCCGACCGCGGCGATCAGCGCCGTCCCCATCGCGCCGCCCATGTACAGGTGCGGCCCATCGCCGCTCGCCGCGCGCAGGGCGGAGGTCGCCGTTCCGAGCGAGGCGACATGCAGCGCGTCCGGCGCCGCGGCGAGCACCGCCCGGACGGCCTCGAGCGGGGTCACGTCAGGCCTCGAGCCCGGGCTCGAGGATGACCGCCGCGACCTGGCGCGCGTCGTACGCCAGCCGGGCTGCGCCGGCGACGACGGCGGCGACCTCCGCGACCGTGCGTACGGCGAAGCTCTGGATGCCGAGCAGCGCGAGCATGTCGGCGGCGCTGCGGCCGAGCGGCACCTGGGCGGGATTGCTCTCGCCGAGCGTGCCGCGCATCGACAGGACCAGCGGGAACCCGTAGCCATACGGGACCGCGAGCGAGCCGATCGCGTTCAGGGCGTTGCCGAGCCCGGAGCACTGGAACAGGACGAGCGGCCGTCCGCCCACGGCGCGGAACCCGGCGGCGTAGCCGATGCACTCGTCCTCGCGCGTGAGCGTGCGCAGCGGCACATCGCCGGCCTGGAGCGCCGCAGCGATCGGCGCGAGCCGCTTGTCCGGCACCCACGCCGCCACCTCGACGCCCTCGGCCCGGAGCGCCTCGCCGAAGCTCGCCGCGGCGGTCGCTATCGCCCGTCTCCGGGGGCGGCGTTCGACGGGTAGCGCCAGTCGCGCGGCGGCAGGAACGTCTCCTTCGTCGTCCGCATGGTCACCCAGCGGCTCAGGTTCCAGATCGAGGTGCCCTTGTCGTTCGTGCCCGACGCGCGCGAGCCGCCGAACGGCTGCGCCCCGACCACGGATCCGGTCGGCTTGTCGTTGATGTACACGTTGCCGGCGGCGTGGCGCAGGGCGGCGTGCGCGTCGGCGACGGCGTAGCGGTCGTCGGCGAAGACGGCGCCGGTGAGGCCGTACGGGCTCTGGCGGTCGACCTGCTCGAGCAGCTGCGACCAGCGCGAGTCCGGGTAGACGAAGGTGGTCACGATCGGCCCGAAGAGCTCGTCGCGCAGCAGGCGCGAGCCCGGGTCGCGCGTCTCGACGACCGTCGGGTGCACGAACCAGCCCGTCTCGTCATCGACCTGCCCGCCGACGACGACCTCGGTGTCCGCGCCCGACCGCGCCTCGGCGATCGCCGCCCGCTGCCGCGCGAGGGCGGCGTCGTCGATCACGGCGCCGACGAAGACGCGCGGGTCGGTCGGGTCGCCGACGACGAGCTGGGGCACCTCGGCCTCGAGGCGCCCGCGCAGCGCCGGCCACAGGCTCTCGGGCACGTACGTCCGGGACGCCGCCGAGCACTTCTGGCCCTGGTTCTCGAACGCGCCGCGCACGATCGCGGTCGCCAGCGCATCGAGGTCGGCGCTCGCGTGGGCGACGATGAAGTCCTTGCCGCCCGTCTCGCCGACGAGCCGGGGGTAGCTGCGGTAGCGGGCGATGTTCATGCCGACGGTGCGCCAGATGTCCTGGAAGGCCTCGCCCGAGCCCGTGAAGTTCACGCCCGCGAGGTCGGGGTGGGTGAGCGCCACCTGGCCGATCTCAGGCCCGTCACCGAACACGAGGTTGATCACGCCGGGCGGCAGGCCGGCCGCCTCGAGCAGCTTGTGCGCATACCAGGCCGAGAGCTCGGCCTGCTCGGCGGGCTTCCACAGCACGACGTTGCCCATGATCGCCGGCGCGTAGGCGAGCGTCGCGAGGCACAGGAAGTTGAACGGCGAGATCGCCATCACGAACCCCTCGAGGGGCCGGTACTCGACCCGGTTCCAGACGCCGGGAAGCAGTGAGTCCGGCTGCATCTCGTACATCTCGCGCATGTAGCGCGCGTGGAACGCCAGGTAGTCGGCCGTCTCGCAGGCCGCGTCGATGTCCGCCTCGTGCACGGTCTTGCTGAGATCGAGCATCGCGGCGGCGTTCAGGGTTGCGCGCCACGGGCCGCGGGCGAGCTCGGCGGCGCGCAGGAAGATGGCGGCGCGATCCTCCCAGGCGAGCCGCGACCAGTCGTGCCAGGCATCGTTCGCGGCGGCGATCGCGCGGCGCACCTCGTCCGGCCCCGCCCAGTGCGCGTGCGCCAGGACGTGCCCGAACCGATGCGGCACGACGACGGGGTGCCGGTGGTCCGTGAACACGTCCTCGCCGCCGATCCGCAGGGGCAGCTCCGGCGTCTCGGACGCGATGCGCCGCAGCTCGGCGTCGACCGCGGCGCGCTCGGGCGAGCCGGGCGCGTAGTCGAGGGGCAGGGTGTTGCGCGTCGGCGGCAGCGCGTACACGGCCGCGGCGGGATACTGGCCGGTCACGGGAGTGCTTGCTGGAGGGCGTCCATCTTTACGGTAATACCATATAGCATGTCGCGATGATCCTGGTCACCGCAGCGACGGGGCAGGTGGGCGGGCAGGCGGCCCGGGAGCTCCTCCGGGCGGGCGCCGACGTGCGGGCGCTCGTGCGCGACCCGGCGGCCGCCGGCCGGCTCGCCGGCGCCGAGGTCGTGCCGGGCTCCTTCGCCGATGACGCCTCGCTGGAGCGTGCGCTGCGCGGCGTCGACGCCCTGCTGCTCGCGGGCCGCGACGGCCCGGAATCGGTCGACCAGCACGAGCGCGTGCTTGCCCATGCGTGGCGGGCCGGCGTGGGGCACATCGTCAGGCTGTCGGCGATCGGCGCCCGGGCCGGGTCGCCGATCGCGCTCATGCGCGAGCACGAGGAGGTCGATGTGCGCGTCCGCGCCGGGCCGGCAGCGTGGACGCTGCTGCGGCCGCACCTGTACCTGCAGAACCTGCTGCGCGCCGCTGCCGCCGTGCAGGTGACCGGCACGCTCACGGCGCCCCTCGGCGAGACCCGCATCCCGCTCGTCGACACGCGCGACGTGGGCGCCGCCGCGGCCGCGGTGCTGCTCGCGCCGGCGGCGCATGCGGGCCGGACGTACGCGCTGACCGGCCCGGAGGCGGTCGGCTACGCGGAGGTGGCCGCGGCGATCGGGCGCGTCGCGGGTCGCCCGGTGCGCTACGTACCGGTCTCACCGCGGCGCGTACGAGGCCGGGCTCGTGTCCGCCGGCGTCCCGGGGTGGCGGGCGTTCGACCTCGCCCACATCGCCGCGGCGTACGGGCCCGGTGAGTGCGCGGTCGTGCCCGACCTGCCGCAGCTGCTCGGCCGGCCCGCGGGGTCGCTTCGGGCGTTCCTGGGCGACCACCGTGCGGCGTTTCACGGGAGCGATCCGGGTGCCTAGCGACGAGCGCGCAGACGTCGTCATCATCGGTGGCGGCGCGGTCGGGGCGAGCACGGCCTACCACCTCACCGAGCTCGGCATCCGCGACGTGGTCATCTGCGAGCGCGACCAGCTCGGCTCGGGGTCGACCGGGCAAGGCGGTCGGCGGCGTGCGGCTCCAGTTCGGCGACGAGGTGAACATCCGCACCTGCCGGCGCGCGATCGCCGAGCTCGAGCGTTTCCCGGAGATGATGGCCGCATGCGGCGTCGACGTCGACATCGAGCTGCGCCGGCACGGCTACCTGATCCTGCTCGACTCGCTCGACGACCTCGCCCACTTCCGCGCCGCGCTCGCGGTCCAGCACGCCCTCGGCGTCCCCTCGCGGGAGCTCACGCCCGACGAGGCGGGCGCGATCGTGCCGGGGCTCGACCTCGAAGGCCTCGTCGCCGCCACGTACTGCCCGGTCGACGGCCGGCTCGTGCCCGAGGCGCTCGTGCGCGGCTATGCGGGCGCCGCGGCCGGGCGGGGTGTGCGTGTCCGGCAGGGATGCGCCGTGACGGCCATCCACACGTCGGGGGGAGCGGTCACGGCGGTGGAGACGACGGCCGGCACGATCGCGACCGACACCGTCGTCTGCGCCGCCGGTGCCTGGTCGAACGACGTCAGCGCCCACATCGGTCTCGAGCTGCCGGTGCGCGGCGAGGTGCACTGGGTGTGCTTCTGCGACGACGACGGCGGCCTGCCGGACACGCTGCCGCTCGTGTCGGACTTCGGCTCCGGGTTCTACGTCACCCGCGAGGAGCACGGCCTGCTCTTCGGCGGCCGGTCGGGGGCGATCGAGGACCTCGCCGAGCCGGCGATCCGGCGCCTGCCGCTGATGGCCGAGCTGGCCGTGCGCTCGTCGTGGTGGGGCTACTACGACATGAGCCCCGACCACAACGCGATCGTCGGCGCGGCGGCCGCCGTCCCGCGGTTCTTCTACGCGACCGGGTTCTCGGGCCACGGCGTGATGCAGAGCCCGGCGATCGGCGAGCATCTGGCCGAGCTGGTGGCCGGCGTCGCGCCGACGCTCGATCTGGAGGGCTTTGCGCTCGACCGCTTCGCCGGCGGCGTACCCGCGGCGGAGCGGTTCGTGCTCTAGAGGGTCAGAACGGGACGGGCTTGGCGGTCTTCGCCGCGCCCAGGAGCGGGAGGCCGAACGCCTTCTCGACGCCGGCGAGCGCGCTCATGTGATCCATCAACGCGCCGTTCGTTGCCGGAGCGATGCCCGTGCCGGCGAGCACCGCGTACACGTGCCCGCCGCCGTGGGTCGTGTCGGGGTTGCCCGTGTCGTAGGTGATGAACACCTCGGCCCCCTGCGCGAGCCAGGCGGGCACGTGCGCGGCCAGCCACGCGTCGCCGCGTCGCGGGCGGGCAGTCGTGGTCGTCGTTGCACATGTTCGGCGTCACCCACAGGAACTGCGGCAACGTGGTCGGCTCGGTCGCCGACACGCGGTCGCAGAGCGCGGTCTGGCCGACGTCGGCGAAGAGCAGCGGCGCGACGTGGCGCATGGCGTAGTTCGACGCCGTCGGCTGCAGGTAGCAGTTGCCCGGGCCGCCGGGGTAGCTCTCGGCCCACGCCTTCCAGTCGATCGCACGCGGCCGACATCTGGCCGAACACGCTCTGCGCGGTGATCAGCGGCAGCGGGTTGTCGCTGCCCGCCTGGCCGAACGTGCTCCCGCCGCCGAACGCCAGGTAGTTCGGCTTCGACGGGTAGGCGACGCCGTAGAAGTTCGTGAACAGGATGCCCTGGTGCGGCGAGCTTCGTCTCGTACGGGCAGCACGAGTTGCCCTCGATCTCGGAGTAGTTGTGGTTCTCGAGGTAGACGACGACGATCTTCTTGCCGGCGCGGCGCCGGTGGTCGCGGGTGGTCGTCGACGGTCGGCGGGAGCGGCTCGTGCGTCGGGCGGGCGTCGGCGCGGTGTGCGGCTGCCGACGTCGCGCCGCCGCCGCCGCCGCACGCGGTCGCGCCCAGCAGCACCGCCGCGAGGATGCCCACCCGAGCCGATCGCATGCAGGCAGAGTTGCACGGCGGGATTGGCGCGGCCTAGGAGACGCCGCGACGGGCGAGCGCCTCGCCGCGCCGGCGCCGCGCGGCTACGCCGCGCGGCGGAGCTGGGCGGAGTAGAGGGCCTCGACCTCGCCGGCGGGCACGGCGGGGCTGAAGAGGAAGCCCTGCCCCAGCCGGCAGCCCTGGCTGAGGACGAACGCGCGCTGCGCCTCGGTCTCGATGCCCTCGGCGAGCGGCTGCAGACCGAGGTTCAGGGCCAGCTGGATGATCGCGCTCACAAGCACGGCCGTCCCCGGATCGGTCGTCAGGTCGCGGACGAAGCTGCGGTCGATCTTCAGGGTCGTGACGCGCATCTGCGCCAGCCGCGACAGCGACGAGTGCCCGGTGCCGAAGTCGTCGATCGCCAGCCGCAGGCCGCGGCGGTGGAGCGCGGCCATCGGCCGGCTCGATGTGGCCGCGATCCGCCATCGCGGCCGATTCCGTGAGCTCGAGCATGAGCCGGTTGGGGTGCAGGCCGTAGGCCTGGAGCAGGTCGAGCAGGCGGTCGGTCGCGGCCGGGCGCCACATCGCGGGCGGCATGTTCACCGACACGTACAGGTCGAGGCCGCGCTCGGCCCAGCTGCCGCGCCTGCCGGCAGCGCCTCCTCGACGACCCACTCGCAGATCGAGGGCATCAGGCCGATCCGCTCGGCCAGTGCGCAGGAACGCGCCCGGCAGCACGAGGCCGCCGGCCCCGTCCTGCCAGCGGATCAGCGCCTCGACGCCCACGAGCGCGCCACTCTTGAGCTCGACGAGCGGCTGGTAGTGGAGCACCATCTCGTCGCGATCGAGCGCCTTGCGCAGGCGGGCCGCGGTCGCGATGAGGGCTGCCCGCTCGCCGTCGTCGGCGCGGCGGTACGGCTCCGGATCCGGCCCGGGCCGCCTCCTTGGTCTGATACATGGCGATGTCGGCGCAGCGGAGCATCCCCTCGGCGTCGGCAGCGTCGATCGGGAAGATGCTGATACCGATGCTCGCCGCGGCGTACACCTCGGTGCCGCCGCCGGGCGCGTGGATCGTGAACGGCGTGTCCAGAGCCAGGCGGATCTTGTCGGCGACGAGGAGTGCGGCCCGTTCGATGTCCTCGGGTGCCGCGTTGGTGTCGGCCACGAGGATCAGGAACTCGTCGCCGCCGAGCCGGCTCACCACATCGGACGCGCGCACGGCTCCGCGCAGGCGGTCCGCGACCTCGCACAGCACCTGGTCGCCGACCGAGTGGCCGAAGCCGTCGTTCACGAGCTTGAAGTCGTCGAGGTCGACGAAGAGCACGGCGACGCCGCGGCCGTCGCGCTCGGCGTGCCGCAGCGCCGTGCCAAGGTGCTCGTGGAAGAGCAGCCGGTTGGGCAGCCCGGTCAGCGCGTCGTGGTAGGCGAGGTGGGCGAGCTTCGCCTGGGCCTCGGCCAGGGCGTCGGCCGCCTCGCGCCGCTCGGTGATGTCGGCGACGACGCCGTCCACGTAGACGACGCCGTTCTCGACCCGCGGCCGGCCGCGCTCCCACACCCAGCGCGTGACGCCGTCGTAGCCGATGAGCCGGAACTCGACCTCGGCCGGCTCGCCGCGCTGACACGAGCGCGAGAACTCGTCGTACAGAAGCCGGTCGTCCGGATGCACCGCGAGCTCCCACGCCTCCTCTTCGTCGACCTCCGGCGGGACCGGCCCGAGCAGGCTCTCGAGCCCGGCGCCGACGAACGCGGTGCATTCGTAGGAGCCGTCGGGGGCGTAGCGCAGCTCGTAGATGTGGATGGCGGTCGTGCCCGCGACGCGGCGCAGCACATCGCTCGTGGCGAGTGCCTGTCCGAGTGCCTCCTCGTCGGGGCGGGGCGTGTCCGCGCTCACTCCCATAAAGATCGGCGTGGACACCCGTTTCATGAGCGACGCATGGCCGATGTCCAGGGTGGGTATCAGCATCGTCAATGGATCGGCCGGCGACGCAACCACCCAGCCATGCTCGTCGCGGGCACGTCCAGTCGTCGGCGAGGATCGACGGCGGTCGCCTCACCGCGCTGCGCCTCGAGCGAGGGCTGGCCAACACGGAGGATCTCGGCCGTCTGGCCGGCGTCAGTGGGTCGATGGTGAGCCGTTTCGAGCGGGGCGAGGGCAGACCGACGACGGCGACGGTGCACAGGCTCGCGAGGGTGCTGCGCGTCGACGCCGATCAGCTGCTCGGGTCACGCAGCTGACGTTCGAGCGCCTTTCGGCGCATCGGGACGGTCAGATTCGAACTGACGACCCCCTGCTCCCAAAGCAGGTGCGCTACCAGGCTGCGCCACGTCCCGGGTCTGGCGCCAGTCTACGTGCTCCGCGTCAGGCCGACGAGGAGTCGAGGCGCGCCTCGCGCCGCGTCGGCTCGAAGAGCTCGACCGGGTTGCCCGACGGGTCGTCGACGAGGATCTGCTTGCCGCCGACGCCGGTGACGATGTCGTTGCGGAAGTGGGCTCCGCCCGCCCGCAGCCGCTCGACGGTCGCCGTCGAGGTCGGGCACCTCGAGCGAGAAGCGGTTCCATCCGCCCGGCGTCGGGCACGCGTGCCGTCGGGCATCGCCTGGCCGCCGCCCGGGCCGCCGCCGGGCGCGCTCAGCACGAGCCGCAGGTCGCCGCGCGAGAGCATGGCGAACGTCGGCGCCGGGTGCATGTCCTCGTGGAAGCCGAGCTGCCGGCAGTAGAAGTCGATCGCCGCGTCGACGTCGTCGACGATGTAGCGGACGCTGACGGTGGCCATGGCGCTCCCCTCACTCGCTGGTTCCTGCTCTGCAAGGTAGCCGCAGCCCGGCGCTCGTCGCCCGGCCGTGCGTAGAAACCCACATGCAGGTTCGTACCCGCCCCGATGCGGATCGCACCCCGCGGAGCGATGCTGACGGTGAACAGCGGAGGTGATGCCGGATGAGGGCGCTCGTCGTCGTCGCGAGCCAGCATGGAGCCACCCGCGAGATCGCGGACATGATCGGCGCCACGATCGCCGGCCGTGGGATCGAGACCGACATCTGTGAGGTCGACGACGTGCCGGCGCTCGCCGGCTATGACGCGTTCGTGATCGGAAGCGCCGTCTACATGGGCGGCTGGATCAAGTCCGCGCGAGCGTTCGTCGAAGGGCATGCGGACGAGCTCGCGGCCCGGCCGACGTGGATGTTCAGCAGCGGGCCGGTCGGCGACCCGCCCAAGCCGGACGCCGAGACGGCGGTCAAGGTCTCCGACCTCGTCGCGGTCGCCCATGCGCGCGAGCACCGTGTGTTCTCGGGGCGCCTCGAGATGGGCCGGCTCGGCCTCGTCCAGCGCACCGTTGCACGCGCCGTCCACGTGGCCGAGGGCGACTTCCGCGACTGGGACGCGATCGAGGAGTGGGGCACCGCGATCGCCGCGGAGATCGCCGGCCACACCGCCGGCCGCGCGCCGTACGATCGCGGAAAACCCGACTGTGCAGATCGGTGTCCGCCCGGATGCATGCGGCCCGGCGGGCGCCGATCATAGAGCGAGCAGCATCACCGCCCGCTGTTCGCGGTCGAGCCCGGCATGACCCGGGCGTCCGGGGTTCGACTCCCCGGCGGCGGTCATCCTCGACGGAGGGGTTGTGAGATGGCCTCATCGGCGACGCCGGCAGGCGCGAGCTTCTCGATGACCGTGGAGTGGCCGGCGCCATCGCGCCGACGGCGGCTTGCGCTGGCCGCGGCCGAGCTCGCCGTCGCGATCCCCGCCATCCCGTCGGGCATCGGCCTCGTCCGCGACGGCATGGGCCTCGACACCGCCTGGATCGACCACACGCTCCTGCCCGACTACACCGTCCCCGGTGTGCTGCTCCTCGTCGTGATCGGCGGGGGGATGGCCCTTGCCGCTGCAGCGGCGCTGCTGCGGCCGCGGCTCGCCCTCCCGGCCGCCCTCGCGATGGGCACGGTGCTGCTCGCATGGCTCGCGATCGAGACGCTCATGATCGGCTGGCACGGCGGCCCGCAGCTCGGGCTCGACCTCGCCTACGGCGCGCTCGGGCTGGGCCTGGTCGCCGCGGGCGCGCGGCCTGTGCGCGTGCGGCGCAGCGATCGACCGCCGACCTAGGGGTGGATGATCACCGGGCGTGCCGGGCCGCAGCGCGCGCTTGAGCACGGCCAGGGCGGACGCCGACACGCGCAGGCAGCCGGCCGACGCGGCCGTCCCCAGCGACGGCGGGTCGTTCGTGCCGTGGATCGCGAGCTGATCGCCGCCGCTCCACCCCGGCGGCAGATGGGGCTGGTGGCCGGAGAGCCCGAAGGCGTACCAGCCGTACGGCCCGCCCGGATCGCCCGTCGCGATCGGGTCGGTGACGCTGAAGCGGCCGATCGGCGTCGGTGAGTCCGGCGCACCGACGGCGGCGGCGAACGAGGCGAGCGCACGCGAGCCGCGCATCAGGGTGACGCGGCGGCGGGAGAGGTCGGCCTGCACCCACGTGTGCGTCTGCACCTTGCGCCGGCCGCGCAGCGTGACCCAGCCGGTGCGGCCGTTCGGCGTCCACGGCAGGACGACCTGCGCCCAGCGGCCGTCCCGGCTGGTGTGAAGCGCCCACAGCCAGGTGGGCGTGCCGAGCGGCGTCGTGCCCGGCAGCCGGCCGAGGATGCGCCCGCGGGGGACGGCGCGCACGACGGTGCCGGACGACTCGTCGAGCAGCGTGAAGCTGCGGCGCGCGGCCCGCGCCGGAGGCACGCGCCCGGCGTCGCTGCGGACGGCCGCGGTGAACGCGGCCGTCGTGCATCGACTGCAGCGGCATGGCCGCAGCGGGGGGAGCCGTGCAGAGGGCGATTGTGCCCGTGAGCAGGAGAATTCTGGCGCGCATGGACGACTCTCATCGGCACGGCGCCGCGGCTCGTTGAATCCCCCGACCGGGGGGCGGGGGCTACAGAATTCCGGGGCTTCGGCCGATACACGCGAATGACTCCGCGTCCCCCCCAAGGAGCACGTTCGTGAAGCGATCATCGGGAATCCTCGGGCTGGCCACCCTCGCCGCACTGGCCGTTCCGGTCGCCGTCTCGGCCTATCGGCTGACGCGGCCGCGCGACTACACGCAGACCCGCGAGTTCCGGGCGCTCGCCGGTGGCTACCTCATCTAGGTGGGGTCGCCGCCTACGAGGCGGTGACTCGATCTCCTCCGATCCCGGGATTCACAATCCGGCCTCCGGCGGCGAGGATGCGAGCATGCTCGTTCGCTCCCCCTCCGACGACCCGGCACTGGATCGCACCGAGGCGATGCTGCGCCGCATGCAGATGTGCGGATCCGTCGGAGCAGGCGGCATTCCTGATCGCCGGACGAGCTGCCCGCGCTGGTCGGCGCCGACTGGGCCGCGTTCTTCACCGTGGCGCCGGAACCGGGCGCCGGCTCCCATCGCCCTCACCAGACCCTGATCGACGCCGCGCTCGCGGACGGATGCGTCTACTCGCAGGGCGAGCCGCCCACGGTGGCCGCCGTCCCCGTGCGCTCGGCCGGCGTCGCGGTTGGCGTCATCCTCGTCGGCCGGGCCGCCGGCCTGTGCCTGCCGCAGCTGCGCACCGCCGCCCTCGTCGCCGAGCACGCCGGCGCGGTCGCACACGCGGTCGCCCTCGCGCAGACCGCTAGCCCGCTAGACCGCTTCGCCGGCCTCCGCGCCGTTCTCGGCGCGCGCCTGGCGCTCGAGCCCGCGGCGCAGCGCGCTGATCAGATCCTGCGGCGAGCCGGCCTCGACGACGTCGGGCGGAGCATCGGTCATCGGCCGGCACGTCTGGCAGAACGGCGCCGTCAGGTCGCGGCGCCTGTCGTCGGGCACCGGGTAGCGCGTGAACACCTCGCCCGGCGGGATCGAGCGGCGCGCAGCCGCGGCACGACACCGTCAGCGAGTCGAACACCTGCGGCTCGCCCGGGCGCACGCGGCCGGCGTCGCTCACGCGCGCGCCGCCCGCCTCGGAGAGGTCGCGTCGCTGGAATCGCCCTGTTGGTGTGGTGCGTGTGGCCTGCCACCTGGTGCAGCGCTTTCGGGCGCCGGTCTCGGCGCGGGTCGCGAATGAGGCTACACCGTTCGCGTGCTGCGCGCTACAAAACCGCAAGCACGTCTGCACGAGGAGGGGAGATGGGACGGCTCGACGGCAAGACCGCGCTGATCACCGGAGGCGGCTCGGGGATCGGGCGTGCCACGGCGGAGCTCTTCCTGGCCGAGGGCTGCCGCGTCGTCATCGGCGACATCAACGCGGACTCGATCGCCGCCGTGCTTGACGCCGCCGGCGCCGGCGCGCCGATCACGGGCGTCCAGGGCGACGTGTCGGACATGGCCGCCGCCGCGCGCCTGGTCGAGGAGGCCGTGCGGGTGCTCGGCGGGCTCGACATCCTCGTCTGCGCGGCCGGCATCACGAGCCGCTCGCGCATCTCGCGGCTCTCCGAGGAGGAGTTCGACCGCGTGATCGGCGTGAACCTGAAGGGGATCTACACGGTCGTCTCGGCCGCGCTGCCCGCGCTCACCGCCGGGGGAGGCGGGACGATCGTGACGGTCGGGTCGGAGATGGGCCTCGTCGGCGAGCCGAACGCCCCTGTCTACAACGCGAGCAAGGCCGGGGTGATCATGTTCACGAAGTCGATCGCGCTCGACCTGATCGCGCAGAACGTCCGGGTGAACACGATCTGCCCCGGCATCACGCAGACGCCGCTCCTCGAGGAGGAGCTGCGGATCGCCGAGGATCCCGGAGGCGACGCGGGAGGAGTTCGCCCACTGGGCGCCGATCGGCCGCGTCGCCGATCCGGCCGAGCAGGCCCGCGGCATCCTGTTCCTCGCGAGCGACGAGAGCTCGTTCGCGGTGGGAACGGCGCTCGTCCTCGACGGCGGGTTCACGTCTCGCTGATCTGGCCTGTGCAGAAGCGCCCGCGCGGCACCGGCGCCGGGTGCGTCCGTGCCTGGCCGTCGGCGAACGATCCCGTCGTCCGGTCAGCGCGCCTCGGCCGCGCTCCTGACCGAGGCTATAACGGTTCGGCCGGGCGATCACCACCTCTGCCGCCGCCTGGCCGGCTGCGTACGTCCCCCATTGCAACTCGTCCACGGCCATCTCCGGCCTCCTTCCATCGACGATATTGCATCGTATTACGATATATATCCTAGTACGAGAGGCCAGCCACGGGCAAGCCCGACCTGGATCAGGTCAGCCGCGGCGCCGGGCCGGCCGGCGAGGCGCTCGAGCGCGGCCCAGTCGGCGCGGGCGGGCGCGAAGCTCTCGACGGCGAGCGCCCCGTCGGGGCCTGCCGTGACCTCGTGCGGCACGTGGCTCGCGACCCGCCAGGTGTCGCCCGGAACGAGCTCGCGGGTCTCGTCGCCGACGCGGAAGCGCATCGACCCGCGCACGAGGATGCCGAGCTGCTCGTTGTCGTGGTGGTGCTCGGTCACGGTGCTGTCCGGCTCGAGGTCGACGATGGCGAGCGTCGAGCGCTCGCCCTCGACGGCCTGCGCCGTGACCCCGTTCCAGATCCGCAGATGCTCGTGGCTCGCGATGCCGCCGAATGCGCTCATGCGCGCCAGTCTATCGATGCCGACGCGGCTTCAGCCGCGCATCGTCACGAGCGCGACGCCGGCGATCACGACGACCAGGCCGGCCGTCGCGACCGGGCCGGGCAGGTTGCCCTGAACGGCTTCGACGGCGACGGCGACGGCCGGTACCAGGAACGTCCACGCGAACACGCGGGCGCTCGTCCAGTGGCTGAGGGCGACGTAGAAGCCGACGTACGTGACGACCTGGGCGCCGAGCACGAGGAAGATCAGGCTGGCCCAGAGTTCCGGTGACGACCAGACCGTGGGCGTCGGGCGCGAGAGCGCCAGGTAGGGGAGCAGCAGGATCCCGCCGGCGAGGAACTGGGCGGTGGTTGCGCCGTAGACGTCGAACGGCTGCTCGCGCGTGCTGAGGTAGCGCATGCCGAGGCCGGCGGCGGCCCACCCGAGCGCGCCGCTGAGGCAGACGATGACGCCCGCTGCGATGTGCGACCCAGACGCCCCGTGTTCTGAGGCCACGATGAGGAGGATGCCCGTGAATCCGACCGCGAGGCCGCCGACCTGTCTCGCGGTGAGTCGCTCGTCGAGCCATACGCGGGCGAAGAGCGCTGCGAAGAACGGGGCGGTGTTCAGGAGCACTGAGGCGATCGCGGCGCCGGCCAGGCTGGTGCCCTCGGCGATGCCGGCGAGGGTGAGGACGACGTTGCCGGTACCGATCGCACACGCCCATGCCCAGCCTCGCCATGTGGACGGCAGCCGGGAGCCGACCAGCGCGAGCACGGGCAGCATGACGAGGCCGCCCGCCAGGGCGCGGGTGGTGGCGATGACCGAGGCGCTGGTCAGGCGCAGGGCCGCGGCCGTGACCGGATAGGCGACGCCGGCGCACACGACGGCCGTGCCCAGGACGACGCCGACCCAACCGGCGACCGCACTTGGCGACCGTGACCCGAGAGGCTCGCTTGGAGCGCGGGACGGGCGCGGGCCGTTCACTGATCCAGCCTACCGAGACCAGACGGCGGCGATACTGGGGCATGCGCCCGCCGGTCTACGTCACGTTGTTCGTGTTTCGCGTGACGTCGACTGAGGTGAGCGCCCATGAGTGCCTGGGTGACTGCGGTCTGTACGTCGGGGACGTGACGGTGCCGCGGTCGACCCTTGTGGGGGTGCGGGCGGGGGATCGCATCCGACTCTGGGTCGCCTAGGCGCCGAGGTCGCTTGGCCGGTTGCAACGCGGTCTCAGTCGTCGCGGACGTAACCGTCAAGAATGTTGACGCGGTGGTTGTCGTCAACTATATTGACGGCGATGATGGACGCCGCCGACGCCGCGGTGCATGCAACCAGCAACGATCCCGCGGTGGGCTTGCGGGCGGTGGCGTCGCTTCGCGCGCTGGCGGAGGCGACCGAGGAGTTGCATGTGCGCCGCGCCCGCGAGCAGGGATGGAGCTGGCAGCAGATCGGAAGCCTCCTGCACGTGTCCAAACAAGCGCTGCACCAGAAGTACGGCGAGAACCGGTGTGGCGCTCCCAGGCGATCACGGTGAGGGGGCTTCGGCGTCGGGCGCGGACTCGGGCGAAGAGCTTCCGGCCGGCGGAGGGGTATCTGATCGCCGCTGCCGTGGACGCGCGTCGACTCGGCCACGGCCACATCGGCACGGAGCATCTGCTGCTCGGCCTGCTGCGAACCGACCCCAACCCGGCAACTGGCATCCTGCGGCGCCTCGACGTCGAGCCGGCCGCAGTGTCGGACGGGCTTCAGCCGTGGCTCGGCGAGGGCCGGGCCGCCATCGACCCCGCGGCCCTGGCGATGCTCGGCATCGACTACGACGCCGTGGTCGGCCGACTCGAGCAGACCTTCGGGGCCGGCGCCCTCGAACGCACCCACGCCGCCTGCCTTGGCATCTGCCCGCGAGCCAAGCTCGCGCTCGCCTTCGCCGTTGACTACGCCGACGGCGCCACGGTGCGCGACGACGAGCTCCTGCTCGGAATGCTGCGCGTTCCCGACTGCGTCGCCAGCCGAGTCCTCGCGCAGCAGGGCGTCACGATCGAGGCCGCCGAAGCCTGCTGGGCCGGCAACGACACCCGCTGACTCGACGTCCTCGTACCCGAGACGCTCGCGACGCTCAGAGACGTGCTCGGTCCGCCGCCGCACACTCCCTGACCTGGATCGCGATCGGTCCGTGGAAGGGTCATATCAATGAAGGCTACGATGTCGCCGTGGCTGATGACCACTGCGACCTGCTGTGCCTGGATCTACCTCGCGCCGAGCGGCTCCGGCTGGCCCGGGCCCCCCAGGAGGTGACGGAGCGGGCGGCGGGCGCGGCGGCTGCGCTGGGCGACGCGACCAGGCTCGAGATCGCGAGTGCGCTCGGCCGGGGCGGGGAGCTTTGCGTATGCGATCTGGCCTGGATCAGCGAGCGCAGCCAGAACCTCGTCTCTCACCACCTGCGCGCGCTGCGCCGGGCCGGTCTCGTGACATCGCGCCGGGACGGGAAGATGGTCATGTACGAGCTCACCGAGCCCGGCCGGCGGCTGCTCGACGCGGTGGTCTCGGACCTGGCTGGGGCGCGAGCGTGAGCGGCCTTCCGCTGGTCGAGCTGCGCTCCCGCCCGGCGGCCCAAGGCGGCGACCGGGCGGAGCTGATGCGCCGCGCCCGGATCCTGGCGTGGGGCGGGAACGCGTGGCACGTCGTCGAGTTTGCGATCGCCGTCGGTGCCGGCATGGCAGCCGGTTCGATCGCGCTGATCGGCTTCGGCCTGGACAGCCTGGTCGAGGTGGCCGCGGGGACCGTGATCGTGTGGCTGTTCACGGGGCGGCGGGTTGGCGACGGCGACTGGGCCGAGCGGCGTGCGCAGCAGCTGATCGCGATCTCCTTCTACGCCCTTGCCGCCTACATCGCGTTCGAGGCGGGCCGAGACCTGATCGGCGGTGATCACCCGCAGGCGAGCTGGATCGGGATCGGCCTGGCCGCGGTCACGGCGCCGACGATGCCGCTGCTGGCCCGCGCGAAGCGCCGTGTCGGCGAGCAGCTGGGCTCGAGCGCGACCGTGTCCGAGAGCGCTCAGAACCTGCTCTGCGCATACCTGTCCGTGGCGCTCCTCGTCGGCCTGGGGGCGAACGCCGTCTTCGGCTGGTGGTGGGCCGACCCGCTCGCGGCCCTCGTCATCGCCGCCGTGGCCGTGCGGGAAGGGCGAGCGAGCTGGCGCGGCGACGCCTGCGGCTGCTGCGCGCCGTCAGCTCCCGTCCCCGTCGCCTGCCACGACGAGTGCTGCGGCGGCGTGGACACGCCACCCGGCTGAGGAGAACGGCACCCCGATCCAACCCGTACGGTAGGAGCCGGCCGTGAGCCTTCTCTCGATCCTCAGCAGTGCCGGTGACGCGCTTCGCGTCAGCTTCGGCATGTTCTGGGAGATCCTCTGGGCGCTGATCCTCGGCTTCGCCCTCTCCGGCGCCGTCCAGGCCGTCGTCTCCAAGGGCGAGATGCGCCGCCTGCTGCCCGATGACTCAGCGCGGTCGATCGCGATCGCGTCCGGGTTGGGCGCCGCGTCGTCGTCCTGCTCGTACGCCGCCGTTGCCCTGGCGCGATCGATCTTCCGCAAGGGCGCCGACTTCACCGCGGCGATGGCGTTTCAGTTCGCGTCGACCAACCTGGTCATCGAGCTCGGCATCATCATGTGGTTGCTGCTGGGCTGGCAGTTCGCCGTGGCCGAGTTCGTCGGCGGCCCGATCATGATCGTCCTCATCGCGCTGCTCTTCCGGGCGTTCCTCACGCGAGATCTGGTCGACGAGGCGCGGGCGCAGGCCGATCGTGGCCTGGTCGGCTCGATGGAGGGCCACGCCCAGATGGACATGTCCGTCGCCGCCGACGACACCCTGTGGCGGCGCCTCCTGTCGGACCAGGGACTGACCGCGACGGCCAACTACTTCGTGATGGACTGGGCCGCGATCTGGAAGGACGTCGTCGGTGGCCTTCTGATCGCCGGCGCGCTCGCCGCCTGGGTGCCGAACCACACCTGGCAGTCACTCTTCCTCGCCCACCACGGGACGGTCGCCAAGCTGTGGGGGCCGATCGTCGGGCCGCTGGTCGCGATCGTGAGCTTCGTCTGCTCGATCGGCAACGTGCCGCTCGCCGCCGTGCTCTGGAACGGCGGAATCAGCTTCGGCGGGGTGATCGCGTTCATCTTCGCCGACCTGATCATCCTGCCGATCCTCGACATCTACCGCCGCTACTACGGCCTGCGGATGGCTGCGTTTCTGCTTGCAGCGTTCTACGCCGCGATGGTCGCCTCGGCGCTCCTCGTCGAGGTGATCTTCGGGGCGGCCGGCCTCGTTCCGTCGGCCCGGTCCGCACATGTCGCCGAAGCGTCGGTGGCACTCAACTACACGACCGTCTTGAACATCATCTTCCTCGCGCTGGCCGTGGGACTCGTCGCCCGGTTCGCCAAGACGGGTGGGCTGCCGATGTTGCGGATGATGAACACGCCGCCGGAGCGGGGGCGGCAGGATTCGAACCTGCGACCGTCAGCTTAGAAGGCTGCTGCTCTATCCCCTGAGCTACGCCCCCCGCGTGCAAGGGTACCGCCCGGCGGCTCAGCCGCCGTCGACGTCGACGAGCCGCTCGCGCACCGCCCGCAGCGCCGCCTGGGTGCGGTCGGTCACGTCGAGCTTGCGCAGGATCGCCGACACGTGCGCCTTGACGGTCTTCTCCGAGAGCGAGAGCCGCTGCGCGATCGCCTTGTTCGGCAGGCCGCGGGCGATCAGCGTGAGCACGTCGCGCTCGCGCGGGGTCAGCTCGACGGCGTCCGCGGCCGGCCGGCGCAGCTCGCCGACGACCCGCGCCGCGGCATCGGGATGCAGCGGCGCGCCGCCGGCATGTGCCGAGCGGATCGCCGCGAGCAGCTCGGCCGGCTGGGCGTCCTTGAGCAGGTAGCCGGCCGCGCCCGCGCGCATCGCGTCGAGCACGCGGTCGTCGGCGGGGAAGCTCGTGAGCACGATCACGCGCGGCGCCCCGCGGCCGGCCCGGATCCGGCGGAGCGCCTCGATCCCGTCGCCCGCCGGCATGACCATGTCGAGCAGGACGACGTCGGGCCGCAGGCGCTCGGCCTGTGCCGCCGCCTCGAAGCCGCCGCCGGCCTCGCCGGCGATCACGATGTCGGGCTGCAGCTCGAGGTACGTACGCAGGCCCTGGCGCACCACCGGGTGATCGTCGGCGATCAGCACGCGGATCGGCGCCTCAGCCACGCGGCACCTCGGCGCGGACGGTCGTGCCCTCTCCGGGTGCCGAGCGCAGCTCGAGCCGGCCGCCGACGGCGCGGGCCCGCTCCGCCATCACCGTCAGGCCGAGGTGCTGCGACCGCAGCAGCGGATCGCCCGGGTGAAACCCGGCGCCGTCGTCGGCCACCGTGAGCGTCGTGCGCGCGTCGTCGAGGTCGAGCTCGAGCGCGATCCGGCCGGCGCCCGAGTGCTTGAGCGCGTTCTGCAGCGCCTCCTGGGCGATGCGGAAGAGCTCGCGCTCGGTGCCGGAGCCCGGCGCCGCGTCGCCGCGCACGGTCATCGCGACGCGCGCGGGGTGGACGCGGCCGAGCACCTCGACGTGCTTGCGCAGCGTCGCCACGAGGCCGTCGGCCTCGAGGTCGGCCGGCCGCAGCTGGAACACCAGCGAGCGCAGCTCGGCGCGGGCGTCGTCGGCCAGGCGGCGCACCTCGTGCAGCTGGGCGCGCGCGGCGGCCGGGTCGCGGTCGACCAGCTCGGCCGCCGCCTCGGCCGTGAGGCTGAGCGAGAAGAGCGTCTGCGAGACGGCGTCGTGCAGGTCGCGCGCGAGCCGGTTGCGCTCCTCGACGACCGAGAGCTCGCGGCTGCGCTCGTGCACGCGTGCGGTCGTGATCGCGACCGCGGCGTGCGCGGCGAAGAGCTCGATCAGCTCCTGGTCTGCGTCCGAGAACTCGTCCACGCCGATCTTGTCCGTGAGGTAGAAGGCGCCCGCGACCTCGCCCGCCGCCACGATCGGGACGCCGAGGAACGACCGCATCCGCGGGTGCGCGGCCGGCCACCACCGGAACCGCGGATCGCGCGAGATGTCGGCCGTCCGGTGCGGCACCGCCCGCTCGAGCATGGCGCCGAGCAGCCCGTGCGTGCGCGGCAGCGGGCCGATCGCGGCGATCAGCTCGTCGCTCATCCCGTCGGTGATGAAGTGCGAGAACCCGCCGCGGCCGTCGGGGACGCCCACCGCCGCGTAGCGGCAGCTCGCGAGCCGGCGCGCCGCCTGCACCAGGCCGCGCAGGGTGGTCTCGAGCGACGGCGCCGCCGCCATCGCGGCCACCGCCTCGCTGACCGCGCGAAGGGCCGCTCCGGCCGGCTCAGCGACCGCTGCGTGTGCGGGCCGCGTCATCGCCGCGCGCGAGCAGGAATGCCGAGACGATCGCAACGATGACCACGCCGAAGACGGGTGCGAGCGAGATCAGGCTGTGGATCGAGATGCTCATGCGGTCATCTCATGGTACCGGCCGTTGCGCCGGCCGTACATCGAGCAGGGTGCGAAGCGCGGCGCCGAAGCGGTCGTGGCGCAGGGTCACCCCGGCGCGCCGGGCCTCGGCGTAGCGCAGCGACATCTCGAGCAGCTCGAGGCAGAGCATCACCCGCGCCGCCTCGGGCGGCTGTTCGAGATCGCGCAGCCAGGCCGGGGCGCGCTCGAGGGTGTCTGCGACCGCCCGCGGCGGCGGCAGCTTGCGCGCGTTCAGGGCAACGAGCAGCCCGTAGTGGAGCGCGTCGAGGCCGGCCGGGACGTCGTCGCGGCTGCGCTCCCAGTCCCACACGAACAGGCGGCCGTCGACCCGGCGCATGTTCCACGGCGTCCAGTCGCCGTGCCCGCGGCCGAACCGCAGCAGCGCGTCGCCCGCCTCCGCCGCGATCGCCTCCGCCGCATCTCCGAGGTCGGCGTCCGCCGCGTCGATGCGCAGCTGGATCCAGCCCCACCAGTCGCTTTCGGAGAGCCGCGCGCGCGTGACCGCGCCGCCGAGCGCGAGCTCGTGGGTGGCGTCGCGAGGCGGATCCGGCGCGCGCACCGCTTCGCCCCCGACCAGCGGCTCGACGACCGCCAGCGTGTTCTGGTGCCAGGTCTCGGCGTGCAGCAGCCGGGCGACCCGGAACGTGCGCGGCGCCTCGCCCTGGGCGGCGAAGCCGCGCAGCGCCTCGGCTTCGGCGGCGACGAGGGGCCGGGTGAGCCCGTTCCAGCCGACCTTGGCGTACGCGAGCACGCGCCCGCCGGGGGCCGATACCTGGACCACCGGCTTGCCGTTCGGCCGAGTCGCGCCGACGCGCACCGCGAGGTCGACCGCGCCGGCTCCGAGGGCCGCGGCCAGATGATGGCGCAGCACCAGGTCGGGCAGCTCGGCGTCGGCCACGTCCGGAGCGACGGACACGGCGAGGCGGCTGCGGCCGAGCCGCTGGGGAAGCCCGGTGCGCAGCGCGGTCGCGGCCGCCTCGGTGGCGGCGCTCCCGCCGCGGCCTGGAAGAAGCAGGAACTGCCGCGCCGCGGCGGCCGCGGCGCGGCGCGACGCCGCGGGCACGAGCATGCCCGGCCGGCGCAGCGACGGCAGCACCACGTAGCGGTCGACCGCGCGCCAGCCCGGGGGCCGGTCGGGCCCGGCGTGGACGCGGTCGCCCGTCGCGGCCAGTCCACGCATGCAGGCGTCGGCGTCCCTCACGCCGAACACCGTACCCGTGGAGGCTCCCAGAACCCGTCAATCACCGGTCAATACTGCCGATGTGCAGGGTTGACGCAAATCCGGCGGGGGGTACCATTGGGTGGGGAGGCCGGGTGTTACTGGACGATCCAGCACCCCCGAGGAACCGGCGTCCCCACGCCGGGTGGAGCCGATTGGTGGCGGCGCCATGCTCGGCCATGCCGAGAATGCCCGATCGCAGACGACCCGAGAGGACCGAGTGGTGGAAAACGGATGGTATGAGTCGGTTTCGCTGAGTGACTACGTCGGCGTTGTGTGGCGGCGCAAGTGGATCGCGCTGCTCGTGACGGTCATGGTCACCGCGGCCGCGATTGGGTTCTCGGAGCGTCAGCAGAAGCTGTTCGCCGCGACCTCGCAGCTCGTCAACACGTCGTCCACGACGGCCTCGGCGAACTCGAAGACCTCGAGCGGAAACCAGTGGTCGACCACGAACGCCCCGCTGTTCGACACCCTGAGGGCGGCGAACTACGTCGTCGCCAAGAGCGGCCTGAGCGGAATCACGGGGCTGGAGCTCCTGAACGAGACGACGATCGTGCCCGACCCGACCTTCGACGCGATCGACTTCACCGTCAGCGACACGAACTCGCTCACCGCCCAGAAGCTCGCAAACGCCTGGGCGACGCAGACGAACGCATTCTCGAGCCAGCAGGCGAGGCTCGCGGTCGCGACGGAGCTCAAGCTCCTGCAGGCGCAGCTCGACGCCGTGAACCGTGAGATCTCCAAGGGCACGGCGAACCCGGGCAGCGTCGACGCCGCCACGATCGCGTCGGACAAAGCTCAGGCAACCAGCCTGAACAACAAGATCGCCAAGAAGAAGGCGGCGGCCGCGGGCGGATCGGGCCTTCAGCTCGTCAGCCGCGGCGCGCAGTCGGCCAACCAGACGCAGCCCAAGACGGCCCGCAACGCCGCCATCGGCCTCGTCCTCGGCCTGATCCTGGGCATCATCCTCGCCTTCCTGCAGGATCTGCTCGACACGCGCATCCGCAACGTCACCGAGGTCGGCCGCCGGCTGCGGCTGCCGCTCCTGGCGAGCGTCCCCACCCGGCCGCGCGCGCTGCGTGAGTACCCGGTCGTGCTGCTCTCGCCGCAGGGCGGCGCGCAGATGCCGACCGCCGAGGCGTTCCGCATCCTCAAGCTGAACCTGTCCTCGACGCTGCGCCGCGGGATGAAGGTGATCATGTTCACCGCCGCATCCGACGCCGAGGGCACCTCGACCACGATCGCCAACCTGGCCGTGGCGCTCACCCGCGCGGGCCAGCACGTGGTCGTGGTCGACGCGAACATGCGCCGCCCCGCCCTGGGCGGGGTGTTCGGTCTCGACGACCGCATGGGCGTGAGCGACATCCTGTCGGGCCACAGCCAGCTCGGCGATGCTCTGACGATCGTTGAGGTCAGCCGTGACCACCCGCTCGACGCGAGCTCCAACGGCTCCGGAGGCGGCGGCGGCCTGCTCGAGGTGCTGCCGGCCGGCCCGATCCCGGCCGACGCGGCCGAGCTGCTCGACAGCCGCGCGATGACCGACCTCCTGCGCGAGCTGCGCGGGCGTGCCGACGTCGTCCTCGTCGACGTGCCGCCGATGCTGCCCGTGACCGATGCCATGGTGCTCGGCACCAAGGTGGACGCCGTGGTCGCCGTTGCGCGGGCGCGGCTCGCCAGCCGGCCGCAGCTCGTCGCCTTCGGCCGTGCGCTCGAGGCGTGCGCGGCGCCGCGGCTCGGGTTCGTGTTCGTCGGCGGTGTTCCGGACGAGGCGCAGGAGTACGGCGGCTACGTGGGCGTGTCGCCCGCTCCGGCCGACGCCGTGCCGCAGCCCGGACAGTCGAGGGAGACCGAACTGCTGTGAGAGTACTGATGGTCTGCTCCTCGGGCGGCCACCTCATCCAGCTCCACCAGCTGAAGCCCTGGTGGAGCAAGCACGAGCGCCGGTGGGTCACGTTCGACCTGCCCGACAGCCGGTCGCTCCTGGAGGACGAGGACGTCACCTGGGCCCATCACCCGACGACGCGGAACCTCCGCAACGCGCTCCGCAACGGGCTCCTGGCGGTGCGCATGCTCGCCGCGCGTGCGCCCCGACGTGGTCGTCTCCGACGGCGCCGGCGTGGCGTTCCCGTTCTTCGTCGTCGCGCGGCTCATGCGGATCCCGACCGTGTACCTCGAGGTGTACGACCGCATCGACTCGCCGACGCTGACCGGCCGCCTGTGCCGCCCGTTCTCGAGCCTCTTCCTGGTGCAGTGGGAGGAGCAGCGCCAGTTCTACCCGGGCGCGCGCGTGATCGGGGGCCTGTTCTGAGCGACACCCTGCCCCTCGTGTTCGCGACGGTCGGCACCGACTACCACCCGTTCGACCGCCTGCCGCGCTGGATGGACGCGTGGCTCGCGGGCGGCGGCACCGGCTCCGCCCGCTGCTTCGTCCAGACCGGCACCTCGGCGGTGCCGCGCCTCGCCGAGCACCGCCAGTACCTCGGCCACGCCGAGATGGAGGCGATGGTGCGCGAGGCGGCGGTCGTCGTCTGCCACGGCGGGCCGGGCACGATCATGCTCGCCTCGACGCTCGGCAAGCGCCCGATCGTCGTCCCGCGGCGCAAGCGCTACGGCGAGCACGTCGACGACCACCAGTGCTCGTTCACCGAGCGCATCGCGGCCGAGGGCGCGATCGTCCTCGCCCAGTCCGAGGAGGAGCTCTGCGCGAGCCTCGACGCCGCGCTCGGCCGCACCGCCGAGGCCCAGCTGCCGCCGACCGGCGCCGGCCCGGCTCCGCGCCGTCGCGATGTTCGAGCAGCTCGTCGACGAGCTGGTGCAGCACGCGAAACGCTGCGAAGAAGGGTGTTGTGCGGCCGGAGCCGGTGTCGCGGCGGCGGGCATGACCGACGTCCCGGTGCTCTACATCGGCGGATGGGGCCGCAGCGGCTCGACGCTGCTCGCCCACGTGCTCGCCGAGGTGCCCGGCTTCGTCTCGGTCGGCGAGCTGCGCTACGTGTGGCAGGCCGGGCCGGCGGGCAACGAGCTGTGCGGGTGCGGCCTGTCGTTCGCCGAGTGCCCGTTCTGGACCGCCGTCGGCCAGGAGGCGTTCGGCGGCTGGGACCAGGTCGACGTGGACGAGGTGCTCGCCCTCGAGGCCGCCGTCCTGCGCCACCGCAAGGTGCCGCTGCTCGCCCTGGGCCGGCTCGCGCCCGAGCACGCCCTGAAGGTGCGCCGCTACGGCGACCTCACGGCGCAGCTCTACCGGGCGATCCTGACCGTTGCGGGCGCCCAGGTGGT
This sequence comes from uncultured Actinomycetes bacterium, assembly GCA_963707585.1. GTDB lineage: Bacteria > Actinomycetota > Thermoleophilia > Gaiellales > JAICJC01 > JAICJC01. Next base: position 494,810 of record CAVPQP010000010.1, on the reverse strand, counting down.
GGTCGACTCGACCAAGAACCCGCCCTACGCCTACTTCCTGCGCGCGGCGCGCGCCTCCGGCCTGCGCATGCGCGTGCTGCACCTCGTGCGCGACAGCCGCGGCGTCGTGCACTCGTGGACGAAGCGCGTCGCCCGGCCCGAGGTCGCCACGGGCGAAGCCTACTTCCAGGAGTTCTCGCCGGTGAAGGCGGGCGTGCGCTGGATGGAGTGCAACCTGGCGTTCGAGCTCCTGCGGCGGCTGGGCGCGCCGACGGTGCAGATGCGCTACGAGTCGCTCGCGGCCGATCCGCGCGCGCGAGCTCGAGCGCATGTTCGCGTCGATGGGCGAGTCCGGGGCGCACGATCTGTCCGCCGTGGGCGACTCGGTGCAGGTCATGGGGCAGCACAGCGTGCGCGGCAACCCGATGCGCTTCGCCCACGGGCGCCAGCAGGTGCGCGCCGACGAGGCCTGGCGCACCGGGATGGCCCGGAAGACGCGCTCGCTGGTCGTGCTGGTGACGTGGCCGCTGCTGCTCCGCTACGGCTACCTGCGCCAGGCATCGCGGTAGGCGCCGCGTGAGGGTCCCGGCCGCATCGCATCAACCACAACCTGCCGACCGGCTGGGCGCTGCCCCTGGGCTGGCAGGCGTACGCGATCTTCGGCCTCCTGCCGGTGTGGTGGGCGCTCGGACTCTCGGCCGTCGTCTGGGTGATGATCGCGGTGCCGCTCCTGGTGGTGCTCGCGGTCAGGGGAGAGCTGCGGGCGCCGCGGCGGTTCGGCATCTGGCTGCTGCTGCTGCTGTGGATCGGCGCCTCGGGCGTCGAGCTGACGAGCGGCTCGCGCATGGTGGCATGGGCGTGGCGGGGATCGTTCTACGTCGCCGGCACCGTGCTCTTCCTGCTACCTCCTGAACATGCCGGAGCGGCGGCTGCCGACGCGCTCGATCGTGAACGCGCTCGCGTTCTACTGGATCGTCGTCGTCTGCGGCGGGTGGGCCGGCGTGCTCTTCCCGCGACGTCACGTTCGCGAGCCCGATCCAGCACGTCCTGCCCGGCTCGGTGCTCCACAACCAGTACGTCTACGAGCACGTGCACCTGCAGTTCGCCGAGATCCAGCACTTCCTCGGCTTCCCGGTCGGCCGCCCCGAGACGTTCTTCGCCTACACGAACGCGTGGGGCTCGGCCTTCGCGATCCTGACGCCGTTTGCGATCTGCGCGATGACGCAGGCGCGCTCGCGCGCGTGGCGACTCACGCTGCAGCTCGCGATGGCAGCGGCGGTCGTGCCGGTCGTGTTCTCGCTCAACCGCGGCCTCTGGCTCAGCCTCGGCATCGGCCTCGTGTACGCGACGGTCCGCTTCGGCATGCGCGGCGACTACCGCAGGGCGGCGCAAGGTCGTGGCGGCGCTCGCGCGTGATCGTGGCGGTGGTCATGGTCAGCCCGCTCGGCGACCTCGCCCAGGGCCGGTTCCAGCACAAGACCGGCGACACCGGCCGGCTGCAGCGCGACCAGGAGGCCCAGCAGCGGCTGCTCGACTCGCCGCTGCTCGGGTTCGCCGCGCCGCTGCCGTCGCAGGATCCGACGCAGAGCGCCGTCGGCACCGAGAGCGAGATCTTCCTGCTCGTCTTCTCCCACGGCATCCCCGGCCTCGCGCTGTGGATGCTGTGGTTCTTCTACACGCTCTTCCGGTCGGCGAGGTGGCGCTCGCCATGGGCGTTCTGGGCGCACGTGAGCCTGCTGGTGGCGCTGATCCAGGTGCCCTACTACGACATCACCGAGCGGCTGCCGTTCATGCTCGTCGCCGCGGCGATCGCCTACCGTGAGATGATGTCGGCACCGGTGCAAGAGGGGCAACCGGCGGACGAGGGCCCGGCCTCCCGCCCCCGTCGACGGGCACTCGTACCGGCATAACCGATGGACTGGCAGGAGCACACGTTCGTGTTCGTCGGCGGCCTCCACCGCAGCGGCACCACGCTGCTCGGGCGCTGCATGGCCGAGCACCCGCAGGTGTCGGGCTTCTCGCGGCACCGGCGTGCGCGAGGACGAGGGCCAGCACCTGCAGACCGTCTACCGACCCGGCAGGAGCCACGGCGGCCCGGGCCGGTTCGGGTTCGACCCGGCCGCGCACCTGACCGAGGCCTCGCCGCTCGTCTCCGACGCGAGCCGGCGGCTGCTGCTCGAGCAGTGGGGTCGGCACTGGGATGCGTCGCGGCCGGTGCTCGTCGAGAAGTCGCCGCCCAACCTGATCCGCACCCGCTTCCTGCAGGCGCTCTTCCCGGGGTCGCGCATGATCGTCCTCGTCCGCCATCCGGTGGCGGTCGCCGGCGCGACGCGCGAGTTCGGCCGCTCCCGCCGGCTGTGGAAGCGGATGTCCTACACATCGCTGATCGAGCACTGGCTGCGCTGCCACGAGATCCTGCGCGAGGACGCGGCCCATGTGTCCCACCTGCACGTGATGCGCTACGAGGAGTTCGTCGCGAACCCGGACGCGCGCCTCGCCGACGTGTTCCGGTTCGTCGGCGTCGAGCCGCGCCCGAGCGGGCTCGAGGTCAGGCGCGACATCAACGACAGCTACTTCCGCCGCTGGGCGATGGCGCGCCGCACGCCCGGGACGAGCGCGGACATCGCCGAGGCCGTCGAGACGCTCGAGGAGCGCGTCGGCCGGTTCGGCTACAGCCTCAAGCAGCCGGTGCTCCTGACGCCGCTGGAGCGCGTCGGCTGATGCCCCGCGAGCGCGGATCGGCCAACGACAACTACTCCCGGCTGCCGGCGCCGGTGATCAGCGGCCGGCCGCGAGGCGCTGACCGGCTGGCACATGCTCTCGGCGTCGCGGCGGCCGCTGCCCGAGTTCCTCATCGTCGGTGCGCAGCGCAGCGGCACCACCTCGCTCTACCGCTACCTGCTCGAGCACCCGCAGGTGCTGCCGGCGATCCCGGGCAAGGGCGTGCACTACTTCGACATGCACCACGACCGCAGCCTGCGCTGGTACCGGGCGCACTTCCCGACGCAGACCGCGCGGCGGCGGCGCGAGCGCGAGGCCGGCGGGCCGGTGATCACCGGCGAGGGCAGCCCGTACTACCTGTTCCATCCCCACGGGCCGGCGCGGGCGGCGGCGGCCGTGCCCGAGGCGCGGATCATCGCCATGCTGCGCGACCCGGTCGAGCGGGCCTACTCGCACTACCAGCAGGAGTACGCGCGCGGCTTCGAGGACGCCGACACGTTCGAGCGGGCGCTCGAGCTCGAGCCCGGGCGGCTCGCGGGCGAGCGCGAGCGCATGCTCGCCGACCCCGCCTACTCGAGCCGTGCGATGCAGCACCACGCCTACGTCGCGCGCGGCGAGTACGCCGACCAGCTCGCGGCGTGGCGGGAGCGCGTTCCCGGCCGAGCGCACCCTCGTGATCTCGTACGAGCGCTTCTTCGCCGATCCGGAGACCGGCTACGCCGAGGTGCTGCGCTTCCTGGGCCTGCCCGACCCCGCCGGCCCGCCGCGGTTCAAGGCCTACAATGCCCGTCCCGCCGGCGGGCATGGCGGACGAGACGCGGGCGCGGCTGCGGGCACACTTCGCCGAGCCCAACCGGAGGCTGGAGGAGTACCTGGGCACCGAGATGGGGTGGGCGAGCGGAGCACAGCACCGGGCGGAGCGGTGACCGACCGTCGAGCAGCCTGCGGCGGCCGAGCACGAGCGCACCAGCGACCTGCGCATGGTCGCGCGCGGCGGCTCGCTCAACTTCATCGGGGCACTCGCGAACGGCCTGCTCCAGTTCGCCCTCGTCGTCGTCGTGACCCGCGCGCTCACGAAGAGCGCCTCGGGCGCGTTCTTCGAGGCGGTCGCGCTCTTCCTGATCCTGTCCAACACGGCCGAGCTCGGCGCCGACACCGGGCTCACGCGGATGATCCCGCGCTACCGCGTCGACGGGCGCGTGGCCGACGTGCGCCGCAGCCTGAGCGTGGGCCTCGTGCCGTCGTTCGTCGCCGGTGTCGTGCTCGCGGCGGTCTCCTACGCGCTCGCCTCGCCGCTCGCCGAGCTGTTCACGAACCACCGCCACGCCGACGCCGCCGCCGTCGCGACCTACATCCGGGTGCTCGCCGTGTTCGTGCCGCTGTCGTCGGCGTACACCGTGGCCATCGCCGCCACCCGCGGGTTCGGCACGATGGTGCCGAACGCGCTGGTCGACCGGATCGGCAAGGCGGCGGTGCAGACGCTCGCGGTCGCGGTCGCGGTGCTCGCGGGCGGCGGCAGCTTCGCGGTCGCGGTCGCGTGGGGCCTGCCGATCGGGATCGCGTTCGCGGTGGCGCTCGTCTGGCTCGGCCGGCTCGTGCAGCGGGTGGAGCGGCGCGAGCGGCCGACGAAGCCGGCGACGGCGCTGCGGCCGCTGGCGCGCGAGTTCTGGGTGTTCACCGCGCCGCGCGGCATGACCGGCGTCTTCCAGGTGACGACGCTGTGGGTCGGCACGCTGATGGTGGGGTCGCTGATGGACACCGCGCACGCCTCGATCTACACCGCGTCGACCCGGTACCTGGTCGCGGGCAGCGTCGTCAACATGGCCATCATCCAGGTGATCGGGCCGAAGCTCTCGGAGCTGCTCGCGAGCGGGCGCCCGCCAGCGGGCGATGGACGTCTACCAGGTGGCGACGGCGTGGCTGATGCTGATGGCGTGGCCGATGTACCTCGGCCTGGCGGTGTTCGCGCCGCTGCTCCTGCGGGTGTTCAAGCCCCAGTACGTGAGCGGGGCGGCGTCGCTCGAGATCCTCGCCGTGACGATGCTCGTCGCGACCGGGATCGGCCCGGTCGACATGGTGCTCCTGATGGGCGGCCGCAGCTTCTGGAACCTCGCCAACGTGATCGTCGCCCTGGGCGTGAACATCGCGCTCAGCCTGATCCTCATCCCGCGCATCGGCATCGCCGGCGCCGCGGTCGCATGGGTCGGGCAGCATCCTGATCAACAACGTCGCCCCGCTCGCCGAGGTGCGGGCCTTCCTCAAGGTGCACCCGTTCGGGCGCGGGTTCCCGGTCGCGGCCGGAAGCGCGCTCCTCTGCTACGGCGTGCTCGGGCTCGCGCTGCGCGCGACCGTCGGCACGACGGTGCCGGCGTTGGTCGTCTGCATCGTCGTCGGTACGACCGGCTACGCGGCCCTCCTGTGGCGGTTCCGCGACCGGGTCGAGCTCGACCTGCTCGCCGGCTCGCTGCGGTCGCGCCGTGGGCGTCGGCGGGACGGCTCCGGTGGCCGGCACGGGCTGATCTACGACCGCAGCGCGCTCTGGAGCTGCGTCGCCTCGGGCGTCGGCGAGCCGTCCTTCTGCAGGAGCCCGAAGCCGCCGCCGCTCGAGAGCACCCACCGCGTCCAGCTGACGCCCTCCTTGCCGAACACGTCGAGCATCTGGGACTGGTAGGTGGCGGCTCCAGGTGAGTCGGTGTGGATGCCCCACTCGCCGACGAGCAGCGGGATCCCCCATGCGCGCGCCCGCGCGAGCGGCACGGCCAGCACTCGCGCCTGCGCCTGCTCGGAGCCGGTGTAGCTCGGGGTGGCCTGGTTGTGCGTGTCGTGCCACGAGGGCGTCCAGTTGTCGCCCGCCGCGTCGAAGCCGCCCGAGCCGCCGTTGAAGTAGTCGTGCCAGTCGAGCGCCATGTGGTCGAGCGAGCCGAACGGGCGCGAGGCTCGCCGTGCCGACGCCCTCGCCGCCGCCGCGGCACATGATGAACACGGTGCGGGTCGGATCGACCTTCTGGATCGCGCTGCGGATGCCGGCCTGCCAGCGCAGCATCGTGTCCGTCGCCTGCGTGGTGTCGCCGAGCTTGCCGGGGTGGGGCTCGTTGAAGATCTCGTAGCCGACCACGTTCGGCGCCGACGCGTAGCGGGCGGCGATCATCGCCGCGAACGCCTTGTAGTAGCCCTGGGAGCGCGACGCCTCGGTCGTCCAGAACGCGGCCTGGGCCTGCGACTCGCCGCGCTTCGTGGCCGGGAAGCGGCCGCCCGCGTAGAACCACGCCGGCACCCCGCTCGAGCGGCAGACGCTCTTGCCCGCCTTGCAGGTGGCCTGAGCGAAGTACGGCGACCAGTGGAACTGGTGGAAGTCGATCAGCACGTTCACGTGCACGGCCTCGAACGCCGCCACCTCCTTGTCGAGCTGGCCGAGCACCTTGGCGTCCCAGCGGTAGTGGCCGTTCATGGGCGGCTGCGGCTCGATCGCGTTCCAGCCGACGTAGATGCGCACGAGGTTCGCGCCCATGCCGGCGGCAACGGGGGCGAGCGCCGCCTTGCCCGACCGACACGTTGAAGCCGCGCAGGACGACCGGCTGTGCCGTTCTGGTCGACGAACTGCCCGCCCGCGGTCGTCACCCACGGCTTCACCGCGCCGGCCGCGGTGGCGTGGAACGGCGGCGGCAGCGGCGGCAGCGGGCCCGAGGCCGCTCCCGCTGCCGCCCGAGCCGCCGCCGGAGGCGCAGCCCGCGGCCAGCGCGACGACGGCCGCGGCGCCCGCGGCCCACCACCGGCTCACAGGCCGAACGCCCCGGCCAGGTTTCCTGCGCGGGCGTCCGCCGCGTGGCCGAGGGGCGAGCGCGCGCCGAGCAGCTTCTCGGTCGCCTTGAGCAGGCTGTAGTGGCTGAAGCGGTCGCGCGACGACCTTGGCCTTGACGTACGGGCGAGATGACGAGCAGCGGCACCTGGCAGACCGGGGTCAGCGCCGGTGCGGTGCAGGCGGCCCCGAGCGGCTTCGCCGGCACGGCCTGGTTCCAGGTGACGAAGATCACGGTCGATCCCGAGCGGTAGGCGGGCGTCTTCGTGATCGCGTCGACCCAGCTGTGCAGCCACAGGTCGCCGCGGGCGACGAACGACGGCGCGCTTGACCGGCCCGCCGCAGTGCTTGTTGAAGGACGTGTCGTGACAGGCGTCGGGCACGACGAGCGTGAAGGCCGGCAGCGTGTTCGCCGCGAGCATCCGCTGCAGACCGCCGTTCGCAGGCGTCCCCAGCGGCAGGTCGATTCGCGGGCAGCCGCGCAGCGTCAGGTAGCTGGGCGGGTTGGAGAGGCGGGAGTACGTCGTTTCCGGCCAGCTTGCGGCACGGCGCCGGCATGCCGCCGACGAACGCGCGCCACGACCGCACCTGCGAGAGCAGCGATTTTGCGGTGGTCGTGCACGGCGAGCAGGCGTTGTGCACGAGGCCGTGCGGGTCGCCCGTCAGCACGCCCACGTCGTTTGCGATCGCCGGGTGCGTGATCGACGAGTAGCGGGTTGCGAGCCCGCACTGGCCGGCGAGCTGGTTCATGTAGGGCGCGATGCGCACCTTGCCGATCACGTGCTTGTAGGCCTGGCTGCCGAACCAGATCCAGACGACGTGCTTCACGGTCGCCGTGCCCGTGCGGCTGCCGCAGATCGCGGGCGGGGGAGGCGTGGTCACCGCCTTGGTGGTCGTCGGCGCCGCATGGGCGTTCACGTGCGACGTCGGGCCGTTGCGGCTCGCCAGGAATCCGATCAGGACCGCGGCGACGGCCGCGACCGGAAGCACCCATCTCCACATCTCTCCAGTGTACGTGCGCCTCGTTGCAGGGGAATACGAGACGTTGCGAGTCCGCATCGACCGGTTTATGACGAGCCTCCGAATTTTGTTGGGAGCCTTTGTAAAGGGGGTCGACAGCCGACGCGGGCGTGGCTAGCGTGCGGGCGACATGGATCCGCTCGACGACGTCGTGTTCGCGCAGGTGCGCTTCAACGTGTTCCGCCCGGACCGGTGGGTGACGGTTGCCGCCGGATCGTCCGCGGACGTCGTCCGCAGCGCCTCCGCCGGCCTCTACGGCGCGGTCGTCTCGCCGATGGGCGACACGCCCTACCGCGTCCGCGTGCACACCCCGCAGAGCCACGGCGAGCGCGCCCAGGCGATGGCGGACATCGCCGTCACGTCGGCCTGGGGCAAGGTCCCGACCGCGGGCTGAGCCCGGCCGGCTCACGGCGCCGCCACCGCGGGGCGGCGGGGCCGCGCCGGGGTCAGGATCCGCAGGAGGCTCAGGAAGAGCACCGGGCCGCCCGCGACGACGGCCACGATCGGGCCACCGAGCCCCGCGAGGTCGGTGCCGGACGCGAGCGCGTGGCAGAGGGCGAGCACGAACGCGAGGAAGCTCGCGTAGTGCAGCCGCCGCCAGCCGCGCTGGCCGATCAGCTTGCGCATCCGGAACGACGCGGCGAGCGCGAGCGAGAGCCAGCCCGCGACGACGCCGGCGGCGACCGCCGCGGGCCGCCACGGCGACGCGAAGGGCACGAGCGCCGCGCCCAGGCCGAAGTGCAGGGTCGGGTCGGCCAGCAGCGCGCCCGCGTGCAGCGCCACGAGCGAGAGGCCGGTCCACGCGAGCGTCCGGTGCCATCCGAGCAGCCGGGCGCGGTATCGCGGCGCGACGATGCGCGTGCTCATCGCCGAGCCCGAGCCAGACCGACAGCGTGAGGACGGCGAACGCGACCAGGCCGGCCGCCCGGGCAAGCAGCCAGGCGGCCGGGAGGCCTGCGGCGACGGTCATGCCGGCACCCCTTCCCGCAGGCCGAAGGTGCGCGCCGTCTCGCCCGTCCCGGCGCGGAACGGCGCGCCGTCGTGCGGCACGACCACCGCCGCGAGCCACGGGCGCGCGGCGAGGTAGGCGCGGGCGTCGGCGACGGGCGTGATCGCGAGGGCGGTGGAGTGTGCCTCCGCCTCGGCCGCGTCCGGGGCGGCGACCGTCACCGCGAGCGGTCCCGGCTGCGCCGGGGCGCCCGTCGACGGGTCGATCAGGTGGTGCAGGCGCTTGCCGGGGCCGAACCGGCGCCGGTCGCGCCCGGACGTGGCGACGCCGCCTGCGGTGACCTCGAGGATGCCCACCCGGTCGCCCGGCGCGTTGGGGTCGGCGACCGCGATCCGCCACGGGCCGCCGTCGGGGGCGTATCCGCGCACCGCGAGGTCGCCGCCGAGGTCGACGAGCGCGCCGGGCATGAGCGGCCACGCCGCAAGCATCGCGGCGACCGCGCGCGCCGCCGCGAAGCCCTTGCCGATGCCGCCGAGGTCGACGGCCGTGCCGGGCTCGATCCGCGCCCGGCGGGCCTCGCGGTCGAGCTCGATCGCCGCACCCGCGCGCCAGCCGTCGAGAGGCATCGGCAGGCGCGGGCGCAGCTGCTCGAACGAGCGGTCGTAGCCGGCCGCGATCAGCGCGGGCAGGACGGTGGGGTCGTACCGGCCGGCGGTCGCGGCGCGCGCGTCGAGCGCCGCCGCGAGCGCGGCGACGAGCCGCACGTCGACTCCGACCCACTCGCCGGCTGCGGCGTTCAGCCGTGAGAGGTCGCTGCCGGGCACGAACCGCGACAGCGCCCGCTCGCATGCGGCCACCTCGGCCCGTCCGGCGGCGAGCGCGCGCTCGGCCGACCAGGCGTCGCGCGCACCCATCGTCACGGTCGCGCTGCAGGCCGTCCCCATCGCGCCGAAGGTGAGCTGTTCGAGGCGGCGCATCACGACGACCGCGTGGTCGGGTGGGTCGGGGACGTCACGGCCGTCACCTGGCCGTTCGCGCCGAGGACGACCGAGCCGCCGGCGGACGCCGGGGACGACTGCGTGGTGGCATGCACGCCGCCGCTCGGCACCGTCACCGGCACGAGGCTCCCGCTCGCCGACCGCACGAGCACGACCTGGCCGCTCGACGCCGCCGACGTGACGGCGTGGCGCTGCGCCACCGCCAGGACGGCGAACACAGCGACGACCGCGAACGTGGTGCAGACCGCGGCCCAGACGCGGCGCATCATCGGTCGGCCCTCGTCTCGGTCGCGGTGGGGGTGGTGGGGTCTTCTGCGGTGCACATCTGGATCTCCTAGAGGTTGTTGCCGAACCCACCGTAGGGCCCTTCTCGAAGCGCGCAGCGGGTCCCCGGTAAGGGTGTGACATGAGGTTCGGTAAGGATTCGGAGAGGACGCCGAAGGGCCGCTATCGTGGGCGCGTGACCACCCCTGCCCAACGCGTCCTCGTCGTCGAGGACGACTCCGCGATCGCCCGTGTGCTCGAGCTCGAGCTGGGCGAGGCGGGCTATCGCGTCGAGGTCGCCCCGGCGGGCGCGGACGGCCTCGCGGCGATGGAGCGCGAGCGGCCCGACCTGGTCGTCCTCGACGTCCGCCTGCCGGACATGGACGGCCTCAGCGTGTGCCGGCGCGCCCGCCGCTCCGGCCACGACATGCCGATCCTGATGCTGACGGCGCTCGACCGCGTCGGCGACCGCGTCGTCGGGCTCGACGCCGGCGCCGACGACTACCTGGCCAAGCCCTTTGCGATCGAGGAGCTCCTGGCCCGCCTGCGCGCGCTCACCCGCCGCGCGGGCGGCGAGCAGACGACGCTCGAGGCCGGGCCCGTGCGGCTCGACCTCGACTCGCGCGAGGTGAGCGTCGACTCGCAGCCGGTGGAGCTCACGGCGCGCGAGTTCGACCTGCTGGCGTTCCTCATGCACGCCCCCGGGCGGGTGTTCACCCGTGAGCAGATCTACGAGGGCGTGTGGGGGTTCACCTACCTCGGCGAGAGCAAGGTGATCGACTTCTTCGTGTCGGCGCTGCGGCGCAAGCTGGACACGTCGGCCGAGAGCTCGATCATCCGCACGGTGCGCGGAGTGGGGTACACCATCCGCCGGTGAGCGTCCGCCTCCGCCTGGCAGCCTGGTTCGTGATCGTGATGGCGGTGCTGGTCGTCGCCACCTCGGCGATCACGTATGCGATCGTGCGCTCCGACCTGCACTCCGCGGCGCAGCACACGGCCCGCCGGCTGGCCAAGACGGCAGCGCGAGGAGAGCCGGACGAGCTGCACCTCGCGAGCCTCGCCGGGCCCGGCGTCCGCATCTGGCTCACCGACTCCTCGGGCAAGGTGGTGCTGGCCACCGCAGGCGCACACGGCACCACGCTGGGCGCCGTGCGCGCCATCGTCCGACCGCGCCCCCGCCAGCGCGACCAGCGCGACCGCGGCCCGTCAGGACGGCGGTCAGGCGATCGTGCTCCTCTCCAACCACAACGATCGCGCGACGCTCTCGACGCTGCTGCGGACGCTTCTCGCCGTCGGCATCGGGATCCTGGTCGTGTCCGGGTCTCATGGGGGCGTTTCTGGCCCGGCGGGCGCTGCGGCCGGTCGACCGCATGCGCCAGCAGGTCGACGACATCCCCGGCGCCGCCCTCGACCGCCGCATCACCGAGGGCCGGCCGGACGAGCTCGGGCGGCTCGCGCGCGCGTTCAACCGGCTGCTCGAGCGGGCCGAGTACGCCGCCGATCAGCAGCAGCGGTTCGTCGCCGACGCGTCGCACGAGCTGAAGACGCCGGTGACGGCGCTCCAGGGCCACGCCCGCATCATCACCCGCTCGGTCGACCGGGAGCGAGTGGGAGCTCGTGCAGGAGTCGGCGGCGGTGATCGCGCGGGAGACGCGCGCGGCTCGCGATGACGGTGTCCGAGCTGCTCTCGCTCGCCGAGGCCGGCAGCCCGGCGGTGCGGGCGGCGGCGGTGCGGCTCGACAGCGTCGCCGCCGAGGCCTGCGACGAGATGCGCGCGCTCGATCCCGAGCGGCCGCTCGAGACCGACCTCGTCCCGACCACCGTCTCCGGCGACGCCGGCCGGCTGGGCGAGCTGGTGCGGGTGCTGGTCGACAACGCCCTCAAGTACAGCCCGGCCGGCGCGCCCGTGACGGTGACGGTGAGCGACGCGTCCGGGCCGACGCTCGCCGTGCGCGACCGCGGCCCGGGGCTCTCGCCCGACGACCGCGAGCGGGCCTTCGACCGCTTCTACCGCGGATCGGCGGCCGGGAGCGTCGCCGGAAGCGGCCTCGGCCTCGCGATCGCGCAGGCGATCTGCGAGCGCCACCGGGCCGTGCTGACGCTCGAGCCGGCGCTGGGAGGCGGGACGGTCGCAACGGCGCGCTTCCCACCCGGCGGCGGACGGTGGCGCGACCGTCGCCGCGCGGGAGCCGACGACGGCGGCCTGAGCTACGCCGCCTTGCGGCGCGAGTGGTCGAGGTGCTCCTGGATCGCCGCTGCGACCGCCGGGCGGCAGTCGCCTGCAGCGCTCCTCGACGGCGCCGAGCGCGTGGGTGAACACGTCGTCGTGGGCGCTCGCGGCCCCGTGGATCTCGAGCGCGGCGAAGATCGCGCCGTGCAGGCGGACGGGATCGTCGTCGACCGCGCCGCGGACGATGCGGTCGATCAGCGCGGCATGGCGGAACTCCACGGGCAGGTTCGGGCTCACACGCGCCGATCGGCATGCCGCCGCCGCGCCCATCGCCGTCCCGAGGATCGTGATCCCCGGTTGTCGTCATCGCATCCCTGGCCACACCCGGTCAGCGGCTGACCCGAGCACCGCGCGTCGGCGGCGTCGATGCCGCAGCGGTCAGCGCGGCGTCACCGTCTACGGTCCCGGGCGCCGTCCGTGCGTCACCTCCATGGAGCCGCACGGCCTCGTCGTCGTCGGTTCGTGCTCGCGACCTGCGCAAACCGTCGTCGCCTGCGCGGTCGGCGAGGCCTTCAGCCACTTCGCGCTCGACGCCGCGCTTCAACCTGGCACCGCGTCGACCGACTGCGTCCTGGCGCCGCCTCCGCACCGGCCCACGTCAATCGCGACCGCTCGCCCGGCTCGATCGCATCTGCCCGCGGGTCCCGGGGCGCGCTTCGACGGCGCGAGCGCGGTTCACTTCCAGCGTGGACGACCAGCGCCTTCCTCCGACGCGCAGCACCGGCCGCTGCGTCTCATCGGCTGCTTCCGCCGAGCGTCAACGTAGCACGAAGCCGACTTAAACGCGTTGCTCGGTCGCATGTCCAGGACGTGCGCTTGCCGGTTCTGGCACGTCGTGCCGGCAGCTGCGGCTTCTACAGCAGCAGCCGACCGTCAGTCGCGGGCGGCGTGCTCGTGCGAGATATCGTCAAGGGCGCCCACGTCACGCACATCGTGACCGGTTCGCACGCGCGCCGTACGCAGACGAGCTCAATCCGATGAGCGGCCGGTTCGTCCTGTTCACGAGCAAGTCAGCGCACGCTCGGCCGCACGACGCCAACAGGCCTGCGGGCGTGTTCGTGCGCCACCGCAGCGCGAGAGCCGACCTTCCGCATCAGCCTCACGTCGAGCGAACAACACGCCAACGGCAGCAGCCTCCGCCCTGACCAGCGAGCCACGGCCGCTTCTGCTGATCTGCGGCCGACGCCACGAATCTGGTCGGGGGCGACACCAATGGGAAGACCGACCTGCTCGCAGCGCGATCGCTCGCGCGGCACAGACGACCCGCGTCGACGTCTCCACCTCCGGCGCCTGCAGGCCAACGGCACCGTTGGCATCGTCAGCGCGCTCGTCCGACGGCCGCTGGGCGGTGTTCGGCGCGCCGTATGCTCGAACCACGCTCGTCGCCGGCGACACGAATTCCGGTCGCGACGTGTTCGCCCGCGGCCCCCTGCACTGACCCGGGTGCATGCTGTAAGAGCACCTGCGATCGGGCGGACGATCCCAGCGATGGCGCCTGTCACACGGGAGCTCAGCCTCTGGCGGCCGAATCCGCTTGCGCACGATCATCCTCGTCGGCGCTCGCCTACGTCGCCGTCTCGAGCCTGACCGGCATGGCGGTCGGAGCCGCGTTCCTGGGCGGGTTCTCCGCCTGGTACGCCGGACCCAGCCCTGCGGGAATCGACCAGGTACTGCGTCCACGACGTGCTTGCGCATGATCGCTGCGTTCGCGCGGTCTTGTCGCGCCGGTCGAGCCCGTGGCGAGCGATCTCGCCCGCGTGGTCGTCAGCGATACGCGATCTGAGAGTCGGACCTTCGACACGCGGCGCAGCGCGATCTGATGTGGCTCTGCTAGCTGCGGCGCGCCTCTGGGAGGAATCGAACCTCCGCAGCTATGTGCCGTGGGCAGCGGCCGCCGCCCGCCAGCTCGACTGCCTGGGGTCGAGCGCAGTGGGCGGTCATCCGCCGCAACGGCCGATCACGGACATACCCCGCCGCCCGGTCGATCCGGCTGTCAGGGCTCGATCTGAGCGACCATCAGCTCGTAGCCGTCTGGGTCGTTGAGTCCCATCTGGTGTCGCGGTCCGGGGGTGCCGTCCTCGATCTCGCCAACGTGGATCCCAGCGGCCAGCAGTTGTTGGCGCAGCGCGCCGAGATCCTTGGAGTAGAGGTAGAACAGGATGCCCTGCCCCGCCGGGTCGACAGAGTCGCCATCGGTGCTGACCATCAGTTGCGCTCCCTCGCTGTCCAGCTCCGCCCAGATAGGCTGGCCAGCGGTACTTGTAGACGCTTGCCGGCGTGAAGCCGAGGTGATGGTCAGTAGTCGATTGAGCGCTGGACGTCCTCGACATGCACGAACGGGATCAACCCGCTGACCCGATGCTCGGGTGGCTCTGGCACCGAATCCGGCGGGCCCGGCCCTTCGATAATCGGCTCGCTCACCCTCGAGTATCGCTCCGTCCCGACTTACGATCCAACAATGCCGACGATGCCGACCAACGGCAAAACCCGCTCAGCTGGCTTGATCGGCCTAGCAGAGCGGGTTTGCGGCGATGCGCCCGGGAGGAATCGAACCTCCGACACGCAGATTCGAAGTCTGCTGCTCTATCCCCTGAGCTACGGGCGCCGGTTTCAGCCATCCCGCCGCTGCGTGGCCGTATCCGGACGGGCGAGGGTGACCGGTGGGACTCGAACCCACGTCCTCCTGGACCACAACCAGGGGCTACCACCAGCTGAGCTACGGCCACCGCGTGCCCGTAGGATACTTCGCCCACGCGCGGGCGTGGCGGAACTGGTAGACGCGCCGGCCTTAGGAGCCGGTGGCCCTGGCCGTGGAGGTTCGAGTCCTCTCGCCCGCATGACCCTGGACCGACCGCGGCTCAGTGCGGCGGCAGAACGGGCGCGAGCAGGCGCGTGCGCTGCGAGCGGCGGCCGGTCGCGTCCTCGCGGCGGTCGGCGCTGCCGAGCACCCGCACGATCGCCCGCGAGGCGACGAAGCGCAGCGGCTCGGGCTCCCAGCGCGCGGCTGCGGTGGCCGACCCACGGCAGGGTGACGAGGTCGGTGTCGCGGCCGAGCACGAGGTCGGCCAGCGTCCGGCCGAGATGTTGGCGGCGACGACGCCGTGGCCGGCGTAGCCGCCCGCCCAGCCGAACCCGCGGGCGCGGTCGAAGTGGATCGCCATCGACCAGT
The DNA here is from genome assembly GCA_963707585.1 of uncultured Actinomycetes bacterium. GTDB lineage: Bacteria > Actinomycetota > Thermoleophilia > Gaiellales > JAICJC01 > JAICJC01. The sequence goes on along the minus strand of CAVPQP010000010.1, from coordinate 479,684 downwards.
CGCGCGGCACCCCCAGCGGCCCGCCCCAGTGGTGCGTGATCGCCGCGGACGCGGCGGCGGGGAAGTGGCGCCGGATCGCCCGCTCGAGCCGCGCGCGCACCTCGGGGTTGCGCTCGTTCTCCTCGTCGATCGGCCGGCGCAGCTGGTAGGGCGCGCCGCGCCCGCCGAGCGCGATGCGCCCGTCCGCGGTGCGCTGCGCGTAGAAGAAGAGGTAGCGCGAGTCGCTCACGAGCACGCCGTCGGTCCAGCCGAGCTCGTCCCACACCGCGGCCGGCAGCGGCTCGGTCGCGATCATGAGCGAGTAGAGCGGCAGGTAGCGCAGCCGCTGGCGCGGGAGCTCGCACCGAGTACGCCTCGGTCGCCTGGAGCACGACGTCCGCCTTGACGGTGCCGTGCGCCGTCGCCACCCGGCCGTGCCCGACCGCGGTGGCGGCGGTGCGCTCGTGGATCGTCACGCCGAGCCGCTCGCAGGCGTCGGCCAGGCCGCGCGCCAGCCGGGCGGGGTCGACGCGGGCGGCGTGGGGCGTGAACGTCGCCTGCAGGCAGCCCTCGACGCGCACGATCGCGTCGGACTCGCGCGCCGTCGAGCAGCCGCGCGTCCTCGCCGCCGATGCCGAGCCCTGTCGAGCTCGCGGTGGCCGGCGAGCAGGCGCTCGCGCTGCGGCTCGCGAGGTGGCGGTGAAGAGCGAGCCGCGCTTGAGGAAGCCGCACTCGATGCCCTCGCGGGCGACCGCCTCGGCCACGTGGTCGACGGCCGCGTGCGTCTCGCGGATCGCGCGCACGACGCCGTCCCGGCCGTGCGTGCGCTCGTACGTGCCGGCGCTGCCGACCAGGCCGCCCGAGACCCAGCCGCCGTTTCGCCCCGACGGGCCGAAGCCGGCGATCTCGCGCTCGATGACCACGATGCGCATGTCGGGCGCGCTGCGCGCGAGGTGGTAGGCCGTCCACAGGCCGGTGAAGCCGGCGCCGACGATCGCGACGTCGCAGTCGACGTCGCCCGGCAGCGACGGGCGCGGCGCGAGCGGCCCCTGGCACCCCGTCGAGCCAGAGGCTGCGCGCGCGGTAGCGCGCTTCGAGCGTTGCGTTTCGAGACACCGGCTCGGCACTCTATGCGCGTCCGCGCTCCGCCTCCGCCGCACCCCCGGGCGTCCCTCGATCGGGGGTTGCCCGGGCCGGACGGTGCCCGTACGCTCGTCGGGGAGCGGGGAGTGGGCCCCGCCGGCGGACGATCGGAGCTTCGGTGACCTCGCTTGCAACGGCTGACCTTGCCCATACGCTGATCGCGCTGGCCGCGATCCTCCTGTGCGCGCACGGGATGGGCTCGTTGTTCGTGCGTTTCCGCCAGCCGCGTGCGATCGGCGAGGTCGTCGGCGGCCTGCTGCTGGGCGCGACGGTGCTCGGCTACCTCTGGCCCTCCGCTCAGTGCGTGGGTCTTCCCGGCCGACGGGTCGACGCCGGTCATCCTGGGTGCGATCTACCAGCTGGGGCTGCTGCTGCTCCTGTTCATCGCCGGCTCGGAGCTTCGCACAGTGTTCCGCCGGGGTGAGCGGCGCACGGTGGGCGCCGTCTTCGCGGCCGGCATGTGCATCCCGTTCGCGGCCGGACTGGCGATCTCGCAGCTGATCGACCAGAAGAGCCTGTGGGGCCCGAACGGGAACACGACGTCGTTCGTGCTCGTGTTCTCGATCGCCATGGCGATCACGAGCATCCCGGTGATCTCGCGGATCATGCACGACCTCGGCATCCTCGACACCACCTTTGCCCGCGTCGTCCTGGGCGTCGCGGTGCTCGAGGATCTCGTCCTCTACTGCGTGCTCGCGATCGCGATCGGCTACGCCGGCGGCGCCGGCGGCGCGCTGTTCGGCCTGCCCGCGGCGCTCAGCATCGCCGGCGGCTCGAACGCCGACATGGTCTACCACGTGCTCGCCACGCTGGCCTTCCTGGCGGTGTTCCTCGTCGCCGGGCCGTCCGCGTACCGGTGGATCGGCGGCCTGCGGATCAACGTCATCCACCGCGCGACGCCGATCGCGCACCAGCTCACGTTCCTGATCCTGACCACCGCCGTCGCGCTGATGCTCGGCCTCGAAGCGTTCTTCGGCGCGTTCGTGGCCGGCATCGTGGTTGCGGCGACCGAGAACGAGGCCTCGAGCGCGACGCTCGCCATCCGCAGCTTCTCGCTGGCGTTCTTCATCCCGGTGTACTTCGCCGGCATCGGCCTCGGGCTCGACCTGATCCACGGCTTCAACGTGGTGTTCTTCGTCGGCTTCCTCGCGGCCGCATGCATCATCAAGGCCGCCAGCGTCTTCGTCGGCGCTCGCGTTGCGGGCGAGGACGCGTTCTCGTCCTGGAACCTGTCGGTCGCGATGAACGCGCGCGGCGGCCCCGGCATCGTGGTCGCGTCGACCGCCTTTGCCGCCGGGATCATCGACCAGAACTTCTTCGCGGTGCTCGTGCTGCTTGCGATCATCACCTCGCTCGCCGCCGGCGCCTGGCTCGAGCGTGTCCCGCGCGAGAAGCTGCTGACCCGGCCGGACGAGGTCGCGCCCGTCGCAGCTGCGGCCGCGCCCGTGGGCTCAGGTCTAGGCCGACCGCGCCTATGGCACAGCCGCCGCGGCGCGACTAAGGTTAGAGAACGGCTCCGGGGGCGTAGGACCCACGGCGTCACCCCCCGTATGAAGACCCAGGTCTCCGAACTCGCCGACAACCGCGTCCGCCTCGACATCGAGGTGCCCGCGGGCGACGTCGACCATGCGTTCGACCACGCGCTGTCGGATCTGTCGCAGAGCGTGCGCGTGCCCGGGTTCCGCAAGGGCAAGGCGCCCAAGCCGCTCGTCATGCGCCAGGTCGGCCGCGACACCGTGATCGAGGAGGCCCTCCGCGACCACCTCACCGGCTGGTACTCGCGGGCCGTGGCCGAGGTCGGGATCGACCCGATCGACCGGCCGACCATCGACTGGACGGACGAGCCCGCCGAGGGCGCGCCGTTCGCGTTCACGGCCGAGGTCGAGGTCAAGGCGCCGCCCGAGGTGAAGTCGTACAAGGGCCTCGACGGCGTGAAGCCGCCGGTCGAGGTGCCGGCCGAGGCGGTCGACGGCGAGATCGAGCGGCTGCAGCTCACCGTGGCCGAGCTGGTCGCGGTCGAGCGCGGCGCGCAGGACGGCGACTTCCTCGTGATCGACTTCGAGGGCAGCATGGACGGCACGCCGTTCGAGGGCGGCGCCGGCTCGCAGTACGCCGTCGAGCTCGGCGCAGGCCGGCTCGTGGAGGAGCTCGAGCGCGGCCTGGTCGGCATGAAGGTGGGGGAGGAGCGCGACGTCGCCCTGACGATGCCGGCCGACTACGCCGCCGAGCACCTGGCCGGGAAGGCCGTGAGCTTCCACGTCAAGATGAGCGACGTCAAGGAGCGCGTGCTGCCCGAGCTCGACGACGAGTTCGCGACGTCGGTGAGCGAGTTCGACACGCTCGCGGAGCTGCGCGCCGACATCACCGAGCGCGTGCGCGCCGTGGTCGAGGCCGAGGCCGAGCGCCGGTTCCGCTCGTCGGTGCTCGATTCGCTCGGCGCCGAGCTCACGACGCCCGTGCCCGACGCGCTCGTGCAGAGCCGCCTCTCCGAGCATGACGCGCTCGCTCAGCCAGACCCTGCAGCAGCGCGGCATCCCGCTGGCCGACTACCTGCGCGTGACGGGCATGACGAGCGAGGAGCTCGTCGAGGACATGCGCACGCAGGCGCAGGACCTCGTCCGCAAGGACCTGGCGCTCGAGGCCGTGGTGGCCGCCGAGAAGATCGAGGTCACCGACGCGATGGTCGAGGAGTGGGTGCGCGAGCAGGCGGCCGAGAGCGACGAGGACGTCGACGAGGCGGTCGAGCGGCTGATGGCCGATCCGGCCACGCTGACGGCGCTGCGGCAGGACCTTGCGGCCCAGAAGGCGCTCGACGTCGTGACCGAGAATGCCAAGCCGATCACGGCCGAGCAGGCCGACGCGAAGCAGAAGTTGTGGACGCCAGAGAAGGAAACTGCGCAGTCCGCCGCCAAGTCTTCCCCGATCTGGACGCCCGGCAGCCTAGCCGGGCCAACCCGAGGAGCACATGTGAGTCCACTGATTCCGATGGTGATCGAGCAGACGTCAAGGGGCGAGCGGTCGTTCGACATCTACTCGCGCCTGCTGAACGAGCGCATCATCTTCCTGGGGACGCCCGTCGACGACCAGATCGCCAACCTGATCGTGGCTCAGCTGCTGCACCTCGAGAGCGAGGATCCCGACAAGGACATCTCGATCTACGTCAACTCGCCGGGCGGCAGCGTCTACGCCGGCCTCGCCATCTACGACACGATGAACTTCGTGAAGCCCGACGTGCAGACGATCTGCGTCGGCATCGCCATGAGCATGGGCGCGCTGCTCCTGGCCGGGCGGCGCGAAGGGCAAGCGGATGGCCCTGCCGAACGCGAAGATCCTGATCCACCAGGTCAGCTCTGGATTTCAGGGCCAGGCGACCGATATTGAGATACATGCACGCGAGATCATCGACCTGCGCAAGCGGCTCGATCAGATCATCGCGGACAAGACGGGTCAGCCGATCGAGAAGGTGGCTCGGGACACGGAGCGCGACTTCTTCATGAGCGCCGACGAGGCCAAGGACTACGGGATCATCGACCGCGTGATCGCCCACCACTAGATGGCACGACCCACCGACACCAACGAACAGCTCCTGTGCAGCTTCTGCGGCAAGTCGCAGCGACAGGTGAAGAAGCTGATCGCCGGCCCGGGCGTCTACATCTGCGACGAGTGCATCGACCTGTGCAACGAGATCATCGACGAGGAGCTCACCACTCCCGCCCAGCTCGATCTCGACAACCTGCCCCGGCCGAAGGAGATCTACTCCGTCCTGAACGACTACGTCGTCGGGCAGGAGGAGGCCAAGCGCACGCTCTCGGTGGCGGTCTACAACCACTACAAGCGCGTCCAGATGGCCGGGCAGACCGACTCCGACGTCGAGCTGCAGAAGTCGAACATCCTGCTGCTCGGCCCGACCGGGTGCGGCAAGACGCTGCTCGCGCAGACGCTCGCGCGGATCCTGAACGTGCCGTTCGCGATCGCCGACGCGACCGCGCTGACCGAGGCCGGCTACGTCGGTGAGGACGTCGAGAACATCCTGCTGAAGCTGATCCAGGCGGCCGACTTCGACGTGAAGAAGGCCGAGACCGGGATCATCTACATCGACGAGGTCGACAAGATCGCCCGCAAGGCGGACAACCCGTCGATCACGCGCGACGTCAGCGGCGAGGGCGTCCAGCAGGCGCTCCTGAAGATCCTCGAGGGCACGGTGGCGAGCGTGCCGCCGCAGGGCGGGCGCAAGCACCCGCACCAGGAGTTCCTGTCGATCGACACGACCAACATCCTGTTCATCTGCGGCGGCGCCTTCGCCGACCTGGACAAGATCATCGAGCGCCGCATCGGCCGCAACTCGGTCGGATTCGGCGCCGAGCTGCGCTCGCGCAAGCACGGCCCGTCGAAGGACCTCTTCCCGCAGGTGATGCCCGAGGATCTGATCTCCTACGGCCTGATCCCCGAGTTCATCGGCCGCCTGCCGGTCGTCTCGGCGGTGCACGCGCTCGACCGCGAGGATCTGATCACGATCCTGCTCGAGCCGAAGAACGCGCTCGTCAAGCAGTACCAGCGCTTCTTCAACTACGACTCGATCGACCTCGTCTTCACCGAGGACGCGCTCGGGGCGATCGCGTCGAGCGCGCTCGAGCGGGCCACCGGAGCCCGCGGCCTGCGCTCGATCATCGAGTCGGCGCTCCTGAACGTCATGTTCGACCTGCCGTCGCGCAAGGACGTGAACAAGTGCGTCGTGACCAAGGAGACGATCGAGAAGAACCTCGATCCGACGCTGGTCACCGAGGGCGGCCAGGAGCTCGACATCACCGACGAGCTGCGCGAGGAATCCGCCTGACCCCTGCATAGACGGGGTCAGACCCCGTTTATGCACCTGCCGCGCGTTCAGTCGTGCACAGAGCGGTACGCGAGCGCGCCGCCGAAGCCCAGCAGGCCGAGGCCGGCGATCGAGTCGGCCACCCTGATCGCGCGCGGGCCGGCGGCGCGGCGCGCGATCGCGACGCCGGTCGCAAGGCGTCGTCACCCAGGCCGCGCTGCCGAGCGCCACGCCGGCGACGAGCAGTGCCGCGGCGCCGGTGGATCGACCCGTTCCGGCGCTGGCGGCGGCGAAGATCGCCGCCCAGGAGGCGATCGTCGCCGGATTCGACGCCGTCCCCGCGAGCGAGGTCAGGAAGGCCCGCCGTGGACCGGCGACCTCGATGTCGAGCTCGGCGCCGCTGCGCACGCGAAAGGCGCTCCAGAGCGTGCGCACGCCGAGCACGACGAGCACGGCCGCGCCGACGACGCCGAGCACGACGCGGAGCGGGCCGACGGTGAGCAGCGGCACGGCGCCCGCGGCGCCGAGCGTCGCGTAGACGCCGTCGATCACGGCGATCCCGGCGCCGATCGCCAGGCCCACCGCCCAGCCGCGCCGCAGCGTCGAGCGGATGAGGAAGAGCGACATCGGCCCGAGCTGGACGGCGACGACGAAGCCCAGACCGAAGCCAACGAGGACGGCATGCACGCGCAAAACCCTAACCGAACAGCGCGCGCAGAGCCCGGCTCCGGAACTCGAAGATCCGGCGCAGGTCGCGGCGGGCGACCGCCGCGTCGCCGACGAGGTCGGCCGCGCGCCCGCCGCGGATGCGGTACGTGACGCTGTCGGACATGACGACGCCGCCGGCCACGTCGCGGAAGCGGTGCTCGTGCTCCCACAGGGCGTAGGGCCCGGCGACCTGGCGGTCGACGAACCGGTGCGGAGGCTCCCAGGCGGCGATCTCGGTACGCCAGCGCAGCGGCACGCCGTGCAGCCGCAGGCGGTAGTCGATGCGCGCGCCCGCGCGCATCGCGATCGGCGCCGGCGTGAGCACGGAGAAGCGCAGCCACGGCGGCGTGATCGCCTCGAGGTTGTGCGCGTCGGCGAAGAACGGGAACACCTCGGCGCGCGTGCGCGGCAGCCAGAGGCGCGTCTCGACGCGGTGGTCGCGCACGCTCACGATGGCCTCCCGCACTGCGGGCAGCGTAGGGGAGGATGATTGATTCCACGCCGCCGTGATGTCCTGGGCGGCTGCGAACCGAGCAGCGCAAGGACGCAGGGAGCGTTCATACTGGGTCAAGTATGGGCGCGACCGAGGACGTAGCGATGCGACGGTTCGCAGCCGCAGCCCCACCGCGATCCGAACTCCCACCAACGGCCTGACGCCCAGGCGCGCGGGGGCGTGGAGTCAATCATCTAACGGTGGGCGGCGCAGCGGCAGCGGACTGGGATGGCCTCGCACTCGCCGCAGCGGGCCGCGACCTGCGCCGTCGTCCAGCACGCGAGCAGGAAGAGGCAGAGGAGCGCAGCGACGGCCGCGTTCGTCGAGAAGGTGAGGACGCCGTGAGCCGGGTGCTGGACGAGGTAGTGGTGCCAGAAGCTGGTCTCGCGGGTCATGCCGGGAAGATCGGCCGCACCCGCCGGGAACTTGACCCCGGCCTGCCAACTACGATCTCCGGGATGGACGCCCGCTACGAGCCGCACGCCCACGAGCAGCCGCTCTTCGCCCGCTGGGAGGCCACGGGCGTGTTCGCCGGGCGGCCCGACGCCGGCGGCGAGCCGTACGCGATCGCGCTGCCCCCGCCGAACATCACCGGCGAGCTGCACATGGGTCATGCACTGAACGGGTCGATCCAGGACACGCTGATCCGCCTGCGGCGGATGCAGGGCCGCGACGCGCTCTGGATCTGCGGCACGGACCACGCCTCGATCGCCGTTCACGCGGTGATCGAGAAGCAGCTGCGCGCCGAGGGCAGGACGCGGTTCGACCTCGGCCGCGAGCGCTTCATCGAGCGCGTGTGGGAGTGGCGGGCGGCGACCGGCGCCACGATCATCCAGCAGTTCAAGCGGCTCGGGTGCACGCTCGACTACGAGCACGAGCGCTTCACCATGGACGACGGCTACATGCGCGCGGTGCTCGAGATGTTCGTGCGCCTGTACCGCAAGGGCTACATCTACCGCGACAACCGCCTGATCAACTGGTGCCCGACGTGCGCGTCCACGATCTCCGACCTCGAGGTGCGCTACGAGCACGCGGTCGACACGCTGTTCGAGGTGCGCTACCGGATCAAGTCAAGCGACGAGCACCTGGTGGTCGCCACGGTGCGGCCCGAGACGATCCTGGCCGACACCGCCGTCGCGGTGCACCCCGACGACGAGCGCTACACGCACCTGGTCGGGCGCACCGCCATCGTGCCCCTCGTCGACCGCGAGGTGCCGATCATCGCCGATCCGTATGTGAAGATGGACTTCGGCACCGGCGCGCTCAAGATCACCCCCGGACACGATCCGAACGACTTCGAGATCGGCCGCCGTCACGGCTTGCCCGAGCTCTCGGCGATCGGCTACGACGGGCGCATGACCGACCTTGCGGGCGAGTTCGCCGGCCTCGCCGTCGACGAGGCGCGCGGGCGCGTGCGCGACGCCCTGTTCGCGCAGGGCCTGCTGCGCGGCGAGCAGCCCTACGAGCACGAGGTGGGCCACTGCGACCGCACGGGCGACCGTGTCGAGCCGCTGATCTCGCTGCAGTGGTTCATGCGCATGGACGAGCTTGCCGAGCCCGCGAACGCCGCGGTGCGCGCCGGGCGGGTGCGCTTCCATCCCAAGACGCAGGAGAACACCTACTTCAGCTGGATGCTGAACATCCGGCCGTGGTGCGTGTCGCGGCAGCTGTGGTGGGGGCACCAGATCCCCGTGTGGTACTGCCCCGACGGCCACCAGACGGTCGCGCTCGAGACGCCGGCCGCCTGCGAGACCTGCGGCTCGGACGCGCTCGAGCGCGACCCCGACGTGCTCGACACCTGGTTCTCGTCGGCGCTGTGGCCGTTCGCGACGATCGGCTGGCCCGGCGACGACCCGCGCCTCGCGCGCTACTACCCTGGCGACGTCGACTCGACCGCGCGCGACATCATCAACCTGTGGGTCGCGCGGATGGTGATGATGGGGATCGAGTTCATGGGCGACATCCCGTTCTCGGATGTGATCGTCCACTCGACCATCCAGGCGGCCGACGGGCGGCGCATGTCGAAGTCGCTCGGCACCGGCGTCGACCCGATCGAGCTCGTCGACACCTACGGCGCCGACGCCACCCGCTACGGCCTGCTGAAGATGAGCTCGACGCAGGACGTGCGCTTCTCGCAGGGATCGATCGCCGAGGGGGCGAAGTTCGCGAACAAGCTCTGGAACGCCGCCCGGTTCGTCGTCACCCAGGCCGACCTGGAGGTGGCGCCGGCTCCGGCCGGCAGCGAGCCGGCCGACCGCTGGGTGCGCTCGCGCCTGGCGGCGGCGCTCGCCGAGGTCGTGACGCTGATCGACCGCTACGAGTTCTCGGCCGCCACAAAGACGCTGTACGCCTTCGTGTTCGAGTTCTGCGACTGGTACATCGAGGCGGCCAAGCCGCGTCTGGGCGGCGGCGACGCGGCGGCCCGGCGCGAGGTGTCGGCGAACCTGCTCTGGACGCTCGAGCGCATCCTGCTCCTGACGCATCCCGTCTGCCCGTTCGTGACCGAGGCCGTGTGGTCGCACCTGCCCGGCGACCGCGGCCTGCTGATGCTCGCGCCGTTCCCGGAGCCGGTCGCCGAGCATCACGACCCGGGCGCCGAGGCCGACGTCCAGGCCGCCATCGCCGCCGTCTCGCAGGCGCGCTCGACCCCCGACGTGCGCCTGGTGCTGCCGCGCGGGTTCCCGGCGGCGGCGCTCGTGCGCGCTCTGGCGCCGCGATCCACCGAAGTGGTGGACGACGACGTCGCGGCCGTCGTGGTCGAGGCCGCGGCCGAGGATCCCGCGGTCGTGCGCGCCCGGCTCGGCGAGCAGCTCGCCCGCGCCCGCGCCGAGCGCGACCGCGCCCGCGGGATGCTCCAGAACGAGCGGTTCACCGCCAAGGCGCCCCCGGACCGCGTGGCGGACGAGCGCGCCAAGGCAGACCGGTACGGCGCCGAGGTGGATGAGCTGGAAGCGAGGCTGCGGGACTCGGCGTGACGGCCGCAGATGCCTACATCGACTCGCTGGAGCTCTTCGGGATGCGCTTCGGCCTCGATCGCATGCACGCGCTGCTCGGCCGCCTGGGCCACCCGGAGCGTGCGTTCGACGCGATCCACGTCGTCGGGACGAACGGCAAGGGCTCGACCACGCTCTTCGCCGAGGCGTTGCTCCTGTCGCAGGGCATCGAGACGGGCGCCTACCTCTCGCCGCACCTGACGTCGTTTCGCGAGCGCATCCGCATCGGCGGCGCCGAGATCGAGCCGGCGGCGTACGAGGCGGCGGTGCTGCGGGTGCGCGAGGTGGTGGGAGCCGACGTGACCCAGTTCGAGGCGCTCACCGCCGCGGCGTTCACGGCGTTCGCGGCCGCCGGCGTTGACTGGGCGGTCATCGAGGCGGGGCTGGGCGGGCGGCTCGATGCGACCAACGTGCTCGCCCGCTCGCGCGTCCAGGTGCTGACGAACGTCTCGCTCGAGCACACCGAGCTCCTGGGCGAGACGCGCGAGGCGATCGCGGCCGAGAAGATCGCCGTCGTCCCGGCCGGCGGGATCGTGGTCGTCGGCGAGCCCGGCTGGGAGGGGTTCGTGCCTCAGGCGCGTACTGTCAGGGAGGTGACTGTCGCCGGGACCTACCAGGACCAGAACCGGGCGGTGGCCCACGCCGCGGTCGAGCTCGCGCTCGGGCGCGCCGTCGACCCCGCGCCGATGCTCGGCGTGCGCGTCCCCGGGCGGATGGAGGTGCGCGGCACGGCGCCGCTCGAGATCTGGGACGGCGCCCACAACCCGGCCGGGATGCGCCGGCTCGTGTCGGAGCTCCCGGGCCTCGTGGGCGATCGCCGCTGCGTGGCGGTGTTCTCGACGCTCGGCGAGAAGGACGTCTCGGCCATGGTGGAGCTCCTGCGCGGCGTCTGCCCGACGATCGTCGCAACACAATCGACCAATTCACGCGCGCTTGCAGCGGATACACTGAGCGCGCTCACCGGAGGTCCGGCCGAGCCGGACCCGGTGGCGGCTCGAGAGCGTGCCCTGGCCCTGGCCGGGCCGTCGGGAGCGGTTGTGATTTGCGGTTCGCTGTATCTTCTCCATGATCTGACCACACGCCTGGCCGGCACCGGAGCCGCGCCGGCCACCGTACACTGAGCGACTCGCGTGCTTTTCGCCGTCACATCCGCCACCTCAGACACCTCGGGATCGTTCTCGAGCGTCACCAACTTCTTCAGCTCGAGCTACTTCTCGGCGTTCGAGAAGCTGATGATCCTGTTCACGATCGCGCTGTACGCGGCGACCGTGTTCTGGACGTGGAAGGACGCCCGCCGGCGGGTCGAGGACCCGGTGATCGTCGGCGTCTGCGTTGCAACCGCCGTGTGCTTCCCGTTCGTCGGCGTGCTGATCTACCTGATCCTGCGCCCGCCGGAGTACCTGGCCGACGTGCACGAGCGCGAGCTCGAGATCCGGGCGATGGAGCGCCGCCTCGGCGCGGACTCCGTGTGCCCGTACTGCCGCAACCCGACCGAGGCGAGCTTCCTGTCGTGCCCGCACTGCGGCACCAAGCTGAAGCAGGCCTGCCGGCGCTGCAAGGCTCCGCTCGACCCGGCCTGGCGGCTGTGCCCGTACTGCGAGACGGTGGCGACCACGCTGCCTCCGCCCGAGCGGCCGCGGCGCGGATCCGGGCAGCGCACCACCGCCGAAACCTGAGGCATCCATGGCCGACGTCGAGCGCACCCTCTTCCTGGTCAAGCCCGATGCCGTCGAGCGGCGGCTCGTCGGCGAGATCGTGGCCCGCTTCGAGCGGCGCGGGTTCACCCTGCGCGGACTGAAGCTCGTACGCGTGACCGAGCAGCAGGCGGCCGAGCACTACGTCGAGCACGTCGGCAAGCCGTTCTATCCGGAGCTCGTCGAGTTCATCACGTCGGGGCCGGTGGTGGCGATGGTGATCGAGGGGCTCGGGGCGGTGGCGACCGTGCGCGCGATGATGGGCGCGACCAATCCGCTCGACTCGGCGCCCGGCACGATCCGCGGCGACTACGCCCTCGACCTGGGCCGAAACGTCGTCCACGGGTCGGACTCACCCGGCTCCGCCGCACGGGAGATCGCGATCTTCTTCGCGGACCCCGAGCTCCAGGGATGATCCCGGAGGGGCTCCGGCGGCTGGGGCCGCTGCGCCTGGCGTCCCGCTCGCCCCAGCGGCGCGCGATCCTGACGATGCTCGGCATCGAGTTCGACGTGGTCGCGCCCGACTACGCCGAGCCGGACCTCCCCGGCGAGCCCGCCGCGATCGCGGCCGCCCATGCGCGGGCGAAGGCGGCGTCGGTCGCGGGCGAGCGCGTGCTCGGCGTGGACACGATCGTCGTCATCGACGGGCGCGTGCTCGGAAAGCCCGCCGACGCGGCCCAGGCGCGCGAGTACCTGACCCTGCTCTCGGGCCGCACGCACGCCGTGCATTCCGGCCTGTGCCTCCGCGCCGACGGGGTCGAGCACGTGCGCAGCGCGGTCACCGGCGTCACCTTCGCACCGCTCGAGCAGAGCGACCTCGAGTGGTACCTGGGCACCGGCGAGTGGCGCGACCGCGCGGGCGGCTACGCCGTCCAGGGGCGCGGGGCGGCCCTGGTGCGATCGATTGCGGGCGACTACCAGAACGTCGTCGGCCTGCCCGTCCCCGCGTTGATCGATGCGATGGCAGCCCTGGCGATACGCTAGAATCGATTAGCCGTTTTTGGGGCGATTTGCAGCAAATCCCGAGCCGTACACCATCAGCTTCCTCAACTCTCTCACCGGTCTTGGCGGCCGCGACATGGCCGTCGACCTCGGCACCGCCAACACGCTCGTCTACGTGCGTGGCCGCGGCATCGTGCTCTCGGAGCCGTCGGTCGTCGCGATCGACCAGCACACGGGTGAGGTGCATGCCGTCGGGGTCGAGGCCAAGCGCATGCTCGGGCGCACGCCGGGGAACATCTCGGCGATCCGGCCGCTGAAGGACGGCGTCATCGCCGACTTCGACGTCACCGAGCAGATGCTGCGCCACTTCATCCAGAAGGTGCACCAGAACCGGTTCGCGCACCCGCGCGTCGTCGTGTGCGTGCCGTCGGGCGTGACCGGCGTCGAGAAGCGGGCGGTCATCGAGGCAACCGAGTCGGCCGGTGCCCGCCAGGCGCTCCTGATCGAGGAGCCGATGGCCGCGGCGATCGGGGCCGGACTGCCCGTATCCGAGGCCACCGGGAACATGATCGTGGACATCGGCGGCGGCACCACCGAGGTGGCGGTGATCTCGCTCGGCGGGATCGTCGTCAGCCAGTCGATCCGGGTCGGCGGCGACGAGCTCGACGAGGCGATCATCGAGCACGTGAAGAAGGAGTACAAGCTCATGATCGGCCCGTCGACCGCCGAGGAGGTCAAGCTCGAGATCGGCTCCGCGGCCGAGCTGCCCGAGGAGGTCGAGGCCGAGATCCGCGGCCGCGACCTGGTCACAGGGCTGCCCAAGACCGTCGTGCTCTCCTCCAAGGAGGTGCGCCAGGCCCTGGACGTGCCGCTGAACCAGATCATCGACGCCGTCAAGCAGACCCTCGACAAGACGCCGCCCGAGCTCGCGTCGGACATCATGGACCGCGGGATCGTGCTCGCGGGCGGCGGGGCGCTGCTCCAGCGCATGACCGACCGGCTGCGGGCCGAGACGCAGATGCCGGTGCACCTCGCGGAGTCCCCGCTCACGTGCGTGGCCGTCGGCTCCGGGCGCTCGCTCGAGGAGTTCGAGGTCATCTACCGCGCGAACCAGACCTACGCTGCGAGCCGCCGGAACGGGCGCCGGCAGTACCACTATTGATCCTTCTCGCCGGACCGATCACCTACGGGCAGGCCGTGATCCTCGGCCTGCTGCAGGGCGTTGCCGAGCTCTTCCCGATCTCGAGCCTGGGGCAGAGCGTCATCGCGCCGCGCGTGTTCGGGTGGGACATCCACCAGAACGACAACTACTTCATCGCGTTCCTCGTGGCCACGCATCTGGCGACGGCCATCGTCCTGCTCTGGTTCTTCGGCCGCGACTGGATCCGCATCCTGAGCGGCATGTGGCGCTCGCTCGTCGAGCGCGAGATCTCACCGACGAACAATGACGGCCGCCTGGGATGGCTCATCGTCGTCGCCACGATCCCGGCCGGGCATCCTGGGGCTGCTGCTGCAGGACAAGCTGCAGTCGGTGTTCGCGTCGGCCCGCTCGGCGGCGTTCTTCCTGATCCTGAACGGCATCATGCTGTACGGCGCGGAGCTGCTCCGCCGGCGCGCGCCCGGCGTGCCCGAGAACGACCCCGACGGCGACGATCGCATCGCCAAGCGGACATCCTGGCTGAACTCGGTGTGCGTCGGTGCCGCGCAGGCGATCGCACTGATCCCCGGCTTCTCGCGCTCGGGCGCGTCGATGGGCGGTGGGCTGCTCGTGGGCCTGTCCAACGAGGACGCGGCCCGGTTCGCCTTCCTGCTCGCGACGCCGATCATCGGCGCCGCCGCGGTGCTCAAGATCCCGGTGCTGCTCGGCTCCGACGGCAACGGCGTGCGCGGCCCGGCGCTGGCAGCGTCGCTCTGCTCCGCGCTCACCGCGTACCTCTCGATCCGCTTCCTGATGCGCTACTTCGAGACGAAGAGGCTGACGCCGTTCGCCGTCTTCTGCTTCGTCGAGGGGATCGTGCTCTCGATCTGGTTCGCCGTCAGCTAGGCCTACGCGCGGGCGTCCGGGTGGGCCGCGCCCTCGCGCTTGGGCCCGCTCTGGAACCAGGCGAAGACGAAGCAGGCGAGTCCGACCAGGAAGCGCCGCGACGCCGTGCTTGACGTGCACCGCCGAGACGCCGCTCTCGTGCCCGAGGAAGTTGGGCAGCGGCAGCGACTTGGGCGGCACCGTCCAGTACATGATGGCGATGGCGATGAAGGCGATGCCGGCCAGGATCGCCGCCGACGACGAGTGCGCGTTGCTTGGACATGCCCCGAGTATCCGCGCCTGCATTGGAGCCATGTTGGCGTCCGGCGCGGGTGAAGGTGCCTGGCACCGGCACGGCCGGTGCCAGGCACCGGTTATTCAGTCCATATGCGGGAGGTTCGGCGGCCGGTCCGGTAGAATCGCCGCTTCCGACCCGCCCTGAGGAATGCTTCTAAGCAAGAACCGTGTCATACGCAGGCGGGCCGTTGTCGGCCTGCTGGTCGCCGCCTCGCTCACGCTCCTGACCGTGTCGTATCGGGAGGGATCGACCGGCGTCGTCGGCTCCATGCAACGTGGGGTGGTCGGGGTGACCGCGCCGTTCGCGTCGGTCGCGCACCGCGTCACGCGGCCCTTCGTGGACGGCTGGCACTGGACGACCGGGCTCGTCCACGCACGCAATCAGACGGCGCAGCTCGCCACGCTCAAGGTGCAGGTGGGCAAGGACGCGTCCAGGATCGCCGAGCTCACGTCGCAGAACGCGGCCCTCAAGGCGGCCGCCAACTGGCGCCAGCAGAACCCGCAGTTCAAGAGCATCTCGGGCTCGGTGATCATCCAGCCTCAGAGCCTCGGCAGCCAGAAGAGCGTCATGCTCGGGATCGGCAGCGACCAGGGCGTCGCGGTGAACGACGCGGTCGTCGCCCCCGTGTCGGACGGCGGCGGGCTGGTCGGGCGGGTGTCGCAGGTCACCGGATCGACCGCCACCGTGCAGCTCCTGCTCGACCCCTCGACCGGTGTCACCGCCGAGGTGCAGGGCGAGCAGGGCGCCGTCGGCACGATCGTGCCCGCCAGCGGCACGCCGGGCGAGCTGACGATGGTGCAGGTGCCGATCGCCGTGCGCGTGCGCAAGGGCGACACGGTGATCACCACGGGGAGCAGCGGCCGGCTGGCCTCGCTCTATCCCGACGGGATCCCGATCGGCCGCGTCTCGCAGGTCACGCTCAACCAGGGGAGCCCGAACATGGAGATCCAGGTGACCCCGTTCGTCGACTTCTCGAACCCGGACGTCATGATCGTCCTGGAGACGCATTGATGCCGCTCGCGGGCGCCCTCGACTACGCGAAGGCGCTCGTCTGCGTGTTCGTGCTCATGATCGTGCAGGTGGCCGTGACGCCGCAGTTCTACCCGCTCGGCGGCGGCGCCGACCTGATCGCGATCCTCGTGGTCGCGCTCGCCCTCTGGCGCGGGCTCGAGATGGCGGCGGTGGCCGGGTTCGTGGGCGGCCTGCTGCTCGACGCCGTCTCCTACCAGCATCTCGGCACCACGTCGCTCGCCTACCTCGCGTGCGCGTGGGTCGTCACCACGTTCTCGGGCCGTGGCGAGGCGGGCGCGGGCATGCTCGAGCCGGTGCCGCCGCGGCCGCTGCCGTGGGTGATCGCCGGCGCGCTGCTCGTCGAGGTCAGCCTCGTCGCCGTGCAGGTGCTGCTCGGCAACGGCTACGGGATCGGCTACCTGCTGTGGCACCAGATCGTGCCGTCGATCCTGCAGACGACCCTGCTCGCCCTGATCCTGCTGCCGCTGCTGCGGCGGCTCTTCCGACCGGCACGGATGCGCGCCAATGTATCTGCAGCGGCCGCCGTCTAGGCCCGAGGCGGCGCCCGACCCGGTGCCGCTTGCGATGCGGGCGGCGACGCTGGGCGTGATCGCCGCGGTGCTGCTCGGCATCCTCCTCTTCCGGCTGTGGGCGCTGCAGGTGCTGCACTCCGACCAGTACGTGGCCGCGGCCGCGCAGAACAGCGTGCGCACGATCGTCGTGCCGTCGCCGCGCGGCGACATCCTCGACCGCAACGGCAATGTGATCGTGTCGAACACGGCCGGGCTCGCGGTGCAGGTCGACGCGTCGCGGATGTCCCAGCCCGTCGCGTGCGCGATCCCGCAGGGCGCGAAGCAGCCGGTGCCGATGCAGCCGAAGTGCGGGGTGCTGAAGCGTCTGGCGTGGGTGCTGAACGTGCCGTATCCGCGCATGTGGCACGTGTTCGCGCACCTGGCGAGCGCCAACCCCGGCTACCCGGTGACGCTGCCGTTCAACGTCGACCGCCGCCAGACCGCGTACGTGCTCGAGCGGCGCTGGCTCTTCGACGGCGTGCAGTTCGAGCACGTCTACGAGCGCAGCTACCCGTCGCTGCGGGCGTTCGGGCCGCTCAACCCGAACCTGATCGGGTTCGTCGGCGCGATCACGCTGCAGAACATCCACGACCGCTCCTACCACGAGAAGCTGCCCATGATCGGCACCGCCGGGCAGGCGGGCGTCGAGAAGACCTACGACCGCTACCTGCGCGGCCAGGACGGCCAGATCCAGGAGACGGTCGACCCGTCCGGCGCGCCCGTCGGCCCGGTCGTACCTGACCCAGGCGGCCGTCGCCGGCGACAACCTGCGCCTGACGCTCGACGCCAAGCTGCAGCAGCAGGCCCAGAGCGCGATCGTGCAGGGCATCGGCATCGCCCACGCCGACGGCCAGCCGGCCGACTACGGCGCGGTCGTGGCGATGAACCCGCAGAACGGCGCGATCTACGCGATGGCCTCCGTCGCCGACGTACAGCCCGCTGGTGCACGTGCCGCCGTACAGGGGCTCGCGGGCGGTGTTCAAGAGCAAGCTCACGCCGTCCTACGACAAGGCGTTCCAGGGCACCTATCCGGCCGGGTCGACGTTCAAGCCGATGACGGCCACCGCCGCCTTCCAGTCCGGCGTGCTGGCGCCCGGCCAGACGCTCGACTGCCCCGGCTCCTACACGTCGCGCTACGACCAGCGCGCGCAGGGCCAGAAGACGGTGTTCAACGACTGGACGCCGCTCTCGATGGGGCGGATGGGCCTGTCCAAGGCGCTCGAGGTGTCGTGCGACACGTTCTTCTACCAGCTCGGCGACCGGTTCTGGCCGAAGGGCACCGAGTTCCAGGGCTGGCTGCGCGAGCTCGGCTACGGCCAGGCGCCGCCGCTCGACGCCGGTGGCGCCCAGGCCGGCGTCGTGCCCGACCACCTGTGGAAGGCGAAGCAGACCTGGCCGGGCACGCCCGGGCCAGCAGGCCATCGAGAGCAGCTGGCTGCCGGGCGACGACATCAACCTGTCGATCGGCCAGGGCAACCTGCTCGTCTCGCCGCTGCAGCAGGCGGTGGCCTACAGCGCGCTCGAGAACGGCGGCAACGTCGTCACGCCGCACGTGGGCGAGGCGATCCTGCAGCCCGGGTCGACGCACGCAGACCGATCCCCGGCGGTGTCATCGACCCCAGGCCGGTGCGCCACCTGAACCTGTCCCCGACGCTGCTCTCCGAGATCAAGCTCGGCCTCTACGGCGCCACGCACGCCGGCGACGGCACGTCGACCGCGATCTTCGGCCACTTCTCGCCGACCGTGTACGGCAAGACCGGCACCGCCGAGGTGCCGACCACGACGTGCCCGAACTGCTCCGACGCCTGGTGGGCGGGCTGGGCGGAGCAGGACAACCACCCGCTCGTCGTCGTCGCGTTCATCCACAACGGCGGCCACGGCGGCGTCTCGGCCGCGCCGGTGGCGGCGAGCATGTTCCAGGCCTTCTTCGCGCCGCACAACCACTTCGTCATCCACGCCGGGCAGGACCAGTCGCGATGACCCACTACCTGCGCCACCTCGACTACCTGATGCTCGCGACCGCGCTCTCGATCTCGGCGTTCGGCCTGTGGATCATGCAGACCGCGACCAAGAACTATGCGGGCAACCTCTACGGCCACCAGCTGCTCTACGTCGCCGTCGGCGCCGCGGGCATGCTCGTCGTCGCCGCCGTGCCGCCGGCGTTCATGCGCCGCATGCGCTGGCCGCTCTACGCCATGGTGCTCCTGAGCACCGCCGCGGTGCTCGCCGTCGGCACGTCGGTCGGCGGCGGCCGCCGCTGGATCAACCTGGGCGCGTTCCAGCTGCAGCCGTCGGAGTTCGCCAAGCTCTTCCTGATCGTCGGCCTCGCCGCCGTGCTCGCCGTCGCGGCGCGGCGTCACCGGCCCCGCCCGGCTCACGCTGCTTGCGATCGTCTACGTCGCCCTCCCGGCCGTGCTCGTCTACAAGGAGCCGGACTTCGGCACCACGCTCGTGTTCCTCGCGATCATGCTCGGGATGCTGTTCGTCTACGGGATCCCCTGGCAGCACTTCGTGTGGATGGCGATCGCCGTGGCCGTGCTCGTGGCGCTCGTGTTCTCGATCCTGCCCGGTATGGGCGTGCAGGTGGTGCACGGGTACCAGATCTCGCGCCTGACCTCGTTCCTGCACCCCAACCCGAACGACACCCAGTCCGGCGGGTTCCAGCTGCGCCAGTCGGTGATCGCGATCGGGAACGGCGGCGTCGGCGGCACCGGCTCGGCCCAGACGGTCGGCCAGCAGCTCGGCGCGTCGCAGACCTCGCTCGGCTACCTGCCCGAGGCGCCGACCGACTTCGTGTTCGCCGTCGTGGGGGAGGAGCGCGGCTTCGTCGGCGCCGCCTGGCTGATCTGCCTCTACGCGCTGCTCCTGTGGCGCGGGCTCAAGGTGATCACCAAGTCGCGCTCGACGTTCGGAAGCCTGGTGGCGGCGGGGGTCGTCTCGATGCTGCTCTTCCAGATCTTCATCAACATCGGCATGACGATCGGCCTCGCGCCGGTGACGGGCATCCCGCTGCCGTTCATGAGCTTCGGCGGCTCGCACACGATCACGAACCTGCTCGCAATCGGCGTGCTGCAGGCGATCCACGTCCACTCCCAGACCGCCGACGAGCCGGTGTTCGCGCGATGAAGCTCGGAGCGGTGGGGTCGGCGACGATGGTGCAGAAGGCCGTGAAGGAGGTCGCCGAGGAGACGCACGGCGTCGGCCCGGTGATCCTGTGCGGGCGCTCGGCGCCGGTCGAGCGCGTCCGTGCCGCGCTCCTGGGCGCGAAGTGGAGCAGCACCTCGGCGGTCGAGTCGTTCGCCATCCGGCGTCTGCGGCCGGAGGATCGCGAGCAGCTGCGGCGCGCGTCGGTGGTGGTCTACGGGGGCGAGGCGGCGCACACCCTCGACGATGACACGAGGGCGGATCTCGAGGTCGTCGGCCGCGTCGGCCGGCCGCTCCTCGTCGTGCTCGAGGGCGTGGAGCTGCCGATGGACGCCTCGGTCGAGGCCGCCCGCATTCGCGGCATCGAGCCCGAGAACGTGCTCGCCGTCAAGAGCGGGCCACTTCCCCGCGCGGCGCGTGCTGCGGGCGATCGCGGCGGAGGCCGGCAAGTCGGGGCCGTCGCTCGCGGCCCGGCTGCCCGCGCTGCGGCCGCTCGTGGTCGACAGCGTAATCGAGACGGCCTCGTTCCGGAACGGCCTGATCGCCGCCGCGATCTGGATCCCCGGCGCCGACATGCCGCTCCTGACCGCCGTCGAGATGCGCATGGTGCTGCAGATCGGCGCCTGCCACGGCGTCGAGGTCGGTGCCGACCGGGCGCTCGAGCTGCTCGGCCTGCTCGGCGCCGGGTTCGGCCTGCGCGCGGCGGCGCGCGAGCTCCTGGACGTCGTCCCGATCGCCGGCTGGGTGGTCAAGGGCGGGGTCGCCTACACCGGCACGCGCGCGATCGGCCGGGCGGCGGTCGAGTACTTCGAGCGCGGCGCGCCCGCCGACGTGACCAGGCTGCGCGCGCTCGCCGAGCAGCTGCGCTCCTGAGCGCGGGACGTTCCCCGCGACCCGGTCGACTACCATGCCGGGAATGGGCAAAGCCCTGCTCGAAGACAGGATCGAGGCCGTGCTGGAGACGGTGCAGAAGCCGTCCCGCTATATCGGCGGCGAGGCCAACCAGGTGCGCAAGCCGCAGGCGACGTCGCTCGTCGCCCTCTGCTACCCCGACGCGTACGAGGTCGGGATCTCGAACCAGGCCCTCCAGATCCTCTACGAGCAGGTCAACAGCCGGTCGGGCATGGCGGCCGAGCGGGTGTACTGCCCGTGGCCCGACATGGCCGACGCGATGCGCCGGCAGGGGCTGCCGCTCTTCACCCTGGAGTCGTGGCGGCCGGTGCGCGAGGCGGATCTGCTCGGCATCACCCTGCAGGCCGAGCTGACGTACTCGAACGTGCTCGAGGTGCTCGACCTGGCCGGGATCCCGCTGCGCGCGGCCGATCGTGGCGAGGACGATCCCATCGTGGTCGCGGGCGGCCCGAGCGCGTCCAATCCGGCTCCGCTCGCACCGTTCTTCGATGCGGTCTTCATGGGCGAGTCGGAGCGGGCGTTCGACGCGGTGCTCGACGTGATCGCCTCGGTGCCGGGCCGTGCGGCCAGGCTGGCGGCGCTCGCACAGAACCCGTACCTGTACCTGCCCGGGCGCGGGCGGCACCCGGTCGAGCGGGCCGTCTACGCCGACTTCGGCATCGAGACGCACCCCACCCGCGTCGTCGTGCCGTACTCGTCGGCCATCTTCTCGCGCGCGTCCGTCGAGGTCATGCGCGGCTGCACGCGCGGCTGCCGCTTCTGCCACGCCGGCACCTGGTACCGGCCCGTGCGCGAGCGGCCGCCCGACGAGGTGGCCGCCGCCGGGATCGCCCAGCTCGGCTGCACCGGCTACGACGAGCTCTCGCTGACCTCGCTCGCGACGAGCGACTACACCGGCATCGTGCCGGCGATCGAGAAGATCAAGACGCGCCTGCCGACGCTGCACCTGTCGCTGCCGTCCAACCGGGTCGACACCGGGCCGGTCGCGCTGACCGCGGCGGCGAACGCCCGCCAGAGCTCGATCACCCTCGCGCCCGAGGCGGCGACGCAGCGGATGCGCGACATCATCTGCAAGACGATCACCGACGAGATGATCGAGCACGCCATCGAGGCGGCGTTCGCAGCCGGCTACACGAGCCTGAAGCTGTACTTCATGATCGGCCTGCCGCGCGAGACGCACGCCGAGGTGCAGGGGATCGTCGACCTCGGCATCCGGGCGCGCGAGATCGGGCGGCGCGTGCGGCCGGGCGGCGGCCGCTTCTCGGTGCACGTGAGCGTCTCGAACTTCGTGCCCAAGCCGCATACGCCGTTCCAGTGGGAGGGCATGTCGAGCCGGGCGCAGCTCGACGCGAAGCAGGCGTACATGCGCCGGGCGATGCCCACGCGCCAGATCCGGCTCTCGCTGCACGACCTGCGCACCTCGATGCTCGAGGGCGCGCTCGCGCGCGGCAGCGAGGAGACGGCGGACGTGATCGAGCGGGCGTGGCGCGCGGGTGCGCGCTTCGACGCGTGGAGCGAGATGTACCAGGAGGCCGCCTGGGAGGCGGCGTTCGCCGCCTGTGGCACGAGCATCGACGCGCAGGCGACGCGAGAGTTCGGAGAGTGGGACGAGCTGCCGTGGGATCACGTGCGCTCGGGCATCTCCAGGGAGTTCCTTTTGGACGAGTGGGGGCAGAGCCGCGCCGAGGTGGCGACCGGCGACTGCCGCTGGGACGGATGCACGGACTGCGGTGCGTGCTTCGGCCCCGTCCGCAACAGATTGGTGAGCTGATCGGGATCCGGGGTCAGACCCCGGTCTCCGGCAGGCTGAAAGTTGAGACACATCTTTGACATATCGAATTACGTTTGCGGTTGGCGGACGGGCGCGCTTTCTGTCGCACCTCGAAACCGTTGACACGCTGCTCGGCGCGCTGCGGCGCGCCGGCTACGACATCGCCCTCTCCAAGGGCATGAGGCCACGACCTGTCATCTCGCTCGCGATGCCGCGGGCGGTGGGTGTGCAGGCGCAGGCAGACCTCGCCGACGTGGAGCTCTGCGGCGAGCCGGACCCGGCCGAGGTGGCCGAGCGGCTCGACCCGCAGCTGCCGCACGGCATGACCGTGGTCGGCGTGGAGCCGGCCGAGGGCCGCACGGCCGCCGCCCGCGTGGAGGCGGCCGAGTACGAGGTGGAGGTGGAGGACGACGTCGACTGGACGCGCGCACTGGCCGCGTTTGCCGTCGCCGGCAGCCTCGAGGTGGTGCGAACCGCCCCGGGCAAGGCCGACCGCCGGATCGACGTCGTGAGCTACTGCTCGAGCATCGAGCACGAGCCGGGACTCCTGCGGATGCAGCTTCGGATGACCGAGGCCGGCACCGCGCGCCCGGACGAGATCGCACAGGCGGTGGCCGGCCTCATCGGCCGCACCGCGACCATCAAGCGGCTGGTGCGGACGCGGATCCATCTGCGCCCCCAGCCGGTAGGAGCACGCACTTGACACTCATTTCCGACGTAACGAAGACCATCCTGATCTCGGTCGACCTGTCCGAGCTGCGGGTGGCAGTGGTCGAGGAGGGCCGGACCGTCGAGGCGCTGATCGAGCGCCGCGGCGAGGGCTCCCTGGCCGGAAACATCTACAAGGGCAAGATCGACAACGTCCTGCGCGGCATGGAGGCCGCCTTCGTCGATCTCGGCCTGCCCCGCAACGGGTTCCTCTACGTGGACGACGTCGTCGTCCCCGGCCAGGATCCGAAGACGCGCCGCCGGCGCAAGATCGACGAGCTCCTCAAGCCTGGCCAGGAGGTGCTCGTCCAGGTCGTCAAGGACTCGATGGGGACGAAAGGCCCGCGCGTGACCATGGAGCTCTCCATCGCCGGCCGCTTCCTCGTGCTCTCGCCGCACGGCGAGGGCTCGGGCGTCTCGCGGCGCCTGCCTGACGGCGAGCGCGAGCGGCTGCGCAAGCTGGCCAAGTCGCTCGAGGCCGACCAGGGCGGGATCATCGTCCGCACGGCGGCGGCCGGCGCCACGGCCGAAGACCTCGAGCGCGACCTGCGCTTCCTGCACAAGATGTGGGCGCAGGTCGAGGCGCGGGCGAAGCCGGCCAAGGCCGGGAGCCTCGTGTACGCCGAGGCCGACCTCTCGCTGAAGGTGATCCGCGACCTGCTGGCGCGAAACGTGCAGGAGGTGTGGGTCGACTCCGAGCGCCAGTACCGCCGCATCCTGGGCTGGGTGCGCACGACGCAGCCCGAGTTCGTCGACCGGATCAAGCTCTACTCCGACAGCGTGCCGCTCTTCGAGCGCCACGGCGTCGACCAGGCGATCCTCTCGACCCTCAACAAGCGCGTCGACCTGCCGTCCGGCGGCTACCTGATCTTCGACTACGCCGAGGCGTTCACCGTGATCGACGTGAACACCGGCCGCTTCGTCGGCTCGTCGGGGCGGCTCGAGGACACGATCACGCGCAACAACATCGAAGCCGCGCGCGAGGTCATGCGCCAGCTGCGGCTGCGCGACATCGGCGGCATCATCGTCATCGACTTCATCGACATGGCGTCGGCGAAGAACCGGGCCGAGGTGCTGAAGGTGCTCCAGGCCGAGCTCGAGAACGACCGCACGAAGACGTATCTGGTCGAGATCTCGCCGCTCGGGCTCGTCGAGATGACGCGGCAGAACGTGACCGCGGGCGTGCGCGAGATCCTCACCCGCACCTGCCCGACCTGCGGCGGCGAGGGGGTCGTCCTCAGCGAGCAGACGATGGCGGTCGAGGCCGAGCGGCGGCTGCGCCGCATCGCCCGCTCCTCCGGCGCCGAGGCCTTCCTGGTGCGTCTCAACGCGAAGGTTGCGTCCGGGCTCGTGGGCCCGGGCGGGATGAAGCTGCTCGAGCTCGAGCGCGAGACCGGCAAGCACTTCACGCTCGAGCCGGTCGAGCGCATGCTCCTGAGCGAGGTCGATGTCGTCCGCGAGGGCACCCGCGCCGAGGTCGACGGCGACTCGGTGCCGTTCGCAGACGGCGACGAGCGCACGGTGAAGATCTCCGAGCCGCACATGTACAACGTCACCGACGGCGTCGCCCGTGTCGACGGCGGCTATCCGGTCGTCGTCGGCGGCGCGATCGGGTACGTCGGCCAGCAGCACAAGGTGCGCATCGACCGGGCGACCCGGACGGCGGCCTATGCAACCCTGCTCGACGCCAAGCCGACCGCGATCGACCTGCCGCCCGAGCCCGGCGACTACGAGCTGCCCGAGTTCGACCGCGAGGTCGGCGAGCGGCTCGAGCTCGAGCAGCGCACGCGGCCGCGCACGCGCCGCAAGACCCCGGCCAAGCCCGCAGCGGGCGCGAAGGCGAAGGCTGGGACCGCCGAGGCGGAGCCGGCGGAGGCGCCCGCCGAGGAGAAGGCGGCGCCCAAGCCGCGGCGGCGCTCGCGCGCCAAGCCCGCGGCCGAGGCCGCCGCGGTCGAGACGACGGCCGGCGAGGAGCCGGCGGCTGCCGACACGGCCGCCGAGCCGGCGGCCGACGGTGAGGTGGCCGACGTCGTGGATGCCGCCGCCGAGGGCGGCGACGAGGCGGCGGCCAACCGCCGCCGGCGGCGCGGCAAGCGCGGGGGGCGCGGCCGGTCGAAGGCGGCGACCGCCGCCAACGGCGATGCGGCCGCGCAATCGGATGCCGACCCCGGCGCCGCTCCGGCGCCGGAGGAGCCAAGCGCGGCGGCCGCCGACGATGCCGCTCCGGCGGCTCCGCGTCCCCGGCGGCGCGCTCCGGCCCGGCGGCCGGCCGCCTCGGCGGCCGCGGCGGCCGACGCAGAGCCTGCGCCAGCTGCCGAGACCCCGCCGGCGCCGGCTCCCGAGGCGGCCTCGCCGCCGCCGCAGCCCGCCGCTCCGGCGGCTTCGGCGGCCGACGGCGCGGCGCCGCAGGCCGAGCGCAAGCGCGGCCTGCTGGGGAAGATCCTGGGCGGGTGAGTGGGTGATTCGCCCCCGCCCGCCTCTGGTACCATTCCGCGGCTCATGTATGCGGTGATCAAGATCGGCGGCAAGCAGTACCGTGTCGAGCAGGGGCAGAAGCTCCTGGTCGACCGGCAGCCGCATGCCGCGGGCGAGGCCTTCGCCCCGGACGTGCTCATGACCGGCGGCGACGAGGTCGTCACCGACCGCGCCAAGCTGCAGGGCGCAGTGTCGGTGCAGGTCGTCGAGCACCTGCGCGGCGAGAAGATCAAGGTGTTCACGTTCAAGCCGAAGCGCGGGTTCAAGAAGACCCGCGGGCACCGCTCCGAGCTGACCAGGATCTCGGTCGAGTCGATCGGCGGTGCCGCGCGGCCCAAGCGGGCGCCGGCGCGCAAGCCGGAGGCCGAGCCGGCCGAGCCGGCCGAGGCCGCCAAGGCCGGGGCTGCGAAAGCCGGGGCCGCGAAGGCCGAGCCGAAGCCGCGCGCAGCGGCCAAGCCGCGGGCGGCGGCCAAGCCGAAGGCCGAGAAGGCCGAGAAGGCCGGCGCCGGCGGCAAAGCCGCGGCGGACGAGGGCGAAGAAGGAGGACGCGGGCGATGGCGCATAAGAAGGGCCTCGGATCGTCGAAGAACGGGCGCGACTCGCACGCGCAGCGGCTCGGTGTGAAGGTGTTCGCCGGCCAGACGGTCACCGCCGGCGCGATCATCGTGCGCCAGCGCGGCACGCGCTTCTACCCCGGCGCGGGTGCCGGCCTGGGCGGCGACGACACGGTGTTCGCCACCGTCGACGGCACGGTCGAGTTCGGGCAGCGCAAGGGCCGGCGCTACATCAGCGTGCAGCCCGCCGAACCGGCTGCCTGAGCTCGAGCGCGGGCTCCCGGTGTTCGCCGACCGAGCCACGGTCTACGTGCAGGCCGGCCGTGGCGGCGACGGCTGCATCAGCTTCCGGCGCGAGAAGTTCGTGCCCAAGGGCGGCCCCGACGGCGGTGACGGCGGCGACGGCGGCGACGTCGTGCTGGTCGCCGACCCCGACCTGCGCGACCTCTCGCGGTTCCGGCAGGCGTCGCACTTCCGCTCGCAGCGGGGCACGCACGGCAAGGGGGCGGGCAAGGCCGGCCGCCGCGGCGACGGGCTCGAGCTGCGGGTCCCGGTCGGGACGCAGGTGCGGATCCGCGACACGGACGAGCTGATCGCCGACCTGGCTCACCCCGGCGCGCGCGTCACCGTGGCGCGGGGCGGTGCGGGCGGCGCCGGCAACCGCCACTACGCGACGGCCCGCCGCCGGGCGCCCGAGACGGCGCAGGTGGGCGAGGCCGGCGACGAGGTGTGGCTCGAGCTGCGCCTGAAGCTCGTCGCCGACGCGGCGCTGCTCGGGTTCCCGAACGCCGGCAAGTCGTCGCTTCTGCGCCGGATCTCGAACGCCAAGCCGAAGGTGGCCGACTACCCGTTCACGACCGTCGAGCCGGTGCTCGGCACGGTCGAGTCGGACGACGGCCGCCAGGTCACGGTCGCCGACGTCCCCGGCCTGCTCGAAGGGGCCAGCACCGGCGTCGGCCTCGGCCACGAGTTCCTCGCCCACCTCGAGCGGGCGCGCCTCCTGATCCACCTGGTCGAGGCCGACGTCGGATGCGGCCGAGGTCGGCCGCCGCCACGACGCGATCAATCGCGAGCTCGCCCTGCACGGCGGCGGCCTCGCGGAGCGGCCGCAGCTCTTCGTGCTCTCGAAGGTCGATCTGCTCGCGCCCGACGGGCAGGCTGCAGCGGTGGCGGCCGCCGGTGCGGCGCTCGGATGCTCGTCGGCGACAGGCGAGGGCATCGACGAGCTGCGGCGCACGCTCTTCGCCGAGCTTCCGGCCGAAGCGCCCGCCCCGGACGCCGCCGAGCCGGAGCTGGCCGACTACCTCGTCTACCGGCCCGCGCCGCCGGCGCGCCGCCGGTTCCGCATCCTGCGCGACGCGGGCACGCTGCGCGTGGCCGGGCGCGAGCTCGAGCGGCAGGCCGACGGCCTCGACCCCGACGATCGCGACGACGTCGCCGTGCTCGCCGCCGAGCTCGAGCGGCTGGGCGTCGAGCCGGCGCTGCGCGCGGCCGGCGCGCGGCCTGGTGACGACATCCTGGTTGGGACGCACCGGTTCACGTTCCGGCCCCGGCGGGAGCGCGACCCGGAGTGACCCGGATCGGTGTCTTCGGCGGCCAGTTCGACCCGCCCCACAACGGCCACCTGGCCGTGGTGCGCGCGGCGACTCGCCAGCTCGGCCTCGACCGGCTGCTCGTCGTGCCGACACCGCGCCCGCCGCACCGTCCCGAGCCCGAGACGCCCGCCGAGGTGCGCTACGAGCTCGCCCGCGCGGCGTTCGCCGGCGAGCCCGGTGTCGAGGTGAGCCGGATCGAGCTCGACCGCGACGGGCCGAGCTACACGGTGGACACGCTCGCCGCGCCTGTCTGCGCCCGGTCGGGCGCTCTTCCTGATCGTCGGCGCCGACCAGCTGGCCGCGCTCGACGGCTGGGAGCGGCCCGACCGCGTGCGCGAGCTGGCCGCGATCGTCGTCGCCGCGCGGCCCGGCGCCCCGCGCGTCGACGGCGTCGAGATGCTCGCGATGGAGCCGGTCGAGGCCTCGTCGTCGGAGATCCGCGAGCGGGTCGCACGGGGCGAGGACGTCTCCGCCCTCGTCCCTCCGGGAGTGGTGGCCGCGATCGCGCGCGAGGGGTTGTACGCCCAGCCCCCGTGCTAGGCTGATCGCGTCTCCATGGGGATCCGCGCCTGACAGATACCACCCAGCTCGCCCACCGCATCGCGGCGCTGGCTGCCGAGAAGCTCGCCGGCGACATCGTCATCCTCGACATGCGCGACGTGGTCAGCTACACGGACCATTTCGTGATCTGCTCGGGACGGAATCCTCGCCAGGCACAGGCGATTGCCGACCAGATCCACGAGACGTTGAAGCGCGAGCGGCTCATGCCGCGGCGGATCGAAGGGCATCGGCAGGGGGACTGGATCCTGCTCGACTACCTCGACGTCGTCGTGCACGTGTTCACCCCCGAGGCGCGCGGGTTCTACCGGCTCGAGGCGCTGTGGGGACAGGTGCCGAGCGAGACCTACGCGGCCGGGTAGGCCGGGCCGTGGAGGGGGAGCGGCGGTTCACGCTCGAGGAGGCGCAGCGGTTGCTCGACACCGAGCTGCGCGAGCTTGCCGAGCGTATGGTCGCCGCGCGCGCGAAGAGCCGCGACCTCGAGTCGCGCTGGCGCAAGCTGGTGATCGCGATCGGCTCGAACGGTGGGAACATGGAGCGGCCCGAGGTGCGTGAGCTGCAGGCTGCCGTCGAGGCCTCGCACTCCGAGCTGAACGAGATCGTCGGCCGGTTCACGGCCGAGGGGGTGCAGGTGAAGGACATGGATCGGGGCCTGATCGACTTCCCCGCCGACGTGGACGGCCAGGACGCCCTCCTGTGCTGGCACGTCGGTGAGGACCGGATCGGCTACTGGCACTCGCCCGAAGACGGCTTCGCGGGCCGAAAGCCGCTTCCGTGAGCGCCGGTGCCCACCTGAACGACGCCCTCGCGGCCGAGGCCCGCGCCTACCGCGCGCTGCGGGGCGGCCAGGATGCGACAGTCTCGCTCGTGGCGGCGCGCGACGCCTATCTGGACTCGCACGCAGAGACCGGCTCGTCCAGCTGGGGGCGGCTCCTGGGCGCGCTCAAGATGGCGATCCTGGCCGGGGACGGCGAGGCCGGCATCGCCCGCCGCGCGCTCGCCGAGGTGGGGGAGACCGACACCGCCGCCTCCGCCTACCTGCGGGCGCTGGCCCAGGTGACGCTTCAAGAGCGCCCGGACGTCGTAACGATGCTCGCCGCCGGCGAGCCGTTCGCGCGCACCGGCCGGGCGCTCCAAGCCCTGGCCGCCGGTGACCGCTCCGGATACGAGGCCGCCCTCGGCGAGATCGTGGCCGACTTCGAGTCCCGCGACCAGCACCTCTCCGGCGTTGCGATCGCCGACACCGCGCTCGTGCTCGAGCGGCTGGCCGCGGCCCGCGGTATGGCCGCCGGCCCGGACAGCCCGCTCGTCCCGGCCGTCTGACCCAGGCCGTGCGGCGGGTATACTCCGGCCCGACTTGGGGCGTTAGCTCAGCTGGGAGAGCGCCACGCTGGCAGCGTGGAGGTCACCGGTTCGATCCCGGTACGCTCCATAGTGCTTATGCTCGTTCGCCCTTTCCGTTTGTCGCACATGGTCAGACCGGACGCGGCACAGCGATCCGTGGCTGTCTGGAGACCTGATCGTGCGCGCCTAACGACCGAACCCGCTACAACTGGAGGTTGCAGTGGTCGCTGGACGGCACGTCGCTAATGCCCCATAGGACGGAGATGATCATCACGTATTGGCCCCGCCGCCTATGAGCCCGTCACCGAGCTGGCTGCCGAAGAGAACAACGGCACCGAAGCGTTCCAGATCGTGGCGCCGAGCGGTCAACGAATGGCGGCACGGTCTCCGCGAGCTACTACCGCGTTGCCCATAGCCAGGGTGGCGAGAGAAAGCGGCGCCGCAAGTCGAGCTCCCGTAGATCGACTGCTTCCACCAGGGCACCGACTCAGGCACGTAGCGGCGCTGCCTTTACCCGGCCTCGGGGCGCGAACGATCTGACGACCCTCGCCAACCAGATCGGCGACCTCGTCCAGCAGCTCGTGCGCGAGGTCGAGAAGCGCGACGGGCGACTGCGCCAGCTTCTCGGGTGGCCCACCCCATCGAAAGAAAACGCCCCGCCTCGTAGAGCGACCCGAGACAGGGCATAAGAAGCCGCCGGATGGCAGATCGGCGGACGCTGAGGTAGTGGACGGCGCCTCCCGGGTCTTGGTACTCCAATGCAGTCAATCGGACTACCACGAACACGTCTGGGCCGATCTCGGGCCGGCTCCGCCTAACGGCGCCATTCATAGCTAAAATTTTTAGATAGAGCGTACCGGGATCGAACCGCTTCGGCAGCCGAATATATTTGGCTCTGCCGAGTTGAGCACCTAGAATAGAGGGATGGCGCCTAATCCCACTCTTCAGCAAATGGTCCAGCGCATCAAGGATTCCAACTCACGTGACATAAAGACCAAGGTCATTGCTATTGATGGCCTCGGTGGTTCCGGCAAGAGCACGCTCGCCGAGAAAGTAGCAAAGGGATTAACGGGGCTCCCATCATTCATACGGATGACTTTGCCAGTTGGGACAACCCGTTGAACTGGTGGCCTCGCCTCATCGATCAGGTGCTAAGGCCACTCTCGGAAAATAGGTCCGCACGTTACCAGCGATATGACTGGATCGCCAAAAGCCTCGCAGAATGGCACGACGTAGATCCAAGTGAGTACTTAGTCGTTGAAGGCGTCTCGTCTTCCAGGAAAGCATTCCGCCCGTACCTGGCTTTTAGTATTTGGGTTGAGATGCCCCGTGAAGAGAGACTCAGGCGAGGTCTCGAGCGGGATGGAGAAGATGCCCGCGAGTTGTGGGAGGGATGGATGAAGGAAGAGGATAAGTACGTCGAGAGTGAGCACCCTCTCGAGCATGCCGACCTCGTGGTTAGCGGAACCCAGGATCTCTCGTAGGTCAAGATTCTCTAGCTGTATCAATCGTCACGGTTCGAATAGTGCCCGATGAGCTCCATTTTCCGCTCGTCCGCCGGGCCTATTTGCGGACGCGGAACCGGAGCATGGTGGCGTCGCCCGACCGCGCGCTGCTGATGGGCTCCAGGTCGACCGGAGTGAGTCCCGGGGACGAGAACGGGATGCCGTCGCCGAGCAGCACCGGCAGCACGTAGACCAGGATCTCGTCGACGAGCCCTCGCTCGAGGCACTGGCCCGCCACATCGGCGCCGAGGATCTCGAGGTCCTTGCCGCCCGCGGCACTCAGTGCGGTCGCGACCGCCTCGCCGATGTCCCCGCTGAGGATGGTGACATCCGGGTCGGGCGGCTCGAGCGGCCTGTGCGTCAGGAGGAAGAACGGCCCGGAGAACGGGTAGTCGACGCTGCCCGGGTCCTCGGCCTCCATCTTGCTGCCGACCTCCCAGGTGCGCCGGCCGATGAGCATGGCACCGGTGGCCGCCGCGACTTCCGCAAAATCGGCCGGCGCCACGAAGTGGGCGAGCGGGCGGCCGCCGCCCCAATCCATCCGGTGGCCGGGACCGGCGATGAAGCCGTCAAGCGACATCGCCCTGTTCACGACCACCTTGCCCTTGCCGGTGCTCGTTTCGCTCATCTGCTCCGCCTGCAGGGTACCGCGTGGCCCTGGCGTTCAGTCCGGGCGAAGCGGCGGCCCGAGCAGGGTCATGTCGTACTTCGCGAACAGGGCGGCGACCGTCGCGCGGTCGGGCGTGCCGGTGCGCGTCAGCGGCCCGAGCTCCTCGTAGAACCTGTGCCCGCCGCCGGGGGTGTAGACCACGACGATCTCGCCCGGCGCGTCGGTCACGTTGAGAAACGTGTGGGGGACGCCGCACGGCAGGTAGGCGAAGCCGCCCTCCTCGATCGCGAACGTGCTCGTCGCCGATCTGCACCTTGTACCGGCCCCGCAGCGCGTGGATCGTCTCCTCCTGCGCGTGGTGCACGTGCAGGGGCGGGCCGCCGAGCGGTGCGACCTCGACGATGAAGTAGTCGAATGCGCCGCCCGTGTCCTCGCCGGTGACCTTGAAGATCAGGTCGCGTCCGGGGCCCGACTGGAGCCGCAGGCCCTCGCCGGGCCCGAGGACGGTGCGCGTGAGTGGTGCTCGCCGGCATGGTGCTCCCTCGTCTCGGGGTGTGCTGCTAGGATAGTTACTACCAGAAGCAAATATGTTCTACCAGGTGAAAGGAACTGTGTCAAGCGTGCACGAGAGCGCCGACCGAGCCCCCCGAGCCCGACCCGTTCAACGAGGACGAGTTCCGCGTCTGGCGCGGCTTCCTGCGCACGCACCGGACCGTGACCGACGAGCTCAACCGCCGCCTCGAGCGCGCCCACGACCTGACGATGCTGCACTACGGCGTGCTGATCACCCTGGTCACCGAGCCCGACCGGCGGCTGCGCATGACCGACCTCGCCGAGCGCGTCCTGACGAGCCCGAGCGGCATGACGCGCGCGGTCGCCCGCCTCGCCGACGACGGCCTCGTGGAGCGCGAGCGCGACCCGGGCGACGGCCGCAGCTTCATCGTGCACCTGACGCCGCGCGGCCTCGTCCGGCTGCGCGAGGCCCAGGTCACCCACCACGCCTGCGTCCGCGAGCTGCTCTTCGACGGCCTCGACGGCGACGACCTGCGCCGGCTCGCCGCCGTCTACGACCGCTCAGGCTAACCGCCGTTTCAGACGGCGGCCGGCGCGGGCACCGCGCCGATCTGCTGCAGCAGCCCGAGCGTGTCCCACGTGCACCAGTGCTCGGCGATGCGGCCCGCCTCGATGCGCATGACGCTGATCGCCTCGACGCTGATCGCCCTGCCGGTCGCCGGGATGCCCATCAGGTCGGCCCGGTGGACGCCCGTCCCCGTCCAGCGCGTGACCACGCGGTCGCCGGTGGCGATGATCTCGTGGACGTTCCAGTGCCCCGCCAGGGTGTCCTGGTAGATCCGCACGGTGGCCTTCACGCCCTCGGGGCCGGGCTCGCTGGGCGGCGACTGCGGGTCGTGGTACACCTGGTCCGGCGCGATGATCTCGTCCGCCACCTCGAGGCGGCGGCCGTTGCAGAGCTCTTCGAAGAAGCGGCGGGCGAGCCGCTCGCTGGTCTCGGTCGACATCGTGCGTCCTTTCCGTGAGGTGCTGACGACGGGATTCGCACGAATCGCGGGAGCGGTTCGGCCGGATGGGGCCGCCCTGCGCCGGAGTACCATCACGGCATGGCGTACGACGAGGAGCTCGCCGAGCGCATCCGCGAACTGGTCGCAGACGAGCCGGGCATCTCCGAGCAGCGGATGTTCGGCGGCCTGGCGTTCCTCGTCGGCGGCAACATGGCCGTCGCGGCGAGCGGCCAGGGCGGCGCCATGGTGCGCGTCGACCCGGAGCAGTCCGACGCGCTCGTCGCGTCCACGCCCGCCACGCCGATGGAGATGCGCGGGCGCTCCATGCGCGGCTGGCTGCGCATCGGCTCCGAGCACCTCGGATCGAGGGACGAGCTCGCGCGGTGGGTGCAGCGCGGGACGGCGTACGCCCGCTCGCTGCCGGCGAAGCGCTAGCCGACCGCCTCGATCCCGGCCGGGATCTCCGGCGCGAACCCGATGTAGTTGAGCTCGTTGCTGATGACCTCGATCGGGTGGTAGGCGTCCTGGTGCAGGCGCCCGTCCTCGTTCACGGTGAACGGGATGATGCAGGCGCGCACGAACGCGAGCCGCTCGACCGCCCGCTCGAGGTTGCGCAGGATGTCGCCGGCCTCGCCGTGGTGGATGATCGCGTCGAAGTACGCAGCCATCTGGGCGCGGTAGGCGGCCTCCTCCGGCGTGTCTGAAACGTCGCTGTTGCCCATCGGGTGCATCTCTCCTTCTCGTCCGGGAGCCACACCGGCGCATGCCGGTGGCACGAAAGCGCGTCTCGCGGGGAGGACGGAGCGCCGCCGGGCTGCTCAGGTCGGGGGCCCGCACGAGGAACCGCGCACCTCAATCATCCGCCACAGGCGAAAAGTGTCAACCAGCCCGGCCGGGGATTGGTAGCGTGCCGGAGTGGCAGAGCCCGAGCACGCACCCGAGTACGACCGGCTCGGCGTCTCGCCGACGCCGGACGACGGCACCCGCCTGAGCGCGACCGCGGCGTGGGACGAGGCCACCCGCCCGCACCGCGCACCGGCGGGCCCCGACGTGACCTACACCAGGCGCGGCCGGCTGATCGGCCGGCACCTGATCGACGTGCACGACATGCTGCGCACCGAGCTCGCCGCCCTGCGCGACGTGCTCGCACAGGTGCGCGACGGCGCCGTCACGGCGGGCGCCGCGCGCTCGACGCTGAACGACATGGCGCTGCGGCGGAACGACTGGACGGTCGGAGCGTTCTGCGCCCGCTACTGCGGAGCCGTGGCCCAGCACCACGGCCTCGAGGACGACGCGATCTTCCCGCATCTGGCCCGCGCCGAGACGACGCTCGCGCCGGTCATCGACCGCCTGCGCGACGAGCACCTGGCGATCCACGACGCGATCCAGGCGGTCGACCGTGCGCTCGTCGAGCACATCAACCGCCCGCAGGACTACGCCGGGCATCCAGGCGGCCGTCGACTTCCTCACCGACGCGCTGCTCTCACACCTCTCCTACGAGGAGCACGAGATCGTCGAGCCGCTCGCCCGGCTCGGCTTCTACCCCGGGCAGATCTCCCCTCGGGAGACCTAGCCGCGGTACTTGTAGACCGCCACGTAGTCGATCTGGAGCGCGACCTTCGGCGGGGTGGTCGAGTTCGGGTTGACGCCGCTGAACCCGTTCGTGCCGGTGTTCGTCTGCATCGTGAGGTGCATCGGCGAGGATGGGATGTGGCTGCGGTAGTTCGCCCACAGGTGACCGTCCAGCCTGACCGTGATCTGGCCCGGCACCCAGGCGAGCGTCATCCTGTGCCACTTCGTGAAGTCGGCGCGCACGTGGGCGTGCACCCGCGTGCTGCCGTAGTGCAGGGTGGCCGTCTCGATGTTGCGCAGCGCGCCGTGGTCGGAGGACTCCTCGATCCAGTCGACCACCGTGCCGCCGCCGCTTGGGCGCAGCGCGACGTCCATTCCGACGCCGGTGCCGCGGTTCATGCGGAAGCGCACCACCCAGCGGCCGTAGGTCTGGTTCACGAGCCGCGCCATCGACACACCTCCGGACACCCAGGCGTTGCCGAACGCCGGGTCGCGATAGGTCTGGATGCGCAGCGCGCCCGCCTTGGACACCACGTGCGACTTCGCCCAGAGCGAGTCGGGGCAGCAGGTCGGCTTGCCCTGATAGAGCGTCCAGGTGTGGGGCTTGAGCGGCAGCTTGAACTGGCGGTAGAAGATCATCTTCGGGAACCGTGACGAGGGCGGCGGCGGCGTCGCGGCGCCTGCGGGCGCCACGAGCAGCGTCGTCGCGAGCACCACGGCGGCGAGGACGGCGAGCGGGAGGGTTCGGGAGAGTCGCATGCGGCGATCATCGGCAATTCCGCACCGCTTCCACATGTTTCCAACGGATCCTCACAGGGTCCTTAACGCTCGCTAACATGACCGATTCTGCGCAGGTAGCTTGAGTTCAAGATTTGAAGAGAACGGTTGGATCCGCTACGCTTGCAGATCTGAATCCGAAGAAACGGGAGATCCAGCATGCGAATCGCAGTCATCGGCGCCGGGGCGATCGGGCGCACCCTGTCGGGCCGGCTCGCCGAGAGCGGCCACGATGTGACCGTCGGCGTGCGCTCGCCGCAGAGCGCTGCCCGCGACGAAATCGACACCCGGGTGGGGATCGCGGCCGTCGCCGAGGCGATCGCCGCCGCGGAGGCCGTGATCGTCGCCATCCCCGGCGCCCAGATCCCGGCGTTCGCGC
This sequence comes from uncultured Actinomycetes bacterium, assembly GCA_963707585.1. Taxonomy (GTDB): domain Bacteria; phylum Actinomycetota; class Thermoleophilia; order Gaiellales; family JAICJC01; genus JAICJC01. The sequence continues at coordinate 443,591 of CAVPQP010000010.1, read as the reverse complement.
AGGAGCACGGCGCCCGCGTCGCCGGGAAGGTCGTGATCGACACGACCAACGACCTGGCCGGCGGGCATGCCGGGAGCCTGAACCACGTCGACGCCTGGGCGAGCGCGGCGCCCGAGGCGAACGTCGCGCGCGCGTTCTGCTCGTATGGCTGGGAGAATTTCGCGGAGCCGGTGTTCGCGGGCGCGGCGGCGACGCTCTTCTGGTGCGGCCCCGACGGCGCCGCCGGCGACACGGTGGAGACGATCGTCGCCGCCGTCGGGCTTGAACCGCTGCGTATCGGCGACCTGACGGCCGCCGCCACCCTCGACGGCGTCGCCCGGCTCTGGTTCCAGCTCGCGTTCGCGCAGGGCATGGGCCGCCACGTCGCGCTGCGGCTGCTCCGAGGCGACGGCTGAGCATGGACGCCGGCTTCGGTGCGGATCACGGCTGTGTTCCGCGCGACTCGGTCGACCGGCTCATCGCCGACTGGAACCGGGCGCGGCCCGAGCTCGACTTCGCCCCGGTCGCCGTCGTGGCCCGCCTCGCCCGTGTGCGCGCGCACATCGACGCCGCTCTCGAGGCCGTGTTCGCCGAGCACGGCCTCTCCGCGCCGGGCTTCGCCGTGCTCGTCACCCTGGCCCGGCTCGACCGCTCGGGTGGGGTGCCGCAGCGCACGCTGATGGACGAGCTCGGTCTGACGTCGGGCACCATCAGCGTGCGCATGGACCGGCTCGAGGAGCAGGGGCTCGTCGAGCGGCGGACGGGCGCGGGCGACCGCCGCCGCAGCCTGATCGTGCTGACCGAGAAGGGCCGGGCGCTGTTCGAGCGCATCGTCCCGGCGCACCTCGAGAACGAGCGGCGGCTGCTGATCGCGCTCGACGACGACGAACAGGCGCTGCTCGCGACGCTCCTGCGCAAGCTCCTCGTCGGGTACGAGGGGACGCTGCCCGCGTCCGACGGCGGGGTGCGGCTCGGCCTGACGCTCGCGCCCGCCCACGTCGCGATCGCGATGCGCCGTGCGGTGGGCCTGCCGGCCGCCGCCGGCCTGCTCGTCCGCCACGTCTCGGAAACCAGTCCCGCGCACGGCATCCTGCACGGCGGCGACGTGCTCGAGCGGGCCGGATCCCACCCGCTCACGTCGGTGGCCGGCCTCTACGCCGCGATCGCCGACGCGGCGCCCGAGGGGGCGCTCGAGATCCGTCTGCTCCGCGGCATCGACGCGCTCGACGTGCGCCTGCCGCTCGCCGGGACGCGGCTCGAGCCGCCGGCGCAAACGGCCTCCCCGGGCCGCCCGCCGGCCGATCTGCACCTGGTCTGAGCCCTCGTCCGGGACGGATAGACGCGTACCGACGGTGCGGATTTCCCGTACGAAAGATTCGTCCACACCCGGATGCTGCGGGCATGGGCGCGGGCCGATGATGCGACGAGTCGATTCGGAGTGGACATCGCGCGAACACTCCGGATCGGCTTACAGAAACGGCACGACCACCACACAGAGGGAGTCTTGAAATGCGCAAGGTCTTTGAAATCGGAGGGCTCATCGCGGGCCTCGTCCTGATCGTGTTTGGCGTCGTCGCCATCGTGATGGGCACCAATGGTCAGTCGACCGTCTCCAACAGCCTGAAGCAGCAGCAGATCGTCGGCACGCCCGACATGTCCCCGGCCGGGATCACCCCCGCGGTGAAGAAGGCCGGACTGAAGAACGTCTCCATCCCGTCCTGCAACGTCGCCAACAAGTCGATCAACTCCGGCTCGCGGGCGCGCTGCTTCGCCGAGTACATGCAGATCCACACCCTCGAGGCGACCGGCGGCTATCTGTACTCGCAGATGGGCATCTGGGTTGCGAAGCCCGGCACCGCCAAGGCCGATCTCATGCCGGGCGGCGGCACGGACAACATCGCCGCCGCTGCCATCGATCCGACCACGAAGGCGCCCGCGTCCAACCACGCGCGTGACATCTGGGTCACCGAGACCGCGCTGACCACCGCGCTGAACTCCTCGTACATGGCGAGCCAGCTCGCGCTCTTCGGCATCGTCGTCGGTGTGGCGCTCCTGCTCTCCGGCCTCGGCTTCTGCATCCTCGCCATCGGCGGGGCCCTGCGGAATCCCGAGCACGCGCTCAACGGCCTCTTCGGCAGCCGCACGCCGAAGGCCACCGGCACCCCCGTGGCTGCCGCGTAACAGCTCACCCCATCCGACCGACCGAGGGAGTCGCCCAGCCGGGCGGCTCCCTCGGCGTTCGCCTGCACCTACGTCGTCTCGGGGGCGACGGTCGCGGGTGTCGCCTCCCCCGCAGTGAGCAGGTAGAGAGCCGCGACCGGGTTCACGAGCACCGACACCAGCGCCGCAGCGGTGAGGGCCGCCACGGTGGCCGCGCTCAGCAGCCCGAGCTGCTGTCCGATCTGGGAGGCGATCAGCACGAAGCTCAGCGTCGTCGCTTGCAGCAGCCCGGCGGCGACGGTGCGGCGGCCGCCGATGAGCGGCCGGTAGAGCACCGCCGGCAGGCCGCGGATCGCGTAGAGGGCGGCCAGGAACACCGGCACGTGGGCCAGCGTCGACGTACTCCCGACGAGGGCGTGCACGTCGAGGCGGATACCGCTGGAGACGAAGAAGACGGGGATGAAGAACCCGAACCCGGCTTCCTCGAGCTTGACCCGGAAATGCCCGTGGGTCATGGCCCGGTCGCGGTCGGCCAGGTTCAGGATTGCACCGGCCACGAACGTGCCCAGAATCGCCTCGAGCCCGAACCGCTGGGCGAACACGCCGAATGCGAGCAGCAACACGAACGCGCCGCGCACCCGGATCTGCGCTGTCGTATCCTGCAGCCGCTCGAGCACGCCCGAGACACGGTGCAGGCTCCCGCCCCCGCGGATCGTGGCCGCCGCGACGACGCACAGAAGCGCGAATGCGCCGAGCAGGGCGAGCCGCGACCCGAGGCCGCCGGAGTCCGCAGAGAAGAGCACCGAGAGGAGCAGGATCGTGGCCAGATCCGCGATCGACGCCCCGGCGATGACGATCTGGCCGAACGGTGACCCGAGCAGGCCGGCGTCCTTCAGGAGCGGCAGGACGACCGCGAGCGAGGTCGCCGAGAGGATCACCGCGATCAGGAGCGGTGAGCCCTCGGCGCCGGCGGCATGCAGCCCGAAGGCGACCGCGAGTGCAAGGGCGAACGAGAGCCCGAACCCTGCCAGGGCAGTCTCGAGCACCCGGCCGCGGAGCTGATCGAAGTCGATCTCGAGCCCGGCGAGGAGCAGCAGGAACCCGACCCCGATCAGGGCCAGCACCTGGACCGCGGCGTCGGCCTGCACCCATCCGAGCCACGACGGCCCAAGCGCCACTCCGGCGCCGATCTCGACGAGCACCGACGGCGCCCGTAGGTGCGGGAAGAGCCCGAGCACGAGCGGGCTCAGAAACGCGATCGCCGCCACGATCGCCAGGTTGTCGAGCGTCACCGCCTGCATGGCCCACCCGTCCCGCCGGGGCGGGAACCGTTACACGCCGGCACCGGCGTAACACCGCGGGTCGACGATCGACGGTAGGGTCGTGCTGGTTCTCGTGACGACATCCGACACCGACCTCGACGCCTCCGATCCCGTCCTCGACGAGGACGACCGGCGCACCGTCGCAGCGATCCTCGAGGGCGACGAGCAGGTCTTCGAGGATCTCGTCCGCCGCTATCACGGCTCGCTGCTGCGCCTGGCGATGGCCTACGTCCGCCCGCGCAGCGCCGCCGAGGAGGTCGTGCAGGACACCTGGCTGGGCGTGCTGCGCGGCCTGCCCTCGTTCGAGGGCCGCTCGTCGCTGCGCACGTGGATCTACCGCATCCTCGTGAATCAGGCCCGCACGCGCGGGGTGCGTGAGAGCCGTTCCGTGCCGTTCTCGGCGCTCGGAGGCGAGGACGGCCCCGCGGTCGACCCCGACCGGTTTCTGCCCGGCGACCATCCCGCCTACGCAGGGCACTGGGCGGCGGCGCCGCGGCGGTGGGCCGAGCTCCCCGAGGCCCTGCTGCTGGCCGCCGAGACGCGGGAGCACGTTCTGCGAGCCATCGACGAGCTGCCGCCGCAGCAGCGCGAGGTGATCACCCTGCGCGACGTCGAAGGGTGGTCGGCGGCGGAGGTGCGCGAGGCGCTCGAGCTGAGCGAGGGCAACCAGCGCGTTCTGCTGCACAGGGCCCGCGCGAAGGTGCGCGCGCGGCTCGAGCGCTATCTCGACGAGGCGGCGGCATGAGTGGCCGTGCCCCGCACGAGCTGGTCTGCATCGAGGTCGTCGAGCTGGTCTCCGACTACCTGGAGGGCGCCCTCCCGCCGGGTGACCGCGCGCTGTTCGAGGAGCACCTGGCGATGTGCGAGGGCTGCTCGGCCTATCTCGACCAGATGCGGCAGACCCTCCGAGTCGCCGGCACGCTCACGGCCGACGCGGTCGATCCGGCGGTCTGCGCGCACCTCGTGGATGCGTTTCGCGGGTGGCGGCGCGAGGGCGGGGCTCCGGCGGGATGATGGCCTACACGTTCACGCGGCCCGGAGCCCGCTGCCCCTTCACCGACCGGACGTGGCCGACCGACGGCGGCTGGCTCGAGGACGCCCGCGCGACGACCGGTGAGGAGCTGCCGGTGTGGCTTGCCCCCGAGCTCTGGAGGGTCGAGCTGGCCGGGCACATCTCGACCCCCGCCGCGCAGCTTCTCGGTGCCCGCGGCCGCCTGCTCGAGCGGATTGCGGCCTGGGACGGGCCCGCCGCCGACGAGTTCGTCACGGACTGCAGACGGCAGACGCTGCGCCTGGCGGCGCGCCGCCCGGGCGACATCCGCCTGGGCCCGCTCGCCCACGACGCCCGCTCGTGCACCGCGGCGAACGTCAACCTGGCGGGCTGGCTGGCCGCCAGGGCGGCGCGCGTGCTCGACGGCCCGGACGGCTACCGCCGTGAGCGCGACCGCCAGGCCGCCTGGCTGCGCGATCGGCTCGGGCTGTAACGCTCGCCCGCACGCGCGGACTGCAGCCCGACCGATCCAAGCGAAGGGAGCGTCGATGGCGTATGTCGAGCGGCAGCGGGGCGGCAGGCACCGCGTTCCGATGGGGGAGCGGCACGACTGCTCCGGGTGGACGGCCGTGTGCCGGCTCGACGAGATCGAGCCCGGGCGCGGAGTCGTCCGCACGGTGAACGGCGCCGAGATCGCACTCATGCGCGACGGCGACGAGGTGTTCGCGGTCGGGAACCTGTGCCCGCACCGCGGGGGCCAGATCGGCGACGGCCACGTCGAGGATGGCAAGGCGATCTGCCCGCTTCATGCGTGGGACTTCGATCTCAAGACCGGCATTTCGCCGTTCAACCCGGCCGACTCGGTCCCGGTCTATCCGGTGCGTGTGCGCGCGGGCGCCGTCGAGGTCGACGGCGACTCGGTTCCCGCCGCGCCGCCCCGGCCGAAGGTCTACCTGGGCCAGTGGACGCGTCGCGGCGCCGGCGACCGCGGCATGTACCTCGTCCACCATCTCGCCGACGGGGGCGGAGCCTTCGTCGAAGCGATGGGGTCGGAGCGCAACGAGCCCGGAATGCACGCGCGGCCGTTCCCGTCCTATGACGACCTCGTGTTCCGGCCGGCACAGCTGGCACGGCTGCCGCTCCTGGGCGACCAGCCGGTCGACACGTCCACCGTGCTCGGCACGCGCGCCGCCCGTCCGCTGCGCCTCGCGATCCCGGTGTTCGTGAGCCACATGTCCTACGGTGCGCTCAGCGCCGAGGCCAAGGAGGCGCTCGCCCGCGGCGCGTCGGCTGCCGGAACGGCGATCGCAAGCGGCGAGGGGGGCGCGCATCCGCGCGAGCGCGACAACGCCGACCGCTACATCTTCGAGATGGCCTCCGGCTACTTCGGCTGGACCGACGAGAACATCGCCGCGGCAGCCGCGATCGAGGTCAAGATCGGACAGGGCGCCAAGCCCGGCCTCGGCGGCACGCTGCTCGGGTCCAAGGTCACGGCCGAGATCGCAGCCGTCCGCGGCGTCGCCCCCGGCACCGACGTGCACTCCCCGGCGCACTTCCCCGACATCAACTCGGTCGCCGACCTGACCCGGCGGGTGGCCGAGATCAAGCAGATGACCGGCGGCGTTCCCGTCGGGATCAAGTTCGCCGCCGGCGACGTCGAGCGCGACGTCGCGGCCGCGCTCGAGTGCGGAGCGGACTACATCACCGTCGACGGCCTGGGCGGCGGCACCGGCGCTGCACCGGTGCATGTGAAGGATCACGTCGGCATCCCGTCGGCGTTCGGCCTGTACCGCGCGCGGCGGTTCCTCGAAGACCAGGGCGTCGGCGACGTCCAGCTGGTCGCGACGGGTGGATTCCGGATGCCGAACGAGATGGCGAAGGCGCTGGCCCTGGGAGCCGATGCCGTCGCCCTGGCGACCGCCAGCCTCATGGCGATCGGCTGTCAGCAGTACCGGGCCTGCCATTCCGGCGGGTGCCCGGTCGGGATCGCCACGCAGAACCCGCTGCTCCGCGGACGCCTCGACGTCGAGGAGTCCGCCCGCAGGCTGACCGAGTTCCTCACCCGGTCGACGGCGATGATGGTCGACTTCGCGCGCATCTGCGGCCGCAGCCGGCTCGTCGACCTCGACCGATCCGACCTCGGCACGCTCGACCCCGAGCTGGCCCGCCGCACCGACCTGGAGTGGGTGGTATGAGCACAACGGCGCTTCCCTCGCTGACCGCGGCGTTCGCGGACACCCGCCACGCCCTGCACCGGCTGGCGGTGTACGTCATCTCGCCGGCCCAGCGACTGGCAAACGGTGAGATCATCCTGCGGGCGACGCCCGGCGGCTTCTCGACCTTCGAGTTCGACGGCCGCACGGTCGGGGTCGACGGCGCGGAGCTCGTCGTGGACGGCTCCCGCCATCCGATCGGCTCGCTGAACGACGCGGCGCGGCTCGTCGGGATCGCACCCGACGTCACCCAGCAGCAGCAGTTCGACGTCCCGCCGCATGGCGACCTGGACGCGCCCCTCGCGGTGGATGCGGACGCCGCCCGCGCTCTCGGCGCCTGGTACGCGTTCGCGACCGACGTGCTGGACGGGGTCCGGGCGACGGCAGACTCCGGTGAGGACGCGACCATCGTCCGCATCTGGCCCGAGCACTTCGACGCGGCGATCGACGTCGGCGACGGCACGGCCGGCAGGCGCGCCACGTACGGCGCCTCGCCCGGCGATCATCATCACCCCGAGCCGTACATCTACGCCTCGCCGTGGGCCGGGCGGATCGGCCCGTTCTTCGCCGACCCGGGCTTCAAGGGCGCCGCGCGCACGCGGACGCAGCTCGCCGCCGCGTCCGATCCCCGCGCGGCGGCGATCGACTTCCTGGCCGAGGCGCGCGAGCTGGTGCGGGCCCATGGCTGAGACCGCCTGGTATCCGGTCGAGGTCGGCGAGCTCGAGATCGGCCGCGTCACGACGGTGGTCGCCGGCGGCCGGGCCGCTGTGCATCGCCCGCACCGACGGCGGGCTACGGCGCGCTCGACAACCGCTGCCCGCACCAGGGCGGCCCGCTCGGCGACGGTCAGCTCGACGACGGCTACGTCGATCTGCCCGTGGCACGGCTACGAGTACGACCCGTGCCACCGGCGCGCCGCCGCCGGGGTTCGCGCGACGGCGCGACCGCGTACGCGGTCGAGCGAGCGCGACGGACGGCGTCGAGGTCGAGCTGCCCGTCCTCGAGGACGCGCGTCTCGCTCATGGACCAGGTGGTCGACGTGCTGTCCGCGACTGGGGCCTCGACACGGTCTTCGGCATGGTCGGCCACTCCAACCTCGGCATGGCCGACGCGCTCCGCAAGGCCGAGGCCGACGGCCGGCTGCGCTTACGTCGGCATCCGTCACGAGGGCGCCGCCGCGTTCGCGGCGTCGCGGCTACGCGAAGCTCACGGGCCGCCCGGCCGCGTGCTTCTCGATCGCGGGACCCGGCGCGACCAACCTGCTGACCGGGCTCTGGGACGCCAAGGTCGACCGGGTTCCGATCCTCGCCCTGACGGGCCAGGTGCAGACGCAGGTGCTCGGCCCGGGCGCGTTCCAGGAGCTGCCGCTCGCGGCGGCGTTCGACGCCGTCGCCGAGTGGAGCCAGACCGTGCTGTCGCCGGCGAACGCCACCGAGCTCGCGGCGCTGGCGATGAAGCACGCCGATCGTCAACCGCGACGTCGCCCACCTGATCCTGCCCGACGAGGTGCAGGAGCTGCCCGGGTCTCGCGGAGCCGCCCGCGCGCCCCGGGCCGGGCCGCATCGCGGCCGCATGCGATCGCTCCCGCCGGCCGACGAGCTCGAGCGCGCCATCGACGCTGCTGCGCGCCGCCGAGCGACCCGTCGATCATCTGCCGGCAACGGCGCCCGGCCGTTCCGCGACGCGGTGCTCGCGCTCGCCGAGCACATCGACGCGCCGGTGATCACCACGTTCAAGGCGAAGGGCTCGTGCCCGACGACCATCCGCTGGCTGCGGCGTGCTCGGCCGGTCGCGGCACCCCGGTCGCGCTCGAGCCGTCATGGCGCGCAGCGACTGCCTGCTCGTGCTCGGCGCGTCGTTCTCGAACCACACCGGCATCGCCACCTACGTCCCGACGATCCAGGTCGACCTCGACCGGATGATGCTCGGCAAGTTCCACCCGGTCGACGTGCCGCTGTGGGGCGACATCGGCCGGACGCGTCGAGGCGCTCTGCCGGTGAGCTGCGCCGAGGCCGAGCAGCACCCGAAGCAGCGGGCGGTGATCGCGCCGCCGTAGGAGCGCTGGCGGCCGAGAAGGCGCGCCGGGCGCGCTCGCCGACGGCGCCGGGCGGATGCATCCGGCGCCGTCTTCGCCGCGCTCACCGAGCGTCGTGCCCGCCGACGCGGTGATCGCGGTCGACGTCGGCAACAACGCCTACGCGTTCGGCCACTACTTCGAGTGCAAGGCCCGGCCAGGACGTGCTGATGTCCGGCTACCTCGGCTCGATCGGCTTCGGGTTCCCGGCCGCGATGGGCGCGTGGGCGGCGACCGCGTGGCGGCCGCAAGGTCGTCGTCGGTGACGGGCGACGGCGGCTTCGGCCAGTACCTGGCCGAGTTCACCACCGCGGTCAAGTACGGCATGCCGATCCTGCACGTCCTGCTCAACAACGGCGAGCTCGGCAAGATCAGCCGCGAGCAGATCTCGGCGATCCGGCCTGTCTGGCAGACCGATCTCGTGAACCCGGACTTCGCGGCCTACGCCGAGAGCTGCGGCGGGCGGGGGTGGAGCGTCCGCACCGCGGCGGAGCTCCCGGACGCGCTCGGGGAGGCGCTTGCGGTCACCGATCGGCCCGCACTTGTGGCGGTGCGCACGTCTGCGCAGGCGGTGTAGGCGCCCGGATATACTTTGGATCCAAACGCTGGAAAGACCAGGAGGAACGACACATGGCGCTGCAGCTGAACGACACTGCACCCGATTTCACAGCCGACTCGACCGAGGGGCCGATCAGCTTCCACGACTGGATCGGCGACTCGTGGGCGGTGCTCTTCTCGCATCCCAAGGACTTCACGCCGATCTGCACGACCGAGCTCGGCTACATGGCGAAGATCAAGCCCGAGTTCGACAAGCGCAACACGAAGATCATCGGGCTCTCGGTCGACCCGGTCGAGAGGCACGACGACTGGTTCAAGGACATCGAGGAGACCCAGGGCACCGCGCCCAACTACCCGCTGATCGGCGACAAGGACTTCACGGTCTCGAAGGCCTACGGCATGCTGCAGGCGGATGTGGCGGGCGACGCCGCCGACCGCACGCCGGCCGATAACCAGACCGTCCGCAACGTGTTCATCATCGGCCCGGACAAGAAGATCAAGCTGATCCTGGTCTACCCGATGACCACCGGCCGCAACTTCGACGAGGTGCTGCGGGTGCTCGACTCGCTCCAGCTCACGGCGAAGCACAAGGTGGCGACTCCGGTGAACTGGAACCGGGGTGAGGACGTCGTCATCGCCGGCTCGGTGAACAACGAGCAGGCGAAGGAGCTCTTCGGCACCTGGGACGAGCCGAAGCCGTACATCCGCATCGTCCCCGACCCGACGCGATAGCCTTCCCCTCTTCGCCGTGGGGGTGCGTCTCGCCACGCACCTTCACGGCGAGGATTTGACACCTGAACTATGCGCGCTTATAATATGCGCACATACGAAGGGAGTTGCAACGATGTGGCAGACCGAGCACGTGCACGAGACCGAGGCCTCGCCCGAGGCCGTCTTCGCCCTCTGGGCCGACGTCGAGGGCTGGCCGCGGTGGGACGCAAGCCTGGTGGCGACGACGGTTGCCGGGCCGTTCGCGGCCGGCACGACGGGCACTCTGCACCCGCAGGGCATGCCGGAGCCGATCGCGTTCACGATCACCGCGGTGCAGGAGGGGCGGGGGTTCGCCGACGAGACGCGCCTCGGCCCGCTCGTGCTGCGGTTCCGGCACCGGGTCGAGCCGACGGCATCGGGCGCACGCATCGTCGTCTCGATCGAGGCCGACGGGCCCGATGCTGACCAGATCGGCCCGCGCGGTTGCCGAGGACCTGCCCGAGAGCGTCGCCGCGCTCGCGGCGGCCGCCCGGGGCGTACGCTCCCGGCGTGAGGTCGGAGTACTCCTCCGCCTGGGAGAGCCCGGGGTTCCTGCTCTGGCACGCGACCATGCGCTGGCAGCGGGCGATGCGGGCCGCGCTCGCCCCGCACGACCTGACGCACGTCCAGTTCGTCCTGCTCGCCTCGGCCTGGTGGCTGGGCGAGCAGGGCGAGCAGCCTTCGCAGCGGCGTCTGGCGGAGCACGCGGGGACGGACGCCATGATGACGAGCCAGGTCGTGCGCGCGCTCGAGCGGGCCGGGCTCGTCGAGCGGCTGCGCGACCCGGCCGATGCGAGGAGCGTCCGGGTGACGGTCACGGCCGCCGGGCGCGATCGCCTGCAGGGCGCGCTGGCAGACGTGGAGGCGGCCGACGTCGCCTTCTTCGCGGACGTCCAGGACGACGCACTCGTGCCGCGATTGCGGACGCTGGCGGGGGCCGCTCGACCCGGGTTCTCAGCCGGCGGCGGCGGCGCCGTCGGCGCGCGGGTCTGACCCGGCGTCGAACGAGCCGTCAGGGTCGATCGCGATCGCGTGCGAGTGGCCGGCGAGGCCGCTGCCAGGTGGGATCGCGACCGGGGTCGCGCCCCAGTCGGTGAAGGCGCTCCACGCCGAGTCGAAGCCCTCCTCGACGGAGATCGCGAGGCCCGGCTCCTCCTCGCCGACGATGAAGCGCGGCGCGGCCACCGCCGCCTGGGCGCCGGCGCCGGCCTGCCGCCGCAGCAGCAGCTGGGCGTGGATCTGGGGCTGGGCGTGCCCGCCCATCGTCCCCGCCACCCAGCTGACGCGGCCGTCGCGCTCGGCCATGAGCGGCATCAGCGTGTGCAGCGGCCGCTTCCCCGGGGCGGGTGCGTTCGGGCTCTCGGGATCGGCCGAGAAGCACGCGCCGCGATTGTGCAGCAGGATGCCCGTCTCCGGCTCGAGCACGCCCGACCCGAACCCGTAGTAGATGCTCTGGATCAGCGAGACCCGCAGGCCGGCGTCGGCGGCGACGAGGGCGATCGTGTCGCCGGTCGCCCGCGGCCACGCCGTCGGCACGCCCACCCTGCCGACAGCCTCGGCGGCCAGCTCCGCGACGTGTCCCTCGGAGAGCAGATCCTCGACGTCGATCCGCATCGCGGCCGGGTCGGCCAGGTGGGCGTCGCGGTCGGCCGCCGCGAGCGCGAAGATCGCGGACAGCATCGGCGCGCCGTGCCCGAACGCATCCGCCAGCCGTACCCGCTCGGCCACGGCCATGATCTGGGGCAGGACGTAGCCCTGCGAGTTCGGGCGCATCGTCAGGTACTCCTCGGCGCCGACCCGACGCCGGAGCGCGGGGGAGACGTCGGTGCGGTGGGCCTCCAGATCGGCGAGCACCAAGCGGCGCACCCAGCGCTCGCAGCCCGGCAATGAGCATCGCCCCGGTCTCGCCGGCGTACAGGTCGTCCGCGCCGTGGCCGGCCAGCCGCTCCAGCGTGAGCCCGAGCCGCTCCTGCACCAGGGGCTCGCCCTCGGTCAGGAGCGCTCCCCCCGGAGCGAACACGCCGAGAGGCCGGCGTCGGCGGCGATCAGCTCCCGGCAATCGACGATCGTCCGCGCCAGCGACGGCGCGACGGCGACGCCGTCGTGCGCGAGCGCGGCCGCGCCGGCGAGCGCCTCGTGACAGCGGCAGCGACCCCCACCGCTCGGCCAGCGTCGCCCATGCTCGCACCGCGCCCGGCACCGTGATCGCGCCGACCCCGCCGCAACGGCACCGGCCCCGGCGCCAGCGCCGCCGGCGCCCGGCCGCTCCCGTTCACGGCGTGGGCCTCGCCGTCGTGCACGAGCGCCATCACGTCGCCGCCGACGGCGTTCATGTGCGGGTAGACGACGGCGATCGCACAGGCGGCGGCGAGGGCGGCGTCGACGGCGTTCCCGCCCGCCTCGAACGCGGCGGCGCCCGCGGCGGTCGCCGCCGTGTGCGGCGTTGCGATCGCCCACCTGCGGTCAGGCATCGCGCAGCTCCTCGACCGCCTTGATCAGGCCGTGCAGGACACGCGTGCTCGGCACCTCCACCCCCAGTGCATCCGCGATCTCGACCACCGCGCCGGTCATGCAGTCGGACTCGAGCGGCTTGCCCGCCTCGAAGTCCTGCAGCATCGACGTGCGGTGGTCGCCGACGGCGAGCGCGCCCTCCAGCCGGCGGTCGATCGAGAGCGGGATCTCGACGCCGAGCGCGGCGGCGACCGCCGCGCACTCCTCCATCACGCCGCGCGCGAGCGCGAGCGCGTGCGCCGATCCCGCGCAGCTCGCCGAGCGTCGCGCCGGTCAGGGTCGTGATCGGGTTGAACGCCGCGTTCCCGATCAGCTTGAGCCAGATCTGCGGGCGCAGATCGCGCTCGACCGGCGCCTTCAGACCCGCACGCCCGGAAGGCCGCCGAGATCGCCGTCGCAGCGCTCGCTCCGGCGCGCCTGACGGCGTCCCGAGCGAGAAGCGCGTGCCCTCGATGTGGCGGATCACGCCCGGCGCGACGATCTCGGTGGCGCAGTAGAGGACGCAGCCGACGCCCGCTCGGGCCCGATCGCCGTGGTCACGACCCCGCCGGGATCGACGCTCTCGACGACGCGGCCGGCGAGCGGGCCGCCGTGGCCGTGGAAGTACCACCAGGGGATGCCGTTCTGCGCGAACACGCACACGGCCGACGGCGCGCAGCAGCGGCCCGATCGCGGGCGCGACGGCCGGCAGGGTGTACGCCTTCAGGCCGACGAAGACGACATCCGCATCGGCCACCGCGGCGAGGTCGTCGGTGGCCGCCGGATGCGCTCACGAAGTCGCCGCGCGGGCTCTGCACGTGGACGCCGTCTGCGACCATCGCCTGCAGGTGCGCGCCGCGGGCGATCAGGGTCACGTCGGCGCCGGCGCGCGCGAGCGTCGCCCCGACGTAGGCGCCGATCGCACCCGCGCCGAGGACCGCGAGCCTCACGCCCCGCCGTCCTCCAGCCGGGCGGCCATCCGCGAGCGCTGCACCTTGCCCGTCGGGGTCTTCGGGATCTCGGCGAGGATGTGGATCCGCTCGGGCACCTTGAAGGCGGCGAGCGAGCCGCGCGCCTGCTCGCGCAGCTCCTCGCCCGTCACGTCGCCGGAGAGGACGACGGCCGCCGCGACCGTCTGGCCGTACTTGGCGTCGTCGACGCCGAACGCGACCGCCTCGGCCACCTGCGGATGGGCCTGCAGGACGGCCTCGATCTCGTACGGCGAGATGTTCTCGCCGCCGCGGATGATCATCTCCTTGAGCCGGCCGCGCAGCCGCAGGTAGCCGTCTTCCAGGATGCCCTCGTCGCCGGTGCGAAACCAGCCGTCGAAGAACGCGTCGGCGTTTGCCCGGTCGTTGCGCAGGTAGCCGGGCGTGAGCCCGGGGCCGCGGATCGCCACCTCGCCCGCGCTCCCCGGCGGCCACGTCGCGGCCGGCGGCGTCGACGATGCGCACATCGGCCCCCGCCGGCACACCGACCGAGCCGGACCGGCGCTCGCCCGGCGGCAGCGGGTTGGACGTCATCTGGTGGCTCGCCTCGGTCATGCCGTATGCCTCGACCATGGGCACGCCGTAGCGCGCCTCGGCCTCGCACATCAGCTCGGCCGTGAGCGCCGAGCTGCACGAGCGCGTGAAGCGCAGCGTCCCGGGAGGGTCGCCCGGCTGGTCGAGGATCATGCGGTGGAGCGTCGGCCCGGCCGAGAGCCAGGTGACGCCGTGGGCCGCGGCCTGGGCCCAGAAGCGCCGAGGGCTGAACCGGCGCGGAACGACGACCGCCCCGCCGGCGGCGAGCTGCGCCAGCGTCGATGCGACCAGGCCGTGGACGTGGAAGAGCGGCATCGCGCAGTACGAGACGTCATCCGGCGTGAGCGCGTAGTGGCGGGCGATCGCCTCGGCCTGGGCGGTCAGGTTGCGCTGCAGGAGCGGCACCTGCTTGGGGCGCGACGTCGTGCCGCTCGTGTGCAGGAGGAGCGCGGTGTCGTCCGCACCACCGCTTCGGGCCGGGCCGCCGGAGGGCGCCCGGATGTCGGTGAGCAGGCGCGGCGGCGAGTCCGCCTCCCACGGGGCGAGCTCGACGACCCTCGTGCTCTCGGCGGCCGACCGGGCCGCGGGCGCCGCGCCGGGTGGGACGAGCAGCAGCCGCGGCTCCAGGTCGTCGAGGAAGAAGCGATACTCGGGCTCGGTGTAGGCCGGGTTGAGCGGCGCCATGGCCGCGCCGAGCGCCGCCAGGGCGAACAGCGCCGCGACGAGCTCCGGCCCGTTGGGAAGCACGACGGCGACCCGGTCGCCGCGGTCGACGCCGGCCGCCGCGAGCTCGGCCGCCAGGCCGGCTGCCGCAGCGCGGAGCTGCGCGTGCGAGACGGTCGCGCCGTCGTCGGGTGTGACGAGCGCCGCCCGCGGGCTCTCGGCGTCGACCAGCGCGAGCAGCGTGCCGGCGGCCATCGGTCAGGTCACCCGCTCGGCGATCTCACGGCAGGTGGCCACCCAGACGTCGCTCGTGCCGGCGCACGTGGTCGATGAAGCCCTCGAGGAGCGGCAGCCGGCCCGGTCGGCCGATCACCTGCGGGTGCATGGTCAGGACGAAGGCGCCGCCCAGGTCGCGGATGCCGGCGAACTCTGCCTCCCAGATCTCGCGCACCTCGCTGGGCGTCGAGATCCGGCGCAGCCAGCTCTCGCGGCCGTCGAACCAGAAGTGGGCGGCGTCGTCGAGGATCCACTGCACCGGCAGCTCCGCCAGCCGCTTGCCGGGATGCCGGTAGGGACGGATGTCGTCCATCAGGTTGGTCGAGTAGGCGAATCCGTGCCGTTCGAGCAGGTCGAGCGTCCGCGGGCTGAAGTCCCACGACGGCGAGCGATAGCCCACCACGTCCGCGCCGAAGCCGCGCAGCACCGCGAGCGCGCGCACGAGCTCGTCCTCCTCGGCGGCGGCGTCCAGGTTCGCCGGCGAGGTGTGGGTGTAGCCGTGGTGGCCGATCTCGTGTCCGTCGGCCATGATCTCGCGCACGCGCTCCGGGTGGCGCTCGGCCACGCGTCCGGGGATGAAGAACGTCGCCCGCACCCCCTGCCTGCGCAGGAGCGCCAGGATCTGAGGCACCGCCACCTTGGCGCCGTAGGTGCCCTGCGAGAGCACGCCGGGGCGGTCGGCGTTTGCGCCGTCGTCGCCGATCCAGACCTCCTCCGCGTCGAAGTCGAACGTGAAGGCGGCCGCCGCGCGCTTGCCGTCGGGCCACACGCGCACGAGTCTAGACACGAAAGAACGCGGGTGGGACACTCCCCGGCATGCACGTTCGGACACTCGTCGCCCTCGCGGCGAGCGCGGTGCTGCTCGCCGTCCCCGGCGGGTCGGCAGCTGCCGCCGGGCGCCTCGCCCTCACGCCGTGCGGCGGCAAGCCCCTGATCGAGTGCGGGTCGGTCTCGGTGCCCCTCTACTGGTCGCACCCCGGGCTCGGCAAGCCCCTCACCGTGACGTTCCGCGTCTACCGCCACACCGACCGGGGCGCACCGTCCGCCGAGCCCGTGGTGGCGTTCGAGGGCGGCCCCGGCTACCCGTCGATCGGATCGGCGCAGAGCTATCTGTTCATGCTCGGGCCGCTGCACCGCACCCACGACCTGATCGTCATGGATCAGCGCGGCACCGGCGGGTCGAGCGTGATCGACTGCCGCGCGCTCCAGAACGGCATCGGCGTCTACGAGCGGGCGGCGGCCGCGTGCGCCCGGCAGCTGGGGATGCGGGCCGGGGGCTTCGGCAGCGCGGCGGTCGCCGACGACCTCGCGGCGGTCCTGCACGGCCTCGGCATCGGCAAGGTGGATGTCTACGGCGACTCCTACGGCAGCTACGCCGCCCAGGTGTTCGCGCTGCACCACCCCGGCTTGGTGCGCGCGGTGGTGCTGGACGGCACCTACGACAACTCGTTCAACCCGTTCGAGCCGGAGGAGTCGGTCTCGCTGCGCCACGCATGGCGGGCGCTGTGCGCGCGATCGGGCACCTGCCACGGCATCCTGCGCTCGATCGGGTCGTTCAGCCGATCGCTGCGCGCGCACCCGTTCGTCGGCACCGGCCGCGACGCCGACGGCTTCGCCGAGCCGGTGCACCTGACGCCGGCCCTGTTCGCACAGCTCGTCGAGGACGCGACCTTCAGCTACACGTTCTTCCGCGACCTGCCGGGAGCGCTCGTGGCGCTGCGGCACGGCGATCGGGCGCCGATGCTGCGCCTGGCGGCCGAGGACGTCTCGTTCGACGCCGCGGGCGGCGGCGCCGCCGGCTACTCGGTGGGCGACTTCGCCGCCGTCTCCTGCCACGACTACCCGACGATCTGGGACGTCGCCGCGTCGCCTGCGCTGCGCCGCAGCCAGCTGCGCCGAGCGATCGCCCGGCTGCCCGCGGGCGTCTTCGCGCCGTTTGCGAAGCGGGTCTGGCTGAGCTCGCTGGACGAGAACCAGCTCGTGTACGGATGCGTCGGCTGGCCGGCACCGCCCGTCTCCGACCCGCCGTTCCCCGCCGGCCCCCGGCCGCAGGTGCCCGTGCTCGCGCTCGACGGCGAGTTCGACCAGGCGACGCCCGTCGCGGATGCACGGCGGGCGGCGGCGGCCTGGCCCGATTCCACCTACGTCCAGGTGCGCAACACGAACCACGTGAGCGCGCTGGCCGACTTCCAGGGCTGCGCGAGCGGCCTCGTGCGCCGGTTCCTGACCCGTCTGGCCGCCGGCGACACGGGCTGTGCCGGGCGGGTGCCGGGGGTCGAGGTGGCCAGGTTCCCGGCGTCGCTCGCTGCAGCGCCGCGCGCCCATGCGCTCCCCGGCGACCGTTCGACGCCGGGCGCGCGCCGGGCGGCGTGGGCGGCGGGGGCGGTCGTCGGCGACGCGTTCACCCGCTGGTACAACCTCATGTTCGGCGTGGACGGGCACGGCCTGCGCGGCGGCCGGTTCACCGTGCGCGGCGGGTACTACTCCGAGCGCCCGCTCGCGATCCGGTTCCACGCAGATCGGTTCGTCTCCGACCTGGCGGTCTCCGGCTCCGCGATCTGGAACCGGGCCGCGCATCGCATGCGGGCGACGCTCACGCTGGCCGGCCCGCAGAGCGCCTCCGGCCGGATCGTGCTCACCTTCTCGACAGCCCCCGGCGGTGGCCCCGCACGTGCGAGCGGCAGCCTCGGCGGACGGCGCGCTGCAC
The DNA here is from genome assembly GCA_963707585.1 of uncultured Actinomycetes bacterium. Taxonomy (GTDB): domain Bacteria; phylum Actinomycetota; class Thermoleophilia; order Gaiellales; family JAICJC01; genus JAICJC01. The sequence continues at coordinate 425,884 of CAVPQP010000010.1, read as the reverse complement.
GCCGCCTTCCCGGTGCCCTGGACGCCGCAGGACTGAGGATCCTGGTACCGTTTTTGAACACGTGATCATCGACACGAACACCCATCGAGCCGCACCTGCGCTCTCGACCTCCGTCGTCGAGGCGATCGGCGGCACGCCGCTGCTTGCCATCGAGGGCGTCTACGCGAAGCTCGAGTACCTGAACCCGTCGGGGTCGGTGAAGGCGCGGCTCGCCCGGTACATGATCGAGCGCGCCGAGGCCGAGGGCATGCTCGAGCCCGGCGACACGATCGTCGAAGCCTCGAGCGGGAACACCGGCAACGCGATGAGCATGGTCGCGGCGGCCAAGGGCTACCGCATGCTGGTCGTCATGCCCGAGGGCATGAGCTCGGAGCGGGTCGCGATCTCTCGCGCGCACGGCGCCGACGTGCTCCTGATCGGCGACTTCCACGTGACCGCAGCGCTCGAGCACGCGCGCATCCTCGGCGAGCGGCCGGGCTACTTCCATCCCGGCCAGTTCGACTCGGAGTGGAACGTCACCGAGAACCGGGAGTGGCTCGGCGCCGAGATCCTCGGGCAGCTGCCCGCGGCGCCGGACGCCCTGGTGGCCGGCGTGGGCACCGGCGGCACCCTGATCGGCGTGGGGCAGGCCTTCCGCGCGGTCAATCCCGGCGTGCTGATCGTCGGCCTCGAGCCGGGCGAGTCGCGCACCATCTGCTGCGGCGAGATCGCGCTGCACGCGATCGAGGGCATCGCCGACGGATTCGTGCCCGGCATCGTCGCCCGCCACCGCGACGAGATCACCGACATGGTCAGCGTGTCGAGCGACGAGGCCGTCGCCGAGATGCGGCGGCTGGCGCGCGAGCACGGGATCTTCGTCGGCCCGAGCTCCGGCGCGCACATGGTCGCCGCCAAGCGCCTCCGCCGCGAGCGGCCCGACCTGAGCACGGTCGTGACGCTCTTCTGCGACGAGGGCGAGAAGTACATCGCCGACCACCACCGCTGAATACGACGGGCCTGGCCCGTTTGATGCAGCACGGTGATGGTGGCCACACAACACGCAGGCCAGAGCGCAACCGGGCCGGGCGCACGTTCTGCCGCCGACCCGGCGGCGATCGGCTCTGGGAGGGGATTGCGGCCTGCAGATGTGTCCGCCGTCACTGGTGAACGCGGCGGGTGACTCGACTCACACGGGCGCAAACCGCCTCCGCACCCGCCTCGTAGCCGCAGGCGCCGGGCACCGGCACACCTACCACGAGAGTGAGGGGCAGATGGAATCGACACCGACCACTCCGGACACGCCGCCGACGGCGGAGGAGCTCGAGTCGCACTGGGGCCGCGTCGTCGGCCGGCGCGGCTTCCTCATGGGCGTCGGCGCGGCGGGCGCGGGCGTGCTCGCCGGGGGCGCCATCGGCACCGCCGGCGCGTTCGCCGACTCGGGCCGGCTCTCGCGCGGCGACACCGCCATCCTGCGGTTCCTGGCCGCGGCGGAGCTGCTCGAGACCGACCTGTGGCAGCAGTACGCCGAGCTCGGCGGCGTGAACGGCGGCAACCCCGCCTACATCGCCGCCCTCGAGAACCTCGACGGCGACATGCCGCAGTACATCTCCGACAACACCGACGACGAGCGCAGCCACGCGGCGTTCCTGAACGCCTACCTGCGGTCGAAGGGCGAGGCAGCCCGTGAACCTCGACGAGTTCCGGACGCTGCCGAGCAGCAAGGCGACCGGCGCGCGCCAGATCGGCCGCCTGACGAACCTGCAGAACCTGAACGTGGACACGAGCTGGTACACCCGCTACCGCAGCACCAAGAACCCCGACTTCGGGGCGACGTTCCCGCAGGCCGTGAACATCATGAACGAGCCGGCGATCCCGCTGAACGACACGGACACGCCGCCCGGCAGTCCCAGCCGGTGCCGCCGACGACGACGCAAGCAGATGCGGATGCAGGCGATCGCCAACACGGCCGGCTTCCACTTCGCCATGATCGAGCAGGGCGGCTCGAGCCTGTACACGACGATGAGCCTCAAGGTCTCGAGCCTCGAGGTGCTGCGCATCGTCGTCTCGATCGGCGGGGTCGAGGTGAACCACTTCGCCGTCTGGCACGACAAGGCCGGAAACGCGGTCGCCCAGCCGCTCGCCGGCGTGAAGGATCCCGAGACGGGCGTGACGTTCCCCGACCTCAACTCCCCGCCGTTCGGCGGCGAGCAGTTCCAGACCAACCTGATCATGCCCGAGCCGGTGGACTTCATCGACAAGCGCCTGCCCGTCTGCTCGGTGATCCGGCCGTCGACGGTGCACAACTCGGGTGCGATGGCCGCCGTGCACGCACTGACCGCGAACGGCCTCTTCGCCGGTCAGTCGAAGAAGTTCTTTGCGGCGGCGCACGCGCTCGCGCGGGCGGCCGACTCGGCCCGCAGGGGAATGCGGTAGATCGGAGGAATGGGCTGGAAGGACGGCCCAAACGTACCGTAGACTTGGGGCGTGAACTGTCCACGGTGCGGGAGCGAGAACACCCCGGGGCGCAAGTTCTGCGGCGAGTGCGGTTCCGGGCTCTCCCAGAGCTGCCAGTCCTGTGGGTCGGCGATCGAGCCCGGCACCAAGTTCTGCGGCGAGTGCGGGGCGGCGGTCAATGCGGCCGCCGCCCCGCCGGTCGTCGCGCCGCCCCCGCCGCCCGCCGCGGCCGAGCGGCGGCTGGTCTCGGTGCTGTTCGCCGATCTGGTCGGCTTCACGACGCTCTCGGAGGGCCGTGACTCCGACGAGGTGCGCGAGCTCCTGTCGCGCTACTTCGACGCCTCGCGGCGGCTGATCGAGCTCTACGGCGGCACGGTCGAGAAGTTCATCGGCGACGCCGTGATGGCGGTGTGGGGGACGCCGACGGCGACCGAGGACGACGCCGAGCGGGCCGTGCGGGCGGCGCTCGACCTGGTCGCGGCGGTCACGGCGCTCGGCGACGAGGTCGGCATCCCCGACCTGCGCGCCCGCGCGGGCGTCCTCACCGGCGAGGCCACCGTGACGGTCGGCGCCGACGGGCAGGGCATGGTCGCCGGCGACATCGTGAACACCGCCTCGCGCATCCAGTCGATGGCCGAGCCGGGCCAGGTGCTCGTCGGCGAGCCGACGCGGCGCGCGACCGAGCCGACGGTCGTCTACGAGGACGCGGGCGCGCACGAGCTGAAGGGCAAGGCCGGCCTGCACCGGCTGTGGCGGGCGGTGCGCGTCGTGTCGGGCGCGCGCGGGTCGCTCAAGTCGGAGGGCCTCGAGGCGCCGTTCGTCGGCCGCGACCGCGAGCTGCGCCAGATCAAGGACCTCTTCCACGCGTCTGCGCCGACGAGCGCCGCGCGCACCTGGTCTCGGTGACCGGCATCGCCGGGATCGGCAAGTCGCGCCTGGTGTGGGAGTTCTACAAGTACTTCGACGGCCTCGCCCAGATCGTCTACTGGCACCGCGGCCGCTGCCTCTCCTACGGCGAGGGCGTCACCTACTGGGCGCTGGCCGACATGGTGCGGATGCGCTGCCGGATCAGCGAGGACGAGTCGGCCGAGGCGGCGCTCGTGAAGCTCGCGGCCGTGCTCGACGAGCACGTCACCGACGCGACGGAGCGGGCGCTTCGTCGAGCCGCGGGTCGCCCACCTGATGGGGCTCGAGGAGGGCAGCGCCTTCACGCGCGAGGACCTGTTCGCGGCCTGGCGCACGTTCTTCGAGCGGCTCGCCGACGTGTACCCGACGATGCTCGTCTTCGAGGACATGCAGTGGGCGGATGCGTCGCTGCTCGACTTCATCGAGTACCTGCTCGACTGGTCGCGCCAGAGCCCGCTCTTCGTCGTCACCGCCGCGCGGCCGGAGCTGCTCGACCGCCGCGACACCTGGGGCGCCGGCAAGCGCAACTTCACGTCGATGTACCTCGAGCCGCTGTCGGAGCCGGCGATGCGCGCGCTGCTCGAGGGGCTCGTGCCGGGGCTGCCCGGACTCGCTGCGCGACCAGATCCTCGCCCGCGCCGAGGGCGTGCCGCTGTACGCGATGGAGACCGTGCGGATGCTGCTCGACCGCGGCCACCTCGTGCGCGAGGGCAGCGTCTACCGGCCCGCCGGGCCGATCGACGCGCTCGAGGTGCCCGAGACGCTGCACGCGCTGATCGCCGCGCGCCTCGACGGCCTCTCCGACGAGGAGCGGCGGGTGGTGCAGGACGGCGCGGTGCTCGGCAAGACGTTCACGCGCGACGCCGTCGAGGCGCTCTCCGGCATCGAGCCGCTTCGGGTGGAGCCGGTGCTCACGGCGCTCGTGCGCAAGGAGGTGCTCTCGATCCAGGCCGATCCGCGCTCGCCCGAGCACGGCCAGTACGGCTTCCTGCAGGATCTGATGCGCCGCGTCGCCTACGAGACGCTCTCGATGCGCGACCGGCGTGAGCGCCACCTGGCCGCGGCCGACTATCTCGAGCGCACGCTCGCCGACGACGACGAGATCGTCGAGGTGCTGGCGTCGCACTACATCGACGCCTACACGGCGGCCCCCGATGCGGACGGGGCCGATGCCGTCCGCCGGCGTGCCAGCGAGCTGCTGGTGCGCGCCGGGGAGCGGGCCGAGTCGCTGGGCGCCCCGACCGAGGCGCAGCGCTACTACACCCGCGCCGCCGAGCTCTCCGAGACGCCGCTCGACGAGGCCGGGCTGCTCGACCGGGCGGCGCAGATGGCGGTTCGGGCCGCCGCCCAGGACGCCGCCGCCGACCTGGCCGAGCGCGCCCAGGCCCTGTACGAGGCCGCCGGCGAGCACGGTGCCGCGGCGCGCGTGCTGATCATCCGATCGCGCATCGATCAGGCCCAGGGCCGGCTCGACGAGGGCCTCGCGCGCATGCAGCGGGCCTACGACGTGCTGCGCGAGGAGCCGCCCGACGAGAGCTTCGCCACGCTGACGACGAGGCTTGCCGGCTCGTTCTACTTCGCAGGCGACGTGCCGCGCTGCGCCGAGCTCGTCGAGCAGGCGCTCGACCTCGCCGAGGCGCTCGGCATGCACCGGGTGCTCACGAACGCGATCATGATCAAGGCGATGGTCGGCGCGTCCGGCCGCCACCCCGAGGAGGCCCGCGGGCTCTTCCAGCTCTCGCTCGACCTGGCCCAGAAGCACGAGCTGCGCGAGGAGGCGAGCCGGGCGGCGTCGAACCTCTCCGACCTCGCCTTCCGCCGCGATCGCTACACCGAGGCGCTCGGCCACCTCGAGCAGGCCGCAGTGCTGGCGAAGGCCGTCGGCAGCCGCCCGCACGAGTGGTTCGCGCTCAGCGAGTCGACGTATCCGCTCTACATGCTCGGGCGCTGGGACGAGGCCATGGCCGCCTACCACGAGCTGCCCGAGGAGATGCTGCCGACGGGCGGCACGCTGCTGAGCCCGCTGAGCTCGATCCTCGAGATCCACGTCCACCGCGGCGACGTGGCGGCAGCGCGGCGGCTGCTCGGCATCTATGCCCGGCTGGGCGAGTCGGTCGACGTGCAGGAGCGGGCCGGCTACGCGGCGGCCAACGCGTGCGTGCTGCACGTCGAGGGGCGCCACCCGGAGGCCGTGGCCGCCGGCCTGCAGACGGTGGAGTTCGGCGACACGCTCGGCCTCGACGGCCAGGACGCCAAGATGGGGTTCATGTGGGCGCTCGAGGCCGCGATCGCGATGGGTGACCGGGCGAACGCGCACGAGATCGTCGACCGGATCGAGGGGATCCCGCCGGGGCTGCGGCCGCCGTCCCTCGCAGCGCATGTGAACCGCGCCCGCGCGCGTCTGGCCGAGACCGCCGAGCTCGGCGAGATGCACGCGGCCCTCGCGGTGACGAGCTTCCGCGAGCTCGGGCTGCGCTTCTGGGCGGCCGTCGCGCAGCTGGAGCGCGCCGAGCTCCTCCAGGCCGACGGCCGCGGCGACGAGGCCGAGCCGCTCGCCGCGGAGGCCCGTGCCGTCTTCGACGAGCTGCGGGCGTCACCGTGGATCGCGCGCGCCGATGCCGTGTCCAGCAGCGCCTCGGCCGAGGCGGTCGGCTGACGGGGTATGCGTCCACGCGCCAGGCGTGGCAAGCTACGTCCGTGAGGCGGTTGGTGATCATGGCGGGAGTCGCGGTGATGGCTCTGGCCGCGGCTGCCCCGGCGACGGCGGCCACGCCGACGATCCCCAGGCAGGAGCTGCACCAGATCCAGGTGCTCCTGCGGGAATTCGTGCCGGCGGCGGTCGGCCGGGTGCACCCGGGCACGGCGTGGGCGCTTGCGACTCCGTCGATGCGGTCGACGACGACCCATTCGGACTGGCGCAAGGGGTCGCTGCCGGTGTTCCCCTATCCGGTCGCCGATCGGCCCTACGGCATCCGCCCGATCACGGTCACGCCGAACGCGGTGACGTTCGACCTCATGCTGCAGCCGAAGAAGGGCAGCAACTCGGGCGTCGAGGTGTTCACGACCACGGTCAGGCGCATCGGCGGACGCTGGCTGGTCGACTCGATGGCCGCCACGGCGCAGTTCGCGGGTCCGGGCGGTCCGGCGTCGATCACCGCCCAGCCCGATTTCGCCCCGCACGCGCAGGGTCTGCCGACGGGCCACAACATCGACACGAAGTGGGTGCTCGTGCCGCTGCTCGTGATCGGACTGCCGCTGATCGCGGCTCCGGTCGGCTTCCTGCTGGTCTGGCGGCGCGGCCGCGAGACGGGCGCCGACATCGAGGCCCGCAAGCGCGCGACCCAGCCCTGGCGCTAGAGCCCGGCGAGCTCGGCGAGCAGCGTGAAGGACCGCGATCGCGCGTCGGCGTCGGGGACGCTCGCGATCGCCATCACCTCGTCAGCCGCGGTCTCGGCCAGGAGCGCGGTCAGCCGCTCGCGCACCGTCGCCGGGCTGCCGACGACCTGCGTGCGCAGGTACGCCGCGGCGTAGGCGCGCTCGTCGTCTGACCACGCGTGCCGCTCGACCTGCCCGAGGGTCGGCAGAGGGCCGGGCGGCCGGCCGCTGCGGCGCTGGGCGAAGCTGAGCGCCATCGCTGATGCCAGGCGCTCCGCCTCGGGATCGGTGTCGGCGACGACCGTGAACACCGTCACCTGGGCGTAGGGCGCCTCGAGGTCGGGCGACGGCTGGAAACGCGAGCGGTAGAGCTCGAGGGCGGGCAGCGTGTTCTGGGCGCTGAAGTGGTGGGCGAACGCGAACGGCAGCCCCATCAGGCCGGCCGCCTGAGCGCTGTAGCCGCTCGAGCCGAGCAGCCACACCGCGGGCATGCCCGAGCCGTACCCCGGCACCGCGTGGATGCCGGCGTACTCGTCGTCCGCGGCGAAGCCGTTGAAGAAGCCGTAGAGCTCGCGCAGCAGGTCGAGCAGATCGTCGCTCGACCCGAGCCGCCGCAGGGCTCGCATCGTGCGCTGGTCGGTGCCGGGGGCGCGGCCGATGCCGAGGTCGATGCGCCCGGGGTGGAGCGCCTCGAGGGTGCCGAACCGCTCGGCGACGACGAGCGGTGCGTGGTTGGGCAGCATCACGCCGCCCGACCCGACGCGGATCCGTGCCGTCAGGGCGGCCGCGTTCGCGATCAGCACCTCAGGCGCGGAGCTCGCGATGCCCGGCATGTTGTGGTGCTCGGCGTACCACAGCCGGTGGTAGCCCAGCCGGTCGACGAGGCCGGCGAGGGCGGTCGCCTGGGCGAGCGCCGCCACCGGGGTCGCGTCGCTTGCGACCGGGGCGACGTCGAGCACCGAGAGCGGGATCCCGAACACCGGACTGGCCGCGGCGCGGGCGTGGTCGCGGAGCGTGCTCACGTCCGGGCGCAGCGCGCGCAGCGCCCGGGAAGCGACGCGAGCGCGCGGTCGGAGAGCTCGAACCCGACCGACTCGGCCGCCTGGCGCACCGACACGAGCGCGCAGCCCTCGAGGGTCGTGACGGCGCCGCACTCGACGCAGACCAGGTGGTGGTGGTGGCCGTCGGCGCCGCACATGACGAACACCGCCTCGCCGGAGCGCGTGCCGGCCTCCTCGACCAGGCCCTCGTCGCGCCAGCGCTCGATCGCCCGGTAGGCCGTGGTCAGGCCGATGCGGGGCTGATCCCGGCGCGCCGTCTCGTGCAGCTCGCGCACGCTGAAGGCGTGGCCGATCGAGCGGCCGGCGTCGAGCAGCGCCTCGCGGTTGCGGCGGTTGCGTCCGGTGTCCACGGCAGCAGCGTAGTCGCCGCGTCGCGGGATCTCAAGAGTAGGATTGACATCCGTTTTCATTTCCGTTAGGCTGCGGCAGTGTCGAAGACGTTCGTCGGATTCTGCGTCCTTGCGGCCGCGCTCGCCGTCGCCGGCCTGGGCCTGGCCGCGGGCGGGTCGTCGCCGCGCCCGCACGGCGGGCGGGTGCGGGTCGTCGCCGGCGAGAACTTCTACGGCAACATCGCCGCCCAGATCGGCGGCCGGCACGTGGCCGTGACCTCCGTCCTGCACGATCCGAACGCCGACCCGCACCTGTTCGAGCCCGGCACGGCCACCGGCCTTGCGGTCGCCCAGGCCGCGCTCGTGATCCAGAACGGCGCCGGCTACGACAGCTTCATGGGGAAGCTCGAGGCGGCGGCGCCGAGCTCGCACCGGGTCGTCGTCACCATCGCCGACGTGCTCGGTGTGTCCGGCGCCGACGCCAACCCGCACCTCTGGTACGACGTGCCGCGCCTGCCGCCGGATCGCCGCGTGCGATCGCCGCGGGGCTCGGCCGGCGCCGATCCCGGCCATCGCGCCGCCTACCGCGCCGGCCTGCGCCGGTTCGACCGCAGCCTGGCGCCGCTGCGATCGCGAGGTGGCGGCGATCCGCGCCCGGTTCGGCGGGGCGCCCGTCGCCTACACCGAGCCCGTGCCCGGGCTACCTGCTCGCCGCCGCCGGCCTGCGCAACCTGACGCCCGGCGGCCTTCGCGCGCGCGATCGAGGACGGCAGCGAGCCCTCTCCCGAGGCGGTCGCGCAGATGACCGCGCTCCTGCACGACCACCGCGTGCGCGTGCTGCTCACAACACCAGGCCGTCTCGCCGATCACGACCCGGATGCGCGCCGCCGCGACGGCGGCCGGGATCCCCGTGGTCGGCGTCAGCGAGACGATGCCGCCGGGCCGGACGCTTCCAGGCGTGGCAGCTCTCCCAGGCGCGGGCGCTCGAGCGGGCGCTGGCGCCGGTGAGCGCGGCCGCCGCAGCCGTCGTGCGGGCGCGGCAGGTGTCGCTGCGCTTCGGTTCGCGCGTCCTCTGGGACGACCTCAGCTTCGACCTGCACGAGGGCGAGTTCATGGCCGTGCTCGGCCCGAACGGCACCGGCAAGACCTCGCTCGTGCGCATCCTGCTCGGCCTGCTTGCAGCCGAGCGCCGGGCACGGTGGAGGTGGCCGGGCGGCCGCCGGCGCGGGCGCGGGCGCAGGTCGGCTACGTGCCTCAGCAGCACGCGTTCGACCGCGACGCCCCGGTGCGCGGCTGCGACCTCGTCCGCCTGGGCCTCGACGGCCACCGCTGGGGCCTCGGGCTGCACTCGCGGGCCTCGGACGAGCGCGTCGGCCGCGCCCTGCGCGCCGTCGGTGCGGCCGGCTACGGCGAGCTCCCGGTCGGACGCCTCTCGGGCGGCGAGCAGCAGCGCCTGCGCATCGCCCAGGCGCTCGTCTCCGATCCGGCGCTGCTCCTGGCCGACGAGCCGCTGCTCTCGCTCGACCTCGCATCGCAGCGGATCGTCGTCGACCTGCTCGACCAGCGCCGCCGCGCGGCCGGCACGCCGGTCGTCTTCGTCACCCACGACGTCAACCCGATCCTGCGGGTCGCCGACCGCGTGCTCTACCTCGCGCCGGGCCGGTGGGCGATGGGGACGCCCGACGAGGTGCTCCAGACCGAGACGCTGTCGCGGCTCTACGACACCCCGGTCGACGTGCTGCGCGTGCGCGGCCGCGTCGTCGTCGTCGGCACGCCCGACGACGACGGCGTCCACCATCACGACCACGCGCCCCAGGGTGCGCACTGATGTTCACCGACCTCCTGGCCCAGCACTTCGTCCACACCGCGCTGCTCGCGGGGGGTGTCGTGGCCGTGCTGAGCGGCGCCATCGGCACGTTCGTCGTCACCCGCGGTGCGAGCTTCGCGGTGCACGCGATCTCCGAGCTCGGCTTCACCGGCGCCGCCGGCGCGCTCGTCCTCGGCATCGACCCCGTGATCGGGATGATGGGCGGCTCGCTGATCGTCGGGGCGGTGCTCGGCGTGCTGTCGCTGCGCGGGCGCGAGCGCGACAGCGCGATCGGCGCGGTGCTGGCCTTCGGGCTCGGCCTGGGGGTGCTCTTCCTGAGCCTCTACCAGGGGTACGCGACCGAGGCCACGAACCTGCTCTTCGGCAGCATCGTCGGCGTCAGCGACCGCCAGCTCGCGGCCCTCGCGGCCGTCGCCGCCGTCGTCCTGGGCGGCATCGCCGCCCGTACCGCCCGCTGCTCTTCTCGAGCATCGACCCCGAGGTGGCCGAGGCCCGCGGCGTCCCCGTGCGCGCGCTCTCGGTGCTCACCTTCCTGCTGCTCGCGCTCACGACCGCCGAGGCGATCCAGGTGGTCGGCGTGCTGCTCGTGCTGACGCTCGTGATCACGCCGGCGGCAGCCGCACAGCGGCTGACGGCCAACCCGGCGACGGCGATCCTGGTCGCGATCGTGATCGCGCTCGTCGCCACCGAGGGCGGCATCCTGCTGAGCCTGGCCAAGCCGTGGCCGACGAGCTTCTTCATCAGCTCGATCTCGTTCGCCGTGTACCTGGGCGCGCGGATGGTCGACCTGCGGGCGGGGCGGGTGGCGGCCGGATGAGCTCCGGCCGCCACCCGTGTGCGCGTGCGGTCAGCCGGCCGCCGCGCGCAGCGCCGTGATGAACGCCTGGCCGTTCGGCGACCCGATCCCGCTCATGTTGCCGTACCCCCGGCGCGCGACCTGGCCGGTGTAGCCGAACATGTTCGGGCTCTGGTCGTCGAAGGTGGTGAGCACCTGCAGGCCGCACGTCCGCGATCCGCACACCGTCCCGCGATAGCGAGGGGGCGTGCGGCGGCTCATCGGCAGCACCTGGTGCACGGCGCCCGTGTTGGCCAGCGTGTAGAGGGCGGGGTCGAGGAACCCGAACGGGGCCGCTTGCCCCTGCTGGGCCGAGGCGACGATCCCGGCGACCAGCGGCGCGGCGAGGCTCGTGCCGCCGATGTCGGTCTGGATGTAGACGGGCTGATGGTGCCGGACGACGATCAGCCCCACCGCGAAGCCCGTGAACGGGTCGGCATCTGCGCCGATGTCGGGCGCCGAGCGCACCGCGCCCGGGCGGTTGCCCGGAGCCGTGGCGAGGGCGGCGGGGACGATCCCCTGCTGGTAGCTCGGCTGGCTCCACAGCAGGCTGGGGCCTCCGCCCGCGGCGCCCTGCTCGCCGAGCAGGAACCACTGCTTGCTGAACAGGGCGGAGACGGCCGTCGACCAGCCGGTCTCGAACAGGCGGTTCCCGGTGCTGCCGATGCCGAGCGTCGTGCCTCCGACCGAGATCGCGAACGGATCGGACGAGGGCGCCTCGGTTCCCGAGCCGTCGCCGGACGAGAAGTACATGCCGATGCCCTCGGCCGCGGCCCGCACCATGAACGAGTGCTCGATGCTCGTCAAGTCGGCCGGCTGCGCCTCGCTGCCGCTCTCCCACGAGTTCGAGGCGATCGACGCGAGCGGGTGGCCGCCGCTGCCGAGCACGGCCAGGTCGGCGTTGAACAGGCCCTGGAGGCCGAAGTCGCCGAAGTCGCAGCTATCGCCGCCGACCACGATCTGGCGCGCGGCGGGCGCCATGTCGTAGGAGGACTCGACGTCGAGCTGCTCCTCCACGTCGAACGGGTCGCCGCAGGCCGAGCCCTGGCCGAGCGCGAGCTCGGAGTAGCGGGTCGGCGATGGTGCCGGCATGCCGTTGTGCGCCGCGTAGTCGGTCAGGGTCTGGAACATCCTCGGCGCGAGGCCGAGCTCGACCAGCGCGACGGTCTGGCCCTTCCCGGTGTTGCGCGTATCGGCGCCGTAGGCGGCCCGCATCTGCTGGGCGCCGTAGCCGCACACCTCGGTCGGGAACGTCGTGATCCCGAAATGCCTGGGCAGCCCGGCCGTCGTGTGCTGGCCGTAGAACTGCGAGCACGGGCCGAACGTGATGCCGTGGCTCGCCGGCGCGGGCTGGCTCGACGCGGGCATGTGCGTCACCCGCAGGAGGGTCGACTTCGGAGCGGCGTTGTCGAGGCCGGTGACGCCCGCGACGCTCGCCGCGAGCGCGCTCGGGAGCGAGATGGCGCGGTCGTTGGAGCGCAGGGCGTAGCGGCCGGCGTTCACCGCCTGCGACGAGCGGAAGAGCTGCATGCGCACCCGGAACGCGCGCTCGATGGTCGCGGTCGGGGCCGTCGCCCGCACGTACGCGCGCAGCGCGTCCGCATGGACGCCCGTGAACCCCTGCGCGCGCAGCCACGACTCGACGGCCTTGGCGCGCGCGGGGCTCGCCCCGAACTCGGCCGTGTACCTGGCCGGGCTGAGGTAGCGGTGGTAGAGCGGGCTCGCCGGCGTGCTCACCGCCGTCGCCATGCGCTCGGCGGCGGCGAGGGCGGGGCGCAGCCACAGCTGGACGGTCAGCGGCCTGCTGCTCGGGACGGCGCCGATCACCTGGGCGCTGGCCGCGAACGGGGCGACGCTGCCGGCGACGCGGCTGTACGCCGGTGCCGAGCCCGCGCCGGCCGCGCCGCTCGCCCCGATCATCGTCATGCCGATCGCGACGGCGAAGGCTCCCGCCGCGCCGATGAGCCTGGGTGTTCTGGACACGACGGTCTCCCCTCGATTGCGGCTGACGCGCGGATCGGTCAACCCCCGGCACACGATGCTAGTGCTACGAGCGGACGGCATCTGCGGGCCGGCGGTCAACGCGGAGCGCGTTCAGTCAAGGCCCGCGCGATGGTGCGATGAGTTTCGGCCGGCCGGCCGGTCTGCACTGCGATGACCAGGCTGCGCTACTCGACGTCGATGTCGCTCGACGGCTTCGTCGCCGGCCCGGAGCAGAGCCGCGAGCACCCGCTCGGCGTCGGCGGTGAGCTCCTGCACGGCTGGATGCGCGCGCTTGCCGCGTGGCGCCGGAGCGCCGGCCTCGAGGGCGGCGAGGTGAACGCGAGCACGGCCGTCTTCGAGGCGTCGGGCGGGGATGTCGGGGCGCTCGTCATGGGCCGCAACATGTTCGGCGGCGGCCCCGGCCCCTGGGGCGACGATCCCTGGCGCGGCTGGTGGGGCGAGGAGCCGCCGTTTCACCTGCCCGTCTTCGTGCTCACCCATCACCCTCGCGAGCCGCTCGTGCTCCAGGGCGGGACGTCGTTCACCTTCTGCGACGGCGTCGACGCGGCCCTCGCCCTTGCCCGGGATGCCGCGGACGGACGCGATGTGACGGTCGCCGGCGGGGCCGGAGTCGCCAAGCAGTACGTCGCGGCCGGCCTGGTCGACGAGATCCAGATCCACCTCGTTCCGGTGCTCCTGGGCGCCGGGGTGCGCCTCTTCGACGCGCCGCCCGCCTCGCCGGCCACGCTGGAGCAAGTTGGGGTCGTCGAGGCCCCCGGCGTCACCCACCTCACCTATCGAGTTCTGCGCTGAGCAGGCCGCGGGCGGCCGCGTAACTAGACTGCGGGGAATGGACGGCACGGCCACGCTCACCCGCGGGTTCGAGTTGCCGCTCGAGCCGCGCCTGCCGCGCATCGGCGCGGTCGACGCTGTCGCGCTCGAGGCGCGTGCCGCCGACCTGGCGAAGCGCTCGATCAAGCGCGATTCCAAGCTGCACGCGCTCGACCTGGTCGTGCGCATGATCGACCTGACGACGCTCGAGGGCGCCGATACGCCGGGCAAGGTCGCGGCGATGTGCGCCAAGGCCGTGCACCCCGACCCGGTCGACCCGAGCGTGCCGTCGGTGGCGGCCGTCTGCGTGTACCCGAACCTCGTCCCGGTCGCCCGCGAGCGGCTCGGCGCCGACCGGACGGTGCGCATCGCCTCGGTCGCGACCGCGTTCCCGTCGGGGCAGTCGCCGATCGACGTCAAGCTGGCCGACGTGCGGGCGGCCGTCGAGCTGGGCGCGGACGAGGTCGACATGGTGATCGACCGCGGCGCGTTCCTGTCTGGGCGCTACGCCAAGGTGTACGACGAGATCGTGCGCGTGAAGGAGGCCGCGGGCGCCGCGCACCTGAAGGTGATCCTGGAGACGGGCGAGCTCGGCACCTACGACAACGTGCGCCGCGCGTCGCTCCTGGCGATGGCGGCCGGCGCGGACTTCATCAAGACGTCGACCGGGAAGGTCAGCCCGGCGGCGACGCTGCCGGTGACGCTGTGCATGCTCGAGGCGATCCGCGATGTCGAGGCCGAGACCGGCCGGCAGGTGGGGATGAAGCCCGCGGGCGGGATCCGGCACGCGAAGCTCGCCATCCAGTACCTGTGCGTGCTGAACGAGACGCTCGGCCGCGACTGGCTCACGCCCGAGCGGTTCCGGTTCGGCGCCTCGTCGCTCCTGAACGACGTGCTCATGCAGATCCGCAAGCAGCGCACCGGCGTGTATCAGTCCCCCGACCACTTCACGCTCGACTGATGTCCGACCTCGAGCACCGGCCCGCGGCGGCACCCGCGCCGCTCGAGTGGGAGTACGCGCCCGCGCCGGAGGCGCGCGACATCGTCAGCTTCCAGGAGCGCTACGGCCTCTTCATCGGCGGCGAGTCCGTCGAGCCGCGCTCCGGCGAGTGGTTCGTGACCAGCTCCCCGGCCGACGAGGAGGCGCTGGCGCAGGTGGCCCAGGCCGGCGCCGCCGACGTCGACCTGGCGGTGCAGGCCGCGCGCGGCGCGTTCGCCGACGGCTGGTCGGCGCTGCGCCCGGCCGAGCGGGCCAAGTACCTGTTCCGGATCGCGCGCATCCTGCAGGAGCGGGCGCGCGAGCTCGCCGTCGCCGAGTCGCTCGACGGCGGCAAGCCGATCAAGGAGTCGCGCGACGTCGACCTGCCCCTGGCCGCCGCGCACTTCTTCTACCACGCCGGCTGGGCGGACAAGCTCGAGTACGCCTTCCCCAACCGGCCGCACCGGCCGCTGGGCGTCGCCGGCCAGATCATCCCCTGGAACTTCCCGCTCCTGATGCTGGCCTGGAAGGTCGCCCCGGCGCTTGCGTGCGGCAACACGGTGGTGCTGAAGCCGGCCGAGACGACGCCGCTCACGGCGCTCATGTTCGCCGACGTCTGCCGCCAGGCCGAGCTGCCCGCCGGCGTGGTCAACATCGTCACCGGCGACGGTTCGGCAGGCGCGGAGCTCGTGCGCCACCCGGGCATCGACAAGCTCGCGTTCACCGGCTCGACCGAGGTGGGCAAGGCGATCCAGCGCGAGCTGGCCGGGCGCGGGGTGCCGCTCACGCTCGAGCTCGGCGGCAAGGCCGCCAACATCGTGTTCGACGATTGCGCCCTCGACCAGGCGGTCGAGGGGATCGTCAACGGCATCTACTTCAACCAGGGCCACGTGTGCTGCGCCGGGTCGCGCCTGCTCGTGCAGGAGTCGATCGCAGAGCCGCTCGTGGCGAAGCTCAAGCGCCGTCTGGAGACGCTCCGGGTCGGCGATCCGCTCGACAAGAACACCGACGTCGGCGCGATCAACTCGCAGGCCCAGCTCGAGCGTATCCGCGCGCTCGTCGCAAGCGGCGAGGCCGACGGCGCCGAGATGTACCAGCCGCCGTGCGTCCTGCCGGAGCGCGGCTACTGGTTCGCGCCGACGGTGTTCACGAACGTCGCCCAGTCGAGCCGCATCGCCACCGAGGAGATCTTCGGCCCGGTGCTCTCGGTGCTGACGTTCCGCACCCCGGCCGAGGCGGTCGAGAAGGCCAACAACACGGCCTACGGCCTGTCGGCGGGTGTGTGGACCGAGAAGGGCTCGCGCATCCTGTGGATGGCGAGCCGGCTGCGGGCGGGCGTCGTGTGGGCGAACACGTTCAACCGCTTCGACCCGGCCTCGCCGTTCGGCGGCTACAAGGAGTCCGGCTTCGGCCGCGAGGGCGGCCGCCACGGCCTCGAGGCGTACCTGAGGTTCGATTCGTGAGCCGCCTGCCCGTCCGCAAGACCTACAAGCTCTACATCGGCGGTGCGTTCCCGCGGTCGGAGTCGGGCCGCACCTACGAGGCCGAGGGCCAGAACGTCGCCCGCGCATCGCGCAAGGACGCGCGCGACGCCGTCCGCGCCGCGCGCGGCGCGGTCGCGAAGTGGTCGGGCGCGACGGCGTACAACCGCGGCCAGGTGCTCTACCGGCTGGCCGAGATGATGGAGACGCGGGCCGCCGACCTCGCCGCCGCCTGCTCGGGGCCGGACGAGGTCGAGCGCTCGATCGACCGGGTCGTCTGGTACGCCGGCTGGGCGGACAAGCTCGCCCAGGTGCTCGGCGGCGCGAACCCCGTCGCCGGCCCGTACTTCAACTTCACGATCCCGGAGCCGACGGGCGTCGTCGGCATCGTCGCGCCGCCCGAGCCGGCGCTCGAGGGGCTCGTGTCGCGCCTGCTGCCGGCCCTCGTCGGCGGCAACACCGTCGTCGTGGTGGCGTCGGCCGAGCATCCGCTGGCCGCCGTCGAGCTGGCCGAGGCGGTGGCGACGAGCGACATGCCCGCCGGCGCCGTGAACGTGCTCACGGGCGATCCGGCCGAGCTGGCGCCGATCCTCGCGAGCCACATGGACGTGAACGCGATCGACCTGACCGGCGCGCCGGCCGACGCGGGCGCCGACCTCGAGCGGCTGGCGGCCGACAGCGTCAAGCGGGTCGTGCGCGGCCAGGCCACCGGGCAGAGCGTGTGGGAGATCGAGCCGCTGATGGAGGCAAAGACGGTCTGGCACCCGATCGGCGTCTAGCGCCGTCGGCGGTTCGTGGCCCGATCGTGACCGTGCCGTTACGCGGAGCTGAGAGCGTGCCGGCATGGAGACGCCGATCTCGAGCTTCGTCTCGCGTCACTGCGGCCTGATCGTGCTGGCTCGCGATCGTGCTTGCCGTATTCGTCTTCGGCCTGTGGTGGCTCTCGATGGCCGATGCATCGATGACCGGCTGCGGCGGGGGGTAGCCTTCACATCGCCCCGTCGATGCGATCGAGGCTGCGGCGCAGCTTCGCGCCGCGGGCGGGGTTCGAGCGACTCGACCCAGGCGATCCGGCCCTGCAGGCGTGCGCGCGCGGCGGCGTCGACGCGTCTCCGGGCGCAGGCCCGCCTGGTGGACGGCCGCCCGCAGCCGGTCGTAGTCATCCCGCGTCGGCATTCGGATGCGCGTTGACGACGATGCCGCACACCCGCTGGCGGCCGGCGCGGGTCATGAGCTGCGACTTGCGCGTGTTCAGGCGGAAGCCCTCCTCGGTCGCGATCGCCTCGACGGCACGGCGCACGCCCGCCGCGGCGGCGTGCAGGCGTCGGCCGCCGGAGAGCGTGATGTCGTCGGCGTAGCGTGAGTAGACGGCGTCGAAGCGCTCGGCCAGGCCGGCGAGACGGCAGTCGAGCCGGTAGGCGCACAGGTTCGCGAGCGCCGGCGAGGTGGGCGCGCCCTGCGGCAGGTGGGGCGCCGCCAGCCGCCGTCCCAGGCGGTGGTGGGCGGCGATCGCGCCGGGCGCGGCCGGCCGCGGCGCCGCCGCCCACTCCGCCTCCGGCACGCTGTTCGTGACGAGCCCGGTCAGGTCGGCGGCGACCGCCTCCGGGTACCCGGCCGTGCGGAACACGCCGTAGACGCGGCCGGCCGCGATCGAGGCGAAGAAGTCCTCGAGGTCGAAGCGCAGCACGACGTCCTGTCCGGTATGGCGGCGGGCGTGGGTGAGCGCCGAGTGGCCGCGGCGGAAGCCGTGGGCGGCGTCGTGGGGCGGGATCGCCTCGAGGATCCCGCGCAGCAGCCGCCGCTGCGTCTCCTTGAGCAGGCGCTTGGGCTGCTCGATCAGCCGCGGCGGTCCGGCGGGCCGCGCCAGCCAGCGGTAGCGGTAGTTGCGCAGGCGCGGGTCGGCGCCGCGCCGCTCGAGCCCGCGGCGGTCGGCGAGCCAGGCGAGCTCGCCGGGGTGCAGGTCGAGCGCCGCGGCGAGGCCGGCCGGCGTGTCGATCGCCGGCACCGGCCACGGCGTGCGGCCCATCGCCGGCGCGAAGATCGCCGCCGGCACCCGGCGCGGCGGGCGTGGGAGCAGACCCGCGTCGTCGAGCCGGTGAAGCGCTCGCTCGATCACGGCCGTGAGCTCGCGGGGGCGGTCGCAGGGGCGGTCGCGGTAGGCCGCGCGCGGCCTCGGCGGCGACGGCGGAGAGCCAGCGCGGCCGGCGTCCGAACGCCTCCGCCGCCCGGGCGCTCATCGCGGCCGGCGCCCAGTCCCCGTCGAGGAAGGCCGCCGCGGTGACGGCCGCGACCGCCGACCGCTCCCGCCTGCTCCAATCGCTCACGGGGAGACGCCCGACGACGCGCCCCGACTGCTCCTGTCCTGCGTGCGCGCGACCTGCGACGGAGGCGCAGCGAAGCGCATGCGATGCGATGCGTGGTGACACCGGTTCCCCTGGGGATGCCCCAGAGAGACCCGCCGAGCGGGCCGACTCGGGAGCGCGTCGTCGGATTCGGGCCACGATACCGCAGCGCATGCCGGGGGTTGCGTCCGCGCGTATGCTTTCGGGGATGCGGTACCGGGTCTGGGGCGCGGCCGTCGTGGTCGCCTGTGTCTGCAGCGCGCTGTGCCGGGGCGACGGCTGCGCCTGTTCCGGCCGTCGCGCCCGCGGGCACGGTGCTGCGGGACGCGCCGGTGCCCTCCGCCGGCCCGTCGCATCCGACGCGCTTCTCGGTGCCGGCCCGGCCGCGCGGCTCGCGGCGCCTACCTGATGGCGAGGCTGCGCCGGCCGCTGCACACCCGCTTCGGCATCGTGCACCCGAAGACGCGCTTCGGCGATCCGGTGTGGCTGCCGGTGCTCGCGCGCCACGGCGCAGCGGGCGACGGTGCTCGTGCCGGTGCGGCCGCAGGCGCGGCCTGTGCAGATCAGCCTCGGCACGCTGGCGCTGCGCTGGACGCGGATCCGCGTCGTCGTCGATCTCGCCCGCGCGCGCCTGGCCGTGCTGCGCGGCCCGCGCACGCTCGGATCGTTCCCGATCGGCCACGGGACGGCCGCGACGCCGACCCCCGTCGGTCGCTTCTTCGTCACCGACCGGCTCAGATTCCCGGCCGGAAGCCCGTACGCGCCGCTCGCGTTCGCCCTCGCCGCGCACCAGACGCATCTCGCCCCGGGCTGGCCCGGAGGCGACCTGGTCGCGATCCACCCGGGGGCGATGGGCGCCGTCTCGAACGGGTGCATCCACGTCGACCTGGCGGCGCTCGCGCTGCTGCGGCGCGTCGTGCCGCTCGGCACGCTCGTCACCGTCCGGGCAGGCTAACCTTCAGGTAGAGGGTTAGAGTTCACAGCTCGGGCGACCGGTGCACGACCTCGCCCTCGACCAGGGTGGCCAGGACGCGCGCATCCAGGTACTCGCCCGGTGCGAGGCCGAAGAGGTCGCGGTCGAGCACGACCAGGTCGGCGAGCTTGCCCGGCTCGATCGAGCCCGTCGCCGCGTCGATCGAGCATGCGTGCGCCGCGCCGATCGTGTGCGCGGCGATGGCGGCGCCGAGGTCGATGCGCTCGTCCGGCAGCAGCGGCTCGGCCGCGCTCCCCTCCGGATCGACGCCGGGCGACCGCGGTCGCCAGCTGGTGCAGCGGATCCGGGGTCGAAACCGACCAGTCGCTTCCGAACGCGAGCGCTCCGCCGGCGCGCAGGATGCTCCCGAACGGATACATGCCGGCGGCGGCGCGCTCCGAGACGAACGGCAGCGTCAGCTCGGTGACGTACTCCTCCAGGCGCGCCCACAGCGGCGTCACGTTGGCGATCACGCCGAGCGCGCGGAAGCGGGGCAGGTCGTCCGGGTGGGCGAACTGCACGTGGGCGAGCTGGTGGCGGGCGTCACGGCGCCCGTTCGCGCGCCATCGCCGCCTCGAGCGCATCCAGCGACTCGCGCACCGCGCGGTCGCCGATCGTGTGGATGTGGACGCCGAACCCCTCGCCGTCGCACAGGCGCACGAACCGCTCGAGATCCGTCCGCGCGTACATGTCGAGCCCGTGCTCGGCGGTCGGCCGCCCGGCGCCGTCGCAGGTAGGGGTCGAGCATCGCCGCCGTGCGGTTCTCGACCACGCCGTCGTGGAAGAACTTCACCGTGCCGCACGCAGCCGGCCGACGGTGCCGCTCGCCGCGCCGCTCGACCAGCTCGGCCAGCTGCTCGTCGCCGCGCGCCGAGTCCCACTCGAGCGCGCCGTGCACGCGCAGGCGCAGGCTCGCCCGCGCGGGCGAGCTGCTCGTAGGCCACCTGCCACTCGGCGTCGACGAGCGCGTCCTGGCAAGCGGTGATACCCGAGGCGGTGGTAGTAGCGCCTGAGCCGGCCTCGATGCCCGCGACGCGCTCGGCGTGCGTGGGCGCGGGGGCGCGATCGAGCACGAGGTGCATCGCCTGCTCCTGCAGCGTCCCGAGCGGCTCGCCGTCGGTGGCCGCGCTCGATGCGTCCGCCCGGCGGGTCGGACGTGGCGGCGGTGATGCCCGGCGAGCGCGAGCGCCCGCGAGTTGACCCACGCGCCGTGGTAGTCGCGGTTCGTCAGCACCGCGGGCCGGTCGGGAACGACCGCGTCGAGCGCCGCCGCGGTCGGCGTGCCGCCGGGGAAGTCGCTCATCGACCAGCCGCTGCCGACCACCCACTCGCGGTCGGGATGGGCGGCGGCGTACGCGCCGATGCGGCGCAGGTGCTCGGCGGCGTCGCGGCTGCCCTCGAGGCTGCACAGCGTCATCGCGTGCCCGCTCGAGCCGAGGTGGCAGTGCGCGTCGCAGAATCCGGGCAGCACCATGCCGCCGTCGAGGTCGACGACGCGCGTGGCCGGCCCGCGCAGGCCGTCGAGGTCACGCGCGCTCCCGACGGCGGCGATCCGGCCGCCCGCGATCGCGACGGCGTCGGCGGTGCGGCGGGCGGCGTCGACGGTGTGGACGACCGCCCCGCGGAGGATCAGATCGGCCTGCATTCGCCGATGCTACCGCCGGGGCGGTAGCGGGTGTCTACCGCAACCGCGTGAGGTCGTCCGGGGCCGGCGCCTACGGCGGAGTGGGGATTCGATCGTTGCAGCGTGAACGATGTGCAAGGTGCGCCGAACATCGGGGTGTTCGGCCACACCCAACCCCAAAGGATTCCGACCATGAACCTCAAACGGGCCGCCGCCGTGGCGGCCATCCTCCTCCTGGCGCTCCCGAGCGCCGCCGCCGCTGACGACGCCGGCACCGACGGCGTCATCCTGAACGGCACGAACCTGGTCACCCTGGTCAACGGCCAGGATGCGCCGGGCGCGATCAGCGTCCGCTTCGCCGACGACCCGACGTACGCGCTGTTCTACGAGAACGACAGCTACAACGGCGTCACCCCGACCGCCCCGGGCGAGTTCGCGATCCACGAGGGTGGCGTCCCGTACTCCTCCGACAACGGGAACTACACGGTCGGCGCCGCTCCGGTCGCAGTCCGGCAGCGGCACCGTCAGGTCGCCGTGGGTCGTCTCGAGCGGCTTCTCGACGCCCGACCTCGGCATCGCGCAGAAGATCAGCCACGTCAACGGCTCGCGGGCGCTCACGCTGACCTGGAAGGTCACCAACACCTCGGGCGCCAGCGTCCCGTTCAGCGCGTTCTGGAGCACCGACCTCTACGTCGCCGGCAGCGACCAGGGCGTCGGCGCGCTCGTCTCCGGCCCGCCGCGCACCCTGCAGGGCATCGCGATCGACGGCACGAAGGCCGGTCTGGTCGAGCTGACCCCGTGGTCGCACTGGTTCGAGGGCGGCTACTGGCCGTCGACCGTCGTCGACGTCGACGCCGGCGCGACGTACAACGACACGTTCAACCCGAACAGCGTCGACAACGGCTTCGGCGTCCAGTGGAACAAGACGCTCGCCCCGGGCGCATCGACGACCATCGTGCTCGGCTTCAACGCCTCCGAGCCCGGCGGCGCGCCGGTGCCGGCCGTGGCACCCGACATCACCCGCAGCCCCGTGAGCGGGCCGTCGCACTCCGCCACGTTCGCCTTCGCCGCGCACGCCGGCGACACCGCCACCGTCAGCTTCGAGTGCAGCATCGACGGCGGCCTGTTCAACCCGTGCACCTCGCCGGAGACCTTCTCCGGGCTCCGCCGCGGTGAGCACGTCTTCCGCGTCCACGGCGTCAACAGCGCCGGCGACTTCGGCCCTGCCGCGAGCGCGATGTGGACGATCTCGACGGCGCCCGCGCTCGGCCGTCCACTCCCGCCGCCCCGTCGGGCTGCGGCCGGTCACGGTCGCGGGCCGCACGTTCAAGGCCGCCTGCAAGCTCGCCTCGGGCAAGATCGCGCGCTGCTCGGTCACGCTCGTCTCGCCGAGCGGGATCGTCGTCGGCCGCGGCGTGCGCGTCTTCACCGGCTCGCACCAGCGCCGCATGGGCAAGGTCGAGGTCGTGCTGACGGCCAAGGGCCGGAAGCTGGCCGGCTCGGCCCGGCGGCGTGCACGTCGTCGCCACCGCACGGGTCACGCCCGTCGGCGGTCGCCGGTCGTCGTCCACCAGACGGCGCGCGTGGTCGCCCCGAGCGTCGACGTGACGCCGGGCGCGCTTCAGTTCCGGAGCGGCTCCGCAATGCTCCTGCCGTCCGGTGAGAGCTACCTCGAGGCCCTGGTCTCGCGGCTCGCCGGCGCCGACAAGGTGGTCGCCACCGGCTACACCGACGACCTCGGCAACGCCGAGGCGAACTACCGCCTCGGGCTCGCCCGCGCGGACGCCGTCTGCGCGTTCCTCTCCCATCGGGCGCACGTCGCCTGCCGGGCGCTCTCCTACGGTGAGGGCCACCCGCGGGCCACGAACGCCACGGCCGCCGGCCGCGCGCTCAACCGGCGCGTCGAGCTCAGGCTGACCTACTAGCGGAACGACGGTGGGGACTGTCCCCGGGTATCGGGGACAGTCCCCACATTGCTGGTCCGGGCGCGCGGTTCAAGGCCGGAGCCTCGCGCGCCGATGACTGGGTGGACATGTCCGAGCCCGCGCACGCCTCCGATCCCGATCCCGACGGCGTCCTGCTGGACGAGTTCCTGGCGCTGCTGCCGCCGCTTCCGACCCCGATCGGCGTGTTCTCCGCCGGCGGCGTCGCCGAGGTCGTGCTCGCCGACCTCGACCGCGGCCTCCTGATCGGCTACGCGCCGCAGATGCTGATGCAGCCCGGGCTCGTCGTCGTGTGCCCGCTGCGCGACTCGAGCGGCGGCGGCTTCGACGTCTCGCTGCGGATCGAGAAGGCCTACTTCCAGTCGTCGAACCAGACGCTGCTGCACCTGCGCGTGGTCGAGGTCGTCCACCAGCCCGGCCACCGGCGCACGAAGCGCGCCCAGCGCAGCGACGAGGCCGAGGCCGTCGTGCTGCGCTCGAAGGCCCTGCCCGACGGCGACCACTTCCGGGTGCGCACCGCCGACATCTCCGAGGGCGGCGTCGCGTTCGTGACCGAGCTCCAGCTCGCGCTCGGCGACCGCGTGATGCTCTCGATCTACATCGGCGCCCGCCCGATCACGGTCGAGGCGCTCGTGATGCGGGTCGAGCCGATGTCGTTCGGCCGCTACCGGATCGGGTGCGAGGTCGACGCGATCGCCGACCACGACCGCGACACGGTCGCCCAGATCGCCGCCGCCTACGACGACGGCGACGCCGACGAGCGCGATCCCGAGCTGATCGCCGCCCGCGTGCAGGGCCGGGCCGAGCAGCACGCGCTCAAGTCGCGCCTCGCCGTGCGCCGCTACATGCGCTAGGCGGTGGCCCCGAACGCTCGCCCGGTTGGCCGCGACGATCCGGGCCTGGTCGGTCGGCGCCGGCGGCAGGTCGCGCAGCAGCTCGTCGGCGAACTCGTCCGGATCGGCGTGCTGCAGGGCGCGGTTGTGCAGGCGCTCGAAGCCGATGCTCGAGATCGGGTTGCCGGACAGGCCGCGGCCGCACACGGAGCCGCCGTAGTGGCTCGGCAGCACGACGACGTGGTCGGGCAGGCGCGAGCAGCCGCTGCATCGAGGCGTGCTGCTGCACGGCGAGCGCACGCGGATCGCCGCCTCCGGCGTGCAGATCGGGCCGCCCGGCGTCGTTCACGAGCAGCGAGTCGCCGGTGAAGACGAGCCAGGGCTCGTCGGTCTCGCGGCGCAGGTCGGCGACGACGTAGGCGTGGTGGGCGGGCGCGTGTCCGGGGGTCGCCAGGGCCGTGACGATGGTGTTTCCGAGCTCGACCCGCTCGCCGTCCTCCAGGGCGTGGTGGGCGAAGTCGACCCGCGCGCCGGCGGGCAGGTAGGCCGTCGCGCCGGTGGCGGCGACGAGCCCGGGCAGCCCCGACACGTGGTCGGCCTGGACGTGCGTCTCGAACACCGCCACGATGGGTGCGCCGGCCGCGTCGGCGGCCTCGACGTAGCGGTCGACGAGCTCGGCGTGGGGGTCGACGACGGCGAGCCGGTTGTACGACAGGCAGCCGAACAGGTAGCTCGCGCAGGCCGTGTCCTGGTACAGAAACTGGCGCAGGATCATCTCGGCGGGATCGTAGAGCACGGCATCGGCGGCGCGCTTGACCGCGTCCGGCCGACCGGCTAGAACCTCCCGCCATGATCGCGCTCGCCCTGACCAACTACACCGGGTTCAAGTTCGTGCACGTGCTCGCGGCCGTCGTCTGGGTCGGCGGCGCCTGCGCCGTGCAGGTGTACGCGCTGCTCGCGGTGCGCACGAAGGACCCGGTGCGGGTGGCGGCGTTCGCGGGCGACACCGAGTTCGTCGGCACGCGCATCTTCATCCCCGCGTCGCTGATCCTGCTCGTCTCCGGGCTCTTCACCGTGCACGAGAGCGGGGGCGCGTGGAGCTACAGCCAGGGCTGGGTGCAGTTCGGCCTCGCGATCGTGCGTGCTCTCGATCGTCGTCGGCGCGGGCTACCTCGGCCCCGAGTCGGGGCGGATCGCCCGTGCGACCGAGGCGCACGGCGTGGCGTCGGCCGAGGTGCAGGCGCGCATCCGCCGCATCTTCCTCGTGTCGCGGATCGAGCTCGTGCTGCTCCTCTGCGTGATCTTCGACATGGTGGTCAAGCCCGGCATGTGACGGCGGGCGGTGCGCGCGCCGCCGCAGCCTAGAATCCCCGCATGGACCGGTACGATCACGCCGCCGTCGAGGCGCGCTGGCAGGAGATCTGGGCCCGCGAGGGCGTCTTCGACGTGCCGAACCCGGAGCCCGGCGAGCCGGCCGACGACCTGACGTACGTGCTCGAGATGCTGCCGTACCCGTCGGGCGAGCTGCACATGGGCCACGTCAAGAACTACACGATGGGCGACGTCGTCACCCTCTACCGGCGCCGCAAGGGCTACCGGGTGATGCACCCGATGGGCTACGACGCGTTCGGCCTGCCGGCCGAGAACGCCGCGATCCGCTCGGGCCGTCACCCGGCCGAGTCGACGCGCGAGAACATCGCCGCGATCCGCCGCCAGATGCAGCGGATGGGCTGGTCGATCGACTGGAAGCGCGAGCTCTCGACCGCCGAGCCGGAGTACTACCGCTGGACGCAGTGGATCTTCCTGCGCCTGTACGAGGCGGGCCTGGCCTACCGCAAGAGCGCCGCCGTCAAGTGGTGCCCGAACGACCAGACGGTGCTCGCGAACGAGCAGGTGATCGACGGCCACTGCGAGCGCTGCGGCGCCGAGGTCGAGGCGCGCACGCTCGACCAGTGGTTCTTCAAGATCACCGCCTACGCCGACCGGCTGCTGGACGACCTGGCCGACGTGCACTGGCCCGAGCGGGTCGTGACGATGCAGCGCAACTGGATCGGCCGCTCGCAGGGCGCCGAGGTCGTCGTTCGCGCTCGACGACGGCACCGACCTCGAGGTGTTCACGACCCGCCCCGACACGCTCTTCGGCGCGACGTTCTTCGTGCTCGCGCCGGAGCACCCGCGCGCGATCGAGCTGGCCGCGGGCGGCGAGCACGAGCAGGCCGTCGCCGACTACGTGCGCCACACCGCCGCGCGCTCGGCGGTCGAGCGGGCCGAGGCGAAGGAGAAGACCGGGCGTCTTCACCGGCCGCCACGTCACCAACCCCGTGAACGGCGAGCGGATCCCGGTCTGGGTGGCCGACTACGTGCTGGCCGAGTACGGCACCGGCGCGATCATGGCCGTGCCGGCCCACGACGAGCGCGACTTCGAGTTCGCGCAGGCGCACGGGCTCGAGATCCGGCCGGTGGTGGCGCCGCGCGGCGGCGGAGCCGTCGACCGAGACCGCGTACTCCGCCCACACCGACGACGAGGTGCTCGTGAACTCCGGCGAGTTCACGGGCCTGGCGGCGCCCGACGGCGCCGCAGGCGATCATCGGACGCCTCGAGGCGGACGGCCGCGGGCAGGGCACGATCGCCTATCGCCTGCGCGACTGGCTGCTCTCGCGCCAGCGCTACTGGGGCTGCCCGATCCCGGTCGTGCACTGCGACGGCGTGCGGCATCGTGGCGGTGCCGGACGACCAGCTGCCCGGTCGTGCTGCCCGAGGTCGCCGACTACGCGCCGCGCGGCCGCTCGCCGCTCGCCGCCGCCGAGGACTGGGTGCACACGACGCTGCCCGGGCTGCGGCGGCCCGGCGACGCGCGAGACCGACACGATGGACACGTTCGTCGACTCGTCGTGGTACTTCATGCGCTACGCCGATCCGCACAACGACCACGCGCCGTTCAGCCGCGAGGCGGTCGACGCCTGGCTGCCGGTCGACCAGTACATCGGCGGCGTCGAGCACGCGATCCTGCACCTGATGTACGCGCGCTTCTTCACGAAGGCGCTGTACGACCTCGGCTACCTGGGCTTCACGGAGCCGTTCGAGAACCTCTTCACGCAGGGGATGATCTACTACCTCGGCGCCAAGATGGCCAAGTCGAAGGGCAACGTGATCGCGCCCGACGCCATGGTCGAGCGCTACGGCGCCGACACCGTGCGCCTGTACTCGCTGTTCCTGGGGCCGCCCGAGCAGGACGCCGAGTGGTTCGACGGCGGGGTCGAGGGCAGCAACCGCTTCCTGCGCCGGCTGTGGCGCGTTGCGGTCGAGTCGGCCGCCGAGCTGCCGCCGGGCATCCCCGCCGCCGTGGCGGCGGACGGCCCCGGCGCCGAGCTGGTGCGGCGCACGCACGCGACGATCGACACGGTCACGCGCGACATCGGCGACCGCTTCGCCTTCAACACCGCCGAGTCGGCCATCCACGAGCTCGTGAACGCCCTGCGGGCGACGCCCGAGGCCTCGCCGGAGCAGCGCCGCTTCGCCGTTGCGACGGCCGTCTCGCTGGTGCAGCCGTACGCGCCGCACATCGCCTGCGAGCTGTGGGAGCGGCTGGGCGGCGAGCGGCTGTGGGACGCGCCGTGGCCGCACGGCCGACCCGGCCATGCTCGTGTCCGACCGCGTCACCTACGCGGTGCAGGTGAACGGCAAGCTGCGGGGCGAGTTCGACGTGCCGGCCGACGTCGACCGCGACCGCATCCTCGCCGAGGCCCGGGCCGTGCCGAACGTGGCCAGGCACCTGGACGGCGCCACGGTCGTGAAGGAGATCGTCGTACCGGGCAAGCTGGTCAGCCTCGTCACGCGCTGAGGCTCAGACCCGCTGCGTGTCGCGCTTGTACGCCCAGCCGGCGGCGGCGGCGAGCACGACCGCCCAGGCGGCCATGATCGCCCAGCCGCGTGTGCCCCAGCCTCCGCCGCCGATCGAGACGTGGCTGGCCTGCACGAGCCAGTACGACGGCAGCGCCTCGGCGAAGTCGTGGAACAGGCCGCTGTTGACGGGGAACCACACCCCGCCGAGCAGCGACAGGAGCGCCGTCGTCCCGCCCATCGCCGGCCCGATCGAGTCGGTCGTGAGCAGGTGGCCCATGAGGATGCCGAGCGCCGCGAACGGGACCAGGCCGACCAGGATGAGCCCGGTCATCCGCGCCCACTCGCCCGCGCTCAGATCGACGCCGAGCGAGATGCCCGACGCGTACAGGCAGACGATCGTGATCGCGGCCAGGAGGTAGGCCACGAGCACCTTCGTGCGGAAGTACGCCCGCGTCGTGAGCGGCGTCAGGCGCAGCTGCCGGTTCCAGCCCGCGGCGCGCTCGCCGGCGATGCGCGTGCCGGTCGAGAGCACGGTGTTCATCGTGCCGAAGGCGGTCAGCCCGACCATGTAGTAGAGGGCGGCCGGCAGGCCGCTGCCGGCGAAGTCGCTCACGTTGCGGTTGGGGCCTGCGATCACGAAGAAGAGCACGAGCGGGAAGCCGATCGAGAAGACGAAGAAGCGCCGGTTGCGGAACGTGCGCACGATCTCGTACCTCGCGTACGTGATCATTCGCCGGCCTCCACTCCCGTCAGCTGCAGGAACGCCTGCTCGAGCCCGGCGCCCGCGATCTCGATGTCGCGCACGCCGGGGTGGGCCGCAAGCAGCGCCCGGATGGCGGCGTCGGAGTCGGGGCAGTGCAGCACGATCGCGTCGCCGCGGCGCTCGGCCGAGCTGACCCCGGGGAGGCGCTCGAGCTCGGCGACGTCCACTCCGGGCAGCGTGGCGCGGATCGTGCGCACGCCGACCATGGCCTTGATCTCGGTGGTCGGGCCGTCGGCGACGATGCTGCCGTGGGCCATCAGCACGGCCCGGTCGGCGTTCTGGTCGGCCTCCTCCAGGTAGTGCGTCGCGAACACGATCGTCTTGCCGCGGGCGGCGAAACCGCGCATCGTGTCCCAGAAGGCGTGCCGGCTCTCGACGTCCATGGCCACGGTCGGCTCGTCGAGCACGAGCAGGTCGGGGTCGCTGACGAGGGCGACGGCGAAGCGCACGCGCTGCGTCTCGCCGCCCGAGAGCCGCTGCGTGCGCCGCTCGGCGATCGACCCGAGGCCGACCAGGTCGATCACCTCCGACACCGGCAGCGAACGCGGGTAGAGCGACGCCATCATCTCGAGCAGCTCGCGCGCCGACAGGTCGCGGATCAGCGATCCGGTCTGGAGCATGGCGCCGATCGCCCCGTCGAGGATCGCGTCGTCCGGGCTGCGGCCGAAGAGCGACACCGATGCCGCTGTCGGGCGTCGTCAGGCCGAGCAGCATGTCGATGGTCGTCGACTTGCCGGCGCCGTTCGGGCCGAGCAGCGCGACCGTCTCGCCGGCCGCGATCGAGACGTCGATGCCGCGCACGGCGTGCACCGGCCCCTGCGGCGAGCGGAAGGACTTGACGAGCCCCTGCAGCTGGATGCCTGAGGCGGTCGCGATCTCGCTGGTCGTCATCGTCCGTACCATGCCAAACGCGATCGCGATTCCCCGCCGCATCCGTCGCGCAAACGCTGACGCTTCCGCGACACGCCCGGTCTGGATCCGTGACGGTCGCCCGCGAGATCCTGGCCGCCATGCCCGTGCTCTCGCCGCGCCAGATCGCCCTCTACGCCGCCGCGGTCGCGATCGTGCTCCTGGTCGGCTGGAAGTACCACCCGGGCTCGTCGCGCGTCGTCGTACGTACTCGGCGGCATCGACGACGCGGCGTCACGGCCGCGCCGGCGCACGCCGGCCGGCGGCCGCGGTGCTCGTCGTCGACGTGTCCGGGCGCGGTGCGGCGGCCGGGCGTCTACCGGCTCGCGGCCGGCGCGCGCGTCCTCGAGGCGGTGCGCAAGGCCGGGCCGCGGCGCCGGGCCGACCTCGGCGGGCGTGAACCTGGCCGCCCGGCTCACCGACGGCGAGCAGGTGGTCGTTCCCGTCCGCGGGCGCGCTCCCGCGGCCGCGGGCGGCGGACGGGGGTGCCGCGCCGGCCCCGGCCGCTCCGGTCTCGCTCAACTCGGGCACGCTCGCCCAGCTCGAGACGCTCGACGGGATCGGGCCGGCGCTGGCGCAGCGCATCGTCGACTACCGCACCGCCCACGGCGGCTTCCGGTCGCTGGCCGAGCTCGACCAGGTGAGCGGGATCGGCCCGGCCCGGCTGGCCGCCCTGCACGGACACGTGACGCCTAGACCGGCTCGACCCGGCTCGTCGTCGCCGCCACGATCGGCCTCGCCGCGGCCGCGCTCGGACGGCCGTTCCTGGCGGCCGGGCGCGGTGCTCGTGGGCGACTCGCCGCGGATGCGCCTCGCCGCGGCCGCCGTCGCGGCCGTCGCGCTCCTGGTCGGGAGCGCCCGCGTCGCGGCCCTCGACCGCCGCTCGCTCGCGCCCGGCCACGCGGCGCCGCGCCACCGTCGTCGTCACCGGGCAGCCGACCGGCAGCCGTGGCCTGGCGGCGGTGACCGGGGTGGGGGAGACGGTCGTCCTCTCGGCGCCCGGGATCGCGCTCGAGGAAGGCGGCATCTACCGCGTGCGGGGCCGCTACCAGCCGCTCGATCCCGTCGTCCGCGGCTACTACGCCACCCAGGGCGCGCACGTCGAGCTCCGCGCGACCGAGGCGGTGCGCGTCGGCCGCCGGGGCGGGGTCTGGGGGATGGCGGACAGCCTGCATCGGGCCGCGCTCGCGCACATCGACGTCGGGTCCGACCCGGCGCCGCCGCGTGCGCTCGTCGCCGGGATCGCGCTCGGCGACACGGGCGGTCTGCCGGCCGAGACGCGGGCCGAGCTGCGCGCGAGCGGGCTCTACCACCTGGTTGCCGTGAGCGGCCAGAACGTGGCGCTCGTGATCGCGTTCACGCTCGTGTGCCTGGGCGGACTGGGCGTCATCGGCGCGCCGGCGCGGATGGCGGCGTTGGCCGTGACGGTCGCCTACGTGCTCGTGACCGGCGCGGGGCCGTCGATCGTGCGCGCGGGCGTCGCCGGCGTGCTCGTCGCCGTGGCGTGGCTGGGCTCGCGGCCGGTGTCGCGCTGGCACCTGCTCGCGTGCGGAGCGGTGGTCGTGCTGGGCCTCGACCCGCTCGAGCTCTTCGACCCGGGCTTCCAGCTGTCGTTCGCCGCCGTCGTCGCCATCTTCGTGGTGGCGCCGCGGCTGCGCGGCGCGCTCGGCCAGGCTGCCGCCGTGTCGGTGGCGTGCACGGTGGTGACCTCGCCGATCGTGTGGTGGCACTTCGGCCGGGCGAGCCCGCTGGCGGTGCCCGCGAACCTGCTTGCGCTGCCGGCGGTGGCGCCGATCCTGTGGCTCGCGCTGGCCGCGATGGCGCTGCATGCGGTGTGGGCGCCGCTCGCGGTGCCGCTGCTCGATCTGGCCGACGTCCTCGCCGGTTACGTGCTCGCGATCGCGGCCGTGTGCTCGTGAGAGACGCGCGGTCCGAGCTGTGGCGCCAGAGCGTCTGGTAGAGCACCCAGGCGTCGGTGCCGGCTTCGAAGCGGTAGTTGCGGGTCAGGAGGCCCGCCGCGCGAAGGCTGGCTACCGGGCGACGTCGCGGTTCCCAGCGAGCGGGTGCTCGATCGGGCCGCCGTCGCGGAAGAGCTCGATCGAGCCGCAGTACGAGCACTGGTAGACGTGCACGTTCAGGTTGGACATGGCGAGCATCTCGCCGAACAGCGCGACGCGGCCGCGCGACGCCTCCTGGAGCTGCTCGCGGCCGGCGTAGGCGCGGGGCGTGCGGCAGTGCGGGCAGGTCGAGCACAGCGACCCGAGCCACGCGTCCATCCGCTGCTGCTCCTCGGTGCCGTCCGGCGCCGTGGGCTCGTGGTCGTCCGCCATATCCGGGACGCTACCGCGCCGCGCAGAGCTCGTCGGGATCGAGCACGACGACGAGATCGCCGTCGATCTCCGCCAGGCCGGAGACGCACCGCGAGGCCTGCGCCCCGGCGGGCGGCGGCGACAGGCGGGAGGGCTCGAGCTCGGTGATGTCGCTTGCCGCGGTCACGGCGACCGCGTGGACGCCGGTGCGGGCGTTCAGGAGCACCATCCGGGCCGGTGGTGCCGGCGCCGGGACGTCCAGGCGCAGCGCCGCGTCGAGCGTCGCGACCACGCGGCCGCGAACGAGGGCGACGCCGGCGTCCGCGGGCTGTCCGGGCAGCCGCCGGGGCGCGACGTACGGCACGACCTCGACCACGGCGGCGAGCGGGAACGCGTACGCGGCTCCGCCGATGTCGCACAGGACGAGCCGGCCGTCGAGCGGCGCACGGGGAGCCTCGTCGGCGGGCGGGATCGTCACCTCGAGGTCGACGCCGCACGCGGCGACCAGCCGCCGCAGGGTCGCCGCGCTCGGCGACTGGCGGCCGCGCTCGATGCGGGCGACCGCCGCCTGCGAGGTGCCCGCGCGGCGGGCGAGCTCGCGCTGCGAGATGCCGGCGCGCCGCCGGGCCTCGCTGAGCAGGAGCGACTCGTCGGTCACCAGGCGATGATATCTGATTCATCGTCGATATCGAATCGAGCATCGGATGTCATCCCGACCCGGTTCGCAGGGTGCGGGTCCGCATCGCGTGCGAGAATGCACCTGCGATGAAGCTCTCCGCCAAGGCCGACTACGCCGTCCGCGCCGTGCTCGTGCTCGCAGCACACGAGGGAGCGCGCCCGCTCAAGGGCGAACTCGTCGCGCGGGCGCAGGATCTGCCGCTGAAGTTCGTCGAGAACATCCTGGGCGAGCTGAAGCACGCCGGCGTCGTGGCGTCGCAGCGCGGGCCCGAGGGCGGGTACCGGCTCGCGGTGCCGGCGAGCGAGATCTCGATCGCCGACGTGATCCGGATCGTCGACGGCCCGATCGCCGCCGTCGCCGGCGTGCGCCCCGACGAGGTGACCTATCCGCCCGGTGCGGAGGCGCTCCCCGGCGTGTGGCTCGAGGCGCGGGGGATGCTGCGCTCGGTGCTCGAGACGACGTCGTTCGCCGACCTCGTCGAGCGCTCGAAGGTGCTCGCGGGCCAGGGCGAGCGGCGGGCGCCGCGCGTCCCGGCGCGGTCGAGGTCAGAGCAAGTCTAAGGCTCAGGTAGAAGGTGAGCGCAACACCACAGGCGGAGATGAAGCCGGCCTACCTGATCGCCGGCAGCGACTGGCCGAAGGTGGACGCCGCCATCACGCGGCTGCGGGCGCGGTTCGCGCCGGAGTCGGTCGAGCAGCTGTCGCCGGGCGGCGACGAGCCGATCGACGTCGCCGCCGCGTGCAACGCGCTCGGGCTCTTCCCCGGCCGCCGGCTCGTGCTGGTGCGAAACGCCGAGGCGCTCGACGACGACGCGGTCGCCGCGATCGTCGACTACCTGCGCTCGCCGGCGCCGGAAACGTGCCTCGGCCTGTTCGGCGGCACCGGCTTCGGCCCGAAGCATCCGCTGGTGAAGGCCGTCGAGGCGGTCGGCGAGGTGCGCCTCTTCGACGCGCCCGAGCGCAAGCAGGCCGCCGAGTGGGTCGTGCGGCGCTTCGCCGAGGCGCGCTCGCAGTGCCCGCCGGCCGTCGCCCGTCGGCTCGTCGAGCTCGTCGGCGAGGACGTCGGCGACCTGGCGCTCGAGACCGACAAGCTGATCGCCTACTGCGGGGGCGAGACGCCCCAGGTCGAGGACGTCGAGCGGCTGGTCATCCCGAGCGCGGACATCAAGCCGTGGGACATCACCGACGCCTGGGGCCGCGGCGACGCCGCGGCCGTGATCGGCCTCGCCACCGTCGACGTCGAGCGGCGCGAGGACGTGGGCCGAGTGATCGCCCAGCTCGCGGCGCACGTGCGCCGCGTGCACCGCGCCGCGGTGCTGGTCGAGGCCGGCGCGGGGCAGGCCGAGGTCGCGCGCGAGCTCGGCCTGAAGCCGTTCCCGGCCCAGAAGCTCGTCGCCCAGGCCCGCCGGTTCGAGCCGGCCGAGCTCGGACGGGCCATCGTGCGCCTGGCCGCCCTCGACCTGGCGGTGAAGGGCGGCAGCCGGGTCGACTCGCGCTTCGAGCTCGAGCTGGCCCTGGCCGACATCACCGGCGGATGACCGCCGAGACGCTCGCCGCCGCCGTCGCGGCCGGCGTGGCGGCGGCGTGCACGGCGATCGTCGCCCGGCGGCTGGCATCGGCCCGGTCGCGCACCGCGCCGCTGATCGCATGGACGATCGGCTTCGCGCTCTTCACCGTCGCCTCGCTCGCGCTGCTCGACGGCGCGGCGCGCGGCTGGTCCGCGATCCCGTTTCGGATCTACTACCTGAGCGGCGGCGTCCTCGTGGTCGCGTACCTGGCGGTGGGGGAGCTCCTGCTCGTGCTGCCGGGGCGCACGATCACGCGCCTCGTGACGGCGACCATGCTCTTCCTCACCTTCGCGGCGACGGCCGCTGTGCTGGCCGCACCGGTCGACGCCGAGGAGCTCGCCCGCGCCGGCGCCACGCCGCCGAACGGCGCGCTCGAGGGAGTCTGGCCCGCCGTGATGGCGATCGCGCTCAACTCGGCCGGCACGGTCGTCCTCCTGGGCGGATCGCTCCTGTCAGCACGCCGCCGCCGCGATCCGCGGCCGCTGCTCGTCGCGGCCGGCGTGGCCGTGATCGCGCTCGCGTCGAGCGCCACCCGCCTCGGCAGCTACACGCTGTTCGCGCTCGCCCAGGCCGCCGGGGTCACGCTGATCCTGCTCGGCCTGGTTACGCGGAGACGTTCGTCCGGCTGACGATCCGGGCCGCACGCGACTTGCGGTGCGCCGCCGCGTTGCGGTGGATCGCGCGCCGGGCCGCCGCCCGGTCGACGAGCGCGACCAGCTTGCGGTGCACCGTGTCGACCTGCTCGGAGTCGCCCGCCTCGACGGCCTCGTCGAGGCGCCGGAAGAGCGTCTTGATCTGCGTGCGGTAGCGCAGGTTCTCGAGGCGCTGACGCGCCGCCGTTCGCACCCGCTTCGCCTGCTGCTTCGAGTTGGCCACCGGTTCCCTTCGGACTGACACGCAAACGCCCGCCTGGCGGCGGGCCCGGGGGAGCATAGCAGCGGGTCGATAGACTCTCGCGCCGATGAGCGAGCAGAGGCGTCTGGCCGCGTCGACGGCGGTGTTCGGGGCGGCCACCGCCATTTCGCGAGTGGCCGGCGTCGTGCGCGAGATCGTGGCCGCCCGCTTCTTCGGCGCGAGCCCGGCGCTGGGCGCGTTCCTGATCGCGTTCAACGTGCCGAACCTCGTCCGCAGCCTGGTCGCCGACAGCGCGATCTCGGCCGCATTCGTGCCCGTGTTCGCCCAGCTGCGCGAGGAGGGCAAGGAGCCCGAGGCGTGGCGCGTGGCGAGCATCGTCCTGTGGCTCACCGCCGTGATCCTGGGTGGGCTCTCGGCGCTCTTCATCCTCGTTGCGCCCTGGGTCATGCCGCTGTTCGTGCCCGGCAACCAGAACATCGACCCCAACCTGGTCGTCGAGCTCTCGCGCTGGATGTTCCCGATCGTGGCGATCCTGGGCATGACCGGCGTCGTCACGGGGATCCTCAACTCCTACGAGATCTTCGGCGTGCCGGCGCTCGCGCCGATCGCGTGGAACGGCGTGATCATCGTGGCGCTCGTCCGTCTTCCAGGGCAGCGCGCGAGGCCTACGCGATCAGCGTGCTCGTCGCGACGATCGTCCAGTTCGCGATCCCGCTGCCGCTGCTGCGCGGCCGCGGCCGCGGGCAGCACATCATCTTCAGCCTGGCCTGGCGCAACCCGCACGTGCAGCGGGTGCTGCGCCTGATGATCCCGGTCACGCTCGGGCTCGGGCTGATCAACTTCAACCTCACGCTCGACCTCGCGGTCGCCACCCTCGTTCCCGGCGGCCACGCCGTCAGCTACCTGAACTACGCGTTCCGGATGTTCATGCTCCCGCAGGGGCTCTTCTCGGTGGCCGTGTCGGCCGTGCTCTTCCCGCGCATCTCGCGCCTGGCCGCCCGCGGCGACATGGACAGCTTCTCGCACACGTTCGCCGCCGGCGCCCGCACGATCGTGTTCCTGCTTCTGCCGTCGGCCGCGATCTCGATCGCGCTCGCCGAGCCGATCACGCGCGTCCTCTTCCAGCACGCGAAGTTCACGGCCTCGGACACGTCGCCACGTGGCCTCGACGCTGGTCGCGTTCTCGCTCGGCCTGATCGCAAACGGCCTCGCCCTGCTCCTGACCCGGGCGTTCTTCGCGCTCCAGATGCCGCAGGTGCCGACCCGGGTCGCGGTGGGCAACCTGTTCCTGAACGCCGTCCTCGACCTCGCGCTCTACAAGCCGCTCGGCGCCGCCGGCATCGCGCTCTCGACGGCGATCGTCACCACCTGGAACGCGACCGTCCTCCTCGTGCTCCTGCGCCGCCAGGTGGGGACGCTGCACCTGGCCGAGGTCGCCGGCGAGACGGCGCGGATCGTCGTCGCGACGTCTACTGCACCGCGGCTGCGTTCGGGGTGTGGTGGCCGCTCGACCAGATCCTCGGCCGGTCGCTGCTGGCGCAGATCGTGTCGGTCGGGCTCGCGCTGGCCGCCGGCGGCGCGGCGTACCTGGCGGCGGGCCGGATCCTGCAGCTCTCCGACATGGTGGTGATCGGGCAGCTGGCCGACCGGCTGCGCGGCCGCGCCCCCGCCTGAGGCCTGCCCGGGGACGGGCGCCAGTACGCTACATGCGTGCCGCTCTCCACCATCCGCAACTTCTCGATCATCGCCCACATCGACCATGGCAAGTCGACGCTGGCCGATCGCATCCTGCAGCTCACGCGCACGGTCGCCGAGCGCGACATGCGCGAGCAGATGCTCGACTCGATGGAGCTCGAGCGCGAGCGCGGCATCACGATCAAGGCGCAGGCGGTGCGCGTGCTCTTCCCGGCGGCCGACGGCCGCACGTACGAGCTCAACCTGATCGACACGCCGGGGCACGTCGACTTCACCTACGAGGTCAGCCGCAGCCTCGCGGCGTGCGAGGGCGCCCTGCTCGTCGTCGACGCCGCCCAGGGGATCGAGGCGCAGACGCTCGCAAACGCCTACCTCGCGATCGAGAACGAGCTCGAGATCGTGCCGGTGGTGAACAAGATCGACCTGCCCTCGGCCGACGCCGACGGCGTCGCGCTCGAGGTCGCCGACCTGGTCGGCGTCGGGCGCCGAGGACGTGCTGCGGATCTCGGCCAAGACCGGCGTCGGCGTCGAGGCCGTGCTGCAGGCGGTCGTCGACCGCGTCCCGGCGCCGACGGGCGAGCCCGGACGCACCCGGCCGGGCGCTGATCTTCGACTCGTCGTATGACCAGTACCGCGGCGTCGTCGCGTTCGTGCGCGTCGTCGACGGCACGCTTCCAGCCGCGCGAGCGGCTGCGGGCGATGGCGCAGGGCACGAGCTTCGAGGTCGAGGAGCTCGGCTTCTTCTCGCCCGGCATGCGGCCCGCCGAGCACCTCGGCGCGGGCGAGGTGGGCTACGTCATCACCGGCCTCAAGGACGTGTCCCAGCTGCGCGTCGGCGACACGCTGACGCAGCACCGGGGCGGCGCGAGCGAGCCGCTGCCCGGCTACCAGGACGTCAAGCCGATGGTGTTCGCGGGCCTCTTCCCGACCGACTCCGACCAGTACCCGGAGCTGCGCGACGCGCTCGAGAAGCTGAAGCTGAACGACGCCGCCCTGAGCTACGAGCCCGAGACGTCGCGCGCGCTCGGGTTCGGCTTCCGCTGCGGCTTCCTCGGCCTGCTGCACATGGACATCGTGCGCGAGCGGCTCGAGCGCGAGCACGACCTCGACCTGCTCGTCACGGCGCCGAACGTCGCCTACCGGGTGCAGACGGTCGACGGCGAGTGGGTCGAGGTGCACAACCCGGCGCAGATGCCCGACGCCGGCTCGATCGAGGAGACCGAGGAGCCGTACGTGCGCGCGTCGATCATCTGCCCGACCGAGTACGTCGGCCCGGTGATGGAGCTGAACCAGGAGCGCCGCGGCACGTTCGGGCACATGGAGTACCTGAGCCCCGAGCGGGTGCAGCTCGTCTACGACCTGCCCGCTGGCCGAGATCGTGCTCGACTACTACGACCAGCTCAAGTCGCGCACGCGCGGCTACGCGTCGTTCGACTACGAGCTGCTCGGCTTCCGGCCCGGGCCAGGTCGTCAAGGTCGACGTGCTGCTCGCCGGCGAGCGGGTCGACTCGCTGTCGCTGATCACCCACCGCGACAACGCCTACCGCCAGGGCAAGGCGCTCGTCGAGGCGCTGCGCGAGCGCATCCCGCGGCAGATGTTCGAGGTGGCGATCCAGGCCGCGATCGGCTCGCGCGTGATCGCCCGCGAGACCGTCAAGGCCAAGCGCAAGGACGTGCTCGCCAAGTGCTACGGCGGCGACATCAGCCGCAAGCGCAAGCTGCTCGAGAAGCAGAAGAAGGGCAAGAAGCGGATGAAGCAGGTCGGCAACGTCGAGGTGCCGCAGGAGGCGTTCCTGGCCGTGCTCGAGATCAACCGCGAGGGCGCCGCGTGAGCGTGCGCCACCTGTACGTGCACGTGCCGTTCTGCGCCCACCGCTGCGGCTACTGCGACTTCGTCACGGTCACCGGACACGAGGACGTCCACGCGCGCTACGTCGACGCACTGCTCGCCGAGCTCGCGACTGCACGGCGACGATCGCGCCGGAGACGATCTACATCGGCGGCGGCACGCCCTCGCTGCTCGCCGATCCCCTGCTCGCGACCCTCCTCGCCGGGCTTCCGCCGGCGGACGATGTCACGATCGAGTGCAACCCCGAGACGGTGACGCCCGCCAAGGCCCGCGTGCTGCGCGAGGGCGGCGTGACCCGCATCTCGCTCGGGGCGCAGAGCTTCCAGACCCACCTGCTCGCGACGCTCGAGCGCCGCGCGCGGCCCGAGACGGTGACGGGCGCGGTCGAGATCCTGCGCGCCGCCGGCCACGCGAACCTCAACCTCGACCTGATGTTCGGGGTTCCGGGCCAGTCGCGGAGCGATCTCGCCGCCGACATCGACGCGGTGCTCGCGCTCCGGCCCGACCACATCAGCTGGTACGAGCTCGAGGCCAAGCCCGGGCACGCGCTTCGCCGTCCATCACGGCGCCGAGCTCGCCCGCCAGGCCGAGGCGCTCGAGGATCACTACGAGACGGTCGTCGCCGCCCTGCGCGGCGCCGGCTACCGCTGGTATGAGACCGCGAACTTCTGCCGGCCCGGCCGCGAGAGCCGCCACAACCTCGGCTACTGGCTCGGCCACGACTACCTCGGGATCGGCGTGGGTGCCGTCTCGACGCTCGGACTCGAGCGGCGCCGCAACCGGCCGAGCCTGCCCGGCTATCTCGCGGCGACCGCCGCCGGCCGGCGGCCCGCCGCACGACATCGAGCTGCTGTCCGCCTCCGAGCGCGGGCATGGAGCGGCTGATGCTCGGCCTGCGGCTCGACCAGCCGCTGCACCTGAACGGCCTCGCGGCGCTGGTCGACGACGCCGCATGCGCGCGCCTGGCGGCCGCCGGGCTCGTGGAGCGCGACGCCGAGACGCTCGCGCTGACCGACCGCGGCCGCTTCCTCGCAAACGACGTCGTGGCGAGCGTCCTGCGATGAGCGCGCGCCCGCCGCTCACGCCCCGCCAGCTCCTGATCCTCACCCGGGTCGTCGGCACCTACATCGAGACCGGCCACCCGATCGGCTCCAAGGCGCTCGTCGAGGCCGGCGCCGTCGATGCCTCGCCGTCCACCGTGCGCTACGAGCTCGCCGAGCTCGAGGCGCTCGGGCTGCTCGACCACCCGCACACCTCGGCCGGCCGTGTCCCCACCGACGCGGGCTACCGGCTGTACGCCGAGGAGCTGCTCGAGCAGCACCCGGGCGTCGGTCGAGCCGCTTCCGGTCGACCTCTCGACCGTGCGCAGCGAGGTCGACACGGCCCTGCGCACGACGACCGAGATGCTCTCGCAGGTGACGTCGCTCGTCGCGCTCGTCACCGCCCCGCCGCTCGAGACGACCGAGATCCGCCACATCGAGGTGCTGCTCCTGCAGCCGCAGGTCGTCATGGTGGTCGTGATCACCTCGACGGGCGGCGTGACCAAGAAGATCGTCCCGTTCGAGACGGCCGTCGACCCCAAGCTGGCCGAGTGGGCGCGCGCGTTCCTGAACGAGCAGCTGACAGGCGTGCGCCTGGGCGGGCGGATGCTGCAGAACCGGCTCGACGAGCCGGGCCTCTCGCCGCGCGAGAGCGCGTTCCTCGCCGCGCTGCGGCCTGCGTTCACCGAGCTCGTGTGGGAGGGGCAGCAGGGCCTCTACGTCGGCGGCGCCGCGCGGCTGCTCGACGAGATGCGCTTCGCCGACCTCGACCAGATCAACGACCTCGTGCGCGTGCTCGAGAGCCGGGTCGGCATGCTGGGGATGCTGCGCGAGGCGCTCGAGTCGCCGCGGCCGTACCTGCGCATCGGCTCCGACCACACGGTGCCGCTACATGCGCGGCCTGGCGATGGTGGCGGCCAACTACGGCCTGGCCACGCGGAACCTGGGCACGGTGTCGCTGATCGGCCCGATGCGGATGGACTACGCGGCCGCGATCCGCTCGGTGCGCGGCGCCGCCCACGCTGTCGGAGTGGGTCGCCGACATCTACGAGGATGAGCGGGCAGGCCTTCCCGCCCTCGGGCCGGAGCTCGGCCCGATCGGCGAACGCGGCGACTGATCGGCCGCGCCCGCGCGATCAGCTCGCGGGCGGCCGCGATCCTGCAGCGACGCGGCGTGGGCGGCGCGGTCGGTCCACGCCTCGGTCACCCAGACGCTGTCGGCGTCGTCGGCGCGCGGCTGACGACGTAGAGCAGGCAGTCCGGGTTCGCTCGAGCCCGCCGCGGCCTCGCGCAGGATCGCGGCCAGCTCGTCGCCGTGCCGGGCTGCGCGACGATCCGCCGTGCATGCCGATAGAGACGCCACCGGCGATTATCGCCCCGGACCATGAGTCGCGCGGCGGTGAGGGGCTCCAGTCCTCACCGCCGCGCCTATGACTCCGACCCCAAATCCGGGGTGCGATGAGACCCCCGTCTCGCTGCGTCATCGCTTCCCGGCCTCGCCGTCTCGCGTTGTGATCTCAACATAGGTCGGCGGGGCGGATCGGTCAAGTACACAGAAAGGGGTAAATCAAGTTCATCGTGAAGTAGGCCGCTTGACCGCCTCCAGAGGCGTGATGATGCGAAATAGGGATCGCGGTGTTGCAGGTCGTATCGAGGACTAGTCAAGTGAGTCCGTATGCGCTAGTGTGAGACGCATGGGGAGAGGAGGCCGCACCGCCGTCACCGCGCATCGCCCGCGCACGAGCGCAGCCGACCCGGCATCCGGGACCGGCGCGCACGTGCGGGCGCTGCGCGTGGCGGCGGGGCTGACCCAGGCCGAGCTCGGCGGCGATCGCTTCAGCAAGGAGTACGTGAGCCAGGTCGAGCTCGGCAAGTCGCCGGCCTCCGACGCGGCGCTCGACTGGTTCTGCCTCCGGCTCGGGGTCGACCGGGCCCGGATCGAGGGCGACGCCGGGCCGGCGGCGGTCGCCGCCGCGGAGGCGGCGCTCGTGCGGGCCGAGGCCGCGATCGAGGCGCACCGCTACTCCGACGCGCTCGCGCGCTCGACTCCGTCCGCGGCCAGGTGGCGCGTGCGGGCGACGGCGGCCGGCTCGAGCTGCGCCACGCCCTCGCGCGCGGATGGGCGCTTCACCACCTGGGGGAGCTCGCCGAAGCGGCGGCCGCGCCTCGACCGCGCCCGGGCGCTGGCCGAGGCCGGCAGCGACCTCGACCGCGCGCTCGCGCTCTACCGGCTCGGGGTCGTGCGGTTCAAGATGGGCAGCCACGCGACCGCGGTGACCGCGCTCGACGAGGCGCTGCGCTGCGCGACGCTCTCGGATCAGCCGTCCGACGCGCTGCGGGCGCGCATCCTGAACACGCGCGCGAAGATCCGCCGCCGCCAGAAGGACTTCACCGCCGCGGCCGAGGACGTGTCCGCCGCCCTCGAGCTCGCGCACGGGCTGGGCGACGACCGCGTGCTGGCCGAGACCTACCTCGACGCCTCGCTCGTGGCCGAGCGGCGGCACGAGTACACGCAGGCGCGCGACTACGCCGAGCGCTCGAAGGCGCTCTTCGAGCGGGTCGCCGACCACGCGTACGTCGGCAAGCTCCTGAACAACCTCGGCCAGCTGCGCGCCATCACCGGCCGGCCGGACGAGGCGGTGCCGCTCCTGCGCGAGGCGTTCCGCATCGCGGTCGAGCAGGACAACCGCGTCGACGCGGCCTTTGCGGCGTCGTCGCTCGCGTCCGCCCGGCTGCACAGCGGCGATCCCGAGGGCGCCGTCGAGAGCGCAGATCGCGCGATCGAGCTATTGGGCTCGCGCGAGGAATACCGACAAGAAGAGGGGAACGCTCGTCTGGTCATGGGCCGCGCACATCTCGAGTGCGGGCGCATCGACGAGGCCGAGCGCTCGTTCACCGCGGCGGCAGACTGCTTCACCGCGGTGGAGTCGATCAGTCACATGGCCGGAGCGTGGGTAGCGATCGGCGATGTGGCGGCGAAGCGAGGCGACGCGGCGCGAGCCGCAGATCTCTACCGGCGGGCGGCGGAGGCGCTGCAGGACGTTCGCTGGTAGGTCGGGCGACCCCCCGGAGGCGGGGACTGGAGGCAAGACATGAAGCTGCTCTCGAAGCGACCCGTGCTGTTCGGATGGGCGACGACGCTGGCGATCTTCCTGGCGCACGTCCACCACAGCGGCGTCACCCGCGGGTTCCACGAGTGGTGATCGCCCGCCCGTAGACTACGGGCGTGGCCACCAAGCGTGACTATTACGAGGTGCTCGGCGTCGACCGGGACGCCTCGGACGCAGACGTCAAGAAG
This sequence comes from uncultured Actinomycetes bacterium, assembly GCA_963707585.1. GTDB lineage: Bacteria > Actinomycetota > Thermoleophilia > Gaiellales > JAICJC01 > JAICJC01. The sequence continues at coordinate 383,320 of CAVPQP010000010.1, read as the reverse complement.
GCGTTCCGCAAGCTGGCGCGGGAGCTGCATCCCGACGTCAACCCGGACGACCCTGCGGCCGCCGAGGGCTTCCGCGAGGCCTCGGAGGCCTACGAGGCGCTGAGCGACGCCGACACGCGCGCGCGCTATGACCGGTTCGGGCACGCCGGCATGGCCGGCACCCAGTTCCACCCCGAGCAGTTCATGGACTTCTCGAACCTGTCCGACCTGCTCGGGGCGTTCTTCGGCGACGACCTGTTCTCGACCGTGCGGCGGCCGGCCCGGGGCGGCGACGCCACCGCGGCGGTCGAGCTCACCCTCGCCGAGGCCGCGTTCGGCGTCACGCGCGAGGTCGACGTCGACACCATCGTCGAGTGCGACCGCTGCGACGGCTCGGGCGCCGAGCCGGGCACGACGCCGGCCACGTGCCCCACGTGCGGCGGCAGCGGCCACGTGCAGCACGTCTCCAACACCGCCTTCGGGCAGTTCGTGCAGACGTCGACCTGCCCCGCGTGCCGGGGCCGGGGCGCGCGCATCGACTCGCCCTGCACGGCCTGCCGCGGCCGCGGCCGCAGCGCACGCGCGAGCCGGTCGAGGTGCAGATCCCGGGCGGGATCATGACGGGCCAGCGCCTGCGCCTGGCGGGCCGCGGCCACGCCGGCGAGGCGGGCGCGCCGCGGGGCGATCTCTACGTGAGCGTCACCGTCGCCGACGACAGCCGCTTCGCGCGCGAGGGCAACGACGTCGTGTCGGTGCTCGACGTCCCGTTCACCCGCGCCGCGATCGGGACGAGCGTCGACGGTCGAGACGCTCGACGGCCCCCACGAGCTCGAGGTGCGCGCGGGAACGCAGCCCGGCGAGATGCTCGTGCTGCGCGGCAAGGGCATCCCGGTGCTCGGCGGCCGCGGCCGCGGCGACCACCGCGTGGTCGTGAACGTGCTCGTCCCGCGCAAGCTCTCCGACGAGCAGCGCTCGCTGCTCGACCGGTTCGAGGGCACGGTCGACGAGGGCACGTACGCCGCCGACGACGGGTTCTTCCACCGGCTGCGGACCGCGTTTCGGTGAAGCGCTACCGGGTGCGCGTGCCGGCGGCCGAGGCCGAGCCGGCGCTCGCGCGCATGCTCGACCTGTTCCCCGGCGGGCTCGAGGAGGAGCGCGACGGCGACGACGTGATCCTGGCGGGCTACGCCGAGCGCGCTCCCGCCGACGGGCTCGAGTGCGAAGACGTCGAGCCCGGCTGGGAGGACCGCTGGCGCGAGTACCACCGCCCGGTCACCGTGGGCCGCATCTGGGTCGGCCCGCCGTGGTCGTCGCACCGCCGCTGATCGGGGACAGTCCCCCGGCCGATGGCGGGCTCATCCGCATCGTGATCGACCCCGGCCGCGCGTTCGGCACGGGCGGCCACGGGTCGACGCGGGCGGCGCTCGAGCTGCTCCAGCGGCTCGAGCCGCAGCCGGTGCTCGACCTCGGCTGCGGCTCGGGCGTGCTCGCGATCGCGGCGGCGAAGCTCGGCTTCGAGGTGCTCGGCGCCTTCGACATCGACCCGCTCGCGGTCGGCGCGGCCGCCGAGAACGCGGCCCGAAACGGCGTCGACCTCGCCGTGGCCCAGGCCGACGTGCTGGCCGATCCGCTGCCGGCGGCGCCGCTCTGGATCGCGAACCTCGAGCTCGGCCTGCTCGGCCGCCTGCTGCGCCGGCCCGACCTGCCGGCGTGCATCCTGGCGTCGGGCCTGCTCGATCCCGAGACGGTCGGCGGCCGGCGAGCGCACCGTCGTCGACGGGTGGGCCGCCGAGCTCGTGCCGGCCGTGACGCGGCACTCCTACCGCTTCTTCGCCGCCGAGGTCGTCGGCCGCACGGCCGTCCTCGGCCCCCGCGACCGCCGCCACCTGGAGCACGTGCTGCGGCTGCGAGTCGGCGATACTTGCGAGGTCGCAGCCGGCGGACGGGCCTACCGCGCCCGCGTCGCCGCCGGAGGCCTCGAGCTCCTGGAGGAGATCGCCGTCGTGACCGCACCGCCCATCACCGTGTGGCTCGCCCAGCCGGGCGGACGCTCCGACGACGCGGTCGAGAAGCTGACCGAGCTCGGCGTCGCCCGGATCGGCGCGATGCGCTGCACGCTGCTCAAGGGCGAGTTCACCGACGCGCGCATCGAGCGCTGGCGCCGGGTCGCGGCCGCGGCGGCCAAGCAGTCCAAGCAGGCGCAGGTGCCCGAGGTGCTGCCGGTGGCCGACTACGCCGACGTGCTCTCGCCCGACGCGGTCGTGCTCAGCCACACCGGGGCCTCGGGCGGCCTGGCCGACCGCATCGTCGGCCGCCGCGGGGCGACGCTCCTGATCGGGCCCGAGCCGGGCTTCTCCGAGGAGGAGCTCGAGCTGGCCCGCTCGCGCGGCGTCGCCGTCGCGACGTTCGGCCCGGTCGTGCTGCGCACCGAGACCGCCGCGATCGTCGCCGCCGCGCTCGCGCTGCGCGAGCTGGGGTTCCTGGGATGACGACGTTCGCGGTCGAGTTCCTCGGCTGCAAGGTCTCGCTCGCCGACGCGCAGGCGGTGCGCGAGCGCCTGGCCGGCGACGGCCACGCCGAGGTCGGCGCCGACCGGGCGCAGATCCGGGTGGTGAACACCTGCTGCGTCACGGCCGAGGCGGTGGCGAAGTCGCGCAAGGCCGTGCGGCGGGCGGCGCGCACGGCCGAGCGGGTGGTCGTGACCGGGTGCGCCGCGAACCTGCGCGGCTCGGCGCTCGACGTCGCCCGGAACGTCGCCGTGATCCCGGCCCGATCCGAGCTCGTGCCCGCCGCCGTCGCCGGCTGGGCCGGCTCGCTCGGCTGCGCGGGCGGCGCCGCGCCGGCGTTCGCGCGCACGCGCGCCTACGTGAAGGTGCAGGACGGCTGCTCGTTCGCGTGCACGCTACTGCGTCATCCCGCAGGTGCGCGGCGCGAGCCGCAGCCGCGCCGCCGCGGGAGTGCTGCACGAGGTCGCGCGCCGGGCCGCCCAGGGGCATCGCGAGGTCGTCCTGACCGGCATCAACCTCGGCTGCTTCCGCGACCGCGACGCCGGCATGCGGCTGGCCGACCTGATCGTGGCCGCGGCCGACGTTCCGGGGATCGAGCGCGTGCGGCTCTCGTCGATCGAGGTGAACCACCTGACCGACGCGCTGCTCGACGCGCTCGCCCATCCCGCGGTCGCCGCGCACCTGCACGTCCCGATGCAGTCCGGCGACGACTCCGTCCTGCGCGCGATGCGCCGCCGCTACACCGCCGAGGGGTTCCTGCGCCGGATGCGGCGGGCGCGCGATCGCGTCCCGGGCCTGAACCTCACGACCGACGTGATCGTCGGCCACCCGGCCGAGACCGAGGCGGCGTTCGCCGCGACGCTGCGAGCCGCCGCGGCGGCCGGATTCACGAAGGTGCACGTGTTCCCCTACTCGCCGCGCCCGGGCACCGCCGACGGCGCGCGCGCGGGAGTCGCCGCCGCCGTCAAGCGCCGCCGCTGCGCCGAGCTGCGCGCCTTCTCCGACGCCCGCGGCGCGGCCCACCGCGCGGCCAAGCGCGGCCGGCGGGAGCGGGTGCTGGTCGAGACCGCCGCCGGCCGGGGACACAGCGACGACCTGACCGCCTTCGTCGTCCCCGGAGCCGCACCCGGCCGGATCGTGGACGTGATCGCCGGGGCGGTCGACGGCGACGCGGTCGTGGGGGTGCCGGCGTGATCGAGCGCGTCCAGTCCGAGCTGCACGCGGCGATGCGCGCGGGCGACCGCACGCGCGTCGATGCGCTGCGGCTGATGCTCTCGGCGCTGCAGAAGGCCGAGAAGGACGGGCCGGCCGGCGCGTTCACCGACGCCGACGCCGAGGCGGTGCTGCGCCGCGAGCGCAAGCAGCGGATCGAGGCGGCCGAGGCGTACGAGGCCGCCGGGCACGCCGACCGGGCCGCCGGGGAGCGGGCCGACGTCCCCGTGATCGACGAGTTCCTGCCCGCGGCGATGGACGCGGCCGAGCTCGCCGCGCTCGTGGACGCGGCGATCGCCGAGACCGGCGCGACGTCGATGCGCGAGATGGGCCGCGTGATGGGGCTCGTCACCCAGCGCGGCGGCGGCCGCGTCGACGGCAAGGCGGCGTCGGCGCTCGTGCGCGAGCGCCTCGGGGCCGGCGCGTAGCCGGATCCGTCGGCGCCGCCTCTACACTATCCGCGAATGGCGCGCGTTCAGATGTCGGTGGGAAACGAGCTCGCAACCGAGCTTGGGAACGACCGCGACGCGATGCTGCACGCCCTGAACGAGCGCTCGGGCGTGCGCGCCTACCTGCGCGGCAACGAGCTCACCCTCGACGGCGACGACGATGCCGTCGATCAGGCGCGCTCGGTGGTCGAGGAGCTCGCGCAGCTCGTGGCCGAGGGGGTCAGCGTCGGCGCGCAGACCATCGATGCCGTCGCGGGCGTGCTGACGGCCGACGGGCGCGCGGTGGACGTCCTGCACGACGTCGTCTGGATGCACCGCGGCAACAAGGTCACGCCGAAGACGATCGTGCAGAAGCGCTACGTCGACGCGATCCGCTCGAACACCGTCACGTTCGGCATCGGGCCGGCCGGGACGGGCAAGACGTACCTCGCGATCGCGCTCGCCGTCGCGGCGCTGCAGGAGCGCGAGGTGGCCCGGATCATCCTCACCCGCCCGGCGGTCGAGGCAGGCGAGCGGCTCGGATTCCTGCCGGGCGACCTGCTGGCGAAGGTCGACCCGTACCTGCGGCCGCTCTTCGACGCCCTGCACGACATGCTCGACGCCGAGCGGCTCGCCTCCTACATGGACAAGGGCATGGTCGAGGTGGCGCCGCTGGCGTTCATGCGCGGGCGCACGCTCAACGACTCGTTCATCATCCTGGACGAGGCCCAGAACACGAGCCCCGAGCAGATGCAGATGTTCCTGACGCGGCTCGGCTTCGGCTCGAAGGTCGTCGTCACCGGCGACATCACCCAGATCGACCTGCCGCGCGACCAGCGCTCCGGCCTCGTCAACGTCATGTCGATCCTCGACGACGTGCCGGACATCGCCTTCGTGCGCTTCTCCGACGCCGACGTCGTCCGCCACAAGCTCGTGCAGCGGATCGTGAGCGCGTACCGCGAGCACAGCGAGGCGTCGGGCCAGGGATCGCGGGAGTGACCGTCGCCGTCGAGGTGCGGAACCGCGCCCGGCTCGCGCTCGACGAGGCTGCGGCGGCGGCCGTGCTGCAGGCGGCGTTCGCGGCCGAGGGCGTCACCGCCGGCGAGGTCGGCCTGGCGATCGTCGGCCGCGCCGAGATGGGGCGGCTGAACGCCGAGCACCGCGGCAAGCCGGAGCCGACCGACGTGCTGTCGTTCCCGCTCGACATGCGCGACCCGCTCCCACCCGGCGTGCCCAGGCAGCTCGGCGACGTCGTCATCTGCCCGGCGGTGGCCGCCGCGCAGGGCACGCCGCTCGACCGCCTCCTGGTGCACGGGGCGCTGCATCTCCTGGGATACGACCACGAGGCCGATGAAGGACAGATGATCGTCCGCCAGGAGCAGATCGTGGAGGAGCTCGGCGCCCGTGACGCCCGTCCTGCGTAGCCGCGACGAGACGAAGCGGGCCGCCCGCCGCGCCGCGCCGTTCAGCGCCGCCAGGCGCGAGGCGTCGGGCCTCGTCAACAGCTTCAACTACGCCTTCGAGGGCATCATCTACGTCGTCCGCACCCAGCGGAACATGCGCATCCACTTCATCGTCGCGCTCGCCGTGCTGCCGCTCGGGGTCGCGCTCGGCGTGTCCCGGATCGAGATGCTCGCGCTGATCCTCGCCGTCGCGTTCGTGCTGCTCATGGAGATGGCGAACACCGCCCTCGAGATGACGATCGACGTCGCCACCCCGGCGTTCGACCCGCGCGCCCGCGCAGCGAAGGACATCGCCGCCGGCATGGTGCTCGTCTCGGCGGTGACCGCGCTCTTCGTGGGGTACCTGGTGTTCGCGCCGCGCCTGCAGAACCCCAGCCAGCGCGCGATCAACACCGTGCGCCGCTCGCCGGTGCACCTGACCGTGATCGCGATCGCGGTCGTGATCCTGCTCGTGATCGCGATCAAGGCCTACTTCGGCACCGGCACGCCGCTGCGCGGCGGGCTGCCGTCGGGCCACGCCGCCGTCGCGTTCGGGGGCTGGGCGGCGATCACGCTCGTCACCCACAGCTACGAGAACCAGGTGCTCGTCTCGACGCTCGCCTTCGTCATGGCGGTGCTGGTCGCCCAGACGCGGGTCGAGGCGGGGGTGCACACGACGCTCGAGGTGGTCTACGGCGGCGTGCTGGGCGCGCTCGTGACGACCGCGATCTTCCAGGCCCTCACCTGACGGACGCGGGGTCAGACCCCGGTTCGCCGGGCGGCGTGGTTCGTTGCGAGTTGTCACAGGTCGCGTGCTGGACCGGTGACACGCGCCCGCGTAGCGTGGGAGGCATGGCAGAGACCGCCGCCCGCTCCCACGTCATCGCCGACCGCTACCTGACGAGCCCGGCCGCGCTTGCGGCCAGTCCCGTTCGGCCCGGTCGACGCGCTCGACACCCACTCCGGCCGCGGGGCGCAGGTGCGCATCGTCTTCGCCGGGCCGGAGTGGGACGATGCGGCCCTCGCCGGCGCCGTCGCCCGCTGGTGCGGCATCGGCTGCAGCGAGGTGTGCGGCGTGCTCGACTTCGGCCGCCACGGCGACCGCTGGTTCCTCGTGCTGCCGCCGAGCCTCGGCCTGCCGGTCGAGCGCTGGCGGATGCTGCGCCGCCCGACCGCCGTCGACGCCGCCCGGCTGACGCTCGCCTTCGGCCGCCTGGTCGAGCGCGTCGCCGCCGCGGGCTTCTCGCCCGACGCCGCCGCCCTGGCCGACGTGGCCGTCGGCCCCGGCCCGACGCCGTTCCTCGAGCGGCCGCTGCTGCAGCCCGACGGAGCGCGCGCGGCCGCGCCGGGCGACGGTCAGCGCGTCCTTGCGGCCGTGTGCGCCGCCGCCCTCGGGTCGCTCGAGCCGCCGCCGGCCCTCGGCGCATGGGCCGACCGGGCACGGGCGGGCGGCTTCTCGGGCCTCGCGGAGTGCCTCGACGAGCTCGAACGCTGCGGCGTCGCGTCCCCCGGCTCGGCAGCGGGAGCGGCCGATGCCCCGCCCGGCCTCGAGCACCTCTTCGACGACGGGTTCGATCTCGACGGGCCGGCGATCACGCCCGCCGCCCGAGCGCCGCCGGCCGCGGGTCGTCGGAGTCTCGATCGCGATCGCGGCGATCGTCGCCGTGCTCGGCCTGCTCGGGCACGGCGCGCGCCAGGGGCAGGCCTCGACGCCGCCCGCCGCCGCCCCGCTCGCGACGACCGCGGTCGTGCCCGTCCAGGCGGCGCCGAGCACGCCGTCTGCGACGGCCACGCACCGCCCGCCCGAAGGCCTCCGCGCGCCGCCGGCAGGCCCGCCGCGTGCGGCGCCGTCACCGCCACCGGGCCGCGCGGCGGGCGAGCACGACCGCACCCGTCCCCACGGCCACCGCTCCGCCGCCGCCGCCTCCGCCGCCACCACCTCACGGCGGCACGAGCTCCACGGCCGGCGCCACGCAGCTCCCGGCGCCCGGAGGCACGACGCTGCCTGCCCCATGAGCACACCATCTACCATGCCCGGATGCGCCCCGCATCCGCATCCGAGCTCGACCTGTACGCGCACGCACAGGCGGCCGCCGTGCACGCGTATGCGCCGTACTCGCGGTTCGCCGTCGGCGCGGCCCTGCGCGCCGAGGGCGCGCTCGAGCCCATCGTCGGGGTGAACGTCGAGAACGCCTCCTACGGCATGACCTCGTGCGCCGAGCGCAACGCCGTCTTCACCGCCGTCACGGCCGGCCACCGCCGGTTCGACGTGATCGCGGTCCACGCCGACGCGGCAACCGCCTCGCCGTGCGGCGCCTGCCGGCAGGTGCTGGCCGAGTTCGCGCCCGACATCACGGTGGTCTTCCGCCGCGGCGGTGAGGTCGTGGCCGCGGCGCTCGGCGAGCTGCTGCCCGAGCGCTTCCAGCTGTGAGCGCGCCCGAGCACCGCTCGGGCCTGGTGGCGCTCGCCGGGCGGCCGAACGTGGGCAAGTCGACGCTCGTGAACCGCCTCGTCGGCGAGCACGTCGCCGCCGTCTCGGCGCGGCCGCAGACGACCCGCCGGCGCGCGATCGGCGTCGTCCACCGTCCCGGCGTCCAGCTCGTCATGGTCGACCTGCCGGGGTTCCAGAAGCCGTTCGACCGGCTGACCGAGCGCATGCAGCGGTCGGTGAACGAGACGCTCGCCGACGCCGACGCGACCCTGCTCATGCTCGACGCGCGCACGCCGATCGGGCCCGGCGACCGCTACATCGCGGCGCGCGTGCTCGCCGCGGGCGCGCCGCCGTGCGTGGTCGCCGTCAACAAGACCGACGGGCTCGGGGCCGACCGCATCGTGCCCGCCCTGGCCGAGGCGGCCGCGCTCGGAAGCCCGCACGCGGTGCACCCGATCAGCGCCCGCGACGGCGACGGCGTCGACGCGCTGCTCGCCGACCTGCTCGCGCTTCTGCCCGAGGGGCCGGCGTGGTTTCCGCCGGGCATGACCACCGACCAGCCGCTCGAGCAGCGTGTCGCCGAGCTCGTGCGCGAGCGCGCGCTCGAGCTCACGCGCGACGAGGTGCCGCACGCGGTCGCGGTGCTCGTCGAGAAGATCACGCCCGGCCGCGGCCCCACGCTGATCGAGGCCAAGCTCATCTGCGAGACGGAGTCGCAGAAGGCGATCCTGATCGGCCGCCACGGCGCGATGGTGAAGCGGATCGGCAGCGAGGCACGGCCGGCCGTGGAGCAGGCCGTGGGCGGGCCGGTGTTCCTCGAGCTCGCGGTGAAGGTGCGGCCGCGCTGGCGCCGCGACGCTGCCGAGCTCGACCGGCTCGGCGTGTGAGCAGAGCGCTAGACTGAGCGCGGATGCCTCCGTTATCGGCTGAGAAGTTCATCGGACGGGCGGTCGATGGCTTCGCTTGACCGCATGATCTCCTCCAGCCGGCGGGCCCTGGAGCAGCGCCGCGGCGCCCGCCCGCTCGCCCAGCTCGAGGAGGCTGTGGACGCGCTTGCTCCGATCCGCCCGTTCACCGAGGCGGTCGTGGGCGAGGAGATCTCGTTCGTCCTGCGCGTCACCGATGCCGACGCCGGCGCTCCTGGCCGAGGCGGGTGCGGCCGGCGTGGCCGGCCTCGGCGGTGGTGGGCGACGCCGCCCCGGCGGGCTTCGAGGAGACGTGCGCTCCCGGTGCTGCACAGGGGCGTGCTGATCGACCCCTACCAGCTGTACGAGAGCCGGCTCGGCGGCGCCGACGGCGTCGTCCTGATCGCCGAGGCCTTCGAGGACGATGACGACGAGTTCGCCGAGATGCAGATGGTGGCCGCCCAGCTCGGCCTGGACGTCGTCGTCCAGGTCGCCGACGAGGACGAGGTCGAGCACGTCCTCGAGCTGCTCGACCCGACTCCTTCCTGATCCAGAACCTCCGCGACGGCAAGGAGGTCCCCAACTTCGAGCACACCTTCTCGCTGCTCGAGGAGGTGCCGGCCGGCAAGGTCGTCCTGTCGGTCGGGCGGGATCAAGCACCGCGACGAGGTGCTGGCGCTCGAGAGCGCCGGCGTGGACGCCGCGATCCTCGGCCGGCTGGGTGCAGCGGCACGGCATCGCCTCGACGCTCGACGTCCTGCGCGGCGACAGCCGCGAGTAGGGCTCAGCCGAAGAAGACCGCGGCCTGGTCGTAGAGCTCGCGCGGGACGAGCTTCAGCTCCGAGACGGCGTCGGCGATCGGCACGGCGACGATGTCGTCCCCGCGCAGCGCCGCCATCATGCCCCAGGCGCCGTCGCGCACGAGCTCCGAGGCCTTCAGGCCGTAGCGGGTCGCGAGCACGCGGTCGCGCGCGGTCGGCGAGCCGCCGCGCTGGATGTGGCCGAGCGTCGTCACCCGCGTCTCGAAGCCGGTGCGGTGCTCGATCTCGGACGCGAGCGCGGCGCCGACGCCGCCGAGCCGGGCGTGGCCGAACGCGTCGACGTCGTGCGAGGCGACGGCGCGGGAGACGCCGCTCTCGTAGTGCAGCTCGTACCCCTCGCTGACGACGACGATCGAGAAGTCCTTGCCGCGCGCGTGCCGGTTGCGGATCAGCTCGCAGCAGTGCTCGACCGTCATCGGCAGCTCCGGGATCAGGATCACGTCGGCGCCGCCCGCCATCCCGGCCATGACGGCGATCCAGCCGGTGTGCCTGCCCATCACCTCGCACACCATCACCCGGTCGTGCGACTCGGCGGTCGAGTGCAGGCGGTCGATCGCCTCCGTGGCGATCGTGACCGCCGTGTCGAAGCCGAACGTGTAGTCGGTCCCGCGCAGGTCGTTGTCGATCGTCTTCGGCACGCCGACCATGTGCGCGCCGTGCTCCGTGTGCAGCCGCGCGGCCACGCCGAGCGTGTCCTCGCCGCCGATGGCGACGAGGGCGTCCAGGTCGCGCATGTGCCCGAGCACCGCGTCGACGCCGCCGTCGACGTCGAAGGGGTTCGTGCGCGACGTGCGCAGGATCGTGCCGCCGCGGGGCAGGAGGCCGGACGTCTCGCGCGCGTCCAGCGGGCGCATCTGGCCCTCGATCATCCCGCGCCAGCCGCGCAGCACGCCGACGACCTCGTCGCCGTGGTCGATCGACGTCCGCGCGATGGCGCGGATCACCGCGTTCAGTCCGGGGCAGTCGCCCCCGCCGGTCAGCATCCCGATTCGCATACCGGGGTTCTAGCCCACGGGTGGGGTGAAGTCCATCCCGGTGCCGAAGCCGGGCGCGCCCTCGTCCGCGTGCACGATGAGGACGGGCAGGCGGCTGTGGTGGAGCACGTCGTGGCTGACGCTGCCGAGCAGCGCGGCGGCGGCGCCGCCGCGGCCGCGTGAGCCCATCACGATCAGGTCGTGCGTGCCGTCGACCGCCCGCTTGAGGATCGCCGCGGCGGCCGAGCCCTGGCCGACGATGGTCGTCACGGGGATCTCGTCGTCGATGCGGGCACGGGCGGCGCGCAGGGTGTTCTCGGCCTCGCGGTCGGCGTCCTCCTGCGTGGGCAGGAGGCCCGCGTACGGGCCCGCCACGAGCCGCCACGCCGTGCGCGATGCGACGCTGATCAGGGTCAGCCGCGAGCGCTGCGCGCGGGCGAGGTCGACGGCCTCGTCGAGCGCGCGGACGGCGTGGGGCGACCCGTCGATTGCGACCAGGATGTTCAGGAACACCGGGAGAGCCTAAACTGGCGCGGGGTCACGAGGAAGACGGCCGGGCCTTCCGAAGCGAGCGGGCATTGCCGCGGCGGAGGGCCCGACCGTCTCGCGTGCCATCTTCGCGCCCGCTGCGTGAGACATCCGTGAGAGCGGCGCAACCATCTAGACTGGCGTCTGCCATGCAGCAGGATGCGTTGCTCCGGAGCGCTGGTTGGCGGCGAGGCGGGGGGCTGTGAGCGTTCGCTACCCGCTCGGGGTCGCGCTGCTCGCCGCGCTCTACTACGGGTCCGCGCGCATCGGCATCGACCTCAACTTCGCCGGGCCGGTGGCCGCGATCGTGTGGCCGCCGGTCGGAGTGGGCATCGCGTTCCTCTACCTGCGCGGGGTGGCGCTACTGGCCCGGCGTCCTGATCGGCGACCTGCTGGCGAACGACTACTCCGCGATCCCGCTCGGATCCGCGGTCGCCCAGACCTGCGGGAACGTGCTCGAGGTCGTCATCGCGACGATGCTGATCCGCCGCTCGTGCCCAGGGGCCGGCCGCTCGAGAGCGTCCGCGGGCTTGCGCGGATGCTCGTGGCGTTCGCGGCCGGGCACCGCGGCGAGCGCCACGATCGGCTCCGTGGCGCTGCGGCTCGGCGACGTCATCACGACGCAGGCGATGACGACGGTCTGGCGGACGTGGTGGCTGGGCGACTTCTGCGGTGCGCTGATCGTCGCGCCGCTCGCGATCGCCTGGTGGCCGTTCCCGCGCCACCTCTGGCGGCGCAGCGGCCGGGTGCTCGAGCCCGTGGTGGTGTTCGCGGCCGTGTGTCGTGCTGAGCGACGTCGCGACCCGCAGCAGCAATCCGGTGACGTTCCTCGCGTTCCCGGCGCTGATCTGGGTCGCGCTGCGGTACGGACAGCGCGGCGCGACACTCGCGGTCGCGATCACCGTGTCGGTCGCGCTCTGGAACACGACCCACTACGTGGGGCCGTTCGCATTCCGCTCGGTCACCCGCACCGTGCTCGACACGCAGCTCTTCGTCGCTCGTGGCCGGGCTCTCGACGCTGATCCTGGCCGCGGTCGTGTCGGAGCGCGCGGCGCTCGCCGAGGGCCTGCGCACGTCCCGCGCCCGGCTCGTGCGGGCGGGCGACATCGAGCGCCAGCGGCTCGAGCGCAACCTCCACGACGGCGCGCAGCTGCGCCTGACGTGGCTTGCCATCGACCTGCGCCGTGCCATCCGGCGCATCCGTGACGCTCCCGACGAGGCGGCGGCGCTGCTCGAGGACGCCGATGTCAAGCTCGAGCTCGCGATCGCCGAGCTGCGCGAGCTCGCCCGCGGCATCCACCCGGCCGTGCTCACCGACCTCGGGCTCGCCGACGCGATCAGGAGCCTCGCAGTGCGGTCGGCGATCCCGATCGCGGTGCTCGAGATGCCGCGCGAGCGGGTCGACGAGTCGGCCGAGGCGACCGCGTACTACGTGTTCGCCGAGGCGGTGACGAACGCGCAGAAGTACTCGTGCGCCTCGTCGGTCGCGGTGCGCGCGGCGACCTCGGGGCACACGCTCCGGATCGAGGTCGAGGACCACGGCATCGGCGGCGCGACGATGACGGGCGGCGCGGGCCTGCAGGGCCTGCGCGACCGCGTCGAGGCCGCCGGCGGCACCTTCGCCGTCGAGAGCCCACCCGGCCGCGGCACGCGGATCGCCGCGGCGATCCCTGTGCCCGACGTCGTGCGCGCCCCGCGGCCGGCGGCGCGGGTCGGTGCCCGCGCCGCGACCGCCGCGCATCGCTGGCCTTGTCCGGAGGTTGTGGGCTCCTCGATCGTCGCGGTGATCGCCGCCGCGGCGTCGGCGCTGAGCGCGTGCTTGGCGATGCGGTCGTAGCCCGCGAGCCCCTTCTGGAGCTGCTCGACGACGCGATCCCGCGCGATGGCGATGATCGCCGAGCTCCCGGGCGGCAGGCCCTCGCCGATCTCGCGCAGGTCCTCGTCCTTGAAGCCCTTGTCGCGCACCTTGCCCCACACGCCGCCGCCCACGGCGCCGACCGCGGCGCTCGCGATGATGCTCGGCGGGAAGATCAGCCCGACCAGGCCGCCGGCGACCGCGCCCCGCGCTGCCCACTTCTTGCCGCTCGGATCGGCGGTCTCCTGGAAGCGCACCTTGCCGTCGGCGCCGTGCACGATCACCGCGGCGTCGATCAGGTCGATCGAGCCCTCGCGGTGCATCGCCTGGAAGTCCTTGAGCGCGGCTCCCGCCTCGGACTCGCCGCCGAACGAGGCGACGAAGACCTGGATGTTGTCGTCGGTCACAGTCAGCTCCCTGTAGAGGTCGATCGCGCGCGGCGCCGATCCGGCATGCCGTCGCCGGCGGAGCCCGGCCGGGGCGGGGAGGGCGCATCGTCCGATGGGGACGAAGCCGCCTCGGTCCCTCCCGATGCAGATACGTCCCAAGAGGGACATGGCTCCGGCACTGCGCGCGTACATGCTGAATCCCGGCGGCTTCGCACTCGAGGAGGCCTCCCGCAGGCTCCGCGCGGTCGGCTACTCGGACTATGAGATCTCGCGTCTGATCAGGGTCATGGGGACGGACGCCTGGGGCAACTCGATCTGGCGCTGGCGGACACAGGAGCTGCGTCCGGGCGCGGCCGCCCAGCCCGGATCGGTGAGGCGGGCTCCGCCGTCGGCGATCGCGTCCAACCCTCGGAGCGTGCCGAGCGGCATCCCCACATCGCGAACCTCGCGGTGCGTTCGATCCTCGCCGGTGCCTTCCGTCTCTACCGGCTGGAGCCTGCGCGAGTGGCGGGCGCGTCGCTCGCGATCCTGCTGCCCCCGGTGTTGCTCGGTGAGGCGGCCCATGCGCTCGACGTGTCGGCGACGGCGGATCCGCTCCTGTACGCCGCTGCTGCTGCCCGCGACGTCGGGCCTTTTGACCCTGATCGGGCTCGTGCTCCTGGCCGGCGTCATGGACGAGCTGGTGGGCGCCGCGGTTCGCGGCAGCCCGCAGCCGTCGCTGGCCGAGGCCGCGCGCTCCCTTCCGCTCCGGCCGCTCGTCGTCGCCGATGTGGTCGTGGCGGTGCTCGTCGCGGCCGGCTCGGCGCTGGGTGTGATCCCCGGGCGTCGTGGTGGCGGCGCTCCTGGGCATCGCCGGGCCCGCCGTCAACATCGAGCGTCAGGGGCCGCTCACAGCGGTCGCCCGATCCGTTCGGCTCACGTGGCCCCACATCTGGCTCGCGCTCGGCGTCGTCGCTCCGGCGCTCGTGATCGAGGGCGCCGCCCATGCCTTCCTGCTGCGCGCATGGGACAAGCTCGGCTTCGTGGGCGAGCTCGTCGTCGAGGTCCCGCTGATCCTCACCGTCGGCGCCTTCGTCGCGCTGACCGAGGTCGTGCTCGCGTACGCGCTCATGGCGCGCGACCCGGGATCGCCGGGTGGCGGCGATGGTCGAGGCCGCCCTCCGGTCCGATCCGGATTGATGCACTAGCGTCTCCAGCATGGTGGTGGCTCGCGCGTTCAAACCGACGTTCGTGATCGACCGGGTGGTCTACGGCACGATCACGATGATGAGCGTCCTGATCGTGTACGACGGCTGGTCGAAGGTCGACCTGGTCGAGGTGATCGGGGTGATGGCCGGGCCGATCTTCGCGATGTTCCTGGCACACGTGTTCGCGCACCTGATCGCAGAGCAGGCCTCCGTGGACGGCACGTTGGAGTCGGCGGAGCTGGTGGGCACGGTCCGCAGGGAGTCGCGATTCCTGCTGCTGGCCGTGCCTCCGGCGGTGCTGACCACGATCATGAGCGTGGCCGGCGTGTCGCTCACGACGTGCATCCAGATCGTGCTCTGGGTCGGAGTCGCCTCGCTCGGATTCTGGGCCGGGCTCGCCGGTCGCCGCGCCGACCTCACCGGATGGCACCTCGCCATGGCCGTGCTCGCAGGTGTGACCGTCGGACTGATCGTGCTGGGTATCCAGGTCCTGCTCCAGCCTGGCGGCAAGACGGTGGTTTGAGCGTCCATCGCCGCCTCAGTGTGCGGACGGTCACACGTCGCAAGCGTCCGGTGACGCAGACCGCGCTTTGACCGCGCCCTAGCCTCGGGACCATGAAGGCGAGCGACCGAGGAAGGAGCGCGACCATGACCACCAAGACGACCATGACTCGAACGATCCGCGTCGCCATCGCAACGGCTGCGGTGCTGGCGCTGATGTCCCAGGCCGCCGAGGCGCGGCCGAGCCGTCTGCCGGCACCCACGCAAAGCACGCATGGAACGGCGAGCCCCTCGATCCTGAAGAACAAGCTGTCGCTGCAGGGCACGTCCATGCCCCTGCTGCCGGCCAGCGCCGACGCGAAGGTCGCTCGGGCGCTCGCCCGTCGCCAGGTCGCCCAGCCGACGCCGCCCGTGCAGACCGCGACCGCGACGACCGGCGTCGACTGGTTCGCCGCGGCGGTCGGAGCCGGATTCGCATGCTCCGCGGTGCTCATCGTGATCGGTGCCGCGGGGCTGGTCATCAAGCACGGACGACGGCGCGACCCGCTCTCAGCCTGAGGTAGTAATCGCTGCACACCGGGTGCGCACGGCCACCGGCCGCTTGGGCAAGCGGCCGGTGGAGGGCCGCGGCGTTTCGCCTACCGCGGAACGGGACGCGAGAGGTCTGCCCGCGTGCCGTTGGGAGCGGCTGTCCGAGGGGTCACTTGGTGTCTAGACAAGTCTTCGAACCGGCCGCTCAGAGGGATGTTGCACCTCCCCTGGCGGCGCAACCCTCATCCCATGCGGGTGATCGGTCGGTCAGGCCAGGAGTGCCGAAGGTGGGAGCGGTACCTTGGCTCTACGACTCGCCTTGCGGCGGGTCTAGCGCCGTATTAGCGCCCTCCGGCGGAGAAACGAGCCGTAACTGTGGCTCGGTCATCCCCGCGACGTCCATGAGGTTGCCGAACGCCTTGCCGATCCCTGGATGCTTCGCCTCGAGCGCCGTGAGGATCTGGACGAAGTTCTCGGCGTCGCCGGATTTATCGGCGGAGAGCCATGCCTCGTCAGCGTTGAACAGGATCGCCACGGTCGGCTTCTCCGCGTCCTCTTTGCTCCACGTCTGGAAGCAGACCATGTACGTCCCACCCTCGCCGGCGCTGGTCATCGTCCGTCCTCGGCCGGTGTGGTTTGGGCGGCTTCGGCGGCCCACGCGGCGCGGAGCGCCGCCGCGTCGGCGCCCATCTCGCGACTCCAGCCGCCGTAGACCGTGAACGTCCGGCTGACGTCGCTGTGCCCCATCTGCCGCGCGAGCGCCTGGATCGGCACACCTGCCTGCAGCGAGTGCCAGGCGTAGCTGTGTCTGAGGTTGTAGGGCGCGCGATGCTCGAGCCCTGCCGCCACGAGCGCCGGCGTCCAAACCTCGCGCCAGAAGTAGACCCAACTGATCGGCCGGCCGTCGATGTTGAACACCCGCCGCGTCTGCAACGCTCGCGGCATCCGCCCGGATCGCCTCGACACCGCGGCTCGTCATGTGCACAGTCCTCCACGCGAGCTCGGTCTTCTGGCCGGGCAGCTCGACCGTCCCGAGGTCGAGGTCGACGTGGCGCCATTCGACCGCGACCGCTTCCGCCGGCCGCGCGCCCGTGTCGGCCATGAACAGGACTAGCGGCGCCCACCGGCCGCACTCCTCGGCCACCTGATCGACCTCGGCCAATGTAAGCGGCAGGATCTTCTCGCCGCGAACCGGCCTGGGCGCCTTCACCTTCACCGCCGGGTTCCGATCGACCAGACCCGCGTCGACACCGAAGCTGTACACGGCGCGCAACGTGCGGACGATGTCGCGCTTGTACGCCTTCCCGACGTTCTCCGCCGGCAACCCGGCCACGAACCGCTGCAACGTCTCGGTGGTGATATCCGCCGCCTGGGCGTCGCCGAACGCCGCCAACGGCCGCACGAGACGGCCACGCGCGCACTTGATCGTCTTCGGCGCCCGGTCGTACTGCGCCATGAACCGGTCGGAGAGCTCGCGCAGCGTGATCGGCGCCCGGTACGCCGCACCGAGCCGGATCCGGTCAAGCTCCGCGTTTAGGAGCCCGCGCGCTTCGCCCTTCGTCTTCGTGGTCTCGGTCGAGCAGCGGCGGCCATCCTCGCGCCAATGACCACGCCACCCCCGGCCGTTCCGGGTGACGCTACCCGTCTGCACTGGCCCTGCTCTCCGGCGAGTGAGCGGCGAGAGCTCGCGTCACAGGTGCGAGCGCGGCGTTACCGAGCGCCTCTGCGTCGAAGTGCTCGCCCTGCGCCTTGAACTCTGCCCCGACGGCCATCCCTATCTCGTACGCGTACGCGTCGAGGAAGTTGAAGTCCGATGCATCCGTCATGGTGCACCTCCCGAGTCGACGCCTGCGAGTGTACGCCTCGCGGTGGTCGCCCACCCTTCGAGCGCACCCGCCAGGTCAGACTCGCTGATCCTGAGCCGGCCGCCCGGCAGTCTCACGGCGGCCAGGTCTCCACGCTTGACCCATCTTAGGATGGTTCGCGGCGACACCGCGAGCTCTTCCGCGACTGTGGCGACCGTCAGATAGCCGCTCATCGCGGCACCAGCGGGTAGACACACGCGAAGTGGCGCGGCAAGAAGTCAGGCGCCGGACACGAGTGCGACCCCTTACCGATCGTCTCACCGCACGCGGCGCACAACGTCCGCGCGCTCAACCCCCACCGGCCGTCCTTCCGCGGCGGCGTCACGATGCACCGTCCTCTTCATCTTCTTCTACGGGCGTTTGGGCGTTTGGGGGCGGTTGGGGGGAAGATGTGTACCGTGACCACGCGCCTTCGAAGTCGAAGGCCTCGTAGCCTCGCCAACCTCCCGTTTTTCTTGGCGTGACGCCGTAGGGTCGGAGAAGAGACGCGAGTTTCCGTCCCGTGATCGGTTTGCCGTACCAGTCGCCCCAGGGGGCGTCTTCGACGCCGGCGAGCAGGTCGATCAGGTCGGCGGTCGAGATCCGGATGTGACCGTTGAAACACTCGCGGAGGTCTCCGAGGAGGCGCGTTCCGATCGGCGGCTCCTCGATCCTTGTCGCCATCAGCTTGACCGCGGCCTTGCGCGCCATCACCGGCCAGTCGTCGCCTGCTAGGTCGGCGATCGCGAGCAGTGATTCCCACGCGTCCTGGGCGCGGTCGCTGAGCTCGTCCGGCAGGTCGCACACATATTCCTCTCCGGAACCGCCCAAAGCGCCCAAAGCGCCCGCCATCGCCTCGGTGATGGATTCTCGGACGTTGTCGGCAATGGGTTCAACGTCTCGCCAACGCCACCGCGCGACGACGTCTTCGCGGCGTTTCCGCTCCATCCTGATCGGGATCGACCGACTGGCGACCGTGTCGGGAAGGTCCCCGATGCCGCCTAGCGCTTTCGGGCAGAACGTCCGGAAGTCGCGCAGCTTGAGGGTCGGACCGACGCACCGCGGGACGGTCGACCCGCGCCGCCGGAAGCCTGCATTCAGCAACGCGCGCAGCCCTTCGTCTTCGCTGCGTGCTTTCGGTCCCCAGATCGTGTCGACCTCGTCCAGGAGCAGCGTCGGGCATTCCTTCTCGATCTTCCGGAACAGGACGGCCTCGCTGGGGCGCACCGCGAACCACGGCTTGTGGGCGACGCTGCCCAACACCTCGAGCAGCACGCTCTTGCCGCTTTCCTTCTCTGCGCTCGTGACGGCGAGGTAGGGCGTGATGTCGGCGTCGTCCAGTACGTAGGTGTGGAGCACCCACAGCGCGCAGGCGATGACCTGCTCGGGTGTGAGGACGACGTACCTGGCGATGAACCGGGCCACGTCCGTGATCGCGTCGGCGACGGGCTTCATGCGAATGGGGGTGCTCATGCCGCTGCCCTCGAGCCGATGCGCTCGCAGTCCGGGCACGGCCGGAAGCTGCTGTAGATGTGGCCGAACTCGTCGACCTCGTCGGGCAGCGGGTCCCACCCCGTGCTGTCGCACGTCTCGCACGGAGGCAGCGCGGGGCAAACGGCTGGCGCCTGCGAGACGTTCGCGAGGGCGGTGAGGATCGCGCGGCCCACTTCGGCCGCAACGTCGTCGGGGATGTTCGGGGCGGCCATCACGACCACCCTTCTGCGATCGTGCCGCTGTCCTCAGCTTCGCCCCGACTCGCTAGCGGCCAGCGACGGGGCGGTTCATCACCTGGTGGTCCGTCTGTCGATCGGCTCGACGTCGCGCTCGAACGCCGAGCAAGCGACCTCGATGATCGTCGCCCTACGACCTTGCGGTGAGGGCGGCCGCCGTGCATCACCGGGCGTCGGAACACGCGCATCGTGCAGTTCGGTTGCCGACCAGCCAAGAAGACCTGACGAGCCTTGCGGCGGTGGTAGCGGACGCGCCACGCCGAATCGGCAGGGTCGTCCTTGATGCCGTAGTCGCCCTCGTGGTGTTGCTGCTTGGCTTCGCTCTCAGCGCCCTCGTGGTAGTGGCGCTCGGCGTCGCGGAGATCAGCCAAGGTGATGGACAAAATCACTGGGCGACTCTGCTCATCTGAGATGGTCAGCACCCATGCTCTCGCGTGTTCGAAGTCGGTCGGCGAACACCTCATCGGGTCAATCTGCGTGAACCACATGAGCCTCATCGCTCGCTGTTGCCGGCGATCAGCGCCGTATGTGTGGCGCTCAGGGCGTTCATACGCGATTGTCACTGGGCGCCTCGGCCACACGCCGAGAGGCGGTTTTGGCCTGGGGTTGGGCAACTCGGCGACGCCGTCGCCGACCCGGTCGTCTTCCATCTCGTTCTCCCTTCGCGGGTTTTGACGGCGCCCCGGAAACCCGCGAAGGAACCGGGACGCCGCCGCACTACTCCTAGCGAGCCGCGCTCCCACAAATGGTAGGTCCTCGATCGGACGGAGCCGACGCGAGCGCGCCCACGGCGCGCGGTCAGCCAGTCGACGCCGGCCTCCTCGTCGAGTTCGGCGATCGAGCATCCCGCACGGAACCCCTCACCTAGCTCGGCGCGCCCCTCGGCCGTCGCCCCATTAACCACGCATACCGTCGTCACACGGACGCGGTACGGCTGGCGGCTCGGGACCAGCGCATCTCGACGTCGGGCGTCTGGAGCGCGTCGCGCTTCGAGTCCCACCAGGGTCAACCAGACGCAGGCGACACCCGCGCCACACCCGGACAGTTGCGCCATTTCCGGGTGGCGCGGCGTCGCGGGCATGGACACTCCATGCAGGCACTTCTCGGCGTTTGGTACGAATGTGGTACACGCGGCCTGACGGCTGATCGACCAGATCGTCGCTCAGAGCGAGGACGGGCCGCGCCGACCAGCCCGAGGGCGCTCTCCCATGCCGAACGATTAGGGTTGTCGGGTGCTCGAGCGAGTCCAACGGATGGACCGGGTCATGCTCGTTGGGGACGTGGTCCTCGTCGTCGGGGCTGTCGCCGGTTCCCCGGTGCTCGTCGTCGCTGGTTTGCGCTGGTCGCTATCGGGTTCGGCAGAGTGTTGGTGAAGCGCCGCGCTCGCGGACGCTAAGGAGTGCGCAGGGCGACGTCAAGGCCGGCTCTGGAGCGCGCGCACCGACGACTAGGTCGCCGGCCATGGAGGGAAACATGGCGGCCATTCTGCATAGCGAACCCAGCTCCATGGCCCTACGAATGATGGAGAACTGTCAGGAGCTTCGCGACTCACGGTTAGCCCGCGCTGTCAGTCTGCGGTGAGCGCGGCTCGGGCCGCGGCAGCGATGTCCGCGTTTGTGTTCGCGTGGCCGGCGATGCCCCAGCCGCCCTCGGGCGATTCTGTGATCAAGACCCACGTACGGTCCGCGTAGCTCGGATCTCGGGCCGCGACGGCGACGATCTGGGTCAGCTCCTTGACGACTCCGAGCTGTTTGTCGCGGTCAAGGACACCAACAGGCGTCAACACCTGGACGCGGACGTAGTCGGATGCGCCGGCCGCGTTCGCGACTGCTTCGGCGGGGAGATCGTGGATGAAGGCGGCGGTGTTATCGGAGAAGAGCGGGATCTCCGGCACCTGTTCCCAGCGCATCACGGCTTGCGCGAGGTTCTGCGCGAGCGTGTGCTTGTCGGAGAACGTACCTTCAGCGGCGTACACGTCGATCATCGGCATGACTGCTTGAGGTTGTCACGCCGGCGCGGCCGCGCCATCACACGATCATGCCATCTCGTAGTCACGGGCACGTCGCGCCAGCTCTACTCGCGAGTTGATCCGGAGCTTCGCGAACACGTGGCGGAGGTGGCTGTTGACGGTGTGCGGCGAGATGAAGAGGCGCTCTGCGACCTCGCGATTGGTCAATCCTTCCGCGACGAGTCGTGCGACGGCGAGTTCGGCGGTCGTCATCGCTGTCCAGCCGCTTGTCTCGGGCTCGGCGGTGACGAGTCGGCGTCGAATGCCGAGTTCGCGCAGGCGGCTGCGCACGCGGCGCGCGTCCCACGTCGCCCCGAGTTCCGTGAAGAGCAGGAGGGCTCGACTGAGTACGTCGACGGCGGCGCCACGATCGGTCGCGGTGAGTTCAGCGCCGAGGTCTTCGAGTGCGGCCGCGAGCTCGAGTGGGCGCGGGGCGCGTTCGAAGAGGTCGACCGCTTCCCGGAGGTCGGTCTCGTTCCGTTCGAGGAGACCCCGGACTTGGAACCCGGTTGCGGCGATCGAGGCGGTGTCCGGGTTGAGTTCGGCTCGCTGCCGGGTGTTGGAGAGCGCGAGCTGTGCAAGATCGTCGTCGTCGGTGGCGAGCGCGATCCGCGCGAGCACCACCTCGTCGACGACATCGAGTGGAAACCGCGGCAGGATCGCGCGGCCGTCTGGGTCGGTAGGAGCGCGCAGCCACTCGCGCGAGGCTTCGGCGTCGCCTTCGGCCATCGCGAAGATCGCGAGCAGCCAGCCTGCGTGGCGCCGCACGGCCGGCGTGCCCTGCTCGAGCATGACCTGGGCGATGTCGCCGAGGCGGCTTGCCAGACGGGTCTCGCCGGTGTGGATCGCTAGTCGCCCGAGTGCGACGATGCCGGCGGCGTCGAGCACGGCAGCCGCGTGGGTCCCGTCCTCGAGTGCGAAGCGGTCTTCGAGCACCGCGAGCGCCTCGGAGAGCCGGCCTGTCCGCAGCAGCGTGCGGCCGTGCCAGGTCTCGAACATGTGGTACGCCCATCCTTGCCGGTCGCGCTGAGCAGAGGCCAAACCGTCGGCAGCGATCGCAAGGGCCTCCTCGTAGCGGTCGGCGGTGCTGAGCAGCTCGCCGTGCCACATGTGCGCCAATCGGAGGCGCTGGTCGTCACCGGCGAAGATTCCATCGCGGTAGGCGTACCTGATCAGCTCGAGCGACGGGCCGAAATGATCGTCGGTATACGCGAGCGCGCTTTCGGCGACGCGGAGCGTGAAGACCGCTCGAGCGTCGTCGCTAGATTCGACCATTGCGCGGGTCTCGTTCGAGCACTGCACGCGCTTCGTCGACCCGACCAGCGGTGACGAGATTGTGGAAAAGACAGGCGAGGTGGCGTGCGCGTACGCTCTCCGGGAGGTCGGGGAGATTCAGAGCCAGGCGCCCGGCGCCGATCCGGATCTCCGGCGAGATCGCGAACATCCCGGCGATGCTGAGCCGGACCTCTGCCTCCTGCAGGCTGGGAAGCGTCTCGCGAAGCGCGCGGTCGGCGAACGCGATCGCTTGGTCGCTGTTGCCCGCGATGTGCAGCGCGATCGCAGTCGTGCCGACGATCTCCCCGCGCTGTGGATCGTGATTCGGCGCGAGCTCGAGCGCGCGCTCGCCGAACTCGGCGGCGGTGTCCGGGTCGGTCGTGACGAGTGTCTCTGCGGCGTCGAGTAGCGTCGCGATCGCAACCTCGTCTCCGGGTTGGGCGCTGGCCGCGAGTTGCACCGCGACTTCGACCGGCAGGGCGCCGGCGTCGAGCAGGACACCGGCTGCTTGGCGGTCGAGCGCGCGGCGGGCGGTCACTGGCACGCTGGACCGGACGGCCTCGCGGGTGATGTCGTGCCAGAACGCCAGCTTCTCATCGCGCTCGACGAGCAGGTTCGCCTCGAGCAGCTCGCCGACCGGCGCTAGCAGGTCTGACGCCGGCGCCCCGAGTGTCCGCGCAAGCTCGTCGAAGGTGAACGTGCGACCGAGCGAGGCGGCGACGGTCACGGCGTCGCTTGCCGCGTCGGAGAGCCGACCGAGCCGCCCGCGCATCTTCTCGTGCACACGCCGGGGAAGCGGGCCGTCGATCAGTTCGGCGCGCCCGTCGACAACGCATATCCGTTCCTCCTCCTGCAAACCGAGAAGCGTCTCGACGACAAGGAAGGGGCTGCCGTCGGCTTCCGCCAACTGTCTGAGGATTGAATCATCGACGTGCGCGGCGAGCATGCTCGTCGCCAGTTGCATGACCGCGTGGTCGTCAAGCGGGCCGAGAGTGATGGTTCGCGCCCCCTCGCGCGTCAACTGCTCGAGTGCGCGCACGAGCAGCGTCGCTTCGCGCGGCGGGCGTAGGGCGATCACCCACGCGATCGGCAATCCCATCAATCGCGTTGGCAGCGTTCGTATCGCGGCAACCGTTCCACTGTCCGCCCAGTGGGCGTCGTCGATGGCGATCAGGAGCGGCGAGTCGAGCGCGGCGCGCTCGAGCAGCTGTTGCAGGTCTCGCAGCAGCCAGAAGCGCTGTTCGGGCTGCGCGTGGAGAGGTGTGAGCCCCCCGGCGTCGAGCAGCGCCCCGGGTCCGTCGAAGAGCGCCGCCAGGAGCGCTGCGAGCTCGACTACCGTCTCGCCGGGATCGGCTGCGCTGCTGCCGACTCTGATGCCAACGCTGCGAGCGATCGCCGAGACCTCGGCAAGCAGCCGACTTTTGCCCATGCCTGCGGCGCCCTCGATGACGACCACCGTCTCGGCCCCGTCGGACAGACCCTCGAGCTCGCCCCGTAGGAGGGCGAGTTCCGCATCGCGCCCATGGAACTCCTGCGCTTCCACTGTCGCCATCGGGTCCTCCTGCCGAGCATATACCCAGACGTCTCGAGCGGCTTTCAAATCGCGGGATCGTGCGATGCGCAACTGCGCCGCGTCCGACAACACTGCGCTTCCACAACTCGGAAGAAGGGATCGGTGAGACGTGAACGGCAAACCGAACATCGTGCTCGTCCACGGCGCCTGGGCCGACGGATCGTGCTGGATCGGCGTCATCGAGCGCCTCCAGGCAGACGGCTTCGAAATACGAGCGCCGCAGTTCCCGCTCAGCTCGCTGACCGACGACGTGGCACGCCTCCGCCAGGTGCTCGAGTTCCAGGACGGGCCGACGATCCTTGCTGGGCACTCCTACGGCGGCCAGATCATCACCGCGCTCGGCCCCGACACAGCGAACGTCGTTGGACTCGTCTACATCGCCGCATTCGGGCTTGACGAGGGCGAATCGCTCGGCGCGCTGCTCTCGCAGGGGCCTGTGACGCCGGCGTTGGCGCATCTGTTCACCGACTCGCGCGGCTTCGGCTGGCTCTCCGAAGACGACTTCGTCAACCACTTCGCCGGCGACGTCGAAACCACCCGCGCACGGGCGATGTACGCCGTCCAACAACCGCTCGCCTCGTCGGCCTTCACCGACGTGATGGGACCGCCAGCATGGAAATCCCTGCCCTCCTGGTATCTGGTCTCGCAGAACGACGAGGCGATCCCGCCCGACGCTGAGCGGCAATTCGCGGCGAGGATGCGCGCGACGACCGTCGAGATCCCGTCAAGTCACCTCGCCATGGTCTCGCACCCCGGGGAGGCCGCGGATCTGATCGAGAAGGCCGCCGAGATGGTCGGAGCCGCCCAGCCCGCTGACTCGACCGCGGGGGACGACGGATGAGTGCCACAACGAGGACGCCGGTGGGATACGCCCAGGCTTCAATCGAGCAAGTCACGGCCGAGAACGCCATCGACTACGGTGACCGCGACCCGGTGAAGGTGATGTGGGACGCCGCTGCCGCGACCAAGACTTGGCAGAACACCCCGGCCCTCTTCCTCGCAGCGACGAGGTGATGGTCGACCACCTGGCGGCATGCGCAAAGACGTGATCATCGGGGAGGATCGGAAGCCGCGCTGCGCCTGGGCGGGCGCCGGCGACTCAGCCTTTGCCCGCTACCACGACGAGGTCTGGGGCACCCGTAGCTACGACGAGTCGGCAATGTTCGAGGCGCTCACCCTGGGCGTGTTCGAAGTCGGGCTCAGCTGGTCGATCGTGTTCCGGAGGCGGGACGCGTTCCGGAAGGCCTTCCGAGGTTTCGACATCGCCAAGGTTGCGGCGATGACCGCGCACGACGTCGATCGGCTGGTGCAAGACGATTCGATCATCCGCAACCGAGCCAAGATCCAGGCGACCGCCGACAACGCGCGCGCGATGTTGTCCACGTCACCGAGCCTCGCGGACCTCGCGAATTCCTACGAGATGACCACCAAACGGGCACCGCGGTCACGCGCCGACATCCCCACGTCGACCCGGCAGGCTGAGGCGTTCGCGAAGCAGTTGAAACGGCAGGGGTACCGGTTCGTGGGGCCTACCAGCGTCTACGCATTCATGCAGAACGTCGGCGTCGTAAACGACCACATCCATGGATGCTTTCGCGCGGCCGACTACCCCGCCACGGCCCGGAGGTCCTCCGTGTAGCTATGCGGACGTTTGCTCCTAGTCGTGGAGCAGCTCGTGCAGCGCGGGAGGATCGGGGCACCAGAGAAAACGGCGAGCGCCTTTGAGGCGCTTTAATCCGGGTGGTGCAGGTGTGGTGGGCCCTTCGGGGCCCCGCAGGAGTTCTCCTCGTGGCCGCCGACGCACACGTACCCGCCAAGGACGGTGACGGCTTGCAGTTTTCCGTCGGTTCCGCCCGCGGCGGGCGTCGCATCACGTCGTTCGCTTCGGGACGGGCACCAGGCGGCACGATGGCTTGACGATGGTGTGCTCCGAACGGATGCTCAAAGCATGAGGCTCGGTGTCGCAGTGCTGATCGCTATCGTCGTCGCAGCCGGGTGGACGAACCGCGACAGGCTGCCGTTTGTAGGGTCGGCGCAGCATGGGTCTGCTGCCGGCGCCGGCTCATGGCTCGTCCAGGTGTCAGGCCAGGGCCTGCTCGGTGGCCGGCCGGGATTGCACCCCGCGGCGGGTGTGGTGTGCACGGCGACCAGTCCCGCCGTTGGCCTGGCTGAGAACCCCACGCTCGCCCAGGCGGGCGTCGACTTTAGCTTCTTCGACTGCCGCCTGCGTCTGCGTGATCACACGACGCAGCGGTGGTGCGTCGCCGGCGGCGGAGGTGGCGGCCAGCCTGGGGTGCAGTACACGACCGTGGCCGGCACCTGTAAACGGCCGATCGTCCCCCAGTAGGCCGCGTTAGATCCGAGCGCCGTTCGCCCATCGGCGCACGGTCAACCACGGCGCGCCGTACTCGCGGGCGACCTCGGCGATCGAGGCGCCGGCTTGGACGCGGGCGCGGACGTCGGCGGGCGTGTCGGCGGTGATGGGCCTGGCAGGCGCTCGGTCTGCCCGTGCAATCGTCGGCTCGGGGCGAGCGCGCCACAGGTCGACGTCGGGCGTCTGGAGCGCGTCGCGCCGCACCGGGCCGGGCATGCGATCTCGCGAGGCCAGATCGCGACATAGACGATCTCGTGCCGCTGGGCGACCGAGAGGCCGGGGTTTGCGTCGAGCACGTTTATCGCCGCCACAGCGCGACGGCGAAGGCTCAGGCTCGAGAACGTCGCCACCACCGACGAGCATACATGCATAGATGCTAAGGTATGCATATGAGCATGATTGGCCAGGATCGACTCTTGAGAGTCGACTACGCGGCGCGGCTCCTGGGCGTGCAGCCGATCACGGTCAGACGGCGGATCCGAGCCGGCGAACTCGCGAGCGTTCGCCTCGTCTCCGGCCCGAAAGCCCCTGTCCGCGTCGCCACGAGCGACCTCGCCGCCTACGTCGAGCATTGCCTATCGGCGGCCAGGCCTTGATCCCGCAGCCGGTGTCGAAGTGAGCGGCGGGCAGAGCCATATCGGCGGTCCGGCCAGCACCGGGCGTCGCGTCGAGACGAGCCCCCCGTCGCAGCGAAAGACGGTGACCGCCGACGGCGTCAACCGGAAGAAGCACCGCGCCGCGCAAGCCGCCATCGCGGCGAACTATTCGACGGAGCAGCAGACGCTCCAAGACCATTGAGCGGAATGTGCGCTAGTCCATGGGCGGAGCTGGCGCGCGATACTCGCGTCCGCACGCTCCGCAGGTGCTCACCGAGACGAGCGACACCTCGTGCGGCGTTTGCGCGAGGCCCGGCCTGGGTCGGAGCGGGATCGGCAGAAGGATCCACCTCAGCCGCTGGCCGCAGACGCGGCACTCGTCTTCGCGCTCCGCGAGCCTCTGCGGGATGCGCCTCACCATGCGACCACGATAGGCGCGCGCCCTTGGTGCCCGATGAACGGTTTTCACTATGCCGCCGACCCGGGGGGTGGGGTCGCATCGTGAACCACAGTACCCCTAAACCCCTTAGCCAGCCTTCTTTTGCAGGAAACTCCTTCGGCCGACCATCCGCTGTGGTGGAGCGCCGCGCCTCGGGCGGGTGTTCTGAGCGCGGCGCTACGGGTCAGCGGGAGCGGGCCGCCCTCTGGCGTGGGCTCCCGGGCGACCCACTCCGCTGGTGGCGGCGACGGATTTGTCCCCCTCCGTGCCGCCGGGTTGGAAGGGTACACCTGCCGCGGGATCGGGATTCGCGCGGAAGCCGAGGCTCCGTGGAGGTGGTTTGGCGTGGCTGAGCGGGTTGATCGGACGAATGCGGAGCGGCAGCGGCGTTCGCGGGAGCGTCGGCGGTGGGGTCGTGAGCGCGTAACGGCTGGCGTAACGCTCTCAGAGGCTGCGGCGGCGGCTGAGCTCGAGGTGTTCGCGGAGTTCGGCGATGCTGAGTATCGGCGGTTTGGGTCCGCGGTGCGTGCGTATGTCCTGGCGGTAGATACGGCGGAATATGCGCGGCTGGAGTGGGAGCGTCTTGACCGGCCGATGCGTGACACCTTCGCGAATGGGATGGCTGGGATTCATCCGGTGTTGAAGGCGTGGGAGCAGGCGGCGACACAGTCGGCGCGGTTGGCTGCGGAGCTCGGGATGACGCCTATGAGCGCCGCCAGGTTGGGGCGGCTGGGCGCGCATCGCCGGCCGGGTCGGCCTGTCGGCTCGAATAGCGCGCCGGATCGCCGCGACCCGTTGCCGCCGCCGATGTGGAACGACCGCCCGGGAGTGTTGAGGTTGGCGGGGCTTGGCCCGTTTGTGCGGGACGACGCAGGGCAAGGGTGAACCGGGCTCGCGGCCACCGGGTGGACGATTGAGCGGGAGGGAGCGTCTCGCAGGCTTCCCTGGGGAGGCGCTTGCCTGACGCTCCCTTCCCAACTTGCGACCGTACCAAGTGGCCGCGTGTGCGCATGCTCCCGATCGGATATCCGGCCACGTGCCTAGGCCACACCGAACGACTCAAGCGCGGCTGTGAGCGACTCGAAGGTCACGAACAGGCGTCGTTCGGCGTCGACGAGATCGAGCAGCCCGGCCGCAGCGCTCTCGGGAGGCACGACCAGCACAAACGCCTTGTCAGGCGCCACGTCGAGGCGGCGGCGAGACAGGATGAGTTCGGCGAGGGTGCCTGAGTCGACGAACGTCGCCTGCGTAAGATCGACGAACGTCGCCTGCGTCAGATCGACGATCACGTTGGCGTCGGCGGCGAGCGGCTCCCGCAGCCAGTAGCGCAGATCGGGGACGGTGGACAGGTCGTGCTCGCCGCTGAGTGCGGTAAGCCAAAGTGTCGCGCTGATCTGCCTGGTGTGCACCTCGGGTCGCACCAGACGGCACCCCGCATCGTCTTGATCTGGACGGCGCCCCGATCATACTGGGCGCGTCAGGTGGGTCGTTGGCGCCTCCTGCCAGCGGATAGGTCGAAGTCACCTCGGCGGCGGCGACTGGGTTTGGCCGAGTGTCGAGGCTGGGAAAGATTAGGAGGTGCCGGGTCGCCGTTTCGGCGTTCGAATGACGGCGACCCGGCATCCTCGCTGGCGACGGCGCCGGCGCTGGCCGCGCGCTTGGACCTGGCCACTTCCGGCGCCGCGAGCCCGGACACGCTGGGTGCCGAGCAATTGCGGCCGAGGGGCGAGAGGTCATCAGACCCCTCAGCCGCGTCAAGGAGCGTGAGTTCGGTCATGCGCGGCGTCGCGCACCCAGCTCCCATGAGCCGAGTTACCCGGTGGCCAGCTCCGCGAAACCGCCCCCGCGCAACGCTGTCACGTAAACGCGGACACGCACGGGGAGTGGGGAGAGGGGCGGGGAGGCATCGCGACGGTCGTCGTCAGGAATCAGGCTAGGATCGCGGTCGTCGGCGTTGGTTGGCCACTCCCCCAGGGGGCGGGGATTGTGTGGGCGCCCGAGCGCGACGTCGACTCGCACCGCTCGTACAACCGCTCGGCGCTGCGGCGTACCCGGACGTCGGCTAGGTCTTCCTTCACCCCCGGTCATGCCGGGGCTGAGAGAGCATCGGGCTGGTCACAGCTGGATCGGATCTCGGCTGGTCGTGTCCGCGAGGGGCCAGCCGCGATGCCGTGAGACGGGTTGCCAGGGCTCGGTTCCACCACAGCGCGGGCATGCTGGGTTCTGTCCGTCTTGGTAGGTGGTGATCCGGCTGCAGCCGGCGCAGGGGTTCGGCAATGCCTTGGCGCATATGTGTTGGATCTGTTGCTCGAGGAGCGTGTTCACCGGCGTGAATCGGCGAGGCCGGAGCTGACCGCTCCCCGATTGGGCGGTCTGCTCCGGCCTCCCGGCTCCTGTTACACGGTCGAGCTCGTGTGACTGATCGATTCGCGCAGCTCGTCGGCGTGGTGGCTGCCGGCGTCCTTCGCGGTCTGGGCTGCCGTTCGGGCGACGTCTTGCGCGACGTCCTTGCCGTGTTCGATCGCCTCGCCGCCGAGTTCGCGGGCGTGGTCTTTGACCTGGTCTGCGACCGGGCCGATGCGCTCATCCTCCACTCGGGTGGACGGGATCAGCGTGCCGATGATGAAGCCGGCGGCGAGTGAGCCGACGGCAAGGCCGAGCGGGTTCTCCTTGGCGATGCTGACGCCTCGGCGAGCCGTGGTCTTGGCCTGGTCTGCGACGGCGTCGGTCGCGTCCTGGGTTGTGGACGCACCGCCGGTGATCCTGTCCTTGACGCCGGAGACCTTCTCCGCCAGGGCGTCCTTCTTGTCTGCGACCGAGCCCTTGACGCGGCCGGGCACGTCGGCCTTGTAGGCAAGTGCTTCCACCGTCTCGCCCATCTGCTCGCGCGTGTCTTCTATGCGTTCCTGGATGTCGCGTGGGTCTTCGCCCATTGCACGTCCTCCTTGACTGATTCGATTGTCTGCTCGGGAGCCGGCGGCCCCGCGGCGGAGATGCGATCCTTGCCGCGCAGTGCCAAGACGCCTGCCACACCGGCGTAGACGAGCGTGACGATCAGCGCGGCCAGCCATGCCGGCATCACCAGGTCGAGCAGCAGGATGAATGTCGCCATGGAGCCCCCGACAACGGCCAGGCCGAGTACGGCGGCCCCGGACAGCATCCCCGCCCCGGCGCCCGCCTTCTTGCCCTTCTCGGTCATCTCCGCCTTGGCGAGCGCGATCTCCTGTCTGACCAGCTGGCTGATCTCGCGGGACAGGTCTTTGACGAGCTCGGCCGTCGACTCGGAGCGTTTGTCATGTTCGCGCTGGCTCATCGTCTACCGCACCTCATCCAACTGACCGGCGTGGGTCGGGGCGGGGTGAAACTCGGCGGTGCGCAAGGCACCCTGACCGCGTCCCTCGGACAGTCCGGACACCGGCTGCGCCTGGTGGTAGCGCCGGCCGCTCGAGGCCTTGGTCACCCGGGCGGCCGCCACACCGACCAGGAGCCCCGCTCCGGCGATCAACCACGGCTCGCCGGCGGGTAATCTCCTCGACCTTACCGAGGATCTCGTCAGCGTCGGCGTCGGTCAGGTACCCGCCGACTCGCTCCAGCCGGTCGGCGCCCTGATCTGCGATCCCCGCGTAGCGCGCCTTGTGCTGATCGCCGTCGGTTCGCAACTGCGACGCCGTCTGGCGCAGCGTCTCGGCCAGCACCTGCGCCTGGCCGCCGGCCTGGGTCGATCGCTGATCGACCTGGCTGCGCACCACGCCGCGTCCCTTGTCGGCGACCTGGCCGACCTGTTCCTGCGCCGCGTCCTTCGCCTCACTCATCACCCGGGTGACCTGCTCATTCGTGCTTGGTGTCTCGATTGTCACAGTTCTCCTTTCTACCGCGCTTCGACGCGGTGGCCGGCTGCGCCACGCGCGAAGCGGCCGTAGAGCATCAACAGGATCACGGCCACGATGACGGCGGTGATGATGCCGCCGCCAAAGCCGATCAACGGCTTGACGATCAGTCCGGCGATCAGCATCGCGATCGCGCCAAGCGCGATCGTCATCCAGATGCTCATCGAGTCCCTGCCGGGATGGACCAGCCTGGCCAGCAGGCCAACGATCAGCCCACCCAGCAACAGTCCGACGATGTAGATCAATATGTCCCTCCAGCCCTGGGGCGTGTGTACTACCGCGGCGGGCTGTTCCGTCCCGTCGCGTCTCACTTGGGACACGGTGCCCCGTTCCAGAACCGCCCAAACACACCCGACCGGAATAATCCGGACATTCGGGGCACAAAGCAGGGCGACCGGTGCCGCGGTACGCTGATGATCGACATGACCGACGGGGCGCATCCCGAGCCAACCGACCACGCCGTCCGCGCGATTCGCGCGGACGCCATCGAAAGCCGCGAGCGGATTCTCGCCGTCGCCCTCACGTTCGTCGGGGACCGGCGCATGACCATGGCGGATATCGCCTCCGCGGCCGGCGTCGCACGCTCCACCCTCTATCGCCACTTCAACACCCGCCGCTCGCTCCAACGCGCGCTCGCGGAGCGCCAGTCTCAGCCGCCCGCCACGCCACCCACCGGTCGCATCACCCCGCTCCCATTCCGCGCGCCCGGCCGGCTCGGACGAGACACGCGCCTACCGCTCGAGGTCACTCACGTGCTCGACGAGGTACCGCCCCACCTGATCGCCGACCAACTGGTCGCCGAGACACGTCGCGCCGCCGGCGTCCCAGTCGCGCTGTACGTGGTCGACATCGATGGCTCCCAACTCGTCCGCCTCGCCGGCACCGAGGACTTCCCCTCCACCCTCGAGGCACCGCCCGCACTCGGCCCCGAGATCGTTCCCGAAGGGCTGCCCGCCTTCGAGCAGCGGCTCCATGCCCTGTTGCCGGGCTGCAACGTCGAGCCTCTGTGGTTGCGCGGGCGCGTCACCGGACTCCTGCTCTGCGTGGGCACCCCCTTGGAAGATCTCGCCGACATCGCCAAACAGGGCGCGGCCGCGCTTGAGCTCGCCAACGACTACACCGACGTCATCGAAGCGGCGCGCCGCCGAAAGCCGCCCACGCCCGCCGCAGAGATCCAGCAGAACCTGTTTCCGCCCCGCATCGCGCGCGTCACCGGCGCCCAACTCGCGGGTGGGCTCCTGCCGACATATGAGGTTGGCGGCGACTGGTTCGACTTCGTCGAAAACCGTGACGGCGCCTGGCTTGCGATTGGCGCCGCCTCCGGAAACGGCCCCACCGCCGCCGGCCTCGGCGCCGCCGCCCTCGGCGCGCTGCGCGCCACCCGACGAAGCGGTCTCGATCTCCAAGAAGCGCTCCATGCGATGGACGAAACCGTCCGCCACCACCAGAATCCCGACCTGTACGTCACCGCCACCCTGGCGCGGTGGCGGGCCGCCACCACGACATTCACCTGGGCGAACTGCGGCAACCCCGATCCCTACCTCGCACATCCCGACGGAACCCTTGAATCACTGGAAAGCCCACCACACGAGCCGCTCGGGACCGGCCCGGCCGACCGAGCGTTCAGTCTCACCCAGCGACGCATCCTTCCGGGCCAGCGCCTGATCTTCGTCACCGCCGGGGTCACCCAGCGCCGCACCCAGCACGGCGTCTTCGGCACGGACGGCATCCGCCAAGCCATCGCCGACCTCCAAGCGCCGACAGCAGCCACAACCGCCATGGCGATCCTCAACCACCTGACCAACTGCTGGCGAGAACCGCTGCAGGACGACGGCACCGTCGTCGTCCTCTCCGCTCACTAGAACAGTCCAGCGCTTCCGTGTCGGAAACTCGGTTCGGCGAGGGGTTTTGCGGCGCTCGGTTTGAAGCCGCCGGAGGGTCTGACTGCAAGTGCTCGTTCGGCGTGGCGGCAGCCCACGGTGGTGCTGGGTGAAGATGACGTTGCGGCGCTTCGGACGGCGGTGGTCGCGTGGGCGCATGTTCGCACAGAGTTGCTGGCGTCGAGCCCTGTGTCACAGCTGGTGCGATCCCGCTCAGCGTGCCCGCAGCGATGCTCGCGGTGGCCGCACAGCGGGAGTGGGACTAGCGCTCGGCCCTGGTGACGGTTGTGGTCGTCGTCACCTGGGCCCCGTACAGCGCCCAACATTTGCCACGCCCGCATCCCCTACGCCCGCCGTACGTCGTCTCTGGGATGTTCGGGTCGATCTGGAAGGAAGCGTTGCGGGTGCCGAACTTGTACACGCGAATGCAGCCGTTCGAGGTGCACGACCAAACCCACCGGGCTGCCGGCACCCTGGTCGTGACGACACCGGTGTAAAGGTGCGACCAGGTGCAGTCGGCGGGCGGCTGAACCCCATTGTCGAGGCACACGTCGATCGACCATTGCGCTGAGATCGTACGAGCGTAGGCGTCACGATTCTTGATCGTCGCCGTCCCGCTTACCGCTTCAGTGATGATCGGCGTCGGATTGGCCTGCCCCGCCCACGGATACCAGTCGCGATGAAGGACCGAGTTCATGCTCGACTGGGCAGACGCGCTGGCGCCGCTCGGCGCGGCCTGCGCCACCGTCGGCTGGACAAGAGCCGCTCCCACCAACGCGATCAGTGTCAGGGTGCGCATGCTGCCGTTATCGGCCGGGAGCGTCGGCACTGTAGATGCCATGGATGGTGGCACGCGCGAATCGTCCTTGGCTATAGCGCAAGCCGACGCCGCAACAGTGTGTCAGGCCCGCACCCCGCTGACCTCACGGAGGAACGGCCGGATGTGCTCCGCGAGTTCCCGAGGATGGTCGTGATACGCCGCGTGCGTGCCCGGAGTGGTGCCAACATTCACGCCCAGCCGAAGGCCGAGCCGACCGGTGATCTCGTGGGCGAAGGGCAGGCCGTCGTCGCTGATGAGCAGGTGCACGGGGGCGGACAGCGCGGTGAGCGCCTGCTCGCCGGGCAGGTAGAGCTCGTACGTCCCGAGCTCGACCCCGAGCAACGTGCTGGCGGTGGCGCGCATGCGCTCACGAAGCGCCGGCGCCAGTCGGTTCCAGGCGTCGTCGCCGGCCACGTAGCACCAGAAGCGCTCCACCGCAGCGGGCGGGCCGCCGGTCTCCGTCGCCTCCAGGATCAGCGCCCGCACGGGGGCTCGCACGGCGTCGAAGTCGTCGACCAAGGCATATAGCCCCGGCTCATGCAGGATCGCCCCGCGCACCCATCCGGGATGACGGACCATCAACGACACCGCGAAGTTGCCGCCGCTGCTCGTGCCGAAGACCGCGGCGGGACCTGTCCCGAGCGCAGCCAAGAGGGCCGCCGCGTCATCGGCCTGCTCCTCGGGCGAGGTCGTCTCCCAGCCGTCCGGCACGGGACTGCGCCCGTTGCCGCGCCGGTCGTAACTGACGACCGTGAACTCGTCGGCCAGCAAATCCGCCAACGCGTCGAAGTGGCCGCCATCTCCCGTCGCTCCCATGATCAACAGCACGGGCGGCCCCGCACCCCGGATCTCGTAATAGAGCACGGTCCCGTTGACAGTCACTACGGGAATCGCCGCAGCCCTCCCGTCAGCCTCTAGAGGCGCATCCTCTCGCTCACAGCGCATCAGCGCAAGCGCCCGCGCTCCCGGCGATCGACAGACCACCCGGATGCCGGCCACCATCGGACTCGACACTCCGTCGCCGTGTCACCCGCAGCTCCTTCCCGGATGCAATCGTCTGGGGGCGACCCCACGACACGTCTGCTGCGGACGACGCGCTGGAGTGTGGGCAAGCCCGGCCCCGACTACCGCATCGAGGCAGATGCGGTAGTCGCTCGCCGAGCGCTTCCTTGTCGTCCTTTTCCACCAGCACTCGGGTACCCGCCGGAACGGGGCCCCGGGGGGCCGGCATATACACACGTGCCCGAGCAGCCGGAGGTGGCGGGTCTCGGCCCGTCCGAGATGATCCGTGCCCGACCCGCGCCGAGACGGCACCCGTCCCAGGCGACGCGATCGGCCTCATCGCCGAACCTCCGCCTCGGCAGCGTCTCAGATTCGTCGAACGGGCGTGAGCGAAGAGGCGTTTCGCCCACACCAGGTCTGCGGCATCTCTGCCGCGGCGCACGCCGGCGGAGGTCGGCCTGGCCTAGATGACCGAGATCACGTTACTAAGCAGGTTCTTGATGGCGGTACTCAGCAGGCCCAGCGTCACCACGACGGCGATCGTGATGACACCGAGGACAACCGCGTATTCCGCCATCGTCTGGCCGACCTCTGATGCGACGTCGTCGCGAATCTCGTTCAGCATGATGAAGACCCCTCTTCCGTGCTTGGCACGGACGTCCGTGTATGAGATGAAAGTGATATCGACATCCCAACGGACGACGGGAATCACCCCCCGGGGGAGAACCTGTAGGCGCAGGGGTGCCTCGCGCCTCTTCCGCGAACACATTGGCGCGGGTCCCATCTTTCGTCCCGTTCGCATCCGTGATGCAGCGAATGCTCCGAGTTGGTCGTGGCCCAGGTGTTAGGGGGTGGTGCCCACGATCATCTCCACCGGGATTCCTCCGGGTTCTAGAGGTAGTCGATCCCACCTCCTTGAGCAGTTGCGGGAGTCCTCTGGACACATCCCAGCTGTAGTTGGTCGGGTTCAGGTTTTGTCGGCCGCTCGGCCCGTTAGGGGATCGCTGGGCGGACGTCGGCGATTGTTGGGTCTTTCCGCCGCGTGCTCTTGGAGTCGGTGAGAGGCGGGCCACTCGGCCGGCGACGAACGACCCGGGGATCCACTCGTCGGGCTGTTGTTGCAAGTAGGCGAATCTGACCACTGACTGGGCGTCGAGCACGAAGATCCCACCGGTGTGAGCAGCGCCGTTCCGTTCGGTGGCGAGCCCGAGGGCCTTTCGCGCCGAGCCGTCGCCGTCGAGGAGCAGCCTCGCTCGATCGGGTGCGTCAAGGCGCCCGATCAGCGACGAACCTTGACTAACCACGACGCCGAGGCGGGAGGCGCGGGTTGTGAGCGCGGCGGCGACATCCTTGATCGCTGCCATGGCTGCGTCGTCGTCGGCTCCGGGCACGATCAGGACGAGCGGCGGACCGGTGATCGACGCCAGCGATCGCTCCTTGCCGGTGGCCGTCCGGACGGTGAAGGGCGCCACCGTTGTTCCGATGCCGGCCGCGATCGGGGTCGGCGTGACTCGGCGTGTGATCTGGTGGCTGATGAGGCACAGGCCGGAGATGGTTGCACCGCAGATCATCAGCCCGCCAGACAGCTGGACGACCGTCTCGGGCGACGTCGTCGACAGGAGGAGAGGTGCTGCGAGCACGCCGGCGATCATGCCGGTGCGTTCGACCGACCCGACTACGGCGAAGGCGCCGGCGATCATCGCGCGGGGAGTGTTCAGTTGGATCAGGGTGTCGTGGGCGACCTCGGTTACGCCGTCTGCGGCGCCGAGGATGAACATGCCGAGGAAGGCGGTGGCAAGGGTCGGTGATCCGGCGATCAGGAACATCGCCGCCGAGGTGACTACCAGCGCGACGCTGATTGACCGGCGCACCACCGTCGGGCGGCCCGCGCGACCGGCCAGGGTTTCGCCGAAGAGGTATCCCACGCCGATCATCGCGGCGACATAGCCGTATGCGCTCGGGTCATGGAACCGTTGAGCGAACAGCACCGCCGTGGTGGCGTTGAGCAGTCCGAACGCCGCGGTGGCGCACGCGAACGCTGTGGTCAGGCCGACGAGCACGCGGTGGCGGAGCACCGTCCGCAGCAGCGCCCGCCGCGATTGAGCGGAACCGATTGAGCGAGGGGCTTCGGAGCGTGGACGGGCGAACGACCGGTACATCAGCGCGGCGGCCAGGAACGTACCGAGATCGACGGCCAGGGTGGTGCCGATGCCCCAACGGATGACCAGGAACGCACCCAACGCTGCCCCGACGACGGAGTTCAGCGACGGCGCCAGGTTGTGGAGCGCGTTCCCGGCCTGGAGCTGTTCCTCGGCCAGCAGGTCGGGCAGGAGTCCGGCCGCGCTCGGATTGGTGGCGGCGGAGAGAAACGCCGATGCCGCGCAGAGCGCGATCACCGGCCAGATGTGGCCGGCCATGCCGAGGGGGATCATCGCCACGGTCAGCCCGCCGCGTAGCGCCTCCACCCGCGCGAGCGTCCGGAAGCCGCCCACCCGATCAAGCAGCGGCGCGGAGGCGATCCCACCTGCGACCACGGCGACGATGCGGCTGAGGAGGAAGACGCTAACGAGCGGTGTGGAGTGTGTCTCAAGGTAGATCCAGGTGACGACGGCGGCCTGCGTCAGCCAGTCGCCGACACCGGATACGAGCCGTCCGAGGATCACGCGCCGGAAGGCTGGCGATTGCAGTGGGGCGAGCAGGCGCCCGGCCGGACGGTTGGTGTGCGGCGCGCACGCGTGGTAGACGAACGCGGCCGCTCCCAGCACCACCAGGACATCGCCGATCGAGATGACCGCGGCGAAGGGGATCTGATGCGGGAGCGCGAAAACGTCGCCGAGCCACCCGAGATGCGTTCCCGGGCCAGCGAGCACGTTGTTGTTTGCCATGCCATCGGTAAGCAGCGTGGGATCGCCGCCTGCCGCCTTCCAGGCCGCCGCGGTCACTGGCATCCGTCCATGGTTGAGGGAGATCGCCAGGAGGTTGGACATGACGCCGAACCCGACAAGCCAAAACGCGGGCACGCGCAGATTGACGAGCAGGAACGCCAGCAGCAGTGCGTAGCTGGCCAGGTGGAGGGGTGCGATCCACTCAGCCGGTAGGCGTGCGGCGAGCGGAGTGAAGATCACGAGCTGAACGGCGAGCGACAGGAAGACCAGGGGGTCGCCGCGGAACCGCACTTCTGCCAGTGCCGACAATCGCGCGCCCAGTGCCCAGGCGATCAGAATGCCAACGACGAAGGTGAGCCCGACGATCATCTCAGCCGGCGGCTCGGAGATCGTCATCGAGCCGGCCGGACCACCCGGCTGGCTCGTCGACGTCCTGGTCGGCGGCGATGACGCGAACCGACGGCTGGATCGGGGCGGCGCGGTGCGGGACCGGCAACTCGCAGACCGCTGTGCGAAGGCGCTCCGAGACTGCCTCGATCTCACCCGGCCCTGGCACGCTGATGGTGACCACGAACTGGTCGTCACCGACCTGTCGGCAGCGGTCAGCCTGGCGGATGACGCCAACCAGCACGGGAGGCAGCCTGGGCCACGACGCGCTCGGCGCTCAGTTGCCCTGCGATGGCGCGCAGGCTCTCGAACGCTCGCAGGTCGACGACGAGCGAACGCTTGGCGTTGGCGCCGTTTGAGATCTGCCCGTCGCTGCCGCCAAGTGCGCTCCGCCCGATCGGTTCGGGCGCTCGTCGCCGCGGCGACCGCTGCGATCTCGTCCACGAGCGCGGTCTCGAAGCTCGGAGAGCAAATCATGCGTCAAGACTACGAGTCGCGGACGCTCGGCTGCAACCGGCGTGATCGTGTAACACAGGCCGCTTTCGAGCGTCGCGCTGCGACCCGGCGGTCCGACTCTGGCCGCGCGCAGCCGCATGTCCTCGAGGTCGTCCGTTGTACGAGAGCCGACTCACTGTCGATCGGCAAGGTCATAACGCTGCGCGGATTCGTTCCAGTGCAGCCAGCCGACCCAGCCGTCGACGCCCGGCGGCTGCCAGCGCCGCTGTGGCGGAGCCGCCGCCGGCGAGCGCCGCATGCGCCAACCGTCGGCGGCGGCGCTCGCGTATCCCGGCCGCGATGGCGGTCGCGCCAGCTACGATCGCAAGGGCGCCGACGCCGAAGCTCAGCACAGCGGGCGCCGCAGGCATGCCTACGCTGACGGCGGTTGCCGCGGCAAGGGCCACTGTTAGCATCCTCGGCTGGGCGAGCGAGTCGAAGACGACGGAAGCTGGATGGTGGCGACCCGCGCGAACTCGGCTCGCAGCGCGACGAGCTGCCGCAGGCCCCATCGCAGCCTGCACGTCGCGATCCTCGACCATGGCCGCGAACGCCTCGGCGACCAGCGGGTGGAACTGCGAGCCTGCCTTGTCGCGGAGCTCCAGTACCGCCTCGGTCGTCGTGAGCGCGGGTCTATACGCTCGGACCGACGTCATGGCGTCGAAACTGTCTGCCACGATGAGGACGTGCGCCTCGATCGGGATCTCCCGTTGCGGCACCGAGTAGTAGCCTCTGCCGTCGTAGCGCTCGTGGTGCAGTTCGGCGTACAACGCCATCTCTTGGGCGAAATGGAAAGGTGATAACAACCGGGCTGACAAGCGCCGGATGGCTGCGGATCTTGCGCAGCTCCTGCTCGCTCAGCCGGCCAGGACGCGAGAGGGTCGATTCGTCAATGTTGACCTTGCCCAGATCGTGGTAGCGGGCGGCCTGGACCAGCCGTGTCGCCTCCCGGTCGGGAAGTTGGATCGCGGCGGCGAACCGCTCTACGTACGTGGCCACCCGCTTCGAATGGCTGGCTGTGTTGGGATCGCGTTCGTCGATGACGCCCGCGAACGCGTTCAGGGCCGCAGCCGTCTCCCGGCCTAGTCGCCCGAGGTTAAGTTGCGCTCGGTAAAGCGCCACGAGAAGCGGGAGCAGGAATGGAAGAATGATCCAGTGTCGGCCGGTGTATCCGAACGCCACCATCACGCCTAGACAGCCCTCGCAGACCGCCGCCCCAGCCAGGTCGCGCAGGTCGTCCCGCAGCAGGCGCAGTAGGCCGATACCCGTGTCGAAGGAGATCGCGATCCCGAGCAGCACCTCGTTCGTTACGAACCGCACGCCGATGAGAGCGACAGCCGGCACAAGATCGCGCTCCGTCAGCGGACCGACGGTACCGCCCGCGATGAGGAACGCGACACCACCGGCAGCCGCTGAGAGGGCGAAGATCGCCGAGTTCAGAACGACCGCCGGCCTCGGGCCGAGTCGGATTCCGTCCACGACGATCACGCCGACAGCGGCGACCATAGCGGCGACAAACGGCCCGAAAAGAATCGCCGCCGCCACGTGCGCCGCGACCGAAAACGATGCGCTGCTGTTCTCACGACTCACGACCAACGCCTCGGCCGCGATCGCGAATCCGACAAGGGGCGCGACGAGGATGACCGAGTGCGTCGACAGGCCCGGCCCGGCTCCGAGCACGACAGCGACTCCCCCCCAAAAGAGAGCACTCAACAAGGCGATATATCGTCTGACGGCAGGCGTCACGGTGAGGTGCGGTCGGGGACGGAGCGCTCGGGCCTCAGCGGGTTATCGGCACCGAGTACCGACTCTTAAGAGGGCCCGGACGACGAGGAGATTAAGACGGGCCCGCGTGGCTGACACCGCGCGGGCCCGTCATAGCGCCGGATGGAGGCGAGCCTTATGCCCCGAACTTGTGGCCGGCGCCCGAGGCCACTACGAACGCGGCGAGGAGCGACAGCAGATAAATCGGCCTGTGTCAACCGATGCTTCATCGAAGTCTCCTTGACAGGGGAAGCAGGAGCGAAAACGCCCTCCTCTCATTGAGCCACGCCAAGCGTGATTAGCGCTACACCCATCCGAGGGATCGCACAGGAGAACCACCAGCGCACGGCCAGCGGAGTGCCCGGTACCCCAGACAGAGAGAGAGAGAGGGAGAGAGAGGGAGAGAGAGGATGCCCGGTCGTGAAGCCGACTGCGCTTTGGCTGAGAGTGCTCGCCGTCGGCAGCGTCGCTCTCGGACGAAAATACCGGCGACGCCGCCCCATCCAACCGCTCCCCTCGGACGAGCGATATTCACAGCGCATCGGACACCAGGACTTCCGACCCGGTTACGCGGCTCGGCGGTTGCCGGTGATGAGGGCGTCAAAGTCGGCTGGTGGGAGGGGTTTGCTGTAGAGATAGCCCTGTCCGAGGGGGCACGAGTGGGAGCGCAGGAAGCTGAGTTGAGCCTCGGTTTCGATGCCTTGGGCAAGGCAGGTGATTCCGAGCTCGCGTGCCATGGTGATCATTGTCTTGACCAGCACGCCGGCGTCATGGTCGGCGGGAAGATCGTTTGTGAAAGAGCGGTCGATCTTGATCATGCTCGGTCGGAGCCGGCGTAGCCGACCGAGGGAGGAGTAGCCGGTGCCGAAGTGGTCGATCGCGAGGCGCAGACCGCTTGCGTGGAGGGCGGCGAGCATCGCGTCGAAGTCGGCTTTGCCGGTCATCGCGGCGTGCTCGGTGACCTCGGCCATGAGGCGATCGGCACCGAGACCGAATGACTCGACGACGGCGATCATGCGCCGGATGGTCTGCGGCTGCCAGTAGCTTGGGGGGAGGTTGATCGAGACGAACAGGTCGAGGTCTTGGTCGCACCATCGTCGCGCCTGAATGCAGGCCCGCTCGATGATCCAGGCGGTCATTGGTCGGATCAGGCCGGTGCGCTCGGCGGCGGGGAGGAAGCGGCCCGGAAGCAGCAGACCCTTGTCCGGGTGATCCCAGCGGATGAGCGCCTCTGCGCCGACGACGCAGGAGTGCTCGAGGTCGACGATGGGCTGGTAGTGCAGGACAAGTTCGCCTCGTCGTTCGGCCTCGCGCAGTTGGGACGCCAGCGTGAGTTCCTCGCTTGAGTCGCGGTCAGGCCGGTGGTAGAAGCGGTGCGTGTGGCGCCCGGCGTCCTTGGCGGCGTACAGGGCGACGTCGGCGTGCTTGAGCAGCGTCTCGACGGCATCACCGTCCGCGGGGAAGAGGCTGACGCCGATACTGGCCGTGACGTAGATGGTGTGGCCGCCGACCGCGAACGGCCGCCCCAGCGCTTCGTCGAGCTTGGCCGCGACCCCTTCCGCCGTCGCCTGTGCGGAACCCGCCGGCGCGCTGACCAGAATGAGAAACTCGTCACCACCCTGACGCGCGACGACATCGCCGCCGCGGCAGGCTGAGCGCAGCCGCTTGGCGACCTCGATCAGGAGCGCATCGCCCACCGCGTGACCGTAGCTGTCGTTGACGAGCTTGAAGTCGTCGAGGTCGACAAAGAGCACGGCACCGCCGCTGTCGTGGCGTCTGGCGTTGGCGATTGCGACGGCCAGGTGCTCCTGAAACTGGGCGCGGTTTGGCAGATCGGTGAGCGGATCGTGCAACGCCAAGTGCGCCAGGCGCTCCTCACTGAGCCGGCGGTCGGTGACGTCGAAGAAGACGCCGTCGATCCGCAGCACAGCCCCAGCCTCATCGAAGACACCCTGGCCGTGACCCTGCACCCAGCGGATCGAGCCGTCGGCATGCACGATTCGATATTCGATGGCATACGGCTCGCGGCGGCTGAGCGCTTCTGCGAACAGGGCGTTGACGGCGTCGAAGTCATCAGGGTGCATGACGCTGGCATACGACCGCACGGCGTGGTTGATGAAGTGCGAGGGCGGGTAGCCGGTAAGCGTCTCGATCCCCGCTCCAACGGCCGACATCAACCAGCCCTCGGCGAGGCGAAGGTGCGTGTAGGAGACGCCAGAGAGCACCGAGACCGACGTCGCGTACGCGCCTGGACGACCGATGTGTGGCTCAGAGGGCATAGCCTTCAGGTAGTCGGAGCGCCTCTGCGCCGCTCCATCACCCCTCCGAGGTACAGCCCAGCCTCCGGGCGGCTCGGTGCGAGAACGACGTGCCGGTGGTCTCCTCGGCCACCGGGGGCGGTTTTGGACAAGAGGGATCCTCGGGTCGTCGGCGAGCTTCGCCTCGATTTCGGGCGGATGGGCCCCTGACGAACCGGCCTTCGTTGCAGTGCGTCGCCGCCTTGTTGGTGATCTGCGCGATCTCGTCGACTTGCTCATCGCGGTCGGCCATTGCGACCAGGCCGCGCGTGGCCGCTCGAGCAGTGCCTGCTAGAGGGGGGCGGTTCGGGCGAGGAGGCCGACCGGGCCGCGTGATCCCGCCCGCCGTCATGATCGGGACGAGACACCGCCCAGACTAGGCTGAGGCGTGACGTTCATCCATATGGCAGTCCTTGTGATCCTGGCGCTCGGGATCATCTGGGCGATCCGCCATGACCCTTGAACGTCAGTCGCCCGCCACGGGCGCGGCCACGGGGTGGATGGTTGAGCGGGAGGGAGCGCCGGACATGAAGCTGCCCCTTGGCGGAGGGCGTCGGCACCCCCCCGCTTGTGCCCATACCCAAGCACGAGTGTTCAGAGACGTCGCCGCTGCCTCGGTATTGGGCCGATTCTCATCTGGCGCCAATGTTTTCGACTGTCGCGGCGGTGTGTCGGCGAAGGCCGCCGGGCCTAGGCTCCCAGCGGCCTTCGTGTCTGCGATCCCGTGCCGGAGGTGCTCCTGGGGCGACGTTGGGCGCTCCCGGTGGGAGCGGCACGGCGATGCCGACTATCCGCTCGGCGTCTTGGCGTCGGATTGAGAACGCAGCGGCGGCTGACAGGCGGCGATGTCGCGGGGTAGGCTCGCCGCACGCGGCGGCCGGAAGAGGCGCGACGGGACGTCGTCGCACTGGTTGGCCCAACCGCTTCCGGCCGTCGCGCGGGTGGGCTAGTCGTGGAGGAGCACTTCGAGGTCGCCGATGTCAACGTTGAGGTATCGCGCGATGTGGGCGACGGTGACGGCTCTCGGGTCGCGGTTGTGCGATTCGATCCGGCTGATCGTGGCCGCGTTGACGCCCACGGCTCTGGCGAGCTCGCGCTGCGAGACGCCGCGCGCTTCGCGGAGCTGTTTCAGCGCCTGTCCGTCGAACATCACGGCGGCGCAGTATCGCAGGCCTAGATGGGTGGCGCCTTCGCGGACTCGACGGCGTTTTCGGTCCGCCATCGCCACCGCTTCGGCCCGCGATCGTGGGGGTCGACGACCTCGATCATGTCCCAGATCCGCCACTCCGGATACCCCGCCTCGCGTAACCCCTTGACGGCGTCATCGAGCCGGATGCCACCGGGGTCGACGCTCGCCTGCACGGTCCTCATCATGACCTCCCCTCGGTCCGAGAGGTACCCCCGATCGCTCTCGTACGAGGGCCGCTATGTCGCTTTTGCGGTCCGCCCGCGCTGACGTGCACGCCCACACAGCCCGCACCGGGGTCGAGACCACATGCTCGTTTGTGGGGCCGCATGCTCGGCTAGTACGCGGTGGGCGTGAACGTCTGTGGTGTCTCTGCTTCGGGTGTGATGCATCGGTGGAGGTGCCATGGGTCGGGGATGCCTTTCAGCGTGTGTTCGCCGGCGGATTCGAATTCGAGTCCGCTTCCCGCCGTGAGGTCGCGAACGGTGGAGGAGACGAGGATTTCTCCGGGGTTCGCGAGCGCGGCGATACGCGCGCCGATGTGCACGGCGATGCCGCGCACGTGATCACCATCCACCTCGACTTC
The DNA here is from genome assembly GCA_963707585.1 of uncultured Actinomycetes bacterium. Classification (GTDB taxonomy): domain Bacteria; phylum Actinomycetota; class Thermoleophilia; order Gaiellales; family JAICJC01; genus JAICJC01. The sequence continues at coordinate 338,602 of CAVPQP010000010.1, read as the reverse complement.
GCCTGTGTGGACGCCTGCTCGGAGCTCGAGGCCGATCGCCCGCACGCCATGCATGATGGCGTGGGCACACCAGATTGCGGCGGCGGGTCCGTCGAACGTCGCCAGTATGCCGTCACCTGCGGAGTCGATGAACCGGCCGGAGCGGCGGGCGAGTTCGCGCCGCACTACCTCGTTGTGCTTGGTCAACCGCTGCTGCCACACCGCATCGCCGAGCGAGACGACCCGTTCGGTCGACCCGACGATGTCGGTGAACAGCACCGTGCCGAGCCGCCGATCCGTGCGAGTGCGAGGGCCTGCGTCTCCCGTAACGAACGCTTCGATCTCACCCAGGACAGCGTCGGCGTCGCCGATCCAGGGGATGCCGTCGTCGCCCGCGAGCTCGACGAACCGCGCACCCCGGATCTTCGACGCGACGTATCGGCCCGCGTCGATCACCTCGACCTGGTCGCCAGTGCGGTGCAGGACGAGTGTCGGCGCGTCCACGACCGGCAGCACCTGGCGGATGTCGGTGTCCATGTGGATGCGCATGACGGCCTCGGCTGAGGAAGGGCTCGCCGAGAGCCGCGTATATGCGATCCAGTGCTCGAGTTCGGCCGGGTCGTCGAGCATCCCCGGCCCCATCCAGCGGGCGTTTCGGACAACCCACGCCCGCGTGCCCCAACCCTCGCGGATGCTCGCGAGCCACTCGCTCCACCTGGCCTCGTCCCACCCCCACGGGTAATCCGCGGCGGCCATCTGCGCAGGAGACGACCCGAAAAGCACCAGCGACGCCACGCGGTCAGGGTGGGTAGCCGCGTACAGCACCGCCGTCAAACATCCGTCCCACAGACCCACCAGCGTCGTCTTCGGCGATCCCACCGCATCGAGCACCGCCTCGACGTCCTCGAGCGTCGTCTCGATCGGCGGAGGATCCCAAACCCGGTCGGACAGTCCCGACCCCCGCCGATCCATCAGGATCAGCCGCGAGAAGCCCGCCAACCGCGACAAAAACCGAGCCAACGACGGATACATCCAGGCGTACTCAAGGTTCGACAAGAACCCCGAAATCAAGAGCACGTCGCGCGGACCGTCACCCACAACCTGGTAAGCCAGCGCCACATCCCCATTACGAGCGTACTGCACGTCGGGCCTCATCACAGCAGCACCACCGTGGGATCGCTCAAATCCGATCCCCAAAGGCTAACCCGTCGACGACGACCACGTAACGCACGGGGTGGGCTACACCCTAAGAAGCGGCTGCGGTCGCACTCACGGCCGGCACGGGCATGCCGCAACAACCCCCCTTGGTGCCGTATTGGTGCCGTGCCGTAGACAACGCCTGCACGTCGATGCCCCAAGCGGGTTTGAGTCTGGGAGCGGGTTACGCCGCCCTGTGCGCGTTTGGCGTCGCGGATCGCCGGCGCTCAAGTGCTGAGGGCGTTCGCGGGTGAGATCGGGTTGACGCCGATGAGCGCGCGTTGGATCGGTCGGTTGGGTGTTCGGCGTGGGCCTGGTCGGCCGGTCGGTGCGAATAGCGCGCCGGATCGTCGTGACCCGTTGCCGCCGCCGATGTGGAGTGACCGGCCGGGGATGGTGTTGGTCAAGGGTGGGCCTGCGCGGAGGCGCCCTGCGGCCGGTGACGCGGCTGTGAACCGGGCTCGCGGCCACGCGGCAGAGGATTGAGTGGGAGGGAGCGCCGGACATGCGACTGACCCCTTGGCGGAGGGCGCCGGCACCCCCTCCCGGCTTGTGACATACCCAAGCACGAGTGTTCAGAGACGTCGGGCCAGTTCTCATCTAGCGCCAATGTTGTGGTTGCAGCGTCGTCGTGAGCGAGCGCGCGGGCCTATTTGGTGGCGTCCGTGTCGTCGGCGTCGGTCTGAGGAGTTGGCGGGTCGAGGTCGCCGTTTCGCGCGGTCTTGGCCGCTTCGGGTTTCCGCGTCTGCGGTCGCCGCCAGGCTACGGCTAGGACCGCGACGATGAGCGCGACCGCGATGATGACGATGGAGGTGACGCCGCTGATGACCGTCTCGACCGTATGCCCCCAGCTCTTGGCTAGTACTCGTCGCTCGGCCGATGCTCGCCGCCGCGCTCCGGGATACCGAGCAGCTTGTGGAGTGCGAACGGCGAGTTGTCGGCCATCAGCCAATGCTCGGCGCACAGGTGGACGCGCGGGTTGCCGCGGATCTCGTAGGTCTGGGTTCGAATCGCGGTGTGAGCGCAACCGGGGACGTCGCATCTCATCACCGCTGTCCTACCCGTCTGGTCGGGCGGCGAACCAGGCTCGCGGCCACGATGTGGACGGTTGAGCGGGAGAGGGAGCGCCGTACCACCGAAGTACCCTGGGGAGGGACCCTGCCTTGGCGCCCCCTCTCCCAACTTGTGACGATAACAAGCAAGACGGATTGTGCCTATGCCCCCGATCGGATGATCCGGCGGTTGCGTAGGCACATGCGGGGACGTCGCCGCTGCTTCGGCGACTGTGCGGGTGAGCAGCCTGACCGCGGTCGGCTTCCGACCGTCGGGCTCCACCCTTCTTAGAGCCGCGGGGAGGCTCCACCCTGCCTTGCCTTGCTCTGGGTAGCCGAGGCCGGACCGCGGTCCCGTGTGCGGGACCGCGGTCCGGCCTGGGATCGAGTTAGACCGCGAGCAGGGTGCCGGCCTCGACCTCGTCGTAGAAGGCGACCTTGAGGGAGTCCTCCTCGACGCCCGCGTCGAGCATCGCCTGCTTCAGCTCCGGCATGGCGAAGAACGTCTTGGCCGTCTCGAGGTTGTCGAACGTGTGGATGATGACCACGTCGTTCGGGCTGTCCTGCGAGCGCAGCACCTGGTGGGCGCGAACACCGTGCTCGGCCTGGATCGGCGCGAAGTTGTCGTACACCGTCTTCCAGGCGTCGTAGTTGGCAACGCGGTGGCGCACAAGCGCAGTGGTGCTTGTCATAGGTGCCCCCTTCCGGGGCAGGGGCCGGGCTGCGAATCATCGGGCTTCAGAAGAAGCGCGCAGCCGAAGCTCTGTCGACACTGTACTCGCCCTCGGGCTGCGGTGCGGCGCCGCCTAAACCGTCAGGGCAGCGACTGCATGAGTAGTGTGCGCGATCCGGCGCCGGGGATCTCCCCGATCGTCGAGCACGAAGCCCCGCTCCGCCGCCACCGCTCGAGGAGTAGCGGCGGCCGTCTGTCCATCGCGAATGGCTGCGGCCGTTCACCAAGCGGCGGCCGTCCGCCACCTCGTGGGAACTGCCGTCCGGCTACCGTCCGTCGGCGTCGGCCGGGGTGTTCGAGAGTCCCTAGGACCCCGGGGCGGAAGACACCCCGACCGCCGCGATGGTTCAACGTGTGGTGTCGGTGACGGCGCGGATGGCTGAGAGGCCGTAGCTGGCTGCGTCGCTGTGGCGCTCAGGGTCGGGGTCGATGGCGATGCGAGTGACGTAGACGAGGGCGTAGTGCTCTTCGTCGAGCCGGTCGATGCTGCCGGCGCAGATCCGCGCGGCGCGGTCGACAGCCGCCTTGGCGAGGGTCACCAGCCGTTCCACGTCAAGCACGCGCATGTCGGGTTCCCCGGAACGCTGCTCGAGCAGGCGCTGGTCGGCGTCGTGCGCGAGCATCTCCCTTAGCGTCTCCACGTCTTTCAGGAGGTGGCTGCGGGTGTCGTTGAGTCGTTCGGCGAGCTCGGCGAGCGCGTCGCTGGTGGGCCTGGATGGCATGTAACCTCGCAATGTCTACCCGGTCGCCGCTTTCTTTCCGGTTGGTGGCGGCCGGGTGGGCCACACCCGAGACTTGCGGGGTGCACGGCGCATCGTAGAGGCGGCGACTACGCCGGCGGTTCCGGCTGCCGTCACCCCTCGGGGCCCGGCTCGTGGGAGCGATCAGATCCGCCGGTGCGGCCGCGGCGGATCCGGGCGTGTTGGTGTGTCGGCCTGGCACGAGAGGGAGAAAGGCCCCCGGCGGAAGTCCGCGCCGGGAGTCTTCCCAAGGCCGTGTGACGGACGCAGAGCGCCCCGTCACGGCCGTCCAAAAGCCGTAGTGGGCGGGCAAACCGAACCCGTAGTGGGCGACCTCATCGCCTACCCACGATCGTATCACCAATCACGAAGTCGTGCGGGGGAGCGCGCGGGTTACACTCGGCTCGCTGCTCGGGCAGAGAGACGCCAAACCGAGAAGAAGGCGGGCCAGATGACCGGCGAAATGAGCCGCGGGGAGATGATCCGGCGCCTCGACGAACTCTCCAAACAGGTCCACGAACAGTTGGACAACGGGCCGCTCACCGCCGACGAGCGACACGCCCTAGCGACCAGCCTGTTGAGGCTCCTGCCGATCGTGGCCGACAGCCTGCAGGACCAGGAAGACCGCGAGACGGTCGAGGGCCTCCTGAACGAGGCAGGACGGCGAACCCCACAGCGCGGCGCATAGGCGAACGTTCGCGAGGCGGTGGCGGGGAAGGTCGGCACGCGAGGCCGACGAGTAAACAGGCGCTCCTGGACACGTCCGCTGATGCGGGACGACGCGGCGGCGAAGGTAATCGTGCTCGCGGCCACGAGGTGGACGAGTGATGCGCGAAGGCCGCCGGACTCCGGCAGGTGGGGGAGGTCGGCGGCCTCCGCGGCTTCGACTATCGCCCCGGCGGATTAGCCCGCTGTGAGGATGGACTAGAGGACGTCCGCCACTGCTCCGCGAGGTGGAAGATGCTGTCAATCCGTCCCGTCTTGGAGGTGAGCGCAAGCTCCCGGACTCATCCTCCGGGCAGGGTCGGCGGTTACAAGGGAGTGGCCGCCGGCCCTGCGCTCGCCAGTGGGATCCGCCCTTGTATTTGGTGGGGATAGGCGTAGGCTCGCGTCGCGGCGGCCGGGAGAGGAGAGCGCGACGCCCCATAGACCGAGGTGCCGGCGCGCTGAACGGCCCAGACCGCTTCCGGCCGCTCGCTTCCTTGAAGTCGGCTCGGGGGTTCGGCCTAGCATCCGTTGGTATCCGCGTGGCCGCATCCGTGGACGGACGGGGGGCTACGGCCCGACCAGGCCACGCGCCAGTTCAGCGGGCGGTCAACCAGTAGGCCGCCCGCTGGCGTTCGTTTCTGGTCGGATCCGCGCGGTCGCCGCGGCGCCGCCTCTGATGAACGAGCGCGCGGTGAGCAGCATCGCCGGGTCGGCGTCGTGGGCTGCGGCCGCGTCGACGTGCCGCGCCGCCGTCCGGATCAGATCGGACGCGACCCGCAGACTCATGTAGTCGGCCGGCGTGCCCACCTCAGCGTCCGCCAACCTCGCGAGCTCGTTCGCGACCAGACGGAGAACGTCGGCGTGCCGCTCGATCGTCACAACATTCGATCCTATCGACCGCACGTTGGAGACGGGCGACGGACGCCGGCAGATAGCCCGCGGGGAGTCAGCCGACCCGGAACGCAACAGCCCGGTGGCCTGCTCGACCAGCGGAAACATTGGCCCCTTGTATTCGGTGGGGATAGGCGTAGGCTCGCTGCGCGGTGGCCGGGAGCGGAGAAGAAGCGCGACAAACGTAACTCCGCCTGGCGCGCTTGTAAGGCCCAGAACCGCTCCCGGCCGCCGTGGGTAACGCCATGCGGCTGACCCGCGGTGTTGCGGTTGTGGGCGCGGAGCCTCGGGGGGTCGACGGCCGCCCCGAAATCGACCGTCGACCCGCCTCGGAGTTGTCTACCGTGCGCCCTTCCGGGCAAGCAGCCGCATCATGTCGAGCAGGTCGCCTGTCCAGTCGCAGTTGCGGTCGAGGCCGAGGTCGTCGTCGGCTTCGATGGTGGTCGCGCAGACTTGGGCGAGTGCCAGTGCGCCGGCGTCGGGCTGGGTGTGGCCCTGCTCGAGCAGGTAGGCACGCCTGTTGGCCCAGTGGGCGAGGTCGGTGAACGCGGCGGCCTCGCGGGTCGCGGCGGGCGTCACGACGCGGTCGGTGGTGGGCGTGGACGGCATGTAGCCTCCCTATGTCTTCCGGGTCGCCGCCTTTCTTGCGGAGAGTGGCGGCCCGGAGGGCTACACCCTGAAAAGCGGGTGCACGTCGCACTCTATGGGTGGCATGGGCATGCCGCAACCCCGTTAGCGCCGTATTAGCGCCACGCCGTAGAAAACGCCTGCACGTAGCCTCCACAAGACCGATCCGCTTGGTTGGGCGGGAAACGGCGTCAGCTGTCAGCGGGTTTGGCGCCGCTGTCGCCTGCGTGGGAGTGCCGAAGGTGGGAGTCGAACCCACATGGCCTTGCGGCCGCGCGATTTTGAGTCGCGTGCGTCTACCGTTCCGCCACTTCGGCCGGCCGAGTGGCAAATGCTACCGCCGCGTTGGCACGGCGGCCGAAATGGGGTACAACAGCCCCTCATGGCTGAGTCCAAAGGCGACGGAGGGGGCAAGGGCAGCGCGCGGTCGAGCGTGCTCGACCACCGCTTCGGCTCCGGCCCGCCGCTGACCGTCGGCATCGAGGAGGAGTACATGCTCCTCGACCCGGCCGGGTTCGACCTCGTCTCGGGCGTCGAGGAGCTGCTGGCCGAGGCGGCCGAGGGCGAGCTCGCCAACCGGCTGAAGCCCGAGCTGATGCAGTGCGTGCTCGAGTCGGGCACGATCGTCTGCGCACGACATCCCCGCGGCGGCGACCGACCTGCGCCTGATCCGCCAGTACGTCGGCCACCAGGCCCGCCAGCACAAGATGCGCCTCGGCGCGGCCGGCACGCACCCGTTCTCGCTGTTCGAGAACCAGAAGATCACGGCCCGCGACCGCTACCGGGCGCTGGTCGAGATGCTCCAGTACGTCGCCCGCCGCGAGCTCGTGTTCGGGATGCACGTCCACGTCGCCGTGCCCACGCCCGAGGCCTGCCTGGCGGTGATGGAGGGCGTGCTGATCGAGCTGCCCGTGCTGCTCGCGCTCTCGGCCAACTCGCCGTTCTGGCGCGGCGACCACACCGGCCTCGCGTCGAGCCGGGCGATGATCTTCTCGGCCTTCCCGCGCAGCGGCCTGCCGCCGCGCTTCGCCGACTACAACGACTACGCCGAGGCGGTCGGCTTCATGGAGGCGACGGGAGCGATCGGCGACTACACGCACCTGTGGTGGGACGTGCGCCCGCATCCGCGCTTCGGCACGCTCGAGCTGCGGGTGATGGACTGCCAGACCCGGGTCGAGGACGCGATCGCGCTCGCCGCCTACGTGCAGTGCCTGGTGAAGCTCCTGCTCGACCGCTACGACGACGGCCAGGTGCTCTCGTACCACCGCATGCTCCTGGCCGAGAACAAGTGGCTCGCGCTGCGCTACGGCCTCGACGCGCCGCTGATGGACCTCGCCGCGGGCAAGCGCGTGAAGATGGCCGCGCGCACGCTCGCCAAGCGCCGCATCCGCGAGCTGCGCCCGATCGCCCGCGAGCTCGGCTGCGCCGACGAGCTCGCCCGGATCGACTGGATCCTCGAGAACGGCAACGGCGCCGACCGCCAGCGCCAGGTCTGGAACGCGAACCGCGACATCGCCGAGGTGGCCGAGGAGATCGCCACCGCCGCCGAGCGCGTCTAGGCCGCCTCCGGCGCCCGGGACGCGCGTCTCGCCGAGGAACTTGCGCGCGCTCGTTCGCGTCGCTATATTTCGCGTACGAAACTTTTTATCTTGAAAGGAACGTACACGAACCATGGCCGCACGAACGATGTCGAAGGCTGAGCTGGCCGCCGAGGTCGGGCGGCTGTGGGGAGAGGTCGCCGTCCAGGCGAAGAAGGCCATCCGGCCGCGCGTTCGAGGCGCAGGGCGTCACGATGCCGCAGGCGATGGCGCTGCACATGCTGCAGTCCGCCGGCGGCCGTGCGACGGCGCGCGACCTCGGCCGCGACTGCCACATGCTGGCGTCGACGGTCACCGGCGTCATCGACCGGCTCGAAGGGGCCGGCCACGTCCGCCGCGAGCGCGATCAGCGCGACCGGCGGGTGGTGTGGGTGACGCTCACCGACGACGGCCGCGAGCTGGCCGAGCGGCTGCCCAAGTTCGTGGATCAGGTCGGGAGGTCGTTCGCGGTGCTTCCGGCACGTGAGCTCGAGCAGATGCGAGGTTCGCTCCAGCGGGTGCTGGCCTCGTCAGAGGAGAGAGAGGAAGCGTAAGTGCCTGTACTGAATGAAAGCAATCGCAAGTGGTGGACGCTGGGGGCGATGTGCTTCGCCCTGTTCATGGTCATGCTCGACAACACGGTGGTGAACATCGCGCTGCCGGCGATCAAGTCGAGCTTCGGCGCCTCGATCTCGGGGCTGTCGTGGACCGTGAACGCCTACACGCTCGTGTTCGGCGTCCTGCTCGTCACCGGCGGTCGCCTGGGCGACGTGTTCGGCCGCAAGCGCATGTTCCTGGCCGGTCTCGTCGTGTTCACGCTGGGCTCCATCGGCGCCGGGCTGTCGGGATCGATCAACGAGCTCGTGGCCTTCCGCGGCCTCCAGGGCGCCGGCGCGGCGTTCCTGATGCCGGGATCGCTCTCGATCATCACGAACACCTTCAGCGGCCCCGATCTCGGCCGCGCGCTCGGCCTGTGGGCCGGCATCTCCGGCCTCGCGCTGGGGATGGGCCCGGTCGTCGGCGGCCTGCTGGTCGAGAAGGCCGGCTGGGAGTGGATCTTCTTCCTGAACGTCCCGGTGGCGATCATCGCCGCCCCGCTGACGGTCTACGCCGTGCGCGAGTCGCGCGACGAGACGGCCATCCGCCGGGTCGACCTGCTCGGCATCCTCACGCTGTCCCTCGGGCTCGGCGGCCTGGTGCTCGGGCTGGTGCAGGCCAACGACTACGGCTGGACGTCGCCCCGCATCCTCGCCGAGTACGCCGTCGGCGTGATCGGCCTGGTCGCGTTCATCCTGCTGCAGCTGCGCGGGCGTGACCCGATGCTCGACATGTCGTTCTTCCGCAACCGGACGTTCAACGCGGGCAACGTGATCGCGTTCCTGGTCACGTTCTCGATGTTCGCGACGTTCTTCTTCATCACGCTCTACATGCAGAACGTCGAGCAGCTCTCGCCGCTCCAGACCGGCGTGCGCTTCCTGCCGATGACCGTCCTGATCATCGCGACGGCCCCGATCGCCGGGAAGCTCTCCGACCGGTACGGCTCGCGCTGGCTGCTCACGGGCGGGATGACGCTCATCGCCGCGTCGCTCTTCCTCGAGTCGCGCATCACCGACACGAGCGGCTACCTGACGCTTCTGCCGGCGTTCCTCGTCGGCGGCGTGGGGATGGGGATGACGATGTCGCCGATGACGGCGGCCGTGATGAGCTCGGTCGACCGCACCAAGGCGGGCGCGGCATCGGGTGTGCTCTCGATGACGCGGATGATCGGCGGCGTGTTCGGCGTCGCCAGCCTGACGGCGATCTTCGAGCACCTGTCCAAGGGGCGCGCGGCGGCCGGCCACGCACCGTCCGACGTGTTCATCTACTCGCTGTCGCACAGCCTGCGCTACTCGGCCGCGGTCGCCCTCCTGGGCGCGTTCGTCGCCTTCGCGTTCATCCGCACGCACCGGGTGGACGTCGCCGAGGCGGCTCCCGCCGAGGACACGGCGATCGCCGAAGCGGCCTGATCCCGCACGGCCCTCCCTCGCCTCCCCGGCCCGGGTGATCGCCCGGCCGGGCAGGCGGGGGTGTCGTCGCCGGACGCGGTTAGACTAGGCGGCTTCAACTGGGCCAACCGAAGGGGGAGCCGCATGGATAGGCAGGAGGTCATCGAGCGGTGCCGGCGCGACAACGTCGCCTTCGTCCGACTCCAGTTCACCGAGCCGTACGGGCCGGTCAAGAACGTCTCCATCCCGGTCGACGAGCTCGAGAAGGCGCTCGACAACGAGCTGATGTTCGACGGCTCGTCGATCCGCGGCTTCAAGCGCATCGAGCAGTCGGACATGTACTTCCTGCCCGACCCGAACACGTACGCGGTGCTGCCCTGGCGCGGCACCGAGGCGGCGCGCACGGCCCGCCTCATCTGCGACGTCGCCGATCCCGACGGCACGCCGTTCGCCGGCGACCCGCGCACGAACCTGAAGCGCGTGCTGAAGAAGGCCGCCGACATGGGCTACACGATGAACGTCGGCCCCGAGGCCGAGTTCTTCCTCTTCAAGCTCGACGCCGACGGCAACCCGACCGTCGACCCGCACGACGCCGCCACGTACTTCGACGTCCACCCGCTCGACCGCGGCGAGGACTGCCGGCGCGACATCGAGATCACCCTCCAGCAGATGGGCTTCGAGCTCGAGGCGGCCCACCACGAGGTCGCGATCGGCCAGCACGAGATCGACTTCCGCCACGCCGACGCGCTCTCGATCGCCGACAGCCTGGTCACGTTCCGGATGGTGGTGAAGACGATCGCGGCCCGCCACGGGATGCACGCGACGTTCATGGCCAAGCCGATCCACGGCGAGAACGGCTCCGGGCATGCACGTCAACCAGTCGCTCGCGCGCGGAGCGGACAACGCGTTCCTCGACGAGAGCGACGAGCTGCGCCTCTCGAAGGAGTGCCGCAGCTACATCGCCGGGGTGCTCGAGCACCTGCCGGCGATCACGTCGGTGGCCAACCCGACCGTGAACTCCTACAAGCGCCTGCTGCCGGGATACGAGGCGCCGGTCTACATCGCCTGGTCGCCGGGCAACCGCTCGGCTGCCATCCGCGTCCCGTCCAAGCGCGGGCCGCTCGACCCGCATCGAGCTGCGCACGCCGGATCCGACCGCGAACCCCTACCTGGCGCTCGCCTGCATGCTCGAGGCCGGCCTCGACGGGATCAGCCGCGGCCTCATGCCGGCCGAGCCCGTGAACCGCAACATCTACCACCTGACCGGCGAGGAGTCGGAGGCGCTCGGCATCAGCAGCCTGCCGCACGACCTCTCGCACGCGCTCGACGCGCTCGAGGCCGACGACGTCATGCGCGGGGCGCTCGGCGACCACATCTTCACGGAGTACGTGCGCCTGAAGCGGGAGGAGTGGGCCTCCTACAACGAGCAGGTGCACCAGTGGGAGATCGACGAATACATGGATCGCTACTGACCCGATCCGCCGTATGAATGTTCCCTAAATTCGGATGCCGCCGGACAAGCGAAACTTGCGCTGCTCTGCTACAATACATTCGTCGGGGTGGGGGCTGCCCCCGACGTTCGCTGCAGCGGCGCGAGCCGAGCAGCGGAGAAGCCTGACCGCATCACCTCTCAGGCAGGCAGCCACTGAATGAAACCACCAGGCCCGGGCGGGACAACCGCCGCCGGGCTATCGAGGGATGATGACCGAGCTTATGAACGAGCCGCGTGTGCGGCTGATGATCGAGTCGGCCGATGATCGCGGGCTTCTCGCGGAAGAGGAGCTGGCGGCGGTTGCGGTCGACCTCGACCTTGATGAAGAGGATCTCGAGGCGCTGACGACCGAGCTGTCGGAGCAGGGCGTCGAGATCGTGCCCGTGGGCGACGCCGATGCCGGCGCCGCCGCCGCGCGTGCCGCGGCGGCCGCTGCGGCGGCCGAGGTCGCGGCCGCCGGCCCGACCGACAGCCTCGACCGCTACCTGCACGAGATCTCGCGCCATCCGCTGCTCATGAAGGAAGACGAGCAGCGTCTGGCCAAGCTCGTCGAGCAGGGCGACCCGATCGCCAAGCGGCGCATGATCGAGGCGAACCTGCGGCTCGTCGTGTCTCGGTGGCCAAGCGCTACCGCGGCCACGGCGTGCCGTTCCTGGATCTGATCCAGGAGGGGACGATCGGCCTCGTGCGCGCGGTCGAGAAGTTCGACTGGCGCCGCGACCTGAAGTTCTCGACGTACGCCACCTGGTGGATCCGCCAGGCCGTGCAGCGGGCGGTCGCCAACCAGTCGCGCACGATCCGCCTGCCGGTCCACGTGTCCGAGCGTGTCCGCCGTGTCGACGCCACCCGCGCGGCGCTCGAGGCGCGGCTCGGCCGTGACGTGACCGACGACGAGGTCGCCGCGGCGAGCGGTGTGGCCGTGCCCGACGTGGTCGACGCGCGTGCGCTTCCGCGCACGTCGTCGCTGCACACGCCGGTCGGCGACGACGGCGACTCCGAGATGGGCGACATGATCGCCGACGCGGACGCGCCGAAGGCCGACGAGATCGTCGAGGAGACGCTCCGCGCGCGAGATGCTCGTGACCGGCCTCGCCCACCTCTCCGAGCGCAAGCGCCGCATCCTCGAGATGCGGTTCGGGCTCGACGGCGGCGACCCGCAGAACTACGACGTGATCGGCCGCGCGGTCGGCCTGACGCGCGAGCGCGTCCGCCAGCTCGAGGCGGATGCCCTGCAGCAGCTCGCAGCCCTGAACGAGATTCAGGGCCTGCGCAGCGAAGCGGCCTGAGACATCAGGGGACTGTCCCCGGCTTGCGGGCGGGGCCTAGCTCCCCTGCTCTTCGCGCTTCCTCAGCGGTAGATCGCGGCGGGGTCGGTCGGCGGCTCGATGCTGCGCTGGGCGACGCCCGTCTCCATGGCGGCCTCGCCGACGGCGGCCGCCACCGAGCTCGACGACCGCCTTGTTGAAGACGCTCGGGATGATGTACTCGTCGTGCACCTCGTCCTCGGGCACGACCGAGGCGATCGCCCGCGCCGCCGCCAGGTTCATCGCCTCGTTGATGCTCGGTCGCCGCCGTCGAGAGCGCCCCGCGGAAGATGCCGGGGAAGGCGAGCACGTTGTTGATCTGGTTGGGGTAGTCCGAGCGGCCGGTGGCGATCACGCGCACGTGGCCCTCGATCTCCTCGGGCGTGCACCTCGGGCTCGGGGTTCGCCATCGCGAAGACGATCGCGTCGTCGGCCATCGTCTTCACCGCCTCGACCGAGACGGCGCCGGGGCCGGACAGGCCGATGAAGACGTCGGCGCCGCGCAGCGCCTCGTTCGCGCGTGCCCTCGAACCGGCGCGGGTTCGTGTTGCGCGCGTACCACTTCTGGATCGCCGTCAGCCCCTTGATCGCCGGGGTGGAGCGCGCCCTCGCGGTCGCAGCCGACGATGTCGCCGCACGCCGGCCTCCATCAGGAGCTTGCTGACGGCGACGCCCGCGGCGCCGACGCCGACGAGCACGACGCGCATGTCCTCGATCCGCTTGCCGACGACCTTGGCGGCGTTCAGCAGGCCGGCCAGCACGACGACCGCCGTGCCGTGCTGGTCGTCGTGGAAGACGGGGATGTCGAGCTCGCGCCGCAGCCGGCCCTCGATCTCGAAGCAGCGCGGCGCGGCGATGTCCTCGAGGTTGATGCCGCCGAACCCGGGCGCGATCGCCTTGACGATCGAGATGATCTCGTCGGTGTCGCGTCGTGTCCAGGCAGAGCGGCCACGCGTCGATGCCGGCGAACTCCTTGAAGAGCATCGCCTTGCCCTCCATCACGGGCATGGCCGCCTCGCGGGCCGATGTCGCCCAGGCCGAGCACGGCGGTGCCGTCGGTGACGACCGCGACCGTGTTCTGCTTGATCGTGAGCGCGCGCACCTTGTCCGGGTCGCGGTTGATCGCCATGCACACGCGCGCGACGCCGGGCGTGTAGGCCATCGACAGGTCGTCGCGGGTCTTCACCGGCACCTTGTTCTGCACCTCGATCTTGCCGCCGAGGTGCATGAGGAACGACGCGGTCGGAGACGTTCGAGATCCGCACGCCGGCCACCGCCCGCACCGCGTCGACGATCTGCTGGCCGTGGTCGGCGTCCGACGCCGAGACGGTGATGTCGCGCACGCGGTGGCGTCTTGGCGACGCGCACGAGGTCGATCGCCCCCAGGTCGCCGCCGGCCTCGCCGATCGCCGCCGCGACCTTGGCGAACGACCCGGCCACCGCGGGGATCTCGACGCGCATCGTCAGGCTGTATGAGGCCGACGGGTTGAACGGCACGGGCGGAAGCGTATCCGGGCGCGGCGGCGCCTGCGCGGGCGCTGCGACCCGCGCTCGGATACGCTGCGACGGATGGCCACGGTGAAGCAGGCTCAGCCGAAGGATCTGAACCTCGACGACGCCCCGGCCAAGCAGTGCGACGTCTTCCTCGTCGACGGCAACGGGCTCGCCTACCGCGCGTTCTACGCGCTGCCCGAGGAGCTGCAGACGGTCGACGGGTTCCCGACGAACGCCCTGCTCGGCATGGCCAACATGCTGATGAAGCTCCTCGCCGACTACCGCCCGGCGACGGTGCTCGTCGCCTGGGACGAGAAGCCGACCGCGCGCATCGAGCTCGACGCCGAGTACAAGGCCCACCGCCGGCCGATGCCCGACCTGCTGCGCCAGCAGCAGCCGTACTTCGAGCCGATCGTCGAGGCCTTCGGCTACCGCAACTTCCGCGTCGCCCGGCAAGGAGGCCGACGACGTGATCGGCACGCTCGCGGCCAAGGCCGAGCGCGGCCGGCCACAAGGTGTGCGTCGTCTCGACCGACCGCGACGCCTTCCAGCTCGCCTCCGAGAACGTCTGCATCATGATGACCCCGCGCGGCGTCTCCGACGTGGTCGTCTACACGCCCGACCGGATCGTGCAGCGCTACGGCATCGGCCCCGAGCTCGTGCCCGACTTCATCGGCCTCAAGGGCGACACCTCGGACAACATCCCCGGGCGTGCCCGGGATCGGCGACAAGACGGCCGCCGAGCTCCTCGTGCGGTTCGGGTCGATGGAGGGCGTCTACGCGAACCTCGACGCCGTCCCGGGCGAGAAGCGGCGCGAGAACCTGCGCACGGCAACCGACGACGCCGCCCGCTCCAAGGAGCTCGCGACGATCGACCGCGACCTCGAGATCGACATCGACTTCGACGGGCTCGTGGCGGCGCCGCCCGACCGCTCGACGATGAAGGAGCTCTTCCGCAAGCTCGAGCTGCGGGCGATCCTGAAGCGTCTGGACGAGCTCGAGGACGCGGTGCCCGGCGCGCCGGCCGAGGTGCTCGAGGGGGTCGAGCTCGAGTGGCGCGAGGGCACCCTCGCCGATCTGCGCGCGCTGCCCGTCCGAGGTGGCGCTCACCGTTGCGGGCGGCCGGGCGGCGGTGACGGGCGACGGCGCCGAGGTGATCGTGGTCGAGGCTGCGACGACCCAGGTCGTCGAGGCGCTGCGCGACCACCGCGTGATCACCCACGGCCTGAAGCACCCGGCGCTCACGCCCGCCGGCGACACCGCCCTGGCCACCTACCTGCTCGATCCCGGCCGGTCGACGTACGAGATCGACGAGATGGCCGAGGAGGCCGGCCTGGGCCTGCAGGCCGCCGCCGACGAGGAGACCGCGGGGCTCGTGCGCGGCGCCGCTGCCGTGCGCCGCCTGCACCCGCGCGCCGCCGAGCGGCTGGCCGAGCGCGAGATGACCGACCTCTACGAGCGCATCGAGCTGCCGCTCGTGCCCGTCCTGGGCGCGATGGAGGCGGCCGGCATCCGCGTCGACACGTACCGCCTGGCCGAGATCGCCGCCAAGCTGGCCGACCAGGTCGAGGAGCTCGAGGCCCGCTGCCACGAGCTGGCCGGCGGGCCGTTCGTGATCGGCTCGCCGAAGCAGCTCGGCGAGGTGCTCTTCGAGCGGCTCGGGCTGCCCTCCGACCGCCGGGGCAAGACCGGGCTACTCGACCGACGCGCGCGTGCTCGCGAAGATCCGCCATCTGCATCCGATCGTCGACGTCGTCGAGCAGTGGCGCGAGCAGTCGAAGCTCCTGAACACCTACCTCGTGCCGCTCCCCGACCTGATCGACCCGGCCGACGGGCGCCTGCACACGACGTTCAGCCAGACGACCGCCGCCACCGGCCGGCTCTCGTCGATCCGCCCGAACCTGCAGAACATCCCGATCCGCACGCCGCTCGGCCGCGAGATCCGAAGCGCGTTCGTCGCCGGCGACGGCTTCAAGCTGCTCTCGGCCGACTACTCGCAGGTCGAGCTGCGGATCCTCACCCACCTGTCCGGCGAGCCGGCGCTGCACGAGGCGTTCGCGCGCGGCGAGGACATCCACCGGGTCACCGCCGCACAGGTGCTCGGAAAGCCGGCGGCCGAGCTCACCCGCGACGAGCGCAACAAGGCCAAGGCGGTCAACTTCGGCATCATCTACGGCATCAGCTCGTTCGGCCTCTCCGAGCAGCTTGGCATCTCGCGCGAGGAGGCGCAGAGCTTCATCGACACCTACCTGGCCCGCTTCCCGCGGGTGAACGAGTTCATCGCTGCGACCGTCGAGCGGGCGAAGGCCGACGGCTACGTGACCACCCTGTTCGGCCGCAGGCGCCCGATCCCGGAGCTGCGCGCGATGAACTACCAGACGCGCAGCCTCGGCGAGCGCCTGGCCGTGAACACGGTCATGCAGGGCAGCGCGGCCGACATCATCAAGGTGGCGATGATCAGCGCGCACCGGCGCCTGCGCGACGAGGGCAGGCGCTCGCGGCTCGTGCTGCAGATCCACGACGAGCTGCTGTTCGAGGCCGCCGACGGCGAGGTCACGGCGCTGCGGGCGCTCGTCGCGGAGGAGATGACGGGGGCGTACCCGCTCGATCCGCCGCTCGCGGTCGACGTCGGCGTGGGCGCGACCTGGCTGGAGGCGAAATGACCTGGACGCAGATCTCGGGAACGATCAGCGCGCTGCCGGCGCGGCGCGGCGACGAGCCGGGCACCTACCTGTGGATCGACGCCGGCGAGCGCGACGAGCACGTCGTCGCGGAGCTGTACCTCCCGGCGGTGGCGGCCGACGCGCTCGACTGCGCGCTCGGCGTTGCGACGGGCAGCGTGAGCATCGACGGCGACGACCGCACGGGCGAGGTGCGGCTCGAGTTCGGCCGCGTCAGCGGCGGCCACGGCGTCGTCTCGGCGCAGGGGGCCGGGTTCGACGCCGACATCGCCTTCATGCTCAGCCACCATCCGCCGGAGGGGGGCTTCTGCCGCCACTGTGGGGCCGAGCTCGCCGTCGACGTGGTGGCGGTGATCACGCCGCCCGACGGCGGGGTGATCGGGATGCCGTCCGGCCGCTGCACCCGATGCGGTTCCTGACGGCGCTCGCCACACTCGTGGCGGTGCTCATGGCGGTCTCGTGCGAGGGCAATTCCGCGGCCACCGAGCCCGCCGCCTGCTCCGGCCTGAAGCGGCCCGGGGTGCCGCTCGCATTCGCTCCCGGCCCAGCCGCCGTCGCTTCAGACCGCGCGCTGCCTGAGCGCCCAGTACACCGCGGTGATCGGGCCGCAGTCGTGGGGGAAGCTACCGAGCGTCATCCGCAAGCCCGACCCGAACATGGCGGCGTGGCAGCAGCGCTCGCTGCTCTACGCCTGCAACGGCTGCGGCCTGGCCGGGTTCGGCCTGACCTGGGTGCGCGACCACCATCCGGCCTGGATCCTGCACTCGGCGCAGGGCACCGAGGTCCATCCACAGGAGCACCCGGGCTGGGTGCTGCTCGACTTCGCCGACCCCAAGTACCAGTCGGCCTGGGCGCTGCACGTGCGCAAGAGCCTGGCCGCGGGGGGGTGGACCGGGGTGAACATGATCGACGCCGACAACGACCCGGACTGGAGCGACACGCCGATCGACCCGGCCACCGGGGGCCTGATGACCGACGCGGCCCGCCGCCGCCACCTGGCCGATGCGCTCGCGCTCGTCCGGGCGACGCTGAAGATCCAGGGCTACTCGCTCCTGGCCAACAACGGCCCGCCGACGGTGATCGACTTCTTCCAGGTGAACAGTACGGATGCCGTCAGCCTGCGCGACGGCTTCGCGCGCGTCTCGGGCGCCGACTGGAACGCCCTGCTGCGCTACTACCGGCACGCGTCGGGCGAGGGAGTCGGCACGTATGTGGCCGACCAGCCCGGGCTGACGCGGGCGCAGGCGCTCTACGGCCTCGCGAGCTTCATGCTCGTCGCGATCCCGCGCGACTCGGCGTACGACGCGCCGGGGAGCGCAAGCAACCCCATCTACGCGATCGATCCGGGCACCCCGCCGACGACGCCAGCGACGGCGGACGGCCCGGTGTGGACGCGGACGTACCCGAACGCCACCGTCGCCGTCAACCCGTCGGACATCAGCGCGACCGTCACGCTGGGCTCGGCCGGGCCCGTGACCCTGGGGCCGCGGTCAGCTGCGATCGAGGCGAGCGGGCACCTGCTCACCTCGGGCTGAGCCCGTTTGTATACTACGCCCTCGGCAGGGCCTGGTCCCGCCTGTTCAGTGCTGCAGTAGGTTCTCTTCTTTTCTCATGGCGACAGCAGATACCGATACCTGGATGATCGAGGTCGACGGGGAGCTCATCCCCGACTACGACCGCACCCTGACGAACTTCAACGAGGGCGATGTCGTCACCGGCACCGTCGTGCGGGTCGACAAGGACGAGATCCTGGTCGACATCGGCTACAAGTCGGAGGGCGTCATCCCGATCTCCGAGCTCTCGATCCGCCGGTCGGTGAACCCGGAGGACGAGGTCGAGATCGGACAGGAGATCGACGCGCTCGTCCTGCAGAAGGAGGACACCGAGGGGCGGCTGATCCTCTCGAAGAAGCGCGCCCGGTTCGAGAAGGCGTGGCAGCGCATCGAGGCTGCCGCCGAGAGCGGCGAGCCGGTCGAGGGCAAGGTCATCGAGGTCGTCAAGGGCGGCTTGATCATCGACCTCGGCGTGCGCGGCTTCCTGCCCGCGTCGCTGGTCGACATCCGCCGCGTGCAGGATCTCGAGGAGTACCGCGACCAGACGCTGCTGTGCAAGGTGATCGAGCTCAACCGCAGCCGCAACAACGTCGTCCTGTCGCGCCGCGCCGTGCTCGAGGAGGAGCGCAAGGAGGCGCGTCAGCAGATCCTCGACCGGCTCTCGCCCGGCGTCGAGGTCGAGGGCCAGATCTCGAACATCGTCGACTTCGGCGCGTTCGTCGACCTCGACGGCATCGACGGCCTGATCCACATCTCGGAGCTCTCCTGGAGCCACGTCAACCATCCGTCCGAGGTGCTCGAGATCGGCCAGAAGGTGCGCGTGAAGGTGCTCGATGTCGACCGCGACCGCCAGCGCATCTCGCTCGGCCTCAAGCAGACGCAGACCGATCCGTGGCAGCGCGTGATCGACGAGACGCAGCAGGGCGATGTCGTGTCCGGGAAGATCACAAAGGTCGTCACGTTCGGGGCGTTCGCCGAGATCGTCTCCGGGGTCGAGGGCCTGATCCACATCTCCGAGCTCGCCGAGCATCACGTCGAGAACCCGCGCGAGGTCGTCCAGCAGGGCGAAGAGGTGAAGGTCAAGATCATCGAGATCGATCCCGACCGCCGCCGGCTCTCGCTCTCGCTGCGCCGCGTCGAGCCGGGCGACCCCGTGAAGACGATCGACCTGGGTCTGCCCGGAGAGCGGCCGCAGGCCGAGGTGCCCGAGCTGGGCCTGTCGGAGGACGTGTTCGCCGAGGGGTCGGCGGCAGCCGACGAGCCGGAGCCCGAGGCCGCGCCCGAGGCGTCCGCCGAGGAGTCCGCCGCCGACGAGCCGGCTGCTCCCGAGGAGCCCGCCGCGGACGAGCCGGCCCCGGACGAGCCGACCGCCGAGGCCTCTGCCTCGCCGGATCCCGAAGCCGAGGCGACGAGCGACGCCTGAGGTATCCCGTGGCCCGGTGCTGGTGGGGCTGACGGGCGGCATCGGCGGGGGCAAGTCCGAGGCCCTGCGCGCGTTCCGCCGCCACGGCGCGGTCACGCTCTCGAGCGACGAGTCGGTGCGGACGCTGTACGGCCGCGACGAGGTCAAGCGCGCCGTCGCCGCGCACTTCGGAGCCGACGTGATTGCCGCCGACGGCACCGTCGACCGGGCGGCGATCGGGCGGATCGTGTTCGCCGACGCCGCCGAGCTGCGCTGGCTGGAGGCGTTGCTCCTGCCGCTCCTGGCCGAGGAGTTCGCCGCCTGGCGCGACCGGGAGACGGGCGCGGGCGCGACGCTGCTCGTGCACGAGGCGCCGACGCTGTTCGAGGTGGGCGTCTCCGACCGCTACGACGTCATCGTCTTGGTGACGGCCCCTGCGGAGATGCGCGAAGGCCGCCGCCCCGGGGCGCACAGGCAGATGGCACACCAGCTGCCCGAGGCCGAGAAGGCGGCGCGCAGCGACTACGTGTACGAGAACACGGGCACGCTCGAGGATCTCGACCGGTTCGTGGCGGGGCTGGTGGAGCGGCTGCGGCGATGATCAGGCGGATCATCCTCGCGCTGGCGGCGATGGCGGTCGTCGCGGGGGCCGGCTACGCCTATCTGCAGCACACCCAGCCGGGGTGGTGGGTGCGGTTCCGGCATCCGCTCGACTACCGGGCGGAGGTCGTCGGCAACGCCCGCCTCTACCACCTCGACCCGGCGCTCGTGGCCGCCGTGATCTACGAGGAGTCGCGCTTCCGGGCCGACACGCGCTCGAGCGCCGGCGCGATCGGCCTCATGCAGCTCCTGCCGTCGACGGCGCGCGGCATCGCCGAGCACACAGGAGGCGGGCATTTCCGCATCCCGCAGGATCTCTACGTTCCCGACCTGAACATCCGCTACGGCTGCTGGTACCTCAACCACCTCGAGCGCAAGTACGCCGGCCGCCGCGACGCGACCGACCTCGCCCTCGCCGCCTACAACGCGGGGCAGGCCAACGTCGACGCCTGGATCGCCCGGACGCCCCCCGGCCACGCCGTGCAACTGCGGTTCGCGGCGACCCGCGAGTACGTCAGGGACGTCCGCGCCACCCAGCTCCTCTACCGCCGCGCCTACGGCCTGCGCTGAAGAGATCGTGAAGAGATCGGGCCGGGCCCGAGCTATTCACCGAGCTGCGCCCGCATGATCGAAAGGAGCGCGACGCGCATGCGCGGGATGCGGCCGAGGGCCGGGAGCATGTGGCCGAAGAGCGGCCCGCGGCCGCGCGGGATCCGCAGCGTCTCGAGCGCGGAAACGTTCGGCAGACGGCCGATCCGCCGGCGGTCGTCGGCGTCGATTCCCCACGTCCACGGCGGCGGGGTGTACCCGCCCGGGCCGCCGATCGCCCCGCGCATGCTGCGCTCGCTGAGGCGGCGCGACACGGCGTCGAACACGAGCTCGCCGGAGGCGATCCGCTCGGCGCACGTCTCGATCAGGCCGTGCACCTCGGCGGGCGCGAGATACATGAAGAGGCCCTGGGCGGTGACGAGGATGCCGTCGGAGGCGTCGGCCTCGTCGAGCCACCGGCGTGTCGACCGCCGAGCAGGCGAGCGCCCGGCCGCGCGGTGGATCGGGCAGCAGCCGCCGCCGCACCGCGACCGTCTCCGGCAGGTCGACCGTCAGCCAGCGCACGCGCCCGTTGTCGACCCGCCAGAACTGGGTCTCGAGCCCCTCGCCGAGCGCCACGACCATGGCATCGGGCCGGCGGGCGAGATAGCGCCTGACGGCGCGGTCGAAGCACGCCGAGCGCAGCGCCTGCCACTGCGCGAGCCGCGGGGCCGCCTCACCGAAGCGCTCCGCGAACGGGAACCGGATCCGGTCGACGAGCTCGACGGCCTTCGGGTCGGCGATGACCGAGTCGGGCCTGCGGGCCTCTGCGGCCCGGTGGTAGAGCGTCCACAGCAGCGTCTCCGGGACGCCCTCGAGCTCGACCGAGACCTTGGCCGCCTCGCTCACGGACCGTCACACCGCCACGCCGGAAAGCACCACACGCCCGAGCATCTTCCCCGTGCGGCGGACACGGAAACCCGCCGCGTCCATCGCCGCTCGCAGCCCGAGCTCCGACACGGGATGCAGGACGTTGGTGTGCGCGCGCAGCCCGTCTGCGTCCTCGACCTGCAGCGTGTACTCCACGCGGCCGTCGGGGCGGGTGACGAAGAGCGCGGTGACCCGGCAGACCGGGTCGTCACGCCACACCGCCGAGCGCAGGGCGGTGAAGTCGCGCACGGCGAGCACGACCGCGCCCCCCAGACGCGTGCAGCGGCGGATCTCGCCGACGGCGGCGCCGAGCTCGGCCCGGTCGACGGAGGCCAGGCCGTCGCCGATCGCGACCACCGCGTCGGCGGCGTGCTGGACGCCCTCGTAGAGGTGTCGCAGGTCGGTGACCACGAACTGCGCTGCCGGCAGCCGCTCACGGGCACGCGCGAGCATCGCCGGGGACGGGTCGGCGCCGATCACCTCCCAGCCCAGGCGCGTCGCCGCGTCGCACCCCATGCCGGTGCGGCAGGTTGCGTCCAGGAGCGTGCCGCGCGCGACCGGGAGATGCGCGTTCATGATCGCGACGATCCGCTCGGTGACGGCGTCCCAGTCGGCGAACACGAGGTCGTAGTCCGCCGCGGCGATCGTGCCCTCGTCCTCGCTCATCCGAACCGCCGCACGATGTTTCCGAGCGACTTGCGCGTCGCCCCCGCCAGGCGCGGGCGCAGCACCACGGGCTCGAGCAGGCGAGCCGCGCCGCGCGGCTCGTACTCGAGCCGCAATGCAACCGTGCTGCCGCCCTTGCGCGGCGTCACCGCGATCGTCTGGCTGAACGCCGAGAACGGCATCCCGACGCCGTCGACGAGGCGCAGAACGGACCGCCGCGGGGCGTCGAGCTCGGCGTACTCGCCCACCCACGACGGGGCGGTGCGGCGGCCGCGCAGATGCAGGCGGGCGCCCTTCGCGGGGGCGTCGCCCTCCAGCCGGGCGAGATCGACCATCGCGTCCCACTCGTGGCGCTGGTCGGGCGCGTGCAGGAACGCGAACACCTCCTTCGGCGGGGCGCCGACCGCGACGGCCTGCTCGATCACGACGCTCACGCCGCGACGATACACGCGCCGGCGCCGCACCGGCGAGCGTCGGCGGCTGCGGCGCTGGTACAGTCGCCGCGGTGGAGGCGATCTCGATCCTGACGCCCGACGACGTCGAGGCGGTGCACGAGCGCGCGATGACGATCCTCGAGGAGATCGGCACCGACGTGCGCCACGAGGGCGCGCTCGAGCTCCTGCGCTCGCTCGGCCAGGACGTCGACGGCGAGCGCGTCCGCTGGGACCGCGAGTTCGTGATGGAGATGGTGGCGGGCGCGCCGGCGAGCTTCACGCTCGAGCCGCGCAACCCCGACCGCGCGGTCACGATCGGCGGCGGCCGTCCGGTGCTCGCCCCGGTCGGCGGCTCGCCGTTCTGCTCCGATCTCGAGCGCGGACGCCGCGAGGGCGGCATCGCCGACCACGTCGAGCTCGTCAAGATCGCCCATTCGGCGGAGCTGATGACGTGCCAGCAGAGCGGCACCGTCGAGGCCGGCGACCTGAGCGAGCACAGCCGTCACCTCGACATGGACTACTCGATCATCCGCTGGTCGGACAAGCCCTACGTCTGCTACGGCACGTCGGGCCCGAAGGCGCGCGACGCCGTCGAGCTGGCGGCGATCGCCTGCGGCGGGCGCGAGCGGATCGAGCGCACGCCCGCGATCATGGGCGTCGTCAACCCGAACAGCCCGCTCGTGTGGGACTTCCTGATGGTCGACGCGCTGTACGAGTGGGCGCGCGCGAACCAGCCGGTGATCGTGACGCCGTTCCTGCTCGCGGGCGCGACCGCGCCCGTGAGCGTCGCCGGCGGCCTGGCGCTGCAGGTCGCCGAGGCGCTCACCGGCATCGCGCTCGTGCAGGCGATCCGGCCGGGCGCGCCGTGCCTCTTCGGCTCGTTCTTCACCGCCGTCGACATGCGCACGCGGCGGGCCGGCGTTCGGCACGCCCGAGTCGGTGATCGGCACGCTCGCCGGCGGCCAGCTCGCGCGCCGCTACGGGCTGCCGTACCGCGGCGGCGGCGGGCTGTGCTCGTCGAACGCGCTCGACGCCCAGGCGGCGGCCGAGACGATGAACACGCTCTGGGCGACGATGCTCGCGCCGGCGCGACTTCGTCCTGCACGCGGCCGGGTGGCTCGAGGGCGGCCTCACCGCCTGCTACGAGAAGCTCGCGCTCGACCTCGAGCTCCTGCGCATGTTCGACATCCTCGACCGGCCGGTCGGCATGGGCGACGAGGAGTTCGCCATGGATGCGATGCGCGCCGAGGGGCCGGGCGGCATGTTCCTGGCCGCCGACCACACGCTGGCCCACTTCCGCGACTGGGTGTTCATGAGCCCGCTCTTCCGCTCCCAGTCCTACGTGACCTGGGAGAAGCAGGGCTCGATCACGTCCGACCGGGCGGCGACGGCCGAGTGGAAGCGCCTGCTCGCTGAGTGGGAGGATCCGGGCATCGACGCCGCGCTCGACGAGCAGCTCCTGCGAGCACATCGCCCGGCGCAAGGCCGTGCTCGACGCGGACGCCTGATGGCGCGGCTGCCTCGTCACGACGTGCTGTTCGAGCCCGTGCGGATCGGGCCGAAGACGCTGCGCAACCGCTTCTACCAGGTGCCGCACTGCACCGGCTTCGGGGTCGAGAAGCCGTGGACGCAGGCGGCGTTCCGCGGGATGAAGGCCGAGGGCGGCTGGGCGGCGGTGTGCACCGAGTACTGCTCGATCAGCGCCGAGACCGACGAGTCGCCGTACGTGTCGGCGCGCCTGTGGGACGACGAGGACGTGCGCGCGCTCGGCTCATGACCGACGAGGCGCACAAGCACGGCGCGCTCGCCGGCGTCGAGCTGTGGCACGGCGGCCTCTACGCCGAGACGCGCGAGTCGCGCCTGCCGCCGCTTGCGCCGTCCCAGCTCTCGAGCGACTTCGACGGCATCACGATGCCGCGGGTGATGGACGTCTCCGACATCCGCCGCGTGCAGGAGGAGTGGGTCGCCGCCGCCCTCCGGGCGCGCGAGGCGGGCTTCGACATCGTCTACGTGTACGGGTCGCACACGTACCTGCCGACCCAGTTCCTCTCGCCGGTCTACAACCGCCGCACCGACGCGTACGGCGGCACGTTCGAGAACCGGGCCCGGTTCTGGCTCGAGGCGATCGAGCTCGTGCGCGAGGCGGTCGGGATCCGACTGCGCGATCGCGGTGCGGATCGCCGCCGACACGCTCGAGGGGTCGGGAGTCGAGCTCGAGGAGGGCCTCGAGTTCATCCGCCGCGCCGATCCCATGGTCGACCTGTGGGACGTCACGATCGGCGCGCTCTCGGGGTGGCAGCGCGTCGACAGCGGGCCGTCGCGGTTCTTCGAGCAGGGCTACCAGCTCGAGTGGTCGGGTCAGGCCCGGCAGGCGACGGAGAAGCCGATCGTCGTCGTCGGCCGGTTCACCGATCCCGACCGCATGGCCGAGGTCGTGCGCAGCGGCGCCGCCGACCTGATCGGCGCGGCGCGGCCGTCGATCTCCGACCCGTTCCTGCCGGTGCAAGATCGAGGAGGGCCGCTACGACGAGATCCGCGAGTGCATCGGCTGCAACGCGTGCTACTCGCGCTCGATCTGGGGCCGCCACCTGGGCTGCACGCAGAACGCGACCGCCGGCGAGGAGCACCGCCGCGGCTGGCATCCCGAGCGGTTCGACCGCGCGCGCAACGCCGATCGCAGCGCGGTCGTGATCGGGGCGGGGCCGGCCGGGCATGGAGTGCGCGATCGTGCTCGCCAAGCGCGGCCTCGAGCTCGTGCACCTCGTCGACGCCGGCGACGACCTCGGCGGCTGCATGCGCTGGGTCACGCGGCTGCCGGGGCTGGGCGAGTGGGGCCGGGTGGTCGACTACCGGCGCGTCCAGATCGAGCGCCTGCCGAACCTCGAGTTCGTGCCGGGGACGCTCCTGGACGCCGACGACGCCCGCGCCTACGGCGGCGACCTGGTGATCGTGGCGACCGGCGCGCGCTGGTCGGCCGACGGGCTCTCGGGGATCACGCGCGCGACGATCCCCGGGGCGGGGGAGGGCCAGGCCCACGTGCTCACGCCCGAGCAGGTGATGGTCGGCGGCGTCCGCCCTCCGGGCGGGCGCGTGTGCGTGATCGACTACGAGGGCTACTTCACGGGCGCCGGGATCGCCGAGGTGCTGCGTGCCGAGGGGCACGACGTCTGCGCTGCTCACGTGCTTCGATCTCGTCGCCCACTACTGCGACCAGACCCTCGAGGGAGTGCGCCTGCGCCGCCGCCTCCACGACCTCGGGATCCGCGCGTACCGCGGCGCGACGGCCGAGTCGATCGATGCCGGCGGCGTCACGGCGGCCGACGAGTTCGGCGCACCGTTCCGGGTCGACGCCGACGGGGTCGTCCTGGTCACGCAGCGGCTGTCGGACGACGGCCTGCACCGGGCGCTCGCGGCCGACCACGACGCGCTCGCCCAGGCGGGGATCGAGGCCGTGCACGCGATCGGCGACTGCGTCGCCCCCCGGCTGATCGCCGACGCGATCTTCGACGGCCACCGCCTGGGCCGCGAGATCGACTCACCCGACCCGTCGCGCCCGCTGCCCTACCTGCGCGAGCGCCCGCTGGTGTGAATAACCGGTGCCAGGCACCTTTCTGCACGGCCGCACCCGACGCGCGCGCTCCATCCGCCAGTGAATACATAGGGCCTGGCCCCGGGTATTCACGCCCTCGTCTGAATACCCGTGCCACGGCGCCTTCCCGCACGGCGTCGTCGACAGGTGCCTGGCACCGTTCCGGTGCCAGGCACCCCAACAGGCGCGCGCCATCTCCGCCATTGAATAACCGGGGTCTGACCCCGTCTATTCACCCGGGAGCAGCGAGTACATGACCAGGTCGACGCGCACGTCGCGCTGCTCGGCCCACGAGCGCAGCACCGCCTCGCGGGTGTAGCCGGCCTTCTCAGCCACGCGCTGCGAGGCGGGGTTGTCCAGATGCGTCGTCAGCTGCAGCCGCGCGACCGGGAGCGTCGCGAACGACCATTCCGACAGCAGCCGCAGGGCCGCCGTCGCCAGGCCGCGGCCTCTGGCCTCGGCCGCCATGTGGTAGCCGATCTCGGCGATGCCGCGGCCGTGCAGGACGCGCACCCCGATCGCGCCGAGCGGCCGCTGGCTCGGAGGCTCGACGATCGCGAACGCGGCGCCATCGCCGGCCCGCAGCCGCGCCGGCTGCAGGGCGAGCCAGAAGCGGGCGGTGTCCTCGTCGTAGGGGTCGGGGACGCTCGTAAACCGGATCGTGTCGGGATCGCGCGACATCGCCACGATCGCAGGCACGTCGCCCGCCCGCCATCCGCGCAGCCCCACCCTGCCGGCGCGGAGCAGGGGCGGCAGCTCGATCGGCGCCGTCACCGGTCGCCCGGCAGTCGCGAGTACATCACGAGGTCGACCCGCCGGCCGCGGGTCTGCGGCCCACGAGCGCAGGACACCCTCCCGCGTGAACCCGGCCCGCTCGGCGACGACCTGCGAGGCCGCGTTGTCGACGCTCGTCGTCAGCTGCAGGCGGGCCGCGCCCCACTCGCGCAGCGCCCACTCCGCGACCAGCCGCACCGACCTGGTGGCGATGCCGCCGCCGCGTGCCGGCCGTGCCACCACGTAGCCCAGCTCGGCCACGTCGCGGTCGTCGGCGTCGGGCCGGACGCCGATGCTGCCGACCGGGCCGTCGCCCGCCGCGTGGATCGCCAGCGAGAGCTCCTCGCCGGCCTGCATGCGGCCGAGGTCGGCCTCGAGCCACGCCCGGCCGTCCGCGTGGGTGTACGGCGCGGGCAGCGGTGTGAACCGGGCCACGTCCGGGTCGTCGTACATCGCCACCAGCGCCTCGAGATCGGCCGCGACCCACGGCCGCAGCACGATGGCGCCGTCGGTGAGCGGCGGGCTGGGGTAGCGGATCGGCACCGGGGCGGGCACGGTGAGCGATCGTACCGGGGGCGCGGATACACTGGAACCCATGCCCGATCTGACCGTCTCCGCCGCGTACAAGCCCACCGGCGACCAGCCGCGCGCGATCGCCGAGCTGGCCGAGAGCATCGGCCGCGGCGACCGCCACCAGACGCTCCTCGGCGCAACCGCGACCGGCAAGACGCACACGATGGCGCGTGTCATCGAGCAGCTCAACCGGCCGACGCTCGTGATCGCCCACAACAAGACGCTCGCCGCCCAGCTCTGCAACGAGTTCCGCGAGTACTTCCCCCGCAACGCGGTCGAGTACTTCGTCAGCTACTACGACTACTACCAGCCCGAGGCGTACCTGCCGTCGTCGGACACCTACATCGAGAAGGACTCCTCGATCAACGACGACATCGACCGGCTGCGGCACGCGGCGACGGCCGCGCTGTTCGCGCGCCGCGACGTCGTGATCGTGGCCTCGGTCTCGTGCATCTACGGCATCGGCTCGCCGGAGAGCTACTCCGAGCTCGTGCTCTTCCTGTCGGTCGGCGAGGAGAAGGCGCGCGAGGACATCCTGCGCAAGCTCGTCGACATCCACTACCAGCGCAACGACGTGGTGATGGGGCGCGGCCGGTTCCGCGTCCGCGGCGACGTCATCGAGGTGCAGCCGGCCAACATGGAGACGGCGTACCGCATCAGCCTCTTCGGCGACGAGGTCGAGGCGATCACCCACTTCGACCCGATGACGGGCGAGGTGTACGCGCGCCTCGAGCACCTCGGCATCTACCCGGCGACGCACTACGCGATGGAGCGCGAGAAGCTCGAGCCCGCGATCCACTCGGTGCAGGAGGAGCTGCGCGGACGGCTCGCGGAGCTCGAGGGCGAGGGCAAGATGCTCGAGGCCCACCGCCTGCGCTCGCGCACCGAGTACGACATGGAGATGCTGCGCGAGGTCGGCTTCTGCAACGGCATCGAGAACTACTCCCGCCATCTCGACGGCCGCGAGCCCGGCACGCCGGGCCACTCGCTGCTCGACTACTTCCCCAAGGACTACCTGATCATCATCGACGAGTCGCACCAGACCGTGCCCCAGATCGGCGGTATGTACGAGGGCGACCGCTCGCGCAAGCAGACGCTCGTCGAGTTCGGGTTCCGCCTGCCGTCGGCGCTCGACAACCGGCCGCTGCGGTTCGACGAGTTCCTCGACCGGGCCAACCAGCTGCTGTACGTGTCGGCGACGCCGGGCCCGTTCGAGCTGCGCCACTCCACACACGTCGCCGAGCAGATCATCCGCCCCACCGGGCTCATCGACCCCGAGGTCGAGGTGCGGCCGACGCGGCGCCAGATCGACGACCTGCTGGGCGAGATCCGCGCGCGCGCCGAGGCGGGCGAGCGCGTGCTCGTGACGACGCTGACCAAGAAGATGTCCGAGGACCTGACCGACTACCTGCTCGAGTCGGGCGTCCGCACCCGCTACCTGCACTCCGAGATCGACACGCTCGAGCGGATCAAGGTCATCCGCGAGCTGCGCCTCGGCGACTACGACGTGCTCGTGGGCGTGAACCTCCTGCGCGAGGGCCTCGACCTGCCCGAGGTCTCGCTGGTCGCCATCCTCGACGCCGACAAGGAGGGCTTCCTGCGCGGTCAGACGGCGCTGATGCAGACGATCGGCCGCGCGGCCCGCAACGTCAACGGCCGCGTGATCATGTACGCCGACAAGATGACCGAGGCGATCCGCTACGCCATCGACGAGACGAACCGGCGGCGGACGATCCAGATCGCCTACAACGAGGAGCACGGCATCACGCCGACGTCGATCCGCAAGGGCGTCTCGGACATCGCCGAGTTCCTGTCGCTCGACTCCCAGCCGCACGTGCCCGGCCGGCGCCGCCGCGGCGGCGAGACCGACGGCATGGGCCGCGACGAGATCGAGAAGCTCGTGATCGAGCTCGAGGAGGAGATGTTCGCCGCCGCCGAGGAGCTGCGCTTCGAGTACGCGGCCAAGCTGCGCGACGAGATCAAGGAGCTGCGCCGCGACCTCCAGGCGACGGCGAGCGCCTGACCCGCCGGGCAGCCTGGCGAGCAGGAAACAGCCGTGCCGCACGGCGAATCCTCCCGGGCATGGCCAAGATCGATCGTCTGCTCGCCCCGGGTGAGCACGTGCACCTGGTCAGCCGCGAGCACGGCGTCGTCCTGCTCGGGCCGTTCCTGCGCGCCGCGGCCGTGGTGGCGCTCGCGGCGGCCGGCGCGATCCTCGCCGCCGGCCTCGACCTGCCCGCTGCCGTCCGCCTGATCCCGGTGCTCGTCGCGGCGCTCGCCGCCGCCCGGGCGCTGCTCGGCCTTGTCCGTGCGGTGGCGCGCTGGCAGCGGCGGATGCTCGTCGTGACCGACCGCCGCGCGGTGCTGCTTGCAGGTCGGGGCGGGCAGGCTGCGATCGTGCCGCTGAGCGCGATCAGCGACGTCGAGGTCGTCTGCCCCGCGGCCGGCCGCATGCTGCACTACGGCGGGGTCGTCGTCCACAGGGGCGGCGGCAGCGAGCTGCTCTTCGGGCTGCGCCGGCTCGCCGACCCCGACCTCGCTGCTCGGGCTCCTCCTCGGTCTGGCCGAGGACCGCGCCGCGGAGCGTCCGCGCTGGACGCCCTCTGCGCTCGCTCCGGGCGCGCTGCGGTAGCCGTGTGAGCACGACCGGTCGGGCGGCATACCAAAATGGCGTTCGCCGCGCTACGCTCCGGGAGTGGAAGCAGACACCAGGCCGGGCGGGGTGGGCCCGCCGGCCCGGGATCACGACAGCCGGAGGCGTCCGGAGGGGCGTCGGCGTGACGGCGCACGACAGGGAGGCAGGAGCGAACCACCACGAGGCATCCGCGGCGCCGGGCTCGAGTTGCACGCGCCTGCGGCTCGGGTGCGACCCCGCGGTCGTCGCCGAGGCCCGCCGGGCCGTCGCCCGGTTCGAGCCCGCGCTGCCGGAGCCCGTGCTCGAGTCGGCGCGCCTGCTCGTGACCGAGCTCGTGACGAACAGCATCGTGCACGGCATCCGCGAGGGCGACGGCTTCATCGACGTCGTGATCGAGCATCGCGGCGGGTGCCTGCGGATCGAGGTGGTCGACTCCGCCTCCGCCGGGACGCGGCCCGTGCTGCGGCCGGTCGACCCGTCGAGCACGTCGGGATGGGGCCTGCAGCTCGTCGACCGGCTCGCCGCCGACTGGGGTGTCGAGACCGGGATCGGCACCTGCGTGTGGTGCGAGATCGCCACCACCTGAGCACCGCGACGAGCCTTCCGTCCGTGCCGGCATGGTAGTGTACCGAACGCACGTTCGTCTGTGCGGGGGTTGCTAGAATGTGGCTGTTTTCCGCTTGAACATGCGGTTTCCAGCCATTAAGGAGTTTGGTGGCGCACGAGCACATCGTCATCCGGGGGGCGCGCGAGCACAACCTCAAGGACGTCACGGTCAGCCTGCCGCGAGACCGGCTGGTCGTGATCACCGGCCTGTCGGGGTCGGGCAAGTCGAGCCTCGCCTTCGACACGCTCTACGCCGAGGGCCAGCGCCGCTACGTCGAGTCGCTCTCGGCGTACGCGCGCCAGTTCCTGGGCCAGATGGACAAGCCCGACGTCGACTCGATCGAGGGGCTCTCGCCGGCGATCTCGATCGACCAGAAGACGACCGCCCGCAACCCGCGGTCGACGGTCGGCACGGTCACCGAGATCTACGACTATCTGCGCCTGCTCTACGCCCGCGTCGGCCATCCGCACTGCCCCAAGTGCGGCCGCGAGATCACCGGCCAGACGGCCGAGCAGATCGTCGAGCAGGTGCTCGCGCTGCCCGAGGGGACGCGGTTCACGGTCGACTCGCCGGTCGTGCGCACGCGCAAGGGCGAGTACCGCGACCTCTTCGAGCAGCTGCGCGGCGACGGCTACACGCGCGTCAAGGTCGACGGGCAGCAGCTGCATGCTCGAGGAGCCGATCGACCTCGACAAGCAGGTGCGGCACTCGATCTCGGTGGTGGTCGACCGGCTGGTGATGAAGCCCGGGCTGCGCACGCGCCTGACCGACTCGGTCGAGACGGCCCTGCGGCTGGCCGAGGGGCTCGTCGAGATCGCGATCGTCGACGGCGCCACGATGACGTACTCCGAGAAGTTCGCCTGCCCCGACGACGGCATCTCGCTGCCCGAGCTCGCGCCGCGCATCTTCTCGTTCAACTCGCCCCACGGCGCCTGCCCGCGCTGCACCGGGCTCGGGACGCAGCGCGAGATCGACCCCGACCTGGTCGTGCCCGACCCCAGCCTCTCGATCGCCCAGGGCGCGCTGGTGCCCTGGACGGTGATCAACTCGAACTTCTACACGCAGGTGATCCAGGCCATCGCCGACCGCTACGAGGTCGACCTCGACACCCCGTGGGCCGACCTGCCGGAGGAGCATCGCAACCTGTTCCTGCAGGGCACAGGCGGCGAGAAGCTGTACGTCAGCTACCGCAACCGGATGAACCGCAAGCGCAGCTACATGCTCGCGTTCGAGGGCATCGTGCCCAGCCTCGAGCGGCGCTACCGCGAGACCGACTCGGCCTACCAGAAGGAGCGGATCGAGGAGTACATGGCGCTCAAGCCGTGCCCGGCTGTGCCATGGCGACCGGCTCAAGGAGACGAGCCTGGCGGTCACGGTCGGCGGCCTGAACATCGCCGGCGTGACGCGCATGTCGGTGATGTCGGCGATCGAGTTCGTGGACGCGCTCGAGCTCTCGAAGACGGAGCGCTCGATCGGCGTGCGCATCCTCAAGGAGATCCGCGAGCGGCTCACGTTCCTGGCCGACGTCGGCGTCGGCTACCTGACCCTGGACCGCGCGGCCGCGAGCCTGTCGGGCGGCGAGGCGCAGCGCATCCGGCTCGCGACCCAGATCGGCTCGTCGCTGATGGGCGTGCTCTACATCCTCGACGAGCCGTCGATCGGCCTGCACCAGCGCGACAACGCGAAGCTCCTGGCGACGCTCGAGCGGCTGCGCGAGCTCGGCAACACCGTGATCGTGGTCGAGCACGACGAGGAGACGATCCGCGCGGCCGACCACATCGTCGACATGGGGCCCGGGCGCGGGCGAGCACGGCGGGCATGTGGTCGCGGTCGGGACGGCCGCCGAGGTGATGGCGCTCGGAGCGGTCGATCACCGGGGCCTACCTCTCCGGCAGGCGCGGCATCCCCGTACCCGACCGGCGCATGCACGACGCCGGCTGGTTCGGCGTCCAGGCCGCGAGCGAGCACAACCTCAAGGAGATCGACGTCGATCTCCCGGTGGGCAAGCTGATCTGCGTCACCGGCGTGAGCGGCTCGGGCAAGAGCACGCTCGTGAACGACGTCATCTTCAAGGCGCTCGCGAACCGCCTCAACCGCGCGCGGGTGAAGCCGGGCGCACACCGGACGGTGCGCGGGATCGAGGCGTTCGACAAGGTGATCGACATCGACCAGTCGCCGATCGGCCGCACGCCGCGCTCCAACCCGGCCACCTACACCGGCCTCTTCGACCACATCCGCGCGCTCTACGCCACGTCGCCCGACGCCCGGGCGCGCGGCTACAAGCCGGGCCGGTTCTCGTTCAACGTCAAGGGCGGCCGCTGCGAGACGTGCCGCGGCGACGGCACGATCAAGATCGAGATGCACTTCCTGCCCGACGTCTACATCAACTGCGAGGTGTGCCACGGGCGCCGCTACAACCGCGAGACGCTCGAGGTCAAGTTCAAGGGCAAGTCGATCGCCGACGTGCTCGACATGTCGATCGAGGAGGCGCTCGAGTTCTTCGCGAAGATCCCGAAGCTGCGCCGGCGGCTGCAGACCCTGCACGACGTCGGGCTCGACTACATGCGCCTCGGCCAGCCCGCGACGACGCTCTCGGGCGGCGAGGCCCAGCGCGTGAAGCTCGCCACCGAGCTCAGCAAGGTGGCCACCGGCCGGACGCTCTACATCCTGGACGAGCCGACGACCGGCCTGCACACCTACGACATCGAGAAGCTGCTGCAGGTGCTCCAGCGGCTGGTCGACGCCGGCAACACGGTGCTCGTGATCGAGCACAACCTCGACGTGATCAAGCAGGCCGACTGGGTGCTCGACCTCGGCCCCGAGGGCGGGGACGCGGGCGGCGAGGTGGTCGCGCAGGGCACGCCCGAGGAGATCGCCGAGACGCCGGGCAGCCACACGGGCGAGTTCCTGCGCCGGGTGCTGCCCGTGTACGAGGCGGAGCGGGCGCTTGCCGCCGGCTGAGGGGGCGGCCGCAGCCGTCCCGGTCATGTCCGTGCGCGCCCGGGCCGTCATCCCCGACGGCGATGGCCGGGTGCTGTTCGACCGCACGCACCATGCGGGCAAGGCGCCGTTCTACTGGCTTCCGGGCGGCGGCGTCGAGCCGGGCGAGACGGCCGAGGAGGCGCTGCGGCGCGAGCTGATCGAGGAGGCGTCGCTCGTGATCACGGTCCAGCGGCTGCTGTACGTGAGCGAGAACCTGTTCGTCGAGTCGGGCGACTACCGCCACGAGGTGATCCTGTACTTCCTCGCTCGGGCCGGCGAGACGCTCCCGGGCGCGCCGGTCGACCGCCGCCACCACGAGTGGCACCCGCCCGACGCGACTCCGGGCCCGTTCCTGCCGCCCGACGTGGCCGCGCGCGGTGGCCGCCGACCTGCGCGACGGCTTCGGGCGACCCGTGCAGCACCTGGTCACCGACGAGCGGCCGCGGTGACCAAGGGCGTCCGCAAGGCGGGCAAGACGCTGAAGGACGCCGAGCGCCGTCGTCTGGCCAAGCGCTCGCGCGCCGACGGTGCCGGGCGCCCCGCATCCAGCGCCGGCAGGCTGGTCGGTGCTCTGGTGCGACGGCGGGTCGCGCGGGAATCCCGGGCCGGCGGCGTACGCGTTCGTGATCGACGACGGCGAGGGCGCCGAGATCGCCGCGGCCGCCGACGCGATCGGCGTCGCGACCGTCGGCACCGCCGAGTACCGCGCCCTCGTCGCGGGCCTCGAGGCCGCCGCCCGGCTCGGGCTTCGACCGGGTGGAGGTGCGCACCGACTCCCGGATCGTCGCCGAGCAGATGGGTGCGTCGCCCCCGCCGCTGCGCAACCCGCGCCTCGTCCAGCTGCGCGATCGCGCCGTCGAGCTCACGCACCAGATCGGCTCGGTGACGGTGCGCTGGGTGCCGTCCGCGCGCAACGAGCGTGCCGACTCCATGGTCGCCGACCTGCTGTTCTGGCGCGATGGTGGGGCGCCGGGGTTGCAGTGACACCCGGCGTCCACTAGGTTCGCCCCACACGACGGAGCGGGGTGGGGGCAGTGGGAGAGGCGATCGCCGAGGCGGGCGCCCAGGAGATGCTCGACGCGGCGGACGCCGGTGACGCGGCGGCCGTCGA
Organism: uncultured Actinomycetes bacterium; assembly: GCA_963707585.1. Lineage (GTDB taxonomy): Bacteria > Actinomycetota > Thermoleophilia > Gaiellales > JAICJC01 > JAICJC01. The sequence goes on along the minus strand of CAVPQP010000010.1, from coordinate 303,758 downwards.
GCGCCTGCTCGCCGGGAATCCCGGCCTGGCGGCCGTGCGCGGGCCGGACGGAGTCTCGGTCGCCCTGCGCGCGCGATACCGCGGTCACGCCCGTCTGGCGGAGCAGCTGGCGGACGCGGTCGCCGACCTCGACCTCTTCGAAGCCGCGGCGCTCGGCCGCGTCGGCCGCGTCGAGGAGCTCGTGGCGGCGGCTCCGGACGCCGTCTCGGCGGAGAGCCCCGACGGGTTCACAGCGCTTCACCTGGCGGCCTTCTTCGGCCAGCTCGAGGCGGCCGCGGTGCTGCTCGGTGCCGGCGCTCCGCCCGATGTGGCGGCGGCCAACCCGAGCGCCGTCCGCCCTCTGCACTCGGCCGCCGCGGGCGGGCATCCCGCGATCGTCGGTCTGCTGCTCGAGCGCGGGGCCGACCCGAACGCCCGCCAGCACGGCGGATACGTGCCGCTGCACTCCTCGGCCGCCAGAGGGGACGAGGTCTCGGTGCGCCTGCTCCTCGAGCACGGCGCCGACCCGACGCTGCGCACCGACGACGGCAGGCGGCCGCTCGACGTCGCAGCCGGCGATGGGCGCGTCGCCGAGCTGCTCGCCACGTAGACTCCCGGCCGGGCAACCGACGAGAGGAGCGCGTGTGGAGGTGCAGGTCGATCGCCGCGACGCGGTGCTGACCATCACGCTGAACCGGCCGGACGTGCTGAACGCGTTCGACGACGCGATGCACGCCGGCCTGCGCGCGGCCCTGGACGAGGCCCGCGACGGGACGGTGCGCGCGGTGGTCGTCACCGGCGCCGGTCGCGGGTTCTGCGTCGGTCAGGACGTGTCGGCGTTCACGGGGCAGGGCGACCTCGGTGACCTGCTGCGCCGCACCTATCACCCGAACATCCTGGCGCTGCGCGACCTCGCGAAGCCGGTGATCGCCGCCGTGAACGGCGCCGCCGCCGGAGCCGGCCTCTCGCTGGCGGCCGCCTGCGACGTCCGCATCGCGTCGAGCCGTGCCGTGTTCGTGCCCGCCTTCGTCAACATCGGCCTCGTGCCCGATTCGGGTGCGACGCACTTCCTCGCCCGCATCCTCGGGCCGGCGCGCGCCCTCGAGTGGATGCTCTCGGGCCGGCGGCTGACCGCGGCGGAGGCACTCGCCTGGGGGCTCGTGTCCGAGGTCGTCGAGCCGGACGATCTGCCGGCGCGGGCCGCCGCGCTCGCGGCAACTCTGGCCGCGCTGCCGACGGCGGCGATCGGTCTGCACAAGCGGCTCTTCGACGCCGCGCCGCTCCACACGCTCGAGGAGCAGCTCGAGCTCGAGGCGCACCTGCAGGCGGCTGCGGCCGCGACGGCCGACTTCGCCGAGGGCGTGACCGCGTTCCGCGAGCGGCGGCCGCCCGAGTTTCGCGGCGCCTGAGGGGAACTCGCTAGCGGATGCCGTCGAGGAGGAGGCCGCGCCGCATGCGCCGCTCGATCCCGCGCTCGTGTGCGGCGGCGTCGCGGTTGAGCGCTGCCGCGGGGCGGCTGCGCCAGTTGATCCTGCCCGTCCGCCGGCCCGCGAACTGGACGTCCGCCACCGTCTCGGTGAGGGTGGAGTTGGCCGAACCGTGCTGCATGTGATCTCCCTCGTCGTGGGCGGGCGCTGCCTCCCGTTGGTCTCGGGATAGCGGCCCGGCCCCGTCCCCGTCAACCGCGCTCACGAAAACCTCACACGACCCGAACAGCCGGGCCGCGTGCCCGCAGGCTACTTGAAGCGGGCGAAGCCCTGCTGGTTCTTGCCGTGCACCTTGGTGAAGGCACCGCCTGCCTGCGCGCCGCCGCCGCCGGCGGCGACCGCCGAGACGCCGATCGTGCTCCCGACCACATCCGGATCCCAGCCGGTCAGCGCGCCCTTGGCGAGCGACAGGGCGAGCAGCTTGCGCCGCGCAGTCGGGTGGGTGCACGCGAGCGGGTTGCCGGTGCCGGTGCCGCCGACGCAGTAGTTGTTGAAATGGCCGCCGACGATCACGGTGCCGCCGAGGACAGCCACACCCTGGACGTCGCCGTCGGTCACCGCGACCCACTTGCGGGCGCCGTTCACCGACGCATACACGGCGACGTGGCCGCCGTTGCCGCCGCCCCCGACCACGAGCTGCTTGCCCGTCGTGCGCAGCGCGGCGACGCGCCACTGCGGGCGGGCGCGGAACGGGCTCGTGCCGCCGGTCGACACGTTGATCGCCGCCAGGTGCGGGTGCGACTTGCCGTTCACGGCCGTGAAGTCGCCTCCGGCGAAGACGCGGCCGCCGCCAGGCGACACGATCAGCGCGCGCACGGTCGAGTTCGCGTTCGGATGCCATCGCGCCACCGTGGCGGTGCTCGATGTGCCGATTGCCGCCAGCCGGTGGCGCGCTGATGCCCTTGACGTGGTCGAAGCTGCCGCCGACGTAGACCCGGGTCGAGCTGACGGCGAGGGCATACACCGTGCCGTTCGTGTTCGCGTGCCACCTGCGCAGCGTCGAGCCCGACGCCGTCACCGCCCCCAGATGGGCGCGCGAGTGTCCGTTGATGGTGGTGAAGCCGCCGCCGATGTAGACGGTGGTGGCGTGCGAGTTCAGCCGCAGCGAGGTCACGGTGCCGTTCGTCCGCGGGTGCCACGGCATCAGCTTGCCGGTGGTCAGGCTGAACGCCGCCAGGTGGTTGCGGGCGGTGCCGCCGCTCGTTGCGCCGGGGCCGCGGACGCGCGTGAAGTCGCCCCCGATGAAGATCTTGTGCGCGCCGACGGCGATGGCCCGGACGCGCCCGTTCGTCTGCCAGGAGCTGGCCGGAACCGAGCTCAACGCGGCGTTTGCGGACACCGGCGCAGCAAGCGCTGCAACCGTTGCTGCAAGAAGTGCCAATCGCATCCGACCTGCCATAGCCGCCCTGGAGGGTACCGGATTACGGCGAATCGTGTCGAGTGCTCAGTTCGGGATGTCGATCACATCGGCCGAGAGCGCACCGCTGTTGTGGTACTCGCGCCAGTGCCGGTAGGCGGCCGCCGTCAGCTCGCCCTTGACCTCTCTGCGGGCGATCAGCTCCTCGATCTCGGCCGGCGGGAACCACTCCGGGGTGCCGAGGATGTCCGGATCGTTGACGGCGTAGCTCGTCTGGCGCGGGTGCCCCGAGAGGTAGTTCAGCCGCAGCGAGGTGCCGACCCGGTGCCCGTCGGCGTCGTGCTCGCGGACGATCGAGACGCCGATCAGCTGCGCGTCCGATGCGGCGTACCCGGTCTCCATCAGCAGGTTGCGGTTGACGGAGTCCTCGGGCAGCTGCACATGGCCGTCCTCGTCGACCGGTGCCATCCAGCCGGTGGGGAAGTTCCAGCGCTCGTCGCCCTCGCGATTGAGCTGCCGCACCATCAGAAGCTCGCCGCCGTGCTCCACGATCGAGCACACCGTGGTGGCCATGATCGCGGGGTGGTCGAGGCCGAGCAGATCGATCGGTGGAACCGTCGCCGCTGAGCGCGGCTCGGAATCGGTGCGCTCGCTCATCTAGAGCCCCCTGCCGAGTGTAAGCCTCATCACGAGGATCCTACACCGGCCCGATCAGCCCGCCAGGTGCCCGTCCGGCGGGTGAGGCGCTACGACTCGCGCAGGAGCTCGGCCAGGAACTCGTCGAGATCGGCCCGGAACTGGCCCGCCTCGAATCCCCTGACCCACGCCCGCAGCAGCGACTCGACGCCGGTGAATCCCACCGCCTCGCCGATGAAGCTGTCGCCGTCGAACACGAGGTACCGGCGCCCGCCCGGAACGGCGAGCCGCCAGTGAACCCGGTGCCCGAGCTCGTGATCGATGTGCCCCGCAAGTGCCCGCACGTCGTCCTCTGCCTCAGCCATCATGCCTCCTCCGTTGTGCCCCCAGCTAGTGTGCCCCCACTTTCGGGTAGTGCCCTCACCCGATCGGGTGATCCGACGCAAAGCCGGTAAGGTTCGAGCATGGGCCACGGAGAGCAACCGGACCTTGCGCACCGCCTGCGGACGCCGCTTGCGGTGATCGTGGGGTACGTCGAGATCCTCGCGCTGCGCGACAAGAACGGCGAGAACGCCGAGATCCTGGGCCACCTCCGCGATGCGGCCGCCGACCTCGGTGCCGAGATCGACGCCGTCGTCGCGGCCGACTCGGCTGCCGCCAAGGGCGGGCACTCCGCGGGCTGATCAACGCAGCGCCCGCTCCGCCGCCTCGGCCGACGCGAGCACCGGCACGACCTCGAAGCTGCCCAGGTCGTCCCACTGCGCCGTCCACCGCTCGAAGAGCGAGGGGTCGTCGGTCTCCATGAGCTGGAAGCAGCGGCGCAGGTCGGTCTCGACCCAGCTGTCGACGTACTCGAGCCCCTGGGGCAGCATCCGGCCGCGGTCGCGCGCCCGCTCGTAGACGGGCCGGGCGCCCTGCGTGAACGTCTCGATCACCATGTAGCGCACGGGGATCCTCCTGGTCGGTGGGGCGTGACGGTAGCCGGTGTTACGCACCCGTTACCCCGCCGCGACCCGGCGGTGGAACCGGCACGGCAGAATCGGCGTCCAACGCCCGTCACCGACGTCTGGAGCGCGCATGCACCCCGTCAGAACGCTCGTGTCAGCCCTGGCCGTGACGGCCGTCGGGCTGGCGGTCTCCTCGGCCGCATCGGCCACGGCCGCCGCCGGCCGGCTCGAGCTCGTCCGCGCCTCGCCGAGCGTGACGCTCGACAAGTACAAGGGCAGCCCTGTCTATCTCGATGTCGGCGTGTACGTCGGCTCGTCAGGTGGCAGCTTCCAGCTCGATGCGACCCGGGCCGGCTACCGCAGCCCGATCCAGCTGCGGCAGGTCGGCGGACGCACGCTCCCGGCCTGGGCCGACGATGGCTGGAACGGACTGCGCCGGTTCATCCGCTACACCGTCCGCGACTCCGCCGGCACCGTGGTCTGGAGCGGGAGCGCGACCTTCTGCCCCAACGGCTACAACCTGCAGCGGATGGACGCGTCGGGCCCGCTCAACCCGACGTTCCCACAGTTCTGCGGCGCGAACCCGTTCACGCTCGGGGCGGTCTGGGGGATCGACCGCGGCTGGGCGGCCGGCATCGACAGCACGTCGCCGTCGATCCCGCTCCGGCTCGGCACCTATGCGGTGACGGTCGCCATCCCGCCGCGCTACGCAGCGTTCTTGCGGATCCCCGCGGCGAATGCGAAGACGACCGTCGCGGTCAAGGTTGTGAAGGCCCCGCCGTGCTGCGGCGCCGCGAAGCGTTCGCACCGTGCGGCGGCAATGGGCTCGCCGACGTTCGCGCCGACGGTCACGCACCCCGACCCGGCGACGCTGCCCGACCTCGTGCCGCTGCCCTCATGGGGCATCTCCACCGAGACGCAGCAGGGCCGCGACTACCTCGACTTCGGCGCCACCGTGTGGGATCACGGCCCCGCGCCCATGGACATCGAGGGCTTCCGCCGTCCCGGCACGAACGTCATGGACGCCTACCAGTACTTCTTCCGCAACGGCGTCGCCGTCGGCCGCGCGAAGGTCGGCACGCTGCTCTACGACGCCCAGCCGGGGCACGAGCACTGGCACTTCCAGCAGTTCGTGCGCTACTCGCTGCTCGACTCGACCCGCTCGCTCGTCGTCCGCAGCCAGAAGGACGGCTTCTGCCTGGCCCCGACCGACCCGATCGACCTCGTCCAGCACGGCGCGGTCTGGAATCCCGACCAGATCGGGCTCGCCGGCGCCTGCGGCGACCAGACCGCCATCTGGACGCGCGAGACGCTGCCCTCCGGCTGGGGCGACACCTACGTGCAATCGCTCCCGGGTCAGTCGTTCGACATCACGAACGTGCGCAACGGCACGTACTACGTGAGCGTCGAGGCGAACCCGCTCGGCGCGATCCACGAGGTCAGGACAGGCAACGACACGAGCCTGCGCAGGGTCATCCTGGGCGGGACGCCGGGCAAGCGCACCGTGCGCGTGCCCGCCTACGCACGGGATCGATCCGGAGGGGTGAGCGATACCATGGCACGATGTCCGCGATCACCTCCGAGGCCGCCCTCCGGGCGCTGCACGCGCCGCCGACCGACCGCGCCGTGCGCAAGGAGCTCGACCGGCTCGACGCGCACTGCCGCCGCTTCATCGCGCTGTCGCCGTTCCTGGTGCTGGCCTCGGCCGACGGCGAGGGCCGGATGGACGCGACCCCTCGCGGCGGCGACCCGGGCTTCGTCGAGGTCGCCGACGACCGCACGCTGCTCCTGCCCGACCGGCCGGGCAACAACCGGCTCGACTCGCTCACGAACCTCACCGAGCGGCCCGAGGTTGGGCTGCTGTTCATGGTCCCGGGCGTCGACGAGACGCTGCGCGTGAACGGCACCGCCGAGCTCCGGACCGACGCCGACCTTCGGCAGCGCTTCCAGGTGTCGAAGCGGTCGCCGGCGGTCGTCCTCCGCATCACGGTGCGCGAGGCCTACCTGCACTGCGCGAAAGCGCTCATGCGGTCGCGGCTCTGGGATCCCGAGGCGCGCATCGACCGCTCGGAGCTGCCGACGATGGGCGAGATGATGCGCGACCAGGTCGGCTCGGCCGCCGAGTCGCAGGAGGCCATGGTCGCGCGCTACCGCACGCAGCTGTACTAGGGGTCGTGACGATGTTCGAGCGCTTCACGGAGGCCGCCCGCCAGGTGGTGGTGCTGGCGCACGACGAGGCTCGTCTGCTCAAGCATCCCTCCATCGGCACCGAGCACCTCGTGCTGGGCATGGTGCGCGAGCAGGAGGGCGTCGCCGCGCGCGTGCTGGCGGATCTCGGAATCGAGCTCGACCCGCTGCGCGCCCTTCTCGTGCGGATCGTCGGCGTCGGCGACACGGACGAGCGAGCGGGGGATCCCATTCACGCCGCGGACGAAGCGGGTGCTCGAGCTCGCGAAGCGCGAGGCGGAGGCCCTGGGCCACACCTCCATCGGCACCGAGCACCTCCTGCTCGGCCTCGTCTGCGAGAACGAGGGCGTCGGAGCGCGCGTCCTGCACGATTACGGCGTCGATCCGGCGACGATCCACGACGCCGTCGCGCGCATGCTGTCGAGCCCCAGCCGGCGGCGCGCCACCGTCGTCACGCGGTCGTCCCGACTGGTGGTGGCATGCCCGGACTGCGGCGAGCCGCTCGAGACGGTCGCCACCGACAGGGCGGACGCTCACGTCCGGGACGCCGCCGAGGGCGACCACGTGTGCTCCGGATGCGGTGCGACCTGGCGCGTCGCCTACGCCGTGACGTGGGAGCGCCAGACGCCGTAGGGCGGCGCTACTGCCCCGGCGGGGTGGCGTGCTGCGTCGCCTTGAACTCCTCGGTGGAGTTCACGTTCGGGAAGGGCTCCGCCGGCACGGCGAGCCCGAGGCGGGAGCAGAGCGGCTCCCAGCCGTCGCCGGGCTGCCACTCGATCAGCCGCTCGGCGGGCACGGCCGCGCGCACCGCCTCGTTGTGCGCCTCGTAGGCGGCCGTCGCTGCCTCATGCTCCCGCCACTGCGGCGTGAACGCCGCGATCATGTCGAGCGTCATCGCCCGCCGCACAGCCCAGTCGGGCCGGTCCGGCGGCACCGGCTGGCTGAGCCCGGCGACGATGGTCGCCGCGAAGCTGCGCCACCACGTCTCGGCGCTCTCGCGGACCGAGAGCAGGACGAGCGCGTCGGGATGCGCCCGCGCGAGCTCGGCCCAGAACGCGCACGCCGGCCAGTCGACGGTGGCCGCGTAGCCCGCGGGGAACGTGCGCCAGTCGGGTGGGCGGCCGCGCAGCGCGTCGTGCCACACCGGCACGTCCTGCGCCCGCTCGATCACCTCGATCATGTGGTAGCAGGGGCCGCCGAGCAGGCGCTCGAGCGCGAGCTTGAGCGAGTTCGTGCCGGTGCGTCCGAGGCCGGCGCCGACGACGCGCACGCTCACCGGCGGCCTCGCCGTGTGAACGGCTCGAGCGTGTGGCTGAACGCCCACTGCGGCTGGACGATGCCCGAGCACGTGTCCGAGCCGAGCCGGCCGGGGCAGCCGCCGTTGTCGCGCTGGATCGCCCAGATCGAGAGCGTGCCGATCCCCATCGCCGCCGCGAACTGCCGCACCGTCGACGCGTCGGCGAGCGACGTCACCTCGGTCTTGTGCGGGTAGTCGTCGATCCCCGGCATCAGCGTCAGCCCCTCCATCGCCCACAGGCGGCGCGCGCCCCTGCCGGGGTAGAGCGCGTGCAGCTGCCGGTGCAGGCCGCGGGCGGCGCTCTCGGCGGCGCCGGCCATGTCGGTCGTCGTGCCGTCGTAGTAGTCGAAGACCATGATGTTGACGACGTCGACGCGCGTGCCGTTGCGCACCGCGTTTCGGAGCACGTGCAGGCCGTCGGACTCGAGCCCGGCCGGCTCGACGGGCAGGGTGTACTGGAGCCGCAGGCGCCGCCCGGTGCGCGCGGCCCACGCCTCGACGATGCGCAGCGCCCGGTTGCGCCGGTCGATCCCGGCGAGGTGGCTGAGCGAGCGGTCCTCGACGTCCATGTCCAGGCGGGTGACGCCGTAGGTGCGCACGACCGACTCGTACGCGGCGACGAGCTTGCCGCATGTCGGTGCACGAGTCGGCGATCTCGGTCAGCGCGTGGTCGGCGCTGAAGCCGCCGAACGACGGCACCACCGCGCCGCCGGCCCGGCGCAGCGCGCGGATCCCGCGCAGGTATCCGCCGGCGGCCGTCGGCCGGCGCGGGTCGCCGTTCCAGGCGGGCCTGCACGAGCCCCGCTTCGGCGCCTGGATGAAGGCGAGGGTGAGGTGGTGGGCGCCGGACCGCGTGGCCATGCGGTAGATGTGGTCGCGGCTCCACGTCTCGAAGTACGGGGCGTATACGCGCGCCCGATGCGGCGCGGCGCCGGCGCTCGCGGCGGTCGACGGGCCCGCCTCGGCGCCCGCCGCGAGCAGCAGCACCGGCGTCAGGGCGACACCCAGAGCGAGGAGCGCGCGCAGGCGGGAGATGGTCACGGCGGGGGCAGCTTATCGAGCCGCGTGCCGGCTGGGCGGGCTGCGCGGCGGAGGTAATCACGATCACCTGCGCCCGGCGGGCTCGACCCATAGTTAGGGCAGCCTAAGCCGCGATCGGGTAAGGTGCCGCCGGATGCGAACGGAACGGATGCGCACGTGAGCCCGGAGCGAACCGCGATCCTCGGCGCGATCGCCGGCTTCACGATCTTCTTCGGATTGCCGCTCGGTCGCCTGCAGGGGCTGAGCGAGCGGATGCGCGCGTTCCTGTCCGTCCTGGCCGCCGGCATCCTGCTCTTCATCTTCTGGGACGTGCTCGACGCCGCCCACGCGATCCTCGAGTCGGGCCTCGTGATCGCGAAGGCCGGAGGCGGGTGGGGCACGTTCGCCGCGCGCGCCGCGATGGCGGCGGCGGGCATGCTCGCCGGCGGGCTCGGCCTGGCCGCGATCGAGCACCAGATGCAGGTGCGCCGCACGCGGGCGCCGATGGCGGGCGGCAGCGTCGACGCGGTCGCCGCAGGCGCGGTGTCGAGCCAGGAGCTCGCGCGGATGGCAGAGCGCGCGTCGCTCACCCTCGGCATGCTGATCGCGATCGCGATCGGCCTGCACAACTTCTCCGAGGGGCTCGCGATCGGCGTGTCGGCGCGCGCGGGCGAGGTCGCCCTGGCGACGACGCTCATCATCGGCTTTGCGCTCCACAACGCGACCGAGGGCTTCGGCATCGTCGGCCCGCTCGGGTCGGTGCGCCCCAGCTGGCGCTGGCTCTTCGTGGCCGGGATCATCGGCGGCGGCCCGACCTTCGCCGGCACCCTGGTCGGCTACCGGGTGACGTCGCCCGCCCTGGAGATCTCGTTCTACACCCTGGCCGCCGGAGCGATCCTCTACGTCGTCGGGCAGCTCTGGAACTCGGCCAACCGCCGCCTGGGCGCGCGGCTCGTGCTGCTTCGGGCTGACGGTCGGGTACCTGGTCGGGCTCGCGTCCGACCTCGTGATCACGTACGGCGGCGGCTAGCGGCCGCCGCTGGGCGGATGCACGCGCTCGGCATCCGGGCGCGGGTGGTTTCCGATCGTGTACCCGTCCAGGTCTGACTCGGTCATGCCGAACAGGTGTCCCAGCTCGTGCAGCATCGTGTCGTGGATCACGCGGCGCAGGCGGCCGGGCTCGCCGGCGGCGCGGACGATCGGCAGCCGGTAGAGCGTGATCTCCTTCATCGTCGCCCGGCCGAAGCCGGACGAGCGGAAGAGCCCCAGCATCCCCGGGCTGCCCGGCCGCTCGTCCTCGATGTCGATGGCCACGTTCTCGCGGGCGATCGCCTCCTGGATCCACGGGGGCAGGGCGTCGAGCTCCGACCCGGCCATCCGGGCGAACTCGTCCTCGCTGCACTCGAACGCGATGGGTCAGCCTTTCGTGAACGCGCTCTCCACTCGGGCGCGAACGTACTCGTGTCGAGGGCAGATGCCGGCGAAGCGTAGGCCATCCCTCGATCGGACGGTGCCGATGACGAGCAGTCGTCGTCGGCGTCTCGACGTCGACACCCTCGCGGCCCGCTCGGCCTCGACGGACGGACCTGCCGGCTGCCAGAGCTATCGCGGCACCGAGGAGGTGCGTGTACCTGCGGTCTCGGTGGGCAGCTCCTAGGCCTGCGGCCCGCCGACGGCGATGCGCTACAGCTACTACGACGTCGGCATCGAGACATCGTCTGTCCGAGTTCGACCGCGCGGGACGAGGTCGAGGGTGAGCCTACCGGCGCTGCGTCTCCACGGGGCGAGATCCACTTCCCGCCGAGCTCGATCGACATCGTCGGGTACTACGCGTTCTTCGTGGTCGATCCCGACGGGAATCCGCCTCGATCTGACGTGTATCTCGTGGGACGAGACGGACGGCGAGGCCTGATGGTCTCGCGCGAGGCAGCGTGCAGCTGCGGGCAGCTGCGCCTGGTGGCGGAGGGCGATCCGGTGCGGATCTCGATGTGCCACTGCCTCGCCTGCCAGCGCCGCACAGGAAGCGCGTTCGGGATCCAGGCGCGGTTCCCGTCGGAGCGCGTCCGCGTCACCGGCACGTTTGGCGAGTACGTGCGCCGCTCCGACGACGACGGCGAGGAGCGCTGCGTTTCGCTTCTGCCCCGACTGCGGCGGGACGGTCTTCTACACCACGTCCGATCGGCCCGACCAGATCGCCGTCCCCGTCGGCGCCTTCGCCGACCCGTCGTTCCCGGCGCCGACCGTGTCGGTCTACGGGCATCGCCGCCACTGCGTGGCTCGTCCTGCCCGCACGGCATCGAGCAGGACGTGGCGTGGACGGAGCTCGCGCCGCTCTTCGAGGCGGGCGAGTACGCCGAGGTGGCCGACCGCGGCCGGGCCCTGATCGCGGCGGACCCCGACAACGTCCGGCTGCTCTACAACGTCGCCTGCGCCGAGAGCCTGGCCGGGCGGACGGGCGACGCGATCGAGCACCTGCGGCGGGCGATCGGCCTCGAGCCGGAGCCGTTGCGCGGGCTCGCCGCCGGGGACTCGGACTTCGATCCGATCCGGGCCGAGCCGGCATTCAGGGATCTCGTCGGGTAGCGATACGCTCGCGGTGTGATCGACGACGCTCGACGCCGGCGCCATCGGGCGCATCTTCGGGCTGGGCGACGGCGCGGCGCTCACCGGGACGGTCGCGCGCGGCGAGCAGGGTCTCGTCGCCCAGCTCGCGACGTCGCGGGGCATGTGGGCCGTGAAGACGTCCTTCGCCGGGACGCCGGCTGATCTCGACGGCGAGGACGTTGCGTTCCAGACCGCGGCGCGCGCGGCGGGCGTGCCGGCGCCGATGGTCGTGCGCACCGTCGACGGCGCTCCCTGGGCCGATGTCCGCGGCCTGCCGGTGCGCCTGTACGAGTGGGTCGACGTGCTGCCGCCTGACCGCACGATCGACCCGACGAGGTGGCGCGGATGATGGCGGCCGTCCATCGCGTCCCGTTCACCGGCCGGCGTCCGCAGGACGGCTGGTACAGCGACCCGGTGGGGCGGACGGCTGGGACAGGCTCATCGCCGAGCTCACGGCCGCGGCGGCCCCGTTCGCCGACGACCTCGCCGCGGTGCGCGACGAGCTGGTGGCGCTCGAGGCCCTGCTCGAGCCGGCCACCGACCTGCGGACGTGCCACCGCGACCTGTGGGCCGACAACGTGCGCGGCACCGTTTCCGGAGGCTTGTGCGTCATCGACTGGGACAACTGCGGCCTCGCCGATCCCGGCCAGGAGCTTGCGGTCGCCCTCTTCGAGTTCGCCGCCGGCGACCGCGACCGTGCCCGCGAGCTCCACCGCGAGTACCGCCGCTGCGGCGGCCCCGGGCGCGTTGCGCGCCGCGGGGACTTCTCGATGGCGATCGCCCAGCTCGGCCACATCACGGAGATCGCGTGCCGGCACTGGCTCGACCCGGCGACGTCCGTGGCGGAGCGCGAACACCACGCGGTGCGCGTGCGGGAGAGCGTCGAGGACCCGCTCACGGTGGAGACGATCGACGCGCTGCTCGATGCGGCTCCGGCGCTAGATCGGTCGCCCGGTGCAACTCACGAGGAGGTTTAGGATGTCGCGTGAGGTGCCCGACCCGGGACGCCTCGTGGTCATCGTTCGAACTGGCCGGCTTCGTCGCAGGGCTGGGCGAGCTTCCGCGCACGGCGATCGACGTGGGCTGCGGGACCGGCGGCGATGCCGTGTTCCTCGCAGGGCTGGGCATCGAGACGACTGGGCTGGATCTCAGCAGGGAGGCGCTCGGCCGTGCCCGCGAGCGCGCCGAGGCCGCTGCGGTGGACGTGACGTGGGTCGAGGGAAGCGCGCTCGACATCCCGGTCGAAGACGCGAGCATCGACCTCGTGACGGACCGCGGCTGCCTGCACCACGTCGACGAGCGCGACCACGCCCGCTATGCGGGCGAAGCGGCGCGGGTGCTGCGGCCGGGCGGCACGCTGCTCGTTCGCGACATGGCCCACGCCGGGCGGGACTCGCATCAGATTTCGGCAGACGCGCTCCGCGCGATGATCGCCGGCCTGCCGCTGCGCATCGGCTCGATCGTGGCGTTCCGGCAGGGAGCCGTGACGGGGATCATCGCGGTGATCCGCCGGGACCGAGCCACCCCACGGAGTACCGGGATCGCGAGGGCCGCGACCTCATCCGGCCGGAGGAAGGCACCCACGTGCCCAGCGCCAGGGAGATGGACGCTCCGGGCGTCCGGCATCTCGGCGGCCATACGGTCCTGGAGGCCATTCTGGTCCTCCTCGGATCCGGCGACCAGGACGGTGGTTGCACCGATGCGGGCGAGGGCCTCCCAGGGGTCGGGATCGCCTGCGTTCGCCGCAATCGTCAGCCTGAACTGCTCGGGGTCGGTCTCCATGAACTCGGTGTGGGCCCATCCCGGAAGCGTGAGTCCTTCCCCGTCCTCGATGAGCGCGACGACCCCTGCCATGTCACCCTCGCCGAGGGCCTGCCCGTAGTCCGACGAGTCCGGTTCCGTCCCAGGGGGGTCGAACACCGTCCCAAGAACGACCATCCGGGTCAATCGGGGGTCCTCGGCCGCAAGCACCAGGCCGACGAGGCCTCCGAACGAGTAGCCGACGAAGCCGTACTCGGGACACCCGAGGTGATCGATCAGGGCCTCGACGTCGGCGACATATTCGGAGACCCGGTGAGCCGCCGGATCAGTGGGGCGGCCGCTTGCTCCTCGGCCCCGGTGGTCGAGCAGAATCAGCCGGAACTCGGACAACCTGTCGACGTACCCGCCGCGGCGCCACATCGACGAGCTGCCGGCGCCGCCGGTGTGCAACACGACTGGAAACCCACTGCCGATCGCGTCATGGGCCAGATCCACGCCGTTACGCGAGATCGTCCGCACCGATTCAGACTCGTTCCCACACGAGCACGGACCGCTGCTCCATGCCCTTGATGCTGAAGGGCGGCGCCTCCAGCGTGAGCCGATCTCCGTGAAGCTCGACGCGCCGCTCCTGATCCCGCCCCGTCCAGTTCGGGAAGAGGCTCATCTCGACGTGGTGGACGACGGATCCGGCGCGGCGCTCGTACCGGCCGCAGTAGGAGATGTACGTCTCGACCGCGCCCGCCTTCTCCTCGCCGGTGCCGCCAAGGAGATCACCGTCGGCGAAGGGACGGCGGACGGCGCGCGCGATCGAGACCGACATGTGCCCGTCGTCGGTGTAGATCAGGAGGCCCACCGCGTCGCGCCCCAGCGGGTGGTCGACCGCCCCGTCCTGCGCCCGGGTCTCACACGACACGAGCCGCCACGTACCCAGCAGGGGATTCGCGGAACGGTCCACCTGATCGCCGACGATACCCCTTTCCGCCGGATTGGTGGGTCTACGCTGCCTGCCCGACCCGCCTGACTGATCTCAGGGTCAGCGTGACGTCCGCGCGTTATGGGCCGAGGAGTAGACGGCATTGCGGCAGATGAGCCCGTCGCGGACCTGGATCAGGTCGATCCCGTCCCATTCGATCGACTCGCCGGTGTCCGGGTGCGTCGCCTGCGCCGTCCACTCGGCAACGACGTGATCCTCGCCGGACATCATCCCTTCATCGCGTTCGACGAACCGCATGTCCGGCCAGCGTCGCGTGGATGGCCGCGATGTGGCGCCGGACCGCGTCGATCCCCTGGACGCGCTCGCCGCCGGTCACGTTCTCGAAGACGAAGTCCGGGGTGACGAGCGCGATGATCGCCTCGACGTCGCGCGCGAAGAACGCGTCTCGGTATCGAGTCGCGAGTTCGAGCGTGGATGCAGCGGTCGGCGTGCGCGTCCATGTCAGCCCCGCCCGATGATCTCGATCCGGTAGTCGTCGGGGTCGCGGACGAAGCACAGCCACGATCCGCCCTCGCTGACCTGGTAGGGCGCCCGCTCGGGCTCGATGCCCTGCTTGGCCAGCGCGGCGAGCGTGGCGTCGAGGTCGGGGACGCCGATCGCGATGTGTCCGTAGCCGGTGCCCACGTCGTACGTGCGGCCGTCGTGGTTGTAGGTCAGCTCGAGGACGCTGTCGCTGCCGGGCAGGCTGAAGAAGTAGTTCGTCGCCTCCTTCTCGCCGTTTCGGACGATGTCCATCTCGCGGCTGAAGGTGAAGCCGAGCGCCTCGTAGAACGCGCGGCTCTTTCCGGGATCGGTGATCCGGACCATGGTGTGGAGGTAGGTGGTCATGGCGCGGATCCTATATGCGACCTCACCAGTCGGCGAGCACGTTGTCGCCACCGGCGCCGGCCTCGACCGCGATCTCGAAGGCGGCCAGCTGGTCGGCGTCGATCGGGTAGACGTGCTCCTGTGCCGGGAACGTCCCCGAACGCACCTCGGTCGCGTAGGCCTCGACCCCCTCGCGCATCGCCGCGCCGATGTGCGCGAACTGCTTCACGAAGCGCGGCAGGAAGGTGCTGTCGGGACGGATGTCGAGCAGGTCGTGCAGCACGAGCACCTGGCCGTCGGTCTCGGCGCCCGAGCCGATCCCGATCGTCGGGATGGTCAGCCGGCGCGAGATGGCCGCGGCCACCGGCGCGGGCACGCACTCGAGCACGATGCCGAAGCAGCCCGCCGCCTGCAGCGCGACCGCCGAGTCGTACAGCGCCTTGGCCTGCTGCCACTGGCGGCCCTGGGCCTTGTGGCCGCCGAGCATCGTCGCCGTCTGCGGTGTCAGGCCGATGTGGCCCATCACCGGGATGCCGGCGGCGGTGAGCGCGGCCGCGCGCTGCACCGACTGGCCGCCGCCCTCGAGCTTCACCGCGTCGGCGCCGGCCTCCTTGATGAAGCGGCCGCCGTTTCGCACCGCGTCCTCGTCGGACACCTGGTAGGACATGAACGGCAGGTCGCCGATCACGATCGGGTGCTCGCATGCGCGCGGCGACCGCCCGGGTCAGGATCAGGAGCTCGTCCATCGTCGCGTGCACGGTCGAGACCGGATCGTGCCCGAGCACGGTGTTCGCGGCCGAGTCGCCGACGAGCACCATGTCGACGCCGGCCTGGTCGACGATCCGCCCGCTCGGGTAGTCGTAGGCCGTCACCATCACGATCGGGGTGCCGGCGAGCTTCAGCTCGTGCAGGTGGGGGAGGGAAACCTTCATGACGCCTCCTCGAGGGCGATGTTGTCGATCAGACGGGTGGCGCCGAACCGGGCGGCGCCGATCACGAGCGCGCCCGGCCGCGGCGGGACGGGCTCGAAGCTGTGCGGGTCGACGACGGCCAGGTAGTCGAGCTCGCCCTCGCACAGCGCCGGGTCGCGGGCGAGCAGGGCGCGGTGGAGCGACGGCGCCCGGCCGCGCTCCTGCGGGCTCAGGTAGACGTTTCGCGACGAGAGCGCGAGGCCGTCGGCCTCCCGCACGGTGTCGACGCCGCGGATCTGCACCGGCACGTCCAGGTCGGCGGTCATCCGGCGCACGACGGCCAGCTGCTGCGCGTCCTTCTGGCCGAAGTAGGCGACGTCCGGCCGCACGCGCTGGAGCAGCTTCAGCACGACCGGTCGCGACGCCGTCGAAGTGGCCCGGCCGGTGGGCGCCCTCGTACCGGCGCCCGAGCTCGCCGACCGACACGGTGGTGTCGAAGCCCTCCGGATACATCTCCGCGACGGTCGGCGCGAACACCTCGTCGACGCCCTCGGCGGCGGCGATCGCGCGGTCGCCCGCCTCGTCGCGCGGGTAGCGGTCGAGATCCTCGCCCGGCGCGAACTGGGTCGGGTTCACGAAGAGGCTCATGACGACGCGGTCGCACTCGGCCCGCGCCGCCCGCAGCAGCGCGCGGTGGCCGTCGTGCAGCGCGCCCATCGTGGGGACGAGGCCGACCTTCACAGCACCTCCGACACGGCGTCGGCGGCCGCGGGCGCGACCAGCGGCAGCGTCGCGCGCCCGAGCGCGCGGTAGAGCGGCTCGAGCTCGGGCCCGACGGCGCGCAGGTGCGCGGCGACGGTGGCGGCGTCGCCGCGCGCGATCGGCCCGGTCGGGGGCAGGCCGGCGACGTCGACGGTGCGGTGCTGCAGCGGGCGCAGCGCCGTGAGCGCGGCCTCGCGCTCGATGCCGGCCCGTGCCGAGCAGCGAGACGGCGGCGTGGGTGAGCGTCACCAGGTAGTTCGAGGCGATCACCGACGCGGCGTGGTAGACGGGCTTGGCCTCGTCGGCGAGCGCGAACGGCGTCATCCCGAGCGCGCGGGCGAGGCCGGCGCCGAGCTCCCAGTCGCCGGTCACGGCGGCGTGCGCGCCCTCGAGCTGGTCGGGGCCGCGCTGCGGCCACACCGTCTGCAGCGGATGCACGCTCGCCCGCGGCCCCGGCGCGGCGGCGAGGGCGTGCGACGCTGGTCGCCGCCCGAGAAGTGGACGACGCCGGCACCCGGCTCGAGCCGCGGCGCGAGCTCGGCGCAGACCCCGGCGATGGCCGCGTCCGGCGTCGCGATCGCGAGCAGGGCTGCAGCCGCGCAGGTCGGCGTGCTCGCCGCGGCCGACCAGGCGCGCGCCGAGGCGGGCGGCGACGACGGTGCCGACGCGGCCGGCGCCGATGACGACGGTGGATGTCTGCATGGGCTCCAGTTCCGGTGCGGATACCAGGCTTGCGTGCTCAGCATAGCGGGCGACCGAAGCACGGGGTCAGACCCCGCCTCGGAAGCGTCACGCCAGTGCAACGGCGGACGCTCGGTGTCTGACGCCGGGGTATGCTTCGCCGCATGCCGATCTACGAGTATCTCTGCGCCGGCTGCTCGGGCACGTTCGAGGAGCTCGTGCGCGGCGAGCACGACGACGTCCACTGCCCCGACTGCGGCGCGGCCACGGTCACGCGGCTGCTCTCGTCGTTCGCGACGCCACGGCCGGTGATGGCCGGCGGCGGTGGGGGCGGCGGCTGTTGCGGCGGCAGCTGCGGCTGCGGCCACTAGCGACGCGCACGCCCGGAACCGTCCGGGCCGGGTGACAGAATGCGACCCGTGAGTGACGCACCCGTCCGCGCGGCCGAGCTCGACCGGCTGTCAGCCGAGTGGCAGGGCTGCCAGAAGTGCGCGCTCGCGCGCACGCGCACCCAGGTCGTCGTCGGAACCGGCGATCCCGACTCCGACCTGATGTTCGTCGGCGAGGCGCCGGGCTACCACGAGGACCGCCAGGGCGCGCCCTTCGTCGGCCAGGCCGGCAAGCTGCTCGAGTCGCTGCTGGGCGCGATCGGCCTCTCCCGGCCCGAGGTCTACATCGCCAACGTGCTCAAGTGCCGCCCGCCCGGCAACCGCGATCCCCAGCCCGACGAGATCGCCGCCTGCGAGGGCCACCTGTTCTCGCAGGTCGAGCTGATCCGCCCGCGCGTGATCTGCACGCTGGGCAACTTCGCCACCAAGCTCCTCTCCGGCCAGCCGCACGGCATCACCCGCGTGCACGGCCGCGCCCAGCCGCGCCGGATCGCGGGCGTCGACCTCGTGCTCTACCCGATCTTCCACCCGGCCGCGGCCCTCTACACCCCGGCGATGATGGAGACGCTCAAGCAGGACTTCGCGAAGCTCCCGGAGCTGCTCTCGCTCGAGCCCGTCGCTGCGCCGCCCGCGCCGGCGGCCGCTCCGGCGGCGGCCGCCGGAGCCCGTCGCCGAGCCCGAGCCCGAATACGCGCAGCTGGGCCTCTTCTAGCGCCGACGAGACCGAGCGGCTGGGCGCGGCGCGTGGCGCGCCTGCTGCGGCCGGGCGACGTCGTCCATGTCGCCGGCGAGCTGGGCGCGGGCAAGACGGTGTTCGTCCGCGGCGCCTGCCGTGCGCTCGGGGTCGAGGGGCCCGTCACGAGCCCGACCTACACGGTCGGAAACCTCTACGCGACGCCGACGGCCCGCGTCGCGCATCTCGACCTCTACCGCTCGGCGGGCGTGACGGTCGAGGAGTCGGCCGACCTGGAGCCGTACTTCGACGAGACCATCTGCTTCGTCGAGTGGCCCGAGGCCGGCGCGGGCGTGCTGCCCGAGCCGCGCCTGGCCGTGACGGTGCGGATCGGAGAGGGCGATGCTAGGCTGATCGTGCTTCGAAGCCACGATACGGAGCTGCTCGACGCGATTGGTGATCCTCTCGTTTGATACCGCGACCGACGTCGCCACGGCCTGCATGAGCGCGCACGGCGAGGTGTTGGCCGAGTCGGCCACCGCCGGGCGCTCGGTCGGCGCCCAGCGTCTGCTCGACGACGTGTATGGGCTGCTGCCGCGTGCCGGCGTGCCGCTCGACGCCGTCGAGCTGATCGTGGCCGGCACCGGCCCGGGCACGTTCACCGGCCTGCGGATCGGCCTCGCGACGGCACGGGCGCTCGGCTTCGCGCTCGGGATCCCCGTGCGCGGCGTCTCGACGCTCGCCGCGCTGCGCCATCCCGACGAGGTGGACGTCGCGTGCATCGACGCCCGCCGCGGCGAGGTGTTCTGCGCCGGCGCCGGGCTCGAGCCGCAGGCGCTTCGCGCCGGAGGCGCTCGCGGCCGCGCTGCCGGCCGGAGCAGTCGTCGTCGGCGACGGCGCGGTGCGCTACCGCGACGTGCTCGCGGGCGCCGAGATCCCGCCCGACGACGTCGCCGCTGCACGTCCCGCGCGCCCGCCACCACGCCGCGCTCCACGCCTCCGCCGGGCCGCCCGAGCCGTGCTACCTGCGCGCGCCCGACGCCGACCGCAGCCTCGCTGCGAGGGCCGCCGGATGATGACCGCCGTCGAGCTGCGGCCGCTGAAGACGTCCGACCTGGACGCGATCGAGATCGTCGAGCGGGCGTCGTATCCGACGCCGTGGTCGCGCTCGATGTTCGCCGGCGAGCTCGCCAAGCCGAGCGGCATCTGCCTGGGCGCGTTCCAGGGCGAGGACATGCTCGGGTACCTGATCGTCGCCCGCTACGTCGACGCCTGGCACGTCATGAACGTCGCCGTCGACCCGGCCTGGCGCGGGCGCGGCGTCGCCCGGGCGATGCTCGAGCGCCTGTTCGCGCTCACCGAGGGCGACAGCGAGCGCGGCTACACGCTCGAGGTGCGCGTCTCCAACGACGTCGCCATCCATCTGTACGAGTCGCTCGGATTCGTCGCCACCGGCGTCCGCCGCGGGTACTACACCGACAACCGCGAGGACGCCCTGATCATGTGGCGCGACCCCGAGCCGGCGTGATCCTCGGCATCGAGACCTCGTGCGACGAGACCGCGGCCGCCGTCGTCACGCACGACGGCGTGGTGCTCGCGAACGTCGTCTCGTCGCAGGCCGAGCTGCACGCGCGCTACGGCGGCGTCGTGCCCGAGGTGGCCTCGCGCCGGCACCTCGAGCTGGTCGTGCCCGTGATCGAGCGCGGCGCTCGACGAGGCGGGCGTCTCGCTGCGCGACCTCGACGCGGTCGCGGTCACCGAGGGGCCGGGGCTGATCGGCGCGCTGCTGGTCGGCCTCTCGGCGGCCAAGGCGATCGCGTTCGCGCGCGGCCTGCCGCTCGTCCCGGTCGACCACCTGCACGGCCACGTGGCGGCGCTCTACCTCGCAGCCGGAGCCGCTCGAGCCGCCCTTCCTGGCCTGCTCGCCTCGGGCGGGCACACGCTCGTGCTCGAGGTCACCGACCACCGCGGCTACCGCGCGATCGGCGGCACGCTCGACGACGCGGCCGGCGAGGCGTTCGACAAGGGCGCCCGCCTGCTCGGCCTCGGCTACCCGGGCGGCGCCCGGCTCGAGCGGCTCGCCGCCGAGGGCGACCCGGCCGCGCACCCGTTCCCGGCCGCGATGGTCGGCCGGCCGGGCTACGACTTCTCGTTCAGCGGCCTGAAGACCGCGCTGCGCTACGCCTGGCGGGAGATCACGGCCGCTCGCGCGCCGACCTGGCCGCCTCCTACCAGGCGGCGATCGTCCGCTCGCTGGTCGAGCGGACGGCGGCGGCCGTGACCGACACGGGCGCGACGACGCTCGCGGTCGTGGGCGGCGTCGCCCGAAACGGCGTCCTGCGCGACGCCTTCGCCGCCCGCTGCCGCGAGCTCGGCGTCCGGCTCGCACTCGTCCCGCCCGAGCTCTGCTCCGACAACGCCGCCATGATCGCCTCGGCGGCCCGCTACACCGACGCGATCGAGTTTCCCGGCTACCTGCGCCGGGACGCGTACGCGACCGTGTCGTGAGCGTCGAGGTGCGCATCTACTCCGCGCCGGGCTGCCACCTGTGCGACGTCGCCAAGACGCTGCTCGAGCAGGAGCGGGCGGCGCACCCGTTCGACCTCGTCGAGATCGACATCAGCCGGCGATCCCGCGCTCGAGGCCGCCTACCGCGAGCAGATCCCGGTCGTGTTCGTCGCCGGGCGCAAGGCGTTCAAGTACCGCGTCGAGCCAGCCGAGCTGCGACGGCGGGTGGCGGCGGCGGCGAACTGCGCGGAGCCGAAAACGTGATGGCTACACTGGAGCCACAGTGCTTCACGCCCCCGCTTCGAAGGAGAGACCTGTGGACTCCGATCGCCTGACGGTCGGCGTCGCCGCCCGGCTTTCGCGCTACCTGCAGGTGCTCACCCAGGCGAAGAAGATGGGTCGGGACTCGATCTCCTCGCAGGAGATCGGGGAGTACACGAACGTGAACGCGACCCAGATCCGGCGCGACCTGTCCGGGTTCGGCAAGTTCGGCAAGCGCGGTGTCGGCTACAACATCGACTACCTGGTCACCGAGATCCGCAAGATCCTGCGCACCTCGGGGCAGCACAACATCGTCCTCATCGGCGCGGGCCGGCTCGGCTCGGCGATCGCGTCGTCCCCGACGTTCGCCGACCACGGCTTCAACATCGCCGGAGTGTTCGACTCCGATCCGGCCAAGATCGGCTCGAGCATCGGCGACCAGTCGGTGCAGGACGTGTCCGGCCTGCAGACCGCCGTGCGCGACCGCAACATCATCGTCGGCGTGCTGGCGGTGCCCGAGGGCGCTGCGCAGGAGGCCGCCGACGCGCTCGTCGCCGCCGGCGTGAAGATCATCTTCAACTACTCCGACGCCCTGATCGACACGCCCGCGGACGTGACCGTGCACCGGTCGAGCCCGGTCGTCGAGATCCTGCACGCGCTCTACTTCCACCTGACCTGAATAGGTCGGGCCAGGCCCGAATTATTCATCCGGGAGTAGCCTGCGGCCGTGCGGCTGATCCTGTGGCACGGGTACCTGCTCGAGGGCACGGGCTCGAACATCTACACCCAGCACATCGCCCGTGCCTGGGGGCGGCTGGGGCACGACGTCTGCCTGATCTGCCAGGAGCGGCGGGCCGAGCGGTTCGACCTGGGGCCGCGCGTGCGCGTCGTGCGGCCCGACATCGGCCCGCTGCTGCCCACGTTCGTGCTCGACCGCTACGAGGGCGTCGAGGCGAGGCACGTCGCCGACCTGAGCGCGTCCGAGCTCGAGCGCTACGTGGCCGCGAACGTCGCCGCGATCGCGGCGGAGCTCGATGCCGGGCCGGTCGACCTCGTGCTCGCAAACCACGCCATCATGGGCGGCCCGGTGGCCGCGGCCGCCTGCCTGGGGCGGACGCCATATGCGGTCAAGGTGCACGGATCCGAGCTCGAGTACGCGATCCGCGGCCGCCCGGCGCTCGCCGACATGGCCCGGGAGTCGCTCGCCGGAGCGGCCGCCGTGTTCGCCGGGTCGGCGCACATCGTCGCCGTGACCGAGGAGCTGCTCGGCGAGGGCGCCTACCGCGAGGCGCTCCGGATCGTGCCGCCGGGAGTCGACACCGACGGGTTCGCGCCCGGGCGGGGATCGCTGCCCGAGCTGCGGCGCCTGCTCGCGGCGGAGGCCGGCCACGGCTCCGGCCAGCCGGCCGAGCGGGTGGCCGACGCGGGCGCGGCGGCCGGCCTCGAGGGCCTGGGCCGGTTCGTGCTCTATTTCGGCAAGCTGATGCGCCAGAAGGGCGTCCACCTGCTGCTCGAGGCCTGGCGCGACGTCGGCGGCCGCCATCCGGGCGTCGGGCTCGTGGTCGTCGGCTTCGGCGATGCCCGCGCCGAGCTCGAGGCGATCGCCCCGCCCGGCGTGATCTTCACAGGTGCCATGGATCACGCGCAGCTGCAGCTGCTCGTGCCGCTCGCCGAGGCGGTGGTCGTGCCGTCGGTGCTGCCGGAGGCCTTCGGCATGGTGGCCGCCGAGGCGGCGGCCTGCGCCGTCGTCCCGATCGTCTCCGACCACTCCGGCCTGGCCGAGGTGGCGGCGGGCCTGGGCGAGGCCGGGATCGTGTTCGACGGCACCGCGGCCGGCCTCGCCGCGCGCCTGGACGCCCTCCTCGACCTGCCACCGGCCGAGCGGGCCGCGCCTGGGCGCGGTCGCGCGCGCTGCGGTCGTCGCCCGCTGGAGCTGGGAGGGGATCGCCCGCCGGCTGCTTGCCGACGCGCTCGCCTAGGCCTCAAGGCGGCACGCGCACGAGCCGATACGGCGCGTGTGAACGCTTCCGCCCCCCGCGGACTGCGGCGACTCGCCTCCCCGTTCCGGCGTCGCCCGGCAGGCGCACGCCCGGACCCGTTCCGCACGCTCTGGGACGCCTCGTTCGAGCCGCTGCTCGCCCACGTGGACGGCCAGATCGTCGATGTGAACCCCGCCTTCTCGGCCACCTTCGGGTACACCGTCGACGAGGCCCTGCGCCTGACGGTGCTCGACCTCGCCGCCCCGACGGAGCGGGCGTCGCTGGCTGAGCGGATCCGCCTCGACCAGGAGCAGGCGTTCGAGCTGATCGGGACGACGAAGTCCGGCGCGCCGCGCTATCTCGAGGCCTCCGCCCGCACCATCGAGCGCGGCGGCGCGGGCACCCGGCGGATGCTGGCGCTGCGCGACGTCACCGACCGGCGCGAGGCCGAGGAGGAGACGGGCGTGCTGGCGTTCCAGTACGCGGCCGACCTGACCGTGGTCGCCGACGTCGCCCGGCGGCTTCCGCGCACCGCCGACGCCGCGTCCGCGCGGCTTGCGATCTGCGAGGCGGCTCTGGAGGTGTGCGACGGCGCGATGGCCGTGCTGATGGAGCCCGACGGCCACGGCAACCTGGTCTCGACCGCCATGGCGGGCGCCCATTCCGAGCCGCTGATCGTGCCGATCGACCACACGAGCTCGGCGACCGCCCAGGTGTTCACCTCGCGCGAGCCGTTCTTCGCCGACCTCTCGACGCACGGCGGCGTCTCGCCGCAGCTGGTCGAAGCGACCGGCCTCGTGACCGCCCTGTGGCAGCCGGTGCTGCGCGACGGCGATCCGGTGGGGGTGCTGCTCGTGGCCTGGGACCGGCACGTGACCCTGATCTCCGACCGCGCCGCGGCCGTGGTCGGCCTGTTCGCCGCCGAGGCCGCGGTGGCGGTCGAGCGCGTCGACATCCTCGCCCGCCTGGACGAGCTGAACACGGCGCTCGCCCAGCAGGTCGAGGCGCTGCGGCTGTCCGACCAGTTCAAGTCGGACTTCGTCTCGAGCGTGTCCCACGAGCTGCGCACGCCGCTCGCGTCGATCCTGGGCTACACCGACATCCTCGTGAACGGCGAGGTGGGGGAGATGACGGCCGACCAGGAGGAGTTCCTGGAGATCATCGACCACAACGCCCGCCGCCTGCTCGCGCTGATCAACGACCTGCTGACGCTCTCCGGGCTCGAGAGCGGACGGATGGTGATCCGCCCGGAGCCGACCGACCTGTGCGAGCTCGTGCTGCAGAACGTCCAGATCCACACCCCGGCCGTGAACGTCCGCAAGCAGCGCCTCGAGGTGACCCTCCCCGATCGGCCGGTGACGGCCGTCGTCGACTCCGACCGCATCGCGCAGGTGCTCACGAACCTGCTCTCGAACGCGATCAAGTTCACGCCGGACGAGGGCCGCCTTGGCGTGACACTCGCCGTCGATGGCGACGTCGCCGTGGTGACCGTGTCCGACTCCGGCATCGGCATATCGGACGACGATCGCGAGCGCCTGTTCGAGCGGTTCTTCCGGGCGGGCAACGCCCTGGAGCGGGCGATCCCGGGCACCGGCCTCGGCCTGGCGATCTGCAAGGGCATCGTCGATGCCCACGGCGGCGGGCTGGGTGTCGCCTCGACGCTCGGCCACGGCACGAGCGTCACCGTCTCTCTGCCCCTCGAGGGCCCGCCCACCGAAGGAGATGACCAGGATGAGCGATAGGCGCCGCACCGTGCTCGTTGCCGAGGACGAACCGCACCTCCTGCGGCTCGTGCAGTTCCGCCTGGAGCGGGAGGGGTACGACGTCGTCACGGCGACCGACGGCCAGACCGCGCTCGAGTCCGTCTACGAGTGCCGCCCCGACCTGTGCCTGCTCGACGTGGTCATGCCCCGCCGCAGCGGCTGGGAGGTGCTGACCGAGCTGCGCGGCGACGAGCGCAGCCGCGATCTCAAGGTGATCATGCTGACGGCGCGCGCCACCGACGCCGACATCGCCACCGGGATGCGGCTCGGCGCCGACGACTACCTCACCAAGCCGTTCTCGCCGCAGGATCTGCGCGCGCGGGTCGCCGCCCAGCTGCCCGACTGAGCCGCGCCGGCGTGGGCCGGGCGCGCCCGCAGCGGGTATCGTGCCTCGGCCGATGGGGGAGACGCCCAAGATCACCGACCCGCTGAAGGCGCTCGAGGCCGCGAGGGCAGCGTTCGAGGACGGCGAGGACTTCACGATCGGCGTCGAGGAGGAGTTTGCGATCCTCGACCAGGCCGGCCTCGACATGACGCCCGGCTTCGAGCGCATCGATGCCGCCACCCGGACGGGGCCGCTCGCCGGGATGGTGGCGGGGGAGCTGATCCGCTCCGAGGTCGAGGTGCGCACGGGCCGGTGCGAGTCGTTCGCCGAGGCCGCCGAGGCGATGGCGCGCCGCCGCGCCGACGTGATCGGCGCGGCCGAGCGGCTGGGCTACCGCCTGTCGGCGACCGGGACGCACCCGTTCGCGCGCTGGCAGGACCAGAGCGTGATCGACACGCCGCACTACCACCTGGTCGAGTCGACGCTGCGCTACGTCGCCTGGCGCAACAACACCTTCGGCATCCACGTGCACACCGGCATCCGCGGCGCCGACCGGGCGATCGCGGTCTCGAGCGCGCTGCGCTCCGTCCTGCCCGAGCTGCTCGCGCTCTCGTGCAGCTCGCCGTGGCTCGAGGGCCGTCACACCCACCTGCAGTCGACGCGGACGCAGATCTTCACCCGCTTCTTCCCCCGCTGCGGCATCCCCGACCGATTCGATGACTGGGACGAGTACGCCCGCTTCGTGCGCTTCCTGATCGAGACGCGCTCGATCCGCGAGCACACCGAGATCTGGTGGAGCGTGCGGCCGCACCAGGCCTTCCCGACCGTCGAGATCCGCATCTGCGACGCCCAGCCGGAGTTCGACCGCGCGGTCGGCCTGGCCGGGCTGATGGTGGCGCTCTCGGCCCACTATGCGCGCGCCTACGACGACGGCCGCCCGCTGCCGGGGCACGCTCCCAGGCTGCTCGAGGAGAACCTGTGGCGGGCGATCCGCTGGGGGATGACCGGCGAGCTGATCGACCTCGACGCCGGCCGCTCGGTGCCGGCCCGCGCCCGGATCGAGGCGCTGCTGGACGAGGTGTCCGATGTCGCCGCGGAGCTCGGGATCGCCCCGCACCTGGCGGTGCTGGCCGAGCCGACCGCCGCCGAGCGCTACGCCGCCGAGCTCGAGGCCGGGGCGAGCGTCGAGGACGTGTGGCCGCACCCGGTGGAGCGCACGCGCGACTCCGTCATCGAGTGGCTTGCGGTCAGAGAGGAGGAGACGGGATGAGCGACGCCGAGCAGTCCGCCGCGGAGGCGGCCGCCGAGTTCATGCGCACCGTGCCGGTGCAGGACGTGGTCGTGTCGATGGTGCAGACGGTGTTCGACGTCGGCTACCGGCGCACGGGCCTCGTCGGCGGGGGCGCGGACGAGCACGACCTGGCCCAGACCGGCTCGCGATCGAGACGGTGCGCGCGCTCCTGCCGGTGCTCGAGCAGGTGCTCGACGCCGCGTCGATGACGGCGCTTCGGGGCGCGCTCTCCGAGCTCCAGCTCGCCTACGCCGACGCGCTCGAGCGGCCGGCCGAGGCCGCCTCCGGCGCGCCCCCGCCGCCGGCGCCCGCCGAGCCGGAGCCGGCGGCCGAGGAGATCGTCCCCGAGCGGCCGCGCATCTGGACGCCGGGGGGCGACGTATGAGCGCGACGGCCGAGATCGGCGTCTTCGGCGGGTCGGGCTTCTACTCGTTCCTCGAGGGCGCCGAGGAGGTGACGGTCGACACGCCCTACGGCTCGCCGTCCGACCGCTTCACGATCGGCGACGTCGGCGGCAAGCGGGTCGCCTTCCTGCCCCGCCACGGCCGCAACCACCAGCTGCCGCCGCACGCCGTCCCCTACCGGGCCAACCTGTGGGCGATGCGCGAGCTCGGCGTGCGCCGGATCATCGGGCCGTGCGCCTCGGGCAGCCTCGACAAGGGCCTGCCGCCGGGCACGTTCGTCGTCTGCGACCAGTTCGTCGACCGCACGAGCGGGCGCCGCGACACGTTCTACGACGGCCCGGTGACGACGCACGTCTCGGCGGCCGATCCGTACTGCCCCGACCTGCGCGGCGTCCTGCTCGAGACCGGGCGCGCGCAGGGCATCGACATCCGCGACGGCGGCACCGTGGTCGTGATCCAGGGCCCGCGCTTCTCGACGCGCGCCGAGAGCCGCTGGTTCGCGGCGATGGGCTGGGGCGTGATCAACATGACCGCCTACCCGGAGGGCTGGCTCGCCCGCGAGCTCGGGCTCTGCTACGCCAACGTCTCGCTGATCACCGACTACGACGTCGGCCTCGAGGACGACGCGAGCATCGAGCCCGTCAGCCACGAGGCGGTCGTCAAGGTCTTCACCGAGAACAACGAGCGGCTGCGGCGGCTGCTCTTCGAGTCGATCCCGAAGATCGGCCCGCAGCCCGTCGGACATCTGCGCGAACGCGCTCGCCGGAGCGCGGTTCTAGGCGCGTGACCTCGTCGAGGGCTCCGAGGCCCGCCTCCACTACGTCCAGCACGGGGCGGGTCCCGACATCGTCTGGGTGTCGGGCGGCGGCGGCCTCGGCCGCCGACTGGCACCCGTACCAGATCCCGTTCTTCGAGCGCGAGTTCCGCAACACGACGTTCGACAACCGCGGCATCGGCCAGCACCGAGTGCGACGTGCCGATGCCGTGGCCGATCGAGTCCTTCGCGCGCGACACGGCCGACGTGATCGAGGCCGTCTGCGACCCGCCCGTGGCGCTCGTCGGGCTCTCGCTCGGCGGCGCGATCGTGCAGCAGGTGGCGATCGACCGCCCCGACCTGCTGCGCTGCGTCGTCACGATGGGCACGGGCGCGCGCAGCACCGGCTGGGGGTGGGACTACCAGAAGGCCGAGATCGACTGGCGCAAGGAGGGCGGCCGGCTCGACGGCATGATGGCCGTCGCCCACAACGCGATGATGATGTACCCGGCCCGGGTGCTCGGCGACCGCGAGCTGTGGCCGAAGCTGCGCGCCGACCTCGTCGCGTGGCTCTCGACCGACGACAACGAGCGCTCGCTGATCCCGCAGTGGGAGGCGAGCCTGCTCTTCGACCAGATGCAGGCGCTGCCCGGATGCACCGTGCCGATGCACGTGATCGCGTTCACCGAGGACGTGCAGGCGCCGCCGCAGGACGGCCGCGAGGTGGCCGAGCTGGCGGCGGCCGGCAGCTACCACGAGTTCGAGGGCATGGGCCACTGCTCGATCTACGGCCACGCACAGGACATCCTGAATCCGTTCATCCGCGACCTCGTCCTGCGCTACACATGAGGGAAGTGGCGGCCGGAGCCGCTGTTACAATCCGCCGGCTCGTTTTTCCGGGTCATTCTGTCCTTCATCGTCCCCAAGGAGTCCACCACGTGAGTTCGCTCGCTAGCCATGCTGTGCTGATCTCCCTCGTCTGCGGCGCGCTCGCGGTCGTCTACGGCCTCGCCCTGACCCGCTGGGTGCTCAGCCAGCCCGCCGGTACCGAGCGGATGCGGGAGATCTCCGCCGCCGTCCAGGAGGGCGCCGCCGCCTACCTCAAGCGCCAGTACACGACCATCGCCGGCGTGGCCGTCGTCGTGTTCCTGCTGATCGGCATCGCCGGCACGTGGACGTCCGACCTGGGCTGGAAGGTCGCGTTCGGCTTCCTGATCGGCGCGGTGCTCTCGGCGCTCACGGGCTTCATCGGCATGAACGTGGCGGTGCGCTCGAACGTGCGCACGGCCGAGGCGGCCAAGTCGGGCCTCGCGCCGGCGCTCTCGATCGCGTTCAAGGGCGGCACGGTCACGGGCATCCTGGTCGTCGGCCTCGGCCTGCTCGGCGTCGGCGCGTACTTCGGCATCCTGGACAAGATCGGCAGCGGCACGCAGGCCCACCGCGACCTCGAGACGACCAAGGCGCTCGTCGGGCTCGCGTTCGGCGGCTCGCTGATCTCGGTGTTCGCGCGGCTCGGCGGCGGCATCTTCACGAAGGCCGCCGACGTCGGCGCCGACCTCGTCGGCAAGATCGAGGCGGGCATCCCCGAGGACGACCCGCGCAACCCGGCCGTGATCGCCGACAACGTGGGCGACAACGTCGGCGACGACGCCGGCATGGCCGCCGACCTGTTCGAGACCTACGCCGTGACGGTGGTCGCCTCGATGTTCCTGGGCGCGCTGTTCGGCAACCACGACGCCGTCATGCTGCCGCTGCTCCTGGCCGCGTTCTCGATCCCGGCGTCGATCGTCGGCACGATGTGCGTGCGCCTGTGGGGCAACATCAGCGTCATCTCCGCGCTGTACGTGGGCGTGATCGTCTCGGCGGTGCTCTCGGCGCTGATCTACATCCCGGTGATCGCGAACACCGGCAAGCACTTCGGGGCGTTCACCGGCGGCGCGAGCTCCACCAAGATCTACTTCTGCGGCCTGATCGGGCTCGTCATCACGGCCCTGATCGTGGCCATCACCGAGTACTACACCGGCACCCGCTTCGACCCGGTCAAGCGCATCTCCGAGCAGTCGCTCACCGGCCACGCGACCAACATCATCGCCGGCCTCGCCGTCGGCATGCAGGCGACGGCGCTGCCGGTGATCGTGATCGCGATCGGCACGGTGCGCGTCGTTCAAGCTGGCCGGGATCTACGGCATCGCGATCGCCGTCACCGTCGATGCTCTCGATGGCGGGCATGATCGTCGCGCTCGACGCGTTCGGCCCGATCACCGACAACGCCGGCGGCATCGCCGAGATGGCCGACCTGCCGCACGAGGTGCGCGACCAGGTCACCGACCCGCTCGACGCCGTCGGCAACACCACCAAGGCCGTGACCAAGGGCTACGCGATCGGCTCGGCCGGCCTGGCGGCGCTCGTGCTGTTCCAGTCCTACAGCGACGAGCTGGGCAACAAGCTGGGGCACCCGGTCATGTTCACGATCAACGACCCGTGGGTGCTCGCCGGCCTCCTGATCGGCGGCCTGATGCCGTTCCTGTTCGCGTCGCTCGCGATGGACGCGGTCGGCCGCACGGGCGGCCTGGTGGTGCAGGAGGTGCGGCGCCAGTTCCGCGAGATGCCCGGGATCATGGAGGGCACCGCCAAGCCCGACTACGCCCGCTGCGTCGACCTGGTGACGCGCGCGGCCATCCGCGAGATGCAGCTGCCGGCGCTGATCCCGGTGGTCGTCCCGATCGTCGTCGGCCTGATCTCCTACCAGGCCCTGGGCGGCCTGCTGGTGGGCACGATCGTGACCGGCCTCTTCCTGGCCATCTCGATGACCTCCGGCGGCGGCGCCTGGGACAACGCGAAGAAGCTGATCGAGGACGGCGCCCACGGCGGCAAGGGCTCCGACGCCCACGCGGCCTCGATCACCGGCGACACCGTCGGCGACCCGTACAAGGACACCGCCGGCCCGGCGATCAACCCGATGATCAAGATCACGAACATCGTCGCGATCCTGATCATCCCGCTGCTCGCCCGATGAGAGCCGGGGACGGTCCCCGCGTCGCGGGGACTGTCCCCATCAACCTTCACCCGCCGACCCGCCATAATCACCCGATGCCGCTGAAGCGCCGCCAGGCCGGAGGCCTGCACCGAGTGCTCGGGACGGCCGCGCTGTTCTCGACGGCGTACGGCAACGTCGGCTCGTCGATCTACTACGCGCTCGGCCTGGTCACGGTCTACGCGCTCGGGATGACGCCGATCGCGTTTGCGGTCTCGGGCGCGATCTTCTTCTTCACCGCGGTCACGTACGCCGAGGCGACCGCCCGCTTCCCCGAGGCGGGCGGCTCGTCGTCGTTCACCCGCCACGCGTTCAACGAGGCGGTGTCGTTCTTCGCCGGCTGGGCGCAGATGCTGAACTACACGGTCACGATCGCCATCTCGGCGATCTTCGTCCCGCACTACCTGAACAAGTTCGACCCCAGCCTGAACCTGATCGGGCATCCGTGGGACATCGTCGGCGGCGCGGTCGTCGTCGGCGCTGCTCGTCGCGCTCAACATCGTCGGCGTCAAGGAGGCCGCCGGCCTCAACATCTTCCTCGCCCTGACCGACCTCGGCACGCAGGCGCTGCTCGTCATGATCGGCCTCGTCACCGTGTTCAGCCCGCACGTGCTCCAGACCAACGTGCACCTGGGCACGGCGCCGACGTGGAGCAACTTCATCGTGTCGATCCCGGTGGCGATGGTGGCCTACACCGGCATCGAGACCGTCTCGAACATGGCCGAGGAGGCGATCGACCCGCCCCGGCACGTGCCCCGCTCGATCATGTACGTGGTGCTGGCCGTGTTCGCGATCTACGCGTTCCTGCCGTCGGTCGCGCTCTCGGCGCTGCCCGTCGCAGCCCGCCACCGCCCAGCAGGTGCAGAAACTCGCACGATCCGGTGCTCTCGTGCCCGAAGGCGGTGAAGCTCGGCGAGCCGACGTCCGACCTGGCCTGCAAGTTCGCGGGCGACCCCGTCGCCGGCCTCGTCGAGCACCTGACGATCCCGAACACGATCAAGCAGGGCATGGCCTACTACGTCGCGATCCTGGCGGCGACGATCCTGATCATCGCGACGAACGCGGGCATCATCGGCGTGTCCCGGCTGACGTACTCGATGGGGCAGCACCGCCAGCTGCCGGAGGCGATCCGGCACGTCCACCCGAAGTTCAACACGCCGTACGTCGCCATCATCCTCTACAGCGTGATCGCGGTGCTCCTGATGATCCCGCCGGGCGCGATCGCCTTCCTCGGCAACCTGTACGCCTTCGGCGCGATGCTCTCGTTCACGCTCGCGCACGCCTCGGTGATCAAGATGCGGCGCACGCTGAGCTCGCGCCGACATGCCCTGGCGCGGCCCGCTGTCGTTCCAGGTCGGCTCGTACGACCTGCCGCTGTTCGCCGTGCTCGGGTTCATCGGCTGCGGCGCCTCCTGGCTCGTGACGGTCGCGCTGCACTTCAAGGACGGCGTCGCGCCGGTCGGGATCATCTGGCTCGCGATCGGCATGGTCGTCTACGTCGTCTACCGCCGCACCCAGCACCTGCCGCTGACCGAGACGGTGCTGGCGCCGCGGGTGCTGGTCGGGCCCGGCCGTCGAGGTCGAGTACCGCTCGATCCTGCTGCCGCTCACCGCCCACCGGGTGACCGACGAGATGACCGCGACCGCCCTCCAGCTCGCCGCGGAGTCGGGGACGAAGCTCGTCGCCCTCTACCCGATCAGCGTGCCGATGAACCTGCCGCTCTCGGCGCCGATGGACGAGGAGTCGCGCCGTGGCCGAGCGCGAGCTGAGCGAGGCGGCGGCGCTCGGGCGCGAGTACGGCGTGTACGTGATCCCGCGCATCGTGCGCACGCGCAACGTCGGCCAGGCGATCGTCGACGAGGCCCGGCAGCGGCGGTCGGAGATCATCGTGCTCGGCGCCGAGCAGCGCAAGCGCGGCGGCGAGCGCATGTTCGGGCGCGTGATCGACTACGTGCTGCGAAACGCCGACTGCCGGGTGATGGTCGGCACCCAGCCGACGGGGTGACGCCGTGCTGCGCGTGAACCGCATCCTGTCGTACGTGTTCATCGCGATCGGCGTCGCGCTCCTGGTCGAGACCGCCATCCTGGGCGGCGGCCAGGTCGGGTTCCTGGCCGGCGTGGTCTTCATCGCGCTCGGCATCCTGCGCCAGCGGGCGATGCGCCCGAGGGGGCGCGGGTGAGCGGTGTCGAATCCGGCCCGCCGCCGTTCGTCCTCTGTGACGACGCGGCCGCGTGCCGGCCGGCCGAGACGAAGGGAGACGAGCGTGAAGTACCTGCTGGCGATCTACGCCGACGAGTCGGAGTGGGCGGAGCTGGGCGACGACGACCGCCAGGCGATGTACGTCGAGTACGCCCGCGTTCGCCGAGGACATGGGGCGGCGGGGCGATGATGATCGACGGCGCCGAGCTGCGCCCGACGGCGGCCGCGACGACCGTGCGCGTGCGCGACGGCCGCACGCTCGTCACCGACGGCCCGTTCGCCGAGACCAAGGAGCAGCTGGGCGGCTACTTCGTCGTCGAGTGCGAGTCGATCGACGACGCGATCGAGGCCGCCGGGCAGATGCCGACGGCCCGGCACGGGTGCATCGAGGTGCGGCCATTGGTGGAGCGGTAGGCGGCTCCGAGGCGGCCGCCGCCGCGTTCCGCGAGCACTGGGGGCGCGCGGTGGCGGCGCTCATGCGCCGCTTCGGAGATGCGGACCTGGCCGAGGAGTCGGTGCAGGAGGCGTTCGGCCGCGCGGCCGCGCGGTGGCCGGCCGACGGCGTGCCCGGCTCGCCGCTCGGCTGGATCGTCGCCACGGCCGGCAACGTCGCGATCGACCGCCTCCGCCGCGAGCGGGCGCTGCGCGAGCGCCTGCCCGCCGCTCGCGGCCGAGCCGCCGGCGCCGACGCCGACCCGGAGGAGGAGGACGACGCCGTGCCCGACGACCGCCTCGAGCTGATCTTCACCTGCTGCCATCCGGCCCTCTCGGCCGAGGCCAGCGTCGCGCTGACGCTGCGCCTCGTGGCCGGCCTCTCGACGGCCGAGATCGCGCGCGCCTTCCTCGTGCCCGAGCCGACGATGGCGCAGCGGCTGGTGCGGGCGAAGGCGCAAGATCCGCATGGCCGGGATCCCGTTCGGGCGCCCGCCGGGACACCTGCTGGCCGACCGGCTCGACCACACCGCCGCGGTGCTCTACCTGGTGTTCAACGAGGGCTACTCGGCGTCGTCCGGCGACGACCTCGTGCGCCGCGACCTGTGCGACGAGTCGATCCGGCTCGCGCGGCTGCTCGTCTCGCAGCTGCCGGCCGAGCCGGAGGCGCGCGGCCTGCTCGCGCTCATGCTGCTGCACCACGCCCGCTCGGCCACCCGGACGACGGCGACGGGCGAGATGGTGCTGCTCGAGCACCAGGACCGCAGCCGCTGGGACGCGGCCATGATCCGGTCGGGCGCGGCCGAGCTGCGCCGCGCCGAGCGGGCCGGCGCGCCCGGGCCCGTACCAGCTGCAGGCCGCGATCGCCGAGCTGCACGCCCGCGCCGCGCAGCTTCGCGGACACCGACTGGGCGCGGGTGGCGGAGCT
Organism: uncultured Actinomycetes bacterium; assembly: GCA_963707585.1. Taxonomy (GTDB): domain Bacteria; phylum Actinomycetota; class Thermoleophilia; order Gaiellales; family JAICJC01; genus JAICJC01. Next base: position 269,386 of record CAVPQP010000010.1, on the reverse strand, counting down.
GTACGCCGAGCTGGCCGCCATCGCCCCGTCGCCCGTCGTCGACCTGAACCACGCCGCCGCCGTGTCGATGGCCGACGGCCCCGCGCGCGGCCTGGTGCTCGTCGACGAGCTGGCCGCGTCGGGGGCGCTCGACCGCTACCACCTCCTGCACGCGGCCCGGGCGGACATGCTGCGCCGGCTCGGCCGGCCGGGCGACGCGCTCGCCGCCTACACGCGCGCGCTCGAGCTCGCCCCGGGCGCGGCCGAGCGCGAGTTCCTCGAGCGCCGCCGCGCCGAGATGCAGCGCTCGCTGCCTGAATAGCCGGTGCCCGGCACCGGCGATTCATGCCGCCCTCGTCCCGTCGCGGCATGTCAGTATTCTCCGCGCCATGGCGCGCAAGATCCCGTCTCTGGGCCGGTTCCTGGGTGCCCCGTCGCTCTACGCGATGGCCTACGGCGAGATCTCCTCGTCGCTCTACTACGCGCTCGGCATCACCGCCATCTACGCGCTCTCGCTGACGCCGGTCGTCTTCCTCGCCGCCGGCCTGCTGTTCGCCCTCGCGGCGGCCGCGTACGCCGAGGGCGGCGCGACGATCCCCGAGCCGGGCGGCTCCTCGGCGCTCGCGCGGCGGGCGTGGGGCGACCTGGCCGGGTTCATCGCCGGCTGGGCGACGGTGCTCGACTTCGTGATCACGATCTCGCTCTCGGCGCTCTTCCTGCCCCACTACGTCGCGGGCGCCGTCGGCAGCCACGGGGCGTTCTCGGCGCGCCAGGCGGCGGCGCTGGCCGTCGCGATCCTGGCCGTCATCACGGCCGTGCGGCTGGTCCGGCGCACCGAGATCTACACCGCCGGCGTCGCCGTCGCCGCCCTCGACCTGATCGTCCAGGTGAGCCTGGCGGTGCTCGGCCTCGCGCTCCTCTTCTCGTGGAGCGCGCTCACGCACGGGATCGACGTCGGCTCGGTGCCGACCTGGAACTCGCTCGCGTTCTCGTTCCCGATCGCGATGATCGGCTACACCGGCCTCGAGAAGGTGTGCAGCGTCGCCGCCTACGCGAAGGACCCCGAGCGGTCGGTGCCCGACAGCGTGCGCTCGTCGGTGTTCACGGTCGTGATCGTGTACGCCGCCGTCGCGACCGCCGCGGCGTCGGCCTTCCCGACGCACCCGGCGAACAACACCGCCGGGGGCACGACCGAGCTCGCCACGAAGTGGGTGAACGAGCCCATGATCGGCCTCGCCGACAGGATCGGCTCGCACGGCCCCCACTGGGCCCACGTCAGCCTCGTGTTCGGCGTCGGCGATGACCGCCTGCGCGATCCTGCTGCTCGCCATCTCGACCAGCTTCTCCGGGTGCGGCCGCCTGGCCGCGGCGATGGGCCGCCACGACCAGCTGCCCGCCGTCTTCGGCCGCACCAACCGGCGCCTGATGCACCCGCCCGCGGCGATCGCGACCGTCGGCCTCATGGCGATCGGGTTCATCGTCGTCGGCGCCGCTCTACCGCGGTCAGGAGGAGCTGACGCTCGCGTCGCTCTACAGCTTCGGCATCCTGATCGCCTTCATGCTCACCCAGGCCTCGGTCGTGTGGCTGCGCATCGTCGCGCCCGAGATGCCGCGGCCGTTCATGATGAAGGGCAACGTGTGGATCCGCGGCAGGCTGATCCCGATCACGTCGGTGGTGGGCACGGTGCTCGCGTTCGTCGCGTGGGTGGTGGCGCTCGGGACGCACCCCGGCGCCCGCGTCGTCGGCCCGCTGTGGATGGTCGCCGGCCTGGCCCTGTACGTCGTCGTGCGCGTGCGGGCGGGCCTGCCGATCATCGAGAGCGTCGACGAGGGCGCGCCGCCGCCGCAGGACGTGACCGAGATCTCCTACTCGACGATCGTCGTGCCGCTCGAGCGCCTCGACGCGATCGCCGAGGAGACGATGGCGTCGGCCTGCCGGCTCGCGGTCGACTCCGGGGCGGTGGTGGTCGGCGTGAGCGCGATCTTCGTCCCCGTGAAGGAGCCGATCGACCGGCCGATGCCCGAGCGCGAGCGCGAGGTGGAGGAGGTGCAGGAGCTCGCGTCGTCGCTCGCCTCGGAGTACGGCGTCGAGTACAAGGCGGTCGTCTCGCGCACCCGCAGCCCGGGGCGGCTCGTGGTCGACGCGGCCGTCGAGCACGGCGCCCAGCTGATCATGGTGGGGTCGCCGTACAAGCGCCGTCTCGCCCGCAGCCTGCACGAGGAGTTCTTCGGCCAGACGGTCGACTTCATCCTCCGCAAGGCCCCGTGCAGGGTGATCGTGACGCACTTCCCGGCCGAGGTTGCGGAGGAGGGTGCGGGTGTGTAAAGTATTGTCAACTTGAGCCGCTCATCCCTTCTGCGATCCCGATCTGCGCCGCCTGATGACCTCGGCCGTGCTGGTGGTCGCCGGCATCGAGGCGACCGCGATCGTGCTGGCGCTGAGCGTCCTTCGGATGACCGACAGCACCTACTGGGTGTCGGCGGTGCTGGCGGCGTCGCTCGGCCTGGCGATGCTCCTCGGCCCGTTCGGCGGCGTGGTCGCCGACCGCTACGACCGCCGCCGGGTGCTGATCGGCGTGGCGCTCGCCGAGACGGTCATCTTCGCGACGGCGGCGCTCGCCGCCACCCGCCCGTGGGAGCTGCTGGCGGCAGCCGCACTGGCCGCGGTCGTCGCGGTGCCCTACGGGCCCGCGCAGGCGGCGGCGGTGCAGGCCCTGATCTCGGACGAACGCCTGCCGGGGGCGAACGCGGCGCTGTTCGGCTCGAATCAGGTGGCTGTGCTGGTGGCTCCCGCGGCGGCGGGGCTCGTGTTCGCGCTCGTCGGCGGGCGCGCGGCGCTGGCCGTGATCGCCGTCGCCTACGCGGCGGCCGCGGCGGCGCTCATGCGCCTGCGCGGCGAGACGCGGCCCGATCCCGAGCCCCGGCGCGGGTTCGTCCGCGAGGCCTCGGCCGGGTTCGGCGAGCTGGTGCGGGCGCGGATGGTGCTCGTGACGACGATCGCCGTGGCGGTCATGATCGCCGTCGACGGCGCGGTCGTCGTGGCGATGATCCCGCTCGCCGCGCACTTCGGCACGGGCGGCACCGGCTTCGGCATCGAGATGAGCGCGTGCGGCCTGGGCATGCTGGCCGGCTCGTGGCTGGGCGGCCGGCTGACGGCGCGGCGCGATCCGCTGCACGTCTTCGCCTGGGGCGCGGCGGCGTTCGGCGTCGGCATCGGCTTCGTCGCGATCGCTCCGGTCTTCCCGCTCGTGCTGCTCGGCCTGGCGGTCTCGGGCGCCGGCAACGGCCTGTTCGGCACGGCCGAGATGCTGATCTACCAGCGGCAGCTCGCAAACAGCGTGATGGGCCGGGTGCGCGCGGCGGCCGTCTCGATGCTGAACGGCACCTACGCGCTGTCGATGGTGTGCGCCGGGACGCTCATCCACACGCTCGGCGTGCACGGCGTGTTCGCCCTCGGCGGCGCCGCCGGCGCGGCCGCGACGGCGATCGTCGTCATCGCCGCGGTCATGCCGAGCGTACGAGCACCGGAAGCACTACAGGCGCAGAGCGGCTGAAGCCGAGCCCGGCGACGACCCGTGCCGCGGCGCGCACCGAGCCCTCGCGGGCGCGGTGGGTGAGGATCACGATGTGGACGCCCTCGCCCGAGTGCTGCACGACCTGGGCGACCGACACGGCCTGGTCGGCCAGCGCCTGCGCCACCTGGGCGAGCACGCCGGGCTCGTCGTCGACCTCGAAGCGCAGGTAGAACGGGCTCCGGAGCTCGTCGAGCGGCAGCCGGTGCAGCTCGCGGTAGTAGCCGTCGTGCTGGAGGAAGCCGGTGCCGGACGTGCCGATCACGGCCAGCAGGTCGCCGATCACGGCCGTGGCGGTCTCCTCGCCGCCGGCGCCGGGGCCCTCGAGGATCACCTCGCGGATCGAGCTCCCGCGCAGCATGACCGCGTTGAACGCGCCCTGCACCGACGCGAGCGGGTGGTCGGCGTCGAGCAGGCACGGGTGCACCCGCGCGACGACGGCGCCGTCGACCTGCATCGCCGAGGCGATCAGCTTGATCTGGTAGCCGAGCTCGGCGGCGTGGCGCACGTCGACGAGGTCGAGGCCGTCGATGCCGACGTGGTCGACCTCGTCGGTGTGGACGCGGGTGTGGAAGGCGATCGACGCCAGGATCGCGATCTTCGCGGCGGCGTCGGCGCCGGTCACGTCCTCGGTCGGGTCGGCCTCGGCATACCCGAGCTCCTGCGCCTCGCGCAGCGCCGAGGCGTAGGTGTCGCCGGCGGTGACCATCCGGGTGAGGATGAAGTTCGTCGTGCCGTTGACGATGCCGTCGATGCGGTGCACGCCGCTCACGATCAGCGACTCGCGCAGCACCTTGACGACGGGGATCGCCGCGCACACGCTGGCCTCGAACCGCAGCTGCACGCCGCGGCGCTCGGCCTCGGCGAACAGCTCCTCGCCGTGGCGCGCGAGCAGCTGCTTGTTGGCCGAGACGACCGACTTGCCCGCGGCCATCAGCTCGAGCACGTGGGTGCGGGTCGGCTCGATGCCGCCCATCACCTCGGCCACGACCGAGATCGACGGATCGTCGCGCAGGCGGGCGAAGTCGGTGGTGAGCAGGCCGGCCGGCGCGGACGGGTGGCGGGCGGGGTCGCGCACGAGCGCGCGCCGCCACGACGACCGGCCCGCCGGTCACCCGCTCGATCGCCTCGGCGCCCTCGCCGAGCAGGCGGTCGACGGCCGATCCGACCGTGCCGAAACCGAGCAGTCCGATGCGTGTCTCGCTCATCCGCCCGACGATAGTGGAAGCGTGCGCACGGCAGGCACAGGCCCCGCCCAGGCTGTACGCTTCAGGGCATGAGATTGCTGATCGTCGGGTGCGGGCGCGTGGGCTCGGCGCTCGCGCTGCGGATGACCTCGGAGGGTCACGACGTGACCGTCATCGACGAGGATCCCGAGGCGCTCGCGCGCCTGCCCGAGGACTGGCCGGGCCGCTTCCTGCAGGGCCACGGCCTCGACACCGACGTGCTCATCGACGCGGGCATCGAGAGCGCCGACGCGGCGATCATCGCCACCGACGGCGACAACACCAACATCGTCATCGCCCAGGTCGCGCAGAAGCGCTTCGGCGTGCCCTGCGTCGTCACGCGCGTGCTCGATCCGGCCCGGGCGGCGTTCTACCGCACGCTCGGCCTGCAGACGGTGTGCGCGACGTCCGCGGTGATCGACACGGCCTTCCAGGCCATCTGCGACAACCCCGGCCGGGTCGCGTAAGAGAGCGACGGCAGGCGAGTCGTGTACATCCTGATCGCCGGTGGCGGCAAGGTGGGCTCGAACCTTGCCAGCACGCTGCTCAAGATGGGCCACGAGGTGACGCTGCTCGAGAACGACCGCGAGCGCTACGCCCGGCTCGAGGAGCGGTTCGAGCACGTCGTCCGCTACGGCGACGCCACCGAGCTCTTCGTGCTCGAGCGGGCGGGCGTCGAGCGCGCCGACCTCGTGGTGGCGGTGACCGGCGACGACGAGGACAACGTGATCGTCTGCCAGGTCGCCAAGGAGAAGTACGGCGTCGCCAAGTGCATCGCCCGGGTGAACGATCCGCGCAACCAGCCGCACTTCGACATGGTCGGCGTCGGCCTGACCGTGTCGGCCACGGCCACGATCCTCGCGCTGATCGAGCACGAGCTGCCCGAGCACGAGCTCGTCACCCTGCTCGACCTGCGCCGCGAGAACCTCGAGATCGTCGAGTTCGCGATCGACGACCGCTCGCCCGCGGCGGGCCGGCCGGTGCGCGACCTGAACCTGCCCAGCAAGTCGCGGCTGATCTCGGTCACGCGCGACGGCCGCGCCGAGATCGCCATCGGCGACACCGAGCTGCGCCCGGGCGACCTCGTCATGGCGATCCTCGAGCCCGGCGCCGAGGACGACCTGAAACGGGTGCTGATGCCCGTGTCCTCGTAGGTCGAGGCGCAGGGCCATGTCCCCGGGGCTGATCGAGCGCTACCGCGACCGGCTGCCGGTGAGCGCCGCGACTCCGGTCGTCACCCTGGGCGAGGGCTCGACGCCGCTGCTCGACGCGCCGTCCGTCTCGGCGCGCACCGGCTGCCGCGTGTACCTGAAGTACGAGGGCGCGAACCCGACCGGCTCGTTCAAGGACCGGGGGATGACGATGGCGGTGTCCAAGGCGCTCGAGGAGGGCGCCCGCGAGGCCGTCTGCGCGTCGACCGGCAACACGTCGGCGTCGGCGGCCGCCTACTGCGCGCGGGCGGGCCTGCGGCTGGCCGTGGTGCTGCCCGAGGGCGCGATCGCGCGCGGCAAGCTGGCCCAGGCCCAGATCGCCGGCGCGCGCGTGATCGCCGTCCAGGGCGACTTCGACGACGCGCTCGGGCTCGTCCGCGAGCTGGTCGCGCGCCGTGACATCGCGCTCCTGAACTCGGTGAACCCGTACCGGCTCGAAGGGCAGAAGACGGCGGCGTTCGAGGTGGTGGAGGAGCTCGGCGGCGCGCCCGACTGGCTGGCGCTGCCGGTCGGAAACGGCGGCAACATCACCGCGTACTGGAAGGGGTTCCGCGAGGTCGGCGCCGCGCCGCACATGCTGGCCGGCCAGGCGGCGGGGGCGGCGCCGCTCATCACCGGCAGGCCGGTGGCGCACCCCGAGACGGTGGCGACGGCGATCCGGATCGGCAACCCGGCCCGGCTCGACGAGGCGCTGCAGGCGCTGTCGGAGTCCGCCGGCGGCGTGCGGGCGCTGCCGGACGAGACGATCCTGGCCGCCTACCGGCTGCTCGCCCAGGAGGAGGGCGTCTTCTGCGAGCCGGCGTCGGCGGCGTCGGTCGGCGCGCTGCTCGAGGCGGCCGCCGACGGCCTGGTCGAGCCCGGCGCGACGGTCGTCTGCGTGCTCACGGGGCACGGCCTGAAGGATCCCGACACCGCCGGGGCGGAGGGCGCCGAGATCCTGCGCTGCCCGCCGCAGATCGACCGCCTCGAGGAGCTCGCCTTCGCCGGCGAGGCGGTCGTTGCCTGACCGGCTGACGCTCACCGTGCCGGCGTCGTCGGCCAACCTCGGCCCGGGGTTCGACTGCCTGGCGGTGGCGCTCGAGCTGCGCAACGAGGTGGTCGTGCGCGCCGCGCGGGCGACGGCGTGTCCGTGCGCGCCGAGGGCGAGGGCGCTGCCGGCGTGCCGGCCGACGCATCCAACCTGTTCGTGCGCGCGTTCGCCTCGACCGGGGCCGACCCCGGCGGGCTCGCGATCGAGATGCGAAACCGGATCCCGTTCGCCCGCGGCCTGGGCTCGAGCGCCGCGACGATCGCCGCGGGCGTCGCCGCCGGCCTGGCCTGGCAGGGCCGCGACGACGACGCGCTGCCCGGCGCGGCCGCGCTCGAGGGGCATCCCGACAACGTCGCCGCGGCGCTCCTCGGCGGCGTCACGCTCGCGTGGACGGCGCCCGCCGGCGCGCGGGCGCTGCGGCTGCGCGGCGCCGGCGTCGACTTCGTCGCCGTGATCGCACCCGGCGAGCTCGCGACCGAACGGGCGCGGGCGGCGCTCCCCGCCCAGGTCGGGCACGCCGACGCGGTGCACACGGCCGCGCGGGCCGCCCTGCTCGTCGCGGCGCTCGAGCACGGCCGCACCGACGCGCTCGCAGACGCGCTCGACGACCGCCTGCACGAGCCCTATCGGGCGCCGCTCGTGCCGCTGCTTGCGGCCGTCCGCGAACGCCTCGTGGGCCTGCCGGCCTTCGGCGCGACGCTCTCGGGCGCCGGGCCGTCGGTGCTCGTCTGGTGCGAGCGCGGAGCCGCTGCGGCCGTCGGCGGGCGGGCTCGACGGCCTGGGCGCGCGCGTGCTCCCGCTGGCCGTCGCCGAGCGCGGCGTCACCTGGAGTGACAGCGGTCCCGCGGCTCAGGGCTTGCGGCGCACGTCCGGCCCGTGCCGGCCGAGCGCCGCGTAGGCGAGCGCCTGCAGCGAGGAGTTGAGCTCGTGCATCTCCTCGGCGATCCGGTTCAGGCCCTCGAGGCCGTCCAGCCGCCGGCCGATCACCTCGAGCTCGTGCCGGAGCAGGTCGATGCGCTCGAGCAGGATGTCGAGGCGGCGGTCGCCCTCGTCCATCACGGCGCCGCCACCGCCTCACCGAGCACGAGCGTGACGAGGTCGTTCGGGGTCGCGAGCGCCGTGACGCCGGCGGCGTCTCCGGCGCCGCGCCGGCCCAGACGGCGGCGGCCCCCGCGAGGCCGCGCTCGACGGCGTCGGCAAGCGCGGCCGCGTCCTCGGCGACGACGAGCGTCTGATCGCGCGGCGCCCCGAGCTCGTCGGCGAGCCGGCAGGCGACCTCGGCTGTCGTGCCGACGCCGATCCGCTCGATCCGGCGGCCGAGGCCGAGATGGTGGACGACGATCGGGGTCGCCTCCTCGGGGCCCGGCGACCAGCACGCGAGCCGCACGCCGGCGCCCTGCAGCCGCCGCAGGGCCGCGTTCAGCGCCGCGTCCGGGCGCAGGCGCAGGGGGATGTGATCCTCGTAGTAGCGGGCGAGCTCGCCGCGCCAGTTGCCGACGTCCGCGCCGGCCCACAGGTCGAGCGCGGTCACCCGCAGCGCACGTGCGTCGGCAGCGACTCGGCGTCGAGCGGCTTCACCCGGCCGAGCTTGCGCACGACGTGGGCGACGGCGGCGTCGAAGAGGTCGTCGGTGTCGGCCAGGGCGCGCTCCGAGAGGATGACCGCCTGCATGGCCGATCAGGGTAGCGCCTCGGCCCGGCGCGATGTCACACGGCGCGTGACAGTTCCGGTGCGGAGTCGCAGCGGCAGCGGTCTGGAGCCGTGACGGGCGGGGCGGACACGATGAGGGCAACCCCCGCATCACGCCTCGAAAGGACCCCCCGTGAATCTCCGTGCACTCGCGCTGAGCGCAGCCGCCGCAGCGTCGCTGCTCTCGGCCGCGCTCGCCCCGGCCGCCGCCCGGGCCGGGACGTACTCGATCACTGTCGACACCGCCAAGGACACGAGCGGCTGGTCGTTCGCCGGCGACCCCGGCTTCGCCGGCTGCGCGCTGCGCCTGCATCCCGGCCCGTGCGGCGACGCCGACGTGCCCAGCCCGACGCCGCTTCGCATCTTCGCCTTCGGCCAGGCGCCGAAGCTCGCAAACGCCTGGTGGCAGTGGGACGCTCCACTGACGACCACGATCGCCTCCGGCTCGCTCCAGGTCAGCTACAAGACCGCCGCCACCGGCACGTCGGCCTACATGAAGGCGCGCCTGCGCAGCGAGTCGTTCCCCGTCGTCGCCGCAGATCCACCCGACGACCGGCAACGCGTCCGAGACCTGGTCGATCCCGGCCGGGAACCAGGTCGTCGGCGTGTTCCTGAAGACCGATGTCGCCCGCGACTACACCGACAAGTGGAACAACAACATGCGCGTCACGGCGCTGACGGCCAGGCTGACCGACGACACGCCGCCGGTGATCGCCGTCTCGGGCGCGCTCGCCGACGGCAGCTGGCACAACGAGAGCCAGCCCGTCGCGCTCGCCGTGTCCGCGACCGACGCCGGCGCGGGCGTCGCCTCGGCGAGCCCTGAGCCAGGCGGGCGCGACGCTCGCCACCGACTCCGTCGCGCGCCAGAGCGGCATCCACGCGGGCCTCACGGCCTACTCGCACGAGCTCGCGACGGCTCCGGCCGCGCTCGGCGACGGCGTCCACACCCTCACCGTCTCGGTCGCCGACGCCGCGGGCGAGCAGGCGCAGGCGCCGGTGACCGTGCGCGTCGACGCGCACGCGCCCACGGCGTCGGCCATGGTGCCCGCCGGCGACGACCACCGACCAGCGCGCGCCCGTGTCGTTCTCGGTCGACCCCGGCCCGAGCGGCCTCGGTCAGTTCGAGGCGAGCGTCGACGGTGCGCCGATGACGATCACCGGCACGGACGCTGCGTTCGTCCCGAGCTCCGACCTGAGCTACGGCACGCACACCGTCACCTGGCATGCGACCGACGGTGCCGGGAACGTGCGCGACGGCTTCTGGACGTTCGTGGTGCGCGACGCCGTCCCGCCCGTGCTCTCCGACGTGCGCCCCGACGACGGCTCGTCGACCTCCGACGCCACTCCGGCCGTGTCGGTCGCCGTGGCGGACGCGGGCGTCGGCGTCGACCCGGCCTCGATCGTGATGACGGTCGACGGCAACGACGTCTCCGCGCACGGCGCCTTCGCCGGCGGACGCTTCACCTACACGCCGAGCGCGCCGCTCGGCTTCGGCCCGCACACGGTCGTCGTGCGCGCGAGCGATCTCGCCGGCAACCGGTCGGCGCCGCTGCAGTGGTCGTTCGACGAGCGCGACGACACGCCGCCGGCCATCGCCGGCGGCACGCCCGTCGCCGGCAGCACCGTGCCGGGCGCCTCGGCGATCGGCGTCGACGTGAGCGACGCGGGCGCGGGCGTCGACCCGGCCATCGCTGCACGTCACGCTCGACGGCTCGGACGTGACGTCCTGGGGCACGTACGCCGCCGGCCACTTCCGCTACGCGCCCGGGACGCTGGCGGCCGGCGTGCACACCGTCTCGGTGACGGTGGCCGACCGGGCCGGGAACGTCGGCGGGGCCGGTCGTGTGGCAGTTCGCGGTCGCCGATCCCGCCGTCATGCGGCTCGCCGGACAGGCGCCGGCGTCGGTGACGGCCGGCGGCCGCGTGACCGTCCGCTTCGTCGCCACGGCGAGCGGGACACCGCTCGTGGGCGTCCGGGTCACGATCTCGAGCCGGCCCGCCGGACAGGCCGGGTTCCGCACCGTGCGCACCCTGACGAGCGGGAAGAACGGCGCCGTCGCCTGGTCGTTCGCACCGCTGCGCACGACCGTCTACCGCGCGGACCTCGCGGCTGCGCCGGCGGTCAGCGCGACGCGGACGGTCGTCGTCGCCCAGCGCGTCGCCCTCGCCGTCGACCATCTCCGCATCCATCCCGGCGGTGCGGTGCGGCTGTCGGGCTTCGTCGCGCCCGGCCATCCCGGCGGACGGGTGCTCGTGCAGCTCCTGACCGCGCGCGGCTGGCAGACCGTCGCCAGGCCGCAGCTCGGCATCCGCTCGCGCTTCGCGAAGACCGTGGTCGCCGGCCTCTCCGGCCGCTACATCCTGCGGGTCGTCGCCCCGGCGACGCCGACCGACGCGCTCGGCCGCAGCCGCACCGTGACGGTGCGCGTGCGCTGATCCCGACCCGACCACCCGCATGCATGCGACGACCCGGCCCGGCGGCCGGGTCGTCGCCGTTCCACGGCCTCCCGGACACCTCCGGGCGGCCCGGTAGAATCCGTCGGGTGAGCGCCTGCCCGACCGAAGTCCGTCCGTCCGGCGTCGCGGGGTGACCGCGGCGGGCGCCGCCACGAACTCCCTGCTCGACGCGCTCAACCCGCAGCAGCGCGAGGCCGTCGTGCACACCGACGGCCCGATGCTGATCGTCGCGGGCGCCGGATCGGGCAAGACCCGCGTCCTCACCCACCGGGTCGCCCACCTGATCGAGTCCGGCGCGGCGGCGCCGACCGGAGATCCTCGCGATCACGTTCACGAACCGGGCCGCGAACGAGATGAAGGAGCGTGTGCAGCAGCTCGTCGGCGGGCGCACCGCCGCCCGCATGTGGGTGATGACCTTCCACGCCGCGTGCGGGCGCCTGCTCCGGCGCGACGCGGAGCGGATCGGCTACCGGTCGAGCTTCACGATCTACGACCAGGCCGACCAGGTGCGCCTCGTCAAGGCGTGCATCGAGGAGCTCGAGCTCGACCCGAAGCGGTTCGCGCCGCGCGCCGTCCATACCGCCATCTCGCGCGCCAAGGACCGCCTGCTGACCGCCGAGGCCTACGGCGACCAGGTCGGCAACTTCTTCGAGCAGACGGTCGCGTCGGTCTACACGCTCTACCAGCGCCGGCTGTATGCGGCCAACGCGATGGACTTCGACGACATGATCCTGCAGACCGTGCTGCTGCTCGAGGCCGACGCCGAGGCGCGCGCGGCCTGGCAGGAGCGCTTCAGCCACATCATGGTCGACGAGTACCAGGACACGAACCACGCCCAGTTCCGGCTGCTGTCGGTGCTGGCCGAGAAGCACCGCAACATCGCCGTCGTCGGCGACCCCGACCAGTCGATCTACGCGTTCCGCGGCGCCGACATCCGCAACATCGCCGAGTTCGAGCACGACTTCCCCGGCGCGCGCGTCGTCGCGCTCGAGCAGAACTACCGCTCGACCCAGGCGATCCTCGACGCCGCGAACGCGGTCATCGCGCGCAACCCCGACCGGCGGCCGAAGCGGCTGTGGTCGGATCTCGGCCGCGGCCTGCCGGTGCGGGTCGTCGAGGCCGACGACGAGCACTCCGAGGCCCGGTACGTGGCCGGCGAGATCAGCCGCGCGCTCGACGAGGGCGCCGGCCCGGCCGACGTCGCCGTCTTCTACCGCATGAACGCCCAGTCGCGCGTGCTCGAGGACGTGCTCGTCCGCCAGGGCATCGGCTACCGCGTCGTGGGCGGCCCCCGCTTCTACGAGCGGGCCGAGATCAAGGACGCCATCGCCTACCTGCAGGTGCTGCACAACCCGGCCGACGAGGTGTCGCTGCGGCGGATCGTGAACCAGCCGCGGCGCGGGATCGGCGCGGCGTCGCTCGAGCGGCTCGCCGCCCACGCCGCGCAGATGAACTGGTCGCTGCTCGAGGCGATCGAGCACTCGACGCTCGGTCGGCCTCGGCACCGCCGCCGGCGCGCGCGTGCGCGAGTTCGCGACGCTGATCGCCGACCTGCGCGAGCTGGTGGCGACGGCGACGCCCGCGGAGCTGCTCGAGCAGATCCTCGAGCAGACGGGCTACCGGGCGATGCTCGAGGCCGAGCGCACGTTCGAGTCGCAGGGCCGGATCGAGAACCTCGACGAGCTCGTGGGGGTCGCCCGCGAGTTCGTTGAGCGCGGCGAGGAGGACGCCTCGCTGGCGACGTTCCTGCAGGAGATCTCGCTCTACTCCGACTCCGACTCGCTGTCCGAGGCGCGGCCCGAGGTGACGCTGATGACGCTGCACAACGCGAAGGGGCTCGAGTTCCCGATCGTGTTCGTCATCGGCCTCGAGGAGGGCCTGTTCCCGCATCAGCGCTCGCTGGACGAGGGCGACGAGGCCGAGGAGCGGCGGCTCTGCTACGTCGGCATGACGCGCGCCCGCCAGTCGCTCACGCTGACGCATGCCCACACCCGCACGATCTTCGGCGTCCGCGGCTACAACCTGCCGTCGCGGTTCCTGAGCGAGCTGCCGGCCGACGAGATCGAGCGCGAGCGCAAGGCACCGGCATGGCAGGCTCCGCCGGCGCCGGCGGGTGCGCGCAGCCCGGAGCAGCCCGTGCCGGCGCTCTCGATCGGCGACGACGTGCGCCACGCCACCCTCGGCGAGGGCACCGTCATCGGTCTCGACCGCGACGTCGTCGCCGTCCGCTTCCGCGAGGACGGCTCCGAGCGCCGGCTGATGCTCGGCTACGCGCCGCTCGAGCGCATCTGAGTTCACCGCTACCCGCTCAAGGTCAGCTGTCAGATCCTTGGCTACCGCAATCAGCCCGTCCCCGAGGCGGGTGATGTTGCCGCGGATCCCGCCCGCCCGGTATCCTCCACGGCGCTGCACAGGCAGTCATGGGGCGGTTAGCTCAGTTGGGAGAGCACCAGCTCGACAAGCTGGGGGTCACTGGTTCGAGCCCAGTACCGCCCACTCTCCGGAAAGCCGCATGGTTACGCGGTTTCCGGGCCTGCGGCGAACCGCCCCGCTAGCAATCCAGGGCTGCTGTGACGGCCGCGGCTCGACCTCGAGCGCAGCCGCCGGCGCTGCCTCGCGGCGGGTAGTCTCGGGGCATGGGTGTCCTGCGCGAGGTCGTCGAGGCGGATCTGCCGGTGTTCTACGAGCACCAGCGCGATCCGGAGGCAACGGCGATGGCGGTGTTTCCTTCGCGCGACCGTGAGGCGTTCATGGCGCACTGGGCGAGGACGCTCGCGAACGACGCCGCGCTGACGTGGACGATCGTCTGCGACGGCGAGGTCGCGGGCAACATCGGCTGCTGGGAAGCCGACGGGCGCAGGCTCGTGGGCTACTGGATCGGGCGGGAGTTCTGGGGCCGCGGGCTCGCGACGGAGGCCCTGGCCGAGCTCGTGGAGATCGTCGACGCGCGTCCGCTGCACGCGGAGGTCGTGAACACGAACGTCGCCTCGATCCGCGTGCTCGAGAAGTGCGGGTTCATCCAGGTCGCAGCGCACGTGGGCGACGACGGGATCGAGGAGCTCGTCCTGGAGCTGCGCTGATCCGAGCTCGCCGGACTTTGCGAGCCGAACTGCCGGCCGTCGTCCTCGGCTCCCTCCTCGCCCAGAACACGATTCTGGCCGTGACCGGGATGTTCGTCGTGCCGCTTGCGGCCGCGATGCTGGCAGCTCGGCGGCCGTTGGGGCAGATCGGCCCCGCGCTCTGCGCGCCCGTCGTCGCCATCGGCCTCAGCTACACGGACGTGAGCGAGACGATCGGCATCGGGCTGTTGATGATCGCTGGATCGGCCGTTGCGGCCGCGCTGACCTGGCTCTTCTGGCCGGAGACCGAACCGGCCGCGAGACCGTCGGCCGCGCTCATGGGCACCACGCAGGCGGTTGAGTACGGCACGCGCCGCGGTCACGTGGCTGCACTACCACCCGAGCGACGCTGTCCTCGCGGCGACGGCCCTGGCAGCTCTGGCGGGCGCGGCCGCAACGCACGGCAGCAGGTGGTACGTCACACCGTTCTTCTCGACCTTCATCGTGATCCAGCTGCTGCTCGTGTCGAATTACAGCGCCGCGGCCGCCCAATGGCGGTTCTCGGAACGGGTCGGCCTGACGATCGTCGGTGTCATGATCGCCTACCTGTTCGGGCTGGTCTCCCGCGAGCTCGTGCCTGGCAGCACCTCGTGCGGCTCGAGGGGTGAGAGGGATCCCGCTCCCGGCCGGGAAGTACCACTCCGGGGGGATCACGATGGGCACCGGTAGCCAGATGATGACGACAGCACGGATGCGGGCGCTGACTGCGGCCATCGAGGGCCTGCTCGCATCGATGTGGTTCGCGTGGGCGCGGGCAGATGCCCCATCGTCGACGACGCTTGCCCTCGAGATCGGCGGAGTCCTCGCGCTGCTGGTCGCGGTGGCGGGGATCGCCGTCGCCGCCTCCAGAGACGGGCCCGCCGCCCCGGCGTGGGACGCAGCGGTGCGCCGCCGCTACAACCGGATCGTCGCGTCCGAGGTCGTCCTGCTCGGGGCCGGAGCCGGCGTGCTCGCCGCCGTCGGACTCGCATCGTGGATCGCCCCGTGGGTCTGTGCCGGCGTCGGCATCCACTTCCTGCCGGCATCACGTGCGTTCGCCACCCCGTTCCTGGCGCTCGTCGGCGTTGCCATCACGGCAGCGGCAGTCGCGGCTGTCGCCGCCGGGCTCGAGACGACGCTCGCGCCGAGCGTGATCGCCGGCTCGGGAGCGGGCGTCTGCCTGCTCGTCGCCGCGCTGGGATCGCTCGCCGGAGCGTTCGGCGCCGTGCGCCACGGCGCTCCGCACCGAGCCTGACCGTCTCGAGCCGCGGCGCGGCCGCTACACCGGTTGCTCACCACCTCGACACCGATCCGTCACCCCGGCGGCCCCATCTGCTGGCGACGATGCCGACGGCGGGTGGCCAACGTCGGAAGGGGTACGAGATGTCGAGTCTGGGTGCAGTTGCGCGCGCGGCAGTGGCCGCGCTTTCGGTCGGCGTCGTTGCCGCCGTGTCGGCGGGCGCCGCCGCCGGCGCGGGGCACGCTCCCGCCCGCCATGCCAAGGTCGATCACGTGCTGCTCATATCGGTCGACGGGTTGCACCAGTCCGACCTGCGCTGGTGGGTGGAGCACCATCCGAGGAGCGCCCTGGCCCGCCTGGCCCGCGCCGGCTCCGAGTACCGCAACGCCGTCACTCCAGTGCCGTCGGACTCCTTCCCGGGGATGGTCGCCCAGGTCACGGGCGGCGATCCGCGCACGACCGGCATCTACTACGACGACAGCTACAACCGCCGTCTGCTCCCGCCCGGGAGCGCCTGCACTCCGGGACAGACCACGGGTCTCGGCAGCGAGGTGAACTTCGCCGAGAACATCGACCGCAACCTGAACTCGATCGACGCCGGGCTCGGGATCCCGAACCTCTACTCGGGCCTTCCGGGCAGCGTCCTCGCGCTGCCGGGGAACGTCCCCGCGATCGAGGCGGGCATGATCGATCCGGCCCAGCTCCCGATCGACCCGAGGACGTGCGCGCCCGTCTATCCGCGCCAGTACCTGCGTGTGAACACGGTGTTCCAGGTGGCCCACGACCATGGCCTGCGCACCGCGTGGTCGGACAAGCATCCGGCCTATGAGCTGCTCTCCGGCCACTCGGGCACCGGCATCGACGACCTGTTCACCCCGGAGATCAACAGCTCGACGACCGATCCGAGCCTGCCCGCCGGCCCGAGCGGCGACTGGACGACGAACAACCGCGACACCCAGTTCTACGACGCGATCAAGGTGCGGGCGGTCATCAACGAGATCGACGGCTGGAACCACGGCCGCACGGCGCACGTCGGCGTTCCGGCGATCTTCGGCATGAACTTCCAGTCGGTCTCGACCGGCGAGAAGCTGCCGACGTCGCCGATCAACGGCACCGATCGGCTCGGTGGCTACGTCCGCCGGGACGGCCACTGGGTGCCGGGGCCGGTGCTGCGCGACGCGCTCGCCTTCGTCGACCGCTCGGTCGGCCGCATGGTCGGCGAGCTGGCCGACCGCCACCTCCTGGGTGAGACGGCGATCATCCTCTCGGCCAAGCACGGCCAGTCCCCGATCGAGACCACGGCGCTCAAGCGCATCGACGACGGCAACATCGTCGACGCGCTGAACACGGCGTGGCAGGCCCACGGCGGCAGCGGCGACCTGGTCGCCTTCGCGATCGACGACGACGCGATGTACATCTGGCTCGCGGACCGCAGCCAGGGTGCGCTCGCGTTCGCCCGCCACTTCCTGCTCCACTACTCGCAGCCGGCGTCGGCCGGGGCGGCGACGGACTACGCCGGCGACCCGATCGGGTTCACGGCGTCGGGGCTGCGCGCGGTGAAGCTCGGCCCTGCGTTCTTCGGCGTGGCCAGGAGCGACGGGCGTGTGCCCGACCTGGTCGGCATCGTCCAGCATGGCACGGTGTACACCGGCGGGACGGCCAAGATCGCCGAGCACGGCGGCGACGACCCGCAGGATCGGCACGTGCCCCTGATCGTCGCCGGGCCGGGGATCGGGGCGGGGAGCGTCTCGACGCCGGTCGAGACCACCGAGATCGCGCCGACGATCCTGCGCCTGCTCGGGTTCGATCCCGACCTTCTGGCAGCCGTGCGCAGGCAGGGAACGCCGGTGCTGCCGGCGCCGTAGCCGCTAGCGGCTCTGCGCCGCCGGATCCCACTCTGGACGAGTGGCCGCGTATCGGTCAAGCGTCTCGACCACCGTGGCGATCCGGCGGCGCACGTCGTCGTCCTCCACGAGCCCGTCGGCGCCGATCGTGTTGCGCGCGACCGGGACGTGCGCGCAGGCATCGGTGACGACGTCGGCGTGGATGTAGCCGAGCACCGTCGCGAGCGACTCGTGCGCGTGCCGGGCGCGGGTGGGGGAGCCGGAGGCGTTCACCCACGCCACGGGCTTGCCGTACATCTCGGGGCCGCCCACCGACCAGTCGAGCAGGTTCTTGAACGTGCCCGGGAGCGCCCCGGCGTACTCGGGCGTGCAGATGAGCACCGCGTCCGCCGCGCCGATCTGGGCGCGCAGGTCGGCGACGGCCGCCGGCAGCGGGTCGACGTCGTCGTCGGGGTTGAAGTGCGGGAGCGCCGTCATCCCGTCGTAGAGCACGGCGTCGATGCCCGGCGGCGCCGCGGCGGCCGCGGTGCGCAGCAGGGCGGTGTTCGTCGAGCCGCCGCGCGTGCTTCCGGAGACGAGCAGGATCCGCGCCATCGGCCGCACGGTACCGCGACCGGCCGGGGCTCCGGCTACAGCAGATGCCTCGCGGCCGCCCAGCGCGTCAGGGCGCCGCGGCTGGAGAGCTGCAGCTTGCGCAGCACCGCTGAGGCGTGCGACTCGACCGTCTTCACGGAGATCCCCAGCTCGAGCCCGATCTCCTTGTACGCGTAGCCGCGGGCGAGGTAGCGCATGACCTCTCGCTCGCGGTCGGTCAGGTGGTCGAGGCCCGCGTCGTCCGCGCCCGGGTGCGAGGCGGCGAAGGCATCGAGAACGAACCCGGCGAGCCGCGGCGAGAACACCGCGTCGCCGGCCGCCACCTGCTCGATGGCGGTCACGAGGTCGTCTGCCCGGATCGACTTCGTCACGTAGCCGCGGGCGCCGGCGCGGACGAGATCGATCACGTCCTCGGCGGCATCGGAGACCGACAGCGCGAGGAACCGCGTGCGCGACCCGGCGCTTCCGAGCTGCTGGATGACCTCACGCCCGCTCCCGGAGGGGAGGTGGACGTCGAGCAGGACGACGTCGGGTGCCGTTGCCTGGATCGCGTCGACGGCCTCGGCGATGTCGCCGGCCTCGGCAACCACCCGCACGCGGTCGCCGAGCTCGGCCACGACGCCCGAGCGGAAGAGCGCATGGTCGTCGACCACGACCACCGTGACGAGGCTCGCGCTCACGCGGACGTGCCGCCGTCCTGCGGCAGCCGGAGCGAGATCTCGGTGCCGGTTCCGGGCCCGCTGCGGATCTCGGCGCTGCCGCCGACGCGGTCCATCCGCGCGATCACCGACTCGGTCAGCCCGCGCCTGTCCTTCGCAACGGCGCCGTAGTCGAACCCGACTCCGCGGTCGCGCACGAAGATCTGGATCGTGCCGGCGCCGCACTCGGCATAGACGTCGCAGAGCGGCGCGCGCGAGTGACGGGCGGCGTTCACGATCGCCTCGCGCGTGGCGGCGAGCAGCGCCTCCTCGGCCTGGCCCACGTCGCCGTCGCCGACCACGATGAGCTCGATGCGCCACCGGTAGCGATCCTCGATCTCGGCGGCGAGCGCCGTCAGGCGGTCGCGGAGCCGCCCCGCGTCGCGGCTCGCGACCGCGCCGTAGAGCCAGTCGCGCAGCTCGCGCTCCTGCCGCCGGGCGAGCTGGGCCATGCCTCCGGGGTCGTCTGCCGTGCCGCTGGATCAGGATCAGCGTCTGCAGCACGGAGTCGTGCAGGTGAGCGGCGAGATCCGCGCGCTCGTCGGCGCGGATGCGTTCCCGGCGCTCGGCGGCGAACTGGCTGCCCACCCGCAGGAGGCGCGGCACGACGACGATGGCGAGGCCGAGCCCGAGCAGCTCGAACGGCCAGAGCGCCCGCTGCAGCTGGTTGATCAGGCCCCAGGGGATGGCGCGGCGCGCGATCAGGTCCACCGCGACGAGCATGGCCGCGAGGCCGACGAGCACGCGCAGGGTGTCGCCGCTCACGGCGACCCGGCCGAGGCGTACCGAGCGGCCGCCGGGCGCGCCGAGCAGCCACCCGAGCCGCTCCGGCTGGTTCGAGGCGGCGCCAGCCGAGCGCGAGCGCGGCCTGGACTGCCAGCAGCGTGACGACGACCGGATCGGGCAGCGTCCAGCCGAGCGCGCGGGCGGCGAGCACGACGCAGAGCTCGAGGGCGAGAACGCCCATCGTGCCGGTGACGCTGTGGCTGTCGGCGCCCGCGAGCCGGCGCCACGGGCGCACGGTGCGGCCGCGGACGAACGGGTATGCCAGCGGGTAGGCGAGCGCGACCGGCGGTGCGGCAAGCGCGGTGCCGATGAACGCCAGCCGCACGACCGCGGCGTCGAGCTGCAGGAAGCCGGCGGCGCCTGCCGCAACGCCCAGCAAGACGCCGTCGGCGCCGCTCAGATCGCCTGTCGCGGTGAGGTTGGGGGTGCTCATCGCGACAGCATGCACCGGAACGGTCGCCGCGTCCATCCGGAACACCCCCGATGGCGCCTCCGGTCGATCCCCGAGGCCGGCCATCCTCGCCGCCCCGCGCTCGCGGCCGTCTCAGGGTCATTCCGGATGGCGGCGGCGGGCCGGCGCACCTAGCATCGCCGGCATGAGCTCCCCGCAGCCAGATCCTGCGACCGGCCCGGCCGAGGCGATCGGCGCGCCGCCACCGCTACGGCGCTCGTCCACCGACCGCGTCTTTGCCGGGGTGTGCGGCGGCGTTGCCCGGCGCTTCGGCGTGTCGGCGCTGGCGGTGCGCGTCGCGTTCACGGTGCTCGTGCTGACCGGGATCGGCGTCGCCGTCTACGTCGTCATCGCGATCGCGTGCCCCGCCGACGACGATCCGCGGCCCACGAGCGTCGTGCGCGTCGTCGCGGCCCTCGTGGCCGGCCTTGCCGCGCTCGCAATCTCGGCGGCGTTGCTGCACGCGCTCGGGATCGGCCGCTACGCGCTCGGCGGAAGCGGATCGCTGCTCCTGATCGTGTTCCTGGCCGGGCTCGGCGCGGCGCTCGTCCTCGGCCGCGGGCAGCCGATCGCCGCAGGTGGGCAGACGGATGCGGCGCCGGCGCGCACGGCGCTGCTGCGGATGCCGCGGCTGCACCCGCCGGTGCTCCTGCTCCTGACGGTGGCCGTCGCCGCGATGGCGGCGATCGGCGCCTGGTTTGCGACCGACGGCCCCGCGGGGGAGGACGCCGTCGGAGTGGTGCTGGCCGCGGCGCTGATCGCCGTCGGACTGGGCGTCTGCCTGGGCGCGTGGCGTGGGCGCAGCCTCGTGCTCGTCCCGCTCGGCCTCGTGCTCGCGGCGCCGCTTGCGCTGGTCGCGTTCGCGAACGTGAGCCTGACGCTCGGCCGCGACAACCCCGGCGTCATCGCGAGCGCCGACTCGGCGCAGCGCACTGTCGTGCTGGAGCAGGGCGCAGGCCCGGTCGAGGTGCGCAGCGCCGCGGTCGCCGCCGGTCTGCGCACGCTCACCGTGCGCAAGGGCCTCGGCCGCATCGAGGTGATCGTCGATCGCTCGATCCCGATCCGGCTCGACGTCGTCGCGGTCGGCGGGCCGGTGACGGTCGACGACTACGCGTCGAACACGTACCTCCGCTTCCACGCCTTCCAGGGGCACAGCCTGTTCTTGCCCGCGGCCGGCGGCTCGGCGACCGCGCCGCTCGCTCTCAAGGTCGAGGCCGGGATCGGATCGGTGCTCGTCGAGCACGGCCTGCCGCCCGTGGTCGCCATGCCGTCGCGCGCCGACATGCTGAAGGCGCTGCGGACGCAGCTCGTGGCCGACATCGCGGCCCGGCGGGCGCTGCTTGCCTCCGACCGCCGGGCGCTGCACCGGCTGAGCGCCGCGTACATCGTGACGCTGCGGCGGCTCGCCCGCGACCCGGCGGCGGCCGCGCCGCGCGCCCTGCGGCTCCCGGAGCCGTTCTGGCGGGCGGTCGCGCCGTCCACGGCCGGGCTGACGGCGGCCGACCCCGCTCTGCGCCACCTCGATCGGCTGCGCATCCTGCGGTTCAACCTGCTGCGGGCCGCGTGGCGGACGCATTCGGTGGCACGTGGCGTGCACGACCAGCATGTGCGCCTGAGGCGGCTCGAGCGCAGGATCGCCGCGACCCACACGAAGGCGGCGCGGCCGTGACGGCGGGCGAGACGACCGATCGCATCGAGAATCCGCATCGGCCCGAGGCGCGGCCGCCCGTGCTCACCCCGCACCCGTTCCGGCCGGGCACGCTCGGCGCCGGCGTCGCCCTGACGGGGCTCGGCGCGGTGTTCTTGGCGCAGCAGCTCGGCGCGGTGGCGCTCGGGCCGGTGACGACCGTCGCCGTCCTGACGCTCGCCGCCGCCGTCCTCGTGATCGCGGTCGCGGTCGGCTGGTCACGCCGCGGCGCGGCGAGCTGAGCGCTCAGCCGACGTCCGGGATGCCCCAGATGTCGGGATCCTCACGGCCGAGCCGCCAGTAGGCGACGCCGAACCCGTAGCTGCGCGCGAGCGCGACGCGGTCGACGATCGTGTGGTGGTTCGAGTACCACACGTTGTGCGTGACCCCGGACGAGTCGACGTAGGAGAAGTGGGGGTCGTCGGCGACCGGGTCGACGACGGGCGTGGCGTGGTACTTGTTGATCAGGGCGCGCACGTTGATCCACTCGAGCGGGGTGCCCGGGTGGGCGGCGCCGCCCGCGCCGGGCCAGTCGATGCCGTAGAGCGTCATCACGATCGTGAACTTCGAGGCGACGGGCATCGTGTGCACGTAGGCGAGCACGCTCGAGAACCACGGCATCGGGTCGAGCCCGCCCGGGGGACTCGTCGCCCACGCCTTGCCCCAGTCCATCACGACCACCTGGTCGGCGACGGCCGCGAGCGCGTGGTAGTCGTAGAACCCGGCCCGGCCCGTCAGCTGGTTGTAGTAGGCGGCCGACACCTCGACCGAGAGCTTCTTGCCCTGCGCATGGAGTGCGGTCGTCAGGTTCGTGATGAAGCTGGTGAGCTGGTTCCGGTACTGGGCCGCGTTGTTCGACTCGAAGTCGATGTTGATGCCCTGGTAGCCCTTGCTCACCGCGAGCTGCACGAGGCCCGCGACCACGTTCCGCTGGATCGTGGGGTTGGTCAGGATCGCGACGAGCGCCCCCTGGTTCTGGCAGTTGAAGCGCGGCTCGACGCTGATGCCGCGCTCCTGCGACCACGACGTGACCAGCGGGTCGTCGACGCCCATGATCCCGCCCGCCGGTGTGCAGTTGAAGTACGTCGGGAAGATCGTGCCGATGCGCATGTAGTGCCGCTGCAGGTCGGCGAAGCTCTCTCCGTCGGACTCGAGGATGAACGCGGTCGCGTTCCCCGTGGTCAGCGGCGGCGTGGGCGTCGTCACGTGGACGACGCGTGAGGGCCGGCCCAGGATGCCGTTCGTGTCGACCGCCCGCACGTAGAACCGGTAGGCCGTGCCGGCGAAGAGGTGGCGGGCGGTGAGGTGGGTGGCCTTCGTCTGCCTCACGACCTCGCCGTTGCGGTACACCCGGTAGCCGGCCATGCGGCCGTCGCCGCGGCGCGCCGGCCGCCATGCCAGGTGCACCGTGGTGTCGGTGGGCTTCGACGCGACCAGATGGCCGGTCATGCCCGGCCGGTAGTAGCTGATCGTGCGCTTGAGCGACGCGCCGCAGGCCGAGATGTGCCCGGTGACGAGGTTCTCGACCCGGACGGTGAACGTGTAGGTGTGCCGCGGCGTGACGTGGATCGGCGCCCGCCGCCTGCGGGCGACGCCGATCAGCGCACCCGAGCGCCACACGCGGTATCCCGCCTCGGCGGGGAGCCGCGCCGGCGCGCGCCAGCGCAGCAGCCCTGCGCGGGCGCCGGGCGACCGGCTCCACCGCAGGTGGGTGACCGCATGGGAGCGGCAGGAAGACGCATGCGCCACGCCCGAGAACCCGGCGACGAGCAGCACGGCTGCACCGGCAGCCACCGTCGCGAGGCGCACGCCGGCTCTCACTCGACCGTCACCGTCTTTGCGAGATTCCGGGGCTGGTCGACGTTCAGGCCGCGAGCCTCGGCCGTCTCGAGCGCGAGCAGCTGCAGCGGCACGACCGACAGGATCGGCTGCAGCCGCCAGTCGACGGCCGGCACGAAGACGGTCTCGTCGGCGTACTCGAGAATGCGGGGATCGTCCTCCGGCGCGATGGCGAGGACGTGCGAGCCGCGCGTCTTGACCTCGGCCACGTTGGAGGCGAGCTTGTCGACCACCGGTGTCCCCGTGGCAACGGCGATCGTCGGCGTGTCCGGCGAGAGGAGCGCGATCGGCCCGTGCTTCATCTCTCCGGCCGCATAGGCATCCGACGGCACGTAGCTGATTTCCTTCATCTTCAAGGCCCCCTCGAGGGCCACCGGCAGACCCAGGTTGCGGGCGATGTAGAAGAAGAACCCGGCCCGCGCCCAACGCCGCCCAAGACGGGCGGCGACTGGCTCGGAGCGTACCACGGTCTCGGTCATCAGTTCGGGAATCGCCCGCAGCTGGTTTGCCAAGTGGCGACGGCCGCGCGGGTCGAGCATCCCCCGGTTGGCGGCAAGGCGTGCGGCGAGCACCGCCAGCAGCGCGGTCTGCGTCGTGAACGTCTTCGTGGCCGCGACGCCGATCTCCGGCCCGGCATGGGTCAGGAGCACCGAGTCCGCGTGGTCGCAGATCTGCGAGCCCTCGACGTTGGTGAGCGCGACCGTCGGGACGCCCATCTCGCCCGCCAGGCGCAGGGCGGCCAGGGTGTCGCGCGTCTCGCCGGACTGGCTGATCGCGAGCACGACGTCGCCGCGCTCGAGCGCCGGGTCGGAGTAGCGCCACTCGGACGCGATCTCGACGAGCGCGGGCACCCGCGCCCAGCCGTGCAGCAGATGGCGGCCGAGCAGGCCGGCGTGATACGACGTCCCGCAGGCGACGATCACGATCCGGCGGGCGGCGGCGAGCACCGGCTCGGCATCTCCGAGCGTGAACCCGCCGCTCTCGCCCGTGTGCCGGGCGACGGTGGTGCCGAACGCGGCCGGCTGGTCGTCGATCTCCTTGCGCATGAACGTCGCGTACCGGCCCTTGTCGACGTCGTCGACGAGCCAGCCGATCCGCTGCACGCGCACCGGCATCTCGGTGGCAGTCGCGGCGTCGGTCAGGGCGACCCCGTCCGACGTGATGACTGCCATCTGCCCGTCGGCGACGACGACGGTGCGGTCGGTGAAGGCGCGGAACGCGGCGGCGGCGGAGGCGACGAACATCTCGCCGTGCCCGAGCCCGACGACGAGCGGGCATTCCTTGCGCACCGCGACGAGCGTCTGCGGATCGTCGCGGTCGAGGACGACGATCGCGTAGTGGCCCTCGAGCTCGAGGGAGGTGCGGCGGACGGCCTCGTACAGGTCGCCGGCGGTCTCGAGATGCCGCTCGACCAGGTGGGCGATCGGCTCGGCGTCGGTCTCGGAGGTGAACGAGCAGCCCTCGAGCTCGAGCCCCTCCCGCAGCGCGCGGTGGTTCTCGACGATGCCGTTCAGGACGACGTGGATGCGGCCCTCGCAGTCGGCGTGTGGGTGGGCGTTCTCCTCGGTGACGCCGCCGTGCGTGGCCCATCGGGTGTGGGCGATGCCGGCCGTCGCGGCGACGGTCGCGGTGGCGACCGCATTCCCCGACCAGGCGTCGGAGATCGACTGCCGCAGCGTCGCCAGGTTGCCCACCGCGCGCCGCGTCATGACCTCGTCGCCCGTGTGCAGCGCGAGCCCGGCCGAGTCATACCCGCGGTACTCCAGCCGCGAAAGGCCCTCGAGGAGGACGTCCATTGCCTGCCTGTGCCCGATGTACCCGATGATTCCGCACATGTCGTCTCGTTCTCCTTCAGTTGCCGGGACGGCGCGCCGCGGACGGCGCGTGACCCAGGTCGCGAGCAAGGGCGGTGACCGTTGTCACCTGGTAGCCGCGCCGGGCGAGACCGGCGAGGATGCGTGGGATCGCCTGCACCGTGGCCCAGCGATTCGAGCCGCCGTCGTGCAGGGCGATGACCGAGCCGGGCCGCACCGCACGCAGCACGCGGCGGGCGATCAGCGCGGGGTCGGTGGTCGCGAAGTCGCGCGGGTCGACCGACCACGTCGCGACCCGCTCGCCCAGGGGGCCGGCGATCCGCGCGAGCGCCGCGGCGTCGGAGCTGCTCGGCGGGCGGGCGATGCACGGCGAGAGCGGGACGGCGGTCTGGACGGCCCGCACGGTGGCGAGCAGTGCCGCACGCGTCTGCCCGGCCGGCCGGCCGGCGAGCGCCGGAGCCGTCACGCCGCCGTTTCCGATCTCGTCGCCGTCGGCCAGCATCCGGGTGAGGATCCGGCCCCGGCCGCGAAGCGGGCCGGCCGAGACGAAGAACGTGGCGTGGGCGTGGGCATGCTCGAGCAGGTCGAGCACCTGGGGCGTGTACGCGGACGGCCCGTCGTCGAACGAGAGTGCGACGGCGTGACGGGCGGCGGCCGGTGCCTGCAACACGCTGCCGGGGGCGCCGGCGCAGCGGTACGCCTTGGCCGCCCGCAGCAGCTGCAGGGTGCTGTAGGAGTGATCGAGGCCGCGCTCGGCGAACGCGGTCTGGCCGATCTTCGCGCCCGCGTCGAGGCGGGCCAGGAGCTCGGGGCCGGTCCAGTCCATCACCTCGAGGCGGTGGATGTGGAGGCGGTCGTCGCCCGGGAGCGCCGGGCGCCAGCCCGACTGCTGGTCCTGGTCGAACGCGAGCCGGAACCGGCGCGCCACGACCTGACGCAGGGCCGCGGCGATTCCCGGCCGGGAGTGCTGGCCCCAGTTCCCGTACGGGTACGCGAACGCGATCGCGCGGCCGGCGCCGTGGCTCTCGAGCTGACCTTCGGCCGCCTCGAGGTCTGACGCCACACGGTGGGCGTAGGCGGCCGTCGTCTCGTCAGGAGGCGACTCGACGAGCCGGGTGGCGAGGCGGGAGCCGTCGCGGGTCGGCGCGCTCAGGTCGTTGGTACGGTTCTCGAGCTCCCAGCGGCCGCTCGAGGCGTAGCCGGACAGGCTGTCCCACTGCTCGGCAAAGAGGCTCCCCGACGACGCGTGGCCGCCGCTGACGAACATCACGGCCCTCATGCCGGTGGCGGCGAGGATCGGGTCGGCCTGGAGCATCGCCTCGGTCTTGGAGTCGTCGAAGGTGATGAGCACGGGCTTTGCGGGCAGGCCGGTGCGGCTGCCGGTGCGCAGGTACTGGGCGAGCTGCTCGACCCGGATCGGCCGGTAGCCCGCGTCGCGGAGCGCCCACATCTGCTCGGCGAAGTGCTCGCGGCTGACGACGTAGCGGCTGTCGAAGGACTCGGTGGGGTGGCCGATGCTGTAGAGCAGCACGGGCACGCCGGCGACCGTGCGCGTTCTGTCGGCCGCGGCGACGGCCGCGGCGGCGGGGGAGAGGGACGGCGTGGACGGGGCGAAGAACTGGTAGCGGGCCCGCATCGAGAGCAGCTGGCCGACCGACGTGTGCGTCGCGTAGATCCAGATCGGCACGGCCGAGAGCGGGAGCGTGACCAGGCCGACGATGCTCTGGAGCATCCACCGGCGGCGGGGGGAGAGCCGCGTGCGCCGCATGGTCAGGCCGCCTCGGAGATCGCGGCGGACTGGCCGGGGCCGACGACGGTGACCGACACCTCGCCGAGCGTGTGCGTCGAGGCGCGCGTGCCCCAGTTCGTGTTGCGCAGCGTGAGCAGGGCGTAGTAGGTGAGCCACACCAGGAAGGCCATGTAGATCACGATGAACGTGATGCCGTGGTGCCACAGCGGGCTCTTGCGCGAGACGGCGTAGTAGAGCGAGTAGAGCAGCGCCATCACGTAGGCGCCCATGAGGTAGAACCACGGGCTTCCGGTCATGATGCTGTGCCAGTAGAGCGAGCGGAACGCGACGATCGGGGCCACCCACGGGAAGAGCACGCCGAGGTAGGTGAGCGCCGCGGCGACGGGGTGCTTGCGCCACACGAACCGCACGACGTGGAGCGACTCGCGCAGCCAGCTCTTGCGCCAGCGGATCTGCTGGATCAGGAACGCCTTCAGCGTGTCCGGCGCGAGCGTGTGGCTGCGCGCCTGCGACTGGTAGGTGACGCGGTGGTTGCGCAGGATGTAGTTCGTGAGCGCGCGGTCGTCGCCGTAGGTGGCCGGGCGGCCCAGGAAGCGCTGGGTCTCCCAGCGGTGCAGGATCTCGAGCAGCGCCGAGCGCCGGTACGCCGAGAAGCACCCGGATGCGCACGTGACGGCGCCGAAGACCGACTCCGAGCCCTTGACGACCCGGAACGCGCAGAAGTAGCGCACCTGCTGCATCTTGGTCATCAGGTTCTGCGCCTTGTTCATGACGTCGGCCGTGCCGACGACGGCGCCGACCCGCTCGTCGCGGAAGTCGGCCATGATCATCGCGAGCCCGTCGGACTCGATCACCGAGTCGGAGTCGATGAACACGCACACCTCGCCGCTCGAGCGGCGGATGCCCTCGGCCATCGCCGCGCGCTTGCCGCGGTTCTGCGAGAACTGGATGCACAGCAGCGACGGGTGGCGCTCGCGGGCGGCGAACATGCGCTCCCAGGTGCCGTCGCTCGACCCGTCGTCGACGACGACGACCTCGATGCTGATCCTCGGGGTAGTCCGCCGAGAAGCAGGCGTCGACGGTCGGCCTCGATGCAGCCCTCCTCGTTGAACGCCGGGATCACGATCGAGCACGACGGCCGGTGGCCCGTGTCCGGCGTCGACCGGTAGAACGGGGCGATCGAGAAGCGCGTGAGCACGTAGAGGGTGACGAGCAGCGAGTAGCTGCCGAACACCGGATCGCGGGTGATCGAGGCGACGGTGATGTCCTTCGCCATCCAGACGAGTAGAGCAGCGACGACGCTGTAGACGACGCAGACGACCTGGAGCGCGTCGATGGCCACGTCGCGCCCAGAGCGAGTCGCGCAGGCCGTCGGGCAGCCCGGCCCGGCTCTCGTCGATCGGCTCGAAGACGGTGGCCGGCTCGGCCGAGACGACGTCGGGAGTGCGGGCGGGCGCCGCGGCCGGCTCCGGCACGAGCGCCAGGTACGGCGGGGCCATGCCACGGGCTCCGGCTCCGGCTCCGGCTCGGGCTCCGGCTCGGGCTCCGGCTCCGGCTCCGGTCGAGCTCGGGCTCGGGCTCGACGGCGACGGCGACTGCCGGCGGTCTGCTCGGCCGCCTCGGCCTCGATCTGCGGCTCGCGTGGCATGACGACGACCGGCTCCGGCTCGGCGGGCGCAGGGGCGAGCGGCTCGAACGCGGCCAGGTCGGTGTGCCCCGCCGCCTCCAGGGCGGCGAGGCGGCGCTTGCGGGCGCTGTCGTAGGCGACGGCGAGCCCGTAGGCCAGGCAGCCGGCCTGGAACAGGCGGCCGACCGCCGAGCCCGGCCTCTGTTTGCGGGGCGCAGGCTCACAGCTGGTACACGCCCTCTCCGGGCGCGACGACATTGCGGGTGTCGACGACCGTCTGGGCGACCTCCCAGTGCGGCGCCGCCAGGAACTCGTCGTGGGGCGTCAGCATCACGACGACGTCGGCGCTCGCGACGATCGCCGGGTTCCACGGGGCTGCCGGTAGACGTAGCTGCCGACGGTGACGCTCGCGACGTGCGGGTCGGCGAACGCGAACTGGGCGCCCCGGCGCTGGAGCTCCTCGAAGATCACGAGGGCCGGCGACTCGCGCAGGTCGGAGACGTTCGGCTTGTAGGCAACGCCGCAGAGCAGGATCCGTGCGCCCTCGCACCGCCTTGCCGCGATCGTTCAGAGCCCGCGTCACGAGCTCGCAGACGAACTCGGGCATCGTGGTGTTGATCTCGTGGGCGGCGTCGATCATGCGCGTCTGGTAGCCGCACTCGCGCAGCCGGTAGGAGAGGAAGTGGGGGACGACCGGGATGCAGTCGCCGCCGAGGCCCGGGCCGGGGTAGTGGGGCAGGAATCCGAACGGCTTGGTGGCAGCGGCGTCGATGACATCCCAGGCCGACACGCCGAGCCGCTGGCACATGAGCGCGAGCTCGTTCGCGAGGGCGATGTTGACCTGGCGGAACGTGTTCTCGTACAGCTTCGCGAGCTCGGCGACCCGGGGCGATCCGCACGGGATGACGGTGTCGCACACCTGCTCGAACAGCAGGGCGGTGCGGCGGGCGCACTCCTCCGTCACGCCGGAGACGAGCTTCGGCGTCGTGCGCAGCGTCCAGCCGGCCTTGTTCGCCGGGTCGACCCGCTCGGGGGCGTAGCCGACGATAGAAGTCCTCGCCGACCGTGCCGCCGGTGGCGCGCTCGAGCGCCGACACGAGCAGCTCGTCGGTCGTGCCGGGGACGGTGGTCGACTGGAGCACGACGAGCTGACCGGGGGCGAGCCGGGCGGCCACGGCCTCGACCGCGGCGACGACGTAGGACAGGTCGGGCGTGCGCGTCTTGGAGAGCGGCGTCGGCACGCAGATGATGAAGGCCGAGGCCTCGCCGACGCGATCGTAGGTCGTCGCGGCCGACACGCGGCCGTCGAGACGGGCGAGATCGTCGTCGGCCATGTCGGTCAGGTACGACTTCGCGGCATTGACCGACGCGACCCGGTCGGGGTCGAGGTCGATGCCGAGGACGTTGAACCCCGAGTCGGCGAACCCGACGGCCAGCGGCAGGCCCGCGTAGCCCAGGCCGATGATGCCGATCTTCGCCGTGCGCGTGGCGATGGCCTCGTCGAACGAGGTCGACGTGAGTGTGGCTGTGGACTCGACGCCCATGTGGATGACCCTCCCTGCGGATCGGTGTTCGGACTGCTCCAGCGAGGGCAACCATCGGCAGCATCCGGCGCGAATTGCGTAAGGAGAGTGTTAGGTTCTTGGCTCTGGGAGCCGGATTGGGGTAATTGGCCTACGCGGCTTTCCGTGTTCCGAGAGGTAATCGGTAAACACCGGCAGGGAGGTGCCGGGCTCGCGGTCGAGGACTACGCGGATGCGGCACATGCGTTCCTGCACGAGGGCGAGCACCCGACGCTCGCCCGCCGAGCGCGTCGTCGGCAGCTCGACCGCCCTGGCCCACCGGGACGGCGCCGACGGCGGCGCTGCGCCTGCTCGTCCTGCACGACGATGCCGAGCGCGAGTTCGCCTACACGGCCGGCGCGGAGCGGTCGCTGGAGGAGGCGGCCGCACACGGCTGGACGGTCGTCAGCATGAACGACGACTGGGCCGAGGTCTTCACGGAGGTACGGTAACCGCGTGCCGCCGACCGACCACCTGCTCGAGTTCACGCTGACCGCGTTCGTCCTGGTCGCGATCCCCGGGCCGAGCGTGCTCTTCGTCGTCAGCCGCGGCGTCGCGCTCGGCCGCCGGGCCGCGCTGGCGACCGTCCTCGGCAACACGGCGGGCGTGTTCGTGCAGGTCGTGCTCGTCTCGGTCGGGCTGGGTGCGATCGTCGCGCGCTCGGAGGTCGTCTTCACCGCGATCAAGCTCGTCGGCGCGGCCTACCTGGTCGTGCTCGGCGTCCGCATGATCCGCCGCCGGCGGCCGCTCGCCGAGCTGGGCGACGTCACACGGGTGCGCGGGGGCACCCGCGGGATCGTCCGCGAGGGCTTCATGGTCGGCCTGACGAACCCGAAGGCGGCCATCTTCTTCACGGCCGTGCTCCCCCAGTTCACCGACCCGTCGCGCGGGCACGTCCCGCTCCAGCTCGTCACCCTCGGCGGCATCTTCGCCGTGATCGCGATCCTCTCCGACAGCATGTGGGCGATCGCCGCCGGCACGGCGCGGGCGTGGCTCGCGCGCTCGCGCGGCCCGATGGAGGCCTTCTCCGCGGCCGGCGGCCTGGTGCTGATCGGCCTCGGCCTGCGGCTTGCCGTCACCGGCCGCAGCGACTGAGGCGGCCTCACGGCCTCAGTGGCAGGCGGCCGTTCCCGAGTCGAGCGTCGCGCCCGCGGTCGAGACGAACTTCCAGTCGTAGCTCGCCGGATGCAGCGTGAGCTCGAGGATGCCGAACGCGTTCGCCTGGGCCTCGACGTTCGTCGAGCCGTTGAGCGAGCCGTGGTCCTCGCCGCCCGTTCCGACGATGAACTCGCGGATGCCGTGCGCCGTATCCACGTTGCCGTTCGCGTCCTGCTGCGCGAACCGGGCGTAGGTGTGCACGTGGCCGTTCAGGACGATGTCGGCGCCGGCGGTGTGGAGCGTGTTCCAGAAGTAGGCGTACTTGGACGACCGGCCCGCCGAGCCGTTGTAGTACGGCTCGTGCCAGTAGGCGAGCGTGCAGGTGCTCGAGCCGAGGTTCGACTGCAGGAACTGGCCCTGCGGCGAGCCGGCATTGCAGCCGCCGACATGGCTGCACTCGCCGTTCAGCGCGATCATGTGCCAGGCCCCGATGTTCCAGGCGTAGTCGCCCTGCGCGTTCCCGGCCGCGGCACCGAAGTACTGGAAGTAGCCGGCCGCGTCCTGGGCGCAGTCGCTGCCGCCGCTCGTCTGGTACTCGTGGTTGCCGGGGACGGGGTGGATCTTCGCCTTGAAGCGGCCCCACGTCGGGTCGAACGACTGCTGGAACGCCGTGAGACCGCCGCAGCCGTACTGGTCGTCGCCGAGGGCGAGCACCGCCGCGATCGACTGGTTCGGCCTCGATCAGGTCGGACGTCGCCCGCATCATGCACGCCGAGCCCGTGCCGCCGCCGCCGTGGAAGCTGCTCGACGTGGGGTCACAGGCGATGTCGCCGGCGGCGGCGATCACCGGGTCGCCGGGCGACGGCATCGTCACGGACACCGCGGCTGACCGCTTCGAGCGGTTGCCGGACGAGTCGACCGCGTCGACCGCATAGCTGTACGTCTTCCCGGCGGCGGCCTTGGCGTCGGTGTAGGTGAGCGTCGTGCCGTTCACGGTCGCGATCGCCGTGCCGCTGCGGTAGATCGTGTAGCCGGCCACGCCCTCGTTGTCGGTCGCCGCGTGCCATTTGAGCACGACCTTCGTCGCCGACGCGGCCTGCGCGGTCAGGCCGGACGGGGCGGTGGGGGCGACCGCATCCGACCCGGGGGCGGTCAGCAGGATGCTGTCCACCTGGAAGCTGTCGCCGGCGGCGGCCGCCGACGTCTGGACGACGCGCAGCGAGATCGCATCGCCGGTGTGCTTGCCGGTGTAGCTGACGAGCGGGAACGCGGCCCACTTCGCGGTGGCGGTGCGGCAGCCGGACGCCTGCCCGGCGACCCGGCCCGCGGCGGTGAACTCGACCAGCTTGAGGCAGACGGTGCGTCCCGGCCGGCCGGAGCGCAGGTAGCCGCGCGCCCGGTAGAGCCGCTTGGCGACGGCCGTCGCCGGGTCGGGCGTCGCCATGATCGAGTACGTGCGCGCTCCGGCGTTCCGCGCGACGCGGGCGGCATGGCCGCCGCCGCGCCCGTCGGGCCGCAGGGTGAGCACGGCGCGCACGCCCTTCCAGCCGGTGAGCGTGCCGGATCCGCTGCCCTCGAAGCCGCCGCTCGGCAGCAGGTTGGCCGCGGCGAGCGGCGGTCCGGCGGCGCTTGCGAGCGCGAGCACGGACAGCGTGACGACCAGGTTCCGACGACGAAGGATTCCCACCCCGCATCCATCATGCGGGCGTCCCGGGAACCGGTCAAGCGCCGGGCTCGAGCGGAAGCACCGTGTCCGCCTGCTCGATCACGAGCGGGTCGTGCGTCGCGCAGATGATGGTCGCGCCGTGGCGCTGTGCGGCGTCTGCGAGCATGCGGCCGACGATCGCCGCGTTGGCCTGATCGAGCCGCGAGGTGGGCTCGTCGATCAGCAGGATGTCTGGCTCGCAGGCCAGCGCCCGGGCGATCGCGACCCGCTGGCGCTCGCCTGCCGACAGACGTGCGACCCGGTGGCCGAGGCGGTGCTCGAGGCCGAAGCGCGCGAGCCAGGTGCGGGCGGTCTCGGCGGCCGCCTCGCCCTCGCCGACGCCGCGCACCGACATCGCCAGCGTCACGTTCTCGGTCGCCGAGAGATAGTCGACCAGGCCCGCCTCCTGGGCGACGACGCCCACGTGGCGGCGGCGGAATGCGGCCGCGGCGGCGCGGTCGAGGCCGCCGATCGACTGCCCGAGGACGAAGACGTCGCCGGCCGTGGGGTGCTCCATGCCCGCGAGCAGGCGCAGAACGGTGCTCTTGCCCGACCCCGACCGGCCGGTCAGCGCGGTCATGCGGCCCGACGCGAACGTGGCGCCGAAGCCGTCGAGCACCACCCGCGCCCGGCGGCCCTCGCCGTAGCGCATCTCGACGCCGCGCAGCTCGGCGGCGGCGGTCGGGGCGGCGCGGTCGGGCGCGGGCTCCGCAGGGGGACGCTGGGGCCGGGCGCGGTGGCGGCGGGGCCGGCCGGCGTGATCAGGATGCCGTGGTCGTGCCGCTCGGCGCGGGCGAGCCGGCCGATGCCGGCATCGCCGAGCAGCTCCTCCGGCACGCGCAGCCAGCCGCCGCGGCCGACGACGATCGCGGTCGCGCCGCTCCCCGAGGCCTCGTCGCTCAGGCGTCCG
Organism: uncultured Actinomycetes bacterium; assembly: GCA_963707585.1. Taxonomy (GTDB): domain Bacteria; phylum Actinomycetota; class Thermoleophilia; order Gaiellales; family JAICJC01; genus JAICJC01. Next base: position 235,519 of record CAVPQP010000010.1, on the reverse strand, counting down.
TCGCGGATGTGCAGCGTGCGGTCGGCCACCGTGGTCGCGGCCGGGTCGTGGCTGACGAGCACGACGGTCGCGCCGTCGTCGCGGGCGAGCTCGGCGATCAGCCGGTAGGCGACCGCGACGTTCGCCGCGTCGAGCTCGCCGGCGGGCTCGTCGGCCAGGAGGAGCGCCGGGCGGTGGGCGACGGCGGCGCAGATCGCCACCCGCTGCTGCTCGCCGCCGGAGAGCCGGCCCGGGGTGGACTCGGCGGCGTCGGTGAGGCCCACGCGCTCGAGCAGCTCCGCCGCGCGGCGGTCGCGCTCGGCGCCGCGCCACGCCGAGCATGGCCAGCTGCAGGCCGACGATCTCGCGGCAGCGCAGCTCCGGCGGGAGCGAGCGGTGGTAGTGCTGGTCGACGATCCCGAGCGACCGCGCCCGCAGCGCCGCCGCCCGGCGCGGGCGCAGCTCGGCCATGTCGTGGCCGAGCACCTGCGCGATCCCTGCCGACGGGCGCTCGAGGCCGGCCAGGATGCGCAGGAGCGTGCTCTTGCCGGAGCCGCTCGGCCCGAGCACGGCCACCACCTCGCCCGGGTCGACGTGCAGCGTCAGGCCCTGCAGCGCGGCCGCCTCGCCCTCGCTCGAGCGGTGGATGCGGAAGAGGTCGCGGGCGTCGATGACCGGGGTCATCCGCCGCCTCCGATCCGGCCGGGCACCGGCGCCCGGAAGGCGGTGCGCGCGAACGCCCAGACGAGCGCGAGCCCGATGATCGCAAAGGCGACCAGGCCGGCCGCGACCAGGCCGGCGCTCTGCACGCTGCGCAGCGGCGGCGAGGCGGTGTCCGCGCCGGCGCCGAGCGAGACGACGTCGATCACGAGCCGCTCGAGCACCGCGCCGAGCACGAGCCCGCCGGCGATGCCGACGACGACGAGGATCGCCGCGCGCAGCACGAGGTGGCTGCGCAGCGCCGGCCGGGCCGACGCCCATCGCCTCGAGGTCGACCAGGTGGTCGCGCTCGTCGCCCAGGTCGGCGGCGCAGACGAGCACGAGGCCGGCGACGCCGAGCACGAGGGCGAGCAGCGCCGACATCGCCAGCACGTCGAGCAGCCCGCGCGCGAGCGGCTGCGGCCGGCCAGGCCGGCCTCGATGGCGGCCTGCGAGCTCACCTGGAGCGCCGAGAACGGCCTGCGCCCGCAGCGCCGCCGCCACCTGCCCGCGCTCGTTCGGGGGCACTCCCAGCCAGAGCTCGATCGGCGTCCCCGCGCCGGGGTCGTTCGAGTTCAGCGCCGTCGCCAGCTCGGCCTGCGTCGGCGATCACGAACGACCCGCCGGCGGTGGGGAAGCGGCGCGCGACGGCGACGACGCGCACGGCGAGCGCGTCGACCCCCTCGACGGTCATGCCGAGCACGTGGTCGCGGCCGGCGAGCGCCGCCAGGTCGGGGCTCGCGACGACCGGGACGGGCTGCCCGTCGGTCGGCTGCACGGGCCGCAGGAGCCCGTTCGTGCTCCCGTCCAGGGCGTAGCGCACGCGCGTGCCCGCGGCGCTCGAGGCGCCGGCCTGCGCGGTGCCGCGCGTGACCCAGGTGCTCCAGTCGGTCACCGGCGCCGGCAGCGGCCGGCCGTTCTCGGTCGCGAGCAGGGGGCCGAGCGTCAGGCTGCCGCGGGCGACGATCGTGAGGCCGCCCTCGATGCCCTGGTGGGCGAGCGCCTGGGCAGTCGGCGAAGCGCAGGGTCACGATCAGCCCGACGACGCGGCCGCCGCGGTCGGCCGCGGGCAGGGGCGCGTCCAGCTCCGTGCGCCCGCGCACGGTGTCCCCGAGCGCCACGTGGTCGAACTGGCCCGTGCGGCTGCGCACGGCCAGGACGAGGCTGACCGGGCCGGCCGTGCGTCGTCACCGTGAGCGCCACCGCGTGCGCGGCCGACGGGCAGGTCGGCGCCACGCAGGATCGGCGGCCGCGCCGGGCGCAGGCTGTCGGCGAGCTGCTGCCTGCGGCACCGACGCGAAGTCGCCGCGCCAGTTGCGGATGGCCGCGATCGCGCCGGACGGGACGCCGAGCACCGTGGCCTGCACCGGCAGGCCCGGGGCGGGCGCGGTCGCGCCCGAGCGGAACACCGGTGCGGCCAGCGTCCCCGGCGCCAGCCCGCGGTACGTGTGCAGCGGTGCGACCTCGAGCGGAAGCCGCAGCGCCGGGCCCTCCGCCAGGGTGAAGTCGAGCGGCACCTGGAACGCCGCCTGGTCGTGCTCGCCCTGGACGAGCGTCGTGCGGTAGGCGACCGCGAACACGCCGAGGCCGATGCCGGCGACCAGGAACGCCGCCGCCAGGGTCGGGCGGCCGCCCTCGCGGCCGAGCGACACGAGCGCCAGGCGCACGCTCGGCGGGCCGCGGCGCAGGCCGCGGCCCGCGAGCCGCAGCAGCGGCCCGGCCAGGCGGGCGGTCACGATGGCGCCGGCGATCGCGACGAGGCCGGGGAGGAGGGCGAGCAGCGGATCGGAGCCCGACGCGAGCGAGGTCGAGCTCGCGCTGCCGCGGGCGGCCGCGAGCGCGACGGCGCCTGCGATCGCGATCGCAGCCATGTCGAGGCCGCGCACCGGCCCGAGGCGCAGGTCGGCGCCGGCGGTGCGCTCGCCGGCGACGAGCACCGCCGCGCCGGCGATCCACGCGGCCGCGATCGCGATGATGCCGGGGCCCGAGAAGATCGTGTGGCGCAGCACGGACGCCGCGCCCACCCCGGCCCGGTCGGCCGCGATCGCCACCCCGGCGGCGGCGACGAGCGCACCCAGGAACGCGCCCAGGAAGGTGATCCAGGCGGCCTCGACCCAGGCGAACGCCCACAGCTGGCCGAGCCGCGCGCCGTGCCGCTCGAGGCGGGCCCACTCGGTGCCTGCGTCGCGGCGAAGGCCGGCGGCGGCCAGGAGCACGAACCCGAGCAGGAGGGCCGCCGCGCCGCCGCCGACGAGCTGCAGCCGCCGTGCCGCGACGGCGTCGGCCGCGCTTGAGCGCGAGGAGCGTGTTCGTCGGCCCGGTCAGCCCGAACGGCGTTCCCAGGTCGCGCACACCGCGGGCCGCGGCCGCCTCGCGGTCGAGCAGGCCGCCGATCTGCCAGTCGTGCAGCCGACCGCGGGTCGATCGGCGTCGTCCAGCCGTAGGCGCGGTAGAGGGCCGAGAACACCGGCAGGGCGGAGAGCTGCGAGACGCCGCCGGCGATCAGCACGGGCGGCGGCCCGCCCTTGTCCTGGTGGCTGCTGCGCGTCAGCGGCGCGAGGCTGACCGGGAGCGGCCCGGCGGTGTGCCCGACGACCACCAGGCGCAGGCCCGGCTCCGAGACGGCGCTCACCGGCGTCCCCCGCGCCTCGACCACCTCGCATCGGGTCGGCACGCACGTGCGCGGGAGCCGGCCCGATGCGAGCCGCAGCCAGCGGGCGGGGTCGTCCACAGCGCCGAGCTCGACCAGCCGGCCGCCGAGGTTCAGCTCGGGGAAGGCGAGCGTCCGCGCCGGCGGGCCCGGCCCGAGCCGGCGCAGCGCCGCGGTCGCCGCCCGGTCGATGCGGGCGTAGCCGCCCGCGGGCGGCGTCCCCAGCCAGGTGGCGGTGAAGCTGCGCTGGGCGAGCGGCAGCTCCTCGAGCGCCGCGCGCAGGCTGCGGTCGGCCGTGATCGTCGAGGCGCCGACGACCCCGCCGAGCGCCGCGGCGGCGACGGCGACGCCGATCGCGACCAGGCCGCCCCGGCCCGGCCGGGCACGCGCCCGCGCCGCCGCGACCCGAAGCGGCGCCCATGCCGCCCGAGTCCGGGCTCCCACGTCGGCGCGATTCTCCAACCGGCGTGAATGTTCGCCGGTTCGGGTGGCGCGTACAAGCGCCAATGCGCGAGCGGGGTGTTCACGCCTCGCGAACGGCGCGCAGCCTGCGGTCGGCGCCGGAGCGCTCGGCAAGCTCGGCGAAGACCGCGGCCGCGGCCTCGGTGAACGCCTGCATCGGCCCGTTCACGTGCCGGTCGCGGTGCCAGGCGAGCGCGAGCGTGCGCGGCGGCACGTCGCGGCTGAGGTCGAAGGCGACCGTGCGGCCGTCGCCGGGGTCGAAGCCCAGGCCGGGCATCACGGCGACCCCGACGCCGGCCGCCACGAGCGCCTGGACGGTGGCGTTCACGTCGGAGCGGAACGCGAAGTGCGGCTCGGCCCCGGCGGTGCGGATCTGCTCCTCGACGCGGCGCAGGCCGCGGCACTGGGTGTGGCCGATCAGCTCCAGGTCGCCGATCTCGACCAGCGTCGGGCAGTTCGGCCGGTGGGCGAGCGGCGAGTCGCTGCGCACGATCAGCACGTACGGATCGACCAGCAGCGGCAGCGTCTCGTACGGGCCGGGCGGCGCCGGCAGCTCGACGAACGTGAGGTCGAGCTCGGCCTGCTCGATGCCGCCGTACAGGTCGAGGTCGGTCTCGGACTCGCGCGGCTGGATGCGCACGTCCGGCCACACCTGCCCGAAGCGGCGCACGATGTCGGGCAGCGCCCGGATGCCGACGCTCTGCGTGATCCCGACACGCAGCGGGACGGCGTGGGCGTCGTCGAGCGCCGTCATGTCGGCCTGGGCGGCCCGCAGCCGGCCGAGGATCGCCTCGGCGTGGTCGAGCAGGACGCGGCCGGCGTCGGTCAGCTCGATCCCGGCGCCGCGCCGCCGCCGCACCAGTTCGCGGCCGACCGCGCGCTCGAGCGCGCCGACGTGGGCGCTCACCGCCGACGGCACGTAGCCGAGCTCGGCGGCGGCGCCGCGGAACGACCCCGCCCGTGCGACCGCCCGCAGCGTCGCCAGGTGCCGGGGCTCGATCCCGAGCCAGCGCGGCTCGCCGCCGGTCATGCGCCGATCCCGCTCCAGTACGGCGCGAGCGCCGCCCGCACCGCGGCGATCGCGGCGTCGGCGCGGCCGGGTTCGTCGGGCAGGTAGGCGAGTGGGTCGTCGAGCAGCGGGCCCGTGCCGAGCACGCCCTCGAGGGTGGCGTGCATGCAGTACGCCGAGTACGTGCGCCCGTAGCCGCCCTCCTGCACGAGCACGAGCCGGCCGTCGCAGTGGCGGTCGGCCAGCTCGCGGGCGGCGGCGCCGAGGTCGCGGAAGCCGGCCATCGTCACCGACATCCGCCCGTTGGGGTCGTACTGGCTCGCGTCCTGGCCGCATGCGATCACGAGCAGCTGCGGCCGGAACTCGTCGCAGCACCGGCGCGACGACGCGCCGCCACGCCCGCCGGTAGCCCTCGTCGCCCGTACCGAGCGGGAGCGCGACGTTCACATTGCAGCCGCGCCCCGTCGCCGGCGCCGAGCTCGTCCGGGGCGCCGGTCTGGGGATGGTGCGGCCCCCACGAGCCGTGGTTCATGTGCAGCGAGATGGTGAGCACGTCGGGCCGCTCCCAGAAGCACTCCTGGGTGCCGTTGCCGTGGTGCACGTCCCAGTCGACCACCGCGACGCGCTCGAGGCCGCGGGTGCGCGCGAGCTGCGCGCAGAGGGCCGCGTTCGAGAACAGGCAGTAGCCGTCGGCCTGCGCCGGCTGGGCGTGGTGTCCGGGCGGGCGCACGAGCGCGTAGGCGAGCGCCGCCTCGCCGGCGAGCACCGCCTCGGTGGCCGCAAGCGCGGTGCCTGCGGCGTGAAGCGCCGCCCCCCAGGACGCCGGCACGACGGGTGTCGACTGGGTGATCAGGCCGGGGCCGGCCGCGCATGCCGCCTGCACCGAGCTGATGTAGTCCGGCGGATGGACGAGCTCGAGCTCGGCGGGTGTGGCCTGGCGGCCGGCGTGCCACTCGAGCTGTGGCGCGATCGGGCCGTGCGTCAGGGCCGAGCGGATGTTGCGGATGCGCTCGGCGTTCTCGGGGTGCAGCTCGGGGGCCTCGATCAGCGGTGACGGCCCCTGGTCGAACATCCCGGCGCCCGTGTCGTGCGCGAGCGCCTCGTCGTGCCAGTAGATCCGCATCCCGCGATCCTACGGCACGCGCACGCTCAGGCTGGCTTGAGGAGCGAGCTCGACGCGATGATGTGGCGCAGGTCGCGCTTGGCGATCGCCTTCGTCGAGACCGGGCTCGCGACGTGGATGCTGACGACGTAGGTGTTGCCGCCGCTCGCGAACACCGCCGCGACGTGGCCGCTGTGCGAGGCCTGGTTGTGGTCGTACCAGTGCACGACGTGTCCGGCGATCGTCTGCGGTTTGGCCTCCTCGGCCGCCGAAGCAGGGGACGCCGCCCTCGCAGGTCGGCGGGAACGTCCCCGGCGGGTAGCCCTCGAAGATCACGTGCACGAGCTGGCCCTCCTCGAGCCAGGCGTAGCCGAGCTGCCACTGGTGCTGCTCGACCTGGGCGGTGTTCCACTGGCCGTGGATGATCGCGTCGATCGGGCTCGGCATCCAGCCCGGGCACCACACCGGCATCCCGACCTTGTCCGTCCACCTCTGCCACCCGGCCGCCCACGTCTTCGAGCACCCGGTGGCGGTCGCCGGATTGGATCCCGAACCGGCGGATCCGGATCCGCAGCCGGAGGCCGTGACGACGACCGCCACGAGGAGTACCATTGCGCGGCGATGCCAAGGCTTCACGGCAGCGATCGGATTCGTGGGCGGCGCGCTTGCTCCCATCCGCTCGTGATGGTAAATACACCGTCTCGCGCCCGCGCCGGTTCCCACCGGAAGTGGGTCTGTCGTCCGCAGTGGGAGGAGATTTCATGAGAAGTGTTCCGGGCCGCGCCGTGATGGTTGCGGCGGTCGCGCTCCTGCTCGCCGTGGCCGCAGGCTGCGGTAGCAGCAGCAGTGGCGGCAGCAGCGGTGGTGGGAGCGGCGGAGGCGGGGGCGGCGGAGCCACCCCCGTGAACTCGTCCACCTGCGCCGCGCCGGTGGGGAGCGGGAAGTACGAGATCGTTTCCGACCTCCCGATGCAGGGCGCCTCGTCGCATCAGACGAAGCAGATGGTGCAGGCCATCGAGATGACCCTGAAGCAGCACAACTACACGGTCAACGGCATGACGATCCAGTACCAGGCCTGCGACGACTCGACGGCCCAGGCTGGAACGTGGGACTCGGCGACGTGTAGCGCGAACGCGAACGCGTACGCACAGGATCCGTCGGTGATCGGCGTGATCGGGACGTTCAACTCCGGGTGTGCAGAGCTCGAGATCCCCGTGCTCAACCGCGCCGCCGGTGGCGCCGTGGCGATGGTCAGCCCGGCGAACACGTGGCCCGGACTGACGCAGAAGACGAAGACGCCGGGTGAGCCGGACAAGTACTACCCGACCGGCGTGCGCAACTACGCCCGCGTCGTTGCCGCCGACAACTTCCAGGGCCCGGCGCTCGCGCTGACCGCCCAGCAGCTCGGCGTCAAGAGCGTCTACATCCTGAACGACAAGCAGGCGTACGGCCTGGGCGTCGCCACGTACTTCCGTGACGCCGCGAAGAAGCTCGGCATCCAGATCAAGGGCTTCGCGGCGTACAACACGAAGACCGGCACGAACTACCAGGCCCTGATGCAGCAGATCGGCGCCACGCATCCCGACGCCATCATGGTCGGCGGCCTGATCTGCGAGAACGGCGGCCAGCTGATCAAGGACAAGGTGGCCGTGCTCGGCAAGAACACCGGCAACGTCAAGCTGCTTCTGCCGGACGGGTTCACCACCCAGTCCACCATCGACGAGGCCGGGGCTGCGAACGCCGAGGGCCTGTACGCGTCGGTGGCCGGCGTCCCGCCGGATCAGCTGACGGGTGCCGGCAAGACGTTCGTGACCGACTTCACGAACACGTATCACCCCGACGCGCTCGACCCGTACACCCCCTACGCGGCCGCGGCTGCGCAGGTGCTGCTGAACGCCATCCAGGCGTCCGACGGCTCGCGTGCGGACATCGCCAAGCATCTGTTCGGCGTTTCGGTCACGAACAGCGTGCTCGGCAACTTCGCCATCGACCAGAACGGTGACACCAACCAGGGTTCGATGACGGTCGACGTCGCCAAGGGCGGCAAGCTGGTCACCTTCAAGGTGCTCACGCCGCCGGCCAATCTCGTGGAGACGTTCCACTAGACATGGTGACAACGGGGGAGCGTCACGGGTGACGACACGCGCTAGTACGGCGCGGCGTCCGACCCTGGCGGCGCTCCCCCGTTTCTCCAAACAGATCAACCGGGTGGCCACGTGGGTGATCGTGGGCCTGTTCGGAGTGTGGGTGGTGGGGAACTTCCTGCACTCGCCCGCGCAGTTCGTCAGCGTCCTTCTGCTCGGGATCACCCTGGGGGCGATCTACGCGCTCGTCGCGCTCGGCTACACGCTCGTCTACGGCATCATCGAGCTGATCAACTTCGCCAACGGCGACGTGTTCATGCTGGGCACCATGGTCACGATCACGGTCGCGAACGGCTGGCTCGGGCTGAACGGCAACCAGGCGTGGTACATCACGGTGCCGTTCGTGCTGCTCGCGCTCGCTGGCCGCGATGGCCTTCTGCGGCGCGCTCAACGTCAGCATCGAGCGGATCGCGTACCGGCCGCTGCGAAACGCGCCGAAGCTGGCGCCGCTGATCACCGCCATCGGCATGTCGTTCCTGCTGCAGAACGTCGGGGCGGCCATCTGGGGGTTCAACGAGCGGCCGCTGACGTCCACCGGCTCGAGCATCTTCCCGGCCAACACGTTGTTCAAGGTCGGCGGCGTCCCCTACCAGGCGAAGTCGCTGATCGTCGTCCTGACGACCATCCCGGTGCTGCTCATCCTGCGGTATCTGGTCCAGCGCACGAAGCAGGGCAAGGCGATGCGGGCGGTCGCCCAGGACATGGACGCGAGCCGCATGATGGGCATCGACGTCGACCGCACGATCGCGTTCACGTTCGCGCTCGGCGGCGCGCTCGCCGGCGCCGCCGGCACGCTGTTTGTCATGTTCCAGACCTCGACGCGGTTCGACCTCGGCTTCCAGCTCGGGCTGTTCGCGTTCACGGCCGCCGTGCTCGGCGGCATCGGCAACCTCACGGGCGCGGCGCTCGGCGCGCTCCTGATCGGCCTCATCCAGGCCTTCAACGAGGGCCTCTCGTGGCACACGCCGGGCTCCGACTGGACCGAGTCGATCACCTTCGCGATCCTCATCCTGGTGCTCGTGTTCCGGCCGCAGGGACTGCTCGGAGAGGCGACGGCGGACCGGGCATGATGGAGCGCCTCGGCCTGGCAGGCCCCTGGTCCCGCATCCCGGAGCGGGTTCGGCGCGCACTCCTTCCGCTCGTTCGTCTCGTCCTGCTGATCTTCTACCCGAGCTACTACAGCAACATCACCGCGGCGATCGGCACCACCTCGACCGCCGCGCAGCTCGTCCCGACGGTGGGGACGATGGTGATCATGACGGTCTACGTGATCATGGCGCTCGGCCTGAACGTCGTCGTCGGCTACGCCGGCCTGCTCGACCTGGGCTACGTGGCGTTCTACGCCGCCGGCGCCTACATCGCGGGCTGGTTCGCCACGCAGCAGTTCGCCCCCCACAGCGTCCACATCTTCTCGGTGGCGGTTCCGGGCACGCTCCCGGGCCTCCACATCAACGTCTGGGCCCTGCTCGTCGCCGGGGCGATCTTCGCGGCGCTCTTCGGGATCGTCATCGGGCTGCCGACGCTGCGCCTGCGCGGCGACTACCTGGCCATCGTCACGCTCGGCTTCGGCGAGATCGTGCCGCAGGCCGTGAACAACGGCGACAACTGGTTCGGGCACAACGTCACGAACGGCCCCAACGGGCTCACGCCGATCGACGCGCTCGGGTTCGGCAACACGCTGCACGGCCAGTTCGCGTTCCTGCCTGCGGCGTACTACACGGTCACGAACTCCAACAGCTACTACTACTGGACCGGCCTTGCGCTCGTCCTCGTGACGCTCTTCTGCTGCATCCGGCTGCGCGACTCGCGCCTGGGCCGGGCCTGGGTGGCGATCCGCGAGGACGAGATCGCCGCCTCGGCGATGGGCGTCCCGCTGATGCGCACGAAGACGCTCGCGTATGCCATCGGCGCGTTCTTCGGCGGCGCCGCCGGCTGCTTCTACGCCATCTACAAGAGCTCGACGTTCCCGGGCGACTTCTCGCTCAACATCTCGATCACCGTGCTCTGCATGGTGATCCTGGGCGGGATGGGCAACGTCTGGGGCGTGTGCCTGGGCGGCGCGGTGCTCTCGTACCTGAACTACCAGGGTCTCGAGGCCGTCGGCAACAACGTGAACAACATCGCCGGCACGAGCTTCAACGTCCCCCAGTACACCTACGGCATCTTCGGCCTGATCATCGTCGTGATGATGCTGGTACGGCCCGAGGGGCTGATCCCCGGGCAAGCGCCGCCGGGTCGAGCTCCAGCTCGGCGTCGAGGGCGGCTCGCTGTACGAAGCCGAACAGCAATGACCGACAACCTGCTCGTCGCGAGCGCTGTGCGCAAGGAGTTCGGCGGCCTCGTCGCCTGCAACGACGTCGACTTCGTCGTCCCGCGGGGCTCGATCGTGAGCCTGATCGGGCCGAACGGCGCCGGCAAGACGACGTTCTTCAACATGCTCACCGGCGTCTACACGCCGACGAGCGGCGAGATCCTGTTCGACGGCCACGACGTCGCCGGGCTGCCGCCGCACGCGATCACGCACCTCGGCGTCGGGCGCACGTTCCAGAACATCCGCCTCTTCCCGACGATGACGAGCCTCGAGAACGTCCTCGTCGGCATGCACTCCCGCATCAAGGGCGGCATCGTCCGCTCGGTGCTGCGCACTCCCGGCCTGCGCCGCGAGGAGCGGGGTGCGGCCGAGCGCGCGCACGAGCTGCTGCGCTACTGCGAGCTGCCGACGTCGGCCGACGACTCCTACGCCATGCACCTCTCCTACGGCGACCAGCGCCGGCTCGAGGTCGCGCGCGCGCTCGCCACCGACCCCAAGCTGCTGCTGCTCGACGAGCCGACGGCGGGCATGAACCCGCAGGAGACGGCCCAGTTCACGGCGTTCGTGCGCAAGGTGCGCGACGAGCGCGACCTCACGGTGCTGCTGATCGAGCACGACATGAAGGTCGTCATGGGCATCTCCGAGCGCGTGACGGTGCTCGACTACGGCGAGAAGATCGCCGAGGGCACGCCGCAGGAGATCCAGTCCGACGAGCGCGTGATCGAGGCCTACCTGGGCAGCGGCGCCACCCGGCCGGCGACGGGGCCGGAGCGTGAGCAGCGGCGGCACCAGCACCCTGCTCGCGATGGACGACGTCCACACGTACTACGGCACGATCGAGGCGATCAAGGGCATCTCGCTCGAGGTGTGCGAGGGCGAGATCGTCACGCTGATCGGCGCGAACGGCGCCGGCAAGTCGACGACGCTGCGCTCGATCCAAGGCATCAACCGGCCCAAGCGCGGCCGGATCACGTTCGCCGGCGAGGACATCGTCGGCGAGGCCCCGCACGAGATCGTGCGCATGGGCATCAGCCAGTCGCCCGAGGGGCGGCGGCTCTTCGCGCGCATGACCGTGCTCGAGAACCTCGAGATGGGCGCGTTCCAGCGCCGCGACAAGGCCGGCGTGCAGGAGGATGTCGACCGCGTCTTCGGGCTCTTCCCGCGGCTGGCCGAGCGCCGGGCGCAGAAGGCGGGCACGCTCTCCGGCGGCGAGCAGCAGATGTGCGCGATGGGGCGCGCGCTGATGGCGCGGCCGAAGCTGCTGCTGCTCGACGAGCCCTCGATGGGCCTCGCGCCGGTGCTCGTCGAGCGCATCTTCGAGATCATCATCGAGATCAACCAGCAGGGCACGACGATCCTGCTCGTCGAGCAGAACGCCCTGATGGCGCTCGAGATCGCCTCCCGCGGCTACGTGCTCGAGACGGGCGTCGGTCGCGCTCACCGACAAGGCCCCGAGCCTGCGCACGAACGAGCGCGTGCGCAAGGCCTACCTCGGCCTCAGCTGAGCCGACGGCGGGTGCTAGCGCCGGTCGCGGGGGGCGGCGGGCCACCATGCCTCGGGGCGTGCCCCGGCGGGTCGCGAATCGACCCCGAAGCGCACCGCGAGCGGCCCGACGACCACCAGCAGGATGAGTATCACGATGAGTCCCATGCGACTATGATCGGCGCGCGAGTCCATAAGTTCAAATCGACATTACGGTGGTTTCGATCATGGAGTCTGATCAGTGGTTGGGAGTTGAGCTGCGGCACCTGGCCGCGCTCGAGGCAATCGCCGAGCACGGGTCGTTCGGAAGGGCCGCGGCCGCGCTCGGGTACACGCAGTCGGCGGTGAGCCAGCAGATCGCAACGCTCGAGCGCCTGGTCGGCCCGCGGCTGATCGAGCGCCCGGGCGGCCCGAGGCCGGTTGAGCTGACCGAGGCGGGCCGGCTGCTGCTGGGGCATGCCGAGGCGATCGTCGCCCGGCTCCAGGCCGCGCGCGCCGACATGGAGGCGCTGCAGTCGGGCGAGGCCGGCACGCTGCGGGTGGGTGCGTTTCAGAGCGCGGGCGCCCGCATCCTGCCCGAGCTCCTGCGCCGCTACACCCAGGCCTGGCCGCGCGTGCAGATCCGGCTCGAGGAGGCCGAGGACGAGGGCCTTCTGGCCGAGATCGAGCACGGCGGCCTCGACCTCGCGTTCGTGATGCTGCCGGTGCCCGGCGCGGCGATCGCGACGGTCGAGCTCGTGCGCGATCCCTACGTGCTGCTGACCCAGGCCGACTCGCCGCTCGCCCGTGCGACGACGCCGCCGACCCTGCGGGAGATCGGGGCGATGCCGCTCGTCGGCTACCGCACGTGCCTCGGCGGCCAGCAGGTCGAGGAGCGGCTGCGGGCCGCCGGGGTCGAGCCGCGGATGGCGTTCCGCTCCGACGACAACGCCACGCTCCAGGCGATGGTGGCCACGGGCATGGGCATCGCGCTCGTGCCCCGGCTGACGGTCAACGAGGCCGACACCAGGGTGGCGGTGATCGAGCTCGGCGAGCGGGTGCCGCCGCGCCTGATCGGGCTCGCCTGGCACAGCGACCGCTACCGCTCGCCGGCCGCACTCGCGTTCGTCGAGGCGGCGCTCGAGCTGTGCGCGGAGCTGCAGCCGGCCGCGGCATAGGAGTGGACGACCGCCGCCCGGTCGTGGCCGTCGAGGCCGCCGCCGGGGCGTTCGCCATCGCGTTCTCGGCCATCCTGTTCCGGCTGGCGCACGTGTCGCCGTCGACGGGTGCCTTCTTCCGCTGCCTGTACGCGGTGCCGGTGCTCGTGCTCGTCGCGCGTGCCGAGGGCCGCCGCGCCCCGGCAGCAGGCGCCCACGGGCGCGAGCGGGTGCTGGCCGCGGTCGCCGGCGTCTGGCTCGCGGCCGACCTGATCGTCTGGAACCACTCGATCGATGCGATCGGAGCGGGCCTCGCGACCGTGCTCTCGAACACGCAGGTCGTCATGGTGGCGCTCGCGGCCTGGGTGCTGTGGGGCGAGCGCCCCGCCCGGCGCACCGTGCTCGCCGGCCTGGCCGTCCTCGCCGGCGTCGTCCTGATCTCGGGGGTGATCGGCGCCTCCGCCTACGGCGCCCGGCCCGCGGCGGGGGTCGTCTACGGCGTGCTCACCGGCGTCGCGTACACCGGGTACATCCTGCTCCTGCGCCAGAGCGGGCGCGACCACAGGCCGGCCGCGGCCTTGTGCGACGCGACGGCGGCCTGTGCGGTCGTCTGCCTGGTGGCCGGGACGGCCATCGGCGACCTCGACCTCACGCCGGGATGGCGGGCGACCGGCTGGCTCGTGCTGCTCGCGCTCACCTCGCAGGTGCTCGGCTGGCTCCTGATCACGGCGTCGCTCACGCGCCTGCCGGCGGCGCTCACGGCCATCACGCTGACGCTGCAACCGGTGGCGACCGTCGTCTTCGGGGCGATCATCCTGAGCGAGTCGCCGTCGGCCTGGCAGATCGCGGGCGTCGTCGTCATCCTCGCCGCCGTCCTCGCGGCGTCGACCGGACGCCGGGTCAGCGTGGCGCCGGCGGCGGATCGAGCGGCACCGGCTCGCCCAGCGATCCCAGCTCGGCGACGTCTCGCCGGAAGAACAGGCCCACCGTCCAGTCGCTGACGACGCGCAGCTTCCGGCTGAGCAGGGGGAGCTGGTAGAGGTGGTACGTGCGGGTGACCCACCAGCCGGCGAAGCCGCGCAACCGGATCACGCCGAAGAGCTCGGCGACGCCCTTGTGCCGCCCAAGCGTCGCCACCTGCCCGAGCATGCGATAGCGATACGGCCGCAGCGGCCGGCCGCGCCGCTCGGCGAGCATGTTTCGCGCGAGCCGGCGGGCCTGGCGCAGGGCGTGCTGGCACGTGGGCGGGTCGAGGCGGCCCGGCGTCGCGGCGTTCGGCACGGCGGCGACGTCCCCCAGCGCCCACACGCCGGGCCGGCCGGGCACGCGCAGGTGCTCGTCGACCGCCACCCGGCCGCGCTCGTCGAGTGGCAGCCCGAGGTCGGCCGCGAGCGGTCGCGGGCGCACCCCGGCCGTCCAGACGACGGTGGCGGCGGGCACGGCGGTGCCGTCGGCGAGCTCGACCCCCTGGTCGCTCACCGCCTTCAGTCCGGATGCCAGGTGCAGCTCGAACCCGCGCCGCTCGAGCTGGCCCGTGGCGTATGCCGCCAGGTGCGCCGCCGAGCTCGGGCAGGATGTGGTCGGCGGCGTCGACCAGGAGCCAGCGCCGCGGCACGCCGCGGAGCTCCGGGTAGTAGCGGGACGCGTCGCGGCACAGGTCTTCGAGCTCGGCCATCGCCTCGACGCCTGCGTAGCCGCCGCCGACGAACACGAACGTGAGCCGTCGCCTGCGTTCGGCCTCGTCCGCAGCGGTCGCGGCCAGCTCGAGCTGGCCGAGCACGTGGTTTCGCAGGTAGATCGCCTCCGCCACGCTCTTGAAGCCGACCGCGTGCTCGAGCAGGCCGGGGATCGGCGCCGTGCGCGACACGGCGCCGAGCGCGACCACGAGGCTGTCGAACGCAAGCGTCACCGGGCCGCCCTCGGGCGGCTGCACGGCGACGGTGCGCGCGGCGAGGTCGACCGACTCGGCCCGGCCGAGCACGAGCCGCGCGCGCGGGCACATCACCCGCACGGGCACGACCACGTGCCGCGGCTCGACCGTCCCCGACGCGGCCTCGGGCAGGAGCGGCGTGTAGAGCATGAAGTTGCGCGGGTCGACGACCGTCACCTCGCCCTCCCAGCGGCCCTTTCCGAGCAGCCGGGCGACGTAGGCGCCGGCGAATCCGGCGCCGAGGATCACGACTCCCGCCATCGCGCGCAGCTTAGAGCCCGGCCCGCGCGGCGACCGCCGCCGCCCCCGGCCGCCCGTGTACGCTACGCCCGATGAGCGGGCCGTCGAGCGAGCGCAACGTCTATGCCTGGCAGACCTCGATCGGAGTCGCCGTGGTCGGCACCGCCGCCGCGGTCGCGCTGATCGTCGTCTTCACCTACATGGACGACTACATCGGGTCGTTCTGGTCGCAGCTGATCTACTTCGCGGCGTTCTTCGGCGTGGTGATCGGCCTTGCCGAGCGCAGTCGCCGGCTCGACCGGGCGAACCCGTCGCGGCTCGGCGACGCATCGCAGCCGGTGACCCCGGCGGGCCTGCCGGGGCCGTTCGTGTGCACGCAGGCCTTCGGTGTGCTCGGGGTCGCGATGATCGTCGCGGGGGCCCTGATCGGCGGCGCCCGCGGCGTGATCTGGATCTTCTCGGGCATCGTGCTCGTGCTCGTCGGCGGCGTCGGGCTCGCCTTCTGGGGCGGCACGATGATGGCTCGGCGGAGCGCGGCCAGACGGCCGTGATCCGCGCGGCCGGCGCCGTGCTGCACCGGGATGGGAAGATCGCGGTCGTGCACCGCCCGCGCCGCGGCGACTGGTCGCTGCCCAAGGGCAAGCTCGAGCCGGGCGAGGACGATGCCGCCGCGGCGCTCCGCGAGGTGCTCGAGGAGACCGGCCACCGGGCGGTCATCGAGCACGACCTGGGCACGGTCAGGTACGCCGTCGCCGACGGCACCCCGAAGACGGTGCGCTACTACGTGATGCGGTCCCAGGGCGCCGCCGCCGCGCTCGCCGACGACGTCGACGAGGTGGCATGGATCGCCCCCGACGGCGCGCCCGGGATCCTGACCTACCCGACCGACCACGACGTGCTCGACCGCGCCCGGCCCTACCTGTGATCGCAGTTTGCGAACAAACCGAATTCGGCCGCGGGCACGACTCCGCAAAGTGCGGCAATTCGTTGGTTGCAGGCCGGCGCGGACGTCCGTAATGTCCCCCGTGCGCCGCCGAGGGCAGCCGAGTAGAGCGAAGCCGGGCGGATGGGCCGTAGAGGCGACTCGAAAGTCCGTTCGACCGGGGGACGAAAGGCAAGCCACGGCGGCGAATCCTTTTAACTCCCTGTCCGTCCGGCCCGTGACGAGCCGCCGGGCCCTCGGCTAGCGTTCTCCCGATGCCGCGGGTGCTGATCGCCGAGGACGACCGGGTCATCGCAAACGCGATGGCGACGCACCTGCGTGGCGCGGGCATGGACGTCGAGTGGGCCGACAACGGCGACGCCGCGCTGCGCAAGCTGCGCTTCGAGCGTCCCGACGTGGCCGTCATCGACCTGATGCTCCCCGGCGAGGACGGCTGGCGGATCACCGAGGCGCTGCGCTCCGAGGGAGCGACGATCCCGATCATCATGATCAGCGCGCGCGGATCCGAGCACGACAAGGTGCACGGCCTGCGGATCGGGGCCGACGACTACCTGGCCAAGCCGTTCGGGATGCGCGAGCTCGTGGCCCGCGTGCAGGCCGCGCTGCGCCGCTCGGGGATGGTGCCGTCCGACCGCGACGCCGGCCGGGTCGAGGCGCCGGGCCTCGTCGTCGACGCCGACCTGCACCAGGCGCTGCTCGACGGCCAGGATGCGGGCCTGACCCGCACCGAGTTCCGGCTGCTGTGGGTGCTGGCCGGCGAGTCGGGCAAGGCGCTGACGCGCGACCAGCTCCAGCAGCGGGTGTGGGGGACGCCGTACCGCTACCGCGACCGCACGGTGGACGTGTGCGTGCGCAAGCTGCGGCAGAAGCTCGATCAGCGCTCGCGTTCCCACACGTACATCCAGACGCATCCGGGCGTTGGATACCGGTTCGAGGCGCTGGAGCGGGGGACGGCGGCGTGAGGATCGCCGGTGCTCGGCACCGGGGCGGTCGGAAGCGCGATCGCCGGCAAGCTCGTCGCTCTCGGCCACGAGGTGACGATGGGCTCGCGGACGGCCGACAACGAGCGCGCCTCGGCGTGGGCGGCCGCGGCGGGGCCGGGCGCCGCGCACGCCACGTTCGCCGGGGCCGCCGAGGTGGCCGAGCTCGTCTTCAACTGCACCTCCGGTGGGGTCTCCGTGGACGTGCTGCGCGCAGCCGGGGCCGCGAACCTGGCGGGCAAGATCGTCGTCGATGTCTCCAACTCGCTCGACTTCTCGCAGGGGCGGCCGCCGACGCTCTCGGTGTGCAACACGACGAGCGTCGCGGAGCAGCTCCAGGCCGCCTTCCCGGACGCCCGCGTCGTCAAGACGCTGAACACCGTGAACAACCAGGTGATGATCGACCCCGGCCGCCTGCGCGGCCCGCACAACCTCTTCATCTGCGGCAACGACGCCGCCGCGAAGGGCGAGGTGCTCGACCTGCTCGAGAGCTTCGGCTGGCCGCGCGATGCCGTCCTCGACCTCGGCGACATCTCGGCCGCGCGCGGCCCCGAGATGTACCTCCCGCTGTGGCTGCGGCTGATGGGCCCGCTCGGCGGCGCCGACTTCAACATCGCCGTCGTCCGCCCGGACCAGGTCCAGCGACCGGCTACTCCCGGAACGCGGCCGGCGCCGGCAGCACGACCCGCATCGTCGTCCCCGCAGCCGGGCTCGACTCGGCGGTGGCGCGGCCTCCGTACTCCTCGGCGATGTGCTTGACGATGGCGAGGCCGAGGCCCGTGCCGGGGCCGGAGCGGGCGTTCTCGACCCGGTGGAAGCGCTCGAACACGCGGCCGAGGTGCTCTGGCGGGATGCGGCCGCCGGAGTCGTGCACGACGAGCTCCACGGCGCCGGAGAGGCCGCGCACGCGCAGCTCGATGCGCTCGCCCTGGCCGGCGTGGCGGATCGCGTTCTCGACCAGGTTGTCCAGCACCGCGTCGACGAGCCGCGCAGGCACCGCCACGACGAGGCCGCGGTTCGCCTGCGCGGCCAGCGACATCGACGCGAGCCGGGCCGCGTCCGCGTGCCGGCGCACGCACGCCTCGACGGCCTCGGCCATCTCGGTCGGCTCGACGGTGCCGTCGAAGCGGTGGCTCTCGAGCTGGACGAGCATGATCATGTCCTCGATCAGGCGGCGCATGCCGTCGACCTCGAGCCGCGCCTGGGCGATCATCTCGGAGCGGGCGTCGTCGGTCAGGTCGAGGCCGAGCGTCTCGACGAGGCCGAGGATGCGCTGGAGCGGCGTGCGCAGCTCGTGCGACACGCCGGCCGAGAACAGCCTCCGCGCGTCGCGGTAGTCGGCCTCGGCGCTCTCGTCCTCGAGGATGACGACGCAGCGGGGGCCGGCCTCGCCGCGGAACGCCTGCACGTGCACGCGGTAGCGGCGCCGCTCGGGCTCGTACACGGTCAGGCCGAGCTCGCCGCCCGGAGGCCGGCCGGCCAGCGCCGCCCGCACGGCCGTCGTCGAGCTCCGGCTGGGCGGCGAGGTCGAGCAGCGAGGGGCGCCGAGCCCCGGGCGAGCGCGTTCGCCCGCACCAGCCGGCCGGCGTCGTCGAACACGAGCACGGGGCTCGGGACGACCGTCATGAGGGCGTCGCGCCAGGCCCGGGCCTCGGACAGCTCGGCCCGCGGGGCGCTCGCCCGCAGCCGTCGCGTGACGACGTCGGCCAGGTCGCCCTCGGTCGCGCCCGCGGCGGCCATCGCCCGCGTCCGTTCCCGCCGGGCGACGGCGAGCAGGACGACGGCGATCACGAGCGCCACTGCCAACGCCGCCGTCACTGCTGTCATCGGCGCGAGCGTAGCAGCGGGCGGCGACACCGGGGGCGGCCCGCGCGCGGTGGTTTGTATGCTGCCAGGCGCGATGAAGGTCACCCTTCCCGACGGCAGCGACCTCGATCTCCCCGCCGGCGCGAGCGGGCTCGACGCGGCCGCGGCGATCGGCGATCGGCTGGCGAAGGCCGCGGTTGCCGTCGAGGTCGGCGGCGAGGTGCGCGACGTCCGCCTGCCGCTGCACGACGGCGACCGGCTGCGGATCCTCACCGACCGCGACCCGGAGGCCCTGGCGGTGCTGCGCCACTCGACCGCCCACGTGATGGCGCAGGCCGTCCTGCACCTGTGGCCGGAGGCGAAGATCGCCATCGGGCCTGCGATCGCCGACGGCTTCTACTACGACTTCGAGTTCCCGGAGCCGATCGGCGCCGACGACCTCGCGCGCATCGAGGCCGAGATGCGCAAGATCCTGAAGCACCGGGCCGCGTTCGTGCGCGAGGACGACGTCGAGAAGGCGTCGCTTGCTCGCGCGGTTCCGGGCCGAGCACCAGCCGTACAAGCTCGAGCTCGCCGAGGGCCTGCCCGACGGCGACATCAGCCTCTACCGCAACGACGACTTCGAGGATCTGTGCCGGGGGCCGCACCTGCAGACGACCCAGCCGATCAAGGCGTTCAAGCTGCTCTCGCAGGCGGGGGCGTACTGGCGCGGAGACAACTCCAAGCCGATGCTCACCCGGATCTACGGCACCGCCTTCTTCAAACAGGCCGACCTCGACGAGCATCTGCAGATGCTCGAGGAGGCGCGCCGGCGCGACCACCGCCGCATCGGCCGCGAGCTCGACCTGTTCCACACCTCGGACGTCGCGCCCGGCGCGCCGTTCTGGCATCCGCGCGGCATGGTGATCTGGAACGAGCTCACGAAGCTCTGGCGGGAGCTGAACGGCGAGTGGGGCTACCGCGAGGTGCGCACGCCGATCATCTACTCGGTCGACATCTGGCGCCGCTCCGGCCACTGGGACAAGTACCGCGACAACATGTTCTTCACGCACAAGGAGGAGCGGCCGCTCGGCGTGAAGCCGATGAACTGCCCCGGCCACATCGAGCTCTACCAGGCGGCCAAGCGCAGCTACCGCGACCTGCCGATGCGCCTGGCCGAGCAGGGCCTCGTGCACCGCGACGAGCCGTCGGGCGCGCTGCACGGGCTCTTGCGGGTGATCCACATCACCCAGGACGACGCGCACATCTTCTGCACCGACGACCAGATCGAGGACGAGGTCATCGGCTGCCTGAAGCTCGCCCGCCACATCTACGGCATCTTCGACCTGCCGGTGCGGCTCGAGCTCTCGACGCGGCCCGAGAACCGCATCGGCGACGACGCCCTGTGGGACCGCGCCGAGGCCGCGCTCGAGGGCGCCCTCGCGAAGGCGGGCGAGGAGTACGAGCTGAACGAGGGCGACGGCGCCTTCTACGGCCCCAAGATCGACCTGCACATGACCGACTCGGTCGGGCGGTCGTGGCAGATGGGCACGGTGCAGCTCGACTACCAGATGCCCGAGCGGTTCGACATGGTCTACACCGGCGACGACAACGCCGAGCACCGCCCGGCGATGGTGCACCGGGCGCTCTTCGGGGCGTTCGAGCGCTTCATCGGCATCCTGATCGAGCACTTCGCGGGCGCGTTCCCGCTCTGGCTGGCGCCGGTGCAGGCGATCGTCGCTGCCCGTCGCCGAGCGCCACGACGCCTATGCCGCGTCCGTCGCGGCCGACCTGAACGCCGCGGGCCTGCGGGCCGAGCCCGACCTGCGCACCGAGTCGGTCGGCAAGAAGATCGCCGAGGCCGAGCACCAGCGCACCCCGTGCATCCTCGTGGTCGGCGACAAGGAGGTCGAGGCGGGCACCGTCTCGCTGCGCCGCCGCGAGCAGGGCAACCTGGGCACGCGCGCGCCTGGTCGAGCTCCGCGACGAGCTCGTCGCCGAGGCCGCCTCGCGCCGGCTGTCGTGAGTAGCCGGCGCCGGGCACCCGTGTATTCAGCTGCGCAGCGTGAGCTCGAAGCGGGCGCGGTCGCCGCGGTAGAGGTCGCGGGCGAACTCGACCGGGCGGCCGTCGGCGGCGTGCGTCGTGCGGATGACGAGGATCGCCGGCGCGCCCGGGCGGGCCGCCAGGTGGCGGGCGTCGGCGGGGTCGAGCGCCGCGGGCTCGAGCGACGTCTCGGCGCTCACCGGGTCGACGCCGTAGCGCTCGCGCATCACGGCGTAGAGCGAGCGGTCGCGAAGCTCGTGGCGGGAGAGCTCCGGGCAGACCGCGCGCGGCACCCAGAACGTCTCGAGCAGGAGCGGCTCGCCGTCGCCGAACCGCAGCCGTCGCACCATCCAGGCGCGCTCGCCGGCCGGGAGCGCGAGCGCCGCGCGCGCCACGTCGTCGACGCGGCCGCTGCAGCGCATCTCGAGCACGCGCCCGCGTCGGCTGGACGCCCTGGCGGCGCATCTGCTCCGAGAACCCGGCCAGACGCTGGAGCGTGTGCTCGATCCGGGGCGGCGAGACGAACGTGCCCGATCCGGGCCGGCGGTAGACGACGCCGCGACGCACGAGCAGCTCGACGGCCTGGCGCGCGGTCATCCGCGAGAGGCCGAAGCGGTCGGCGATCGTGCGCTCGGACGCGAGCCGGTCGTGCGACTCCAGGTCGCCGGCGAGGATCCGCCGCTGCAGGGCGTCGGCGACCTGGCGGTACCTGGGAGCGGCGTCACTTGACACCGGCACAACGTACACCAGGTGTTCACCTCACCCTGCCCCGTCCCTCCGGATTCGCGTAGAGTCTGCAAGTGGCGCCCAGACGGATCGAGCTCGTGCGCGTGGCGGGAGCGCACCGCGAAGTGGGCATCCAGATCGGCGCCGCCACGGCGGCCGCCGTCCGCCGGCATGCCGACGCGGTCGACCCTGCACCGGCGCGCTCGGGCCGTCGCCTACCGCGACGCGACCGCCGCCGAGCTGCCGTGGCTGGTCGAGGAGATCGACGGCGTCGCCGAGGGGGCCGGGGCCGATCCGCTGGCCGTGTTCGCGGCATCGGTCGAGGAGATCTGGGCCGACGATGCCGTCCCGGCCGGGCGCTGCTCCGACCTGGTCGGCTGCGCGCCGGCGACGGCGGACGGGCACGTGTGGGTGGCGCACAACAACGACCTCGAGCCCGAGCGCGAGGACGAGCTGGTCGCGCTCGAGTGGCACGTCGAGGGCGAGCCCGTCTCTGCTCACGATCGGCGTCGGGCCGTGGATCAGCGTCGGCTTCAACTCCGCCGGCCTCGCGCTGACCGGCAACGAGCTCTCGCCGAACGACGACCGCGTCGGCATCCCCCGGCTGCTGCTGGTGCGCGACATCCTGCGCCGGCGCACGCTCGACGAGGCGGTCGCGGCGGCGCTGCATCCCCGCCGGGCGTCGTCGTACAACAACCTGCTGAGCCACCGCGACGGCGGCGTCGTGAGCGTCGAGGGCTCGGCCACCGACGCCGAGCTGCTGCGGCCGCGCGGACGGCACCCTCGCCCACACCAACCACTACACGAGCGCGCGGATGGCCCGCTACGAGCGCGATCCCGCGGCGATCGCGGGCTCGCGGGCGCGGCAGCGCTCGGCGTGCGGCTGGCTCGAGCGCGGCCCGGTCACGCCGGCAGCTCCTGCGCGACGCGCTCTGCGACCACACCGGCGCGCCGGACTCGCTCTGCCGCCACACGCGAGCACGGCGCCGAGTCGAAGACTGTCTTTTGGTGCATCGCCGACGTCACAGAAGGAACGGTCCGATACGGTCGCGGGAACCCGTGCGACTCCCACGAGCAGCAGCTACGCCTTTGCCTGAGCCCCACACACCGCTACGCCGAGCTGACCTGGCCGCAGGTGGCCGAGTGGGCGACGCCGACCCGGTGTGCGTGATCCCGGTGGCGACGCTCGAGGACCACGGCTACCACCTGCCGATCGACACCGACGTCGTGATCGCAGAGACGCTGGCCGAGCGGGCGGTGCTGCGCTGCGCCGGGCAGGTCGCTGCTGCTGCCGACCGTGACCCACGGCTACACGCCGCACCACATGGACTTCCCCGGGCCGATCACGATCGACTGGAAGACGTTCGTCGACCACCTGCTCGACATCGGCCGCAGCCTGCATCCGCCACGGCTTCGAGCGCATCCTGTTCGTGAACGGGCACGGCTCGAACGTGCCGCTGGTCGACATGGCGGCGCGGCTCCTGATGGTCGAGCGGCCCGAGACGATCGCGGCGTCGTTCTGGTACCTGTGCGGCCCGGAGTCGGCCGAGCTCCTGCGGCGCACGCGCGACTCCGACGCGCCCGGCGGCATGGCGCACGCCTGCGAGCTCGAGACGTCGCTCTACCTGGCGATCAAGCCGGAGCTGGTGCAGATGGACAAGGCGGTGCGGGAGATCCCCGACTGGGGCTCGGAGAACGTGTGGATGGACTGGAACGACGGCCCGCTCTCGGTCAAGGGCGCCTGGAGCGGCTGGACCGAGTCGGGCGTCGTGGGCGACGCGACGGTCGCGACGGTCGAGAAGGGCCGGCTGTGGCTCGACCAGGCCGTGGCCGAGGTGGCGGAGTACATCGACGAGCTGGCCGTGCGCGAGCCGCGCCCGGGCCGGGATCACCACGACACCGTGGGGAGGGCCCCAGATGAACGCGCGCAGGCTGATCGCGATGACGATGCTCGCAGCCGCGGTGGCGACCGCCGCCGGCTGTGGCGGAGGCGGAGCGGCGCCCGGCGGCGGGGGCGGCGGAGGCTCGACGCAAGGGCGGGATCCTGCGCGTCGGCACGACCAACTACATCGACTCGCTGAACCCGTTCGTCGCGATCGAGAGCCAGTCCTACAACGCGTTCGTCATGAATCTACCCGCAGCTCGTCCAGTACGGCCCCGAGCGAGAAGCTCGAGGGCGACTGGGCGACGAGCTGGTCGACGTCGCCGGACGGCCTGACCTGGACGTTCCACCTCAAGCCGGCGGCAAGTGGTCGGACGGCAAGCCGCTGACGGCCGAGGACGCCGCCTGGACGGGCAACACTGATCGTCAAGTACGCGGCCGGGCCGACCGCCGCTCGCCGCCGCGGCGCTCACGCACGTCACGAAGCATGGACGCGCCGAACCCGACCACGCTCGTGATCCACTACGACAAGGCGGTCGCGAACGTCCTGCCGCAGCTCGAGCAGTTCTTCGTCCTGCCCGAGCACGTCTGGGAGAAGTACGCCGGCAACGAACGGCAAGGGCCTGAAGACGTTCCGGCCCGAGCAGCACCTGCCGACGGTCGTCGGGCGGCCCGTACACGATCAGCCAGTTCCAGGAGAAGGGCACGACGATCTTCAAGCCCAACCCGGACTTCTACGGGCCGAAGTCGCACGCCGCAGGCCGTGGCGATGACCTACTACACCAACTCGACGTCGATGATCGCCGACCTGCAGGCGGGCAACATCGACTTCGTCGACCAGGTGCCGTACAACGCGATCAGCTCGCTCAAGTCCGACAGCCGCTTCGAGCTGCAGTCGGTGCCGAGCTCCGAGGTCACGAACATCACCTTCAACTCGAACCCGCTGAAGCCGAAGAACCGCGAGCTGCTCGAACCCGCAGGTGCGCGAGGCGCTCGAGTACGCGACCGACCGCAACCAGATCGTCAAGGTCGTCTACGCCGGCTACGCCCGGCCGTGGGCGAACATGCTCTCGCTGCAGTCGGCGCGTTCTGGCTCAATCCGGCGATCAAGCCGCTGCCGTACGACATCGCCAAGGCGAACCAGATCCTCGACTCGCTCGGCTACAAGCGCGGGCTCGGACGGGGTGCGGATCGTGCCGGCGACGACCGGCAAGTACGCGCAGCCCGCCCACCCGATGGCGTACGACGTGATCGTGCCCGACAGCCTCGACTTCAACGGCGACCGCCAGTTCCAGATCCTCGCCAACGACTGGGCCAAGATCGGGGTCAAGCTGCACGAGGTCGCCGGCGGCGACAGCGGCCAGGCCTACGGGCTCGAGACGGCGGGCAAGTACACGAAGTTCGACTTCGCCACGTGGGACTGGGCCGAGTACATCGATCCCGACGCCCAGCTCTCCGTACATGACCAGCGCGCAGTGGTACAGCTGGAGCGACACCGGCTACAACAACCCGCTCTTCGACAAGCAGTACCTGCAGCAGGCGACGCTCATCGACCCGAAGCAGCGCCAGGCGCTCGTCTGGAAGATGGAGGCCGAGGTCGCCCACGACCGGCCGTACATCCAGCTGGTCGACGAGGACCTGGTCACCGCCAACGACAAGAGCTGGACGGGCTTCTACCCCGACCTGAACGCCTACTGCAAGTGCTACTACACGAGCCCGCACAAGACCGGATGACGACCTGACCCGCCCCGGCTCCAAGGACGGATCGCGATGAGGGGGACCGACTACGTCCTCAAGCGGACGCTGTTCGCGATCGTGACGATGTTCGTCGCGATCACGCTCAACTTCGTGATCTTCCGCGCCGCTGCCCGGCGACGCGGTCACCGGCCTGCGCTGCCGCCACTGCACGAAGCAGTTCCGCGAGGCGCTCGTCAAGCAGTACGGGCTCGACAAGTCGAAGTGGCAGCAGTACGTCATCTACCTCGAGCGGCTCGCCCACGGCGACCTCGGCACGTCCACGTTCGACAACCGGCCGGTGTGGGACGACATCAAGAAGCCGCTCCTGAACACGCTGCCGATGCTCGTCGTCGGCACGTTGATCTCGATCGTGATCGGCATCATCTCGGGGGTGGTCGCCGCCTGGCGGCGAGGCACGCTCGTCGGACTCGGCCAACCTGTGGACGGCGCTCGCGTTCTACGCGATGCCGACGCAGTGGATCGGCCTGCTCGTGATCTTCTACATCGCGATCCCGCTCGGGCCTGCCGGCGAGCGGGATCAGTCGAACACGCTCGGCGATCCTCGGCGACGCCGTCGACCTGGGCGGTCCTCAGCGACCGCGTCAACCACCTGTTGCTGCCGGCGCTCACGCTCGGCATCGGGCTCTACGGCGAGTACGCGCTGATCGTGCGCTCGTCGATGCTCGAGACGCTCGGCGAGGACTACGTGCTGACGGCGCGGGCCAAGGGCCTGCGCAACTGGGCGATCGTGTGGAGGCACGCGCTGCGCAACGCGATGCTGCCGCTCGTGACCCTGATCGCGCTCTCGCTCGGCTCGATCGTCGCCGGCGCGATCGTGGTCGAGGACGTCTTCTCCTACCCGGGCATCGGCCTGGCCACCATCGAGGCGATCAACCAGCGCGACTACCCGGTGCTGCAGGGCATCTTCCTGATCCTCACGCTCTCGGTGATCGTCGCGAACTTCATCGCCGACCTGCTCTACTTCAAGCTCGACCCGCGGGTGACGACGTGAGCGCGCAGATCGAAGCTCGTCGAGCGCCGCCGGTGCCCGCCGAGCGCGACCAAGCGGCCGCGGCATCGTGCGCGAGGTGCTGCTCGGCAGCGCGCAGGCCGTGATCGGCCTCGTCGATCCTGATCTTCTTCATCGCTGATCGCGATGTTCGCGCCGTGGCTCGAGCCCGTACAGCACGCACGCAGCAGGTCGGGCCGGTCTACGCGCCGCCGAGCTCGCAGCACTGGCTCGGGCTGGACGACGGCGGCATCGACATGCTCTCCGTGGTGATCGTACGGCGCGCGCGTGTCGCTGATCGTCGGCTTCTCGGCCGCGGCGCGTGGCGATGCTGCATCGGCGGCGGCGTCGGCATGCTCTCGGGCTACTTCGGCGGCAAGACCGACATCGTCGCTGATGCGGATCACCGACTACTTCCTGGTCATCCCCGACGTGCCGCTGATGATCGTCGCCGCCGCCATCTTCGGCCGCAGCCTCGTGCAACATCATCCTGATCATCGGGGTCATCTACTGGACGAGCACGGCCCGCCTGATCCGGGCGCAGGTGAAATCCGTGCGCGAGCGCGTCTACGTCAAGCGCGCGCGGGCGCTGGGCGGCGGCCACAGCCGGCTGATCTGGAAGCACATCCTGCCGCAGGTGGCGCCGCTGCTGGTCGCAAACACCGTGCTCATGATCGCCACCGCGATCTTCGCCGAGACCTACATCAGCTTCCTCGGCCTCGGCGACCCGTCGCACGATCTCGTGGGGCCGGCTGATCCAGAACTCGCTCACGGGCGGCGCCGATCTTCCACAAGGCCTGGTGGGCGATCATCCCGCCCGGGCTGTGCGTGACGCGTCGTGATCCTGGCCTGCACGATGATGGGCCAGGCGATGGAGGACGCGCTCAACCCGCGGCTGCGGGTCGGCCACCTGTCGGTGCGCCGCTTCCGGCTGCGGCCGCTCGCGGGGCGAGGCTCGACTCCGAGTGAGCGCGCGCCGCCGTGCTCGAGCGTCGAGGACCTGCACGTGTGGTTCGACCTCGCGGCGGCGGCGAGCTGCACGCCGTGCAGGGCGTCGAGCTTCGAGCCTGCGCGCGGGCGAGCGGATGGGCCTCGTCGGCGAGTCGGGCTGCGGCAAGACGACGACCATCCTGGCGCTGATGGGCCTGCTGCCGCGCGAGCGCGAGCGTCGCCGGCCGGGTGCTGCTCGACGGCGAGGACATCCTCGCGCGCGGCGAGGAGACGGTCGCGCCGCACCGCTGGCACGACATCGCGATGGTCTTCCAGGGCGCGATGAACGCGTTCAACCCGGTGAAGACGGTCGGCGTCCAGATCGTCGAGCCGATGGAGCT
Source organism: uncultured Actinomycetes bacterium (assembly GCA_963707585.1). GTDB lineage: Bacteria > Actinomycetota > Thermoleophilia > Gaiellales > JAICJC01 > JAICJC01. The sequence continues at coordinate 207,937 of CAVPQP010000010.1, read as the reverse complement.
GCACGGCGTCGCCACGCGGCAGGCGCCGCGCGGCCGCGGGCGGCCGAGCTGCTCGAGCTGGTCGGGCATCTCGCGGCGAGCGCGCCGACCGCTATCCCGCACGAGTTCTCCGGCGGCATGCGCCAGCGCGCGGCGATCGCGATGGCGCTCGCCTGCGACCCGAAGGTGCTGCTCGCCGACGAGCCGACGACCGCGCTCGACGTGATGGTGCAGGCGCAGATCCTGCGAGCTGCTCGTGCGGCTCACGGACGAGCTCGGGCTGGTCGATGATCCTCGTCACGCACGACCTGCCGGTCGTCGCGCAGGTGTGCCGGCCGGCCGCCGTGATGTACGCGGGCGAGATCGCCGAGGCGGGGCCGATGCGAGACGCTCTACCACGAGCCGCGCCATCCGTACACGCGCATGCTCTTCGCGGCCACGCCCGACCTCTACGGCGACGACCAGGTGGTGTCGATCCCCGGCGCGCCGCCGCGGCTCGACCGCGAGCTGCGTCGGCTGCCCGTTCGCGCCGCGCTGCGACTCGCGCGTTCGAGCGCTGCGCGCGACGAGCAGCCCGCGCTGCGCTGCGGTCGGCGACGGCCACGTCGCCGCCTGCCACCTGAACGACGTCCCGGCGCAGGTGGCCGGGTGAGCGCCGCGAGCGAGCAGCCGCGGCCGACGCCCCGCTGCTCGAGGTCTCGCGACCTCGTCACCCGCTACCCGGTGCCGCGCGGCTCGTCGGGCACGCTGCGCCGGCGCGAGCAGCTCCAGGTGCACGCCGTCGAGGGCGTCTCGCTTCAGCGTCGCGGCCGGGCGAGATGGTGGCGCTCGTCGGCGAGTCGGGCTGCGGCAAGACGACGACCGCGCAGACGGTCATGCGGATGGTCGAGCCGACGAGCGGCTCGATCCGGTTCCGCGGGCGCGACATCGCGCGCGCTCTCGCACAACGCGAGCTGCGGCCGCTGCGGCGCGAGATGCAGATCATCTACCAGGATCCGTACGAGTCGCTCGACCCGCGCTTCCGCGTGCGCGACACGGTCGACGAGCCGCTCGTGATCCACGGCATCGGCTGCGCGGCGGCGGAGCGCGACGAGCGCGTGCGTCGAGGCGCTCGAGCGCGCCGGGCCTCACGCCGCCCGAGCTCTACCTCGACCGCTTCCCGCACGAGCTCTCGGGCGGCCAGCGCCAGCGCGTCGCGATCGCCGCGGCGCTCGTGCTCGAGCCGAAGCTGCTGGTGGCCGACGAGCCGGTGTCGATGCTCGACGTGTCGGTGCGCGCGGGCATCCTGCGCCTGCTCGACGACCTGCGCCGAGAGCGGCCTCGGCATCCTGATGATCACGCACGACCTCTCGACCGCGGCCCACTTCGCCGACCGCATCGCGGTCATGTACCTCGGCCGGATCGTCGAGGAGGGGCCGGCGCGCGAGGTCGTCCGCAACCCGCAGCACCCGTACACCAAGGCGCTGATCTCGGTCGTGCCGAAGCGCGACCCGCGCGACTCGACCGACGCCGCAGATCCTCAAGGGCGAGACGCCGAACCCGGTCTACATCCCGCCCGGCTGCCGCTTCCACCCGCGCTGCCCGATCGCGCAGGAGAGCTGCAAGCAGCATCGACCCGCGAGCTGCGCCGGCCGGCGGTCGGCCAACGACGCCGACCCACCGCGTCGCATGCATCCTGGCGTGAGCCGGGCCGGCGCGACGGACGCTGGCGTGACATCGCCGGCCCGGTCGGCCTCTTCCCGACGGGCGCCCGAAACGCGATCACCGACGTGCCCGGCGTCCGCGTCGGCCACGCCCAGGCCGGCAGCGGCGAGGCCACCGGCGTGACCGTGGTCGTGCCGCCGCGGCTGCCGGTGCGGGCCGGCGTCGACACGGTGAACGGCGTCGGCGAGCTCACGAAGAAGCTCGAGATCGACGAGTGGGGGATCATCCAGTCGCCGGTCTGGCTGTGCGGCACGCACGCCGTCGGCATGGTCTACCACGCGCGCGGTGCTGGCCGCCGGCGGCGACCCCGACAACACGGTGATCCCGGTCGTCGGCGAGTGCGACGACTCCGACATGGGCGACTCGCGCACGGTCACGGTCGAGGATGTCCACGCCGCGCTCGCGAACGCGGGCGACGAGGTCGCCGAGGGCACGGTCGGCGGCGGCACCGGCATGACCTGCTTCGACTTCCCCGGCGGGATCGGCACCGCGTCGCGGGTCGTCGAGGGCCACACGGTCGGCGTGCTGCTCATGTGCAACTTCGGCGACCGCGAGCGGTTCACGTCGGGCGGCCTGCGCTTCGACCCGGCGACGCCGCCGCGCGCCGCCCGAGGGCTCGTGCATCGCCGTGTGCGCGACCGACGCGCCGCTTGGCGCGCAGCAGCTGCGGCGACTGGCGCTGCGGCCGCTGCTCGGCCTGGCCCGGGCCGGGTCGTACGCCTCGAACGGCTCCGGCGAGATCGGGATCGCGTTCACCGTCGCCGAGGCCGAGGGGTATCGCGAACGAGCGCGCTCTCGCCGCTCTTCGCCGCCGCCTACGAGGCGGCCGAGGAGGCGGTCTACAACTGCCTGGTCGCGGCGCAGGCCGGCGCGGCGCCGCGACGGGCGCATGCAGGACGCGTTCCCGGTGCACCTGGTCCCGATGACGCGGCGGTCGGAAGGAGGAGCGCATGGAGGGCATGAGCGTCGAGCTGCGGGTGCGGCTGTCGGCGGCGGACGTGCACTACGGCGGCAACCTGGTCGACGGGGCGCACGGGCTCGAGCTCTTCGGCGACATCGTCACCGAGCTCGCCATCCGCACCGACGGCGACGAGGGCCTGTTCGCCGGCTACGAGAAGGTCGAGTTCCTGGCGCCGCTCTACGGCGGCGACTTCGTCCGCGCCACCGGCACGATCGTGCGCATGGGCAACACCAGCCGCACGGTCGACCTCGAGATCTGGAAGGAGATCTCGGCCCGGCCCGGACGTCAGCGGCTCGGCGGCCGACCTGCTCGACCCGCCGGTGCTCGCGACCCGCGCCCGCGGCACCTACGTCGTCAAGCGCGAGCACCAGCGCGGGCCGGGCGGCAGCGGCTGACGGCCGGCCGCGCGCGGGCAGACCGCGCCGCACCTCCCAATTGACATCCGTGGTGGATGTCAATTGGGCTCGCAGCCGATGGGTTTCCCACGCGCCGGCGGTCTGTATCCGTAAGACCGTGACGCACAACGAAGGAGACGAGCATGACGGCGACGCCGCCGATTGCCGACCGCGAGGCCTGGCAGGAGCAGATCGACGCGCTCCGCGTCCGCGAGAAGGCGCACACCCGTGAGGGCGACGCGATCGCAGCCGCCCGGCGGCGACTGCCGATGGTCGAGGTCGACCCGGCCACGCCGCTCGTGGGAAACGCCGGCGAGGTCCGGCTGATCGACACCTTCGAAGGACGGACGCAGCTCTTCGCGTCGTACATGATGTGGTACGACGGGCGCCCCGGCCGCCCGTCAGTGCGAGGGCTGCACCAAGGACAACTCACAGGTGCGCGAGCTGGCCTTCCTGCACTCGCGCGACGTGACGTTCGCGGTCTTCTGCCAGGGGTCGTTTCCGGAGAGCGACCGCTACCGGGCGTTTCTGGGCTGGGAGATGCCGTTCTACTCCGTTCCCGAGACCTCTCGCGGCGCGCTCATCGCCGGGCGGCACTTCGGGATGAACGTGTGCTACCTGCGCGACGGCGACCGCGTCTTCGAGACCTACTGGACCACCGGCCGGGGCAACGAGACGATGGGGAGCTCCTACGCGATGCTCGACCAGACCGTCTACGGACGCCAGGAGCCGTGGGAGGACTCCCCGGAGGGATGGCCGCGGCCCTATCTCGGCACGGCCAGCGAGCAGATGCGCACCGACGAGCGCGGTCGCTCCGTCGGTCGGCCGGACGGCAGGCCGATCGCGCAATGGCCGCGGCTCGCCGCCGGCCACTCCGACGACCTCGGCTCCGCGCCCGACCGCTAGACCGTGAGCTCGACGGCGGGCTTCGCGGTCGCGAGCAGCTCGAGCACGCGGGCCTCGGTGACCTCGTCGAAGTGCTCGTAGAACTGGCTGACGGCGTGGAAGCGCTGCGGCGCGCGCAGCGTGACGAGCCGGTCGCACTCGCGCTCGAGCCGCTCGACGGCGAGGCGCGGCAGGACGGGCAGCGCGATCACCGTCTGGCGCGCGCCGGCGTTTCGCACCGCCGCGAGGGCGGCGCGGATCGACGCGCCGGTGGCGGCGCCGTCGTCGACGATCACCGCCGTGCGGCCGACGAGCATCATCGGCACGCCGCTGCGCAGACGCTCGTCCATCTCCCGCGCCTCGGCGGTGGCGACGTCGTAGGCGCTGTCGACCTGGGCCGGGGTGAGCCGGCCGGCGACGCGCCGGTTGGTGTAGCGCTCGCCCTGCGGAGCGACCGCGCCCATCGCCAGCTCGGTGTGGCCGGGCGTGCCGACCTTGCGCACGCAGAGCACGTCGAGCGGCAGGTCGAGCAGCCGGGCCAGCTCGGCCGCGACCTCGACGCCGCCGCGGGCGAGGCCGATCACGGTGACGTTCGACTTCTTGCGAAGCTCGGGTATCGCCGCCGCCAGGGCGGCGCCTGCCTGGGTGCGGTCGTGGAACATTTCACGGCGATCATGCATCACCGACCGCGCGATGGTCAAGGCTTGCCAAGCGATGATTTGGCGCTCTCGGGGGCGTTGCTATACTGACCGCCTGGCAAAGCAGAGGCATCTCGCCCCTCACCCGTCCGGCGCCATGCCGGAGGGTTCAACCGAATTGTTCGGCGGCAGCTCCCCGTGCGGGGCTGCGTTTCGGGTGCCTGCGGCACCCATTTTTTCGTGTCGAGGAGAGGAGCTCCACAGGTTGAGGATGATCGTGACTAGGCGCAGGTCTTGAGGCCCCGCAGGCAGATCGACCAACGGCCGCAGGAGCCGACGACCCGGATCAACGAGGCCATCCGCGTCCCGCAGGTTCGCCTGATCGACGACGACGGCTCGCAGATCGGCATCAAGAGCACCGACGAAGCCCAGAAGTACGCCTGGGACAAGAACCTCGACCTGGTCGAGGTCGCGCCGGAGGCCCGCCCGCCGGTCTGCCGGGTGATGGACTACTCGAAGTACCGGTACGAGCAGGAGCAGAAGGCCAAGCTCGCGCGCAAGCACCAGTCGACGATCACGATCAAAGAGATCAAGCTGCGGCCGAAGATCGGCATCGGCGACTACGAGACCAAGAAGGGTCACGTGGTGCGATTCCTGAAGAGCCGGGCGAAGGTCAAGGTCACGATCATGTTCCGCGGGCGCGAGATGACGCACCCGGAGCGGGGCCGCGACCTGCTGCTGCGCCTCGCCGAGGACGTGAAGGAGCTCGGGGTGATCGAGTCCCAGCCGCTGCAGGACGGACGCAACATGGTGATGATGCTGGCGCCGCACAAGGCCGTGGCGCCGACGCCCGCCGCCAAGGCGGACGACGACGACGCCCGCAGAGGCGGCCGACGAGGCCGCCACCGGCGCCTGAAGGAGAACCGAGCATGCCGAAGATGAAGACGAAGTGCGCCGCGAAGAAGCGGTTCCGGCTGAGCGCCGGCGGGCAAGGTGCTGCGCCGCCGCGCCTTCCGAGCGCACCTGCTCGAGCACAAGAGCGCGAAGCGCCGCCGGGTCAAGCGGCACACCAAGGAGATGGCTCCGGCGGACAAACACGAGGCGCTGCGCCTCCTGGGAAAGCGATAGGAGGGCCGAGATGGCACGCGTCAAGCGCAGCGTCCACGGCAAGAAGAAGCGGCGAGAGGTGCTCGAGGCGGCCAAGGGCTACCGCGGGCTGAAGAACAACACCTATCGCCACGCGAAAGAGCAGATGCTCAAGTCGCTCTCGTACGCGTACCGCGACCGCCGGGCGCGCAAGCGCGACTTCCGCCGGCTCTGGATCATCCGCATCAACGCGGGCGCCCGCAGCCACGGCCTCAGCTACAACCAGTTCATGTTCGGCCTGCGCAAGGCCGAGATCGAGCTCGACCGCAAGGTGCTGGCCGACATCGCCGTCTCGGACCCGAAGGCGTTCGGGGCCCTCGCCGAGGCCGCCAAGGCCGCGCTTGCCGCATGACGATCCGCCGGCCGTGGAGCCGATCACCTCGCACGGCAACGCCCGGCTGAAGCACGCGCGCAAGCTCCAGGCCCGCCGCCACCGGCGGCTGCTGGGGCAGTTCCTGGCCGAGGGCGAGGACATCGTCGAGGAGGCGCTCGCGGCCGGCATCCTGCCGGTCGAGACGCTGATCGCGGCCGACCGGCCGCCCGACGAGGGCCTGGTCGCGCGGCTCGCCCGCGGCGGCCCCGTGCTCTCGGTGCGCGACGCGCTGCTCGCCGAGGTGGGCGGCCTCGGCCACCCGGCCCGCGTCATCGGCCTCTACGACATCGCCTCGCTCCCGCGTGAATATCCGGTGCCAGGCACCGGATATTCACCGCTCGGCGTCTACCTGCACCGCGTGATCGATCCCGGCAACGTCGGCACGGTCGTGCGGGCGTGCGGCGCGCTCGGCCCGGCGCGGCTGGCGCTCTCGCCGGGCTGCTCGGACCCGCTGGCCGGCAAGGGCGTGCGCGCGTCGATGGGCGCGGTCTTCCGCGTCCCGATCGACATCGGCGCCGACCTGCCCGCCGACGGCGTGCGCGTCGCGCTCGTCGCCGGCGAGGGGATGCCGCTCTGGGAGGCCGACCTGACCGGGCCGACGGTGCTCGCCGTCGGTGCCGAGCGCCACGGTCTGCCCGAGGACGTGGTCGAGGCGTGCGACGTCGTCTGCGCGATCCCGCAGGCGCCCGGCGCCGAGTCGCTGAACGCCGCCCAGGCGGCCACGCTCGCGCTCTACGAGGCCGTCCGCCAGCGCGCTCAGGCAGAGAGCCGAAACGGCGGGTAGGCGTCGGTCACGAGCGTGAACGCGTAGCCCGACACCCGGTTGCCCCAGCGCAGCACGCCCTCGACGAAGTCGAACGCCCCGCGCGGGTAGCGGCCCGTGAAGACGATCGCGAACCACGCGAAGACGACGACGAAGAACGCCGCGATCCAGAGGAAGAACAGCACGATGAAGTGCGGGATCGCGAGCAGCCACTTCACCAGCGGCAGCCAGCGGTTGAGCTCGGGGCCGGTGACCTCGGGGTAGTCGAGGTGCACCGACTGGTGCTCGTCGGTCGACGGGTAGCGTGTCGTCCATGAGCAGCGGGTAGACCCCGACGCGGTTCGAGAAGCGGGACAGCTCGAGGTTCCAGTCGTACCACCAGCGCGGGTACTTCTGCCGGAAGAGCAGCATGAGCACGACCGGCGCGACGACCGTGCCGCCGGCGGCGGCGATCTGGCCGCTGTGCCGGCTGGCGCCGCCCGTCGCGTGGTCGAGCGCGCCGAGGATGATCCCGATCGGGATGACCCAGAAGATGCGCAGCGCGGTCGTGACGCGGTCGAGCGGGCGGTCGGGATAGTCGACAGAGAACGTGACGGGATAGGAGTCCATCGCCCGACCCTATCGCGGCCCGGGCCGGTGCGCCACCCAGACGGAGTCGGTGGCGCCGGGCTCGAGCGGCCGCCCGTCGAACCATCCGCGGACGCTGATCCGCTCGAACCCGGCCCGTTCCAGCAGCTCGCGCCAGCCGGCAGGATCGACCCACCAGAGCTCCATCTGGGCCTCGACGCCGTCGGCCCGCACCGACAGCAGCAGGCGGCGATCGGCCTCGTCCCAGCACGCCCGCTCGTCGATGCCCGGCTCGCGCTCGATCCAGCGCCCGTGCGTCTCGGCGATGTCGATGCGGTCGGGGTGGAACACGTCGAAGGCGAGCGTCCCGCCGGGCTGCAGACGGTCACGCAGCGCCCGCAGCACGGCCAGCCGCTCGCCGTCGTCGCGCAGGTGCAGGAACGCCCGGAACGGCACCGTCACGAGCGCGAACGTGCCCAGGTCGGGCAGGTCGCGCATGTCGGCCTCGACGAGCTCGAGGGTGACGCCGTGCGGCGCGGCGCGCTCCCGGGCGAGGTCGAGCATCACCGGCGAGGTGTCGACGCCGACGACGCGGATGCCGGCGAGCGCGGTCGGCACCGCCACCCGGCCGGAGCCGACGCCGATCTCGAGCACGGGCCCGCCCGATGCGAGCGCGAGGTCGACGTAGAACGCCGATGTCCTCGGTGACCGACCGGCACCAGGCGTCGTAGCGCCGGCCGAGGCGGTCGTAGGCCGAGGTCACGCGGGGGTCGATCGCACCATCTAAGTACACTACCCGGCCACGATGGACCTCGAATCCCTGGTCGCCGACGCCTCTGCCCGCATCGCCGCCGCCGCCGACTCGGCGGCGCTCGAGGCGGTGCGGATCGACGTCCTCGGCCGCAAGGCGCCGCTCGTGCTCGCCCTGCGCGAGCTGGGGTCGCTGCCGCCCGACGAGCGGCGCACGCGCGGCGCCGAGCTGAACCGGGCGCGGCGCGCGCTCGAGGAGCTGCTCGAGCGGCGCGCGGCGCGAGCTGGGCGAGGCCGAGCTCGAGCAGCGGCTGCGCACCGACCGGCGTCGACGTCACCCTGCCCGGCGAGCGCCGCCCGCGCGGCCACTCCCACCTGATCGAGCAGACGCGGCGCGACATCCTCGACGTCTTCGTCGGCTTCGGCTACCAGATCGCGGACGGGCCCGAGATCGACCCGGTCCACTACAACTTCGACGCCCTGAACACCGTGGCGACGCACCCGTCGCGGCAGGTGACCGACACGTTCTACATCTCCCCCGACGTCGTGCTGCGCCCGCACACCTCGCCGGTGCAGATCCGCACGATGGAGGCGCACCCGCCGCCGGTGTACATGGCCACGGCCGGGCGCTGCTACCGGCGCGACACGCCCGACGCGACCCACACCGCGATGTTCACCCAGATCGAGGGCCTCGTCGTCGACCGCGGGATCACGCTCGCGCACCTCAAGGGCACGCTGCTCGGATTCGCGCGCGCGATCTTCGGCCCCGAGCGCGAGGTGCGCCTGCGGCCGCACTTCTTCCCGTTCACCGAGCCGTCGGTCGAGGTCGACGTGAGCTGCTTCAACTGCGCCCGCGACGGCTCGCCGTGCCGCGTGTGCAAGGCCGAGGGCTGGGTCGAGATCCTCGGCGCCGGCATGGTCGACCCCAACCTGTACACCTACGTCGACGGCTACGACCCCGAGGAGGTGTCCGGCTTCGCGTTCGGCCTGGGCGTCGAGCGGGTGGCGGGCCTGCGCCACGACATCCCCGACATCCGCCTGCTGTGGGAGAACGACCTGCGCTTCATGGAGCAGTTCGGATGAGGGTGCCCGTCTCGTGGCTGCGCGAGTACGTGTCGTTCGACGTGCCGCCGCGCGAGCTCGGCGAGCGGCTGTCGATGACCGGCACGAAGCTCGAGGCGCTGCACCGCCGCGGCGTGCCGCGGGGCCTCGACCGCTACCGCGTCGGCCGCGTGCTCACCCGCGAGCAGCACCCCAACGCCGACCGGCTCAGCCTGTGCACGGTCGACATCGGCGCCGGCGAGCCGCAGCAGATCGTGTGCGGGGCGAGCAACTTCGAGGCCGGAGCGACGGTGGCCGTCGCCCTGCCCGGCGCCGTGCTGCCGGACGGGACCGAGCTGCGCGTGGCGAAGCTGCGCGGCCTCGAGTCGCACGGGATGATGCTCTCCGAGCGCGAGCTCGAGCTCGGCCAGGATCACGACGGCATCATGCTGCTCCCCGGCGACTGGCCGGTCGGCGACGCGCTGATCGACCATCTCGCCATCGCCGACGACGTGCTCGAGTTCGAGATCACCTCCAACCGGCCCGACTGCCAGAACGTGTACGGGATCGCGCGCGAGGTGTCGGCGGTGCTCGACACCGATCTGGCGCCCTGGCCGGGCGACGAGCCCGAGGCGACGGGCGCGGGCACGGCGGACGACTACGTGAAGGCCCGGATCGACGCGCCGGACATGTGCCCGCGCTGGGCCGCGCGGGTCTTCACCGACGTCAAGGTGGGGCCGTCGCCCGCGTGGATGAAGGCGCGCATCGCGGCGGCGGGGATGCGGCCGATCTCGAACGTCGTCGACATCACGAACTACGTGATGCTCGCGATCGGCGAGCCGACGCACGCCTTCGACCTCGACAAGGTCGCCGGCCGCGAGATCATCGTCCGCCGGGCGGCCGAGGGCGAGCGGGTGACGACGCTCGACGGCCAGGACCGCGCTGCTCGACACCGAGACGCTCGTGATCGCCGACGCCGAGAAGCCGTCGGCCGTCGCCGGCCTGATGGGCTCGGAGTGGAGCGAGGTGACCGCCGACACGACGACCGTGCTCATGGAGTGCGCCAACTTCGACGGGCCGACCACGCAGGCGTCGTCGATCCGCCTCGGGCTGCGCACCGAGGGGTCGAGCCGGTGGGAGAAAGGGCTCGACCCGTACCTCCCCGAGCGGGCGCTGCGGCTCGCGTCCCAGCTGATGGTCGAGCTCGCCGGCGCGAAGCTCGTCCCGGGCACGATCGACGTGCACGGCGAGCTGCCCGAGCCGCCGGTCGTGCCGCTGCGCCGCGAGCGGCTCGAGGGGCTGATCGGGATCTCCTACACCGACGCCGAGGTCGACCGGACGCTTGGGCGGCTGGGCTACGAGTGGGTCGGCGAGGGCTGGCGTGTGCCGACGTGGCGGGCCGCCGACACGACCCGCGAGGTCGACCTGATCGAGGAGGTCGCGCGCGTCGTCGGCATGGAGCGCGTCCCGGCCGAGATGCCGGGCGGAGCGCCGGGCGGCGGCCACCTGAACGCCGAGGAGCGCCTGCGGCGGATGGTGGTCGACGTGCTGCGCGGAGCCGGTCTCTCGGAGGCGGCGACGCTGACGCTGTGGGACCTGGGCGTGCCCGACCGGCTGCGGCTCGGCGCCGACGATCCCCGCCGCAGCCTCGTGCGGCTCCTGAACCCGATGAGCGCCGAGTGGGCGGCGATGCGCACGCTCGTGTTCCCCGGCCTGCTGCACTCGGCCCGGCGCAACCTGGCGATGTCGGCGCCGCGGGTGGCGCTCTTCGAGATCGGGCACGTGTTCCTGAACGGGCCGGAGGTGCTGCCCGACCAGCCCGCCCGCGTGGCCGGCGTCCTGGCCGGCGAGGGGGCCGGGTTCTTCGCCGCCAAGGGCGCCGTCGAGGCGCTCGTCGAGGCTGCGCGCATCGAGGCGCCCGAGTTCCGGCCGGCGGACGAGCCGTTCCTGCATCCCGGCCGCGCGGCCGCGGTCGGCGACGGGTTCGTCGGCGAGCTGCACCCGCTCGTGGCCGAGGCGTTCGGCCTCGAGGGCGGCGCCGCGGTGTTCGAGCTCGGCCTCGACGGCCTGCGCGGCCGCCCGCCCGAGCAGGTGCTCTACCGCGACGTGACCAGCTTCCCGCCGCTGCGCCAGGACATCGCCGTCGTCGTCGCCGACGACGTGCCCGCCGGGCGCGTGGTCGACGTGGTGCGGGCGGCCGCGGGGCCGGCGCTCGCCCAGGTCGAGGTGTTCGACGTCTACCGCGGGCCGCAGGTGGGGGAGGGGCGCAAGAGCCTCGCCCTGCACCTCGTGTTCCAGGCGGACGACCGCACGCTGACCGACGCCGAGGCCGACGCCGTGCGCGCGCAGGTCGTGGCGGCGCTCGCCGAGCAGGTCGGCGGGGAGCTGCGCGCGTGAGGCGCGACCGGCTCGTCGGGCGGCTCGACGGCTACTTCGGCACGCTCGACGTGCGCGGCGACGACTGGGCCGCCGAGTTCGAGCTCGTGTATCCCGAGCCGTACTGGCGCGAGTACGCCGAGCCCGGCTACGAGGGGCGCTGGAACGGCCTGCTCGTGCGCGGCGGCGAGGAGGTCGAGCGGGTGGCGACGTGCGTGTTTCCGTCCGACCGGATCGTCTCGCTGCTCGAGCCGGGCACGTTCCTCTTCTCGGAGCACCCGATCGACTACGGCGACGAGGCCGGCTTCCTTCCCCTGGCGCGCGCGAGCTTCGAGCGCATGCGCGCCGACGGAATCAGCTTCTACCACGTGCACGCGCCGATCGATCAGCATCCCGACGTGTCGCCGTCGCGGCTCTGCGCCGCCGCGATGGGCGTCCCGATCGAGGAGGAGTACCTGCCGATCGCCGAGGGCATCCCCGGCGGCGCGGCGGTGATCGGCGCATCGGACGCGACGCTCGACGCGCTCGCCGCCCGGCTGCAGGCCTACCTCGGCCCCGAGGTGCCGGTGCAGGTCGTGCGCCGGCGGCCGGGCACCGACTGGGCCGGCCGCGTGACCGTCGTCGGCGGGGGCGGCACCGATGCCGATGCCCTGCGCGCGTCGCTCGAGCGCGGCTGCCAGACCTACGTCACGGGCGGCGTGTTCACGCCGTGGGCCGAGGAGTTCCTGGCGCTCGCCGGCGAGGCCGGCATCGCGGTCATCGACGGCACGCACTACGGCACCGAGAAGCCGCCGCAGCTCGAGATGGTGAAGTGGTTCCAGGCGCTCGGGCTCGAGGCCGAGTTCATCCCTGACGGGCCGAAGTGACCGGACGCACCGCGTGGTGCGTGCCCCGGCTCACCAATTCTAGTCCAGTCTCACCGTTCTTAGTGGAGTTTTACCCTCCCGGGGCGGGTGTGCCCATACCGTTCATGGTCGGGTGAGGGATCGGCACTCGTGGCCACCCCGAGCCGCGGCAGGAGCAGTGCGGCTCCGCGTCACCCATCAATCCGTCCCAGGGCGCCGCAAGGGCTGCATGGCGAACGCCTGCATGCACCGAGGGTCGTGTCTGCGGGCGAGCGACGACCGGCAAAGGGTGAGTGGAGATGCATACGGGGAGCTACGTGCAGGTGTGGTATCCGGGAGGACGGCGGTGGGTGACCGTCGCCGTCTCGGACAGCCGTGCGATCGCGGCCAGGTTCGCGGCCGAGGCATTCCGGGAGCGCCACAACCCACGCGGAGAGCTTCCCAAGCAGGTGCGCGTCGCGAGCGCGACCCAGCTCGTCTTTGAGGGTGGCGAACGGGAGATCCGCATCGCCGACGCCGACCTGATCCGGGGCGCCAGGATCAACGCCGGCCGGGCCATGTTGGCCGATCCTTCACCGCGAGGTCATTGACCGAAGCATCCCGTCGCGTGTACGCTGCGTCCGTTCGATCAGGAGCAGTGGCTGTGGGCGGTCGTGTGGTGCGAATGTGCGCGTCTTTCGGCGTGGTCGCGGCGTTGTTCGCGAGTTCGGCGAGCGCGGCCGGCAACGCCAACCCGCCCGACGCGAGCTGTCAGACGAACGCCGTGGTGCGGTCGATCATGTATCTCGGCGGCGTGGCCTACCTGGCGGGCGACTTCACGCAGGTGGCGCCGGCCGGCGTCGCGATGGGCGGCGCGGGCACGGTGACGCGCGACGGCCTGGCCGCATGCAGCGAGACCACCGGCAAGATCATGGCGTGGAATCCGGGCGCCAACGGCCGGGTGTACTCGATCGCGCACATCGGCAGCACGATCTACGTCGGCGGGAAGTTCACGACGCTGGCCGGGAAGCCGCGCAAGAACATCGGGGCGGTCACGACGGCAGGGGCCGCGACGAGCTTCAATCCGGGCGCCAGCGACACCGTCTACGTCGTGCGGGCCGGCCCGAACGGGAACATCTTCGCCGGCGGCACGTTCTCGGCGATCGGCGGCAAGACGCACGCGAAGATCGGCGAGGTCACACCCGCCGGCCAGGCGGTCGGGTGGAACGTGACCATCGGCCAGGTGACGGGCCTGGCGTGTCCACCGCGGTGTCATCCGGTCGTGTTCACGATCGCGTTCTCGGGCTCGACCGTCTACTTCGGCGGGCACTTCGGGCTCGTCAACGGCACGTCTCGCAACTCGGCGGCGGCGGTCACGCTCGCCTCCGGCTCGCTGCTGGCATGGAACCCGAACGTCTTCGCGGCGGCGAACTGCCCGACGTGCACGACCGTCGAGACCGAACGGGTCTACACGCTGATCCCGGACTCGACGACGAACGAGGTGTATGCGTGCGGCGGGTTCTGGCAGGTGAACGGGAACAAGCGATCGTTCAACCTGGCGGCGTTCGACCCGACCACGGGGGCGCTCGACCCGCACTTCACTGTCCAGGACGACGGCGACACGCCCGGCTGCGCGCTGCACAACGGCGTCCTCTACTTCGGCGGCCACTTCAACTATGTCGGAGTGGGCTGCCAGCACTCGACGGTGCCGCCATGCTTCGTCTACCACCACGTCGCGGCGGCCGACGTCGCCACCAACACGGTGCTCTCCTGGAACCCGGGGGCGAACTCGAACCACGGGATCTACACCGTCCGCCAGGACGCAACCCACGTCGGCTTCGGCGGCTATCAGACCCGCTTCGGCGGCAAGGTGCAGGAGGGGTACGCCACCTACTCGGCGACGCTTCCCTGACCCGACCACCGGTGAGGGCTAGGTGACGCCCTGCGTGGCGACCGGACGCACGTCCGAGAGCCGCCGTTCCAGACGCAGCGTGGCGACGATGCCGACGCTGTCGAGGGTGCCGAGGCGCTTGCGCACGAGCTGGGCGGCCGCGCCGTAGCCGTAGGTGTGCGCGGCGCGGAAGTGGAAGACGCCGCTGCGCCAGTCCTCCTCGTGCCACGGGTTGAGCGGCGACATCACGAGTGCGCACTCCTCCGACTGCACCGCGTCGCGCAGGCGCAGCTCGAGGAAGAGCGACGACCAGTCCGACGGCTGGGCGGCGACGATCGCGTCCCATTGCTCCACGAGGCCCGGCATGCCGAGATCGTACCTCGCGTTATCTACGCCGGGGGCACGACCGGCGGCGCGTGGTTCAGGTCGAGCTCGCGCTCGCTCATGAAGTGCGCCGTCGTGATCATCCGCAGGCGCACCACGACGCCGGTGCGACGGTCGATCCAGAGGCGGAAGAACGTCGGGCCGCCCGGCTGCACGAGCGTGAGCTGCGTCGTCGTCCCTGCTCTGCGCGGCGACGTAGACGGCCTCGGCGGTCGGCGCCCAGAACGGGTCGGGCTGGTGGATCGGGCTCGTCGCGGAGCGCTTCCAGGTGCCGTCCGGCTGGCAGATCCCAGCGGCTGGTGCCGATGATGCGCGCGTGCTCGCCGCCGTGGACGTCGATCGCGAGCCGATCCGGCGCCTGCACGAAGTACGTCGTCGTGACCGACCGGCCGGGCGCCGAGGCGAGCACGTTCTCGGCGCGCAGGCTGCGCAGCGCCCGGAACGTCCGCGCAGCCCGGCGCAGAAGGCCGGCGGCGGGCCGTGCGTCGGCGGCGGGCATCTGCAGGTGGGCGGTCACCGGCCGCCGGCCGGGCCGGCGCACCGAGACGGCGACGTTCCCGGCGGCCGCCGCGGATCGGCGCCTGGTAGCAGACGTCATGCGCGCCCGGGCACGGGATCGCCACGTGACCGCCGACGAGCACGAGCGCGTCCGGCACCCCGGCGCCGTCCTGCGAGAGCAGGGTCACCCGCACCGCGGTGCGGCCGACCCGCTGGGCGCCGACCGCCAGATCGGCGGCCTCGCCCGCCGCCACCGGCCCGGTCGCGGCGCGGGCGCCGCCGGAACCGGCGGCGCGCCGCTCGGCGTGCCCAGCGTCACGGTCGCGCCGAGCGTGCGCGCGCCGGCGGCGATGACGAGCGCCGTGCGCCCCTGGGGCAGCGTGGGCAGGAGGCCGGCGTACGAGCCGTCCGGCGCGCGGGTGAGCGTCGCCTGCCGGCCGCCGCGGCTCGCCGACCACGGTCGCGGTCGGCGTCCGGCCGGGCAGGCGCAGGTCGACGACGTTTCGGCCCGCGAATCCGGGCCACAGCGCCAGGCGCGCGCCGCCGCCGAGCCGCAGGCTCACGGGCCCGCCAGCCGCCGTGCGGGCGGGAGCGGCCCGCGGCCAGGCTGGGGGTGTTCGCGGGCGGGAGGTCGGTCAGGAGCGCCACGACGCCGATGCATCGCCGCGAGCAGGCCGATCTCGATCGCGCCCCGGCGGCGGATCGCGTCGAAGGCGCCGATGCGGCGGCGGTTGAGGTAGCCGAGGCCGACCAGGCAGGCGAGCAGCGCGGACTTCACGAGCAGGGCGCGGCCGTAGCCGGTCTGCCACACCTCGGCGGGCGACGAGATCGCCCACAGGGCGCGGCCGGCGCCCGTCAGGGCGAGCACGGCGACGCTCGCGAGCGCGACTCGCGAGAAGCGGGCGGTGACCGCGTTGCGCACGCGGCCGCGGTCGGCGTCGGGCAGGCCCCTGGTCGCGTGCGGGGATGACGAGGACGAGCTGGACGAGGCCGCCGATCCAGATCGCCGCCGCCAGCGTGTGGACGGCGTCGACGGCGACCGCCGGCAGGCCGAGGCCGGGGTCGCCGGCGTGGCCCGAGAGGCCGGGGACGATCACGGCCCAGGCGCCCAGGAGCGCCGCCGGGACGGCCAGGGCGAGCGCCGCACCGCGGCTGCGCCGCCTGACGGCGAATGCGGCGGCCATCGCGACGCAGAAGGCCGCGCCCAGGTCGATCCCGCGCCCGAACTCGCGCCCGAACCGCGTCGCCTGGAGCGCCGAGCCGATCGGCCCGTTGTGGTTGAACGCCTGCCAGAACGAGACGCCGGCCACCTCGGCGCCCTCGCGCGTGAGCGCGACCCAGCCGCCCGCGAGCATCAGCACGGCGGCGGCGAGCAGCAGCGAGTTCGCGCGCGCGCCCTCGCGCAGCTCCGCCATCTCCCGCGGCCGCCCGGACACGGTCGCGATCACCGGCCGGAACACCCACACCCGGAAGACCGCCCCGCCGACGAGCAGCATGAGACCGGAGAAGTAGGCGAACCGGGCGACCAGGAACGGCCAGTCGAGCGTCGACGTCTGGGTGCTCGCCGCCTGCGGCGGCGGCTGGTTCGTGCCGACGGCGATCGCGAACACGCCCGAGACGATGTGCCCGTCGGTCGAGACGACCTTCCAGCGCACGGTGTAGTCGCCGTCCGCGAGCCCTGGCCGCAGCGGCACGACGAGCGCGCGCGACGTCCGCCGGCGAGGGGTGGGCCTTGCCGGCGAGCACGGACGCGCCGGTGCGCGAGACCGCCGTCGTGCCGGCGTCCTCGACCTGCTGGTCGAAGTGCAGGACGATCTGGGCGGGCGCCTGCGCGACGACGCTGCCCGCTGCGGGATCGGTCCGCAGCAGGCTGGCGTGCGCCTGCGCCGCCGCCGGGAAGACGGCGGGCAGGAGCAGCAGCACGAGGATCGCGAGCGCACGCGCACGCATGGTCGAGGGGAACCTCCTGAGACGGTGGGCCGGCCCGAGGGCCGGAGCGGCCGGGTCAGGCGGTTGCGGGCGGCGCGCGGCCGCGGCGGCGGCCACGATCGGTGCGGCCGGCCGGCGCGAGGGCGGGCCGCGGGCGCGCGCCGCCGGCGACTGCGCAGGCAGCAGCTCCGCGGCGGCCGCGATCGCATCGGCGAGCGCGTCCAGGGCGCCGGTGAGCGCCCGGTCGGCCATCCACACGAGCGCCGCGCCGAGCAGCGCGAGCGCGGTGTGCAGCGCGAGCGCCCCCGTCTGGCCGGCGTGCGCAGGTGCGCCCACGGCGAGCAGCCCCAGGTGTGCGCAGCCCTGCGCGGCGAGCATGATCGCCGCGGTCTCGGCGGGCCCCGGCAGGCGGTGATCCGGAGTCGCCGCGCCGTCCTGGCACACGCGCGCAGCCGCGACCCGTGTCCGGGCTGCGGCGGCCGTCAGGCGCTCGAGGCCGGCCACGCCGGCTGCGGCCGCGACCAGGGCCGGAATCGCCCAGGCAGGGTCGGAGAGGGCGGCCGTGCCGCCATGCGCCGCAGTCGCAGAAGCGGCGGCGAGCCCGGCCAGCGCCGAGCTGCGGGCGAGGGCGTGCGTGCGCATGTGCGGCCGAAGTATCGCAGCGCGGGTTAGCATGCGCGCGTGCGTGCCGAGACGCTGGACAGGCTGGCCGACCTTGCGGTCGGGTTCGGAGCGAACGTCCAGCCGGGACAGCGCGTGATCGTCTCTGCGTCCCTCGGGCAGGAGGAGCTCGCGCGCCGGATCGTGGAGCGCGCGTACCAGGCCGGTGCCGTGTACGTGGACATGATCTACCGCGATCCCTACGTCCAGCGGGCCCGACTGGTTCACGGTGTCGACGAGGCGCTCGGCTACGAGCCGGAGTGGATCGTCGAGATGGTGCGCCAGCACGGCATCCACCAGGGCGCGCAGATCGCGCTCTCGGGCCCGACCGAGCCCGGGCTGCTCGACGGCATCGACCCGGCCCGGATCGGCCGCGACCGGCCGCCCGGACGGATGCAGTCGCTCGAGAACATGACCGCCGCCCGCAACAACTGGTCGATCGTGCCGTGCCCGACGCCCGGCTGGGCCGGGCTCGTGCACCCGGATCTCGAGCCGGAGGCGGCGCTCGCGAAGCTGTGGCAAGAGATCGAGATCGTGTGCCGGCTCGACGCGGAGGATCCGGTGCAGGCGTGGTCGGAGCGGATCGCCGAGCTGGCGCGGGCGTGCGATGCGCTGAACGAGCGCCGCTTCGACGCCATCCACCTGGAGGGGCCCGGTACCGACCTGCGCGTGGGACTGCTGCCCGGGTCGACCTGGAACGGCGGCGGCATGAAGACGGCGTGGGGCCTCGACGCACCGCGCGAACCTGCCCACCGAGGAGGTGTTCACGACGCCCGACCCGGAGCGCGTCGACGGCGTCGTCCGCTCGACGAAGCCGCGCGAGCTCTCCGGCACGATCGTGCGGGACTTCGAGGTGCGCTTCGAGGACGGGCGGGTGACGTCGATCGAGGCCGCCGAGAACGGCGACGTGCTCAAGGCCTACGCCGAGCGCGACGAGGGTGCGGGGCGGCTGGGCGAGCTCGCGCTCGTCGACGGCAGTGGGCGCATCGGCCCGCTCGACACCGTCTTCTACGACACGCTGCTCGACGAGAACGCCGCCAGCCACATCGCGCTCGGCCAGGGCTTCGACTGGGCGGTCGCCGAAGCCGACAGGCCGCGCATCAACCGCAGCGAGGTGCACGTCGACTTCATGATCGGCTCGCCCGAGGTCGACGTCACCGGGATCACGGGCTCAGGCGAGCGCGTGCCCGTGCTGCGCGCGGGCGCCTGGCAGATCTAGGCAGGCGGTGCCGGCGCTCGAGCCCCTGCGGGCCGACCATGCCGCGGCCGTGCTCGCCTTCGAGCTGGCGAACCGAAGCTATTTCGCCGCGTGGGTATCGGACCGTGGGGATGCGTTCTACGCCGACTACCCCGAGCGGCACCGCGCCGCGCTGGCCGAGCAGGAGGCCGGCGTCTGCGCGTACCACGTGCTCGTCGCCGACGACGGCTCGGTCATCGGCCGTTTCAATCTCTACGCCGTGGGTGACGGCCTCGCGACGCTCGGCTACCGGGTCGGGCAGCACGCCGCCGGCCGTGGCGTCGCGACGGCGTACGTCAACGAGCTGTGCCGGCTGGCCGCCACGCGGTACGGGCTGCGCACGCTCAGGGCGGCCACACCGCACGAGAACATTGCGTCACAGAAGGTGCTGACCAAGGCCGGATTCGCCCTGGTCGGTCCGGCCGACCCGGCCGATCTCGGCGGCCGGCAGGGCGTGTGGTATCAGCGCGACCTCGCGGCGGCGTACGGCTGAGTTGCCTACGCAGCGCCGGTGCGCATGCGGTTGATCGTCGCGACGAGCTCGGCGGTGTCGAGGTCGTCCTCGTGGTCGAGGCTGCCGTGGCGCAGGCGCAGCGCCGTCCAGGCCATCAGGTCGCGCATCGAGACCATGCCGATGACGCCGGCCGTCGTTCGACGACCGGCAGGTGGCGGAAGTGGCCGTCGACCATGATCGCCATCGCCTCGGGGAGGCTCGTCGAGGGCGACGCCGGTGAGCACGTGGCGCGTCATGCGGTCGGCCGACCGGGGTCTCGGGGTCGAAGCCCTCGCGACGCACGCGCATGAGGTCGCGCTCGGTGATCACGCCGACGAGGTCGCCGGCGTCGTCGAGCACCAGGCGGCGCCGGTGTCGTGCTCGACCATGCGGCGGGCGGCCTCGGCGATCGTCGTGTCGCGGCGACACGGACAGGACCTGCGTCGTCATCAGATCGGCGAGCTCCATCAGGTCGAGTGTACGGCCCGCGGGGACTCAGCGAGCAGCAGGGTCGGGGCGCCTCCAGATGCCGCGTGACGGCTGCAGCAGGCGCGCTCCGTCGGCGCCCGACGCGGCGCGGTGGTCGACCGAGAGCGTGACCGCCATGATCGGGCGCACGACGACCTGGCCGTCGAGCACGACCGCGCGCTCGACGATGCTGCCGACCGCGAGGATGCCGGCTCGGGCGGGTTGATGATCGCCTGGAACGCCGTCGACGCCGAACATGCCGAGGTTCGAGACGGTGAACGTGCCGCCCTCGATCTCGTGCTGGCGCAGCTTGCCCGACGCGCGCGCGGCCGACGAGGTCGCGCGTCGCGGCCGCGAGCTCGGCGCACGGTCTTGCGATCGGCGTCGCGCAGCACCGGGACGATCAGGCCGTCGTCGAGCGCGACGGCGATGCCGACGTGCGCGTGCGCGTGGTAGACGAGGCGACCGTCCGACGTCACGAGCGGTGGAACTGCGGGTGCTCGCACAGCGCGAGGGCGCAGGCGCGCACGATCAGGTCGTTGACCGATGACCTTCGTCGCCGCCGTCGGCGAGCGCGCGTTGAGCTCGCGCCGCAGCGCGAGCGCCCGGGTCATGTCGATCTCGGACTGCAGGTAGAAGTGCGGGACGTTCTGCCTTCGACTCGCGTCATGCGGCGCGCGACCGCGCGCAGCATCGCGCGTCGAGCTCGCGCACCTCGTCGCCCTCGCCAGGCGCGCGGGAACGCGGCAGCGGGCGGGCCGCAGGCGCCGGCGCGGCCGTCGTGGGCGGCCGCGGCGACCGCCGGAGCGGCGCCGTCGAGCGCGCGCTCGACGTCGACCTTGACGATGCGCCCGTCCGGGCCCGATGCCCTTGCCGGCCAGCGGCGCGCAGGTCGAGGCCGGCGTCGGCGGCCATGCGGCGCGCGATCGGGCTCGCGCGCAGCGCGCCGCCCTCGCCGCTCGCCGCGGCGCGGGCTGCTCGGCCGTCGGCGGCGGCCGGCGGCGGCGGCTCGCCGTCGGCGCGTCGGCGGTCGCGGCCGCGTCGTGCCTCTGCCTCGGCGGCCGCGCGGGCGTCGCGTCCGACCGTGACCTCCTCGCCCTCGGCGCCGACGAGCGCGATCGGCGCGCCGAGCTCGGCCGACTCGCCGTCCCGACGAGGATCTTCAGCAGCACGCCGTCCTCGTAGGCGCTCGAAGCTCCATCGTCGCCTTGTCGGTCTCGATCTCGGCGAGCACGTCGCCCTCGGCGACCGCGTCGCCCTCGCTGCTTGAGCCAGCGCGCGATCGTGCCCCGCTCCATCGTGTCCGAGAGGCGCGGCATCGGTGAGCTCTTCCGCCATCGGCGAACCCCTTCAGCAGCCCGCACTCGGCGAGCAGCGAGCGCGCCGCGGCCTCGATCTTGTCCTCGAGCGTCAGCGCGGCGAGCTCGAGCGGCTTCGCGTACGGCATCGGCACCTCGGCCCCGCCGACGCGCTCGACCGGCGCGTCGAGGTCGTCGAAGCAGGCGCGCTGGATGCGCGCGGCGAGCTCGGCGCCGACGCCGTAGGTCGACCAGCCCTCCTCGGCGATCGAGCGCGCGGCTCGTCTTGCGCACCGACGTCCGCAGACCGTCTCGACGTCGAGCGGGCGCAGCGAGCGCAGGTCGACGACCTCGACCGCGATGCCGTCCTGGGCGAGCCGGTCGGCGACCGTCAGCGCGCGGCGCACGGTGTAGCTGTGGGCGACGATCGTGAGGTCGCTGCCCTCGCGCACGATCGCGGCGCGGCCGATGCGGCACGGTGCAGTCGTCGTCCTCCGGGCAGCGGCCCGGTCAGGTTGTAGAGCACGAGGTTCTCGACGAAGAGCACCGGGTCGTCGTCGCGGATCGCGCTCTTGAGCATCCCGTAGGCGTCGGCGGGCGTCGACGGCGCGACGACCTTGAGGCCCGGGCAGCGTGCGCGAACATGACCTCGAGCTTCTGCGAGTGCTGCGCGGTCAGCTGCGCGCCGGCGCCGCCGGGCGTGCGGATCACCAGCGGCACGCCGACCTTGCCGCCGAACATCGTAGCGCACCTTGGCGGCGTGGTTCACGACCATGTCCATCGCGACGAGGATGAAGTTGATCGTCATGATCTCGACGACCGGCCGCAGGCCCGAGCATGGCCGCGCCGACGCCGGCGCCGACGAAGCCCTCCTCCGCGATCGGCGTCTCGCGCACGCGCTTCGGGCCGTACTTCGTCCAGAGGCCCGGCGGTGACCTTGTAGGAGCCCTCGAAGCGCCCGATCTCCTCGCCCATCAGGAAGACGTCGCTCGTCGCGCCCGAGCTCCTCGTCGAGCGCGCGCCGCAGCGCCTCGCGATAGGTCACGTCCGCCATGAGTGCTCGTCTCCCGCTCGCCGAACGGGCCGCCGGTGGCCATGCGGGCGAACTGCTCGCGCCAGCTCGGGATCGCCGTAGACGTTGTCGTAGAGGCTCTCGCGCGCCGGGATCGGCGCCGAGAGGGCGCGGTCGATCGCGTCCGTGATCTCGTCGGACACCTCCGCGCAGACCGCGTCGATGTCGGCCGCCGAGGCGATGTCGCGCTCGCCGAGGAGCGGCCGAAGCGGGCGATCGGGTCGCGCTCGCGCCACGGCGACCTCGTCGGCCGTGCGGTAGACCTTGCCCGCGTCGGCGACCGAGTGGCCGCGGAAGCGGTAGGTCATCGTCTCGAGCAGCGACGGCTGGCGCTCCTCGCGCGCCTGCCGCAGCAGCCGGTCGGCCGCCTCGCGCACCGCGAGGAGGTCGTTGCCGTCGACCCGCTCGCCGTGCATGCGGTAGGCGGCGGCGCGCCGGAAGAGCTCGGGCTCGGCGGACGACTGCGCCACCGACGTGCCCATGCCGTACTGGTTGTTGATCACCTGGAAGACGATCGGCAGCTTCCAGACCGCGGCCAGGTTGAGCGCCTCGTGGAAGGCGCCGATCGTGGTCGCGCCGTCGCCGAGCTGGCACAGAACGGCGTTCGGCTGCTCGCGGTAGAGCGCGAGCGCCGCGCCCACGGCGATCGGCAGGTGCCCGCCGACGATGCCCCAGCCGCCGTAGAAGTGGCGCTCGACGTCGAGCAGGTGCATCGAGCCGCCGTAGCCGCCCGCGACGCCGGTGTCCTTGCCGAAGAGCTCGGCCATGACCGCGGTCGCCGGGCTGCCGACCGCCAGCGCGGTGCCGTGGTCGCGGTAGCTCGCGAACAGCGCGTCGCCCTCGACGAGCGCGTCGATCGCGCCGACGTACGAGGCCTCCTCGCCGATCGCGAGGTGGCAGTAGCCGCCGATGCGGGCACGGGTGTACTGCTCCTCGGTGCGCTCCTCGAAGCGGCGGATCAGCACCATCTGACGGAAGAGGCGCAGCGCGTGCTCGCGGTCGTCCAACACCGAAGCCTGGGTCTCGGCTGGCTTCGCCATGCCGGAAACCTTAGTCGCTCGCAGCGGCTACGCTCTCGCCAGATGGCGACGGCTGTCACGGTTCCCAGGCTCGGCGAGGACGCGGCCATGGCGGTGCTGATCCGGTTCCTGGTGGAGCCGGGCGATCCGGTGCGCCGCGGCGACCCGCTGTACGAGCTCGACACCGACAAGGTCACGCAGGAGGTCGAGGCCGAGGCCGACGGCGTGCTCCTGACCGTGGTCGGGACGCCCGGGGTGGAGTACCCGCCCGGTGCGACGATCGCCTGGATCGGCGAGGCGGGCGAGACGGTGGCCGCGTGAGCGACGCGTTCCGGGTCGCCCACCTCGACGACCTCGACCGCATCGAGGTCGCCGGCGGCCAGTACCGGCCGATCCGGCGCCGGCTGGGGGTGCGCGCGTTCGGGATCAACGCCTACACGGCGGCGAAGGCGGGCGACCAGGTGGTCGAGCACCATCACGAGGGCACCGGCTCCGGGAGACAGGAGGAGCTCTACCTGGTGTTCGCCGGTCACGCCGAGTTCACCGTGGCGGGGGAGACGATCGACGCGCCGGCGGGCACGATGGTCTTCGTGTCGGACGTGAACGCGAAGCGAGGCGCGGTCGCGAGGGCCGACGCGACCACCGTGCTCGTCGTCGGCGGTCCGGCCGACTCGCCGATCCCGACGTCGCCGTTCGAGTACTGGTTCGCGGCCGAGGCGCCGTACAAGGAGGGCGACTACGACCGCGCGGTCGCAGGTCGCATCGGAAGGGCTGGCCGAGTGGCCCGAGTCGGGCCAGCTGAACTACCAGCTCGCCTGCTTCCATGCCCTCGCCGGGCGGCGCGAGCAGGCGCTCGAGCATCTCGCCACCGCCGTCGCGAACGAGCCGAAGGTCGCCGAGTGGGCGTCCGACGACGCCGACCTGGACTCGATCCGGGACGACCCGGCGTTCCCCGGGCCGGGCTGATCGCGCCTACGCCTGCCCGACGACCTCGCGGACGTCGATGCTGACGAACGTGGCGGGCGCTTCGGACATCCCGCCCTGGCTTGATCTTGATGTGCCGTTCCGCACGAGATCGGCGCCCGCTCGCACAGCCGGCATCCACTACGATGCCGCCGACCGAGAGCGAGGCGAGGAGCGATTTCGATGGACTGTGACGTCGCCGTCCTGGGCGGCGGACCGGGCGGGTATCCGGCCGCGATACGGGCGGCCCAGCTGGGGGCGAGCGTTGTCCTCGTCGAGCAGGCCCGCGTCGGGGGCACCTGCATCACCGTGGGCTGCATCCCGACGAAGACGTGGGTGCAGACCGCGCACGCGCTCAAGGAGGCGCGCGAGGTGTTCGCCCAGATCGGCGTGCGCGTGAGCGACCCCGAGCTCGACTTCGGCCAGGCCCAGCAGAACAAGACGGGCATCGTGGACGGGCTCGTCAACGGCATCACCGGCGTCGTCAAGGCCAACGGCATCACGATCGTGAACGGCCGTGGCGAGTTCACCGGCCCGAACACCATCGCGGTCGAGGGCGGCGAGGACGTCACCTTCCGCTCGGCCGTCATCGCCACGGGCTCGCACTCGCTGCGCCCGCCGGTGCCCGGGCTCGACGGGCCGGCGTGCGTCGACTCGACCGGGATGCTCGAGATCGCCGAGGTGCCCCGGCGGATCGTGATCCTCGGAGGCGGCGTGATCGGCGTCGAGTTCGCCTCGATCCTGCGCCACTTCGGCAGCGAGGTGACGATCGTCGAGATGCTCGAGCACCTGATCCCGATGGAGGACGCCGACGCCTCGAAGGAGCTCGAGCGGGCGTTCAAGCGGCGCGGCATCGCGACGCACCTGGGCGCGCGGGCGACGGAGGTCGCCTCGGGCAGACGGCGGCGTGACCCTGCGGTTCGAGGGCGCCGACGGCAAGGGCGGCTCGGTCGACGCCGACCTGGTGCTCGTCGCGACCGGCCGGGGGCCGAGCACGGCCGGCATCGGCCTCGACCGCGCCGGCGTCCAGTTCGACTCCCGCCGCGGCGTGATCGCCGACCGCCACATGCGCACGAACGTCGCCCACATCTACGCGGTCGGGGACGTTGCCGGCGTCTATCAGCTCGCTCACACCGCGTTCCGCGAGGGCGAGGTCGCGGCCGAGAACGCGCTGGGCCACGACGCCGAGATGGACTACTCGGCCGTCCCCCGCTGCGTCTACACCGACCCCGAGGTGGCCGCCGTCGGCCTGACCGAGGCGCAGGCGCGTGAGCAGCACGGTGATCGGGTCGTCGTCGGACGGTTCCCGTTCGCCGCGTCGGGGCGGGCGCAGATGTACGGCGAGAAGACCGGCTTTGCGAAGACGATCCACGAGGATCGCTACGGCGAGCTGCTCGGGCTCGTGATCGTCGGGATCCAGGCGACCGAGCTCGTGAACGCCGGCGTCATCGGCATCGGCGCCGAGGCGACGATCGACACGATCGGCGACTCGATCGCGGCGCACCCGACGCTCGCCGAGGCGGTCAAGGAGGCGGCGCTGGTCGCGCTCGGCCGCCCGATCCACCTCCCGCCGCCGCGCCAGCGGGCCAAGGCCGCCGCCCGGTGAGCGGCAGCATCGATGCCTCCCGCTTCCTGATCCCGACGCTCAAGGACGACCCGGCCGACGCGGAGGCGATCAGCCACAAGCTGCTCGTCCGCGGCGGGTACGTGCGCCAGCTCGGCTCGGGGCTCTACACCTACCTGCCGCTCGGCTGGAAGGTGCTCCGAAACACGATGCAGGTCATCCGCGAGGAGATGGACACGATCGGCCTGGAGATGCTGATGCCGGTGCTGCAGCCGGCCGAGCTGTGGGAGGCGACGAACCGCTACGACATCGACGTGCTCTTCAAGACCGAGGGCTACGGGGACAAGCGCTACGTCCTCGCGATCACGCACGAGGAGTGCGTCACCTACCACGCCGCCCGCGACATCCGCAGCTACCGCGAGCTGCCCCAGATCTGGTACCACCAGCAGACGAAGGAGCGCGACGAGCCGCGGCCGCGGGGCGGGATCCTGCGCACGCGCGAGTTCATCATGAAGGACTCCTACAGCTTCGACCGCGACCGGGCCGGGCTCGAGGAGTCCTACGCCAAGCACCGCGAGGTCTACATCCGCATCTTCGAGCGCTGCGGGCTCGAGGCGTGGCCGGTCGAGGCGGACGTCGGCATGATGGGCGGCTACGGCGGCGAGGAGTTCGTCGCCCCGAGCCCGAACGGAGAGGCCGAGCTCGTCCGCTGCACAACTGCGACTACGCCGCGAACGTCGAGGTGGCGCGCTCAGCGCCGCGCGCGCCCGAGTTCCCGGCGCCCCTGGACGCGCCGCAGGAGGTGGAGACGCCCGGCGATCACGACGATCGAAGGCCTGGCCGAGTTCCTGGGCGTCGATCCGGCGGCAACCGCGAAGGCGATGCCGATCGTGGTCGGCGGCAAGGTCGTGCTCGCGCTCGTCCGCGGCGACCAGCGGCTGCACGAGCTGAAGACCCAGAGCGCCCTCGGCGAGCCGTTCCGGCCGGCCCAGCCGGACGAGATCCGGGCGACGTTCGGGGCCGATCCCGGCTCGATCGGGCCGGTCGGCGTCGACGTGCGCATCATCGCCGACGAGTCGCTGCGCGAGGGCCAGTTCGTGGGCGGCGCGAACCGCACCGGGTGGCACCTGCGCGGCGTCGAGGCCGGCCGCGACTATCGCGCCCGAGTTCGCCGACCTGCGCGAGGTCGCCGAGGGCGACACGTGCGCCGTGTGCGGCACCGGCACGCTCCACATCGAGCCGGCGATCGAGGTCGGCCACATCTTCAAGCTGGGGACGCGCTACTCGATCCCGCTGAACGCGACCTACCTGGACGAGGCCGGCCTGGAGCACCCGATCGAGATGGGCTCCTACGGCATCGGCCCGGCGCGGGTATCGGCCGCGGTCGTCGAGCAGCACCACGACGAGAAGGGCATCGCCTGGCCGGCGAGCCTGGCGCCGTTCCACGTGCACATGGTCGTGATCGGCGGCAGCGACGACCCGCAGTTCCCGATCGCGCGCGAGATCCAGGCGGAGCTCGAGCGCGACGGCCTGACCGTGCTCTTCGACGACCGGGCCGCGAGCCCCGGCTCGCGCTTCGCCGACGCCGAGCTGATCGGCATGCCGGCGCGGGTCACCGTCGGCAAGCGCACGGCGACCGACGGCACCGCCGACGTGCAGGTGCGGCGCGGCCGCGATCAGCGCACGCTGGCGGTGGCGGACGTGCCCGCCGCGGTGCGCGCCGCCGTCGACGCCGCCTGACGCTCAGTGCGAGCCGTGGCCGCGGTGCAGGTCGAGCGTGCCGAGCGCCTTGGGCAGCGGCGGTGACAGGGCGAGGCGTCCCATGATGGCGCAGCGCAGCGGCCGGGGCACGGCGGCGGCCTGAAACTGCAGCGCCTTTGCGCCGGTGGAGGTCAAGTCACCGCGCCTCGGTGGCAGGAGTGCCGACGGCGCGCTCCGCTTCACGGTGCTGCCGGGGACGATCTCCAGGCCGGGCGACGCGAGTCCACCGCCGGCGCGCGGCCGCGGCGGACGTTGCCCCGGCGGACGCGGACCCGTTGCTCGAGACGTTGAGGTGGCTGAGCCCGACGACGAGCGCGGCGAGGACGCACGCGGCGGCCGCCAGGCTCGCCAGCGGCCGCCAGTACTGGCGCCGGTGCCTGATCCGGCGCGGTCGCGGTTCGGCCCGCACCCGCAGCATCACGTCGGCGCGCAGGCGCTCCGGCGCGCGCGCACCGGCCTCGTCGCGCAGCCGGGCGGCGATCTCGTCGTGGCGCTCGTCGCTCACGGTGCCGCCTCCGTCTCCGTCTGCAGGGCCTCGGCCAGCCGCGCGCGGGCGCGGTGCAGGCGCGACTTGACCGTGCCGGGCGGGAGGTCGAGGACGGCCGCGGCCTCGTCCATCGAGAGCCCGACGACGTCGCACGCGACGGCGACCACTCGGAACTCCGGCTCGAGGGCGGCGAGGGCGCTCAGCAGGTCGAGGCGGCTGTCGGTGGGCGCGTCGACGCTCACCGCCGGCACCTCGTCGACCGGCTCGGCCGTCCGCGCCCGCCGCTCGAGCACGTCGTAGGCCTTGCGCACGACGATCCGGTGCATCCACGTCGAGAACTTGGCGTCGAACCGGAAGGTGTGCATGCCGCGCCACGCCGACACGAAGCCCTCCTGGACGCAGTCGTAGGCGTCGGCGTCAGAATTCGTGATGCGCACGGCGAGCGTGTAGCACCGGTCCTGGTAGCGCACGACCAGCTCCTCGAAGGCGGACTCGTCGCCGTCGGCGGCCCGCCTGGCCAGCACCTCGTCCGACGCGATCTGCACGCGACCATGGTACGTCCGGGGCACCGCGAGGCGGGGGAGCGCGACTGTGAGGGCGTCCTGCACCCCCCTTTGACCCCGGGGAGGGGCGACGGGTTCCCGATATACTCGGGCGCTACGGGGCGTGGCGCAGTCTGGTAGCGCACCCGGCTGGGGGCCGGGCGGTCGGAGGTTCAAATCCTCTCGCCCCGATCGCTGAAATACCTGCAAACCGGCACTTTTGGGCGCTGACAGTGCCAGTAGATGTGCCGGTCGCGCGCGTGACGTGTCACCGACGCGCACCCCTGGCAGGGTACTAGCAGCGCGTCACCAGGCCGGTTCCCGCCCCGGAGTCCCGTTACTTCCAGTCTTCCGCGGAGAGCCCGGCCGCGTGTCCCGGGGGCCATTGCACAGCTCGATGTCGCGGCCGTCGGGATCCTTCACCGTGACGGTCAGAAACTCTCCCGTGCCGTCGGGAGAACTCGGCTCATCGACGGTCACATGATGCTGACGCAGTACTCTCACGGCCTGGTCGATCGAGTCGACTTGCACAGCGAGGTGACTCATGCCGTTTCCCAGATCGACATCCTGTCGGCCGCCTGTGGATCGAAACGAGCTCGATCGTGACGAACTCGTCGTCAGGCAGCTTGAGGCATCGTTAGGCGACCGAGTTCGATCTCCGGCACGGTTTCAACGACCTCGAAGCCGAGCGCCTCGTAGAAGGAAAGGGAAGCATCGAGATCGGCGACTCGCAATCCTGGGCTCAGTGTTCGCATGGCAGCGTTCGCGTCTACCCCGCTGCGTCTTGGGTTACTCGACATCGGATCTGACTGCCCTCGTCAACCTTGCCGGCTTCGTCGTCTGCCATACGCGACGATCAGGATACCTGGACTGTTGCATCCAGGGAAACAAACATTGCATATATGATCACAGTCGGGTAAGATGAACGATGCCGACTGCCCCGGTCGACGCGGGAGCTCAGCGGCGACGTCAGGCAGGTTGCCGCTGCGGATGCACGCCGCCTCGATCACGTCGAACGCGTGTCGGGGTAGGTTGACGGTCACCCGCGGCGCCGCGTCCGCGTCCAGCCGGATCGACGCCGGCTCAACCTTCGCGCGTGGCCGGTTTCGCGCTCCGCCGCCTCACCGTGCTGGACATGCGTCCACCTCTCTATCCGCGATGAACCGCTCGAGGTCGTTGGCACGGACGCGGATGCGGGTAGCGGGTGGGTCGGCCACCGGGGGCGGTGGAGGTGGGGCTGCACTGGCGGCACAGGGGGGAACCGCCACCTCCGGCGGCCGCAGTGGTCGCCCTTGCATCCGCGGGCCCGGTTTGAGACGGTGCCCGCGTGACGCGTCGACGCGGACTCGGCGCCGGATTGGCCGCGGCGGCGCTCGCCGTTGCCGCGCTGGCGGCAGGGGGTGGCCAGGCGGCCGCGGGTGCCGCGCGAGCGGTCGCGCTGCCGGCGTTCACGCTGCGCGTCGTGGACGGCGCGTGCTTCTACGCCCCGCGCCCCCCGGGCGGCTGGCCGTTCAAGCCCTTCGGCCAGATCCGGCCGATTCGGGGCGGCTTCAACGACGTCCGCACGCCCGCGCACGACGGCGTGGACGTCGAGGCGCCGGCGGATGCCGCGCCCGTGTACGCGATCAGCGCGGGCACGATCGAGAACGAGACGGCCCCGAGCCGGCCGAACGGCGGCACCCACATGGACGTCGTGGACGGCAGCGGCCACGCCTACACGTACTGGCACCTCACCTGGCCGGCGGCCCTGGTGGACGGCGTGCAGGTCGCCCGGGGCCAACTGCTCGGGCACATCGACCACAACTTCTGGCATGTGCACGTCACCGAGCGCGCCCCGGGCTGCTGGCTCGTCGACCCGCGGCGGCCGACCGGGGTGCTGCACGACCCGGCGAACACCGAGCGGCCCGCGATCAGCGCGCTGCACGGCTACGTCGCCGACGCGGCCGCGTACGGCTTCACGCTGGACGCGACGGGCGACCCGTCGACCCCGCTTCGGCTGACGGCGCTGCGGGGCGTGGTCGACCTGCGGGCGGCGGTGACCGACACGCCGGCCGACGCGACTCGCCAGTTCGTGCAGCTGCCGCTCTCCCCGGCGGCCATCCGCGGCTACCTAGCGCCCGTCGGGGCAGCCGGGTCGCACGTCGGCCCGGTGGCCGTGTACGACGGTGGCCGCTTCATCCTTAGCAGCTACGCGAGCCCGCTGGACTACCAGCAGTGGTGGGCCTTCGGCACGTTGTACGTCAACTCGTGCTTCTTCGTCCCCGGCACCGCCTGCGCGGCGAACTACGTGTACCACACGGCCGGGCCGGGATTCGACACGCGGCAGGTGCCGGACGGCGGCTACCAGTGGTGCGTGCAGGCGCTGACCATCAACGACCTCGGCGCCCGCCGCTGCACGCCGGTGACGATCGCCAACGGCTGACCCGGCCTCGGCGCCGCTGCTGACGCGGCCCCCGTCTCCGGCGGCCGGTACGCTTTCGTGGCTTGTCGTCCTTTCTCCACACTTTCACCGGGCTTTCACCGCGTCGTGCCCCCGCCGGGCCGGCCAAGCCTCTACGCTCGGGCGTGGAGGGTTGCAGCGAGAGAGTCCACTTGGGGGAGTGGGGCTGTGCGAACGAGTTTTCTTGTCCAGCAGCGCAACGCGGACGGCCATTGGCGGACGGTGACCGTCGCGGTGACGCGGCCTGTGGCCAATGGATTGGCGCAAGAGTTGCGGCGTGCGTGGATCGGGAACCCGTATTCGCCGCCAGCGGCGGTGCGCGTCGTCAGCTACGCCGAGTTGGCGCACGAGATCCGGTTCCGCATTGCTGGCGACCTCGTCTCGGGGTCTAAGGGATCGCCGGTCGTCGCGGGACCGGCCGGCGACCTGCCGGTCGAGTTAGCCGACTAGGCGAGCGGGCATCGCCACATGACGAGCAGGACGAGGCTGAGCGCGCGTCGACCAGGCCGACGTGACGGAGCTCAGCCGCGGCAGCGAGCGCGAGATGGGCGTTGCCGGTCTGGAGCGCGCGCTGGAACTGGGCGTAGCGGTGGCCTTGCGACGTCACGGCGAACACATGTTCCCACACGCGAGCGTGGCCGAGGGACGGGAGCGGAAGGTGCCGGCGACGGACTCTTCCCGACTGATCGCGGCCTACCTTGAACGCGCGGACACGGACGCGCGCATACGGCAGGTCGACGGGTGATAGGGATCAACCGAAAGCTCCGAATGTGTGATGAGGACGGCAACGAGCCTGTCTTCTATGTTCCACCCGGAGCGATCGAGCGCCATCCCTGCCGTCCGCCAGATTGGCCGCCACCGCCGCCTCGGTTACGGCATCGGTGGGCACCAACTGGCCTCAAGTGCAGGCTTTCCGGGATGTCCCTGCGGCGGGGATGACTGCGGCGTAGGCGCTGTTGGCCGAGGCGCCGGCGGTCTTCGTGTCTGTCCAGGTGCCCGTGGTCGCCACGGTACGGAAGGTGTCGAGCGCCTGAGAGAGCAGCCGGAGTTTGGTCACGAGGGTGTTGGTGGCGGTTCGACAGTCGCCGTCGTCGAGCTGGTCACGTGTGTGCTCGAGCTGGATGCGCAGCTTGTCGGCGGCGGCGGTGAACTGGGAGGATTCGTCTGCACGATCGACACATCTGATGACTTGCGCGCGGGTGTCTGTGTGGCAGGCGTTCACGACTTTCAGCCACTTGTCCTGGGCCGCGTCGATCTGGTGCTCGTCCTGAGTGATGTCGTCGGCGTCGCTACCCCATTGGCTTGGATGCTGCGTATCAGTCGCCGCCCCGCATCCGCATAGGGCGAGCGACGTGGCGACG
The DNA here is from genome assembly GCA_963707585.1 of uncultured Actinomycetes bacterium. Lineage (GTDB taxonomy): Bacteria > Actinomycetota > Thermoleophilia > Gaiellales > JAICJC01 > JAICJC01. The sequence goes on along the minus strand of CAVPQP010000010.1, from coordinate 175,468 downwards.
CCAACGAGTACCGGCTGCCAGGAAAACTTCAGGATATGCTCAGTATAGGGCCATATTGTGGCAAAAGGGACTTTCGCCAGGACGTCCTACCCGTCTGAGTTCCTGCTCTATGCGGCAACAGTGGACACGGGTGCCGACGACGGGGAAATGTGCCAGTGATGTGCCGGTGGCGCGTGGCCACCATGGACGCCGAGGCACGCCGGGGGATTCACCGGGTCGCATGGTTGAGCCAAATGTGGCTCGCAGCGCCGAATCTAGCGGAACGGTGGAGAGGTTCAAATCCTCTCGCCGCGATCACGGAAGTACCTGCAAATCAGGATACATCCCAGAAGGCTCCCGGCGTCTAGGCGTCCATCGGTGAGGAGGCATTGACCGGGTTCGTCCTCGGAGCCTCGAGCGCGCAGCCACCGCTCGAGCCCGGCACCGCGAACCCGTCGTGCTGGCCGGCGCGACGGGGTGAGCGTGATTCTCAAGGGTCAATTAAGCGCTGACGGCAACTTTAAGCGGGCATTAAGCGTTCGTGTGGTTGCCGCTTAACCGGGATCCCTCACCATGGCCATGTCACTTCGGGCTCACAGCGGTGAAAGGAGACGTGCCATGAGCGAGGATTGCAAGGGTTGTCGGAAGCCGCCTGAACCGTCTGTCTGCTGGCCGAACGATCCGGACTACCTCGATGGCAAGACCGAGATCGAGTTGCCTCCCGAGAGGTTCACGAAGGTGTTTTGGGACGCCGACATCCTCGACCTGGACGACAAGAACAAGAGCGACACGATCCTCGGCACCGAGGAGCTGTTCAAGGTGCGGTGGCGCGTCGAACTCCGTGGCCGGCTCTGGAACTGCATCACCGGCGACTGGTATTTCGACCTCGGCTTCACGCCCATCGGTCGTGAGGGTGCCTTCCTCCTGTCGTCGCTGATGCCGAACGACCCGAACTTCACGTACCCGAACTGGCGGGGTTGCGACACCCTGTGTATCGAGCGGGTTATCACCGTGCAGCCGGGGACGATCAAGATCCCGGGGGACGTGGAGGTCTTCGAGGTGGCAGGCCAGATCGACATGCGCTGCTGCGATGGCCACATCGCGGTCGCCGGCTACGAAGCGCTCGAGGAGTACGAGTTCTTCAAGGGCGCCTGAGGCCGGGCGAGAGCCGCCCAGCGCCCGGCTCCAGGCGGAGCCGGGCCTCGGGTGGCGGCATGGCAGTGCGATGAGGAGGGCGGTGTCTAATGCCCGACGACGATCTGAGGTCGATTCGCGGCCTCCAAGAGCACCGGCGCGTGCTCGCCACCAAGCTAGGCATCACCAGCCTTCGGACTCTGGCGGACGCTGACCCGCGAGCGATCTACGATGCGCTGGAAGGCCTCCGGCCCCGTCCTTCGCTCAGGCGCATCGCGGCTTGGCAGAGCAGTGCCCGCGAAAAGCTCGACGACGGTGAGATTGACAGGTCGGCTTGGCATACGGCGACATCGTTTGCAGTGGTCTTCGCTCAGCGTCAGACCGACGACGGGTGGGAATATCGCCTCGAAGCGCAGCAAACGGAGGTGGAGCCCGCGCCAAAAGCCGAACAATGGCTCGGCTGGGACTGCAGCCAGCTCTGTGACTGGATGACCGGCCAACTCCGGCAGCCTCCTGACGACACCGGGACGGCGACCGCCGCGGAGTCCGCAGCGAGCGGCGTCGGCGCTCGACGGACCCCGCTGCGCATCGAAAGCGCCACGATCATCGAAGCCCTTCGCGACATTCAGCTGATCAGGGCCGGCAAGTTGACCCCGGCCCCACCCGAATATCTGACCCACCCGGTCCGTCTCCGCCTCACAGTCCGCGGAAGGCGATCCGGCCAGCAGCTCCAGGCGGCCGTATGGTTCCGGCGACAGGCCGAGCCTGGCTGGACCCCGCAGGAACCCCTCATCATTCCCTCCACCGGCCAAGTGGAGTTCGACCTGTCCTCAGTTCCGCACGGCGACCACAACATCAGGTTGCTGGCCTGGGCAACCGACCCCCCCGGCCTCGCTGCGGTCACCCTGCCCACGCTGACATTCGACCACGACGCAGAGCAGGACGCCGGCGGTGCGACCGCCGACCGATGAAAGAACCCGGCGTGGAATGTCCACCGGTAACGGGCCTGAGATCGCGCGGTGCGTGTGTGCCTCTCCTCTTCCAGGCGGGGCAACGCAGTCAGGTGGTCGCTTCGGGATTGAGCGGAAGTGCGACTGATGTGGCGCCGCAGCGCCCTATCATGGCGGCATGCCCGACGACGCTCCGCGGATCCTCGAGAGCCAGGTGCCGGAATGCGCCGTGTGCGGCCATGCGCTCAGCTGGCAGATCGTCCCGATCGAAAGCCAGTCGATTCCCGGCGTCACCGGCCTGCCGGCGGTGGAGTGGTACTCCGCCGCCGTCTGCGACGCCTGCGGCACGCAGCATCGCGCGCCGGCGCCGGTGGTCGACGCCTGAAGCTTTGAGGAGCCGGCGGCCGGCACGTTGGATTGGTGGCCGCCGGCTCCCGTGGCCCCAGGGTTCTCGTGGCTGCGCACGTCACAAGAGCAGATCGGAGCCCGGACGGCCGCGGCTGGTTCGCTGCGGTCGGAGCCGTCTCGACGGTACGACCGGCATGTTGGAGCCGCCTTGGCGGCTGCTATGTGAGGCGGCGGGCTAGAGGAAGTCGGCCGCGGACTTGCGCCAGTCGTAGACGCGGCCCTGCCAGCGCTCGACGATCTGGCGGTACTCCGCGGTGGCGCGCAGCGCGCCCAGCGCGTCGTCGACCTCGTGAAGGAGCGTCGCCGTCGAGGCATGCTCGCGCACGGCGGCGCAGTAGATCCACTTCGTGATCGGATCGCCCACGGTCTCGATGCGGCCGTGCCAGGGGCTGGCCGGATCGGTCGCGCACCAGTGCACGATCGGCAGGTCGATGATGAAGCCGTCGTAGACGCCCTCGGCGACCGGGTCGTAGTAGTCGTCGTCGTACACCTGGCGCAGGTCGCCGGGGACGATGCCGCAGTCGTCGAGGGCGAGGCGGGCGGCGGGGTCGGCGATGATGGCGACGGTGCGCCCGCCGAGGCTCTGGGCGCTCGTGACCGAGGTATCGCCCGCTCGGCGCATCGCGACGAGGCCCATGTCGAGGTACGAGCGCGAGTACGCGATCCCGCGATAGTCGGGCGACGGGATGAGCGCGCAGAAGAGGAGGTCGAACTCACGCCGCTTGAGCCGCTTCGGCAGGTCGACCCAGGGCGCGTCGACCATCTCGACAGCGACGCCGAGGCGGCGTCCGAGCGCCTCGAGCAGCTCGACCTCGAGCCCGACGATCTTGCCCGACCGGGGGTGGCGGAAGTTCAGGCCGCGGAAGCCGTGCCAGACGCCCACCCGCAGCACGCCGCGCGCCCGCACCTCGTCCAGGAGGGGCCGCTCGGGCGGCGGCGCCGCCAGGAGGTCGATCGACGCGACGTCGAGCTGCTGGAGGCGCTCGCCGATGCGGGTGATCGCGGCGATGTCCTCCTGCGTGCGATCGGTCGCGGCCTTGGCCTGGCGATTCGCGACGTCGACGTCCCGGGCGCGGCCGCGGATCGTCTCGATCTCGGCGAGCGCCTGGTGCCAGCTCGAACCGGTCTCGGTGCGCAGCGCCTCGAGGTTCTGGGCCAGCCGCTCGAGCTGGCCGATCGTGGTCGCAACCGCGGCGGTTGCGCGCTCGGCGTCGGCGCACACGCGGGCGATCGTCTCGGAGACCGCGTTCGCCTGGGCCTTGGAAGTCGCGGCGAGCTTGCGCACCTCTTCGGCGACGACGGCGAACCCGCGCCCGGCGTCGCCCGCGCGGGCCGCCTCGATGCGCGCGTTCAGGCTCAGCATGTTCGTCTGGTCGGCGATGCCGTTGATGTTCCTGACGAACGTGGTCAGGCCGGCGACCGATGCCGCCAGCGACTCGAACTCCGCCGCCGATCCGAGCACCTCGTCGCGCACCGCCGCAAGCTCCGTCGTCGCGCCCGTGATCGCCGTGTCGGCCCCGGCGCGGATCGAGTCCATCGACTCGGTCGACTGCGAGACCGCCGCCCCCAGCCGCTCGACGCTGGCCGAGATGTCCTCGCCGACCCCCTTGGCCTCGGACGACGACGACTGCGCGCCGTCGCACGAGTCGAGGATCTCCTCGACGAACGGCGTCAGGATTGCCGACACGCGCCGCCCGGCCGTGAGCGCGATCTCGCGCGCCTGCGCGTCAGGGGCCGCAGCGGGCGTGGCGACGTCCACCAGGGTCACTGAAGGAGTGCCGCCCGAGGTGGCCGCCGAGCCGTCGGAATGGGTGCGAGGAGTCTGGGACATTGGTGACAATGACCGACCCGGGAAGTAGTCGGACGTGGCGATGAATACTTGAGCGCAGGCAACGCGAAGGCCCGCGCGCAGGTAGCCGTGTCCAGGGGTCTGCTGCGCGGGCCTTCGGTCTAGACCACCAACCGGCGTCCGACGGCCGTGAGATGGCCCGCCGACGCTACGCCGCGGCGCGCCGCCCTGTCTATGGGCGTTTTCCCCCATCCCGCCGGCCGACGCCCGCCCGATCCGCGTGACATGATGCGCGCCGGTTGGCAGGCGACCCGGAACCCATCCGCTGCGCCGTCGACGGATGCTCGCACCGCGGGAGCGTTCCCGTACACGCCGTCATCCCCCGGCCGCCGGGCGACCCGGCGGGGCTCGTGGTGTGGCTCTGCGGCAGCCATGCCGCCTCCTACCGGGATGCCGACGACGACACGTGGCTCGCCCGTCACGGCTGCCTGCCGCCCGGCTGAGGGCCGGTTCGCCCCGATCGCGCCATTGAATTCGGCGCCGCGCGGCAATAGCGTGGCCCGATGGCGTCGGAGCCGAAGGAGAGGGGCGAGAGCCGCTGGCCGATGGCCGTGGCCGTCCTCCTGACCGGCGTCCTGCGCATCACCCTGCCGGCCCAGCTGCGGCTCCACGACGCCCGCTGGGCCTTCATCGTCCTCCTGGTCGCGCTGATCGTCGTGCTGATGGTGGGCGACCCGGGCCGGATCGACCGCGACATCCGGTGGCTGCGCGTCCTCACCGGCGTGCTGATCGGGCTGATCACACTCGTGAACGGCGGCTCGTCGATCCGCCTCGTGATCAGCATCATCTACGCCGAGCCGTTCACGCAGACCGCCCGCGTGCTGCTCGCGTGCGGCGGGGTGATCTGGGTGACGAACGTGATCGCGTTCGGGCTCTGGTACTGGGATCTCGACCGGGGCGGCGCCGCGGCCCGCGCGTCGGGGTCCACCAAGCCGCCGGCGTTCCTGTTCCCCGAGATGGACCACCCCGAGCTGGTCGGCGAGGCCTGGACGCCGACCTTCGTCGACTACATCCACCTGTCGTTCAACACGGCGATGGCGTTCAGCCCGACCGACGTCTCCGCGATCAAGCCGTGGGCCAAGCTGATGATGATGACCGAGGAGGCGATCTCGCTCGTCGTGGGCATCCTCGTCGTCGCCCGGGCCGTGAACATCCTCAGCTAGGTGTGACGGCGCCGATCGCGAGGTAGGTGAGGCCCTCGGCGCCCGCGACCACCTGGCGGGTCTCGTCGGCCGTGACGAGCACGAACACCCCGGGGGCGAGCGCGACCTCCTCCGGGCCGATCCGCAGGACGCCGGCGCCCGCGATCGGGATGTAGACCTCCTCCTGGCCCGACTCGCGCTCGTCGTGGGCGAACCCCTCCTGGCCGGGCTGTGAGTCGAACCGGTTCAGCCTGATCGCGCGTGCGCCGATGGCGCGGGCGATCGGCTTGCGCCGCCCCTCGAGCGACGCGACGTCGAGCACTGTGAACATCGCCCCTCCGTGGTCGTCTGCGAGATCGTATTCTGGGGTCGGCAGGTGCGTCCACTTCACGAAGGGAGCAGGACATGCCGAGCGAGCACCACGAGCACCGCGAGACGCAGCACGCCCTCGAGCGGGTGTACGCCTACATCAGCCCGGGCACGAACGAGGGCATCTCGTTCTCGCTCAGCCGCGTCACCGACGATCTGTTCCTCGACTCGTTCCTGGCCGGAGGCGACATCTCGCTCTTCACTGCCGTCGTCGCACCGCGGCAGCATCCGCAGCCAGCTCTCGCACGGCTACGTGCTCGCGGGCGGGGGAGGGGCGCCGGCCGAGTTCCCGGTCGATCTCACCGTCGATCTCGCGACCGGGAACGCGGACGGGAGCTGGACGCTGCCGGACGGCACCGCGCAGGCGCCACATTTCGGACTGCAGCACGTCGACACGCTCGACACGCCCGAGGGCGTGCGGATCCTGTTCGCGGGCGAGACGACGAGCGACGACGCGGTCTACAGCCTGGCGCTCGTCCTGATCTGATGCCAGGATCGCGACGATGGTGCCGCGGGCGCCGTTCGCGCCCACTCGGCACCCCCCGAGGGGTCACGCCCGAAGGACACCGGCGGAACGGCGCCCGCGACGATCCCAGTTTCCCCCGTTTCGCGCCCGATGGCAATATTTGGCAGGGAATAATTGGTGTGAACCGGCCGGTGCCGCGGCCTCCGCGCGGCACCGGCCGGCCGGCTGACGAGCCGGGGAGCGGACCGGGCTCGCACCGGCGACGACCCCGGGGCCGGCCTGGTCATAGCCGCGCGCGGCTACCACCCTCCATACCGGCCGTCGACCCCGAGCGTCCTCGTCGGACCGTCCGTACCGCTCTCGCTACCCTCAGCCTCGGATCCGACCGTACATGTTCCGCATCCCGCCGCACGGCATGGTATGAAATGTCTTTACACAATACTTGCGACGGTCGAACGGCCCCATGGGCCTCGGGAGCGGCTTTGGCAGGTGAACGTGGCTCGCCGGCGTCCGGCGCCGGCGCTACGATCGCTGTGCAGCATCCGGAGGGAGGCGTCAAGACTGGAATGGAGGCTCTCGAGGATGCGACGTTTCGGACTCATCGCCGTCACCGTGGTGGCGGCCCTGATGCAGGCCACGACCAGCTCCGCCGCCGCGGCCGCGTTGACCCACACCGGGTCGCACTACTACTCGCGGACGATCCCGAAGCCGTGCTTCGTGAACGTGCCGAAGGGGCGGCCGCAGCAGCTCGCGCTGGGCTGTAACTGCCCGGCCGGCGAGTTCGTGGCGCGCGCGCCCAAGGCGACCTACCGGTTCGCGGTCCGCAAGGGCATCCCGTTCCGCTTCGCCGTGGCGTGGGCGGGGCACATGCCCAAGATCACCACCGGCCAGGCCGGCCCGTGGTCGTACGTGACGGTGCACGGCCCGCGGCGATGCGCGGTCGTGACCCAGATCTTCCGCGTCACGGTCACTCCGCGCTGAGCCGGCGCAACGCGCGCGTTTGAGAGGCCGAACCGCCGGTAGACTTCGGCGTGCGTGTTGCGGCCGATCGCCAATGTCCTGACTGCGTTGCGGCTGGCGGCGGTGATCCCGTTCGCCGTCCTGCTTGCGTCCGCGGGCCACGAGCCGAGCTACGCGGCGGCGGCGATCTTCGCCGCGGCGGCGCTGACGGACTTCCTGGACGGCTATCTGGCGCGCCACACCGACCGCCCGTCGCGGTTCGGCCGAATCGCCGACCCGCTCGCCGATCGCCTGCTGATCAACATGGCGCTCGTGCTGCTCTGGTACGAGGACCGGCTGCCGTGGTGGCTGGCCGTGCCCGTGCTCGGGCGTGACATCTGGCTCGCGGCGCTCTTCCGCTGGCGCCGGATGAGCACGCGCGTGGAGGTCAACATGACCGGGAAGACCGCCACGGCCGTGATCATGCTCTCGCTCGTGCTGCTGATGCTCACCACCGCTCCGTGGCCGCAGGTGCTGTTCGGGCTCGGGCTCGTGCTGTCGCTTGCGGCGGCCGCGGGGTACACACGCCGGCCGAGGGAGGCGTGAGGTGAAGGCGGTCGTCATGGCCGGCGGCGAGGGCACCCGGCTGCGCCCGCTCACGTCGAACCAGCCCAAGCCGATGGTGCCCGTGGCCGGCAAGCCGTGCATGCAGCACATCATCGAGCTGCTGCGCCGGCACGGGATGACGGACATCGTCGTGACGGTGGCCTACCTGCCGCAGGTGATCCGCGGCTACTTCGACGACGGCGGCGCGCTCGGCGTCGAGCTGCACTACTCGGTCGAGGAGCGGCCGCTCGGCACCGCCGGGAGCGTCAAGAACGCCGAGGAGCTGCTCGACGAGACGTTCCTCGTCATCTCCGGCGACGCGCTCTGCGACTTCGATCTCGACGCGCTCATCTCGGCGCACAAGTCGAGCGGGGTCGCGGCCACCATCGCGCTGAAGTCGGTCGACAACCCGCTCGAGTTCGGCGTCGTCATCGTCGACGCGGACGGCCGCGTCGAGCGGTTCCTCGAGAAGCCGTCGTGGGGCCAGGTGTTCTCCGACACGATCAACACGGGCGTGTACGTGCTCGAGCCCGAGGTGCTGCGGGCCGTGCCGCCGGGGATGCCGTACGACTTCTCCAAGCAGCTCTTCCCCGACCTGCTCGAGCGCGGCAAGCCGATCCTCGGCCACGTCGCCACCGGCTACTGGCAGGACATCGGCAACCTCGACCAGTACCGCCAGGCGAACTTCGACGCGCTCGACGGGCGCGTCGAGCTCGAGCTCTCCGGCATCCGCCTGCGCGACAACGTCATCCTGGGCGAGGGCGTGCAGCTGCCCGACCTGGAGCAGATCGAGGGCCCGGCGTTCATCGGCAACTTCTGCCAGGTCGACGCCGGCGCGCGGGTGGGGCCGTACACGGTGCTCGGTCCGAACGTCGTCGTGAAGGAGGGCGCGACCGTCGTCCGCAGCATGGTCGACTCGGGCAGCTACGTCGGCCGCAGCGCGCGGCTCGAGGGCACGATCCTCGGCAAGGGCGTCGACGTGCGCGCCCACGCCGTCCTGAACGACGGCGTCTCGGTCGGCGACGAGTGCTCGATCGGCGCCGAGGCGGTGCTCGCGCCCGGGGTCAAGGTGTACCCGTTCAAGACGATCGAGGCCGGCGCGGCCATCCACACCAACCTGATCTGGGAGTCGCGCGGCATCACCACGCTCTTCGGCCGCGACGGCGTCGCCGGGCTCGTGAACGTCGACATCACCTCCGAGGTGGCCGCGCGGCTGGGCGTCGCCTACGGCACGACGCTCTCGCGCGGCGCGCGCGTCGTGTGCAGCCGCGACTCGCACCCGTCGTCGCGGATGGTGAAGCGGGCGATCATCGCCGGGCTCGTCTCGACCGGCGTGCAGGTGGCCGACCTGCGCGTGGCGCCGCCGACGGTGAACCGGCACGAGCTGAAGGTGGGGGAGCGCACCGGCGGCCTGCACGTGCGCGTCGCCTCGGACGATCCCGACGTCGTCCAGATCAGCTTCTTCGCGCCGCCGGGCATCCTCGTGGCCGGAGCGGCGCTCAAGGCGATCGAGCAGTCGTTCTCGCGCCAGGAGTTCCGCCGCGTCAGCCCCGGCGAGATCGGCGCGCTCACCTACCCCGCCCGCGCGACCGAGAGCTACGTCCAGGAGCTCCTGGGGACGCTCGACCGCGACGCGATCCGCGACCGCGGGTTCCGGATCGTGCTGAACTACGGCCTCTCCGCCGCGTCGCTCGTGATGCCGACGCTGATCGGCGACCTCGGGGTCGAGATGGTGGCGCTGAACGCCTTCGTCGACGCCTCGCCCACGCCGCGGCCGATCGACACGGCGAAGGCGCTCGACGACACCGCGCGACCTCGTGCGCGCCATGGGCGCCGACCTGGGCGTGCTGATCGACAGCCCGGCCGAGCGGATCTGGCTCGTCGACGAGCAGAGCCGCCAGATCCCGCCCGAGACGCTTCTGCTCCTGTTCATCCGCGAGCTGGCGGCGTCCAACGGCGGCGGCAAGCTGCTCGTGCCGATCAACGAGTCGCGCGTCGTCGAGGAGATCGCGGACGGCCACAGCCTGCGCGTCGAGCGCACCAAGACCTCGCTCGGCGACCTGCTCGCCGCCGCGAGCGCCGGCGACGTCGAGTTCGCGGGCGCGTCGGGCGGCGGCTACGTGTTCCCCGAGTTCCTGCCCGCCTACGACGCGGTCATGTCGCTCGGCAAGCTGCTCGAGCTGGTCGCGCACTCCGGCCGGCCGCTCTCGGAGCTCGTCGAAGGGCTGCCGCGCAGCACCCTCGTGCACGTCCGCGAGCCGTGCCCGTGGTCGGCCAAGGGCCTCGCCATGCGCCAGCTCATCGAGGCGGTCAAGGGCATGGAGGTCGACAACAGCGACGGCATCAAGGTGTTCGAGCCCGACGGGTGGGTGCAGGTGCTGCCCGACCCCGACGAGCCCGTCTTCCACCTGTACGCCGAGGGCGCCTCGCTGGAGGATTCCCACCGCCTGGAGGAGAAGTACCGGGCGCTGCTCGACGGGTTCGTCTCGGCGACGGCCTGAGCCCGGGCGGCCAAACCCTCAACCAGAGCTTGAGGAAACCCGGGAACCTGGCTAGACTTCCAGCCAGTCGACCGCGACGAAACGGATGCTGCCATGGATGTGCTGCCCGACTTCACCACCATCTCCGACGACGAGCTGAAGGCGCTGATCGAACGCTACGTGCGCGAGGAGGAGGAGGTGTCCTACCGGCGGCGCCTGCTGCACGGCAAGATCGACATCCTCCGCGCCGAGCTTGTCGACCGCGTCAAGCGCCGCGAGGCGGGGACATCGACGTCCCTGTCGGAGATCGACATCGACCGGCTGACGGACATCCTCGCGCACCGCGGGCCGCCGCCGGGCCTCGACGACGAGCACGGTTCGCCTCCCGGCGGGTGAGAGCCGCGTCCGACACCACACCGGCCCGATCCGGCGGAACCGGGTAGACCGACATGTCCTACTGCCCCGAGTGCGGCCATCACAACCGCGAGTCGGCCCGATTCTGCGGCCGCTGCGGCGCCAGCCTGCTCGAGCCCGACGCCCGGCGAGCCCACGCAGGCCTTCGCCGCCTACGTCGAGGAGGAGAGCGCCGCCGAGACCGCCGAGGAGGCGGCCGAAGGGGCGATGCTCGTCATCCGCATCGGCGGCGGCCGCGCGGGCGAGCAGTTCCCGATCGCCTCCGACCGGATGGCGATCGGCCGGGCGCCCAACGCGGACGTGTTCCTGGACGACATCACGGTCTCGCGTGAGCACGCCGTCCTCGACCGCCGCGACGACGGGCTGCACCTGTCCGACTCGGGCAGCCTGAACGGCACCTACGTCAACCGGCAGCGGATCGAGAGCGTCCGCCTGGCCGACGGCGACGAGGTGCAGATCGGCAAGTACCGGCTGACCTACATCGAACGGGGGCAGTGAGATGTCCGCCGAGGTCACCGAGGGGCGCTCGAGCGCGTCCCGGCTCACGATCGGGACGGTGTGCAAGTCGCTGCGCGAGGAGTTCCCCGACATCTCGATCTCGAAGATCCGGTTCCTCGAGGACCAGCGCCTGATCACGCCCCGGCGCACGCCGGGCGGCTACCGGCTCTACGGCGAGGAGGACGTCGAACAGCTGCGCGCGATCCTGCGCATGCAGCGCGACGAGTTCCTGCCGCTGCGCGTGATCCGGCAGGTGATCGCGCAGGGCCGCTCCGCCGCCGGCACCGGCCGGCGTCCGCGGCTGGTGGGAGGGGTGGAGGACCGGCTCACGTTCGAGCAGCTGCTCGCGGCCGCCGACGCCGACCCGGCCTTCGTGCGCGAGCTCGAGGAGTTCCAGCTCGTCGACCGCCACGCCAGCGAGAGCGACGCCGCCTACAGCCGGGCCGACGTCGAGATCGTGATCATCTGCCAGCGCCTCGCCCGCTACGGGGTCGCCGCACGGCACCTGAAGGCGTTCCGCTCGGCCGTCGAGCGCGAGGCGGGCCTGCTCGAGCAGATCCTGGCCCCGGCGCTTCGCTCGCACAACCCGGATCGGCGCGAGGCGGGCCTGCAGGAGCTCGAGGCCCTCGCCGAGCTCGACGAGCCAGCTCGCGCACCTGCTGCTCGTGCGCGACCTGCGCGAGGTCGCGCGGTAGGGCATCAGCGATGGGCGGGGTTGGCCGGGTCGAGCAGGCCGTGGTCGCGCATCCAGGCCCGGATCGGCACGTCGGCGTCCGTCGGGCAGCCAGTATCCGAGCGGGCTCGACGATTCGCCCAGCAGCTGGCGCCTGCACCGCGTCGATGCCGGGGTAGAGGTCGGGCGCGTGCGCGTGCCGCGGGCGGATCCAGCGGTAGGTGTAGGCGACGAAGACGGCCTTGCGCGTGACCTCGGAGAGGTTCGGGCTGCGCCCGTGCCAGATCCGGCGGTCGAACACGCACGCCGTGCCGGGAGCGGCCAGCACCGGGACGTGCCCGTCGCGGCTGGGCGAACCCGAGCTCCGGGCGCTCGGGCCGCGGGAGGCTGTTGCGGCGGTGGCTGCCCGGAATCACGAGCATGTTGCCGCGGTCGCCGGTCGAGGCGTCGCTCAGGAAGTAGCCGACCTTGATCGAGAGCCGCGGGCGCAGCGGCGACGTCTCGATCTCGAGGTTCTGGCGGCCGCCGTCCTGATGCCACCGCCACGCCGGCCGCGGCGGCTCCGCGAGCGGGGGATGGACGTCGATGTGGCTGTGGTACAGGTGGATGTTCCAGCCGAGCGCCGCACAGACGAGCGGGAACACCGCGGCCGCGACGAGCAGGTCGGCGAGCAGGCGGTCGCGGTCGATCACCTCGAGCGCGTGGATCGACCCGTCGGCGCCCGCGCGACCGGCGGCGGCCTCGTCGGCGTGGACGCGGTCGACCACGGCCTCGAGGGCCGAGACCGTCGCCGCATCGAGCGCGTCGGGGATCGTCACGTACCCGTCCCGCTCGAGCTGCGAGAGCTGGACGGCGAGGGCGGACGGGCGCACGTGGGAATACGCCCGTCCGCCCCCTCCGCGTCCGTCACGTCAGCGGCTGGATCCCGCGAGCACGCTCGCGTCGAGCCACTCGGCGAACGTCGGCCCCGCCAGGGTCGCGTCGGCGCCCGGGAGCAGGGCGCCGGAGGTGTAGACCTCGCGGTCGGGATCCGACGGGTTGTCCCCGGCCTCGATCCGCAGCGCCTCGCCGCGGCGGGCGACGAGCAGGCGGGCGACCGCGACCAGGTTCTCCTCGCGCGGGCCGGCGATCTCGGGCATGACGCCGGCGGTTCCCGGCGCGAACTCGGAGTCCGGAGCCGTGACGAGGTCGGCGAGCGCCTCGGCGGCGGTACGCGCGGCGACGAGCTGTGTGCGCATCGCCGGGACGTAGCTCGTGCCGCCCTGGCGGCCCCAGCCGACGAGCTCGTCCACGAACTCGTGGAACTGCGAGGCGCGCACCACCCGGGCCGGGATCGGCCCTGCCAGCGTCGCCTGCTCATGGGCGATCTTGGCCGCGCCGTAGCCGCCGCTGAAGCGGTCGGCGCCGATGATCGAGACGGCCACGATCCGACCGACGCCGGCGTGCGCCCCCGCCTCCTGCAGGTTGCGGGCCGAGGTCGTGAAGAACCGGGTCGCCGCCTCCCGATCCGGCGACGGGCCGGTGGCTGCGTCGACGATTGCAGCCACGCCCGTGAGGGCTTCGGCGAGGCCCTCGCCGGTGACGACGTCCACGCCGCTCGCGCGCGACATCGGCACGACGTCGTACCCGCGCTCCTGGAGCACGTCCACGACGTGGCGGCCGACCCGCCCGGTCGCTCCGGCCACCGCGATCTTTGCATGCGCGTCCATGATCTCTCCTTCGGTCGTGCGCACCCGCCTCACACACGGGTGCCGTTCCGTGGGTCTACCGGGTATGACGCAGCAGAGGGCGGGCGTGTGACAGCGGCGCCGTCACCCTCCGCGCCCGCTGAGGGCTACTCGGACTCGTACTGGACGAGCGAGTGCACGTCGTAGCCGTACAGCTTGTCGCGGCCGTTCAGGAAGCCGAGCTCGACGACGAACGCCAGGCCGACCACCTCGGCGCCGAGCTGCTCGACGAGCTCGATCTTGGCGCGGGCGGTGCCGCCGGTGGCGAGCAGGTCGTCGTGGATCAGGACGCGCGCGCCCTTGATCAGCGCGTCGACGTGCATCTCGAGGGCGTCGAAGCCGTACTCGAGCGCGTACTTGGCCCCGACCGTCAGGAACGGCAGCTTGCCCGGCTTGCGGGCGGCGACGAACCCGCAGCCGAGCCGGTAGGCCATCGCCGCGCCGAGGATGAAGCCGCGCGCCTCGGCGCCGACGACGATGTCGACGTTGCGCGGCTGCGCCCAGTCGGCCAGGTCGTCGACCGCCTGGTGCAGCGCGGTGGCGTCCGCCAGGAGCGGCATGATGTCCTTGAACACGATCCCCGGCTTCGGGAAGTCGGGGACGTCGCGGATCCGGGTGCGGAGGTCGATGCGCGGCACGGGCGCGGCGATGCTAACACGGAGGGCCGTCCCGGTCGATACAGGAGGAACCATGTACGACGTGTTGCGAGCGAGCTACCGGTTCCACTGCCCGCGCCGCCCCGACGGTGAGCTGGCGCGCGTCCCGCTCTCGTCGTTCCGCCGGCTCGAGCGCCTGCCCGGAGCCGTCCACCCGGCGGTCTACCGGATCGAGTACGAATGCCCGTGCGGCGACCGGCACCTGGGGCTCGTGTCCCACGACGATCTCGACTACGGGCCGCTGACGACGGTCGAGGTCGAGTTCCGCAACCTGCTCACCGGGCGCACCGAGCCGGTGGGCGATGAGCTGGCCGAGCTCGCCCGCTGCCAGGTGCAGCGCGGCAACTGGCCCTGGCGCCTGTACTGCTCCCCGGAGGCGCGCATGCGCCCCGTGTGGCCGTCGAGCCTCGCGATGGTCGCGCCGACCGAGGCCGGCCGAGACGGCGTCATCGGCGTCGCGATGAGCTGCCCCGGCTGCGGCGAGGTGTCGCTGAACCTCGTCAGCGGGGCACATCTCGACGTGCCGTTCTACCACGACAAGGTCGTGCGCTACGTCGACCGCCCGTTCGGCGACGGCCGCGACCTCACGCTCGAGGGCTTCCACCACCAGCTGCACTCCGCGCGCTTCGACTCCGAGCGCGCCGACCTGGCTACGGTCGCCCCAGCTGAGGGTACCGCTGGCGCGGCCGCCACGGTCGCTCGGGCTGCGTGCCGAAGAACACCCGCACGCGTCTAGCGTGACCAGAAGTTGAGGCGCCGGGCGGCGCCGTCACCGTCTGCGGCCCGCAGCCTCGTCGGCGTCCTCGGCCGCCACGGCGAACGCCGGCTCGGGGTCGGACGGCGCGGGTGGTGGGGTGCGCCGGCTCCCTGCTGGAGCTTGCGGGCGTAGAGCTCGAGGTCGGCCTCGCGCCGCTGCAGCGTGGTCTGCTGCTCCGCCAGCCGCCGCTCCTGAGCCTGCAGCTGGGCCTCGCGGCTGCGCAGGGCGGCGTGCAGCTCCTCGAGTGCGCCCGCGTCCTTGCCTCCGCCGCCGAGGCGCAGGCCGCGGCGGCCGCCGTCCTCGGTCGCGGCGCGCACGGCCTCGTCGAGCTCCTCGCGGGCCGCGGTCTCGCGGCTTTCGATCTCGGCCATCCGCCGCTGCAGCACCGCGCGCTCGCGGTCGACGGCGACCTCGGCGTCGGCGAGCGCGGCACGCTGCGACTCGAGCTCGGCCTCGATGCGGTCGGCGCGCACGGTCAGCCGGGCGACGTCGGCCTCGCGCTCGTGCAGCTGCGCGTCGCGCAGCTCCATGCCGTCGTGACGCGTGTCGAGCTCGCGCTCGCGGGCGTCGAGCGAGTCCTGGCGGCGGTCGAGGCGGCTCTCGCGCCGCTCGATGTCGCTCTCGGACGTCGACAGGCGCGATTCCCGCTGGCGCAGGTCGGCGGCGAGCCGGTCGACCTCGACGGCGGCGCGGGCCTCGGCCTCGGCGATCGCCCGCTCGGCCTGGGCGTGCAGCCGATCGGCATCGCCCTGCAGGCGCTCGGCCGCGATCCTGGCCGCCGACACCTCCTGCTCGTCGGCCTCGACCTGCTTCGCGCGCAGCTCGATGTCCTCCATCCGGGCGTCGATGCCCTCGAGCCGGTGCTCCATCTCGGACAGCTCCTCGCGGCGCTGGTCGATGTGCGTGCGCTCGGTGACGAGCCGCTCGCGCTCGGCGGCGGCGACCTGGGCGGCCTGCTCGGCGCGGGCGCGCTGCTCCTCGATGTCGGTCAGCTCGGCCTCGCGCGCCCCGACCTCCTGGGCGCGCAGCTCGAGCGTCGCCTCGCGGGCGGCCATCTCGTCCCGCGCGGTCGCCTCGCGGGCGGCCATCTCCTCCTGGGCCGCGGCGACCGCGGCGGCGGCCTGCTCGACCTCGACCAGCTTGGCGTCGACCTGGGCGAGTGCCTGCTCGCGCTCGGCGAGGGCGGTGATGCGCTCCTCGGCCTCGGCGTTTCGGCGCTCGGACTCGGCGTGCACCTCGCTCACGCGCTCCTGGGCCTCCTCGAGCCGCGACGAGCGCTCCTCGACGGCGGCCTCGGCCTCGCGCAGCCCGGCCTGGGCGGTCGCGAGCTCGTCCAGCGAGCGGGCCAGGTCGGTCTCCTTGGCGGCGATCGCCTCGAGCTTCTCCGCGGCCTCGGCTGCGAGCGCGGCCGCGGCCGCCTCGCGCTCGGCGGTCGGCCGCGAGCTCCTGCTGGAGCCGCTTCTCGGTCGCCTCGAGCTCCTCGGAGCGCTGCATCATGTCCACGCGCACCGCGTCGACGGAGAGCTCCTTCTGCGTCAGCACCTTCTCGACCTTCTTGGCGCGGTGCTCGCGATCGTCGAGCTCGGCCTCGCGGGCGTTCAGGCGCCCCTCCTGCTCGGCCAGCTCGGCCGATCCGAAGGCGCCGCGCTCGCGCAGCTGCTCGACGAGGCCGTCGCGCTCGCGCTCGACCTGCTGGCGCTGGCGCTGCTCGTGCTCGACCTGCTGCTCGAGCGTCGTCGTGGCCTCCTGGAGCTCGGCCATGCGGGCCGAGACCGCGGCGTCGATGTCGACGTCGGCCGGCGCCGAATCCCAGTCGGCGGGCTCCGCCTCGCGCTGGGCGAGCGCCTGCTCGCGCGCGTCGAGCTCTGCGGTGCGGCGGTTGAGGTCGGCCTCGAGCTCCTCGAGGTGGGCGCGGTCGGCCTCGCTCCCGCCGTTCGCGTGCGACGAGGCGATGCCCTCGCTCACCGCGACGGCCGCCTCGCGCTTGGAGAGCTCGCGCTCGCGCCGGGCGAGCCGCGCCTCGCGCTCGGCGAACACGACCTTCGCCTGCTCCTGGAGCGCCGCCTGCTCGCGCTGGAGCCGCTCCTCGGCCTGCCGCAGCGACGTGAGGCGATCCTCCATCGCGCGGCGGAGCCCGCTGGGGGTGTCTTCGCTTCCGGGCGTCCGGCCGTCGTCACTCATGTGCTGGTACCTCTCCTGGGTGGAGTGAGGGCCGGCGGCTGGAGCGAGCCTCCGGCAGGGCGTTCGGCGGGCCGCCGTCGTATCCGAGGATCTGTATCGGCGGTCGCAGCCCGTGGCTTGAGTGTGCGTGCAGGGGGGAGAGGCCGTCAAGATGCGGACGCCCGCACCCGATCCGCGTGCCCCGCGGCGGTGAAACGCGCAGCGCCCCTGCACGACGGTGGCGAACGACCGTCCTACAGGGGCGCGGCGAGAACCTGTCGGCCTGGGTTGACTTTCGGTCTGTGTGGCTTGACGAGCGGGAAACTCGGGCTAACCAAACCTCACCGAAATGTCGATAAGCCGTCTAGCACCCGTGTGATTTACCAACCCTTGATCGGCATTTCCTATCCCCCTTCACAAGATCCAGTACCCCGAACGAGGGATAGCTTAGCCCCTCTGTCACGGGATGTCAAATAACTCGTATGAGTGAGACAACCCCCCAGTCCGAACAGCGCGGTCCCGTTCGCGCATACGCTGCCTCGCTCGCCATCGCATCGCTTCTGATCACCGCCTCGGCGGCGGTCGCAGGCGGGGTGGGGCGGGTCGATGCGGTCGCGATCCTGGCCGTGGTCGGCTTCGCCGCCGAGGCGCGCGCGATCCGCATCTCGACCCGCATCGAGCTCTCGGGGTCGGTGATCCCGCTGGTGATGGCCGCCGTCCTCTATGGCCCGGCGGCCGCCGCCGTGGTGGGGGTGGGGTGCATGCTGTCCGACCGGCGCGGGCCGCTCGAGCGGTTCGTCATCTTCAGCTGCGGTCGCGCGCTCGCGGGCGCGTGCGCGGGGTTTGCGGCGATGGCGGTGCCGGTCGCGGTGGCCGGGGCCGGCCTGGGCCATCTCGTGGTGCAGGCGGCGGTCGCGGCGGCGGTCGCGACGGCCATGGAGTTCGCGGTCACGGCGCTCACCCTGTGGATGCGGCATCGCACGTCGCCGGTGGAGCTGTGGCGGCTCGCGCGCATGCACGCGCTCGTGACCGTCGTCCTGTGCGCGCCGGTCGCCGGCCTCTTCGCCTCCTCCTACCGGGCCTCGGGCATCTGGGTGCTCGGGTTCTTCGCGATCCCGGTCGCCGCCAGCCACTTCGCCTTCGGGATGCACGCTCCCAAGGAGCAGCTGATCGGGGCGCTCGAGCAGGCAAACGCCGAGCTCGAGGCCGCGAACAGCCACCTGCGCCGGATCAACATGAGCTTCGCCGAGGCGCTCGTGAAGGCCATCGACGGCCGCGACGCCTACACCGCCGGCCACTCCAAGGCGGTCGCCGAGTACTCACGCGACATCGCGAGCGAGCTGGGCCTGCCGCGCGAGGAGGTGCAGCGCATCCACCTGTGCGGCCTCGTCCACGACATCGGCAAGATCGGCGTGCGCGCGGAGGTGCTCGAGAAGCAGGCCGCCCTGGACGACGGCGAGTGGGACGAGATGCGCCGCCACTCGGCGATCGGCGAGGCGATCCTGCTCGAGGTGCCCGGCTATGCCGACATGGCCGAGGTGGTGCGCAGCCACCACGAGCGCTGGGACGGCCGCGGCTACCCGGACAACCTCGTGGGCGAGCAGATCCCGCCGCTCGCGCGCCTGATCGCCGTGGCCGACTCCTACAACGCGATGACCTCCGACCGGCCGTACCGGCGGGCGATGAGCCCCGAGCGGGCGATCGAGCAGCTCGTGCTCGGCAAGGGCACGCCAGTACGAGACCGGCCCCGTGGACGCCTTCCTGCGCGTGCTCGCGCGGGCGCCGGAGTGGTACCGGCGCGGCTACTTCGTCATGGACACGGACGAGCCCGCGCGGATCGAGCCGGCGGCGTTCCCGGCCGTGCTCGCGCCGCGGGCGGCCGCGTAGCGTGCGGGTCCTCAAGCCATCGACCGCGCCGCCCGATAGTCACCAGATGCGGGAGCTTCGCCTGATCGAGATCCTGTCCGACGCCGCGGCCGCGCTGACCGCGCCCCAGGCCGACCCCGAGTCCGTCGAGCGCGTCCTCGCCGATGCGGTCGCGCGGGCGTCGGTGCCGTGCAGCTGCGCCCGACGTCGACCGGCGTCGAGATCGACTGCAGCCGCAGCCCCGGCCGGCTCGAGCTCGCGTTCGTGTCCGTGCTGTCCGACTGCGCCAAGCTCGCCCTGGCCGCGAGCGGCGCCTCGATCGGCCGGACGCTCGACGCACATGCCTTCGCCCTCGAGCTCGAGCGGGCGGCGTCGATCGCGCGCTGGCGCGGCCAGCCGCTCGCCGTCGCCGTCTTCGAGGTCTCCGGCCTCGAGATGGGCCCGGGCATGATCGACCAGGCCGACACCGTGGCCGAGGTGGGGGAGCTCGCCCTCTCCGCCGTGCGCCAGGACGACCGCGTCGGCCATCTCGGCGCCGCCCACTTCGCGCTCCTCTTCCCGCGCGCCGGGACGTTCGAGGCCCGCTCCGCGTTCAAGCGCGTGCGCACGGCGCTCGCCGCCAGCGAGCGCATGTCGCGCGACCTGGCCATCGGCCCGGTGGGCTTCGCCGAGCTCGCCGAGGACGGCTCGGGCGCCGAGGTGCTCGCGGCCGCCCGCGAGCGCCAGACCCAGGCCCGCGTGCGCCGGGCCTACCTCTCGCCGGTCGACCCGACGCACCCGCTCGCCGGCTAGAGCGTTTCCCGCCGCCTCTGTCGTCGCGGGCGGGGTGGTCACGATCGCCGCGTCGGTCTCAACCGGCCTTCCGTTTCAACTTGACATAACCGGCATTATCGTGCGTGGAGAGAAGAGGCGGCGAAAGCGCGCCTAGCCGGGCGCGGCGCTGTCGGCGCTCGCCGGGCGGGCGCGCCACGGCAGCCGGCGCAGGGTCAGCCAGATGGCGATCCCGCCGGCGATCGCGTTCGACGCGGTGATCGCGACCTGCATGCCGACGCTGAACGCGAGCACGCGGCTCGTCGCGGCGGCGTTGCGGAACATGTAGCCGAGCAGCGCCTGCTGGGTGCCCACGCCGCCCGGCGTCAGCGGCAGCAGCGTGGCGGCGCTCTGGGCCGAGAGCGCGAGCGTCGCGTCCACGACCCCGCGCGGGCACGCGGAACGCGATCAGGAACCAGTACATGGCCGCGATCCGGCAGCACCAGCCGGCAAGCTGCAGCGGCACGACCGTGCGGAAGTAGCGCCGCGGCGTCGTCAGGATCGCGAGGCCGAGGCGCACGCGGTCCCAGAACGCCACCACGTGGCGCTCGACGTACGTGAAGAACACGCCGAGCAGGATCAGGGTGACGGCGACGATCAGCATGAACCAGCGCGCGTGCGCCGCGAAGAAGCTCCACTCGAACGCCGCCAGGTGCCCGAGCGCCGGCAGGTGCGGGATGCGCCCGGTCAGGTAGGCGGCGATCAGGAGCGCCGGGCCGATCGCGACGTCGAGCAGCGTCTCGGCCAGCAGGCTCGAGGTGATCGTCGTGTACGCCGCCTTGGGCATCGCCCGGTGCGCGAGGTAGATCTTCATCACGTCGCCGCCGCGGGCCGGCACGATCGCGTTCAGGCCGACGCCGGCCAGGTAGGCGCCGACGATGCTGCGCCAGCGCACGCGCCCCTCCGGGTAGCCCGCCTGCAGGATGATCCGCCACGCGCTCGCCCGCAGGATCAGGTTCGCGAGGGTGAAGCCGATCGCGATCGCGAGCGCCGACGAGGCGCACGTCGGTGAGCTGGTTCGAGAACGCCGTCGTCGCGTGCCAGAACGATTCGCAGTGACTTCACGACATGAAGTCTGCCAGCCGCCTGCCGCGGCGGAGCGGTCCTGGAGTCCGGCTAGTCCTGGCCGCGCAGGAAGTCGCGCAGGCCCGGGTTCTTCGACTCGAGCTCGCGCAGCGCGCGCGTCTCGATCTGGCGGACGCGCTCGCGGGTGACGCCGATCTCGGCGCCGACCTGCTCGAGCGTCGCCGGCTCGCGGTCGTTCAGCCCGAAGCGGGCCTCGAGCACGTGGCGCGTGCGCTCGTTGAGCTCCTCCAGGGCGGCGTGCAGCTCGAGCTCGCGCTGCGCGGCGCACGAGCAGCGTCTCGGGCTGGCGGATGTTCGTGTCCTCGACCATCTCCGAGAAGTTCGACTCGCCGTCGCCGACCGGGCCCTCGAGCGACACCGGGTCCTCGATCATGCGCTGGAGCTCGATGACGCGCTCCGGCGAGCAGCTTCAGCTCGGCGGCCAGCTCGGCGACGAGCGGCTCGCGGCCCAGGCGCTGGGTGAGCAGGCGGTTGGCCCGGTGCAGCTTCTTGATCACGTCGAGCACGTGCAGCGGCAGGCGGATCGTGCGCGCCTGGTCGGCGATCGCGCGCGACATCGACTGGCGGATCCACCAGGTGGCGTACGTGGAGAGCTTGTAGCCGCGGCTGTGGTCGAACTTCTCGACCGCGCGCATGAGGCCCATGTTGCCCTCCTGGATCAGGTCGAGCAGCGGCACGCCGGACGAGGAGTACGCGCGGGCCATGCTGATCACGAGCCGCAGGTTGGCCTCGACGAGGCGGCGCTTGGCCTCCATGTCGCCGCGGTCCTTGCGCCGGGCGAGCTCGAGCTCCTCGGCCCGGGTCAGCAGGGCGCCGTCGCCGATCTGGCGGACGTACGTGTGCAGGAGGTCGACCGCGGGCGCGGGCGCGTCGGTGAGATCGAGCTCCTCGACCACCTCGGGCGAGTCGAACTCCGGCTGGGCGGCCGCGACAGGTGCGGGCGATCGCGATTCGTCGTTGGGCAATGCGGGGGTCACGGGCAGCGGGCTTTCGTTCGGGGCTCGTCAACGGGCGGCATCGCCCTCTGCCCACAACAATCGGCGTTCGCGGCCCATGTCTTGAGGGGGACGACGCGACGGGCGAGCATCGGCGCCCACTCCCTCGACCCATCTTTCGCCCCCTCGGGAACGATGAGGCCCGTTTGCAACCGGTCGGGTGTGCGTTAACGCCGTCGGGGGATGGCGCGGCCCGGGCCGCCGCCGAAGACCAGAGCATGCATCCTGCCTATGCCCATCTCCCGGAAGGGATCAGCCCCGCCGACGCCCAGCGCATCATCGCCGGCTGCTCCCATGCCCTCGTTCCTGACCAGCCCGCCGCGCGCGGGTATCGCTACATGGACCTCGGCGGCGCCGAGCCGCCCTTCTACCTGCTGCGGGTCTGCTCCGGCGATCACTGCGCCGCGGTCACCCTGAACGCCCCGCTCGAGTTCACGTCGGCCCGCGATGCGGAGCCGGGCGCGCCCGCCGTCGCCCAGGTGAAGGTGTCGGTCGGCCTGAACACGCTGCGCTGGGACCACCTGCTCGACGTCGACCTGTGCTCCGGCGTCTGGGCGGACCTGCTGGGGACGATGCTCTCCGAGGTGGCCGCGCTCGACCTGCTCGAGCAGTCGTCCTGCCCGGTCTGCGGCCCGATCAGCTGACGCGGCCCTCGGGCGAGATCGACACCCCGCGCTGCTCCAGGCGCTTGCGGATCAGGTACTGGAAGGTCGACCACGCGCCCCTGCGGGCGTCGAACATGCGGTACACCTGCCACTCGGTGAGCATCGAGGGATCGGTGCGCCGGGCCTGCGCCCAGTCGGCGAACTTCGGCAGCCGGCCGCTGCGCAGCGAGAGCGCCGCGCCCTGCTCGACGGCCCGCTCGAGCCGCTCCTCGCCGACGGGCACGTCGAAACCAGCCTGCTTGAGGGCATTGTTCAGCGACCCGAACGTGTGCCAGTAGAGCGACTTTGAGGGCATCGCGCCCTTGCGCGCCTCGATGTCCTTCGCGGTCGGCACGCGGCCGAGCTCGTCGCCGAGGTCGCGCAGCAGGCGCAGCAGCTCGTCCTGGGTTGCGAACCGGCGCGGCACGAGCCCGGCCAGGCGCTTGGCGCGGTTCCACGACTTGAAGTGCTCGATCACAGTCTGCGGGTGCACGGTGGTGCCCGGGTCGGCCTCGAACTCGCGCATCGTCGGCGACCGTCCCAGCCGGTGCGCGCATGCCCGCAGCTCCTCGAGGATGTGCTCGTCGGAGTAGCGCTTGCGCATGCCGGCCTGGAATTGCTCAAGCTGGCCGCGGTCGATGCCCTCGATCGCGCGGTACACCGTCTTGCGTCTCATTGCTCCGGACTCCCCCACGCTCGGATTCGCCCCGCGCAGGTTATAGCAAAACTCGCGGGAAGCCTGCAAGTGAAACAGCGGTGCCTTGAGGCGGCGTCAACGGCCCGCCTGGGTAGAGTTCCGCCGGTGACCGGCTTCTCTGCCAAGGTCGTCGCCGCGCGGGCGGCGGCGGGGCTCTCGCGGCGCACGCACGCGGGCGGCGGCACGACGCTGCCGGGCAAGCTCCTGCTGCGCATGGCGCCCGATGCGATCGAGCGCATGGCGCGCCGGCTCGGCCAGGGCTCGATGGTGATCTCGGCCACAAACGGCAAGACCACGACCGCGAAGATGCTCGCCGAGATGCTCTCCCCGGAGCGCACGCTCTGCCGCAACACCGCGGGCGCGAACCTGGCCTCGGGGGTCGCCTCGGCGCTGCTCCACTCACACGGCGCCGACCTCGGCGTGTTCGAGGTCGACGAGGCGGCGCTGCCCGGCGTCGCGCGCAGCCTGCGGCCGCGGGCGACGGTGCTCGGAAACCTGTTCCGCGACCAGCTCGACCGCTACGGCGAGCTCGAGGCGATCGCCGCCCGCTGGCAGGACGATGACCGCCGCGCTCCCGGCGGGCTCGCACCTCGTCCGAAACGGCGACGATCCGCTGCTGGCGTCGCTTCGACCACGACGGCCCCGTCCTCACGTTCGGCATCGACCACCCGGGCTCGGAGCTCCCCGAGATGCAGCATGCGAGCGACTCGAAGTGGTGTCCGGCCTGCGGCACGCGGCTGCGACTACGACCACGTCTACCTCGGCCATCTCGGCGACTGGAGCTGCCCGAGCTGCGGCCGCCGCCGGCCCGATCTCGACGTCTGGGCCGACACGATCGCGCCGATGGGCCTCGACGGCACCCGGTTCGTGCTGCGGACGCCGCTCGGCGACGCGGCCGTCGAGCTGCCGCTGCCGGGCCTCTACAACGTCTACAACGCGCTCGCGGCGGCGGCGGCGGCGTGCGCGGTCGGCGGGGTCGACGTCGCGCGGCTCGCCGTGGGCCTCGAGCGCTTCGACGCCGCCTTCGGCCGCTTCGAGCGCCTGCGCATCGGCGAGCGCGACGCCGTGCTCCTGCTGGCCAAGAACCCGGCCGGCGCGAACGAGCTCAT
Organism: uncultured Actinomycetes bacterium; assembly: GCA_963707585.1. Lineage (GTDB taxonomy): Bacteria > Actinomycetota > Thermoleophilia > Gaiellales > JAICJC01 > JAICJC01. The sequence goes on along the minus strand of CAVPQP010000010.1, from coordinate 151,054 downwards.
CCGCACGCTCGCCGCCGACGACCGCCCCAAGCAGCTGCTGGTCGCGCTCAACGACCGCATCGCCGACGGCCGCGACATCTCGTGGATCTGGGACGTCGACTTCGAGCTCCTCGCCGGCCACGTCCAGCAGGTCGTGGCGACCGGCACGCGCGCGGCCGAGATGGCGATGCGGCTGAAGTACGGCGGCGTCGAGCCCGGCCGGCTCGTCGTGATGCCGACGGCATCGCCGCCGCGCTCGACCGCGCGCTCGCGGGCGGCGAGGGCCCGGTGTACCTGCTCTGCACCTACACGGCGATGCTCGAGCTGCGCGCCGTGCTCCACCGGCGCGGCGTCGTGCGGCCCTACTGGGAGGCGGCATGACCGACCTGCGCGTGTGCCATCTCTATCCCGAGCACCTGAACATCTACGCCGACCGCGGCAACATCGCCGTCCTGCGGGCCCGCTGCGAGTGGCGCGGGATCGGGTTCGACGTGGCCGGCTGCGGCCCCGGCGACGCGCTGCCCGACGCCGATCTCTACTACGTCGGGCGGCGGCCAGGATCGCGACCAGCTGCTCGTCGCCGCCGACCTGGCCGGGCGCGCCGGCGATCTGCGCGCGGCGATCGACGGCGGGTGCGTGGCTGCTCGCGGTGTGCGGCGGCTACCAGATGCTCGGGCACTACTACCGCGGCCACCAGGGCGACGAGATGCGCGGCACCGGGCTCGTCGACCTCGTCACCGAGGCCGGCCAGACGCGCATGATCGGCAACATCGCGATCGACTGCGAGCTCGTGCCGGGCGAGCCGCTGACGGTGGTCGGGTTCGAGAACCACGCCGGCCGCACGACCCTCGGCGAGGGCGTGCGCCCGCTCGGGCGCGTGCTGCACGGCCACGGCAACAACGGCCGCGACGGCGGCGAGGGCGTGCGCGACGGGCGCATCGTCGGCACCTACATCCACGGGCCGCTCCTGCCGAAGAACCCGGCCCTGGCCGACGTGCTCATCGGCGAGGCGCTGCGCCGCCGCCACGGCGAGGTGGCGCTCGCGCCGCTCGACGACAGCCTCGAGCACGCCGCGCACGACGTCGCGGTCGCGATCGCCGCAGGCTAGTCAGGCTCCGGCGGCGGCGCAGCTCGGGCACGCCGAACTCGCTGCGCCGGCGGGCGCCGTCGAGCACGAAGCCGGCCCGCTCGTAGAAGCGGGCGGCGACGTCGTTCGCGGCGAAGTGCCACACGACGATCGGCGTCGTAGCGGGCGGCCAGGTCGGCGACGGCGTGGGTGAAGAGGCGCCGGCCCAGGCCGGTGCCGATCCGGTCCGGCTCGAGGTAGAGGCCGTGCACCTCGCCCGTGCCCAGCCGCGACGTCCCGGTCGCGGCACGGCCCGGTGCGGGCGAACCCCAGCACGGCCGCGCCGGCGCAGATCACCCACACGCGGTCGGGTGCGGGCAGCGCGTCGAGATACGCCCGCCACTCGGACGCCTGCTCGGCCGGATCGAGGCTGTGCAGCACGCCGGGCGCGAGCAGCTCCGGCGTAGGCCGCCCGCCACGCCCGGGTGGCGAGGGCGCCGATCGCGACGCGTCGTCGCGCCGGGCGCCTGGACAACCGGGGTCGAACATCGGACGGAAGAGTCCCCGAAGTCACCGGCGGACTTGTCCCCCGGCTCTCATCGCACCCACAGCTCGCCGAGGTGGACGAACGGGTCGCCCGGACGCCAGCGCTCGAGGAAGCGGTGGATCGGCGGGCGCAGGTCGACCGCGGCCGAGCTCGCCCGGGTTCATCAGCCGGTGGCCGTGGATCGTGCCGTCGGCCGACGCGACGTCCTCGAGGCTGCGGTCGCGACACGTCGGCGTAGAAGATCACGTGGACGACGTGCTTGCGCGGCCGCAGGCTCGGCGGTGCGATCGACTCGACGATCGCGATCGGCCCCTCCAGGGTGACCCCCTCGAGGCCGCACTCCTCGGTGAGCTCGCGGGCGAGGGCGACGTGCAGCGACTCGCCCTCCTCCACCCCGCCCCCGGGCAGCAGCCAGTACGAGCGGTCGAGCTTCTCCTGCCGGAGCAGGAGCACCGCGTCGCCGTGGCGCAGGAGCGCCCCCACCCGGATGCGCGGCGCGCTCACCCGCCGGATCTCACCGTCGATGACCCGAAGCCGCGCTCGGCCCGCTCCGACGGCGGCAGGTCGGACGCCTCGATCACCTCCAGCTCGGGCAGCGCCAGCACGACCAGCTGGGCGATGCGGTCGCCGGCGGCGGACGTGGAACGGCTCGGCGGCGTCCGTGTTCAGCAGCACGACCTTGAGCTCGCCGCGGTAGCCCGAGTCGATCAGGCCGGGCGAGTTCACGACCGTGATCCCGTGCCTGGCCGCGAGCCCCGAGCGCGGCTGGACGAAGCCGCCGTGGCCCGGCGGGATCGCGACCGCGAGGCCGGTCGCGACCGTGCGCCGCTCGCCCGGCCCGAGCACCGACGTCCTCGACGCTCGCCAGGTCGAGCCCGGCGTCGCCCGGGTAGGCGCCGGCGGGCATCTGCGCGTCGGGGTGGATGCGGCGGACTACACAGGTCGGTCATACGCGGTAGGCGGCGAACCGGCCCACCAGCTCGCGGGGCAGTCGGGCGGTCACGAGCACGCCGTCGGCGGCGTCCTCGCGCGCGGTGATCGGCGCGCCGGACTGGCGTACAGCGCCGACAGCTCGCCGCCCTCGCCGTGCGGCACCAGCAGGCGCACGTCGACGTAGCGGCCGGCGAAGAACTCCGCGACCCGGTGCTTCAGCTCGTCGAGGTTCTCGCCGGTGCGGGCCGAGATCAGGACCGCGTCGCCGAAGCGGTTGCGCAGCCGGCGGCGCGCGAGCGCGTCGACCGCGTCGATCTTGTTCACGACGAGCATCTGCGGGATCTCGTCGGCGCCGATGTCGGCCAGCACCGCGCGCACCTCCTCGAGCTGGCGGCGCAGGCCCTCCTCGCCCGCCGACGCGTCGGCCACGAGCAGCACCAGGTCGCCGGCGAGCGTCTCCTCGAGCGTCGCGGCGAAGGCCTCGACCAGCATGTGCGGCAGCTTGCCGATGAACCCGACCGTGTCGGTCACGAGGTACGCGCGGCCGTCCTCGCGGAAGGCGCGGGTGGTCGGGTCGAGCGTCTCGAACAGGCGGTCGTCGACGCTCACCTCGGCGCCGGTGAGGGCGTTCAGGAGCGTCGACTTGCCGACGTTGGTGTAGCCGGCGAGCGCGACCGCGGGCATCGCCGAGCGGCTGCGCTTCTGGCGCATCACGCCGCGCCGGGCGGCCACCTCGCGCAGGCGCGTGCGCAGGAGCGCGAGCCGGCGGCGGGCCAGCCGGCGGTCGGACTCGAGCTGGGACTCACCCGGGCCGCGCGTGCCGACGCCGCCGCCGAGCCGCTCGAGGTGCTTCCACATCCCGCGCATGCGGGCGAGCGAGTACTCGAGCTGCGCGAGCTCGACCTGGAGCTTGCCCTCGGCCGTGTGGGCGTGCTGGGCGAAGATGTCGAGGATCACCGCGGTGCGGTCGACGACGCGCATCTGCAGGGCGTCCTCGAGCGTGCGCTGCTGGCGCGGGGAGAGCTCGTCGTCGGAGACGACCACCTCGGCGTCGAGCGCGTGCCGCGAGCTCCTTCAGCTCGTCGAGCTTGCCCGGCCCCAGGTAGGTGCGCGGCATCCGGCCGGCGGCGGTGCTGCACGAGCGTCGCCACCGTGCGCACGCGTGCGGTGCGCAGCAGCTCGCGCATCTCGTCGAGCTCGTCGGCGCCGTCGGTCCCGGGCAGCAGCGAGGCCACCACGACCCCGCGCTCGGGATCCTGGTCTCGAGTGGTGATCTGCGTCACGAAGAGCAGTATACGGAGGCCGCCGCGCCCGCTCCGGGCGCGTCAGACCGCCACGCGCAGGTGCTGCTCGATGCGCGACATGGCCTCGCGCAGCTCGTCGTCGGGCAGCGTCAGCGACAGCCGCACGTAGCCCTCGCCGTTGGGCCCGTAGGCCGATCCGGGCGAGACCACGACCGCCGCCTGGTCGAGCACGAGCTCGGCGAACGAGACCGACGTGTGCCCCGCCGGCACCGGCACCCAGACGTAGATCGTGCCCTGCGGCGGCGGGCACGTCGATGCCGACCGCCCCAGGGCGGCGACCACCAGGTCGCGCCGCCGCTGGTAGATCGCGCACATCTCGCGCACGTGGTCCTGGGGGCCGGTCAGGGCTGCCACCGCGGCCATCTGGACGGCGTCGAAGATGCCGGAGTCGATGTTCGTCTTGAGCTTCCAGCAGCGCGGCGATCATCTCGGCGTTCCCGACCGCCGCGCCGACCCGCCAGCCGGTCATGTTGTACGCCTTCGAGAGCGAGAACATCTCGACGCCCGCCTCGCGCGCGCCCGGCGCCTGCAGGAAGCTCGGCGCGACGTAGCCGTCGAAGGTGATCTCCGAGTAGGCGTTGTCGTGCACGATCGGGACGCCGCGGTCGAGCCCGAACGCGGCCAGCCGCTCGAAGAAGTCGAGCTCGACCGACGGCGCCGGTGGGGTTGTTCGGGTAGTTGCAGAAGAGCAGGTTGGCGCGATCGACCGCCGCCGGCGCGATCGCGTCCAGGTCGGGCTGGAAGGCGTGCTCGGCCGTCAGCGGCATCAGCACCGGCTCGGCCCCTGCGAGCAGCGTCCCGGACGTGTACACCGGGTAGCCGGGGTCGGCGGCCAGGCACACGTCGCCGGGGTCGAGCATCGACAAGCAGACGTGGGCGACGCCCTCCTTGCCGCCGAGCAGCGGCAGGATCTCGGTGTCGGGGTCGAGCTCGACGCCGAAGCGGTTGCGGTAGAACGTCGCGACGGCCTCGCGGAACTCGGCCGGCCGCGGTTGGACGGGTACTGATGCGTGTCGGGCCGCGCCACCTGGCGCTGCGCCTCGGCGACGACCGTCGCGGGCGTCGGCAGGTCGGGGTCGCCGATGCCGAGCGAGATCACGTCGATGCCCGCGCGCCGGCGCTCCTCGATCTTGCGCTCGAGCTCGGCGAAGAGGTACGGCGGAAGCGCCTGCACGCGCTTGGCGACGCGCATCTAGAGCGCCTCCAGGGCGGCGACGAAGTCGGCCGAGAACTCGCCGCGATGGACGGGCTGCACCGGGCCGGTCAGCCGCACCGACAGCTGCTCGTCGACCGCGACGACGAGGTCGCCCCCGTCCGTGTGGACGGTGACGGGGCTCTCGGCGCGGCCGGCGACGACCGCCGCGACCGCCGCGGCGCTCGATCCGGACCCGGACGAGAGCGTCTCCCCCGCTCCGCGCTCCCACACGCGCATGCGGATGTCGTGTCCGCCCAGCGGGCGGTAGAACTCGACGTTCGTGCGGTTCGGGAACCAGGGGTGGCGCTCGATCGGCGCGCCGACGGCGGCCAGGTCGAGCCCGTCGACGTCCTCGCTCTCGATGACGCAGTGCGGGTTGCCGAGCGAGACGAACGTGTAGATCGGCGCCGGCGGCTCGCCGTCGCCGGGGCGGTGGTCGGGGCCGTCGAGCGTGGCCAGGCCGGCATCGACGGTCACCGAGCCGCCGTCCACGGTGCCGGCGACGGTGCCCTTGAGCGTCTCGAGCACGACGTCGGTGCGGCCGTCGCGGGCGGCGACGTAGCCGGCGGCGATGCGGCTGCCGTTGCCCGAGAACTCGGCCTCGCTGCCGTCGGGGTTCCAGATCTGCACGCGGGCGTGGCCGGCCGCGAGCGGATCGAGCACCAGGATGCCGTCGCTGCCGGCGCCGAGGTCGGGATGGCAGATGCGCGTGACGCGCACCGGCGTGAGCGCCCCCGCGAGGTCGCCGCGCTCGATCACGAGGTACGCGTTTCCCGGCCGCCTGCCACTTCTCGAACCGCATCGCGCGGGAGGATACCGGCGGTGTCGCACCGTCGGCGGTCAGTGCGTGCCGGCGAGGGCGCCGAGCAGGATCACCGCGGCGAGCAGGGCGCACACGATCGCGAACCCGATCACGATCGGCCACGTCGCCGGCAGTCCGGCGACGAGCCCGAGTCCGGCGAGCAGGGCGATCGCGATCAGCGGCAGACGGCCGATCGCGTGCGGCCGTGCGCGCAGGTAGCGCGCGCCCACGCGGTCGGCCAGGAGCAGCGCCGATCCGAGCGTCCCGAGCAGCAGGACCGCGCAGACGATCGGGCCGATCACCCACTGCGCCGCCGCCTCGACGTCGCCTGCGGCGAGCCCGAGGAGCAGCGCGGCGACCGCCGCCGCGGGCGCGGCCGCGACCAGGATCACGAGCGCGTCGCGGGCCTCGCGCACGGCGTCGTGCTCGCGCCGGCCGGTCATGCCACCGCCCCGGCGATCCGGGCCGCGACCGGGGCTGCGTCGCGATCGGCGTCGATGCGGAGCAGGTCGGGCACCCGGCGCATCCAGGTGCGCTGGCGCTTGGCGTAGCGGCGCGTGCGCACGACGAGGCGGCGCTCGGCCTCGGCCTGGTCGATCCGCCCGGCGAGCAGGTCGGTCACGTCCTGCAGGCCGTGGATCCGCTCGGCCGTGAGCGAGAACGTGCGCGTCCTGCCGCGCGGCCCGCACCTCGTCGACGACTCCGCGCTCGAACATCTCGTGGGTGCGCGCGGCGATGCGGCCGGCGACGAGCGCGGCCGGGACGTCGAGGCCGACGACCGTCGTCGGGTGGCGCCGGTCGGGCGCCCACAGCCGGTCGTGCTCGGGCGCGAGGCTCGTGCCGGCGGCGTGCAGCTCGAGCGCGCGGACGACGCGCCGGCGGTCGTTTCGGTGCACGCCCGCCGCGGCCACGGGGTCGGCGGCGGCGAGCCGCGCGTGGGCGACGTCCGCCCCTTCGTCGTCGTACAGGCGCTCGAACCGCGTCCGCGCCGCCGCGGTCACGCGCGGCGGGAGCGGCATGTCGGCAAGCGCCGCGCGCAGGTAGAGGCCGCTGCCGCCGCAGACGACCGGCGTGCGCCCGCGCGCGAGCACCGCGTCGATCGCGGCGTGCGCGAGCGCCGCGTACTCGGCCACCGACCCGGCGTGGTCGGTCTCCCACACCGCCACCAGGTGGTGCGGCACCCGGGCGACGTCGGCCGCCGGCGGCTGGTTGGTGAGGATGGGCAGACCGCGGTAGAGCTGCATCGCGTCGCAGCTCACGATCTCGCCGTCGAGCCGCTCCGCCAGCTCGATCGCGACGGCGCTCTTGCCCGACGCCGTCGGCCCGAAGATGGCCACGACCGGCATGCGGCGCTAGGCGGGGACGGGGGCGGCGGCGAGCCGTCCGGCGAGCGTCTGCGACGTCGAGCCTGTGATCAGGACGTCCGACGAGCTCGCCGGCCGCCGTCGTCCCCGGGAAGTTGACGGCCTTGTTCGTGCGCGTGCGCCCGCGCAGCACGGACGCGTCGGTGCGGCTCGGCCCCTCGACGAGCACCTCCTGCACCGTCCCGCGCAGCGCGGTGTTGCGCGCCGCGGCGTGGTGCTGGACACGCTCGACCAGGCGCTGGATGCGCTCCTTCTTGACCGGATCGGGCACCTGGTCGTCCATGCGGGCGGCGTCGGTGCCGCGGCGCGGCGAGTAGACGAACGTGAATGCGTGGTCGTACCCGACCTCGTCGACGAGCGAGAGCGTCTCCGCGAACTCGGCCTCCGTCTCGCCGGGGAAGCCGACGATGATGTCGGTCGTGAGCGCGATCGCCGGGATCGCGGCCCGGATGCGCTCGACCAGCTCGAGGTAGCGCTCGCGCGAGTACGTGCGCCGCATGGCCTTGAGCACGCGGGTCGATCCGGACTGGACGGGCAGATGCAGGTGCTCGCACACCGCCGCCGACTCGGCCATGGCCGCGATCACGTCGGCGCGCATGTCCTTGGGATGCGGGCTCGTGAAGCGGATCCGGTCGATGCCTGGCACCGCGTCGAGCGCGCGCAGGAGTGCGGCGAAGCTCGTCGCGACGGCCGGGCGCAGGTCACGGCCGTAGGAGTTCACGTTCTGGCCGAGCAGCGTCAGCTCGCGCACGCCGTCGGCCGCGAGCGCCGACGCCTCGCGCACGAGGTCGTCCGGGTGGCGGCTGTGCTCGCGGCCGCGCACGCTCGGGACGATGCAGTAGGCGCAGTTGCAGTTGCAGCCGGTCGAGATCTGCAGCCACGCCTGGTGGGCGCGGTCGCGCTTGAGCGGCAGCTCGCCGGCGAAGCTGTCGAACGTCGAGAAGTGGCCGCGCGGGATCTCGCCGCCCGCCTGGATGAAGTCGCCCAGGCGATGGATGTTGCCCGGCCCGAACGCCAGGTCGACGAACGGGAACTGCTCGAAGAGCTCGTCCTTCATCGACTCCGACCAGCACCCTCCCACGACGATCACCTTGCCGGGGTCGCGCTGCTTGGCGGCGCGGGCGTCCATCAGGTGGGCGACGAGGCGGTCGTCGGCCTTCTCGCGGATCGTGCAGGTGTTGAAGACGAGGAAGTCGGCGTCGGCCGGCGTCGCCGCCTCGCCGAGCCCGACGGACTCGAGCAGGCCCTTGATCCGCTCGGAGTCGTGCACGTTCATCTGGCAGCCGAACGTCGTGACGTGGTAGCGCCGCATGCAGCCGAACTGTACCGGCGCGCCCCGGGGGCGGCCGCTATCGTGACTCGCCGATGAGCGTGCGCCTGAAGCTCGTGCGAGGGCGACATCACGACGGTCGCCGTCGACGCGATCGTGAACGCCGCCAACAGCGGCCTGCGCGGCGGCGGCGGGGTCGACGGCGCCATCCACCGCGCCGGCGGACCGGCGATCATGCAGGAGTGCCGGCGCCTGGGCGGCTGCGCCACCGGCGACGCCAAGGCGACCGGCGCGGGCGCCCTCCCGGCCCGCTACGTGGTGCACGCCGTGGGACCGGTGTGGCACGGCGGCGGCTCGGGCGAGCCCGAGGCCCTGGCATCGGCGCACCGGCGCGCCGTCGAGGTGGCGGACGACCTCGGCTGCGAGTCGCTCGCGTTCCCTGCCATCTCGACCGGCATCTACGGCTACCCGGTCGACCGCGCCGCGGCGGTCGCGCTGCCGGCGGCCGTCACGGCGGCCGAGGCGTCCGCGCACGTGCGCCGGATCGTGTTCGTGCTCTTCTCGGCCGCCGACCTCGTGACGTTCCAGGCCGCCGCCTCAGAGCTCGGCCTCCAGCACGACGACTGACCGCTCGCCGGCGGCGAAGGCCCGGCGGCGGCGATCGACCTCGCGCATCCCGACGGCGTGGAGCAGGCCCATGGTGGCCGGGTCGTCGGCGAGCGCGGCCGCGCGGACGCGCGTCCACCCCTGCGACCGCCCCTCGGCGAGCAGGCCCAGCACCGCCTCGCGGCCGTATCCGCGCCGCCTGTGCCCGGAATGCACCATGACGAGCCCAATCCACGGCGAGCCGTCGTCGGGATTACGGTCGAGCCAGTCGAGCACGCCGACGCACGCGCCGCCGTCGCGCAGGAAGAGGCCGGCCGTATGGCGTGCCGGGTCGATCTCCGACATCCACAGGTCGCGCTCAAGCATGCCGCGGTCGTAGTGGCCCGCCTCGCCGGACGACCCCTCGGTCACGGCGAGCACCTCGGGGTTCGACCGGTATACGGCGAGCAGCGCGTCGATGTCGGCCTCCTCGACCGCGCGCACGTCGAGCCGCTCCGTCGCGAACACGGTCTCAGCGGCTGAGGACGCGGGCGGCCTGGTCGCACACGGCCTCGGCCACGGCGGCGAGTGCGGGCGCGTCCACGATCAGCTGCACCGCGACGCCGCTTCGGGTCGGGTTTTGCGTCTGCGCGCGGCCGGCGTCGACCCACACCGCAACGCCGACCTCGTCGATCGCGCGGGGCACGCTGGGCGGCGCCAGATCGAGCCCGAACACCTCGTCGGCGGGGACGAAGTGGCCGAACCCGTCGGCCGCCGCGTCGAGCAGCGCGTGGCCGAGCGCGAACAGCTCCGCCGGGGTGAGCTCGGCGTCGGGCACGTGCGCGACGGCGCTGCCGCCGGCGTGCAGCGTGAGCGCGTAGGGCACGGACTCGGCGAACGGCTCGGCGGTGATCACGAGCTCGACGCTGATCCCCGAGACGTCCTGCTCGGTGTCGCAGAGGCGGATTCTCACTTCGCCCGCCTCCTGCGCTTGCGCGGCAGCGAGAGCGTGAACGTCGAGCCCTGGCCGGGCTCGCTCTCGACCGAGAGCCGTCCGCCCAGCGCCGTCGCCAGCTCGCGTGCGATCGAGAGGCCGAGGCCCGTGCCGCCCTCGCCGCGGCGGCTGTAGAAGGGATGGAAGACCGCCTCGCGCTCGGCCGGCGAGATGCCGCGGCCGGTGTCGGACACCGTGATCGCGGCGAGGCCGTTCGAGCTGTTGCAGGCGAGCTGGACGGTGCCGCCGCGCGGCGTCCACCGGAAGGCGTTGTCGAGCAGGTTGTTCACGATCTGGAGCACGCGGTCGCCGTCGGTGATGAGGGTGGGTGCGTCGTCGATCGGCGTGTGGAAGATGACGTCGTTCGTGCGTGCCTTCTCGCGGAACGACGCCGCCGCGCGCTCGAGCAGCGCCGCCAGGCCGACCTCCTCGCTCACCACCCGGAACTGGTGCGCCTCCAGGCGCGTCAGGTCGAGCAGGTCGCCGACCAGCCGGTCGAGCCGGCGCACCTCCTCGTTCACGGCCGTCAGCGACTCGTCGAGGTCGTCCGGCCCGACGACGCCTTCGGCCAGCGCCTGGACGTGGCCGGAGATCGCCGTGAGCGGCGTGCGCAGCTCGTGGGTGACGCGCATGAGGAAGTTGCGCTCGAGCTCGTCGACCTCGCGCAGGCGGTCGACCATGCCCTGGAAGCGCGTCGCCAGCTGGCCGAGCTCGTCGTCGGAGGTGCGCTTGCCGATCACGTTCACGTCGAGGTCGCCGCGCGCGACCTTGTCGGCGGCGCTGCCGAGCACGCGCAGCGGCTGGGTGATGCGGCGGGCGACGTAGGTGGCCAGGATGATCGCGACGATCAGGCCGACCGCGACGCCGGCGGCGACCAGGCCGATCACGTTCTTCCACGCGTTGTTCACGTCGGCGAGCGGCTTCGCCAGCACGACGGCGCCGATCGGCTGGTCGCCGTCGAAGATCGGTGCGCCGACGCCGATGTACGTCGTGCTCGCGCCCTTGGGCGTGAACTGGTAGACCGGCCGCGAGTTCCTGTTGAGCGTCTGGTAGTTCAGGCCGATGCCCGCGTTCTTGAGTGTTGCGCGCGCCCGGCCTCGGAAAGAGGCTGTTGCCCGCGGAGTAGAGGCGCGCGTCGCTCACGTGCTCGAACTTCGCGTCGCGAGCACCGTCGCCGGCGGCCTTCGTGCCCTTCTGGAAGGTCCGCGTGAACGACCGCTCGTAGTAGCTCGCGACGCCGGCGACCTGCTTCCGCAGCTCCTTCTCGGTCTGTGTGCGGTTGTACGACTGGTACAGGCCGACCACGACCACGCTCGCGATCACCGTGGCGAGCACGAGCGTCCCGGCGAAGAGGAAGGCGAGGCGTGCTCTAAGTGACTGCAGCATCGTCAGCGACCTTGTACCCCACGCCCCAAACGGTCGCCACCGGGCAGTCCTCGCCGAGCTTGCGCCGCAGCTGGCGCACGTGCACGTCAACCGTGCGGGTGTCCCCGGCGAAGGTGTAACCCCACACCCGCTCCAGCAGCTGGTCGCGGGTCAGCACCAGCCCGCGGTGGTCGAGCAGCTCCCACAGCAGGTCGAACTCCTTCGGCGCGAGCTGCACCTGCTTGCCGGACACGGTCACCTCGCGGCGGCCGGCGTCGATGCGCAGGTGGCCGTGCTCCATCGCCGCCTCCTGCGGCCGCGACGAGCGCGCCGTCTGGCTCGAGCGGCGCAGGATCGACTTGATCCGGGCCACGAGCTCGCGCGGGTTGAACGGCTTGGTCAGGTAGTCGTCCGCCCCCACCTCGAGGCCGACGATCTTGTCCACGTCGTCGTCGCGCGCTGTCAGCATCAGGATCGGCACGTCGGACGTCGAGCGGATCTGGCGGCACACCTCGAGCCCGTCGATGTCCGGCAGCATCAGGTCGAGCACGACCAGGTCGGGCTTGAGGCTGTCAGCCTTTTGCAGCGCCTCGGCGCCGTCCCGGGCGATGTCCACCTGGTAGCGGGCGTTCTTGAGGTACATCGCAACGAATGAGGCAATGTTGCGCTCGTCCTCGACGACGAGGATCTTCTCGGCCATCCTCGTAGCCTACAGCCTGCTCAGGCCGGAGCCTAGAAGTGGAGGTCGGTGGCGCGGTCGGGCCAGCTGTGCGACCTGCCGCCGTTCACGGTATACGAGCCGTCGCCCTGGATCGCGCCGCTGCCGTCGAACACGCCGCACACCTGGATGCCCGAGCCCTGCAGCTTGACCCAGAACTTGCCGGTGGCGTTGACCGTCATCGCGTGCTTGGACGTGACCTTCCAGCCGTCGTCGCCGATCCACTTCCAGGTGCAGGCCGGAGCCGTGCACCCAGCCGGCGTAGCGGGGGTTCTGCTTGCCGGTGCGGTCGCGCACCCAGACGGTGCCGCTCGAGATCGATCCGTACTCGGCTCCGCTGCCGACGACGCTGACCCAGCCCTTTCCGTTCGCCTGAAACGACGTGCAGCTGGAGCTGCAGCGCTTCGCGAGGAGGACGGCGCCCGACGCGGGCGCGGCGGCCGCGAGGGCGGCGAGGACGGCTGTGATGAGGAGGGCAATCTTTCGCATGCCACCTGTATCGGCGCCGGCGCGGCGGACCTCCAGTAAGCCTTCTGTAAACCCGACAACATGCAACGGGCGGCTCGCCGTTACTTCGCGATCTCCGTCGCTCGCGACTCCCGGATCACCGTCACCTTGATCTGGCCCGGATACTCGAGCTCGGTCCTCGATCTCGCGGGCGATCTGGTGGCTCAGCAGCACGGCGGTGTCGTCGTCGACCTGCTCGGGCTTGACCATCACCCGGATCTCGCGTCCGGCCTGCATCGCGTAGCAGCGCTCGACGCCGTCCTTGGCCGTCGCGATCCGCTCGAGGGCCTCGAGCCGCTTGATGTAGTGCTCGAGGCTCTCGCCGCGGCCGCCGGGGCGCGACGCCGAGACGGCGTCGGCGGCGATCACGAGCACCGACTCGACCGTCTGCGGCTCGACGTCGTGGTGGTGGGCCTCGATGGCGTGGCAGACGCTCGGCGACTCGCGGTACTTCTTGGCCATCTGGCGCCGAGATGACGGCGTGCGGGCCCTCGACCTCGTGCGTGACCGCCTTGCCGATGTCGTGCAGGAGCGCCGCCCGGCGTGCGGTCTTCTGGCTCGCGCCGAGCTCGGCCGCCATGATCGAGGCCAGGTGGGCGCACTCGACCGAGTGCTTGAGCACGTTCTGGCCGTAGCTCGTGCGGTAGCGCAGCCGGCCGAGGATCTTCACGAGCTCGGGGTGCAGGCCGTGCACGTTGGCCTCGAAGCACGCCTGCTCGCCCGCCTGGACGATCTGCTGCTCGATCTGGGCCTTGGACTGGTAGTACATCTCCTCGATCCGCGACGGGATGGATGCGGCCGTCGGCGATCAGGCTCTCGATCGTCAGCCGCGCGATCTCGCGGCGCACGCCGTCGAACGCCGAGAGCACCACGGCCTGCGGCGTGTCGTCGATGATCACGTCGACGCCGGTCAGGTTCTCGAGGGCGCGGATGTTGCGGCCCTCGCGGCCGATGATGCGGCCCTTGAGGTCGTCGGAGGGCAGCTGCACGACCGACACGGTCGTCTCGGCGGTGTGGCCGGAGGCGGTGCGCTGGATCGCGACCGAGAGGATGTTGCGCGCCCGCTTGTCGGCGTCGAGGCGGGCCTCCTCCTCGATCTGGCGCACGAGCTTGGCCATGTCGGTGCGCGCCTCCTCCTCGACGCGGGTGAGCAGCGCCGCGCGGCCGTCGGCGGCGGTCATGCCGGCGATGCGCTCGAGCCCGGCCAGCTCGGCGTCACGGGCGGCCTTCAGATCCTCCTGCAGCTGCTTGGCGTGCACCTCGCGGTCGGCGATCGACTGGTCGCGCCGGGCGAGCTCCTCGCCCTGCCGCTCGACCTGCGTCTGGGCGGCCGAGAGCCGCTCCTCGGCCTTGATCAGCTCGGCCCGCCGCTCGGCGAGATCGCGCTCCTGCTCGGTGCGCTGCGCGAGCAGCTCCTCGCGCGCGGCCACCTGGGCCTCCTTCAGCTGCGCGCCCGCCTGGCGCTCGGCGTCTTCGAGTATCCGCTGCGCCTGACGCTCTGCGTCGGCGACCTGGGGGCGCCGGCGCAGCGTCTCCACGGCGTATCCGGCCCCCACGCCGACGATCAGCGCGAGCGCGATCAGAACAGGCTCCACCGCGACTCCTTATGTGTGTGCCGCCGCCCGTCGGCGGTGGCGTCATCGAATCAGGTATGCGGGCCCGGCCGCCGCCGCGCAACGGGGCGTGCCGAGGCTCGGGCCGGCTCCGCGGAGGCGAAGCTTGAGCGCGAACTGATCGAAGACGCGTACCGGTGCATCAAACCCGCCTTCCGGCAGGAGAGAGAACTGAACGACGGTGAAGCCAGACTCGACATGGATCGTAGACCAGCGCCGGGCCATTGGGCAACGGCTGGCAGCGCCGACGGAGCGAGCGCGCCGCCTCGCACCGGCCGTTCAGGCGTCGACGTCGAGGTCGAGCACGGCGGCGACGGTCTCGGTGTCGAAGCCGCGCCGCGCCAGGAAGGCCGCCGCCCGGCGCAGCGCGGCCGGGTCGCGCGCCGGCCACGCCGCCACGGTCGCCGAGCGCGCGCCGCGGCGCGCTCCACCTCGCCCGCGGCGGACGTCGCCGCCGCCTGCGCGCCCGTGTCCGGGTCGACCGCGAGCCGGTCGAGGTCGGCCGCGATCCGCAGCCGCCCGTAGGCGCGCTCGCGCCGGGCGGAGACGACCGCGGCGGCCAGCGCCTCGTCGTCGACCACGCCCATCGCCGCGAGGCGGTCGAGCACCGCGCCGTGGCGTCGGCGGGCAGCGAGCCCCCAGCCCTGCATGCGCCGGGCGAGCTCGGCCCGCGACCGCGGCCGGCGCGCGATCAGCCGCAGCGCCCGCCGTTCGGCCGTGTCGGCCGCGCCCGCCCGCGCGAGCGCCGCGACCTCGCGCATCGTCCAGCCGGGCCCCGACCGCCAGGCCCTGCTCGGACAGGCGGCGGTCGTGGATCGCGAACCGCTCGCCCGCCTCGCAGCAGCACCTCGACGGTGGGATCGCCGGCCCGCGGCCGGCGCAGGCCGACGATCGTGGGCATGGTCGTCGCGTCCTCTGCCGCCGATCGGCGCCGCTACTCGACCGGCGCCAGCGACGCCCCGTTGCTCTTGGCAGCGGCGTCGTCGTCGGGCTCCGCCTCGCCGGCGGCCGCCGTCGGCAGCTTCACCGGCGCCTCCGCCATCGCCTTGCGCGTCGGGACGACCGTGTCGGGCAGCGTCGCCTGGATGCCCTCGAGCAGCTTCGCGGTGACGTCGGGGTGCTCGACCAGGAACGCCTTCACGTTCGTGCGCCCCTGCCCGAGCCGCTCCTCGCCGAACGAGAAGTACGAGCCGGACTTCTGGATCAGCTTGTGCTCGAGCGCGACGTCGAGCACGGAGCCCTCCCAGGAGATGCCCTCGCCGTAGGCGATGTCGAACTCGGCCTGCTTGAACGGCGGTGCGACCTTGTTCTTGACCACCTTGACGCGGCAGCGGTTGCCGACCGCCTCGGTGCCCTCCTTGAGCGTCTCGATGCGGCGGATGTCGAGCCGCACCGACGAGTAGAACTTGAGCGCCCGGCCGCCCGGCGTGGTCTCGGGCGATCCGAACATCACGCCGATCTTCTCGCGCAGCTGGTTCGTGAAGATGCAGATCGTGCCGGTGCGGTTGAGCGTGCCGGCGATCTTGCGCAGCGCCTGGCTCATCAGCCGGGCCTGCAGGCCGACGTGGGAATCGCCCATCTCGCCCTCGATCTCGGCCCGCGGCACGAGCGCCGCCACCGAGTCGATCACGAGCACGTCGAGCGCCCCCGACCGGATCAGCAGCTCGGCGATCTCGAGCGCCTGCTCGCCGTTGTCGGGCTGGCTCAGGAGCAGGTCGTCGACGTTCACGCCGATGCGGCGGGCGTACGACGGGTCCATGGCGTGCTCGGCGTCGATGAACGCCGCCAGGCCGCCGTTGCGCTGGGCCTCGGCGATCACGTGGTAGCAGAGCGTCGTCTTGCCCGACGACTCCGGGCCGAACACCTCGCACACGCGGCCGCGCGGCAGGCCGCCGATGCCGAGGGCGAGATCGAGCGAGAGCGCACCCGTCGAGACCGCGTCGATCGCGATCGCCGGCGCATCCCCCATCTTCATGACGGCGCCCTTGCCGAACTGGCGCTCGATCTGGCTGACGGCTGCCTCGAGGGCTTGTTCTCGCTCCATGCGTCTCTCCACCTTCCTCTCGGCGCGTCCCCGCGACGCGCCGTTCGTATTGTCGCAGCCGGGGCCGACGTGGGCGCCGGGCTCCCGAACAGATGTTCGTAGATACTAGAGGCGCGGTCGGACGCGGTTCAAGGCCGGGCGTGTGCAGAGGCTGCAACGACATGCGCGCGCAGCAGCTGCAGCGCGGCCACGGCGGCCCGTGCGCGCACGATCGCGCGGTCGCCGGGCACCTCCATCGTGCGGCTCTCCTCGCCCGCCGGCGACGACACGTGCAGGTACACGAGCCCCACCGGCTTCTCCGGCGTGCCGCCGCCCGGGCCCGGCGATCCCGGTCACCGAGACGGCCACGTCGGCGCCCAGCCGCTCGCGCGCGCCCGCGGCCATCGCCTGCGCCGTCTCGGCGCTCACCGCACCGTGGGCGGCGAGCACGTCCGCCGGCACGCCCAGGAGCGCGCGCTTGAGCTCGTCGGAGTACACGACGACGCCGCCCGCGAACGCCTCGGAGCTGCCCGGCACGTCGGTCAGCCGCGCCGCCACCATCCCTCCGGTGCACGACTCGGCGGTGGCGGCCGTCCACCCGCGCTCGCGCAGCAGGTCGAGCACGACCTCGGGGAGCGTGCGCTCGTCGGTTGCGAACACGAACTCGCCCAGGGCGTCCGTCATGCGCTCGTTCAGGCCCGGCCGCGCCCGCCTCGCCGCCGGCCTCGGCGCGGATGTCGATCTCGATCTCGAAGTTGCGCGCGCAGATGCTCGTCTCGACGCCGGGCGGGTCGCCGCCGGCCTCGGCGAAGAGGTCGGCGACGTGCGACTCGCCGATGCCGTAGGTGCGGATCAGCCAGCGCCGCCGCGGGTGCGCGCGCCCGAACAGCGGCCCGAGCGAGGCGTGGTCGGGGGCCATCGCCCACAGCCGCCGCAGCTCGGACGGCACGCCCGGCAGCACCACGACGTGCGACCCGCCGACCGCCATCACGAGCCCCGGCGCGGTGCCGGCGATCCCGAGCACCTCGGCTCCGGCCGGGATCTGCGCCTGCTTGCGGTTGCCCGCGTCGAACCGGCTGCGGTCGAGGCCGTAGCGCTCCGCCACCTCGTCCGTCCAGCGGTTGATGCGCGCGAGCACGTCCTCGTCGAGCACGAGCTCGACGCCCGCGACCTGCGCGAGCGCCTCGACGGTGCGGTCGTCGTGCGTCGGCCCGAGGCCGCCGGACGTGACGACGAGGTCGGCCGAGTCGAGCATCAGCCGCAGCCCGGCCCGGATGTCGGCGAGCTCGTCGCCGACGACCAGCGTGCGCCGCAGCGAGAACCCCAGCCGCTCGAGCGCCGCGGCCAGGTGCGGCCCGTTCTGATCGGCGATGACCCCGCGCAGGAGCTCGTTGCCGGTCAGCAGGATGGAGGCGGTCGGCCTGCTCAAGCCGCGCGAGCGCCCGCGGCGTCGAGGCGGATCCGCTGCCCGGCGGGCACGTGCGGCAGGACGACCTGGCGGCCGTTGATGCGCAGCGCGACGTTGCCGGGCGCGCCCAGGGCCAGGTAGACGGGCTTGCGCGAGGTGAACGCGACCGTGGGGTTCGTGGTCGGATCGACGATCGTGCCCTTGCGGGCCGAGGTTCAGGCCGCCCTGCGCGATCACGGCCTTGCCGGACGGCGAGCCGATCGTCGCCTCCACCCACGTCGCGGCGCTCAGCGTCAGCACGACCTGGAAGCTCGCGTTGTGGCTGCCCGTGGTCGGGCTCGGCCGGGTCCCGTGGTCGTGTTCGCCGGGGATGTCGTGGCCGGGGACGTCCTGGTCTTCGTCTGCCCGGTGTGGGTGTTGTACGGCGCCGTCGGCGGCGACGGGAACCGCAGCGCGAGCACGACCAGCACCGAGACCGCCACGATCGCCGCGAGGGCGATCATCACGAGGCTCGACTCGCGCCGGTGCCGCCGCCGCTGCGCGGGGCGCGAGCGCGGCCGCGACGCGATCGACGGGCTGCTCGGCCGCCGCCCGGGGATCGTGGTGGCGGGAGTTGAACTCGTCGACGAACGGCTGCCCGTCGAGGCCGAGGTACTCCGCGTAGGCGCGCAGGAAGCCCTTCGTGTACGTCGGGCCCGGCAGGATGTGGAAATCCTCGTCCTCGAGCGCGCGGATGTAGCGCGTGCGGATCGCCGTCTCCGCCTCGACCTGGCCGTAGCTCAGGTTGCGGCGTTCGCGGGCTTCCCTGAGTGAGCTCCCGATCTCGAACATGGCAAGAACGCCGCCCCTCGGCGGCGTGGCCAGAGTGTACCGGGCCGGCGCGCTCAGGGAGCGAGGGACGGCACCGGAGCCGTCTCCGCGCGGACGTCGTCCTCGACGTGCTGGAGCCGGTCGACCGTCGCTGCGGGCACGGCCGGGGAGATCCACGCGAAGCCGATCGCGTCCTGGCGCAGCCCCGCGAGGGCCACGCCCGGCTGGAAGATCCCGTCCTGGACGCTGCGCGCGGTCTCGGTCACGACCACCGCCGGACGCGTCTCGAGCACAGCGAGCATCTTCGCCTTCGGGAGCCGGCGCGGGGCGATGACGCGCGCAGAGCCGTCGCGCGGCCGGCAGGTGGGGTCGGGCAGGTAGACGACGGTCGCCGTGGTCGGCGCGCCGCAGGCGACCGACGTCGCCGAGACGCTGCCGACGGCGGCAGCGCCCGCCCGGAACGCGGCCGCGAGCTCGCTCCCCGGCTCCGACGACGGCGACGGTGCTGCCCTCGAGCGCCGCGAGCGCGCCGGCGAGGTACGCCATGCCGGCGCGGTCGAACCCGACGACGCGCACGTTCGGCGCGAGCGTCCCTCGCGGCGTCGCGCCCACGACCAGGATGTGCGTGCCGGCGTTCGCGCGCGCCGCGGTGGCGGCCGCCGCCGGGTCGGCGGTCACCACCAGGTCGGCGTCCGGCGTGTCGTGCACGAGCCGGGCGCCGATCATCGTGATCGCGTCGCGCACGCCGACCGCGAGCGCGGCCGTGCCGTGGACGAGCTGGATCCGCACGGGCGCCGCGGCGGGGGTCGACCCCGGGCCGAGATCGGAGCCGCACCCGGCCGTCGCGGCGGCCAGGACGAGCAGCAGCGCCGGCCGGGCCGACCGGATCACGCCGTCCGGGGGAAGTAGCGGTCGCGCACGAGCCCCGTCACGCCGGCGGCGCTCGCCACGAGGACGGCGACGAACAGGTAGTCGGCCGCCTGCTGCGCGCAGTCGGGGCTGCACGACTCGCTGCCGAGGAGGATGCTCGTGCCGATCAGGAGGCCGATCGCGATCAGCGGCGTGAGCGTCGCCACCACGGCCAGACGGGCGCCGAAGATGACGCCGAGGACGGCCGCCTCCAGCATGAACATCAGGCCGGTGTACGTCTGCGAGCCGTGCGCGGCGCCGGCGACGACGATCAGGAGGTCGGCGCCGATGCTGACCGAGAGCGCGACCGCGTACTCCCGCAGCTTCGGCCCCGGGCGGGGCACCCCCATGACGCGGGCGACGAGCGCCGTGTTCGCGGTCGAAAGCGATTCGAGCGCGGTGCGGCTGAGGTCGAGCTGTGCGGTGGCCGCGTCGAGCCAGTCGGCGCCGTCGGCGACCGCCCCGGCCAGGCGTGCCCGCGCCACCGGGCCGGACTGCTCGAGCGCCCGCGAGACGCCCAGCGTGGCCGCGCCGAGGCGGCGGTGGACGTGCTCGCGCTGGGCCGACACCTCGAGCGGCAAGCCGTCGAGCGTGAACTCCGCGAACACCGCCTGCTCCTCGTCCAGCCGTCCGCCGTAGACCGCGAAGCCCTCGTTGGCGCCGTAGGTGGCCTCGAGCACGCGCGCGAACGCCGGCAGGTCGACGGCGCGGCACACGATCTCGATCGGCGCTCCGGGCGGCGCGATCCCGAGCGGGTGCACGCCGACGAGCGCCGGCTGGTACGGAGCGAGCACGTCCAGCAGGCCGGTCGCGAGCAGCCGCGGGTACCAGTCGTCGGTCACCGCCGGGGATGGTAATCGGCGC
This sequence comes from uncultured Actinomycetes bacterium, assembly GCA_963707585.1. Taxonomy (GTDB): domain Bacteria; phylum Actinomycetota; class Thermoleophilia; order Gaiellales; family JAICJC01; genus JAICJC01. The sequence goes on along the minus strand of CAVPQP010000010.1, from coordinate 130,798 downwards.
CGCGGCGGCGGCCTGCGGTCCCCGCGGGCGCTGCGGTCCCGTGCGGGTGGTAGCTTCACGGCTGTGAAGAACGGCGGCGGATGATGGCGGGCCACGTCCACGGACATGCGCATGCGCACCCGCACGCGACCGACCGGTCCGGATCCCGGCGCGCGCTCTCGCTCGCGCTTGGGCTCACGGTCGCCTACGGCCTCGTCCAGGTCGCGACCGGGATCTGGTTCCACAGCCTGGCGCTGATCGCCGACGCCGTGCACAACGTCTCCGACGGCGGCGCGATCGCGCTCGCGCTCGGTGCGGCCTGGGCGGCGGGCCTGCCCGCCCGGGGCGCGCGCACGTTCGGGTGGCGGCGGGCCGAGATCCTGGCGGCGCTCGTGAACGGCCTCGCGCTCGTCGTGGTCAGCTGCTGGATCTTCTACCAGGCGTTCGAGCGGCTGCAGAACCCGCCCGACGTCGCCGGCCTCGGCGTGCTGATCGTCGGCTCCATCGGCGTGGTTGCAAACGGGATCCCGGTGGTCGTGATGCTGCGCGCGAACACGGGCGACGATCTCAACTTCCGCGGCGCGATGATCCACGCCGCGACCGACGTGCTCGGGTCGGCCGGCGCGGCGCTCGCGGGCCTGATCGTGCTCGTGACCGGCTGGCGCTACGCCGACCCGATCGTCGGCGCCTGCATCGGCGTCGTCGTGCTCGTCTCGTCCTGGGGGCTGATCCGCGAGTCGCTGCGGATCCTGATGGAGGTCGCCCCCGGCGACTGCGAGCCCGAGGCGATCGGTCAGGCGATCGCGGACTCCGCCGGGCGTCAAGCAGGTGCACGACCTGCACATCTGGACGATCACGAGCGGCTTCCCGGCGCTCTCGGCCCACGTGATCGCCGCGCCGGGGGTCGACCACGACCGGCTGCTGCACGACCTCGAGGCGCTCATCCACGACCGGTTCCAGATCACGCACACGACGCTCCAGATCGATCGTGACCACAGCGCCCTCGTCCAGCTCCAACCGCGGGTGCGCGACCGCCGCTAGCGGGTGACGTCGTCGGCCGGCTCGGGCAGCGCGGGCGTGCCCTCGCCGATGATGCGGTGCAGGTCGCCCTCGCTGATCAGCACCTTGCGCGCCTTGGAGCCCTCGTAGCCGGACACGATGCCGCGCCGCTCGAGCATGTCGATCAGGCGCCCGGCGCGGGTGTAGCCGACGCGCAGGCGCCGCTGCAGGAGCGAGACGGATGCGGTCTGGTGCTGGGCGACCAGACGGATCGCGTCCTCGAGCACCGGATCGTCGTCGGCGTCGAGCGACTCCGGCTCCACGTCGGTCGGCGCCTCGAGCAGCTCCTCCTCGAAGGTGGGCTCGCCCTGGCGGCGGCAGGCCTCGACGATGTCGCGCGTCTCGGCCTCGGAGATGTACGCGCCCTGGATGCGCTGCAGCTTGGACGTCCCGAGCGGCTTGTAGAGCATGTCGCCCTGGCCGAGCAGCGCCTCGGCGCCGCCGGTGTCGAGGATCACGCGCGAGTCGGTCTGCGACGACACGGCGAACGCGATCCGCGACGGCACGTTGGCCTTGATCATGCCCGTGATGACGTCCACCCGCGGGCTCTGGGTCGCGAGCACGAGGTGGATGCCGACGGCGCGCGACTTCTGCGCCAGGCGAATGATCGCGTCCTCGACCTCGGCCGGCGAGACCATCATCAGGTCGGCCAGCTCGTCGATCACGACCAGGATGTGCGGCAGCGTGTCACGGCCGATGCTCGCCCGCGACACGTTCAGCTCGCCGAGGTTGCGGGCCTTGGCGGCGCCCATGATCTCGTAGCGCGTCTCCATCTCGCGGACGATGTTCTGCAGCACGAGCGAGGCGTTCTTCATGTTCGTGACCACGGGGGTCAGGAGGTGCGGGATCGACTCGTAGTGGTTCAGCTCGACCCGCTTGGGATCGACGAGGATCATGCGCACGTCGTCCGGCGCGGCCCGCAGGAGGATCGAGCACAGGATCGCGTTGATGCAGCCGGACTTGCCCGAGCCGGTCGTCCCGGCGATCAGCAGGTGCGGCATGCGGGCCAGGTCGCAGGCGACGCCGTGGCCGGAGATGTCCTTGCCGAGCCACGCCGTCAGCGGGCTCGACCCGGCGGGCGGGTCGGCGTAGATGTCGCCCAGCGTGACCAGGTTGGCCGAGAGGTTGGGCACCTCGACCCCGACGGCCTGCTTGCCGGGGATCGGCGCGAGGATGCGGATCTCGGTGGTCGCAAGGGCGTAGGCCAGGTCGTCGCGCAGCTGCGACACCCGGCTCACCTTGATGCCCGGGGCAAGCTGGAGCTCGTAGCGGGTGACGCGGGGGCCGGTGACCATCCCGACGACGCGCGCCTCGACGCCGAAGTTCGCGAGCGCCTCGACCAGCTGGCGGGCGATCTTCTCGTGATCCTGGCCCGCGCCGCGGCTGGCCGCGCTGCGCTTGAGGATCGAGGCCTTCGGCAGCCGGTACGGGGCCCGCCCCACTGCGGGGGCCGGCGGTGGCGGAATGACCGGAGTCGGATCGTCGAACGGATCCTCGGCGTCGGCGACCGCCGCCTCCGGATCGGCGGCCACGACCGCCGCGGGCGGCTCGGGCGCCTCGTCGAGGTCGGGCACCTCCGCGCCGAACAGGTCGGCGAACGCGTGCGATCCGTCGACGGGCGGGACCGACGGCTCCGGGCTCGGGACCGCGCGGAGCGCCGGCCGGCCCGCCGGGCGCTCGCGGTAGCGGCGGCCCACCTCTTCGGAGATGCGCATGCCCGCGCCGGCGGCGCGGGCCACGTGCCGCCCCGACGCGCGCATCGCGACGCCGAGCGACGCCCCCGTCACGAGCACGATGCCCACGAGGGCACCGAGCGCGATCAGGATCGAGACGCCGATCGGCCCCACCAGGCCGTTCAGGCCGATGCGGGCGTAGGCGCCGACCAGCCCGCCGTGCTGCTCGGCGGTGGCCGTGTCGGTCGTCGAGAGCGCCAGCACGAGGGTCGCCATGCACACGACCAGGCCCGTGCGCAGCGGGCGCAGCCGCGTCAGCGGGCTGCGCAGGAAGATCGCCGCCCCGACCGCCACCAGGAGCGGCGGCACGACGGCCCCGGCCCGCCCGATGACGAGGTGCAGGGCGGTGTCGATCTTGTGGCCCACCACTCCACCGTTCCAGCCCAGGTACTCGACGAACCCCAGGAACGCGCCGAGCGCCAGCAGGCCGCCCCCGACCAGGTCGGTGCGTTGCTGGCGCGCCGAACGACTCGGCGCCCGTTTCCGCCGGGGGGGAGAGTGGCGGGTGGGGGTGCTCGGGCGCCGAGTCTTCGTGCGTGAGCCAGCGGCGCGACCTCGTGCTCGCGTCGTTGCTCTGGTCATCGGGGAGGAGTTCGGCGCCGGACGGGCGATCCCTGCCCCACGGCCGCCGCCGGATGGGGTCGACAGGTTCCCGTCCGCAGGGGCGGTTGTTCGAAATCGGTGAAAGTCCTGCAACGGAACCGTATGCACACGGAATTCCGGGCGAGCCGGGCTAGAGTGGCCGCATGCGACGCGGACTGTTTCTCGCCGTGGCGGTCGCAGGGATGTTGGTCGGAGGAGGCCCCGGGCAGGCGCTGGCAGCGAACCCGTTCCCCCCCAGTTCCTCGTGGCAGACGAACGGCACGGTGCGGGTGATCACGTTCTCCGGCAACGTCATGTACGTCGGCGGCCAGTTCACGATGGTGCGGCCGCATGGAGCGTCCCCGGGGTCGGGCGAGGTCAGGCGCCGGAACGTGGCCGCGTTCAACGCGACCACCGGCGCCGTGCTCAGCTGGAACCCGGGCGCGAACGGCACCGTGCGCACGATCGCCGTCGCGCCGAGCCGCGTCTATCTCGGGGGCACGTTCACCTCGGTCGGCGGCCGCGCGCGCAAGAACATCGCCGCCGTCTCGACCACGGGCCAGGTGGCAAAGTGGAACCCCGGCGCGAGCAAGTCGGTGTTCGTGATCCGGCTCGGCCCGAACGGCAACCTGTTCGTCGGCGGCGACTTCGGCAAGTTCGGCGGCAAGAGCCGCAAGCACCTGGCCGAGGTCGGGCGGTCGGCGACCGCGCCGGTGGCCGGCTGGGCGCCGGCGATCGGCCAGATCGGCGGCTTCGCCTGTCCCCCGCGCTGCTCGCCGCGAGTCTTCACGATCGCCTTCTCGTCCAACGGCAAGCGCGTCTACTTCGGCGGCCACTTCGGCACCGTCGACGGCGTCGCGCGCAACGAGATCGCCTCCGTGCCGATCTCAAACGGCGGCCAGGTGCTCGCCTTCAACCCGAACATCTACGCCGCGGCCAACTGCCCGGCGTGCACGACCGTCGAGACCAGCCGGGTGTACAAGATCGTCCCGACGGCCACACGCATCTACACCTGCGGCGGCTACTGGAAGGTCAACGGCACGAAGACGTCCTACAACGTCAGCGCCTTCGACCCCACCTCGGGCAAGCTGCTCACGGCCTTCAATCAGCAGGACGACGGCGACACGCCCGGCTGCGCGATGAACAAGGGCATCCTCTACGTCGGCGGCCACTTCAACTTCGCAGGCCCGAACTGCAAACCGGGGAACACCGCGCCGTGCTCGACGCGCCACCACGTGGCCGCGTTCGACACGACCGACAACACGCTCGTCCGCTGGGACCCGGGTGCGAACTCCGCCCACGGCCTGCTCGCGATCGCAAACGGCGGCACGCGGGTCGCCTTCGGCGGCTACTTCACCCGCATGGGCGGCACGAACCAGGAAGGGTTCGCGCTGTACCAGGCCTCGCACCTGCCGTAGCGGCAGTGCCCCACCTCGTCGGTCTACACCTCGACGACGATGGGCAGCACCATCGGCCGCTTGCCGGTGGCGCGTGACGCGAGCTCGGCGAGCGCGTCGTGGAGGCGCTGCTGCACCACGTGCACCTCGGTGGCGCGCTGCTCCTGGCACTCGGCCAGCACCCGCTCGACCGCCGTGCGGGCCTGCTCGAGCAGCATCTCGCCGTCGTCGGACGGGGCGTCGAACCCGCGGACGATGATCTCGGGCTCGGCGATCGGCTCGGCCGAGTCGGCGGCGATCGTCGCCACCACGATCAGCACGCCGTCGGAGCCGAGGTGGCGGCGGTCGCGCAGGACGACGTCGCGCACGTTCCCGACGCTCAGGCCGTCGACGAGGATCGTGCCCGCCTCGATCTGGTCGACCACCGAGAGACCCTCGCCGTCGAGCTCGAGCACGGTGCCGTTGTCGGCGATGCGCACCGCGTGCGGCGGGACGCCGGCCGCCTCGGCGAGCCGGGCGTGGGCCTGCAGCATGCGGAACTCGCCGTGCACCGGCATGAAGCTGCGCGGCCGCACGGTCTCGAGCATCGTCGTGAGGTCGCCGGCCGAGCCGTGGCCGGAGACGTGCACGTAGTCGGTCGCCTCGGTCATCACCTTCGCGCCCAGCCGGCACAGGCGGTTGACCGTCTCGTTCACCTTGACCTCGTTCCCCGGCACGGGCCACGACGAGAGGACGACCGTGTCGCTGTGGTGGATCTTGACCGCCGGATGGTCGCCGAGGGCGATGCGCGTGAGCGCCGACCCGGGCTCGCCCTGGCTGCCCGTGCAGATGATGACGAGCTCGTGCGGCATGAACTCGTCGAGCCGCTTGGCCCGGATCAGGCCGTCGTCGGCGACGGTCGCAAACCCGAGGTTGCGGGCGATGTTGATGTTGCGGATCATCGAGCGCCCGATCACGCACACGGTGCGGCCCGACGCCTGCGCCGCGTCGATCACCTGCTGCAGGCGGTGGATGTGCGACGAGAACGACGTCACGATCACGCGTCCCGGGGCCTCGCGCACGATCTGGCGCAGCGATGCCGCCACCGTGCGCTCCGACGGGGTGTGTCCCGGCCGCTCGGAGTTCGTCGAGTCGGCCATCAGGAGCGCCACGCCCTGGTCGCCGAGCGCGGCGAGCCGCGGCAGGTCGGTCACACGGCCGTCGACCGGCGTCTCGTCGAGCTTGAAGTCGCCCGTGTGCACGATCGGGCCGAACTCCGTGTGCAGCACGACGGCGACCGCATCCGGCACCGAGTGGGTGACGCGCACGAACTCCGCGGTGAACGGGCCGACCTCGACGACGCCGCCCTCGGGGTCGATCTCGACGAGTTCCGTGTGCGCCAGCAGGCCGTGCTCGTCGAGCTTGGACTTGACCATGCCGAGCGTCAGCCGCGTCCCCCACACCTCCGCCCCGGTGCCCACCTCGCGCAGCAGGTGCGGCAGGGCGCCGATGTGATCCTCGTGGCCGTGCGTGAGCACGATCGCCTCGAGCCGGTCGGCGCGCTCCGTCACGTAGCGGAAGTCGGGCAGCACCAGGTCGATCCCGAACATCTCGGAGTGCGGGAACGACAGGCCTGCGTCGAGCAGCAGCAGGCGGCCGTCGCGCTCGAAGACGGTCATGTTCTTGCCCACCTCGCCCAGCCCGCCGAGCGGGATGATTCGCACGGGGGTCGGCACGCGATCTAGACCCTGGCGGCGGGGTGGATCCCGGCCGCCTCGAGCGCTGCGGCGACCGTCGCTGTCTGGGCGGCGTCGGCCTCGACCAGCGGCAGGCGCAGGCCGCCGACGTCGTGGCCGAGCAGGTTCAGCGCCGCCTTGACCGGGATGGGGTTGGTGGTGACGGCGAGCGCCGTGTACAGGTCGTGGAGCGCCTCGTCCTGCGCGCGGGCGGCGTCCATGTCGCCGCCGCGGGCGAGGTCGATCATCCTGCGCATCTGCGTGCCGGCGACGTGAGAGGCGACGCACACGCCGCCCTTCCCGCCCATCTCGAGAAACGGGAAGCAGCAGGTCGTCGTTGCCGGCGTAGAGCGCGAGGCCGGTGTCCGCGAGGATGCGGCGGGCCTGGTCGAGGTCGGCCGTCGCCTGTTTGACCGCCACGATGTTGGGGATGCGGCCGAGCTCGGCCAGCACGTCCGGCTCGAGGTTCAGGACCACGCGCTGCGGGATGTTGTAGATGATCACCGGGTGGCCGTCGGCGGCCTCTGCGATCGCGCTGAAGTGGGCGATGATGCCCGCCCTCGGCGGCTTGTTGTAGTACGGCGTGACCGCGAGGAAGGCGTCGGCGCCCGTCTCGAGCGCCGCGCGGGTGAGCGCCACCGAATGGTGCGTGTCGTAGGTGCCCGTGTTCGCGACGATGCAGGCCGATGCGCCGACCTCGTCGGCGATCGCGTCCATCAGGTCGAGCTTCTCGCGGTCGGAGACCGTCGGGCCCTCGCCCGTGGTGCCGCAGATCACGATGCCGTCGGAGCCGCTCTCGATCAGGTGGTGCGCCAGCCGCCGGGCGGATGCGAAGTTGACCGCGCCGTCGGACTGAAACGGCGTCACCATCGCAGTCAAGAGTTCGCCCAACGGCGCTGCCATGGCCGGAGTCTACCCGTAGACTCAGACGCATGAGCGCGAGCTTCCGGCCGTCGGGCGTTCTCGTCCCGCTCGTCACCCCGTTCGACGCGGACGGGGCGGTCGACCTGGAGGCGCTGCGCGGGCTGGCCGAGCGGGCGCTCGCCGCCGGGGCGGCCGGCATCGTCGCCCTGGCGACGACGGGCGAGCCGACCTCGCTCGACGACGGCGAGCGCGCTGCCGTCGTCGCCGTCTGCGCCGAGGTGTGCGCCTCCCGCGAGGCCGTGCTCGTCGTCGGGGCGGGCACGAACGACACCCGCACGACGATCCTGCGCCACGAGGCGCTCGCCGACGTGCCGGGCGTGGCGGCGTCGCTCGCGGTCGTGCCGTACTACGTGCGCCCGTCGGAGGCCGCGATCGTGCGCCACTTCCAGGCGGTCGCCGAGCGCTCGCCCGTGCCGCTGATCGTCTACAACATCCCCTACCGCACCGGCCGCGGCCTGGGCGCCGACGCCCTGCTCGAGCTGGCGGCGACCGACAACATCGCGGGCGTCAAGCAGGCCGTCGGCGGCATCGACGCCGACACGCTGCGGGTGCTGGCCGAGTCGCACGACCGGTTCGCGCTCCTGGGCGGCGACGACGCGTTCCTCTTCCCGCTCGTGCTCATGGGCGGCGCCGGGACGATCGCGGCCTCCGCGAACGTCTGCACCGCCCAGTTCGCCGAGATGATCGCCCGCGGCCTGCGCGCCGACGTGGCCGGTGGGCGTCCACTCGCCGAGGCGCTCTTGCCGCTCGTGCAGGCGCTCTTCGCCGAGCCGAGCCCGGCGGTGATCAAGGCCGTCCTGCACGCCCTCGGCCGCATCCCGACGCCCGACCTGCGCATGCCGCTCTCGGCCGCGTCCGCTGCGGCCAGAGCGCGGGCGCTCGACGCCCTACGCCACCTCGAGCCCTGACCGGGCGAGCTCGGCGCCCAGCCTGAGCGTCGCCTCGACGAGCGCGTCGATGTCGTCCTGCCTCGGTGCGGTGGTTGACCAGGCACGCGCGCAGGCAGTAGCGGCCGCCCAGCACGGCGTTCGAGGGGAACGCGCGCCCGTCGCGGCGGATCGCGATCATCAGCCGCTCGTTCAGCGCGTCGAGCTGCAGCGTCGGTGAGCGCGGGCGCCGGCGGCGCGTACCGGAAGCATGCGATCGAGAGCGTGACCGGGCACATCGGCTCGAGATCCGGGTGGGCGCGCACCCGCTCGTCCAGGTAGCGGGCGAGCGCGACGTCGTGGGCGATGCGGCGGCCGTAGGCGGCCGGTGCCGTGCGCGGCCAGCGAGAGCCACACCTTGAGCGCGAGAAACGCGCGCGACCACTGCGGCCCGAGCTCGCCGATGTTCAGGCCGCGGCCGGACAGGCTCGCGTCGTCGCGGACGTAGGCGGCGTCGATCGAGAAGCTGCGCAGCAGCCGGCGCGGGTCGCGCACGAGCAGGCACGCGCTCGACTGCGGCGTGTAGAGCCACTTGTGAGGATCGAACGCGATCGAGTCGGCCCGCTCGATTCCGACGAGGAGCGGGCGCAGCTCGGGCGCCAGCATCGCCGCGCCGCCGTACGCGGCGTCGACGTGCAGCCACAGGCCGTGTTCGGCGCACAGGTCGGCGATCGCGGGCAGCGGGTCGACCGCGCCGGTCGCCGTGGTGCCTGCGGTCGCGACCACGGCGAACGGCCGCATCCCGGCGGCGAGGTCAGCGTCGAGGGCCGCGCGCAGGTCGTCGACGCGCATGCGGTAGCCCGCGTCGGTGGGGATCGCGCGAACGGCCCGCTCGCCCAGCCCCATCAGGTCGGCCGACTCGGCGATGGTCGCGTGCGCCTCCTCGGAGGCGTAGAGCACGAGGCGCAGGCCGTCGATGCCGTCCTGGCGCACGTCGCCCGGGGTGCTCGCGTCGCGCGCGGCCTTGAGCGCGGTCATGTTCGAGGCCGCGCCGCCGCTCGTCATCAGCCCGCCGGCACCGGCCGGGAGGCCGAACCGCTCGGCCAGCCAGCGCGTCAGGTGCAGCTCGAGCTCGGTTGCGGCCGGCGCGAGGCTCCAGCCGCCGACGTTGGGGTTGAGCCCCGCAGCCAGCAGCTCGGCGGCGGCGCCGGGAACGGTGCCCGAGCCGGAGATATAGGCCATGAAGCCGGGATGGCCGCACAGGGTGGAGTTCTCCATGACGAGCGGCCGCAGCAGGCCGGCCAGCTCGTCGGTCGAGAGCGGCTCGTCCGGCATGGGCAGCGCCGCCTCGCGGGCGACGCTCGCCTCGTCGAGCGGCGGGGCGACGGGCATGTCGCGCATGCGGTCGAGCAGGTCGCACCACAGATCGAGCATGGCGCCCGTGAGCTCGCGGGCCTGGCCCGACCCCCAGTCGAGGTCTGCGACGGGCTCCGGACGGCTCACAGCAGCGCCTCCAGGCCGCTCGTGAGGCCGGGCGGGAGCGCGCCGACGCGGCGGATGGCCAGCAGCGTCCCCGGCACGAACGCCTCCCGCGAGGTGGTGTCGTGGCGGATCGAGAGCGTCTGCCCGGGGGCGCCGAAGATGACCTCCTGGTGGGCGACGAGCCCCGGGAGGCGCACGCTGTGGATCGGCACCGATCCGCCCAGGCGCGCGGCCGTGGCGAGCGCCGTGCCCGACGGTGCGTCGCGCTTCGTGCTCGCGTGCAGCTCGACGATCTCGCACGTCGGCATGAGGGCGTGCGCCTGCTCGGCGAAGCGCATCATCAGCACCGCGCCGATCGCGAAGTTGGATGCGGCGAAGATCGGCACGCCGGCCGCAGCCGCGCGCTCGCCGATGCGGCCGAGATCGTCGGGCGAAAGTCCGGTCGTCCCCAGCACGAGCGGCACGCGCGCGGCGATGGCGGCCTCGCATGCCCCCGGCGCGGCCGCGGGAACGGTGAAGTCGACCGCGACGTCGGCGCCTCCGGCGAGCGCCTCGGCGAGGCTCGTGCCGAGCGACGGCGCGGCGACGGCCGCCACCGCGAGGTCGGCCTCGGCCTCGACGGCGGGGACGAGCGCACGCCCCACGGCGCCCGTCGCGCCCGAGATGACGACCCGCAGCATCGCCCGATGCTACAAGCTCAGCCCGGGACGAGCCCGCAGGTGACGTTCACGATGGTGCCGGTGATGCCGCCCGCACGGTCGGACGCCAGAAACGCCCCCGTCTCGGCCACCTGGGCGAGGCGGGGCGCGTGCCCGAGCATCGTCATCGGGCCGAGCATGCGCTCGATGTCGTCGCCGGTCAGCCCCTTCCGGCTCGGGTTGGTGTCGTCGGCGAGGCCGAAGGTCTCGGGCACACCGGCCGTCCACAGGCCGACGACGCGCACGCCCTGCTTGCCGACCTCGGCCGCCAGGTAGCGCAGGAACGTCTCGGTGGCGGCGTCCGCCGGGCCGGTGCCGCCCATCATCGGGTGGGCGCCGCGCGAGGAGCCGCTCGTGAGCGCCAGGATGACCCCGCTGCCCTGCTGCGTCATGATGCGGGCGGCTGCGCGGGCGGTGATGAAGGTGGTCGTGACCCCGGTCGCGATCGGGGCGATGAAGTCGGTCAGCTGCATGTCGACGAGCGGGATCCCCTGCACGTCGCCGCGCGACGTCAGGTTCCAGGAGATGTCAAGGCTCTCGACGAGGTCGCAGACGACGCGGGCGTGCGCCGCCACCTCCTCCTCGTCGAGCGTGTTGACGACGGCGACGTCGGCCTGGCCGCCCGCCTTGCGGATGTCGGCGGCGACCGCGTCGAGACGCTCCCTCGTGCGCCCTGCCAGAAAGACGCGCGCGCCCTCGCGGGCGAACGTGGCGGCGACGCCGCGTCCGATCCCGCCGCCGGCGCCGTAGATGATCGCGTTCTTGCCCTCGAGCAGCCGCGCGGCCACCGTCACGCGTCCGGGTCGGCGGCCGATCCACGTCGTCCCCGACGACCGGATGCGGCAACAGGCGCCTCTGCCGGGGCGAGCGCCGGGTTGAGCGCGGCAAGCGCCTCGCCGAACCGCTCCTGATCGGGGCCGATGCCCGCTGCCGAGAGCCGTTCGGGTGCGAAGAGCTGGCGGGCGAGCGCCGCGACCGCGTCGGCGTCGACCGCGTCGATCTCGGCGCAGATGCGGTCGAGCGAGAGCAGCTCGGTGTCGGTCAGCACCGACTTGCCGAGCCGGCTCGCGCGGTTGGAGGTCGACTCCATCGAGAGCATGATCCGGCCCTTCAGGTTCTCCTTCGCGCGGGCGAGCTCGGCCGCCTCGAAGCCGCCTTCGCCCATCACATGGAACTGCGTCGGCGATGATGCGCATGCACTCCGCGAGGTTGTCCTCGCGCGTGCCCAGGTAGACCCCGACCATCCCGGTGTCGGCGTACTGGGAGGCGTACGTGTACACCGAGTAGGCCATGCCGCGCCGCTCGCGGATCTCCTGGAAGAGGCGCGACGACGCCGAGCCGCCGAGCATCGAGTCGAGCAGCGACGCGGCGAACCGGTGCCGGTCGGAGCGCGGCAGCCCGAGGCCGCCGAGCGCGACGTGGAACTGCTCGGTGTCCTTCTCCTGGAAGAGCGACCGCGGCTGTGACTCCCCCACCCACAGCGGCCGCACGCCGGCCGTCGGGTCGGGGATGCGGCTGAGCGGCGCGAAGCGGGTCTCGACGGCGTGCGCGAGCGGCTCGTGGTCGAGGTTGCCGGCGGCGGCGACGACGATGTTCGGGCCGACGTAGCGCGCGTCGTGGTAGCCGCGCACATCGGTGGGCGTCGTCGCCGAGATCACCTCGCCCGTGCCGATCACCGGTCGCCCGAGCGGATGGTCGCCGAACACGGCCTGCGCGATCAGATCGTGCACGAGGTCCTGGGGCGTGTCGTCGTACATCGCGATCTCCTCGAGCACGACGTCGCGCTCCGAGCTCATCTCGTCGGCGTCGAAGCGCGGCTGCAGCACCATGTCGGCCATGACGTCGAGCGCCGTCTCGAGGTGCGCGTCCAGGACGCGCGCGTAGACGACCGTGTACTCGCGGCCGGTGGCGGCGTTCAGCTCGCCGCCGAGGCCGTCGAAGATCTGGGCGATCTCGACCGTCGAGTAGCGCGCCGAGCCCTTGAACAGCAGGTGCTCGATCAGGTGCGACATCCCGGCCTGGGACGGCGCCTCGTCACGCGAGCCGGCGCCGATCCAGATGCCGATCGCCACCGAGCGCACCGACGAGACCCGCTCGGAGACGACGCGCTCGCCGCCGTCGAGGGTGGTGATGGTGTATCGCTGCACGGCGATGAAGGCTAGACGGCGGAGGGGGCGGCACCGGGCCGCCCCCTCCGTGTGCGTCCTAGCGGCGGCGCGGCCCGCGGTCGCGGCCGCCGTCGCGGCGGGGCGGGCGCTCCTCGCGCGGCGGCGCCGGCGTGCGCTCGGCCACCTCGACCAGCTGCTCGGGGGTGATCTCGGTGTCGCCCTCGAGCTTGGCCAGCAGCGTCAGGCCGATGCGGCCCTTCGTCCTTGTCCACCTCGGCGACGGTCACCTTGACGGTGTCGCCGCGGTCGATCACCTGGGCGGCCGACTGCAGCCGGTTGCCCTTCGGCAGGATGCGGCTCACGTGCAGCAGCCCGTCGACGCCCTTGCGCAGCTCGACGAACGCGCCGAAGTCGGTGATCTTGACCACCTTGCCGGTGTACTCGTCGCCGACCTCGACCTCCTTGCGTCATCGCCTCGATGGCGAGCCGGCACTGCTCGGCGAGCTCGCCGTTGGTGCCGTAGATGCGGATCGTGCCATCCTCCTCGATGTCGATCTGCACCTCGTAGTCGGCCTCGAGGCCGCGGATCGTCTCGCCACCCTTGCCGATCACCATGCCGATGAAGTCGGGGTGGATCTTCGTGCTGACGATCCGCGGCGCGTGCGCTGCGAGCTCCGTGCGGGGCTCGGCGATCGCCTCGCGCATCTTGCCGAGGATGTGGATGCCGGGCGTCACGCGCCTGGCTGAGCGCGCTGCGCAGGATCTCGGTGGTGACACCGGTGATCTTGATGTCCATCTGCAGCGCGGTGACGCCCTGCGTCGGTGCCCGCGACCTTGAAGTCCATGTCGCCGAGATGATCCTCGGCGCCCTGGATGTCGGTCAGGATGACGTAGTCGTCGCCCTCCTTGATCAGGCCCATCGCGATCCCGGCCACGGGGGCCTTGATCGGGACGCCGGCGTCCATCAGCGAGAGCGTCGATCCGCACACCGACGCCATCGACGAGGAGCCGTTCGACTCCAGGATCTCCGACACCAGGCGCAGCGTGTACGGGAAGTCGACGGCGCTCGGGATGACCGGGCACGAGCGCCCGCTCGGCCAGCGCGCCGTGACCGATGTCGCGGCGCTTGGGGCCGCGCATGAAGCCGGTCTCGCCGACGCTGAACGGCGGGAAGTTGTAGTGGTGGATGTAGCGCTTGGTCTCGTCGAGCGACAGGTCGTCGATGCGCTGCTCCTCCTTGGCCGTCCCGAGCGTGCACAGCGTGAGCGCCTGGGTCTGGCCGCGGGTGAAGAGCGCCGAGCCGTGCGTGCGCGGCATCACGCTCACCGACGAGGTGATCGGCCGGATCTCGGTCTCGGAGCGGCCGTCCGGGCGCCGCTTGTCGACCGCGATCTTCGTGCGCACGATCTCCTTGTAGAGCTTGTCGCACACGCCGAGCACCGCCGGCCTGCGTGGCCGCGTCGAGCGGCCCCTGGCCGTCGCCCTCGGTCTCGACCCGGCTCGGGAACGGCAGCCGGATCGTCGGCGGCGATGTGGTCGTAGAGCGCGTGCCGCTTGGCCGACTTGAGCTCCTTGGAGTCCTGCTCGGCGTCGGTCAGCGCGCGGATCGCGTCGCCGAACTGCTCCTTCACGTGCGGGTAGACCGCCCCGTCTCGCACCTCGGTGCCGAGCTGGACGAAGCCGAACTGCACCCGCTGGCGCTGGAGCACGTCGGCGTCGGTCGAGCTGCCGCCGATCTCGGGCAGCTCGGCCCGCTGGATCGCGTCGATCTTGCCCGGAAGCGCGGCCAGGCCGCCCTCGGCGATGGCGGCGGCGAGCGCCGCGGCCGTGCGTGGTGCGCAGCGACTCGGTGACGGCGCCGTCGGCCCACTTGGGCTGGCCGGCCTTGGCGGCGAGCTCGATCTGGAGCTGGCACAGCTTCTTGATCTCGCCGTGGGCGAGCTCGAGCGCCGTGATCAGGTCCTCCTCGCCGATCTCCTGCGCGCCGGCCTCGACCATGGTGATCGCCTCGGGCGTGCCGCACACGATCAGGTCGAGCGTCGAGTCCTTGAGGTCGGGCAGCGTCGGGTTGACGACGAGCTGGCCGTCGATGCGGCCGATGCGCACGGCGCCCACCGGGCCGAGGAACGGCATCGGCGACAGCATCAGCGCCGCCGACGAGCCGTTGATGGCCAGGATGTCGTGCGGGTGCACCTGGTCGGCCGAGAACGTGGTGACGATGACCTGGACCTCGTTCTTGTAGCCCTTCGGCCACAGCGGCCGGATCGGGCCGGTCGACCATGCGGGCGGTCAGGATCGCCTTCTCGCCGGCGCGGCCCTCGCGCTTGAAGAACCCGCCCGGGATCTTGCCGGCGGCGTAGGCCTTCTCCTCGACGTCGACCGTGAGCGGGAAGAAGTCCGCCCCCTCACGACCCTCGGTCCGGCCGACCGCGGTGGCGAGCACCACGGTGCCCTCCTGCTGCACCAGCACCGCTCCGTGCGCCTGCTTGGCGACGGCGCCGGTCTCGAAGCTGATCTCCTTGTCGCCGATGGTGGCGACAAGACGCGTCGCTCCGGCCTCAACTGCAATGCTCATATCTCTCTCTTCTCTCCTCGGGCCCGCGCCAATCGCGGGCCATCCTCCTGACCTGGTCGCGCGCCTTACCGGCGCAGGCCCAGCTCCTTGATCAACGCGCGGTAGCCCTCCAGGTCGTGCCTCTGCATGTAGGTCAGCAACCGGCGCCGCCGGCCGACCAGCTTGAGCAGGCCGCGGCGTGAGTGATGGTCGTGCTTGTGGACCTTCATGTGCTCGGTGAGCTCGCTGATCCGCTGCGTGAGCAGGGCGATCTGCACCTTGGTGGAGCCGGTGTCGGCTCGAGCTTGCCCCGAACTTGCCGATCAGCTCCGTCTTCTGTTCCTGGGTGAGCGGCATCGCCCACACCTCCTTGCCTCGTTTGCATCCAGTCGCCGGCATCCCAGAGCTGCGTCGGCAAGCTTCGCCAGCTCCGCGGTGCGGCCGTGGGCAGGGTAGCAGAGCGGCTCGCCAGCCGCCCGGGACGCGACGCCGTCGTGCGGGCCCTCGTCCCGTACACTGCGCCATCGGCCATCCCGCCATGGAGGGTCACTTGAGCACTGCAGTCGTCACCGGCGGCGCCGGATTCCTGGGTTCGCACCTGTGTGAGTACCTGCTCGAGCGCGACTGGCGGGTGATCTGCCTCGACAACCTCGACACCGGCAGCCTCGAGAACATCGAGCGCCTGCGCGGCGAGCAGTTCGACTTCCGCTACCACAACTGCGTCGAGTTCATCGACGTCGACGAGCCGGTCGACGTCGTCTTCCACCTCGCCTCGCCGGCCAGCCCGGTCGACTACCTGCGGCTGCCGCTGGCGACGCTCAAGGTCGGCTCCTACGGCACCCACAACGCGCTCGGCCTGGCCAAGTTCAAGCGCGCCCGGTTCCTGATCGCCTCGACGTCGGAGGTGTACGGCGACCCCGAGGTGCACCCGCAGCGCGAGGAGTACTGGGGCAACGTCAACCCGGTCGGCCCGCGCGGCGTCTACGACGAGGCCAAGCGCTACTCCGAGGCGATGACGATGGCCTACCACCGCCAGCAGGGCGTCGACACCCACATCGCGCGCATCTTCAACACCTACGGCCCGCGCATGCGCCAGCACGACGGCCGCGCCATCCCCACCTTCCTGCGCCAGGCGCTCGAGGGCAAGCCGATCACGGTGTTCGGCGACGGCAGCCAGACGCGCTCGTTCTGCTACGTCGACGACCTGATCGAGGGCCTGTTCCGGCTGGCGATGAGCGACTACCACCAGCCGGTGAACATCGGCAACCCCGACGAGATGACGCTGCTCGAGCTGGCCGAGAAGATCGTCCAGCTGACCGGCAGCGCGCTCGGAGATCGTGTTCGAGGGCCTGCCGATCGACGATCCCAAGGTGCGCAAGCCCGACATCTCGCGGGCCCGCGAGGTGCTGGGCTGGGAGCCGAAGGTGTCGCTCGACGAGGGCCTGCGGCGCACGATCGAGAGCCTCGGCCGCACGCCCGTGCCGGCGTAGGCGGCGCCGTGGACATCGAGGGGTTCCTGCGCGACCTGCCCGGGCTCTTCGCCGACTTCCCCCGCTCGGAGCTTCCGCTCGACCGCTCGCTGCGGCCGGTATGCGAGGCGGTCGAGGGGCTCTCCGAGGAGAACAACCTGGCGCTGCTGCGGCTGGCGGCCCGCCACCTCGCGCCCGGCGAGTGCTACGTCGAGGCGGGCACGTACCTCGGCCGCAGCCTGATCGGCGCGGCCCTCGGCACGGCGGGCGACGTGCATCGGCATCGACAACTTCTCGTTCGCCGACTCCGATCCGGAGGGGCTGGCCGCGAACATCGAGCGCTTCGGCGTCGGCGACCGCGTGCGGGTGATCCACGGTGACACGGTCACGGCGCTCCGCGACGAGGCGATCCCGCCCGTCGGCGTGTTCTTCTACGACGCCGACCACTCGACGGAGGCGACGCGGGCCGCCCTCGAGGCGATCACGAGCCGTCTGGCCGAGACCGCCCTGATCGTGGTCGACGATGCCGAGTGGGAGAAGGTGCAGGCGGCCACCGACGCCTTCCTGGCCGCCCATTCCGGCGCGGAGCTGCGGCTGCGGATCGCCGGCCGCGCGGCCGGGCAGCCGTGGTGGTGGGACGGCATGGACGTCATCGCCTGGACGCGGGAGTAGCGGGGCCAGGCCCCGGTTATCCGGCGAGCGCGCGCGTTGCGGCGACGTCGCGATGGAGCTGCTCGAGCAGGGCGTCGACCGAGTCGTAGCGGATCTCGTCGCGCAGGCGGTGGATGAGGTCGAGCCGGATCGGCGAGCCGTAGATGTCGGCGTCGAAGTCGAGCAGGTAGGCCTCGACGCGCACCGCGCTGCGATCGTCGGTGAACGTCGGGTTGTAGCCGATGTTGATCGCGGCGGCGTGGCTCGATCCCGGCAGGTGGGCGGCGCCCGCGTACACGCCGACGGCCGGGATCGCCGAGCGCGGGACGAGCGCCAGGTTGGCCGTCGGGAAGCCCAGCTCGCGCCCGCGGGCCTCGCCGTGGACGACCGCGCCCTCGACCCACGGCGGCCGGCCCAGGAGCGCGCCCGCCTGCTCCACCGCGCCGGACGCGATCAGCTCGCGCACCCGCGACGAGGACACCGGTGCGCCGTCGACCTCGAGCAGCGGCTCGACGTGCACGTCGAACCCGAGCCGGCGGCCCTCCTCGGCCAGCTTCTCGGGGTTGCCGCGGGCGCCCTGCCCGTAGTGGAAGTTCGCCCCCACGCTCACGTGCCGCGCGCCCAGCGCCCCCGCCAGCACCCGGGTCGCGAACGCGTCGGCGGCGAGCGCGGCGAACTCGCGGTCGAAGCGCACGATCACGAGCTCGTCGGCGCCGAGCTCCGCGATCAGCGCCGCGCGGCGGCTGAGCGCCGAGAGCTGGACGAGCTGCACCTGCGGGCGCAGGACGGCGATCGGCGGCGGATGGAAGGTGATCACGGCCGACTTCAGGCCGCGCTGCGCCGCCGTTGCGACGGCCGCGCCGATCACCGCCCGATGACCGAGGTGGACGCCGTCGAAGCTGCCCAGCGCGACCGCGCGCTCTCCCGCCGGCACATCGGCCAGGTTCTGGCGCACGATCACAGCACCACCACCGGCTGCAGGCGCTCGCCGCGGGGCTCGGCCACCGCCCGCAGCTCTCCGCCGGCGATCAGGCGGGTGACGCCGTCCTCGCCCATGCGCCGCAGCGCGCGGCCGTGGGCGATGTCGCGCTGCTCGGCGGCGTCGAGCGCGCGGGCGGGCAGGTGCGGGAGCGCGTCGGCGGCGGAGCGATACCAGCGGCCGTACGGGTCGGCCGAAACCTCGTCCGGTGTCCCGGCATCGGCCACCGAGAACCCGCCCACCTGCGTGCGGCGCAGCTCGACGCAGTACGCGCCGGCGCCGGTGGCGCTGCCGAGGTCGGCGGCGATCTGGCGGATGTAGGTGCCCTTCGAGCACGCGACCGCGATGGTCGCGCGCTGGGTGGCCGGGTCGAACCGCTCCACGTCGAGCCGGTGGATCGTGACCCGCCGCGGCGGCGGCGCGCCGGTCTCGCCGCGGCGCATGCGCGCGTACGAGCGCTCGCCGCCGACCTTGACCGCGGAGGCCGCGGGCACCGCCTGCTCGATCTCGCCGACGAGCGCCGTCGCGGCGGCGGTCACGGCGGCCGCGTCGGTCAGCGGCCCGCCCGGCGTGATCTCGCCCTCGGGGTCGAGCGTCGTCGAGACGGCCCCGAACTGCACGACGGCCGCGTAGGCCTTGTCCACCCCCGACAGGTAGGTCGCCAGGCGCGTGGCCTTCCCGGCGACGACGAGCAGCAGGCCGGTGGCGAAGGGGTCGAGCGTGCCGGCGTGGCCGAGCTTGCGCCCGAGCGCCGGGCGCAGCCCGCGCAGCACCGCGAACGATGAGGGCCCGGAGGGCTTGTCGACCAGAAGGAGGCC
Source organism: uncultured Actinomycetes bacterium (assembly GCA_963707585.1). Taxonomy (GTDB): domain Bacteria; phylum Actinomycetota; class Thermoleophilia; order Gaiellales; family JAICJC01; genus JAICJC01. The sequence continues at coordinate 111,784 of CAVPQP010000010.1, read as the reverse complement.
GGTGACCTCGGGCACGGAGGCTCCCGCCGCTACGCGGCGGACTCGGCGAGCTGTGCGCTGACCTCCGACACGATGAACCGGCGGATGTCGTCGACGCTGCCAGGATGGGAGAACCCGGCGGCCTGCTTGTGCCCGCCACCCGACGAGAGCCGGGCGATCGCCGAGACGTCGATCAGGCCGCGCGACCGCAGCGAGACGCGGTTGGGGGCGAGCGTGCCGTCGCCCAGCGGGACCTGCTCGCGGATGAGGCCCGCCACCTGCACGCCCTCGACGGCGCGGAGGTGGTCGATCAGGCCCTCGGTGGTGGCCTCGTCGCCCTCCACGAGCGCCAGGTCGTCGCGGGTCACGTGCGAGACCAGCAGGCGCCCGTCGCAGTAGGAGACGGCGTGGTCGATCACCCGGCCGAGCAGCTTCAGCTTGCCCGGCTGGACGCTCTCGAACACGCGCTCGAAGACCTTGTGCACGTCGACGCCGGCCTCGACCAGGCGCGCGCCCAGGCGCAGCGCCGCGGGGCTCGTCGTGCGGTACTGGAAGCGCCCGGTGTCGGTGACGAGGCCGACGTACAGGGCCTCGGCGATCGCCGGGGTGATGTCGGCGCCGAGCCGGTCGAAGATCCGCACCAGGATCTCGGCAGTCGAAGACGCGCTGCCGTCGATCAGGTTGGCGCTGCCGAAGCGGCTGTTGTCGTGGTGGTGGTCGACGTCGATCACGGGCGCGCAGCCGGCCAGCAGGTCGGTGTACTGCGCCCCCATCCGGCGCTCGTTGCCGCAGTCGAGGGCGAGCAGCGTCCAGCCGGCGAGCGTCGCCGGGTCGACGTGCCGCTCGACGCCGTCCGTGTCGAGGAACGCGACCTCGTGCGGGATGCTCGACTCGGGCTCGAGGTAGGTGCGCACCTCCTTGCCGAGCTGCCGCATGGCGGCCGCCGCGGCCGTCATCGACCCGATGGCGTCGCCGTCGGGGTTCTCGTGGGTGGCGATGAGGACGCGGTCGGCCCCAGCGAGGGCGGCGACCACGGCCTCCAGGTCGGTTTCGAGTGCGATGTCGGTCATTCCAGGCTGGGCCTCGACCGGCGGCCCCTGTTCACGGCTGATCAGCTCCTCGAGCCGCATCGCCTGGTCGATCGTCTCATCATAGTGGAAGGAAAGCTGCGGAGTGCGCTTGAAGTGGAGCTCGCGCGCGACGCGCGATTGCAGCACCCCGTGGGCGCGGTCGAGCGCCCGCAGCGATCGCGCCCGGCGCTTCTCCGAGCCGAGCACGCTCACGTAGACCGAGGCCTGCGACAGGTCCGACGCGGCCCGCACGGCGGTGATCGTGACGAACCCGAGGCCGGGGTCCTCGAGCGCCTCGACGCCCTCGGCCAGCACCTCGCGGAGCACCATGTTCACCCGCCGCATGCGCTCGGTCGCCACTACATCGCCCTGACGGGCAGAGGCAGGTCGCTCTCGACCGAGAGGACGGTGCGGTGCGAGGCCACGAGCTCGTACTCCTGCCCGCTCAGGTAGCGCTCGGCATCGACCAGCGCCTGCTGCACCGCGTTGTGCTCGCGGCGCACGATCGCCATCGTCAGCCGCGAGCGCTGCCAGCGGTCATGGAAGTCCACCTCGGCCACGGATGCGCCGAACCGGCGCTCGAGCTGGGCCTTCGTGTGCAGCAGGTGCTTGCGCTTGCCCTTGAGCGATCCGCCATCCGGCAGATGCAGCTCGAAGCTCAGGATGCCCACGAAACCCGCCGCCATGGCAGGGCGCATCGTATCGGAAGGTTCCCGATCCACTAGAACCCTGGGCATGCGCGAGATCAGCGACTTCGCCGTGGTGCTCGCGGTGTGTGCCGGCGGCCTGTGGCTGGCGCTCGTGTCGACGACGCTCACCGCCCGCCTGCGCGTCCCCGCGCCGGTCGTCTTCCTGCTCGCCGCAGCCGCGATCTCCGACATCCAGCCGCGGCTCTCGGAGCCGGTCTCGATCCGCGATGTCGAGCGGATCGGCGTCGTCGCCCTGATCGCGATCCTGTTCGACGGCGGCCTGCAGGTGGGCTGGCGGCGGCTGCGCCCGCAGATCCGCCCCATCGCGCTGCTCGGCACGGTGGGCACGTTCCTGACGGCGGCGCTCGGCGCCGTCGCCGCCCAGGTCATCCTGCCCGTGTCGTGGACGACCGCTGCGATCATCGGCGCGGCGCTCGCGCCGACCGACCCGGCGGTGATGTTCTCGGTGCTGGCCCGGCGGGACATCGGCGGGCGCGTGCCGACGATCCTCGAGGGCGAGGCGGGCGCGAACGACCCGGTCGCGATCGCGCTCGTCGTCGGCCTCGTGGACTACGCGACGACCGGCGCCTCGGGCGTCGGCGGGGCGGCCGACTTCCTCGTCGAGATGGTGGTCGGCGCCGGCGTTGGCATCTTCGGGGCGATGCTGCTCGTGCGGGCGATGCGCCAGAACCCGCTGCCCCGCGAGGGCCTCTACGCCGTGCGCACGCTCGCCATCGCCGGGCTGATCTACGGCGGCGCGACCCTCCTGCACGGATCCGGGTTCCTGGCCGTCTTCGTCGCCGGCGTCTGGATCGGCGACACGCGGATGCCCTTCAAGGGAGAGATCGAGCGCTTCCACGGCGCCCTCGCCTCGCTCGGCGAGATCGTCGTCTTCGCCGCCCTCGGCCTCACCATCCACCTGTACGACATCGGCTGGTCGACGCTCTGGTACGGCCTCGCGCTCGCCGCCGTGCTCGTGCTGCTCGTGCGGCCGGCGGCGGTGCTGCCGCTGCTCGTGGGCGAGCGCCTGCGCCGGGGTGAGAAGGGCTTCATCGCGCTCACGGGGTTCAAGGGCGCCGTGCCGATCCTGCTGGCCGCGCTCGCGGTGCTCGAAAGCGTGCCGCACGCCGACCTGATCTACAAGCTCGTGTTCGTGGTGGTGGCCGCGTCGGTGATCGCCCAGGGGCTCGCCCTGGAGCCGCTGGCGCGGGCCCTGCACGTGCCGATGACCGTGCGCCGGCGGCCGCGCGGCTGGTCGCTGCGGATCCCGCTGCGGCACGAGCCGGAGGGGGTCGTGCGGCTGGTGGTCGCCCCGGCGGCGATCGCGGCCGGCCGCCGCATCCGGGAGCTGCCGATCGGCGAGGGCGCGTGGGTGGCGCTCGTCGTTCGCGCCGGGCGCACCGAGCAGCCGCGCGGCTCGCTCCAGCTCGAGCCCGGCGACGAGGTGGTGCTGCTGGCCGACCCCGGCGACGAGGCGGCCCTGCGGCATGTGTTCACCCGTCCGCGCGGCGAGGTTCCCCCGGACGCGTGACGCGCCTGCACCGGCCGCCCGCCACCCTGGGCGGTATGCAGACGGCTCCCACGAGCGCATACGCGAGCGCCTTCACCGGCATCTTCACCGCCATGCACGCGCTCGACGAGGACGCGGCCAGGGTCGCCGCCGACCCGACCGACGTGCACGCGCTGGTCGACGCCACGACCCAGCCGCTCGCGGTCGCCGCGAACGCCATCGTCCTGCGCGCAGCGCGCGAGGCGGATCGCTACCTCTTCGACGCCTGGGCGTAGACCCGCCATCCGGGGTCAGACCCCTTCTGGCGGGGAAGACGCCACCATCGCGCACTCATGCGTGCCCGCCAGAAGGGGTCTGACCCCGGATGGCGGTCAGGCTACGCGGAGCGGGCGACCTCGCGGACGGTGTAGACCTCGAGCACGTCGCCTTCCTTGATGTCGTTGTAGCCGTCGATCGTGAGGCCGCACTCGAAGCCCTGGGCCACCTCGCGCACGTCCTCCTGGAAGCGCTTGAGGGTGCCGATGCGGCCGTCGTGGACGATGGTGCCGTCGCGGACGATCCGCACCTGCGCGCCGCGCTGGACCGAGCCCTGCGTGACCATGCAGCCGGCGATCGTCCCGACCCTCGACGCGCGGAACGTCTGGCGCACCTCGACCTCGCCCAGCACCTCCTCGACCCGCTCGGGTGAGAGCATGCCGATCAGCGCCCGCTGGATGTCCTCGGTCAGCTGGTAGATGACCCGGTAGGTGCGGATGTCGACGCCCTCGCGGTCGGCGAGCGCCTTCGCCTCGGCGTTCGGGCGCACGTTGAAGCCGACGACGATCGCGCTCGACGCGGCGGCGAGCATGATGTCGGACGCGACGATGCCGCCGACGCCCGAGTGGATCACCTGCACGGAGACCTCGTCGTGGTGGATCTTCCCGATCTCGTCGACGGCGGCCTCGACGGAGCCCTGCACGTCGCCCTTGATGATGAGGGCGAGCTCCTTGACGGCGCCCTCCTGCATCTGCGAGAACAGATCCTCGAGGCTGATCGCCTTGCTGCGCTTCGCGAGCATCTCGGTGCGCTTGCGCTGCGCACGCTGCTGGGCGGTCTGGCGGGCGACGCGGTCGTTCTCGACGACGCGGCAGACCTCGCCGGCCGGCGGCGGCTTGTCGAAGCCGAGGATCTCGACGGGCACACCCGGCCCGGCGTCCTTGACCCGCTTGCCGTTGTGGTCGTTGAGCGCCTTGACCTTGCCCCACGCGTCCCCGGCGACGACGGCGTCGCCGACGCGCAGCGTGCCCCGCTGCACGAGCATCGTCGCGACCGGGCCGCGGCCGACGTCCAGGCGCGACTCGATGATGACCCCGCTTGCCTCGGCGTTCGGGTTGGCCTTCAGCTCGAGCACGTCGGCCTGGAGCAGGATCGAGTTCAGAAGCTTGTCGAGGTTCGTCTTGGCCTTCGCCGAGACGTCCTCGAAGATCGTGTCCCCACCCCACTCCTCCGGCTGCAGACCTTGCCCGACGAGCTCGTTGCGCACCCGCTCGGGGTTCGCATCGGGCCGGTCGATCTTGTTCACGGCGACCAGGATCGGCACGCCGGCGGCCTTGGCATGGTCGATCGCCTCGATCGTCTGCGGCATGACGCCGTCGTCGGCAGCGACCACCAGCACGGCCACGTCGGTGACCTTCGCGCCGCGCGCGCGCATGGCCGTGAAGGCCTCGTGGCCGGGGGTGTCCAGGAACGTGACCTTGCGCCCGTCGCCGACGTCCACCTGGTAGGCGCCGATGTGCTGGGTGATGCCGCCGGCCTCCGTGGTGACGACCGACGACTCGCGGATCGCATCCAGAAGCGTGGTCTTGCCGTGGTCGACGTGGCCCATGATGGTGACGACCGGCGGGCGGGGGACGAGGTCGGTCGGGTCGTCCTCGAAGACGACCTCCTCCTCTTCCTCGTCGTCCGTGTGCTGGATGATGATCTCGCGCTCGAGCTCCGTGCCGATCAGCTCCACGGCCTCGTCGGTCAGCGACACGGTCAGCGTCACCATCTCGCCGAGGCCCATCATCATCGTGATGATCTTGGCGGGAGAGATGCCGAGCTTCTCGGCCAGGTCCTTGACGGTGATGCCGGACGGCACCTTGACGGGCCCGGCGGGAACCTCGGCCTCGCGCTTGGGCTCTGCCCGGGGCGCGCCGCGCTCGCGCCGCATGGCCGGCTTGCGCCCGGCCTGGGCGTCGATCACGACCCGGCGCTTGCCCTTGGGGGCGGCGCCGCGCTGGGGCCTGGGAGCACGGCCGGGCTGAGCAGGCCGGTCCTGCTCGGGTGCGGCCGCCTTCGCGCCGAACGCGCGGCGGGCCTCTTCCGGATCCACGATTTCGTCAGCCATCTACGCGGGTCAATCCTCCCATGCGGCCGGTGGCCGCCTCAACTGCCACCCGATCCTCGAGGTCGGGGGGCACTGTCACCATGCATCGTAGCCTTCTCGGGATCGCGCCCCGCCTGCGAGCCTGCTCCGCGCAGTGCCTGGTTGGGCACAGGTACACCCCGCGGCCGGGAAGGCGGCGGTCGCGGTCGATCACGAGCTCGCCGGCGACGACGCCGATCCGCACGAGCTCAGGTTGCGGCCTGCGCCGGCCGCAGCCGGCGCACTGCCGCACCGGAGTGCTCACCGCGAGGACGCGCGCCCCTCCTCCGCCGCCAGCGCCATGTGCGCCGGAACCCCGCAGTAGCGGCTGCCGTCGAGCGCCTGGTTGGGACAGCGCTTGCCGGACGAGGTCACGGCGATGCAGCGGCCGGGGAACTCGTCCTCCTCGCCCGACTCACCCGTGTAGGGCGCGTCGGAGTCGTCGGCGTAGTACTCGGTCTCGGAGACGATGTCGATCCGCCAGCCGGTCAGCCGGTGGGCGAGGCGGGCGTTCAGGCCCTCCTTGCCGATCGCGAGCGAGAGCTCGCCGTCGGGCACGACCACGGTGGCCTGGCGGTTGTCGTCGTCGACGTACACCTCGCGCACCTTCGCCGGCGCGAGCGCCTTCGCGACGAAGCGGGCGGGCTCGTCGTTCCAGGGGATGATGTCGATCTTCTCCCCCCGCAGCTCGGACACGACCATGCGCACACGCGAGCCGCGCGGGCCGACGCACGCGCCCACCGGGTCGACCCCCTGCACCTTCGACTCGACCGCGATCTTCGCCCGGTAGCCGGGCTCGCGGGCGACGGCGCGGATGTTCACGAGGCCGTCGGCGATCTCGGGCACCTCGAGCTCGAAGAGCTGGCGGATGAGCTCGTCGGAGCGCCGCGACAGCACCACCTGCGGCCCCTTGCCCTCGGCCCGCACCTCGATGATGACGGCCTTGATGCGGCTGCCCTGCTCGTAGCGCTCGCCCGGCACCTTCTCCGAGCCGGGCAGGATCGCCTCCATGCGGCCGAGGTCGACGAACGCGTAGCGGTGGTCGTCCTGCTGCACGATCCCGGTCACGATCTCGCCCACCCGATCGGCGTACTCGTCGTACATCATCGAGCGCTCGGCCTCGTTGATCCGCTGGCGCAGCACCTGCTTGGCGGTCTGGCCGGCGATGCGGCTGAAGTTGTCAGGGGTGACGTCGACGAGCACCGTGTCCTGGAACCAGTCCCACTCGATCTCGGGCTCCGGCTCCTCGGCGGCGTCGTCGGCGGGCGCCATGGGGTCGAGATCGACAGCCGGCGCCTCGGCCAGCACGTGATGGTGCGGGTGGGCGTCCAGGTACTTCGACCAGGCGTCGTCGGTGACGGTCCAGGCGGTGAAGTCGCCCGTGTCGCGGTCGAGGTCGACACGCACCGGATGGCGCGCATCGGGCATCTTGCGGTAGGCGGCGAGCAGCGCGTCCTCGATCGCGGCCAGGAGCGTGCCCGGCTCGATCCCCTTCTCCTTCTCGACGAGCTTGACGCCCTCCAGAATTTCCTTGCTCACGAGCGCCCTCCCCAGGAGTCGAACACCAACCGGCCGCGGCGGATGGCGGCATAGTCGATCCGCACCCGTCGCTCGTCCTGCTCGAGATCGATGCCCGCGTCGTCGGCGTCGACGAGCAGGGCGGTGAAATGCCTGCGCCCGTCGATGGGCTCGACCGTGCGCACGTCCACCTTACGGCCGACCGCGCGCCGGTAGTGGTCGGGACGCACCAGCGGTCGTTCGACGCCGGGTGAGGACACCTCGAGCGCGTAGCGCTCGCGCAGCGGCCCCAGGTCGCGGCTGACGCGCTCGCACAGGTCGGTGTCGACGCCCTGCGGGTGGTCGATGAACACCCGCACGAGCCCGGGTCCGGCCCGTTCCGCAAGCACGACCTCCACGTCCGGGCTACGGTCGTGGAGCATCTGCTCGATCTCGTTCTGAAGCTGTTCGTTCATTGTCATATGTGCACCTCGAAGCCCGATCGCGGGCGAAAAAAGAGGCGGGTTGGAGCCCACCTCGACGACCGCTCTCAGAAACTCAGAAACGACCTTGAGTGTAGCACCGCACCCTTCCAGATGAGAAACTCGCGCCGGCCGTGCGAGCACTGATCCAGCGCGTGATCGAAGCCTCTGTGGAGGTGGACGGAGACCGGGTGGCGGCGATCGGCGCCGGCCTCCTCGTGCTCGTCGCGGCGGGCTCGGGCGACGGCCCGGACGCCCCGTCGCAGCTGGCCGGCAAGGTGGCCCGGCTGCGTATCTTCGCCGACTCCGACGGCCGCATGAACCGCTCGCTCGTGGACGTCGGCGGCGCGGCGCTCGTCGTGTCGCAGTTCACGCTCTACGCCGACGTGCGCCGCGGCAACCGGCCCGGGTTCACCGACGCCGCGCCGCCCGAGGTCGGCGCGGCGCTGGTGGAGGCGTTCGCCGCGGAGCTGGCCGCGCTCGGCGTGCCGGTCGCGACCGGCCGGTTCGGCGCCCACATGCACGTGGCGCTCGTGAACGACGGGCCCGTGACCATCTGGCTCGACTGGCCGTGACGCGATATCGGCCGGCGTTGCCTTTCGACGTCGGCCGTCAGATAGCATCGCGCGCAATGCGGGCGTTCCCACGGACGCGCGAGCGACGCGTCGAGGAGGTCCCGACGTCGATCGAGACCGCCGAGCGGGCCGGGCACGGCCGGCTCGCCGCCGACCCCGCGCGCGGCGACTTCCGCGGCAACGTCATCGCGTTCCTCGTCTGCGCCATCGGTCTCGTCGGGTGCGTGGGCGGATTCAACGCCGCGGTCGACCCCTACGGGATCACCGGCGCGGGCCTCGTGCCGACCGCCATCGAGAGCGACCGGGCAGCCAAGATCACCCTGCTCGAGGACCTGAAGCACCCGCCGGACATCCTCATCCTCGGCAGCTCGCGGTCGCGGCCCGCGGCCCCGAGGGTGCTCCAGCACCTGACCGGCGAAACCGGCTTCAACGCCGGCGTGACCAGCGGCGACTCGGTCGACGAGATGGTGTTCTCGGAGCTGATGGACCACCGCTTCCCCGGCGTCCCCCGCCGGTACCTGATCTTCGTCAACGTGGGCATCGGCGGCGCCGGTGTGAACCCGCAGCTCGCGGCCGATCCGCGCGCCCGGCCGTACCTGACGGCCTACCAGCGGACGACGAGCGGCGAGCCGCTGCTCACGGAGATCTCCGACTACCTGTCGGTGCAGGCCACTCGCGACTCGCTGCGAGTGGTGCGCGCGTGCGTCTTTCGCACCTGCAGCCGGCGCTGGTTCAACGCCGACGGTTCGCTCCTCCCCAGCCGCCTGGATACCACCGCCGAGAGCGCGAGCAACCTTGCCGCCACGCTCCGGCAGAAGCTCGCCGTCCTGCGCCGCCGGCCGATCCCCACGGGCCCGCCGGGTGCGGCGGGGTTGCGCGCCTTCACCCGGCTGATCGCATGGATGAACGCCCACGGCGCGACTCCGGTCGTCGTCATGAACCCGCTCGCTCCGGCCCTGCTGCGCGCCTTCGACCGCAAGGGCTTCCCCCGCCACCGCTGGGCCGTGCGCTATCTGGGTCGGCTGGAGCACCGGCTGCGCTTCGACTTCCTCGACCTGACCGACGTGCGCACGTTCCACGGCCTGCCGAACGGTTTCTTCGATCCCACCCACGTCTCGGTGGCCAACATGGGGCTGATGCTGCGCTACATCGTCGCCCACGACCACGGGATCCTCTGACCCGTGCTGTTCAACAGCTACACGTCTTCATGTTCGCGTTCCTGCCGCTCGTGCTGCTCGGCTGGTGGGGCCTGCGGCGGCCGCGACGCCGCGGCTCGATGTTCCTCACGCTCGCGTCCTACGTCTTCTACGCGTGGTGGGACTGGCGCTTCCTGCCGCTTGCTGATCGCGACGACGGGCGTCGACTACATCGCCGGGCAGGCGATCGCGCGCAGCGGACGACGAGCGGCGGCGCAAGCTGCTGCTCGCGGCCGCGCTCGCCGTCAACCTCGCGCTGCTCGGCTACTTCAAGTACGTCGGCTTCTTCCTCGCACTCGGCTGAACGGGATCGGCGCGCTCGGTCGGCGCGGGCACGGCCGTTCCCGGGCCTGCACGTCCTCCTGCCGATCGGGATCTCGTTCTACACGTTCAACTCGATGTCGTACACGATCGACGTCTTCCGGCGGCGGGTGCGCCCGGCGCAGTACCTGCTCCACTACGCGGCGTTCGTCGCGATGTTCCCGCACCTGATCGCGGGGCCGATCGTCCGCTACGCCGACATCGAGACGCAGCTGCGCCGGCTGGAGCCGCGGCTGACGGCGGGCGCTGGCGGCCTCCGGGCTGTTCTTCTTCGCCTGCGGCCTCGTGCAAGAAGCTCGTCATCGCCGACACGCTCGGCGCCGTACGTCGACCGCGCTGTTCGCCGCCCGCGCCGCGCTCGGACTTCGTGCATGCCGGCTGGGCGGCGGCCTCGGCTACTCGCTGCAGCTCTACTTCGACTTCTCCGGCTACTCCGACATGGCCGTCGGGCTCGCCTACCTGCTCGGCTTCCGCTTCCCGCAGAACTTCAACTCGCCGTTCAAGGCCCGCAACATCGCCGACTTCTGGCGGCGCTGGCACATGTCGCTCTCGTTCTGGCTGCGCGACTACCTCTTCATCCCGCTCGGCGGCTCGCGGAACGGGCGCGCTGCAGACGCTGCGCAACCTGCTCGATCACGATGTTCCTCGGCGGCCTCTGGCACGGCGCGGCGTGGACGTTCGTGGTCTGGGGGCTGCTGCACGGGGTCTACCTCGTCGTCCACAACGTGCTGCGAAGCGCCGGGCTCACGCCGCGCAGCACGGTGGTGAACCGGGCGATCACCTTCATCGCCGTGGTCGCCGCGTTCGTGATCTTCCGTGCGCCGGACATGGCCACGGCGGGGGACATTCTCGCGGGCATGGCCGGCCTGCACGGGGTGGAGCCGCTCACCGGGGTGCGCCACCTGCTGACCGGCCGTTTCGGGCTCGAGGTGGCGGCCCTTCTGGTGTTCGTGAACGTCGCCCCCAACACCTGGCAGATCGAGGTGCAGCCGCGCGCCTGGCAGGGTGCCCTCGTCGGGGTGGCGGCCGCGGTGGCCTTCCTCTCCCTGGCCCAGCCGCACCCGTTCATCTACTACCAGTTCTGAGGCCGTCGGGGAACCCAGGGTTCCCCACGAACCCCTCGGCCGGTCAGTCCAGCAGGCCGTCGACCGCTTCCTGGTAGTAGTCCACGCTCGGGCGCAGCCACACGGCCATCTTGTAGTGGCCGAGGGCGATGCGGCGCTCGCCCATCCGGTGCAGGCAGCGGCCGAGGCAGTAGTGGGCGTAGTCGTTTGCGGGCGCGGCGGCCAGGATGTGCTCGAACTCGGCCGCCGCCTCCTGGTAGCGGTGCATGCGCAGGTAGGCGACGCCGAGCGCCTCGCGGATCGACGCCTTGTCGGGCTCGCGCCGCTTGGCCTTCTCGAGCGAGACCGTGGCCTGGGCGTTGTCGCCCCGCTTCATGAGCTCGCGACCGCGCTGATACAGGTCGTAGGTGTCCTCGTGCTCCGCCATGCCCCTCGTCATCGGCAGGGTCAGCTTCCGAGGGTAGCCTGCGAGAGCGCCGCGCGCAGCCGCAGGGCCCCCGTCGCCCGCTCGCGCGGCGTCAGCCGCTGGCGCACGTCGTGCTTGATCGCGCGCAGCTGGCGGCGCAGCCGCCGGCCTTCGGGCTCGGCCGTCGGCAGCGGTGCGTACCGGGCGATGTTGGCGCTGCGGGCGAACGCCGCGGCGTCGACGCCGAACGTCTCCTGCAGCCGTCCGGCCAGCTCCTCGAAGGTCTCGTCCGGCCGCAGGACGACGCCCTGGTCGCCGACGAACGTCGCCAGATCGCGATACGCCGCCGCCGCCTGCGCCCGCGGCCCACGGCGCAGGTAGCGCCAGCGCACGCTCACGGCCTTGAGCACCAGGAGGGCGGCGAGCAGGGCGATCGTGATGCTGAGGAGCCACGTGATGAAACGGCCGTGGCTGCTGCTGCGTGCGGCGAAGATGGTCTGGTTGCCGACGCCGATGCCCTTGCCCTGGCTGCCGAAGCGGCCGAACGCCTCGCCCTGGACGTGCTTGATGCCCGGGGCGACGCCGCCGGAGACGAGCGCGGCGAAGCCCTGGAACTGCTTCGAGATGCCGCCGCCGGTCGTCGTGGTTGCAAACTTCGGGCTGGAGGAGGACGTGTCCGAGGGCAGGTGGCTGCCCGGGGTCGGCTCGAACGGCATCCAGCCGTAGCCGGGGAAGTACACCTCGACCCACGCATGGGCGTCGCGGTCGTTCACGACGTACGTGTCCGACCCGCGCAGCTTGCCCGACATGAACCCGACCGCGACCCGGGCCGGGATGCCGTGCATGCGGAGCACGAGCGCCATCGCGCCCGAGAACATCTGGCAGTAGCCGCGGTGCGTCTTCAGCATGAACTGGGCCAGCGCCGGGATCGGCCCGTTCAGCTTTGGTGTGAGCGTGTACTTGAACGGCTTCGCGCGGAAGTAGTGCTCGATGGCGTACACGGCCTCGTACTCGTTCCGGGCGGCGCTCGCATGCGAATTCTCCCAGGCCTGGTTGACCGCCTGCATGAACACCGGGCTGAGCGGCGGCGCCGTCGCCCGCGGATGGCGGGTACCCCAGGTCGGGATGATGACGCTGCCGACCTCCACCCCGGCCCTGATCGAGGCCGGGAAGGCGTTGCCGGCCGTGGTCAGCTGGGCGACCGTCGGACTGGGGTCGTACACCTGCACCCCGTAGGTGGCGTTGCGCGCCGGGTCGGACAGGGTGGTCACCGTGCCGTCGGCGTCCAGGAGCGACTGGACGCCGCTCGGCACCGACCAGCGCACGGGCTGGGCCGCGCCGATCAGGTGGTCGTCAGCCAGGCCGACCACCTTCACCTTGATGTTCACGAGGTGGTGGCCGACCGGCTCGAGGGCCGGCAGGCTGTCCGGGGACGCCGTCAGTGTGCCGCCGGTCGACGACGTCACGACCTGCCCCTGCTGCGAGAACTGCCAGTGGTCGATCAGGAACGTGTCGAGCGTCGCCGCCTTCCAGTACATCTGCTTCTTGGACGTCACCTCGAGCACCGTGGTGCGCTTCTTCGGCCAGTGCAGCGGCGCGTAGCTCTGGTTCCACATGTAGTCCACGCTGACGAGCGGGCCCTGGTTCGCGAGCGGGTTCCACGTCTGCCACGCCAGGAAGGCGGTCTTGGTGACCCCCGGGGCCGTGCCGACGACGAGCCCGGCGAGGACGACCGCGACGCTCAGGCCGACCACCTGCGCATCTCCGGCCAGCGGCCGGCCGGTGCGCCGCGCCGTCGCGACGAGCGTGAGCAGCGCGAGCAGCAGGAAGACGCCCGCCCGGAAGCCGTCCGCGTGCAGCGGCACCACCGTGCTCGGGAGGGCGAACAGCGCGAAGGCCACGCCGATCCCCGCCAGCGCCGCCTCGCGGCGCACGATCAGCCAGGTCAGCGCGACCGCCGCTGCGAAGAATGCAAGCTGCAGGTCGTGATCGGCGCCGGCGAAGCGGCCCGCGTCGATCGGCGTGTGCGTGCCGAACCAGTCGCGCAGCCCCCTCCCCACCAGCTCGCCCACGCGGGCCGGGTAGATGCCGTGCTGGGTCTGCCACGGCCAGGTGTGCGTGATCTGGCCGATCGCGGCGACCGTGGCGACCACCAGGGCGATGAGCGCGCCGGTGCGCCCTCCGCCGAGCATGGCGACGATGGTGGGGATGACGCCCAGGAGCGCGAGCACGGCGAGCTCGCGGAAGCCGATGTGCGGCTGCTCCAGGCGCGCCCAGTGCCAGCCGGTGAAGAGCAGGAACGCGGCCGTCAGGAGGACGGGGGCGACGCGCAGCCGGGCGCGGCCTACGCACGGGCCACCACCAGCCGTAGGACGGGTGCCGAGAGCGCCTTGCCGACGTGGTCGCCCGACCGGATCCGGGCCACGGCGACGCCCGATCGCGTCAGCCGCAGGGCGGCCGCCTCGGGAGCCGTGTCGCGCTTGCGGCCCATGGCCGTGAAGGACGCTGCGTCGACCCACACGACCGCCGGCTCGCACTGGGCCGACACGAGCCCGAGCACCCGCTCGGCGAGCAGTGCCGACATGCTGGCCGTGACGACGAACACGCGCGAGGCATCGATCGGCTCGGGACCGCGCGAGCTCTCGGCCAGATAGTCGTGCAGCGGGCGCGGGGCCGTCGCCTCGACCCCCGCGAGCTCGCCCAGCACCGCCGCCCAGTCGCCGCTGCCGAAGCCCAGCCGGTAGCGGCTGCGCTGGGCGGCGTGGATGAGCAGCGAGCTGCGCTGGCCCGCGTCGGACATCCGCCGCAGCAGCGAGGCGGCGGCGCGCACCTGCGTGTCGAAGGTCGAGTCGGGGGCGATCCCGGTGAGCGCGGCCGCCTCGCCGTCGAGCACGACGCAGGCCTCGTCGCGCGGGGTGTCCTGAAGCTCCTTCACCATCAGCCGGCGGCGGCGGGCGGTGGAGCGCCAGTGCACCCGGCGCAGGCTCTCGCCCACCTGGTGCTCGCGGATGCTGTGCAGGTCGTAGCCGGCGGTGCGGTGGAGCATCGAGCGGCCGTGGTCGCCGCCGGGCGTGCCGCCGTCGGTGAAGAGCCCCTCGAGCTCGTAGACGCGCGGGTAGACGAGCATCTGGTCGGCCCGGTCGAGCTGGATCCGGGCCTGGGCGAGTCCGAACGGGTCGGCGATCAAGAGCTCGGCGCCGTCCATGCGGTAGCGCCCGCGCGGCGCCGACTCGATCTCGTAGCGGCCGCGCAGCACCCGCCCCCGCCGGCCCAGGTCGGCCTGGATCACCCGCGTCTGGCCGAGCCGGTCGAGCAGCACCGCCCGCCCCGGGATCGGGCCGCCCGTGTCGGGGCGCACCTCGAGCCCCACGTCGACGCTCTGGCCCTCGGTCAGCTCGAGATGGCCGGTGCGGCGGCGCAGGAGCATCGGCCGGTCGAGCGCCTTCACCCACGCGAGCGCGAGCAGCGGCGCGAGCGCGAGCCCGACCGCCACGGGGAACATGACCGCCGTCCCGAACCCCCACGACACCAGGTAGAGCCCGGCGGCGAGGAGGAGCAGGCGGCGGCCGCGAGTGGTCATACCGGTATGGCCGTGCGCTCGAGCGCTTCGCGGATGGAGTCGGCGGCGTCGATGCCCGCGGTGCGGGCCTCGGGGGCCAGGATCACCCGGTGGGAGAGCACGTCCTCGGCGACCGCCTTGATGTCGGCCGGCGAGACGTAGTCGCGCCCCTCGAGCGCAGCGTGGGCCTTCGCGACCCGCAGCAGCGAGATGCCCGCGCGCGGGCTCGCGCCGAGCGAGAGCCGGGTGTCGCTGCGGGTGTGGTTCAGGATCGCGACGACGTAGCGGTGCAGGGACTCCTCGACGAACACGCCCTTGACCGCGGCGATCGCCGACTCGACGTCGGCGGCCGTGCTCACCGGCCGCAGCTCGTCGATCGGCTCGCCCGCGGCGTGCTCGCTCAGCATGCGCGCCTCCTGGCGGGCATCCGGATAGCCGAGCGTGAGCCGCATCGCGAAGCGGTCGAGCTGGGCCTCGGGCAGCGGGAACGTGCCCTCGTACTCGATCGGGTTCTGGGTCGCGATGACCATGAACGGGCGCGCGAGCGGGTGGGTGACGCCGTCGACCGTGACCTGCACCTCCTGCATGCACTCGAGCAGGGCCGACTGGGTCTTGGGCGAGGCGCGGTTGATCTCGTCCACCAGCACGAGGTTGGCGAACACCGGCCCCGGCTTGAACTCGAACTCGTTCCCGCCCTGGAGGTTGAACACGCTGACGCCGGTGACGTCGGACGGCAGCAGGTCGGGGGTCGCCTGGACGCGGGCGAACTCGCAGTCGAGCGAGCGGGCGAGCGACTTGGCCAGCATCGTCTTGCCGACGCCCGGGAAGTCCTCGAGGATGATGTGCCCCTCGCAGAGGATCGCCATCACGCAGCGTGCGATCAGCGCCCGCGGGGCATGGATCACCCGCGCGACGTTCTCGATCACGCGCCCAGCGGTGTCAGCGGCGGCCGCGATATCGGCTGTCGGAGCCCGCCCTCCGAGTTCGTGTGCTTCCACCTGAGTTGTCCCTTCCTGGTTCTTGGCTTCGGGTCACGCGCCGGCCGGCGCCTCGGACGCCGCAGCGGGGACGCCGACGGCGTCCCACAGGGCGGCGGCGCAGGCGCGCTTGGAGCGCCTGCTGACGGTGCGCTCAGTCGCGCGCCGTCACCAGCACCAGCTCGTTCTGAGAGGAGTCGAATCCGATATCCGTGCGGCTGACGTCGTTCATCACGATCATGTCCAGACTCTTGCGCTCGAGCTTGGCTCGGGCGCGATCGACTCCCCCGGGGCCATGTTCGGCGGCAAACCCGACCAGCACCTGTCCGGTCGTTCGCCTCGACCCCAGCTCCTTGAGGATATCCGTGGTCGGCTCCAGTGTCACGTGCCACGGCTCACCGCTCTTCGGCCGCTTGCCCGTGTAGGCGTCCCCCGGCCGGTAGTCCGAGACGGCGGCGGCCATGACGACGACGTCGGCCGCGGCCCCCTCCGCCAGCGTCGCCTGCTCGAGCGCGGCCGCCGACTCGGCGTGCAGGACGCGCATGGGCGCCGAGGGCTGCGCGCTCGCCGCCGCGAGGATCAGCGTCACGTCGGCGCCGCGGCGGGCGGCCTCGTCGGCGACCGCGACCCCCATCCGCCCGCTCGAGCGGTTGCCGACATAGCGCACGGCGTCCAGCGGCTCGCGGGTGCCGCCGGCGGTCACGAGCACGCGCACGCCCGCGAGGCTGCCCGCTGCCGCGAGCCGGGCGGCGATCGCGTCCATGATCTCGGCCGGCTCGGCCATCCGCCCCACGCCGACCTCGCCCTCGGCGGTGTCGCCCGTGGCCGGCCCGACCAGCTCGACTCCGCGCGCCGCCAGCAGCTGCAGGTTCGCGGTGGTCGCCTCGGCCCCCCACATGCGCGGGTTCATCGCCGGCGCGGCGACGACCGGGCCGGTGAACGCGAGCGTCGTCGCCGTCAGCACGTTGGCCGCCTCGCCGTGGGCGATGCGCGCGAGCGTCGTCGCCGAGAGCGGCGCGATGCAGAGCAGCTCGGCCCGCGCCGAGGCGTCCAGGTGCGGGAAGACCTCCGGCCCGCCGTCGGTGACGACCGGCCGGCGCGAGAGCGCCGCGAACGTCGTCGGCCCGACGAAGCGCTGCGAGTCGGGCGTCTGCACGACCTGCACCTCGTGGCCGCCGCGGACGAGCATGCGCACGAGCTCGCAGGTCTTGTACGCCGCGATCCCTCCACACACCCCGATCAGGATCATGGCCGTAGTGTCGCGGTCGGTGGGGGCTCGCCGCAACACAGCGGACGGCACGGTTTTGTCACAACTCTCAGATACCCGATTGCGGCCCCTCCGCGTCCATGCGTCCGCCGGTACCCCTGAGCGGGCGTGCGCCGTCCGCGCGGCGGAGGCGGACAAGCGCGCGTGTCACTTGCGAGGCGGCCATCGTGGTTCGTAGGACGTCGGCGGCGGGGTCGGGGTTGGCCGGGCGTGTTCGGGCGGCGGTCGAGGGGGGCGGGTGGTTGGGGTGGGCGGTTTTCTCAATTGACATCCATGGTGGATGCCAAATGGTCGCCCGGGGCGTCTGCGGGGTTCCACCCAATTGACATCCGCAGTGGATGCCAATTGGGTGCCGGCAGCCTGTGGGCGTGTCGTCCAATTGACATCCGCACTCGATGCCAATTGGGCGCCCGGACGCCATGCGCCTTTCCGCTCCGTCTCGGCACAGGTCGAGACCCACGCGTGACGACCTTTGCGTCACGCTCCCGGCATGGCCGTCCCCACTCTCTACAAGGCGCGTGGCGTGCCGGTGAAGCAGCCGGTGTGCGCGATCTGCGCCGACCGCACGCGGGGGCGCACGGTGAGCCTGCGCCTCACCCACGGGATCACGGTGTGGCTCTGTGCCGCGCACGCCTCGCCGGAGTTCCAGTGCCGGCGCAACGGCCGCGACTTCGTCGTGACGCTGCAGCGGCTGTGGCAGGCGCACGGCTGTCTCACGGCGGCTCGCGGGCGGGCGCTCGCCGCGCACCTCGATGCGCTCGCCGGTCCACGATCGGCGCGGCGACCGGGCTCGTATGCCTGGGGCGACCTGCGGCGGCGCGCCGAGGCCGAGTTCGCGCTCGGCGGCCCGCCGCTTGCGACGATCGTGCGCATGCGCCGCATCTGTGCGGACGGCCCGGCCGCGCCGCCGAGCGTCCGCACGATGCTGCGCTGGCACCGCGAGGCCCGCTGGCTGCGCGCGCCCCTACCCGCCGCTGATGGCCGAGATGACGTCGACCCGGGAGTCGGCGGCGAGCGCGGTGTCGAGTCCGGCCCGCTCGCGATCGACGTACACGTTGACGTGCCGGCGCAGCGCCGGGCCCGGCTCGCACAGGCGGTCGCGGATCCCGGGCCAGCGCTCGTCGAGCCGGTCGATGGCCTCGTCCACCGAGCTCGCTTCGACCTCGAGCCGGCGGGGCAGGTCGGCGAAGACCGTGGGCAGTGTGACTGGGAGGTGGAGATCAGCCATGGCTGAACCGATGACGGCGACCTCGACCGAGGCGATGCCCGGCAGGTAGCTCGCGATCTCGCTCCAGCTCTCCCCCTCGTCGGCGCTTGCGAAGACCTGGCCGGTGCTCGTGCCGAAGTAGAGGCCGGCCGAGTCGAGGCCGTCGATCGCGAGGCCCTCGCGGAGCACGCCGAGGTGCGCGTTCTGGTGAGGCAGGCCCTGGTCGAGCTGCCGCCACGTCGAGCCGGCGTCGCTCGTGCGCCAGACCGCGGCGTGCCCGTCGGGCATGCAGCGGGTGTGGCCGGGGTCGAGCGGGATCACGTAGAAGCTCTCGCGGTCGTGCGGGTGCGCGGCGGCGGCGAAGCCGAAGTCGCACGGCAGCCCCTCGGTGATCTCGGTCCACGAGCGCCCGGCGTCGTCTGACCGGTGCATGCCGCAGTGGTTCTGCTGGTAGAGGCGGTCAGGGTCGGCCGGCGACATCACGAGCTTGTGGACGCAGTAGCCGATCTCGGGATTCTCGAGCGGCCAGGCGGCCCGCAGGCCGCGGTTGCGTGGAGTCCACGACGCGCCGTTGTCCGTGGTCTCGAAGATGCCGAAGCCCTGCACGATCGCCCAGAAGCGGTCGGCGTTCTCGGGGTCGGGCAGGAGGCCGGCCATGCCGAGATGCCCCGGCGGCTGGTTCTCGTGCTTGTTCCAGTCGTCGCGCCCCGGCTGGCCGTCGAGGGTCGAGAGCAGTGACCAGGTGACGCCGCCGTCGCGGCTCTCGAACAGGCCGGCCGACTCGGCGCCGGCGATCACGCGCCCGTGGGCCGCCATCAGCCCGGACACCTTGGACAGCTTGAGCTCGCCGTTGTCGCCGTAGCCGAGACCTTCGCTCGAGAGCTGCCACGTCTCGCCGAGGTCCTCGCTGCGCCAGATGCCGGCCCCGTGCCACTCGCTCGCGGCGGCGGCGAAGATCGCGCCGGACTCGGCGTCGTGCACGGCGCGGTAGATCGGCCAGCCGTCGCAGTAGGGGCCGCGCACGTTCCAGTCGCGCCGGTCCTCGTCGCTCTCGAGGATGAAGCAGCCCTTCCGCGTTCCCACGAGCAGTACGACCTGCGTCGCCATCAGCACACCTCCCGGTTCGGGTTCCTGGAAGTCTGACCCGCCTCGGCCGCAGAACTCATCGCTCGGCGGTTACTCCTTCGCGGTCGGCGAGACCTTGAGCTGGCCCTGGGCGATCTCCTCGAGGGCCATCGTCAGGAAGTTCTTCGACCGCGACTCGACGAGCGGCGGTGAGAAGCTCTCGAAGCTGCCCTCGCCGAGCTGGTGGTGGTAGTCGTTGATCTGGCGCGTGCGCCGCGCGGCGGCGATCACGAGCGCGTACTTGCTGTCGACCTTGGCCAGCAGGTCGTCGATCTTGGGATAGATCATCAGTGCTCCTCGGCGGTCATCGCCGTCCGCATCAGCTGCGCCAGGTCGGCGGCCGCTCGGTCGACGTCGTCGTTGGTGATCACGTGGTCGAACTCGGGTTGTGCCAGAAGCTCCTCGGCTGCGATCTGCAGCCGGTCGCGGATCTCCGTGTCGGTGTTCTGCCGGCGGCCGCGAAGCCGGGCCTCGAGGTCGGCCATCGTCGGAGGGGCGACGAACACCAGGACCGCGTCCGGGATCTGCCGCTTGATCTCTCGAGCCCCGGCGACCTCGATCTCGAGAACGACGTTGCCGCCGTCCCTAAGCCGCTGCTCAACTTCGCTGCGCAACGTGCCATACCGGTTACCGGCGAAGGATACATGCTCGAGAAACTCCCCCGCCCGGACGCGGCGCTCGAACTCCGCGGGGGTGAGGAAGTGGTACTCGTGGCCGTCGCGCTCGTCGGGACGGCGGGGCCGCGTGGTGGCGGACGTCGCCACCGTCACCGCCGGCGCGAGCGCCCGTGCCCGCGCGATCAGCGTGCCCTTGCCAACGCCCGAGGGCCCGGCGACGACGAACAGGCGCCCGCTCACACGCTGTCCCCGCGACGCGGGATCAGGCGCGGAACAGGTCGAGCAGCTCGCCGCGCTGGCGGTCGGACAACCCGCCGACGGTCTTGCTCTGGCTGATCCGGCACTGGGTCAGGAGGCGCGTCGCCTTGACCCGCCCCAGCCGTGGCACCGCCACGAGCATGTCGTACACCTTGGCCGTCAGCACCTCGTCCGGCGGCTCTGCGATGACATCGCCGATCCGCACTCGCCCAGCCTTCAGGTCGCGTTTGAGCTGCGCCCTGCGCACCCGGATGTGGTTGGCCCGGCTGAGCGCCTCCATGCGCTGATCGAGCGACCGGGACGGTGTCTGGGAGAGGGTGCTGGTTGTCATGGTAGGGGGCGATTATACCCGTGGCCGGGCCGCGTGCAACCATGAAAAAACGGGATGAAAAGGCGAAATTCACGCCCAAAACGGTCAAGCTCGAGTTGAGCTTGATACCCGCGGGTGGGCGATGCCGACGAGTTCGCCGATCCCGCGCGCGCCGTGATGGGCCAGAAGATCGGCAAGCTGCGGCAGGATCCGCTCCGGCAGGTGCGGGTCGGCGAAGAGCGACGTTCCAATTCCTACCAGGCTTGCGCCGGCTGCGAGAAACTCGATGCAGTCCTGCGCGCTCGCGACGCCGCCCATGCCGATGATCGGAAGGCCGGTCGCCGCCCACGCGTGATAGACGGCGTGCAGTCCGACCGGCTTGACGGCCGGACCCGAGAGGCCGCCGCCGCCCCCGCCCAGCAGAGGCCGCAGGCGCTCGCGGTCGATGGCGATGCCCCGCACGGTGTTGATCAGCACCAGGCCGTGGGCGCCGCCCTCGGCGGCGGCGGTTGCAATCGCGGCGACGTCGGCGACGCTCGGCGAGAGCTTGACCAGCACCGGCACGTCGGTCTCGGCGCGGCAGCGCTCGACCAGCGCGCGCGTCTCGTGCGGGTCGGTGCCGATCGAGATGCAGCCCGACTCGACGTTGGGGCACGACACGTTCAGCTCGATGGCGGCCACCGCCGGATCGGCCCCGAGCCGGGCGACCGCCGTTGTGTACTCGGTCGGCGACCAGCCGCCGACGCTCGCGATCACCGGCACGCCCAGCTCGCCCAGCCGCGGCAGGTGCTGCTCGCAGAAGGCCGCGAGCCCCGGGTTCGCAAGCCCGATGGAGTTGACCATGCCCGCCGGTGTCTCGGCGATCCGCGGCGGCGGGTTGCCCTCGCGCGGGTGCAGCGTGACCGTCTTCGTGACGAACGCCCCGAGGCCGAGCGTGCCGGCGGCGAGCGCGTCGAGCGTGCCCGAGCCGTTCACGAGCGGGTTCGCGAGGGCGACCCCGCAGAGCTCGGTGCGAAGATCAGGCGAGGACACGGGCGGCCTCCACCACCGGCCCCTCGACGCACAGCCGCTTCCAGGTCCCGTCGATGCGAACGGCGCATCCGTAGCAGGCGCCGAAGCCGCACGCCATCGCCGCCTCCATCGCGAGCTGGCAGGGCACGTCGTGCTCGGCGCAGAGTGCTGCCACGGCCTGCAGCATCCGGTCGGGGCCGCACGCGTACACGGTCGCGCGCGCAGGCAGCAGCCGGGCCAGCGGCTCGGTGACGAGCGTCGGCTCGATCGCGACGGCCGCGTCGGGATCGACCAGCCCGGCGCACACGGCATGGGCCGGCGTGCGGAATCCGAGCACCGTCTGCACGCGCCCGTGCGGCGCCAGCCGGCGCCGCAGCCAGGGCAGGATCGCCGCCCCGATGCCGCCGCCCACCAGGATCGCGTCGCCGGGCGGGGTGCGGAATCCCTGCCCGAGCGGCCCCACCACCGCCACCGAACGGGCGTGTGCGAGCGCCCGCGTCCCCTCCCCGCGCACGTCCAGGAGGAACGCCAGCTCGCCGTCGCCCGCCCAGGCCGCCGACACCGCCCGCGGCAGATAGGCGCTGTCCGGCGCCGGCTCGGCGCGGAGCATGAAGAACTGCCCGGGGACACCCGGATCGGCGCCGTCGTCGTGCAGGCGCAGGAGCGTGTAGGCGCCGACCGCCTCGACCGCGGCGACGGGCAGGCTACGCGCCGGCGGGGGCGGCACCGATGGCCTCGTAGACATGCAGATCCTGCAGCGCCACCGGCTCCACGGCCTGGGCCTGGGCGATCGACTGGACCGCGGCCGACGCACCGGCCATCGTGGTGATGCAGGGCACCCGATGGGCGGTCGCGGCCGCCCGGATCTCGTAGCCGTCGACGCGCGTGCCGCGCCCGCCGGGCGTGTTGATGACGAGCTGGATGCCGCCGTCGCGCAGCATGTCGACGACGTTCGGCGAGCCCTCGACGACCTTGCGCACGGCCTGCACCGGGATGCCGATCCGGCGCAGGGCGCGGGCCGTGCCCGCCGTCGCCACGAGCTCGAAGCCGAGCGACTGCAGCAGCGCCGCGAGCATGGTCGCCGCCGGCTTGTCGCGATCGCGCACCGACAGGAAGGCGGCGCCCGCGCTCGGCAGCGGCCGGCCGGCGGCCCGCTCGGCCTTGCTGAAGGCCGTCGGGAAGTCGGGGCCGATGCCCATCACCTCACCGGTCGAGCGCATCTCCGGGCCGAGCGTCGGGTCGGCGCCGGCGAACCGCTGGAACGGCAGCACCGCGGCCTTCACGCTCGTGTGCTCGACCTCGCCCTCGACGAGGTCGATGGGCAGGCCGAGCGCCGCCCGGCAGGCCGCCCCCACCAGGTCGCGGCCCGTGGCCTTCGAGACGAACGGGACCGTCCGCGAGGCGCGCGGGTTGGCCTCGATGACGTAGACGGCCGACCCCTGGACGGCGAACTGCACGTTGATCAGCCCGCGCACGCCGAGCGCCTCCGCGATCGCCGCGGTCTGCCGGCGCAGCTCGTCCTCGACGCGCTCACCCAGCGACATGGCCGGGATGACACAGGTCGAGTCGCCCGAGTGCACGCCCGCCTCCTCGACGTGCTCCATGATCGCCCCGATCACGGTGCGCTTGCCGTCGCAGATGGCGTCGACGTCGACCTCGATCGCGTCGTCGACGAACCGGTCGACGAGCGACCCGGGCTGCACGGGCCCGCTGCGCAGCGACGCGTCGTCGTCGCAGATGCGCATCTCGCGGCCGCCGAGCACGTAGCTCGGCCGCACGAGCACCGGATAGCCGATCCGGTTTGCGATGGCGACGGCCTCGTCGGTGTCCGCGGCGATGCCCCAGTCCGGCGCCCGCAGCCCGAGCTCGGCCAGCACCTGCCCGAACCGCTCCCGGTCCTCGGCGATGTCGATGGCGCCGAACGGCGTCCCCAGGATCGGCACTCCGGCCGCCTCGAGCGGGCGCGCGAGCCGCAGCGGCGTCTGACCGCCGAACTGGACGACCACGCCGATCGGCTGCTCCCGCTCGACCACCTCGAGCACGTCCTCGACCGTGAGCGGCTCGAAGTAGAGCCGGTCGGACGAGTCGGCGTCGGTGGAGACGGTCTCCGGGTTGCAGTTGACCATCACGGCGTCGTAGCCGAGCTGCCGGAAGGTCTGGGCGGCGCGCACGCAGCAGTAGTCGAACTCGATCCCCTGCCCGATCCGGTTCGGCCCGGCGCCCAGGATGACGATGGTCGGGCGCGTCGCCGGCTCGAGCTCGTCCTCCTGCTCGTAGGTCGAGTAGAAGTACGGCGCCTGGGCCTCGACCTCGGCCGCGCAGCTGTCGACGGCCTTGTAGACGGGACGCACGTCGAGGGCGAGGCGCATGCGCCGCACCGTCTCCTCGTCGCGCCCCGCCAGCTCGGCGATGCGGGCATCGGCCAGGCCGAGCTCCTTCACCCGGCGCCACTCCGTCTCGACCAGGGCCTCGAGCGGCCGCTGCATGAGCATCCGCTCGGTGTGGGCGATCCGCTCCCACTCGTCCAGGAACCACAGGTGCACCGACGACTCGGCGGCCAGCGCGGCCGCGTCCTCGCCGGCGGTCAGGCGGCCCTGGATGGCATCGAAGCGATCCCACTCCGGCTCGGCCACCGAGCCCGCCGTGCGCGGCCGCCGGTCGAGCTCGCGCGACCGCATCGCCTTCCCCCACGCCTCGGCGAACGTGCGGCCGATGCCCATCACCTCGCCCACCGACTTCATCTGGGTGGTCAGGCCGGTGTCGGCTCCGGGGAACTTCTCGAACGCGAACCGCGGCAGCTTGACCACGACGTAGTCGAGGGTCGGCTCGAACGCGGCCGGCGTCGTGCGCGTGATGTCGTTCGGGATCTCGTCGAGCGTGTAGCCGATCGCGAGCTTGGTGGCGACCTTCGCGATCGGATAGCCCGTCGCCTTCGACGCGAGCGCCGAGGAGCGCGACACGCGCGGGTTCATCTCGATCACGACCAGGTCGCCGTGCTCGCGGTTGAGCGCGAACTGGACGTTCGACCCGCCGGTCTCGACCCCGACGGCCCGGATGACCGTGGCCGCGGCATCGCGCAGCAGCTGGTACTCGCGGTCGGACAGCGTCTGGGCGGGCGCGACGGTGGCCGAGTCGCCGGTGTGCACGCCCATCGGGTCGACGTTCTCGATCGAGCACACGACGACGACGTTGTCCCGGTGGTCGCGGATCACCTCGAGCTCGAACTCCCCCCACCCCGCGACCGACTGCTCGAGCAGCACCTGGCCGATCGGGCTCTCGCGCAGCCCCCGGGTGACCGTCGCGTCGAGCTCGGCGGGCGTGTGGGCGAAGCCGCCGCCGTGGCCGCCGAGCGTGAACGCCGGGCGCACGACCACCGGCAGGCGCAGCTCGCCCGAGGCGAGCGCGGCGTGCGCCGTCTCCAGGCTGGTGGCGATCACGCTCGTGGGCACGCGCAGGCCGACCTGCGCCATCGTCTCGGCGAAGAGCTCGCGGTCCTCGGCCCGGCGGATGGCGTCGTAGGATGCCCCGATCAGCTCGACGCCGAGCTCGTCGAGGATGCCGGCGGCATGCAGGTCGGAGGCGAGGTTGAGCGCCGTCTGGCCGCCCAGGGTGGGCAGCAGGGCGTCCGGCCGCTCCCGGCGCAGCACCGCCGCCGCGCCCTCGACGTCGAGCGGCTCGAGGTAGGTGCGGTCGGCCCAGCCGCCGTCGGTCATGATCGTGGCCGGGTTCGAGTTGATCAGGATGGTGCGCAGGCCCTCTGCGCGCAGCACGCGCAGCGCCTGGCTGCCCGAGTAGTCGAACTCGCAGGCCTGGCCGATGACGATCGGCCCGGAGCCGATCACGGCCACGCTGCGCAGGTCGGGGCGCCTAGGCAACGGCCCTCGGTGCCGCCTGCGCGAGCCCGGCGACGAACTCGGTCAGGGTGGTGCGGGCGTCGTGCGGGCCGGGGCTGGCCTCGGGGTGGAACTGCACCGACGACACCGGCAGGCCGGTCAGCTCGAGCCCTTCGACCGTGCCGTCGTAGAGCGACGTGTGCGTGACCCGGGCGCGGCCGAAGCGGGTGTCGAAGTCGCGGCCGGCATCGGGTGGGCGCACCGCGAAGCCGTGGTTCTGGGCGGTGACGAGCACGCGACCGGTGTCGAGCTCGATCACCGGATGGTTGGCGCCGCGGTGGCCGAAGCGCAGCTTGAACGTCTCCAGGCCGAGGGCCTGGCCGAGCAGCTGGTGGCCGAGGCAGATCCCGAGCAGGGGCACCGCGCCGACGAGATCGCCGACGACCGCGACGCAGTGCGGCAGCGCCGCCGGGTCGCCGGGGCCGTTGCCGAGCACGATGCCGTCGGGCTGCGCTGCCAGCACCTCGGCGGCGCCGCAGTCCCACGGGAACACCGTCACCCGGGCGCCGGCCTCGCTCAGCAGGCGCACGATCGAGGACTTGACGCCGTAGTCGAGCACGGCCACGTGGGCGCGCTCGGGCCCGCACGCAGGGACGCTCTCGGGCCGCAGGCGGGAGACATCGGCCGCGAGCGCGCGGCCGAGCATCGCCGGCTCGCCCCGCACGAGCTCGAGCACCTCGGCGATCGCGGCGGTGCCCGTCGAGACGGCGCCGCGCACGGATCCGCCGTCGCGCAGCCGGCGGGTGATCGCGCGGGTGTCGACCCCCTGCAGGCCGACGATCCCCCGCGCCGCCAGCCAGTCGGAGAAGCCCTCGCGCCCGTTCGGCGTGGCGTTTCGGCCCTCGCGCACGATCACCGCGCGGGCGGCCGGCGCGGCCGACTCGGAGGCGTCGGCCTCGACACCGTAGTTGCCGATCATGGGCTGCGTGAAGGTGATCAGCTGGCCGGCGAAGGAGGGGTCGGTGACGACCTCCTGGTAGCCGGTCATCGAGGTCGTGAAGACGACCTCGCCCACGGCGATGCCGTGCGCGCCGTAGGGTCGGCCGCGGTGCACGCTGCCGTCCTCGAGCACGAGGACCGCCGCCATCACCCCGTCCTCCCGGTCACGCCACTGCCTCGATCAGGCGATGGGCGATGCGGCCGCGGCAGATCGTCAGGCGGCAGACACCGCGCAGCGTCTGGCCGGCGAACGCGCAGTTGCTCGACCGCGACGCGTAGGGCGGCTCCACCCGCCGTGTCGCCGCCAGATCCCAGATCGCGAGGTCGGCGGGACGGCCGACGGCCAGCATCGGCGCGGGCAGCCCGAAGGCCGCCGCCGGACCGGCCGACATGCGCTCGATCACCGTCTGGAGCGGGAGCAGGCCGGGCTCGACCAGGTGGGTGTAGATCGCCGCGAAGGCCGTCTCGAGGCCGATCACCCCGAACGGCGCCTCCTCGAACGGGGCGTCCTTCTCGTGGTCGCGATGGGGGGCGTGATCGGTGGCGATGCAATCGAGGGTGCCGTCGGCGACCGCGTCGATCAGGGCGGCCCGGTCGGCGGCCGACGCGAGCGGCGGGTTCATCTTGGACGCGGCCGGGTCGAGGTCGCGCACAGCCTCGTCGGTCAGGCACAGGTGATGCGGCGTGACCTCGGCGGTGACCTGCGCACCGAGCTCGCGCGCCCGCCGGATCTCCGCCACCGAGTCGGCCACCGACACATGGCAGATGTGCAGCGGCGCGCCCTCGTACCGGGCGAGGCCGAGGTCGCGGGCGATCATCGTCGACTCGGCCACCGCCGGCCATCCGTGCAGGCCGAGCTCGGCCGAGACGGCGCCCTCGTGCATCTGGCCGCCGGCCGAGAGCGACGCGTCCTCCTCGTGCAGCGCCAGCTTGAGGCCCGTGACCGAGCAGTACTGCAGCGCACGGCGCAGGATGCCGGCGTCGGCCACCGGGCGGCCGTCGTCCGAGAAGGCCGCGGCACCGGCCGCGGCGAGCTCGCCCATCTCGCTGAGACCGCGACCCTGCTGGCCGCGCGTGATCGCGCACATGAACCCGGTGGCGATCACGGCGTCGCTGCGGGCCTGGTCGATCAGCCCCGTGAGGACTGCGGCGGAGTCGACGACCGGCGAGGTGTTCGGCATCGCCAGGATGGCGACGAAGCCGCCGGCGGCGGCCGCGCGTGTGCCCGAGGCGATGTCCTCCTCGTCCTCGTCTCCCGGCGTGCGCAGGTGCACGTGCGGGTCGACCAGGCCGGGCGTGATCGTCAGGCCCGCGGCGTCGATCGTCTCGGCGTCGAGGTGCTTCAGGTCGGTGCCGATCTCGGCGATGCGCCCGTCCTCGATGCGGATGTCGACCGCCTGGCCGTGGAACCCGGCCGTGGGATCGACCAGCCGGCCGCCGGCGATGACGGCGCTCGCCGGAGCCGAGTCCGCGAGGTGCAGCCGCTCGGTCATCACGCCACCTCCTGCGCCGAGCCGATCCCGGCCGCAAGCGGCTGCAGGGCGGCGCGGGCGTCCGCCGGTCCCGGGCCGGCCAGCAGGTCGTACAGAACCGCCATCCGCACCACGAGGCCCGCGCGCACCTGGTCGATGACGCCCGAGTTGGGGCCGTCGGCGACGTCGCCCGCGATCTCGACGCCGCGGTTCATCGGCCCGGGGTGCATGATGAGCTGGCCGGGGCGGACGCGGGCGCTGGTGACGCCCCAGAGGGCGGAGTACTCGCGCAGCGAGGGGACGTAGGCCTCGCCGTCGGCCATGCGCTCGCGCTGCATCCGCAGCACGTACACCACGTCGGCAGCGGCGATGCTGGCGATGTCGTGGCTGACCTCGACGCCGAGGCTCGTCGCGTCGCGCGGGATCAGCGTCGGCGGCCCGACCAGCGTCACCCGCGCGCCCATCAGGAGCAGGCCCTGGATGTTCGAGCGCGCAACCCGCGAGTGGCTGATGTCGCCGACGATCGCGACGTGCAGGGCGTCGATGGGGCCGCGGGCCGCCCGCATCGTGTACAGATCGAGCAGGCACTGGGTGGGGTGCTGGTGGCAGCCGTCGCCGGCGTTCACCACATGGGCGGCGGTGGCCTGGGTGACCCGCGCCGCGGCGCCGACCGCCCTGTGCCGGATCACGATCACGTCGGGGTCGTACGCCGAGAGCGTCTGCACGGTGTCGCGCAGCGACTCGCCCTTGTCGACGCTCGACCCGGCCGCCTTCAGGCTGACGACGTCGGCCGAGAGCCGCTTTGCGGCCAGCTCGAACGACGAGCTCGTGCGGGTCGACGACTCGAAGAAGACGGTCATGACGGTGCGGCCGCGCAGGGTCGGCACCTTCTTCAGGTCGCGGTGCACGACCGACTCGAAGCTCTCGGCCGTGGCGAGGATGCGCTCGACGTCGTCCCGATCGAGATCGGCGACCGAGATCAGGTGGCGGCGGGGCTGCGGTGTGTGCGGGGGATAGAGCTCCACGATGCTCCTATCTCGGGTTGATGAGGACGACGCGGTCGAGTTCGTCGACCTCCATCAGCTCCACGTTGACCCGCTCGTCGCGGGCGGTGGGCAGGTTCTTGCCGACGTAGTCGGGCCGGATCGGCAGCTCGCGGTGGCCGCGGTCGACCAGCACGGCGAGCTGGACGCGCTGTGGCCGGCCGTAGTCGAACAGCGCCTCGATGGCCGCCCTGATCGTGCGCCCGGTGTAGAGGACGTCGTCCACCACCACGACCGACTTGCCTTCGAGCGGGAAGTCGAGCCGGGTGGCCTTGACCACCGGCTGGGGGTGGGCGCGCTGCTCCCCTGTGCGGACGGCAACGTCGTCCCGATAGAAGGTGATGTCGAGCGCGCCGGTCGGCGGGGCGGCGCCCGCGAACTGCTCGATCAGCGCTCGCAGCCGCTGGGCGAGGGTGACGCCGCGCGTGTAGATCCCGACCAGGGCGAGCTGTGCGATGTCCGGGTGCGCCTCGACGATCTCGTGGGCGATGCGGCGAAGCGTGCGCTGGAGGTCATCCTCGCTCAGCAGCAGGCGCTCGGCCTGGGTGGCAGACATGCACATTCTCCTTCCCGGCCTCACTGGGCGCGGACTTAAAGGTGGCCTTCGGCCATGACGCCGCAGCACGGCGCCGAGGAGCACGTTACCAGTTGGTGCGGACGGAGGGTCCCTCCGCGTGGAAAGCTTGCGGCCGTGGAGGAGCTCCTCGCCGACCTGGTGCGCGCTCGCATCGGCGCCACCTTCAACCAGTATGCCGATGCGGGGCCGGAGGACGTCCCCGGAGCGGCGGCGATCCGGGTGGCCAACCTGCGCGCGTACCTCGGCGAGCGGGCCGGCGCCGACATCGTGGCCCTCGGCGAGGCGGCGGGCTACCAGGGCATGCGCTGGTCGGGAATCGCGTTCACGTCGGAGCGCGACCTCGCCCGCTGGGGCGACCCGTACCGGCCGACGTGCACCGTCCGTCGCTGGAGCGAGCCGTCGGGGACGATCGTGCACCGGGTGCTCGGAGAGCTCGGCGCCGAGCGGCGCGTGATCCTGTGGAACACCGTGCCCACCCACCCGCACCGGCCGGGCGAGCCGCTGTCCAATCGCCGCCCGGCGGTCGCCGAGGTCGCGGCCGGCGCCGACTTCGCCCGGCGGCTGATCGCGCTCGTCCGCCCCAGGACGGTCGTGGCGGTCGGCCGGATCGCCGAGTCCGTGCTCGGCGAGGGGGCCACCTACGTGCGCCACCCCGCCAACGGGGGCGGCACCGCGTTCGCGGAGGGCATCGGGGCGATCCTCGGTGGGTGAGACGAGCAGCGGGGACTGTCCCCGGCCCCCGGGGACAGTCCCCGGTCACAGGCGCGTTGCGGTGACCAGGGCCCACTCGAGCGAGTAGGCGAAGGCGTCGCGGCCCGCCGCCACGTCGTGCTCGAGCCGGGCCAGGCCGGCGGCGTACTCGGCCTCGTCCAGCAGGTGCAGCGTCGAGATGTAGCGGCCGCGCACGCGCTCGAGCACATCGCCGGGATCGGCCTGGATCGGCTGCCCGATCCGCTCGACGCCGACATCCCCGAACCCGGCCGCCGCGATCTCGCCCGCAAGCGCGCCCGGCTCCGGGAACCGAGCGCGGTCGATGTCAGCGAGCGACGGGAAGTACGGATTCAGGAAGAAGCGGTCGAAGTGCTCGTGTGCGAACGTCGCGATCGCCAGCCGCCCGGCCGGAGCGAGCACACGGGCGACCTCGGCGAGGGCCGCCGCCCGATCGGCGAGCGCGTGGACGACGAGGTGCATGTGGGCCGCGTCGAACCAGGCGTCCGTGAACGGCAGGTGCTCGGCGGCGCCCTGCTTCCAGCCGATGCCGCGGGCATCGGGCCGAGTGCGGGCACGGCGCAGCATCTCGGCCGACGGGTCGACGCCCCAGACCCTGCCGCCGAGCCGCTGGTGGGCGAGCACCGCAAAGCGGCCGGTGCCGCAGCCGACGTCGAGCAGCCGGCGGCAGTCGCGCATGCCGGCGAGCGTGTGCTCCGCGAGCTCCGACCACGCCTCCCCCGCCGGGCGCAGGCGGTCGTAGTTCGCCGCGAGCGGATCGAAGTCCAACGTCAGCCGGCCGGTGCCGACGCCGGCGCCGCGGGGGCCGCCGAGACGCGCTCGCCGCCGCGCAGCAGGTGCGGGCGGTCGCGCTCGGGCAGCGGCAGGTCGACCGTGTCGAAGTCGCGCGGGACGACCGTGTCGGGGAACTCCGCCACGGCCTCGGCGGCGATCTCGCGACCGAGGTAGCGGGTCGACAGATGGGTCAGGGCGAGCAGGCGCACGCCGGCGTCGCGGGCCAGCCGCGCGGCCTGCAGCGCCGTCGTGTGCCCGGTCTCGGCGGCGCGGTCGCGCTCCTCCTCGAGGAACGTCGCCTCGTGCACCAGCACGTCGGCGCCGACGGCGGCGTCGAACAGCGCCCGGCACGGCCGGGTGTCGCCCGAGAACACGATGGTGCGCCCCGGCCGCGCAGCGCCGACGACGTCCTGCGGCGTGACGGTCTCGCCAGAGTCGAGCGTCACGGCCCGGCCGTGCTGCAGCTGCCCGAACATGGGGCCTTCGGGGACGCCCAGGCGGCGGGCTGCGGCCAGGTCGAAGCGGCCGGGCCGCTCGTCCTCGCCGAGCGCATAGCCGAGGCTTGGCGGGCCGTGATCGGTCGCGATCGCCGCGATGCGGTAGCCGTCGCGGTCGAGGGTCTCGCCCGGACGCAGCTCGATCAGCTCGAGCCGGTAGGGCAGCCGCCCGATCACCGGGTCCATCGTGGCCATCAGCGCCCGCAGGCCGGCGGGGCCGTACAGGCGCAGCGGCGCCTCGCGGGCCCGCAGCCCGTAGGTCTTCAGCAGGCCGGGCAGACCGAGGAAGTGGTCGGCGTGGCAGTGGGTCAGCAGGATCTCGTCGACGTCGACGAGGCCGGCGCCCGAGCGCAGCAGCTGGCGCTGGGTGCCCTCGCCGCAGTCGATCAGGATGCGGTCGCCGCCGCGCCGGATCAGATGGGCCGCAAGCCCCCGCCGTGAGGTCGGGGCCGAGGCGGCCGTCCCCAGGAAGAGCACGCTCAGATCCATCGCCAGATTGTATGGAGCGGGCTGCGGCCGCGTCGGTCGGGTAGGTTGGTCACGGAGCGAGCGGATGTCCGACGTCTACATCTCTGCCGACATCGAGTCCGACGGGCCCATTCCCGGCCGGTACTCGATGCTGTCCTTCGGCATGGCCGTCGCGGCCCGCTTCGACGGGCGCGCCTTCGCCGCCTGCGATCCGGGCGCCGCCACCTTCTACCGCGAGCTGCGCCCAATCAGCGCCGAGTTCAACCCGGACGCGGTGCGGGTCTCGGGCCTCGACCGGGCCCGCCTGGTGACCGCCGGGGCCGAGCCGGAGACGGCGATGGCCGATGCCGCGCAATGGGTCGGCGATCAGGCCCAGGGCGCCCGCCCGGTGCTCGTCGGCTATCCCGTCGTGTTCGACTGGATGTTCATGCACTGGTACTTCGTCCGCTTCGCCGGCGCATCGCCGTTCGGCTTCTCCGGCGCGCTCGACATGAAGACGATGTACCAGCAGAAGGCACGGGTCCCGCTGGGGTCGGCCGGCAGGGACGATCTGCCTGCCGAGTTGCAATCGTCGCGCCCCCACACGCACAACGCCCGGGATGATGCGGTCGAGCAGGCCGAGATCTTCGCCCGGCTGTTCGAATGGCCCGGCGCCGCGCCTGCCTGAGGCTACGCCGGCTCGGCGTCGCGATACGAGTGCATCCGCGGCTGCTCGTGGGTCTCGCCCATCACCGCGCGCGCCCGGCGCAGGAAGGTGTCGAGCGAGAACGGCGGCGGCGCCTCGCCGTCGACCACAAGTCGCAGGAGCCGCAGCGGCGCCGGCTCGGAAGCCTCCACCTCGGCCGGCGGGCGGCGGGCCTCGCGCCACTCGTCCAGCGACACGACCGGCGCACTCGGCGCCGGGGCGAGCGCGATGCGGCGGGCGGCGCTCACGGCAGCACCAGCACCTGGCCGACGGAGATGACGGAGGTGTGGATGTCGTTCGCCTGCTCGATGCGGTAGACCGCATCGCGAGGGTCGGAGCCCGGATAGGCGTGCTCGGCGATCGACCACAGCGTCTCCCCCGCGCGCACGCCGTGGCGGTGCGGATGGGAGGCGCCGCTGCTCGGAGTGGCGTAGCTCATCACCAGCGCGATCGCGACGGCGCTGGCGGCCAGAAGCGAGAGCAGACGGCGGATGTCGAGGATGACGAACATGTGTTCGGTGAGAATAGCGAACAGGTGTTCGGTTGTCAAGAAGGTCGTTCCGCGGGCTGCGAGCCCGCAGCCCGCGGGCCGGTTAGGGTGGCGGGAATGCCCCCGGACGTGCTCCTTCCGACCCTGCTCTCGCAGGTCCTGATCGCCTTCACGATCGAGTTCGAGAAGGCCGCCGAGGCGCGGGGCGGCCGCCGGCCCTACGCGACCGCGACGGCGCGCCTGCTCCCCCACCACCCGCTCATGCTCCACCGCGACGGCTTCCCGGACGGCAGTTGACCCTTCGCTTCGCCCACCGCAGCATCGCCCTCGACGGCCCGCCGTGCATGATGGGCATCCTGAACGTCACGCCCGACTCGTTCTACGACAAGGGCATGACGGCGACCGCCGACCGTGCGATCGCCCGCGGCCTCGAGCTGGCGGCGGCGGGCGCGGGCATCATCGACATCGGCGGCATGACCGCACAGCCCGGCCGCGTGCTCTCCGAGGACGAGGAGATCGCCCGGGTCGAGCCCGTGGTGCGGGAGCTGCGGGCGGCGCTCGATCTGCCGATCTCGATCGACACCTACCGTGCCGATGTCGCCGCCGCGGCGCTGGCGGCCGGGGCCGACCTCGTGAACGACCACACCGGCCTGTCCGATCCCGCGATGGCGGCCACGATCGCCCGCCACCAGGCCGGGCTCGTCGTCACCCACCTCGGCCTCGCGCCGAAGCAGGTGCAGACGGGCCGCCACGCGACCCGCGTCGAGGACATCGCGCGCTTCCTGGAGGAGCGGGCCGCGGCGGCTCGCGCGGCGGGAGTCGGCGCCGACGCGATCCTGGTCGACCCCGGCCTCGGGTTCGGCAAGGACACCCAGACCGACCTGCAGACCCTGCGCGAGCTGCCGCGGCTGGCCGCGCTGGGCTACCCGCTGCTGCTCGCGCCGTCCCACAAGGAGGTCACGGCGGAGCCGCTGGGCCTGCCGGAGTCGGCGCTCGAGGGCACCGCCGCCGTGGTCGCCGTCGCGGCCTACCTCGGCGTGGCCGTGCTGCGCGTGCACGACCTGCCGTTCATGCGCCACGTCGCGACGATGGGCTGGCTGGTGCGGGCGCCGGCGGCGTCCTAGCCGTCGGCTTCAGCGCCCGGCGTGCTCAGCGAGTCGCTCGTCGTCGTCTCGACGAGCCCTGAAACCGCGTGGGCAAGGCGTTCGTCGGAGGTGACGAACGCGTCCGCCTGCAGCTGCGTCAGCGCCACGTACTCGGCGTCGTACGTCGTCTCCCACCCGAGCTGATCCGCCACCTTCCACGCTTGCGCCTGCAGCACCTTGTCGCCGAGGAAGCGCACCTTCAGCGAGTTGATCCGCTTCACGCGCTCGCGCCCTTCGGCGGCGGAGATCTCACCCCGCCGGGCCGCCTGGTACATCGCCGCGAGCGCCTGCGAGCGGACGAGCGTCGGTGCGACAAGCCTGTGCTCGGCCGCGACCTCGATCTCCCCAGCAGCGATCCGCAGGAGCGTCTCGCAGTCAACGACGAACCGCGTCACGGCGTACGCACTCTTAGGCCGCAGGCACGGCCAGATCGTCTGCGAAGAACGACGGCAGGAACGCACCGTCGCGGTAGATCACCTCGCCGTCGGCGTGGATCTCGCCGCCCGAGCGCAGGTCGCACACCATGTCCCAGTGCAGGCCCGACCGGTTGCGGCTGCCCGTGTCGGGATAGCCCGCGCCGAGCGCCATGTGGCACGTGCCGCCGATCTTCTCGTCGAACAGGATCTGCTTCGTGAACTGGGTGACCTCGTAGTTCGTGCCGATCGCGAACTCCCCGAGCACCGACGCCCCGGGGTCCATGGCGAGCATCTGGTCGAGATAGGCGCCGCCGACGGCCGCCTCGGCCTTGACCACGCGACCGCCCTCGAAGCGCAGGCGCACGTCCTGCACCTCGCGGCCGCCCATGACGGCCGGGAACGAGAAGCGCACGTCGCCCGAGGTCTCCGTCTCGATCGGGCCCGTGAAGATCTCGCCGTCGGGGAAGTTGCGCTCCCCGCGCGAGGCGATCCACGTCCGGCCCGAGATGCCCACCGAGAGGTCGGTGTCCTCGGCCACGACCCGCAGCGTCCGCGCCTCGGAGATGCGGTCGGCCACGGCGCGGAGCCGGGAGGCGTAGGTGCGCCACGCGGCCGCCGGGTCGTCCAGGTGCAGCCAGCCGGCGCGGTAGATGAAATCGGCGTACGCGTCGAGCGACATGTCGGCGTCCTGGGCGAACGCGTCGCACGGATAGGCCGTCACGCACCAGCGCAGGTCGCCGGCGGCCGAGCGCTCCATGAAGCGCCCCATCACCGGCTGGGCGGCGCGGGAGCGGCGGGCCAGCTTGGCGGGGTCGATGCCCGAGAGCTCGCGGGTGTTCCAGGCGGCGTGGATCGAGATGCGGGCGTCGATCGCATCCATCTCCTCGAGCGCGTAGGCGGGCAGATGGTCGAGCTGGGCGTCGCTCGCCGCGGCCAGGTAGGCCTCGTCCACCCCCTGCACCGAGGCGCGCACGTGCGGGATCGCGCCGGCCGCGAGGGCCGCGCGCGCGATCTCGACGATCAGCGGCTCGGCGATCTCGGGCCCCTGGATCAGCACCAGGTCGCCCTCGCGGAGCTCGGTCGAGTAGTTGACGACGACGTCCGCCAGCCGCTCGATGCGGGGGTCGCTCACAGGAACCGCCCGTCGCGGTAGATCACGGCGCCGTCGGCGTGCACCTCGCCGCCGGTGCGCAGATCGCAGACCATGTCCCAGTGCAGGCCCGAGAGGTTGCGGCCGCCGGCCTCGGGGAACGCCATGCCGAGCGCCACGTGGCACGTGCCGCCGATCTTCTCGTCGAAGAGCGTGTCGCGCGTGCCCGACTGGATCTCGTCGTTCAGACCGAAGGCGACCTCACCCAGGTAGCGGGCGCCCTCGTCCATGTCGAGCATCTGGCTCAGGTAGCGCTCGCCCTTCGTCGCCTCCTCGCGCACGACCTTGCCGTCCTCGAACCAGAGGCGCACGCCGGTGACGTCGTTGCCGTGGTACGGGGCGTCCAGGCTGAAGGCGATGTGGCCGCGCGTGGCCACCTCGACCGGGCTCGTGAACACCTCGCCGTCGGGGAAGTTCTGGTGGCCGTCGGCGTTCATCCACAGCCGCCCGGAGACGTCGATCGTGAGGTCGGTGTCCTCGCCCAGGATGCGCAGCTCGCGCACCTGCTGGAGCCGCTCGGCGATCTGCGCCTGGCGGGCGGACTGCGCCTCCCAGAAGGCGATCGGGTTCGGATCGAGCAGGTGGCCGGCCGAGTAGACGAAGTCCTCCCACTCGCCCAGCGACATGCCCGCGTCCTGGGCGGCGGCGTCGCAGGGGAAGGCCGTGCCGCACCAGCGCACCTCGCCCTGCGCCTCGCGCTCGAAGAAGCGCTCGAAGAGCGGCCGCGTCGCAGCCGAGCGGATCGCCTGGCGATTGGGATCGATGCCGCTCGCGAAGCGGTTGTTGCGCTGCCCCCAGATGCTCAGCGCCCGGGTGGGCGCCTCGATCTCGATCTGATCCAGCCGGGTCACGGCGCGCAGCTGCTCCTCGCCGGCCTCGGCCAGGAACGCGGCCTGCACGCGCTCGAGGCGCGGGCGCACCATCGGGTGCGCGCCGAGCTCGGTCACCTTGCGCACCAGCTCGACGAACAGGGGCTGGGCGAGGGGCGGGCCGTCGATCAGGACGGTGTCGCCCTCACCGACCTCCAGCGAGTAGCGGCACAGCAGATCCGCGAGCGTTGTCAGGCGTGGGTCGCGCACCGGTCGCGAATGTTAGCCCCGGAGCGCTGCAGACGGTGAACCCCCGGGGAAGTCAGCGCGACGAGAGCACCGCATCGAGGATCCGGCCGGCGCCGAACCGGACCGGGTCGTCGGCGATGAGACCCGTCTCGCGCTCGGTGCGGGCGATGGCGGCGCGGGCCGCGTCCTCGTCGATGCGGTTCGTCTTCAGCGCCACCGCGACGACCGCCGCGGGCCGCACGTGGCGGGCCATGCGCACGTAGTCGTCGATCAGCTGGGGCAGGTCGCGGATCGGGAAGCGGGGGTTGCCGTCGATCAGCTCGCGGCCCGGCTCGTGCACGAACACGAGCGCGTGCGGCGCCGAGCCGTGCAGGAGGCCGAGCGTGACGCCGGAGTAGGACGGGTGGTTGAGCGAGCCCTGGCCCTCGATCCACAGGATGGCGCCGTCGCCGCCGCGGTGGTGGCCCGCGACGACGAGCTCCTCGGCGGCGCCGGCGACGAAGTCGGACACGACCTGGTCGACGGCGATGCCCCATCCGGCGATGGCGATGCCGGTCTGGCCGGTCGGCACGAACACCGACGCGATGCCCCGGCGGCGGGCCTCGCGGTCGAGCTCCAGGCAGACGGTCATCTTGCCGAGCGCGCAGTCCGACCCGACCGTCAGCACCGTGTGCGTGGCGACGTCGAGGTTCGCGCCCGTCGGGACGTTCAGCCCGTCGGGGACACGGCGCAGGTCGCGCAGCGAGACGCCCGCCAGCGCGGCCGCGTCGGCGATCTCGGCGTCCTCGGTCAGGAACTCGTGCAGGCCGCTCTCGACGTCCAGGCCGAGCTCGATCGCCCGCAGGATGGCGCGCCGGAAGACGGGCGGCAGCTTGCCGCCGGCGGGGGCGACGCCGACGAGGAGCGTCGTCGGGCCGTGCTGCATCGCCGCGTCCATGTCCGCGACGACGGGCACGTCGGAGCGCATCCCGGGGACGTGGTCGGACGCGGACGTGCCGGTGCGGGTGGAGTCGATCACGGCGACGGTCGGCGACTCGGCGTAGCGCATGACCCCGGTCGCGGTCTTCGCGTCCTCGTCGAAGCAGCCCTCGGCGAGCACCGCGTAGCGCTTGTCGCTCACGGCCACTGCTCCAGCGGCGTCACTCCCAGGCCGGGCCCCGGGCCGGGGACGACGCGGCCGTCCTCGAACAGCAGGCCGGTGTGGCTGTCGTTGCGGTTCAGGAGATGGCCGTCGAGGTCGACGACGTCGACGAGCGGGGAGATCTGCGCCGCCTGGGCGATGCCCAGCGACGACTCGTTCATGCATCCGAGCATCACCCGCAACCCGAGCGCGCGGGCGGCGTGGATCATCCGCAGCGCCTCGCGGATCCCGCCCGACTTGGTGAGCTTGATGTTCACGCCGTCTGCGATCTCACCGCACCTGGCGACGTCGGGCAGCGTGTGGCAGCTCTCGTCGAGGACGATCGGGATCGAGAGCGAGCTGTCGTGCAGGCGGCAGTAGCCCTTCGTGTCGCGCGCCGGCAGGGGCTGCTCGATCAGCTCGACGCCGAGCGCCTCGAGCTCCGGTACGAGCTCGACCGTGGAGTGCACCGACCAGGCCTCGTTGGCATCGACCCGGATCAGGGCGTCGGGCGCCTGCGCCCGCACCGCGCGCACGCGCTCGAGATCGGCCGCGCCGCCCACCTTGATCTTGAGGGCGTGGTAGGAGGCCGCGGCCGCCGCCCGCCGGGCCGTGCCCTCGACCGTGTCGATGGAGATCGTGTAGCTGGTCGGCGGCGGCGTCGGGTCGAGGCCGAGGATGCGCCACAGCGGCTGGCCGCACACCTTGCCGAGCAGGTCGTGCAGCGCGCCGTCGACGGCGCACTTGGCGGCCATCTCGCCGGGGATCGCGCCGATGCGGCCGAGGATGGCCGCGGCGGCGAGGGGGTCGTCGCCGAGCAGCGGCTCGACCTGGCCGAGGAAGCGCATCGCGCTCTGCACCGACTCGCCGTAGTGCTCGTCGGGGGCGCCCTCGCCGTAGCCGACCAGGTCGCCGTGCCGGATCGCGACCTGGACGACCTCGGAGTGGGTGTCCGCGCTGCGCGAGATGACGAACGGCTCGAGGTATTCCAGGGCGAAAACGCGCGACGAGAGCTGCACGCGCGCCAGCCTATCCGACGCGTGCGCGGCGTAGGGTACGACCGTGACCGAGCGCGTCGAGACGAGGCTGGTGGCGGGTGGCCGTGCCCAGGGCGCGGGTGCGCCGCTCGGCAGCACCATCGTCGTGTCGAGCACCTACCGGCTCGGCGGCGAGCTCGAATACGGCCGCGACGGCAACGAGGCGTGGCGCGCGCTCGAGGATCTCGTCGGCGAGCTCGAGGGCGGGCACGGCGTCGCCTTCGGCTCCGGGCTGGCGGCGTGCGCGGCCGTGCTCGACGCGCTGCCACCCGGCGGCACGATCGTGGCCCCGCGCTCGGCCTACCACGGGTTCACGGAGCAGCTGCACGTGCGCGAGGCGGCCGGCCGGCTGCGCGTCCGCCGGATCGCCGACATCGCCGACGCCGGCGAGGTGGCGGCGGCTCTCCCGGGCGCCGACATGGTCTGGCTCGAGACGCCGAGCAACCCCCTGATCGCGATCGCCGACATCGCCGCTGCCGCGGCGGCGCGCGAGCCCGGCTGCCTGCTGGCGGTCGACGGCACGTTCGCGACGCCACTGCTGCAGCAGCCGCTCGCGCTCGGAGCCGACATCGTCGTCCACAGCGCCACGAAGTACATCGGCGGCCACGCCGACCTGCTGCTCGGCATCGCGGTGTGCCGCGACCCCGCCGCCGCCCAGCGGCTCGCCGCGGTGCGCGTCCGCGAGGGCGCGATCCCGGGCGCGCTCGAGGCATTCCTGGCCCTGCGCGGCATGCGCACGCTCTCGGTGCGGCTCGAGCGCGCGCAGGCCAACGCGGGCGAGCTCGCCGTCCGGCTCGACCGCCATCCGGCCGTGACGCGGGTGCGCTATCCCGGCCTGCCGGACGATCCCGGCCACGCGCTCGCAGCCCGGCAGATGAGCGGCTTCGGGGCGATGCTCGCGTTCGAGACGTCGGGCGGCGCCGACGCCGCCGACGCCGTCTGCGCGCGCCTGCGCGTGATCTCGGCGGCCACCAGCCTGGGCGGCGTCGAGACGCTCATCGAGCGGCGGGCGCGGTACGAGTCCGAGCGGCGGGCCGGGACGCCCGAGACGCTGCTGCGCCTGTCGGTCGGCATCGAGCACGTCGAGGACCTGTGGGCCGATCTCGACCAGGCGCTCGCGGCCGCCTCCTCCTGACCGCGTACAATCCGGATCCTCGATCACCGGATCGAGACATGCGCCTGTAGCTCAGGGGATAGAGCGTGCGCCTCCGGAGCGCAAGGCCGTAGGTTCGATTCCTACCAGGCGCATACATCGTTGGAGGGTTCGGGGTCGTGGACGCCGGGCAGGAGCGGGATGAGCGTCGTCAGCGCGGTGATGGCGCCGCCGGCCACGAGCGTGGCTCGCACGCCGATGGCCTCGGCGGCGGCACCGGCCGCGAGGAGGCCCAGCGGGCTGAGGGCGAAGCTGAAGAAGTAGTCGACCGAGGCCACCCGTCCGATCATGGCGGCGGGCACGCCCGCCTGGACGAGGGGGTTCCAGAGCACGTTGCCGTAGGTGTCGAGGCTGTAGATCAGGAACGCGACGCCTCCCGCGAGCCAGACGCCGGGGACGAAGCCGAGCCCGACCACGCCGGCCCCGGACAGCCCCCATCCCAGCCACAGGTGGACGATCCTTCGCCGGGGGGCGCCGCGATGGCCGAGCAGCAGCGACGCCGCCAGTCCGCCGAGGCCGCCGGCGGCCAGCACGAGGCCCAGGGCGATCCCGCCGCCGTGCAGGCTGTGCTGGACGAGCAGCGGGATCAGCGCGGCGAGCGGCGAGAAGGCGACGAGGTTGCCGAGCCCTGCGCCCAGGATGCTGACCCAGAGCCACCGCTGCGACCGGCAGTAGCGGAGCCCCTCGACGATGTCGCGCAGCGGTGAGGTCTGACCGGGTTCCGGTTTCGGCCGCGCCGACATGGCTGCGAGGCACGCGGCGCTCACGGCAAAGGACGCAGCGTCGATGCCGAACCCCCAGGCGGTGCCGAGCAGCCCGACGATCACCCCGCCGACGGCCGGGCCGACCAGGATCTGGGCGAGCTGGGTGCTGGTGCCGCTCAGGGCGCTCGCGCCGACCAGCAGCCCGGGTGGGACGAGCTCGGGAGTGATGGCCGTCGACGCGGGGAAGAAGAAGGCGTCGGCGACGCCGAACACGAACGCCAGGACGATCAGGGCGGCCAGGTGGACGGCGCCCGTGGCGACGAGGACGGCGATCACGGCCACCGCCGCACCGCGCGCCAGGTCCGAGCCGAGCATGGCGAGCCGGCGAGGCACCCGGTCGGCGATCACCCCGCCCAGGAGGACGAACGCGACGGCGGGCAGCACCCGGGCGGCCAGGACGTAGGAGAGCCCGATGGGATGCGGGTCGACACGCAGCGTCTCGAGTGCCAGCGTGACCGTGAACACGCCGTCGCCGAGCATCGAGACCGTCTGCCCGGACCAGAGCAGCGTGAAATCGCGGTGCCGCAGGGGCTCGAAGTACCTGGTCGCCATCAGAATCAACCGCGCAGGCTATCGCGCGCTGCTGCGATCACCCGGTGCGGATGACGA
The DNA here is from genome assembly GCA_963707585.1 of uncultured Actinomycetes bacterium. Lineage (GTDB taxonomy): Bacteria > Actinomycetota > Thermoleophilia > Gaiellales > JAICJC01 > JAICJC01. The sequence continues at coordinate 70,259 of CAVPQP010000010.1, read as the reverse complement.
TCCGGTCGAGCTCGGACTGGATCAGGCCGCGGACGGCCGTTGCGGGCGTCCGCCGGTTCACGAAGGTGTCGACCTCGACGATGCGGCCGTGGACGCGAGCGCCCAGGATGTACCAACGGGCGGTGGCCGGCACGGCATCGAACCGTCTGCCCGGCTGGCTCTCGGCGAACCGCAGCGGCAGCTCCCGGCGCGGATGTGCGCGCAGGTCGAAGCCGTGCGCGGACGGCCACACGCTCACGGTGATGACCACGCCGCGGGCAGGCAGACGGCGCAGGTCTGAACGCGAGGGGAACAGGCCCGGTGGGGTGTGCACGCGGAAGTTCGCGGCGATCGCGCTCGGCACGATCGGCCGCACGGTCGCCGCGCCCGACGCCGCCGTGTGCCAGCCCCTGGCCGGGGTGAACCGGGGCGCGGCGGGCGGTGTCGGCGCAGGCTCACGCGAGCCTGAGGACGGGCCGGGGGCGGCCGCCGAGCCCACGCACGCAGCGGCCAATCCTGCGGCCAGCACCACGGCCCACGCACGGGTGATCGGGCGGCTGCTCATGGTCCGCACGAACTACGGCGATGCGGGGGCGCCGCGTCCCCGCCGGCCGTTCAGGCGTGACCGGTGGCGGGTGTGATCCCCCACACTCCGCGAAACGACGCGCCGGGCTCGATGCGCACGACGGCATCGCCGGTGCGAAACGCGTTCGGCGGGCAGGTCATCGGCTCGATGGCGATGCTGTGCCGGGCGACGTCGGGCAGGGGATCGCCCGTGAACACCATCACGTAGCCGAACGCCTCGCCCAGCCACAGGGTGAGCCCGTCGCCGGGCGCCCCGGCCAGCTCGACGCGGGCCAGGCCGTCGTCGCCGCGGTCGAGATCCGTGAACGCGTGGTCGAGATGCGTCGTCCCGATCGGCCGCGTCCGCCGGAAGTCGTGATCGGTGGCGGCCACCGGCTCCGCGCCGATCGGGAGCCCGCGGTCGTCGCAGCGCAGCACCGTGTCCGCGGGCACCCGCAGGGTGGCCGAGTCGACCGTCGGCGTTCCCGCCGTCAGGTACGGGTGTGCACCGGCACCGAACGGGCAGGCGTCCGCGCCGATGTTCGTCGCGGTGGTCGTCACCCGCAGCCCGGCGTCGGAGAGCGCGTACTCGATGCCGAGCGCAAGCGTGAACGGATAGCCGTCCCGGGGCTGCAGCGTGTGCTCCATCACCACGCGGTGCGGTTCCCGTGCGCCGACCGCCCAGCTCTCCGAGCGGACGAGACCGTGGATCGCGTTTCGCCGCTGCGGCTCGTTCAGCGGCAGCTGGTGGCGGCGCCCGTCGAACTCGTAGCGGCCGTCCTCGAGCCGGTTCGGCCACGGGATGAGCACCTGACCGCGGCCCGACCGGGGCGCCGCCCCCGGCGGGGAGCCGTCGAGCAGGTCGCGCCCACCCACGGTGTAGGTGCGCAGGCCGCCGCCCGCGCACACCACCACCGCCCGCTGGTCGCCCGCGGCGATCGCGACCTCGCCGCCGGGCGGCTCCTCGGCGACTCCGGCCGCGACGTCAGGCGACGCGTTCGAGGACACGCTCGCTCACTCGTAGCGAGTTCGCCATGGCGGTGAGAGCCGGGTTCACCGCCCCGATGCTGGGGAACACGCTCGTGTCGGCCACGTAGAGGTTGTCGAGCTCGTGCGCCCGGCAATCGACGTTCAGCGCCGACGTCTGCGGGTCCGACCCGAAGCGGCACGTGCCCGCCTGGTGGGCGACGCCGGCGACCGGGATGTCGTTCTGCATGTACGCGAACCGGTGGAAGAGGTGGTCAGGCTCCATCCGCAGGCGGCCGAGCATCGACTTCAGCTGGTCGTGGAGCCGTTGCTTGGGGACGTCGTTCGTGGGCGTGTAGCGCAGGGTGAGGCGGCCGTCGCCGTCGACGGTCACGCGGTTCTCCGGCATCGGCAGGTCCTCGGTCGAGAGCCAGAAGTCGACCGCATGCCGGGCGACGCGCTCGAGCGTCCACTGCGGCGCCAGCTTGGTCTCGCCCGGCTTCTCGCCGCGGAACATCGGCGCCTGGGACTTCCCCACCATCTGGATGTTTCCGAGCGGGTAGTCGAAGTCGGGGGCCTTGAAGTAGAAGTCGTTCACCCCCAGGGTCTTCTGGAACACCGTCGGGTTCTCGTCGCGCGAGAGCGCGAGCACCGCGGCGCTGTTGTGGAACATGTAGTTGCGGCCCACCTGGTCGGAGCCGTTGGCGAGGCCGTTCGGGTGGCGGTCGTTGGCCGACATCAGCAGCAGCTTGGCCGTGTTGGCGGCCCCGCACGCGAGCACGACGACGCCGGCCGTATACCGCTCCGGTTCGCCGTTTCGCTCCACGACGACCTCGGTGACGGCGGTGCCCGCGGGGTTCGTCTCGAGCTTGACCACCGTGGCGTTGGTGAGCAGCGTGACGTTCTTGTGCTCGAGCGCCGGCCGCACGCCCAGCACCTCGGCGTCCGACTTGCCGTGCACCGCGCAGGGGAACCCGTCGCAGTTCTGGCAGCGGACGCACGCACCGTGGGGCATGTCGTCCTCGAGCAGCCGGATGCCGCACGGCGCGTGGAACGGGTGGTAGCCGGCGGTGGCCAGGTCGTCCGCGAGCTGCTGGATGCGCGGCTCGTGGGACACGGCCGGGAAGGGATACGGCCCGCTGGCCGGCGGCTCGGTGGGATCCTCGCCGCGGGCGCCGTGCACCTCGTACATCTGCTCGGCCTGGGTGTAGTAGGGCTCGAGCTCGGCGTAGGAGATCGGCCACGCCGGCGACACGCCGTCGTGGTGGTGGAGCTCGCCGAAGTCCTCGGCGCGGAGCCGGTAGAGGGCGGCGCCGTAGAGCTTCGTTGCGCCGCCGACGAAGTAGTGGATCTGGGGCTGGAACGGCTTGCCCGCCCCGTCGTACCAGGTGTCGGGCGAGACGTAGCGGTTGTCCACGAACACATCCTGCGCGAGCCAGTTCTGCGGCTCGCGGGGCAGCCAGTCGCCCCGCTCGAGGAGGAGGATCCGCTTCCCGGACGGGGCCAGCCGGTGGGCCATCGTTCCGCCGCCCGCGCCGGTGCCGACGATGATCACGTCGTAGGAGTCGGTCATCAGGAGTCCCCCAGCATGTCGGGCAGCATGATCCTGGCCGCGGCCTCCATCAGCGCCAGGTGCGAGAACGCCTGGGGGAAGTTGCCCAGGTGGCGGCCGGTGTCCGCGTCGAACTCCTCGGCGTAGAGCCCGAGCGGCGAGGCGACGTGCAGGAGCCGCTCCATCAGGTCGCGCGCCCGCTGCATCTCGCCGATGATCGCAAGCGCCGACACGAGCCAGAAGGAGCAGATCAGGAACGTCCCCTCCTTCCCCGAGAGCCCGTCGTCGGTCTCGTCCGTGCGATACCGCAGCACGAACCCGTCCTCCGTGAGGTCGTTCGCGATCGCCATGACGCTCGCGTGGAGACGCTTGTCATCCGCAGGCAGGAACCGGAACAGGGCGGCCAGGAGGGTCGAGGCGTCCAGTGACTCGGTGTCGTAGTGCTGGCACAGAACGCCGTCGGCGCTGAGGCCGTGCTCCAGGATGTCTGCCCGGATCTCCTCGGCGGTCTCGTGCCACTTGGCCTCACGGTCGGGGTCTCCGCGGATCCCGGCCAGCTTGGCCGCGCGGTCGAGGGCGACCCAGCACATGAGCTTGGACGACACGTAGTGGCGGGGCTTGCCGCGCGCCTCCCAGATGCCCTGGTCGGGCTCGCGCCAGACGCGCGTGGCGCACTCCGCCTGGGCCTGGACGATGGGCCAGAGCCGGCGCGGAAGGCGTTCGCTGCGGCGGGTGTGCAGGAGGATCGAGTCGAGCACGGCGCCGAACACGTCGTTCTGGCGCTGGTCGAAGGCGCCGTTTCCGATCCGCACCGGCCGCGCGCCGGCGTAGCCGGACAGGTCGTCGCGGGTCGACTCGGTCAGATCGCGGCGGCCGTCGATCCCGTACATGATCTGCAGCGACCCGTCGTCGTTCGGCTCGAGGTCGGCGACGAACTGCATGAACTCGTCCGCCTCCCAGTCGAGGTTGAGCCAGTGCAGCGCCTGCAGTGTGAACGTCGTGTCGCGCATCCAGGTGTAGCGGTAGTCCCAGTTGCGCTCGCCGCCCGGCGTCTCCGGCAGCGACGTCGTCAGCGCCGCCACGGTCGCACCGGTGGGCATGTACGTCAGCCCCTTGATCGCCAGGGCGGAGCGCTGCACCGGGTCGCGGAAGCGGTGATCGGGGATGCGCGCCCGTCCCAGCCAGGCGCGCCAGAAGCGGGTCGTCGCGTCGATGCAGGCGGCGGCCTCGGCGGCGTCCTGCGGCGCCGAGAATTCCTCCGCCCAGGACAGGGCGCAGAACGCCCGGTCGCCGGGTGCGAGCACGTGGCGGGCACGGACGCGGTTGCCCTCGATGCCGAGGGCGAGGTCGGACGAGAGCCGGACCGTCTGCCCGGCACCCTGCGCCTCGGCGACGCTGCGGCCGGTGACGGCCGTCCACTCCGCGGGGATGCGGCCGTAGTCGAAGACAGGCTCGCACACGAGCTCGACCTCGACGCTGCCCTCCAGGCACTCGACCGTCCGCACCAGCGTGTGCTCGGCGTCGTCGTCGGCCGGCGGCCGCGTGTGCGGGGTGATCTGATCCTCGTGGTCCCAGGGGCCGATCGTCAAGGCGTCACGAACGACGACCCAGCCCGCGGGCGTCTTCCAGGTGGTCTCGAGCACGTTCGTTCCGGGCACGTAGATGCGCGTGGTCGGGTGGGTGATGCCGTAGGGGCCGAACCGGAACGATCCCGCCTGCCGATCGAGGAGGCTCCCGAAGATGCTCGGGGCGTCGAAGCAGGGGACGCACAGCCAGTCGATCGACCCATCGGGAGCGACGAGCGCGCCGGTGTGGCAGTCCGACAGGAAGGCGTAGTCCGCGATCGGCGGAAACGGCGACGGTGCGGCCGCGCTCTGTGCGCGCGGCTCGCGCCGCGGCGTGCGGGACGGCCTGGGCTTCGTCTTGCTGGTGCTCATGACACCACCCACGGTCCGTGCCAGCGGCCGAAGCCGGCAACCAGCTTGTCCGCGGCCGCCGGGCCCCATGACCCGGGGGCGTACGGGTGCACGGGCGGGGGCGAGTCGACCAGCGGCTGCATCACCCGCCACTGCTCCTCGACGCAGTCCTGGCGTCCGAACCGGGTGCTGTTGCCGACGAGCGCGGCATGCAGCAGCACCTCGTACGGCGTCGCCCCCTCGCCGCCCTCGGCGGCGAACTCCATGTCGAGCGAGATCGGCTCCGGCCCGACCGCGTCGGCGCGGCGCGCATCGGCGACGAGCCGGACGCCGGTCGACGGGTCGAGCTTCACGACGAACTGGTTCGGCTCCGGCCGGCGGTCGCTCGCCTGCGCGAACCCGACCCGGGGTGGATGCTTGAACACGAGTCGCACCTCGGTCTGGGTGGCGGGCAGGAGCTTGCCGGTGCGGATGTAGAAGGGCACGCCGGCCCAGCGCCAGTTGTCGATGTGGAGGCGCATCGCGGCGTACGTCTCGGTGGTGGAGTCGGGCGCGACGCCGGCGATCGACCGGTAGCCGTCGTGCTGGCCGCGCACATAGTGCGCCGGGTCGCCCGGCGGCATGGACTTGAAGAGCGCGGCGATCGCGTTCTTGAGCGTCTCGGCGTCGCCTGCCGCCGGGGGCTCCATGGCCGTCGCCGCGACCACCTGCATGAGGTGGTTCACGACCACGTCGCGCAGCGCACCGACCGGGTCGTAGAAGTGGCCGCGGTCGTCGACGCCGAAGCTCTCGGCCATCGTGATCTGCACGCACTCGACGTAGTTGCGGTTCCAGACGGGCTCGAACATCGTGTTCGCAAACCGCAGATAGAGCAGCTCCTCGATGCCCATCTTGCCGAGGAAGTGGTCGATGCGGTAGAGCTGCGCCTCGTCGATGTGAGCGTGCAGCTCCTCTGCGAGCGCGTGGGCGGAGGCGAGATCGTGCCCGAACGGCTTCTCGACCACCACCCGGGCGTTCGCGGTGAGGCCGGCGTCGGCCAGGCCCTTGACCACGGTGCCGAAGAGGAAGGGCGGGATCTCGAGGTAGAAGACCGGCAGCTCGGCCGACCCGATCGCCGCGCCGACGCGCTCGTATGTGGCGGCGTCGCCGAAGTCGCCCTCGACGTACGAGAGCCGGTCGGCGAAGCGGCGGAAGACCTTGTCGTCGATGGTCTCGCCCGTGCCGGCGATGCACTCGCGGGCATGGTCGCGGAGGTGGTCGATCGTCCAGTCGTTAACCGCCACGCCGACGATCGGGCAGTCGAGCAGCCCGCGCTGCTCGAGCCGGTAGAGCGAGTGGAACGTCATTACCTTGGCCAGGTCGCCGGTGATCCCGAAGATCACCAGCACGTCGGCCGCCTGGCCGTCCGCCGGTACCGATCGCGCCCGTGGCCGTGCCTTCACCGAAGATGCTGCGCCGGTCGTCATGCCGAAGTCCCCCCTTTGGTGTCCGGATCCAGGTTGAGCGCCGCGGCGGCCGCGCGCTTAATCCAGATGGGGTGACCTGCCCCCAGCTCGAGGTCGATCAGCGCGGGGTGAGCGCGGGTGCGTCCTCGACCGGCGCCGGCTCGGTCGTGCGCACGGTGATGCGGGCCGCCCGCTCGTGGGTGAATCCGGCCCATGTCCAGTTCACCACCGCCTTCGCCCGGTCCTCACCGGTCGAGAGCAGTGCGAGATGGACGGCCCCCCAGGCGAGTGAGGCGGCCTTGCCCTTGATCGTGCGGCCGCCCCGCATCTGGATGACCGCAGCGCCGCGGCCGATCGTCGCCATGGTGCCCTTGTCCTCGTAGACGAACGGCTCGGGCTGCCTGCCGGCGACCAGCCGGGCGATGTTCTTGCCGGCGCGCTCGCCGGCCTGCAGCGCCACCGACCCCAGCTGGGGGAGCACCTCCTGCGTCTTCGTGTCGGTGATCCAGGCGGCGTCGCCGACAGCGAACACCTCGGGATGTGCGGGGATCGCGAGCCCTGGCCCGACCGGGATGCGGCTCCCCCGCTCCAGGTCGAGGCCGAGCGAGCGCACGATCGCGCCGCCCTGCATGCCCGCGCCCCAGATGAGCGTGTGCGCCTTGAGCGTCTTGCCCGACTTCAGCGCCACCCGCGTCGGTGCGACGGAGGCGACGATCTCGCCCAGCATCACCTCGACTCCGCGCTTCTGCAGCAGCCGCTGGGTGTACGTGCGGATGTCGGACTTGAACATCGGAAACAGCGCCTTGCCCGCTTCCACCAGCATGAGGCGCGCCTGATCCTGCGGCAGCCCGGGGTAGTCCTTGCTGAAGTCCCCGCGGTAGAGCTCGGCCATCGCCCCCACGCTCTCGATGCCCGTGGGGCCGCCGCCGACGACGACGACGGAGAGCGCGCCGTCTGCGGCGAGCCGGGGATCACGGTCGGCCGCCTCCCACCGCCCCAGGATGTGCTCCTTGAGGCGGGCGGCGTCGGCAAGCGTGTAGAGCGGGAACGCGTGCTCGGCGGCGCCGGCGACGCCGAAGAAGTTGACCTCGGCGCCGAGGCCGAGCACCAGGTAGTCGTAGGAGATCGGCGTCATCTCTGCGAACTGCACCGTGCGCGCCTCGAGATCGATGCCGGTCACGGTGGCCTGGTGCACCGCAGCGTTCGGCTGGTCGTGGAAGAGATCCCGCAGGGGATGGCCCACCGCGCTGGTCTCGAGCAGATCCGTGGCGACCTGGTAGAGCAGCGGCTGGAAGGTGTGGTAGTCGTGCTTGTCCACGAGCACGACGTCGGCGTCAGCGTCCTTCAGCTGGCGGGCCGCGCCGATACCGGCGAAGCCTCCGCCGAGGATGAGCACGCGCGGTCGGGTGCGCTCGTGAGTCCTCTCCGGCATCCTGGCCTCGAACCTAGTCGACCTCCCACCGGCCCCATCATCCCATCGGGGCGATTGCCTTCATCACGGCGGACGGGGCAGCTGGAGGAGTTGGATGAGCGAAAAGGCGAGCAGCAGGACGGCGACGCTCACCAGGCCGTATCGGGCGGAGCGGAGCGGGAAGTGCGTGCTGATGCCGACCAGGAAGAGCACGCTCGCCAGGAACACCGTCACGCGCACGTACTTGTCCGCCGTCGCCCCGGCGTGCTCGCCCGCCGCGAAGAACACGTCGGCCGCAGTATCGAGCGCACGCGACTGCGCGACTCCGGCGGGGTGGTACTGGGGCATGTAGGTGGGGCCGGGCGGCGCGTCCGGGTTGGTCTCCGGGTGGGTCGCCCACCAGGCGTTGAAGGCCGCCCGGAACTGGGGTGTGAAGCGTTTCGCGGCCAGCCGCATCCCGCGCTCGTTCCGGGCGATGTAGGCGGTGAACCACGCGTTGAACGTCGAGGCGTCGAAGTTGCGGGTGGTGAGCGCCTCCAGGTCGGCCCGGTTGGCCTTGGTGCGGTCAGCCGACGCATGCGCGAGCGACACGGACGACTCCGTGTTCCACTGGGCCGACGTGTAGACCGTGTAGGCGGCGATGATCGCGACCACCGAGAGCAGGATCGCCTCGACGATCTGCAACCAGTCCCGCTCGTCGCCGTTTCCGGCGTGCTCGGCATGCTCCGCGATCTTGTCGCCGAACTCGGCCGCTGGGAACCCTTCCGGCATGTCAGTCGGCGACGGGGGGACGGCCGTCGGGCGGCGATGACGACGCTGCGGGTGCTCCGGTCAGCCGCGCCCGCAGGACGTAGTACGTCCAGCCCTGATAGAGCAGGATCAGGGGTGTGAAGATGGCCGCAGCCACGGTGATCACTACGAGTGCATAGTGTCCGGTCGCAGCGTTTTGGATCGTCAGGCTGTTGCCGAAGCTGGGATCCGAGACCAGCACCCGGGGGTAGAGGCCGGTGAAGATGGTTGCGATGAAGCCGATTGCGCCCAGGCCCGTCGTGGCGAAGGCCCAGCCGTCTCGGCGGGTGCGGGTGAGCACCAGTGCGAGGACGAGCATGGCCGCGGTCACCACGGCGGGGATGGTCGTCGGCAGGATCGCGCGGTCGTTGTTACGGTGGGCGACGAGCACCGTCCATGCGGCGATGCCTCCGCCGAGGAGGACGGCGGGCAGCGCCAGTCGCTGGGCGGCGCGCGAGGCGCGTTCGCGCAGGTCTGCGGTCGTGCGCAGGGTCAGATAGGTGGCGCCGTGCAGGGCGAACACCGAAACGACTGCGGCTCCGGCCGTCACGGTGTAGGCGCTGAACAGGTCGATGATCCCGCCGGTGAACACGTGCGCGGAGTCGAGCGGGACGCCCGCGACGAGGTTCGCGAGCGCGATCCCCCACAGGAAGGGGGCGCCGATGCTGCCGATCGTGTTCGCCCAGAGCCAGGTCGCGCGCCAGCGGGCGCTGGCGTGCTTCTCGCGCCACTCGAAGGAGACCACGCGCACGATCAGCAGCACGAGGATCAGGAGCAGCGCGACGTAGAAGCCTGAGAACAGCGTCGCGTACCAGGCGGGGAATGCGGCGAAGGTCGCGCCGGCGGCGACCACCAGCCACACCTCGTTGCCGTCCCACACCGGGCCGATCGACTCGAACATGAGGCCGCGCTCGCGCTCGTCGCGGGGGAGCACGGGCAGCAGCATCCCGACGCCGAAGTCGAACCCTTCCAGCAGGAAGTAGCCGCTCCAGAGGACGCCGATCAGCACGAACCAGAACTCCTGGAGGCTCACCTCATTCACCTCCAAAGGAGAGCGGTGGCGCCGCTCCGGCGATCGCCGCGCCGGTTCCGGGCCGGCCGGCGGGCGGCGGGTCAAGCCGCGCGTAGTGCCGCATCAGCATGAAGTCCACCACGCCGAGCACGGTGTACAGCAGCACGAAGACGACGAGGCTGACGGCGATCGTGGGCGTGCCGAGGCCGGTCGACACGGCGGCGGACGTCTTCAAGAGGTTCTGCACGATCCACGGTTGGCGGCCCATCTCGGTCAGGATCCAACCGGCGGTGGCGGCGATGTACGGGAACGACATCGCCACGACCGCGGTCCACAAGAACCATCGCGTTGTCTGCAGCTTCCGCTTGCGGTAGAGCCACGCTCCCACCGCGGCGATCAGGAACATCGCCACGCCGAGCATCGCCATCACCCGCATCGACCAGTACATCAGCCTGACGTTCGGCATGTAGTTCCCCGGCCCATACGACCGCTGTTCCTGCTGCTGCAGCTCGTTCAGGCCGTCGACCTGGCCGCTGAACGAGCCGGTCGCCATCCACGAGAGGACATCGGGGATCGTGATCGAGAAGCTGGGCGTCTCGTCCTGCTGGGAGAACCCGCCGATCTGGAAGAGCGAAAAGCCGCACGGATCGCAGGTATTCCACTGCGCCTCGGAGGCGGCGATCTTCATGCCCTGCGCGGTGGTCACCGCCTCGCCGAACCGGTTGCCCACCGAGAGCTGGATCAACGTCGCCGGCACCGCGACGATCAGGGCCAGCTTCGCGGCCCGGCCGAACAGCTCGAGGTTGCGCCCGCGCAGCATGTGCCAGCAGCTGATGCCGAACATCACCATCGCCCCGAAGATGAGACCGGCCAGGATCACGTGGATCCACGCGATGATCGCGAAGCTGTTCGAAAGCAGCGCAGACACGCTGGTCAGCTGCGCCTTGCCGTTGACCATCTTGTAGCCAACCGGGTGTTGCATCCACGAGTTGGCGACCAGGATCAGGTAGGCCGAAAGCCAGGTCGCCAGCGCCACGATCCAGATCGTGGCCAGATGCAGACCGCGCGGGAGCTGCTCCCAGCCGAAGATCCACAGACCGAGAAACGTCGCCTCCAGCATGAACGCCGCCAGACCCTCGATCGCAAGCGGCGCGCCGAACACCCCGCCCACGAAGTTCGAATACACCGACCAGCTCATCCCGAACTGGAACTCCTGCACCAGACCGGTCGCCACCCCGATGGCAAAGTTGATCAGGAGCAGCACGCCGAAGAAGTGGGTCAGGCGCAGCCAGGCGTCGTCGCCCGTCCTGCGCCAGAGCGTTTGCATCGTGGCGACGAGCGGTGCCAGCCCGAGCGTCAGCGGGACGAACAGGAAGTGGTAGATCGACGTCGTCGCGAACTGGATCCGCGCCAGGTCGACGGTCGTCGAGGCGAGCGGAACCATGCGGCATGGATGGCAGAAGCCGTCTCGGGGATCGTCGTCCGGTTGGGATGATCCAGCCACTCGGCGCCACCCGGGCCGCGCCTGTGCCGGCCCCGTCCGGGCTCACCCGGCGGGAACCCAGCCCCCTTCGACGTGGATCACCTGCCCATTGATGTAGCCGGCGCCGTCCGATGCCAGGAACAGCACGGTCTCTGCGATCTCGCGGGGGTCTCCGAAACGTTGCATCGGATTCATCGCCTTCGCCTCCGCGATGTGCTCAGGCGCCACGCCCCACTCCCGCTCCCAGTTGCCGGAGATCGGCCCGGGCGCGAGCGCGTTGACTCGGATCTCCGGGGCGATGTCGCGCGCCAGGGACACGGTGAAGCCGCGGATCGCGCCCTTCGCGGCGCAGTAGGTGACCGGCACCCAGTTGATCGCGTTCTCCGGGTTGATGCCGTTGCCGTACGTGCTCGAGAAGTTGATGATCGCGCCGCGGCCGTGGCGGCGCATGTGCGGGATCACCGCATGGCACATCCGCATCGCGCCGAGCACGTCCACCGCGAACAGCGCTTCGGCCGCGGCGGCGCTCATGTGCTCGAACCGGACGGTGTCCGCTTCGTCGAGGCGCCCGGCCGTATTCACCAGCACGTCGATTCGGCCGTGCAGCGCGTCCGCCTGTGCGACGAACCGATCGACCGAGATCTGATCGGTGACGTCGAGCCGGTGGGCCGAAGCCGTGCCTCCGGCGGCGGCGATCTCGGCCGCCACCGACTCGGCTGCCTCCTGCGATCCGCGGTAGCCGACGAGCACCGCGGCGCCCTCGCGGCCGAACCCGAGCGCGACCGCGCCACCCAGCGTCCCACCGGCGCCCGTCACCAGTGCAACCCGCCCCGAGAAACGCCGGCCATCGTTCCAGATCGTCTCCACGAACCCTCCTTTCCGGGTGGCGGGCGATGGTTTCAAAGCCACCGAGCGGATGCAACCATCCGCGCCGCTGCCGGCGCATCGGCCGTGCGTCCTAGGCCAGCCGCAGGCGCAGCAGCACCTCGTCGTCGAACACGACCTCGCCGGTCTGCTCGAAGCCGTAGCGCTCGTAGAACGGGATCGGGCTGCCGTCGCCCTGGCCGGCGCTCGTCCACAGCACCTCGACTCCCGGCCGGGCGCGGAAGTAGGCGACGATCAGGTCGAGCGTCGCCGTGCCGTACCCCTGCCGCTGCCGGCGCGCATCGATCAGGAGCTTCCACAGGTAGTGGGCGATGTAGCCGGGCGCGCCGACGTCGTCGCTGATCATCACGAACCCGACCGGCGTCCCGTCGGCGTAGACGCCCCAGGGGATCGCGCGGCCGTCCGGCTCCGCCGCCGCCTCGCGCAGCGACTCGGCGACGCCGCTCACGAACCGCTCCTGGGCCGGTGCCACGCGCAGCGCCTCGATCTCGGCGCGGTTCGCCGGCGTGATCGGCTCGAGCGTGACCACGGCCGCAAGCCTACGTCGCGGTGTACCCGCCGTCGATGACGAGCGTCGTGCCGACGGCGAACGAGCTCTCGTCGCTCGCCAGGTAAAGCGCTCCGCGCGCCTGCTCCACCGGGTCGGCCGCCCGTCCGATCGGCGCCCACTGGGCGAACTCGGCGCGGGTGGCCTCGGGGTCGGCGCTCGTCGCCACCTCCTCGTCCAGAAGCGGCGTCTGCGTGATGCCGGGGCAGAGGCAGTTGACGCGGATGTTGCGGGCGATCAGGTCGACCGCGATCGACTTCGTGAACATGACGACGCCGCCCTTGCTGGCGTTGTAGGCCGGCGCGTTCGGGTCGGCCACGAAGCCCATCTCGGAGCCCACCGTCACGATCACCCCGCCGCCCCGCTCCTCGAGCCGCGGCACCGCCGCGTGGATGACGGTGTACATCCCCTTCAGGTTGACGCCGATGACGCGGTCGAACTCGCGCTCGGACAGGTCGGCGATCCGGGAGCGGCTGGTGATGCCCGCGGCGCAGACGACGATGTCCAGCCCGCCGTGAGCGTCCACGGCCGCGGCCACCATCCGCTCGCCGTCGGCGAAGCTCGCGACGTCTCCGGCGACGGTGTGCACCGGCCCGAGCCCGCCGAGCTCGGCGGCGGTTGCCTCGAGCAGCGGCTGGTTGATGTCGGCGATCGTCACCCGCGCGCCCTCCTCGAGGAACAGGCGCGCCGTGGCCCTGCCGATCCCCGACGCGCCGCCCGTGATCAGCGCCGCCTTGCCGGCGAGCCGGCTCACCGCGGGCCACGCTCCCGCAGCCAGGCCAGCACCTCGGCGGCGTGGCGGTCGGGCGGGAACACCGGGTAGAAGGCCTTCACGATCGTGCCGCCTGCGGCGACGAGCGTCAGCCGGCACAGGTACGTCCCGCCGTTCAGCCGGAACGTCGGGAGCGCGAGCGCATCGCGCAGCCGCAGCTGTGGATCGGCGATCACCGGGTGGCGGATGCCGATCCGCTGCGCGAGCTCGATCTGCTCCTCGATCGGCTGGCCCGACAGCCCGGCGACGCGCGCGCCCAGGGCGGCGAGCTCGGCCGCATGGTCGCGGAAGCCGCACGACTCCGGCGTGCAGCCGCGCGCGCCCGGGAAGGCGTCCCAGCCCTCCGGGAGCGGCTCGCCGGGCACGCCCGTGTGCGGGTAGACGTAGATGACGGCCCGCTCGGCCGTGAGCTCGGCGAGGTCGACCGGCCCCTGCGAGGAGTCGAGCACGAGCGCAGGCATCGCCGTGCCCGGCAGGTGGTCGGCCGCGCCGTCGTCCTGCGGAGCGGGCAGATCGGCCGGCAGCGTCGTGTAGTCGACCGGCATCGTCCGGTGAGCCTAGTCCACTCACGGCTCGACGGTGACGAGCCGCAGCCCGCGGCGGCGGATGCCGCGGATGATGTGCGGCAGCGCCCGGATCGTGGCCGTGCGGTCACCTCCGCCGTCGTGCATGATCACGATCGAGCCGGCGTGGACGTGGCTGAGCACGGCCCGCCTCACGCTCTTACCGGTCGCGCCGGCAGCCCAGTCGCGGGGGTCGACCGACCACAGCACAAGCCGCACGCCCAGGCTCGATGCGATCGTGACCACATGGTCGGACCACCCGCCTCCGGGCGGCCGGAAGAGCGTGGCGTGCACGTTCTCGGCGGTGAGCTGGCGCAGCGTGCGGTCGATCTGGAAGCGGACCGTGCGCGGCCGCTGCTCCCCGAACGGGGGCACGAGCGGATGTGTCCAGGAGTGATCCTCGACCAGGATCCGGGGCTGGCGCCGCTCCGCGGCGATCAGGCTCGGGAAGTGCCGGGCCAGCTCGCCGACGACGAAGAAGGTCGCGGGCGCGTGCAGCCGCCGCAGGATCGCGAGCACTCGCAGGGTCTGCCCGCCGGGCCAGGGGCCGTCGTCGAATGTGAGCGCGACCGCGTGCGGCACGACCGCCGCGCCGGTGGCGTGAAATGCGCTCGATGCCACCTTCCCCGAGATCCGGCCCGTGACGGTGACGTCGACACCCGGCACGCGGCCGAGGAGGTACTCCGGGTCGGCCGGCCTGCCGCCGGGGACGGGCACGCGGTGCACCGTGACGGGCTCGGTGTGATCCGGGCCGGGCGCGAGCCGCAGCCGGTCGCGGTCGCGCAGCCGCCTGGCGCCGGGGACAGCGGCCCCATCGACGAGCACCCGCCCCGGGTACACGCGGGCGCGCAGGGTGACACCGGTGACGTCGACCAGATCGCCCGGCCGCGGGCGCAGCCGCAGATCCCGCACGGCGTCTGCGAGCGTCGAGCCCGCGACCAGCTGGCGGCCGGTGCCGTCGATCGTGACGTGGACGGGCGGCGGCCGGTCGGCGAGCGCGGGCGCGATCCAGCCGATCCCGGCCAGCACCGCGCACACCGCGGCGGTGTGGAGTCCGATCCGGGCGATCCGCACCATCTCTGCATGGTGCCGTACCCACGTTGCGCTTCACCGCGTCAAGTGTGTCGCCTGGGTAACGATGCCGAGCGCCGGAACCCGCCCTCGGAGTCCAGCACCTGCCCGGTCATCCAGGTCGCCTCGTCGGTGCAGAGCCAGGCGATCAGCCGGGCCGCGTCGTCCGGCATCCCCCAGCGGCCGCGCGGCATCGCCGGGCGCGGATCCCAGTCGCGGATCTCCCAGCCGGTGTCGGTGGGGCCGGGGTTCACCGCATTCACCGTGATGCCGCGGTCGATCAGCGCGTCGGAGAGCGTCGCGGTCGCCTGCTGCAGCGCGCCCTTCGAGACCGCGTAGGCGATCTCTCCCGGCATCGGCCCCAGGTGCTGCCCCGATGTCAGGAGCACGACGCGGCCGCCCTCGCGGCCGTCGTGCTGGGCGGCGTATTCCTTGACGAGGAGCAGCGCGGCGCGCACGTTCTCGTGCAGGAAGGCGTCGATGTGGCCGGCGTCGAGCTCGGCCAGCCCGCCGCGGCCGCTGCGGGCGTGGTTCACGATCAGGATGTCGATGTGCCCGAGCGCTGCGCGCGCCGCGGCGATGACCGCGGCCGGGGCGGCGGGGTCGGCGAAGTCCGCGGCGACGTGCTCCACCCGGCCGCCGTCGGCGGCGAGGGCGGCCACCACCCCGTCGACGCCGAGCGGGTCTGCCCCCCACGCCTGGCCGGCGTCGTGAGCGGTGAAGGTGTGCACGCACACCGCGGCGCCGAGGTGCAGCAGGCGGCGGGCGACGGCGAAGCCGATGCCGGCCCGCCGGCTGGCGCCGGTGACGACGGCCACACGGCCGTGAAGCGGTGATTGCGCGGGGACGGACACGAGAATCCTGGCCCGGGACCCTACCGAGGCGGCAGACAGCCGAATTGCCAAGTAGAATGGCGCGCGTGGAGGCCCTGCCCGTAAAAGTGAGCTGCGATGCCGAACCTGCCCCGGATCCCGAGGACAGTACGCCGGCGCGACCGCACGCCGCAAGGACCGGCGGAGCGTTCCGAGCCGCAGGTCTCTGAGATTGCGGCGGCCGGCCTGCGCTGGCTGAACATCGAGGCGCCGACAGCCACCGAGACCGCCTGGCTCGCGCAGCACTTCGACTTCCACGAGCTCGATCTCGAGGACGTGCTCTCGACCCGCCAGCGCCCCAAGATCGACGAGTACGACGAGTACCTGTTCCTCGTCCTGCACGTCCCCCACTTCAACAAGGTGCGCGGCCGGCTCGACGCCGCCGAGCTGAACGTCTTCGTCGGAGACGGCTACGTGGTGACGCTGCCGAACGTGCGCCTGAAGCCGGTCGGACGGCTGTTCTCGCAGCTCGAGTCCAACCAGGAGCGGCGCGAGCAGTACTTCTCGAAGGGCTCCGGCTACGTGCTCTACGAGATCCTCTCCGAGCTCTTCGACTACTGCTTCCCGATCCTCGACAAGATCGGGTTCAAGCTCGATCGCCTGACCGAGGCGATCTTCACCGAGCGCCGCTCCGAGGAGGTCGTCCGCGACATCTCAGACGTGAAGCAGGAGATCGTCGCCTACCGCAAGGTCATCAAGCCCGAGCGCTCGACGCTGCGCCTGCTCGAGCGATCGCGGGCGCGCTACCTGCCGGAGGACCTCGAGGTGTACTTCGACGACATCGTCGACAAGGCCGAGCGCATCTGGGACCAGCTCGACAACTACAAGGAGGTCGTCGAGGCGCTCGAGACCACCAACGAGTCGGTGATCGCGCACAAGCAGAACGACATCCTGCGCATCCTCACGATCTTCTCGGTGATCCTGCTCCCGCTGACGCTGGTCACGGGCGTCTTCGGCATGAACTTCGGGCACATCCCGTTCAGCCGGGAGTACCACGGCTTCGTGATCACGGTCGGCATCATGTTCACGGGCGCGGTCTCGCTGCTGGCCTACTTCCACTGGAAGCGCTGGATATGACCGAGCCGCTGTGGGCGCCCTGGCGGTTGGAGTACGTCCAGGGCGGGGCCGACGCGGACGGGTGCGTGCTCTGCGCCGGCGCGGCCGGCGAGGAGCTGGTCGTGCATCGGGGCGAGCACGCCTACGTGCTGATGAACCTGTACCCGTACTCCAACGGGCACGTCATGGTCGCGCCCTACCGGCACCTGGCCGCGCCCGGCGACCTGGACGCCGCCGAGCGGGCCGAGATGTGGGCCCTGCTCGACGGCAGCGTGCAGGCGCTCACCGCGGCGATGTCTCCCCACGGGTTCAACGCCGGGATCAACCTCGGCCGCGTCGCCGGGGCCGGCGTCGAGGGCCACCTGCACCTGCACGTCGTGCCCCGCTGGAACGGCGACACGAACTTCATGCCGGTCCTGGCCGACGTCAAGGTGATGCCGGAGCACATCACCCGCACGGCCGCCAAGCTGCGCGCCGCCTGGCCGGCGTAGGCATGGGGACTGTCCCCGGTTCGCTGGGGACTGTCCCCGCTTTTCCGGGTCAGTCCTCGGCAGTCTTGGCGAACAGCAGGTGGTCGCGCCACGCGCCGTTGATGAACAGGTAGCGCGGCGAGCGGCCGATCTCGGCGAAGCCGTTTCGGCGCAGCACGAGCTGCGAGCCGATGTTGTCGACGAGGGTGGCCGCCTCGAGCCGGTGCAGGCCGGCCTCGCCGAAGCCCCATTCGCACACCAGCCCGACGGCGGCCGTGGCGACCCCGCGGCCGTTTCGCTCCTGCATCACCCAGTAGCCGAGACCGGCGTTCTGGAACGGCCCGCGGGTGATGCGCGAGACCGAGATCAGCCCGGCCGGCTCGCCCCCGGCCTGGATCAGGAACCGGTACAGGCGGTCGCCCGCCCGCTCGCGCTCGAGCAGGTCGAGCTCGAGCCGCTGGCCCTCCTCGGTGTGGAACGACTCCGGCCGGGGCGGGTCGAAGGGCGCCAGGAACGCGCTCTGGCTCGCGTACAGGTGCGCCAGCAGGCGGGCGTCGCCGCGCTCGAGCGGTCGCAGAGTGACGTCCATGTGCCCAGTATCGCCGACGGCCGCCGGTAGACTCCGCGGCCGATGCTCTCGCCCGCGGTTTTCAAGGCCTACGACGTGCGCGGCATCGTCCCTGACGAGCTCGATGCGGACGGCGCCTACGCGCTCGCGCGCGGGTATGTGGACGCGTTCGAGCCGCGGGTGATGGCGATCGGCCGGGACATGCGGCTGTCGTCGCCCGAGATCGCCGCCGCCGCGGTGCGCGGCGCGTCCGAGGCCGGCGCCGACGTCGTCGACATCGGCCAGGTCGGCACCGAGATGCTCTACTTCGCCGTCGGCGAGTACGGCTACGAGGGTGGCCTGCAGGTGACCGCGTCGCACAACCCGGCCGCGTACAACGGGATGAAGATCGTGCGCCGCGGCGCCCTCCCGGTCGGCTCCGACACGGGCCTCGACAAGATCAAGGAGCGCGCGCTCGGCGCGCAGACGGCACCGGCCGGGACTGCCGGCGAGGTGTCTCGGCGCGACGTCTACGCCGGGTTCCACGACCGGGTATCGGCATTCATCGACGCGTCGGCGGTGCGGCCGCTCTCGATCGTGCTCGACGGCTGCAACGGCATGGCCGGCCCGATGATCGGGCCGGTGCTCGATCGCCTGCCCGTGCGCACGTCCGCTCACAACTTCGAGCCCGACGGGCACTTCCCCAACCACGAGCCCAACCCGCTGCTCGAGGAGAACCGCCGCTTCATCATGGAGCGCGTGCGCAGCGAGGGCGCCGATCTCGGCATCGCCTGGGACGGCGACGCCGACCGCTGCTTCTTCATCGACGACACCGGCGAGTTCGTCCCCGGCGACCTGATCACCGCCCTGATCGCGCGGACGATGCTCGAGCGGCATCCGGGCGCGACCATCGTCTATGACCTGCGCGCGTCGTGGGCGGTGCGCGACGTCGTGCGCGAGGCGGGCGGGACGGCGCTCGAGAACCGCGTCGGCCACGCCTTCATCAAGGCCCGCATCCGCAAGGAGGACGCCGTCTTCGCCGGCGAGGTCTCGGGCCACTACTACTTCCGCGACTTCTACTACTGCGACACCGGCGTCGTCCCGGCGCTCGTCCTGATCGAGCTCGTCTCGCGCGCCGGGGTGCCGCTCTCGGAGCTCCTGCGCCCGTTCCGCGAGAAGTACTTCATCTCGGGCGAGATCAACTCGACCGTGTCCGACGTCCCGGTCAAGCTGCAGCAGCTGAAGGAGCGCTACAGCCCGGCCGCCGAGCGGGTGTCGCACCTCGACGGGATCTCGTTCGAGTTCGGCGACTGGCACTTCAACGTGCGCCCGTCGAACACCGAGCCGCTCCTGCGGCTGAACCTCGAGGCGCTCGATGCCGGGACGATGGCGGCGCGCCGGGACGAGGTGCTCGAGCTGATCCAGGGCTGACCGCATGGCCACCGACGTCCGCCCTCCGTACCGCTTCGCTCACCGTATCCGCGTCGGCTTCGACGAGACCGACGCGCAGGGCGTCGTCTACTACGGCCGCTACATGCCCTACTTCGACCGCGCCCGGGTCGAGTACCTGCGCCGCCTCGGGATTCTCGGCCACGTCCCCGGCGAGCCCGAGTTCGCGATGCGCGCCCAGCACGTCGAGTACCACGCGCCCGCGCGCTTCGACGACGAGCTCGAGGTGTTCGTGCGCGCGCAGAAGCTGGGCCGCACGAGCATCACGTGGGCGTTCGACGCCTACCACATGGCGACCGGCGAGCACCTGGCGAGCGCCACCCAGGTCGTCGTCGCGATCGACCTCGGCGAGCGCCGCTCCGTGCCCATCCCGCCGCACTTCCGTGCGGCCCTCGAGGGCTTCGAGCAGGAGGTCAGCGTGTGAGCCCGGCCGCCGACGACTACCGTGGCGCCCTGGCCGCGATCGAGCGGATCATGAACCGCGAGGCCGACTCGGACGCGATCGTGCGCCAGACCGTCGAGGTGCTGCACGACCAGCTCGACACCTACTCGTGGGTGGGCATCTACTTCGTCGAGGAGGGCGAGCTCGTGCTGGGGCCGTGGAAGGGCCCGCATGCGACCGACCATGTGCGCATCCCGATCGGCCAGGGCGTGTGCGGCGCGGCCGCGGCGAGCGGCGTCACCGAGATCGTCGCCGACGTCGCCGCCGACCCCCGCTACCTGGCCTGCTTCCCGTCGACCCGGTCGGAGATCGTCGTGCCGGTGAGCTACGAGGGCACCGTGGTCGCCGAGATCGATGTCGACTCCGACACGCCGGCCGCGTTCGGGGCCGCCGATCGCGAGTTCCTGGAGCGCGTGGCGACCGTGATCTCGCCCTACTGCCTGGTGGGCTGGGACACCGGCGGGATGGACTGGGACGCCCCCGAGAACTGGCGGTGACGCACCCCCCTTGAGGCCCGTCCGCGGGGCGTGGTACAACTGCCGGATCAGCGCGGGTCATGGGTGCCTCGCGCGCAGAGGGGGAGATTCGATATGGCGGATATGGCCGAGTCGGGGAGCGGCAAGCGGCTGTTCGTCCGGCAGTCGTCAGGGCTGGTGCGCGACGTCAGCGTCACCAACGCCCTGTTCTTCAACGTCGCCGCGTTCGTCGGCGTCGGCCTGACCCTGTACCCCGCGTTCTACTCGCTCGCGTTCGTGCCGGTGTGGCGCTTCGGCCCGTTCTCGGAGTACGGCTGGGCAGCGATCATCACCGGCCTCTTCTGCGTCCCGCTCGCCCTGATCTTCGCGTCGCTGACCTCGGTCATGCCCCGCTCGGGCGGTGACTACGTCTTCACCACCCGTATCGTCGGGCCGTTCCTGGGCTGGCTCGAGTCGTGGACGCTCGTCATCGCGTCCGTCGCGATCATGGCCTTCGAGGTTCCGCTCGTGCTGCGCAACATCCAGATCACGGGCCGGATCATCGGCATCGGCGCCGGCGGGCACTTCTTCAAGAACGCGAACACCTGGTTCACGAACTCGACCGGCGAGATCACGGGCTGGAACGGGCTGATCTGGGGCCTGGTCGTGCTCGCGGTGATCGCCGGCATCGTGCTCCTGCCGACCCGCCGGTTCCACAAGGTCGTCACCATCATGGCGGCGATCGGGGTGGCGAGCTTCGTGGCCATGTTCGTGTTCGGCCTGCTCGCGACGAACCAGTCCGACTTCAACCGCAACCTGCCGCACTACACGCAGGGCGTCGGCGCCGCCAAGATCGCGGCGTCCGGCAGCGCCATCCTGCCCGGCTACACGAACAATTTCCTGAGCGACATCTTCTCGCGGACCGTGTTCCCGTTCATGCTCGGGATCGTGTTCCTGCAGTTCATCGGCTTCCAGTACTCGGCCTACATCGCCGGCGAGGTGCGCGGCAACGTCAAGCGCGGCGTCTCCGTCGCGCTGCTCGGCGCGCTCCTGATCGGCGTCATCGCCAACTCGCTCTACGTCGACCTGTTCACGAACCACATCGGCTTCAACATGGCCACCAGCTGGGGCTACAACTACTGGGGCGGCGTCACCAACATCGCCCTGCCGCTCGGGCAGCCACCCTCGATGCCGCTCCTGGCGGTGATCGCGAACAAGACGCTGTGGCCGCTGTGGGCGCTGATCAGCCTGGCCGGGGCGATGTTCCCGCTGCTCCTGTGCCCGGTGTACGTGAACTTCATCAGCCGCATGGGCCTGGCATGGAGCCTCGACCGCCAGCTGCCCGAGTGGTTCGGCGTGGTCAACGAGCGCATGGCCGCCCCGCTGAACGCGATCCTGGCGACGCTCGGGCTGACCGCCGTCTTCCTGTGGCTGCAGAACTTCGCCGTGCTGCCGAGCTCGATCGCGCCGCCGATCGGCAAGCTGAACCTGGTGGCGACGCTGTGGTTCTCGATCTTCATGGCCGCCCTGACGTGGATCATGCCGGGGGTGAACGCGATCCTGATCCGCTTCCGCAGACCGGATCTTGTGCGCAACGCGCCCTACCGGCGCGCCTTGCCCTGGCTGGGGGTGGCATGGATCGTGTTCCCGCTCTGGATCTACTGGTTCGCGGCGGTGAAACCGATCTGGGACAACCTCACGTCGAGCGGTGCCGGCCGGCTGAACTACCTGAACAACAGCGGCATCACGGGCAGCCTCGTGTTCGCCGGGATCGGGTTGGTGATCTGGGCGATCATGAAGGTCGTTCAGCGCAGCAAGGGCGTCGACACGAGCATGCTCTTCGCCGAGATCCCACCGGACTAGGCCGGCGTGCCCGACACCATCCGGATCTACATCGCGAGCGACTTCCATGCCGCCGAGAAGGCGTGGCGGAAGTTCCTGAACGCCATCAAGCTGAACGTGTACAAGGCGCAGATCGGCCTGGTCGCGGGCGACTTCACCGGCAAGGCGATCGTGCCGATCGTCAAGGACGGCGACAGCTTCGAGGCCGACCTCTTCGGCGTCCACCGCCGGGCCGGCACGCCGGAGGAGCTGGCGGTGCTCGAGCGTGACATCGCCGACGTCGGCTACTACTCGGAGGTGATGTCGGCGGCCGACACCGAGCGGCTCGCGACCGATCCCGGAGCCCGCGACGAGCTCCTGCACCGGCTCATGAACGCGCGCATGGAGGAGTGGATGCAGCTCGCCACCGACCGGCTCGCGGGAGGCGAGGTGCCGGTGTTCGTGATCCCCGGCAACGACGACGACTTCGGCATCGACCCGATCCTCGACCGGCCGGAGTACTTCCCCCAGAACGCCGACGGCCGGGTGCTCGACATGCCCGGCGGGCTGCAGCTGCTGGCCTACGGCTGGTCGAACCACACGCCCTGGGACACGCCGCGGGAGGTGTCCGAGGAGGAGCTCTTCGACCGGCTCGACGCCCTGGCCGCTCAGGTGCGCGACCCGCGCCGGGCGGTGTTCATGATCCACGTCCCGCCCCACGACTCGGGGCTCGACACCGCGCCCATCCTCGACGCGAACCTGCGCCCGACCATCTCGGCCGGCGACGTGCTGCGCGGGCCCGTGGGGTCGACGGCCGTGCGCCGCGTGATCGAGAAGTACCAGCCGCTGCTCGGCGTCCACGGTCACATCCACGAGTCGGGCGGCGAGCGCACCATCGGCCAGTCGGTGTGCCTGAACCCGGGCAGCGAGGCCAACCACGGCATCCTGCGCGGCTACCTGGTCGACATCGGCCCGAAGGGCATCGAGCGCACGCTGCGCGTCGAGGGCTAGAAGCCGAAGGCCGAGCGCATGCCGCGCGTGCTCGTGTCGGCGGCGTGGCCGATGAACGGCCGCAGGCCGAGCATGCGCTCGGTGGTCTGCAGCAGCGAGTAGTGGCTGAAGAGGAGGGAGCTGCGCTTGCCCCGGCTCACATACGGCGAGAGCACGAGCGTGGCCACATGGCAGCTGACGTCGCTCAGGTTCGCGGCCGCCAGGCAGTTCTCGCCGGTCGTCCCGCGCCCGTGCGTGCCCTCGTCCCACGTGATGAAGATGGCGGTGTGGCCGGTGCGATAGCCGCGGGTGGCGAGGAGGCGCGGGATCCACGTGTGCAGCCAGTTGTCGCCGACGGTGATGGCGTTCGTGCCGCCGCAGCCGATCTCCATGTCCTTGCACTGATCCGGCGCGATGAAGGCGTAGGAGGGCAGGCCGCCCGTGGCGATGTCGTGGGAGAGCCCGTTCATGTTCAGATCCCACCGCTTGCAGTCGCTCGCAAGCGCCGTGTAGGCGACGCCGGGGTTGTGCTGGGGCTTGTACGGGAAGCCGGCGCTGCGCTGGCACCGCTGCTGCATCGAGCCCTGGTACACCCGCCACGTGCCGCCAGCCTGGCGCACCTGCTGGAAGATGCTCGGGGCGGAGATGCCGGTCGCCGTCGTCGCGAAGCCGCCCGTGACCGCCATGTAGTTGGGATGGCTCGGGTGCGTGGCCCCGCGGTAGTTGGACGCGACGCCGCAGACCGCCGCCAGGTGGTTCAGATACGGCGCCTGCCGGGCGGCGGCCGAGCCGGCGCCGCCGAGGACATCGGTGATGCTGCGGTTCTCCTCCATGATCACGACCACGTGCCGGTAGGTGGCCGGCGCGACGCCGGCGCGCGTGCCGCACGCGGCGGCCGCCGAGGCGGTCGTCGGCACGGCCAGGCCGAGCACGGCGGCGACCACCGTGAGGGCCGCCACGGCGCAGAGGATCGAGATACGCGTCGTGCCATCGCGCATTGCGCGGGTCAAGGTACCGCCCTCAACGGACAGGGGCAACTTCGTAACGGGAGGCTCGAGGCGCCCGAGGGGCGCGCCCGTCCCGTGCGTGGCTACGCCCAGGCGGCCTCGCGCGTGCCTTCCGGCGCCCGCAGCCAGTAGGACTCGCGCAGCCACTCGAGCGCGGCCTCCAGGCAGTCGCCGTCCTCCACCCGCGCCGTCACCCAGCCGTAGCGGCCGACGTACTTGGCCTCGGACACGAACGGCAGCGTGAGCGCGATCTCGCGCTCCTCCTTCGTCAGCTTGAGCGTCGCCGTGACCGGCGGGCCGTCGTGCAGGATCGCGAACATGCGGCTGCCGCCCCCCACCTTGAACACGTGGCTCTCGGGGCCGAACGGGTGGTCCTCGCGGGCGTCGGGAAACGAGAGCGCAAGCTCCCGGATGGCGGCTGCGTCGGTGCTCGTCACGGCCTGCGTGCGCCTACGGCACCTGCGGCGCTGACGGTGGCGGGTCGGCGGCGGTGCGCATCGACTCGACGTGGAAGCGGTCGGCGATGCGCACGAGCGCGCTCGGGTCGTCGATGCCGCGGAAGGTGAAGTCGGACTCGGGCGCGTCCGTCCCGGCGGTGTCCCAGTCGACGTCGCCGATGCCGAGGATGCGCTGGGCGAGCGACTGGGTCAGGTTCACGTTCTGGACGCGATCGATGTGGGTGGTGCGCTCACGGCGGCTGGCGATGCCCACCCGGATCTGGATCCGGCGGTCGGTGACCAGGTAGCGCGTCGTGACCCGCCGCACCCAGCCGATCACGTAGGTGAGGACGAGCAGGACGATCGTCGCCGTCGAGAGCCACGTCGGCGTGACGTTCTGGCCGGCGACGTCGAGCACCACCCAGAGCGCGATCGGGATCAGCGAGATCAGCGTCCATCGGATGTAGAAGAGCAGCATGGCCTTCCAGCTCGGATGGCCCTGCCACAGCGTCGTCTCGCCTTCGTACCCGCTCACCGGCGGGAGTCTACCGATGCTCAGCCGCCGGGCGTCACCCGGTAGGCGTCGAAGACGGCGTCGACATTGCGAAGCGCCGAGAGCAGGCTGCGCAGCTCCTTCACGTCGCCCACCTCGACCGTGTACCAGTTGCGGGCCATCTGGTCGGAGACATGGCCGCCGTACTCGACGATGTTCGCGCCGTGCTCGGCGAACGTGCGGGCGACGTCCTCGAGCAGCCGCGGGCGGTCCCACGACTGCAGGGCGATCGTCACCCGGAACGAGCTCGTGGCCACGTCGGAATCGTCCCAGTGCACGGGCGTGAACCGCTCCGGCGTGCGTCGCAGCGCGCGCACGTTGGGGCAGTCGTCGCGGTGGATCGTGATGCCGCGGCCGAGCGAGATGTAGCCGCAGATCTCGTCGCCGGGGACGGGCGTGCAGCACTTGGCCATGCGCACGAGCACGTCGGGGTCGCCGGCCTCGTCGACCACGATGCCGTACTCCGAGCTCGCCACGGGCCGCTTCTGCGGGCGCCGGGCCGGTGTGAACTGCTCCTCGGGCGAGACGACCTCGACGGTCTTCAATCGTCCGATCAGCTTGCTCACGACCTGGCCGACCTGGATCTTGCCGCCGCCGATGGCGACGTAGAAGTCGTCGGCCTTCTTGAAGCCCATCTCGCGGATGATCCCGGCCAGGAGCGGCGACGAGGACACCTTCTGGTGCGGCAGGCCGTTCGACTTCAGCGCCTGCTGCAGCGACTCCCGCCCGCGCTGCTCGAGGTCCTCGCGCGCCTGCTGGGTGAACCACTGCCGGATCTTGTTGCGCGCCCGCGACGACTTCACGAGCATCAGCCAGTCGCGCGACGGCCCCCGCTCCTGCTTCGAGGTCAGCACCTCGACGAACTCGCCCGACTGCAGCACGTAGTGCAGCGGGACGATGCGCCCGTTCACCTTCGCGCCGACACAGCGGTGGCCGACGTCGGTGTGGACGGCGTAGGCGAAGTCGAGCGGCGTCGAGCCGACCGGCAGGCTCTTCACCTCGCCCTTCGGCGTGAACACGTAGACCTCGTCGGAGAACAGGTCGACGCGCAGCGTGTCCATGAACTCCTTGGGGTCGCGCGCATCGGCCTGCCAGTCGGCCAGCTGGGCCACCCACGCGTTCGCGGAGGCCTTCCCCGACGCCGACGCTGACGACGGCTGCTTGTACAGCCAGTGGGCGGCGATGCCGTACTCGGCGGTCTGGTGCATCTCGTGGGTGCGCACCTGGATCTCGAGCGGCTTTCCCTGCGTCCCGATCACCGTCGTGTGCAGCGACTGGTACATGTTGAACTTGGGCATCGCGACGTAGTCCTTGAACCGCCCCGGCATCGGCTTCCACAGCGAGTGGATGATGCCGATGGCGCCGTAGCAGTCCTTGACCGAGTCGACCAGGACGCGGATCGCGGTCAGGTCGTAGATCTCGTTGAACTCCTTGCCGCCCTGGGCCATCTTGGTGTAGATCGAGTACAGGTGCTTGGCCCGGCCGGCGATGTCGGCCTTGATGCCGGCCTCCTCGAGCTCGTGCAGCAGGATCGTGCCCGCCTCGCCGGCGAAGCCCTCGCGCTCGGTGCGCGTCTGGCTGACCATCGCCCCGATCTCGGCGTAGCGGCGCGGGTGCAGGCAGGCGAAGGCCAGGTCCTCGAGCTCCCACTTGATCGAGTTGATGCCCAGCCGGTGGGCGAGCGGCGCGTAGATCTCGAGCGTCTCGCGGGCGGTCTGCACCTGCTTCTGCTTGCCGAGCGCAGAGATCGTGCGCATGTTGTGCAGGCGGTCGGCGAGCTTGATCAGGACGACGCGCAGATCGTGGGCCATCGCCACGATCATCTTGCGGTAGTTCTCGACCTGGGCCTGCTCGCGGCTCGCGAAGCTGATCCGGGTCAGCTTCGTGACGCCGTCGACGAGCAGCGCGACGTCCTCGCCGAAGCGCGCCCGCACGTCCTCGATCTCGGCGTCGGTGTCCTCGACCGTGTCGTGGAGCAGGGCGGCGGTGATCGTGGCCGAGTCGAGCTTCAGCTCGGCGCAGATCTCGGCGACGGCGCAGGGATGGTGGATGAACGGCTCGCCGCTCTTGCGCACCTGGCCGGCATGGTGGTCGCAGGCGTAGTCGAACGCGGCGCGAATCTGCTCCGCGTCGAGATTCGGGTTGTACGCCGCGATCCGGCCGAGCAGCTCCACCAGCAGGTGGTCGTGCCGTTCGGCCTCGGCGCTTCGGGGCACCGTTGCCATACCCGTATGGTAGTTGAGGGGGGCGGGGCGGCCCTCACCCCGCCTGGGATTGCAGGAACCGCACCGAGTCCTCGACCCGCTCGACGGCCGCGCGGTAGGTGGGAGAGGCGTTCAGGTCGATGCGCTCGCCCCCGCCCTGCTCGGCCGGATCGAGCCCGACCTCGGCGAGGACCGTGCGGCAGCGCGCGACCGTGTCGGGGGCGAGCGGGATGCGGTTCTCGCCCGAGCGCAGGGCCTGCCAGACGACGACCAGCGCCGGCCGCAGCGGCTCGCGCGCCTCGAGCACCTGGCGGGCGAACTGGATCTCGGCCTCGCCCCACACCAGGTGCACCGGCATGCGCGAGCCGAGCTCGGCCAGCAGCTCTCCCCCGGCCCGGTCGGCGGGCGGGTCGAGCGCGACGACGGCGCCGAAGCAGCGCTCCGGATCGGCGATCCGGGCGGCCTCGGCGTACTCGGCGAGCGCCACGGCGCCCGTGCCGAGCCTGGCCGGCGCCAGCGGGCCGCCGAGCATGCCGCGGCGGCGGCGGGTGTCGGCGACGAGCACCATCACCCGCTCTCCGGCGGCGACGAGGCGGGCGATCGTGGCCACCTGCACGCCCCGGCCGCGCATGTCCTCGACGCGTGCGGGGGCGGGCGTCTGGTCGGGCGCGACCGCGGCGGCATCGAGGGCCGTCACCGGCAGGCCATCGGGCACCGCGCCGACGGCGCGCACGAGCATCTGCACCGACGCGGCCCCGTTCCACTCGTTGCGCGACAGCCGGTAGGCGACGTCCTGGCGGCCGCCGGCCCGCAGGTCGTCGGCCGCGCCGCCGTGGCCGAACCACACGGCGCGGCAGCGGAACCCGCCGAGCTCGATGGACATGCGCAGGTGGCGGCCGTCGCCCATCCGCTCGACGCCGTTCACCGACGCGGCCGGGGCGAGCAGCACGACGCCGGGGTTGCCGAGCCCGCATGGCTCCAGCAGCGCCAGCTCATCTGCCAGCTCGAGCGACGCCTCGGCCGGGGCCAGCACCGCGTCGATGCGCTGCCGGGGCTGCAGGTCGCACTCGGCGAGCGCGGCCTCTGCGTGCGCCGCCAGCGCGTCGGCGAAAGCCTCGATGTCGCCCGTCGCCAGCGTCACCCCGGCGGCGACGCGATGGCCGCCGTAGCGCTGCAGGTGCTCGCGGCAGGCCGAGAGGCCGGCGTGCAGGTCGTAGGCCGGGATGCTGCGGCCCGAGCCCTTGCCCTCCTCGCCGCGCTCGGCGATCAGCACCACCGCCCGGCCGCAGCGCTCGACGAGGCGCGAGGCGACGATGCCGACCACGCCCTCGTGCCAGTCAGGCGATGAGAGCACGTATGCGCGCCGCTGCCGCCACTCCTCGCCGCGGGCCTCGAGCTGGTCGAGGGCATCGCGCAGGATCGCGTCCTCGACGCTCTGGCGCTCGCGGTTCAGCCCCTCGAGGCGCGTCGCGAGCGCGCGTGCGCGGGCATCGTCGTCGGTCAGGAGCAGCTCGAGCGCCTCGCCGGGGTGGCACAGGCGCCCGGCGGCGTTGATGCGGGGAGCGAGCCGGAAGCCGACGTCGGACGCGCCGATCCGGGCCCGGTCGACGCGGGCGCTCGCCATGAGCGCGCGCAGGCCGGGGCGGGTGGTGCGGGCGAGCCGGCGCAGCCCCGCCCGGACGAGCCCGCGGTTCTCGTCGACGAGCGGCACGACGTCGGCGATCGTCGCGAGCGCGACCAGGTCGAGGTGCAGCTCGAGCGCGGCCGGGTCGCGGCCGGCCTGGGCGAAGAGGGCCTGGGCGAGCTTGAAGACGACACCGGTGCCGGACAGCTCGGGGAACGGATACTCGGACGGCCGCGTGCACACGAGCGGGCAGGCGGGCAGCACGTCGGCCGGACGGTGGTGGTCGGTCACGATCACGTCCATGCCGAGGGCGGCGGCGCGGTCGACCTGGTCGGCCGCCGTGATGCCGCAGTCGACGGTGACGAGCAGCTTCACGCCGTCGCCCGCCAGCCGCTCGACCGTCTCGGCGGCGAGGCCGTAGCCCTCGTCGAAGCGGCTCGGCACGTGCCAGTCGACGTCGGCACCGAGCTCACGCAGCGCCAGAACGGCGAGCGCGGTGGCGCAGATGCCGTCGGCGTCGTAGTCGCCGTGCACGCACACGCGCTCGCCCGCCGCGATGGCACGGCCGATGCGCTCGCAGGCGGCGGCCATGTCGCCGAGGAGCAGCGGATCGTGGATGGGGCCGTCCAGGTCGAGGAACGAGCGCGCGGCCGCGGCGGTGCGGTGGCCGCGGCGCACGAGCACCTCGGCCGTGGTGCGATGCACCCCGAGCTCCGCCGCCAGGTCGGCGGCCGCCTGCGGCGGGCAGGCGTCGATGAGCCAGCGGGGGGACGTCTCCATCCTCCCATGCTAAGGAGGGGTGCGGACGTCGCTCGAGCAGGGCGCATGCTTGAATGCGGCCATGCCCGACCTGCACGTCAGCGTCTGCGGGTCAGGCCCTGCGGCGCTGCTCGTGCACGGCAGCATGAGCTTCGGCGCCCTCGCCTTCTCCGAGCAGCGCCCGCTGGCGGCGGAGTTCGAGCTGCACGTGGTCGACCGGCGCGGGTTCGGCCGCAGCCCCGACGGCGCCGGGCGGGTCGACTTCGAGCCCGAGACCGACGATCTGGTGCGGCTGCTCGACCGGCCGATGCACGTGCTCGGGCACTCCTACGGCGCCATCGTGTGCATGCTCGCCGCCGCCCGGAGGCCGCAGTCGGTGCGCTCGCTCACACTGATCGAGCCGCCCGCGTTCGGGCTCGTGCGGGGCGATCCGGCGGTGGAGCAGATGATCGAGCGCCTGAACCGCCACATCGGCGACCAGGCCGGCATGACCGAGGAGGAGTACCTGCGCGGGTTCCTGGCTGCATGGGGCTTCGACATGGGTGAAGGCCCGACGCTGAACGACGTCGCCCGGCGCTCGGTGCGGCGCTCGATGGGCGAGCGCACCCCGGTCGAGGCCGACATCCCGCTCGCCGCGCTCGCGGCCGCCCCGTTCCCGGCCCTGGTCGCCCGCGGGGGCTGGGACGCGGTGCCACTCCTGGCGCACGAGATCGGCGGCCGCGCCTTCATCGCCGTCTGCGACCTGCTGGTGCGGGAGCTGGGAGCCGAGGAGGCGGTCTTCCCCGGCGCCGCCCACCAGCCGCAGCTTCTGGGCGAGCCGTTCAACCGCCGCGTCGCCGCGTTCTGGCACGCCGCCGACCGGCGGTGACGAGGGACCTACAGCCGGCCGCTGCGCACGATCGAGAGCACGAGCACCACGCCGAGCGCCGTCGCCGAGAGGAATCCCGCCAGCGCCAGGACGTGGATGCCGAAGATGTGCCAGCCGCCCTGCGCCGAGATCCCGATGAGCGACGAGCCGATCAGGAGCGCCGACATCACGACCGCGACGACCAGCCGGTTGAAGACGATGTCCGCCTGGCGGGTGAGGTCGTCCAGGCCCTTGTGGCGGAACTGCACCTCGACCTCGCCGTCGCGCAGCTGCTCGAGCGTGTCGTGCACCTGGTAGGGCAGCTCCATGAGCAGGCCGCCGTAGCTTTCGAGCCCCTCCTTCGAGCGGTCGAGCAGGTGCCGCGGCGAGAACCGGCGGGCGACCAGCTCGGCGGCGTACGGCTCGGCCACCTCGAACACGTTGAAGTCGGGGTAGAGCTCGGTGCCGACGCTGCCGAGCGTCGCGAGCGCCTTGTCGAGCAGCGCGAACCGGGTCGGCAGGCGCAGGTGCATGCGCGACACGAGCACGAAGGCCTCGCGGATCACCTGCAGCGGGTCGATCTGGCCCATCGAGGCGCCGTAGTAGCGGTAGTACACCTCGCGCAGCTCGATCCGCAGCTCGTCCTCCTGCTCCTTGTTGAACCGCACGCCGAGGTCGTACAGCCGCCGCGGCAGCGCGTCCACGTTCTCGTTCACCGCATCGAGCAGGAGCCGTGTCAGCCGGCGCATGTCCGCCTCGCTGAGCGAGCCGGTCATGCCGAAGTCGACCAGTCCCAGGCGGCCGTCGCCGAGCACCATGATGTTCGCGGGATGCGGGTCGCCGTGGAACACCCCGTGGCGGAAGATCATCTCGAGCCAGGCCTCCGCGATCAGGATCGCGAGCCGGCGGCGCTCGTCCATCGGCGTGGCCGCGAGATCCAGGTCGCCGAGCTGGACGCCCTCGAGCCGCTCCAGCGTCAGCACCCGCTCGCTGGAGTAGGTGCCGTACACGCGCGGGATGGCCACGCGCGGCTCCTCGGCGAAGTTGCGGCGGAAGATCTCGGCGTTCCTGGCCTCGGTGCGGTAGTCGAGCTCGTGCCGGATCGAGCGCGCGAACTCGTCCACCACCGCCACCGGATCGATGAACGAGAGCCGGTCGACGCGACGGCGCACGATCCGGGCGACCTGGTAGAGCAGGCTCAGGTCGGACTCGACCTGGCGGGCGGCGTTCGGCCGCTGCACCTTGACCGCCACCCGGCGGCCGTTGGGCAGCTCGGCGAAGTGCACCTGGCCGATCGACGCGGCCGCCACCGGCACCGGGTCGAAGTTCGTGAACAGGCGGTCGATCGGCGAGCGCAGCTCGGCCTCGACGACGCGCTCGATCTGGCTGTAGGCCACGGGCGAGACCGAGTCCTGCAGCAGGCGCAGCTCGGACACGATCTCGGGCGGCGCGATGTCGGGCCGGGTCGAGAGCAGCTGCCCGAACTTCACGAAGGTGGGCCCGAGCTCGTCCAGCATCTCGCGCAGGTGGCGGCCGAGGGCGGGCAGGTTCTGGGCCTCGATCACGGACGAGCGCCGCAGCGCGTGCCGCTCGAACACGAAGCCGAAGCCGTGCTTCGTCGCAACCTGCGCGATCTCACGCACGCGGCCCATCGTCCGCCGCCGATCCGCCAGCGTGGCCATGGGCGGCATGTTAGAGCGCTTGGCCGGATCGCCGCCGCTACGCGGATGCGAGCGCGATGCGGGCGCGGCGGCCGTGATCGAGGTGCCACTCGATCGCGGGGTCGGCCGGATCCCGCCAGGCGAGCTCGAGCGACTCGTGGCTCTGGCGCAGCTCCCCGCCGACGACGCGGCACACGTACACGAGCCCGACCTGCCCGTGCGGGGCCGCGGGCAGCGATGCCGCCCGCCAGCCGACCATGCCCAGCCGCACGATCTCGATCTGCAGGCCCGTCTCCTCGGCCACCTCGCGCACGACCCCCGCCTCAGGCGACTCGTTCGACCCGAGCCACCCGCCGGGCAGGCCCCAGCGGCCGTCGTCGGCCCGGCGGTCGAGCAGGATGCGGCCGTCCTCGCCCGGGATCACCGCCGTCGCCCCCACCTTCGGCGTCGGCGTGCCCAGGTCGGCCGCGAAGCGCGCGGCCACCTCCGCCGCAGGCAGGCCGGCGAGGTCGGCGTAGAACTCGTCCACGATCTGGCACAGGCGCCGGTAGCGGGTCTGGTCGTACTCGCTCTCGGCGTACGCGCGGCCCTCGTAGGCGAGCATGCGCAGCTCGTCCAGGAGCGCGACCGGGTCGATCAGACGAGGCTCCGGCCCTGCATGTCCGCCGGCACGGGCAGCCCCAGGGCGGTCAGCACGGTCGGAGCGATGTCGAACAGGCGCGCGTCCGCCGGCACGGTGGCGGGCATGCCGGGCCCGGCGAAGACGGCGATGCCGAACTTGGCGTGGTTGGCGTCGTCGGGGCCGGTGTCGTTCTCGCGCACCTGCACGCGGCCGTCGCCGACCGAGCCGATCGAGCGCCAGCCGAGGTTGCCGAAGTAGGCGATCAGGTCGGGTGCGACCCCGTTCACGGTCTTGTACAGATCCTCCGGCCGGAACACCCGCGTGCCGATCGAGCGGCCCTCCTCGTCGCCCAGCGCCTCGAGCTTTGCGATCAGCTCGTCGCGCAGGGGCTCGTAGTCGGCGGGATCGACGACACCGTCGGGCTCGCGGCCCTTCACGTTCAGGAAGATGCGCGAGTAGTAGCCGCCGTCGGCCCACACTCGCGACCGCGGCCAGTCGATCGTGCAGCGCCCGATCGGCGTCTGCTCGGTGGGCGGGTCGACGAGCGTCAGGTAGCCGTTCTGCATCAGCCACTCGTTGATCTGGATGCCGCCGAACATGGCCTGCGCGCCGTGGTCTGAGACCACCATGACCGCCGTGTCGTCGCCGAGGCCCTCGATCAGCGCGCCCACCTCGGAGTCGAGGTAGCGGTAGTACTCCCGGAAGGCCGCCTCGAGCGGGGTGCCCGGCACGTAGTCGGGGTGGTTGGGGTCGTAGAAGCGCCACAGGGCGTGGTGCAGGCGGTCGGGCCCCATCTCGACCAGCATGAAGAAGTCCCACGGCCGCGTGTCGCGCAGGTGCCGCGCGAGCTTGAAGCGGCGCTGCGTCATGGTGTTGATGTCGCGCACCACCCGCTCGCGGTCGTCGGTGCGGTAGTCGGGCACGTCCACCATGTAGTCGCCGACGACCTCACGGATCTCGTCCTTGAGCGCCTCGGGATAGGTGTAGCGCGAGTCGGTGGAGGGCGTCAGGAAGC
Organism: uncultured Actinomycetes bacterium; assembly: GCA_963707585.1. GTDB lineage: Bacteria > Actinomycetota > Thermoleophilia > Gaiellales > JAICJC01 > JAICJC01. The sequence continues at coordinate 36,473 of CAVPQP010000010.1, read as the reverse complement.
AGCTCACCATCTCGCCGTTCACCTGCCGGGGCGGGAAGGTCTGCGGCACTCCCAGCGCCACCACGTGCTTGCCGGCGCGGGAGAGGATGTCCCACAGCCGGTCCTCCTTGACCTTCTCGGAGGTCGCAAAGGCGAGGCCGTCGTAGGAGTGGTCCTTGCGGTTGCGGAAGCCGTAGAAGCCGAGCGTGCCCGGATCCTTCGACGACATCATGCACGACCATGCCGGCACGGTGATGGGCGGGTCGCACGACTCGAGCCTGCCCCAGGCCCCGCGCTCCATGAGGCCCGCGAGCACGGGCAGCTCGGCGCGCATGTCGTCGAACACGATCTCGGGCGGGACGCAGTCGAGCCCCACGATCATGAGCCGCTTCGGACGTGCCATGCGGGCTACTGGTCCTTGTGGGTGAAGACGAGCATCTTCTGGTTGCGGGGGTTGTTCCACCCGCCCAGGTACTCGACCTGCAGCCCCGTGCCTTCGCACAGCCACTCGAAGGTGCTGCGGTGATAGTGGAAGAAGTCGCGGTCGAGGTGGGTCGGCAGCCCCGGCTTCTGCTCGAGGTCTGCGATCACCCGCGGCCCGCGGTCGTTCTCGTAGAACGTGGCGAAGAACTTGCCGCCCGGCGCGAGCGCGCGGTCCATCTCGACGAGGCAGCGCATGATCTCGTTGATGCTGAGATGCGTGAACACCGACTGGGCGAGCGCGTAGTCGAACTGGCGGTGCAGCGTGTCGAACTCGAAGTGGTGCAGCTCGCGCAGCACCGGCTGCTTGGCCAGCAGGCCGCGCGGGCGCAGGTCGAAGTCGCGCCCGGCCTCGATCAGGTCGTAGCGGCGGTCGATGCCGTAGTAGCGGCCGGTCTCGAGGTACTCGATGAAGCGCCAGCCGCCCCGCAGCGGCCCGCAGCCGACGTCGAGCAGGTAGTGCTGCGGCTCGAGGCCGTGATCGACCAGATACCGGAACTGGAGCTCGCCGAGCTGGTTCCACATCCCGCCGATGCCGCGGCGATGCCAGCCCGGGTCGACGTACTTGCGCACCGACCGCGGCAGCGCCTTGCGGACGCGGCGCTTCACGGGGACGGGCACGATCGGCTCGATCGTCCCGAAGGCGCGCTGGAGCACCTTCTGGGTGGCGAGGCGGGCCTCTCCGGCGAGGCCGTCCGGCGTCTGGGTCGCAGGCATCGCGGCACCTTAGCGCGTGAGCGTGTGCCAGACTCACGCTCGTGGAGACGACCGTCCTCGTCACGGCCGCCGGCGCGCCCGGCTGCCCGCGCCTGATCCGGGCGCTGCGCGAGGCCGGCCACGGCGTGGTCGGCAGCGACGCCAACCCCCGCTCCGCCGGGTCGCGGCTGTGCGATCGCTTCGCCGTCGTCCCCCGCGGCGACGATCCGGACTTCATCCCCGCCATGCAGGCCGCCGCCGCGGACCTCGGCGCCCACGTGGTCTTCCCCACCTCGTCCGCCGAGATCCCGGCCTGGGCGCGGGCGCGCGACAGCTTCGGGCTGCCCGTCCTCGCCGGCCCGGCCGCGGGGGTGCAGGCCGCCTCCGACAAGGCCGACACGTTCCGGCTGGCCGCGGCTGCCGGCGTCCCCCACCCCGAGACGATCGAGGTGGCCGACCCGGACGCGTTCGCCGCCGCCGTGCGCGCGCTCGGCTACCCGGGCCGCAGGGTGGTGATGAAGCCGACGCAGGCGAAGGGCTCGCGCGGCTTCCGCATCCTCGACCCGACGGCCGACCGCCGCCGGTGGCTGCTCGAGTCACGGCCCGGCGAGGCGGCGCCGGAGCGGCTCGAGGATGTGCTCGCCCTTCTGGGAGACGGCCCGTTCCCGGCCTACATCGTCCAGGAGTACCTGGACGGGCCGGAGGAGACGGTCGACGCCATCTGCCTCGGCGGCGAGCTGCTGCTGCCGATGACGCGCACCCGCGAGGCCCTGCGCGCCGGCCTGGCGATGGACTTCACGCTGATCGAGCGCCCGCGCGAGGAGGAGTACTCGGCCCGCCTGGCCGCGGAGCTCGGGATGGACTACTTCCTCTCGGTGCAGTTCAAGGGCGGCAAGCTGATGGAGATCAACCCGCGCGTATCGACCATCGTCTACACGCCCGAGATCAACCCCCCGGCGCTCGCCGTCGGCCTCGCGCTCGGCACGACCGACCCCGGCGAGCTGCGCCGGCTGCGGCCGCAGGTACCGATCGGGCGGCGCGCCATCCGCTACTTCGACCAGGTCGAATTCGACTGAGTAGCGGCCGGGCGGGCGAGGGGCGGCGGATAGAATCGCCGCGCCCATGCCCGATTCCCGCCCACCCGCACCCACCGCCGTCGTCGCCGACGTCGGCTGGGTGAACGGCCTCGCCGCGATCCGCTCGCTCGGCCGCCACGGCGTGCGCGCGCTCGCGGTCGACCATCGCCCGTGGGCGCTCGGGTTCCGCTCCCGCTACGCGACGCCGGTCGTCGTGCCGGATCCCGGCGTCGACGAGGACGGCTTCGTCGCCGCGCTCGCCCGCCTCGGCGAGACGCTGACCGCGCCGGTGCCCGCCTTCGCCACCCACGACGAGCACGTGAACGTGCTCGCCCGCCGGGCGGACGAGCTCGGCGACGCCTATCGGCTGTGCTCGCCCGCGTGGGAGGTGCTCGAGCGGATCCAGAGCAAGCGCCACCAGCTCGAGACCGCGATCGCCTGCGGCGTGCCCGTGCCCGAGACCCGCCACCCGGCCGCCGCCGGCGAGGCGCTCGCCGCCGCGCGCGAGCTCGGCTACCCGGTGATGGTGAAGCCGTCCGACCCGATCGGCTTCAAGCGGCTCCACAACCGCCAGGCCTTCCGCTGCCAGACCGACTCCGAGCTCGAGAGCGCCTACGCCCAGACCGAGCCGTTCGAGCCGATGGTGCAGGAGTACGTCCCCGGCGGCGACGAGGGCCTCTACACCCTGGGCAGCTACGTGGCCGCCGACGGCGAGGCGCTGGGAGTCTTCACCGGCCGCAAGCTGCGCCAGACGCGCGAGCACATGGGCGTCTGCCGCGTGGCGGAGGCGGTGTGGGTGCCCGAGGTGGCCGAGCACGGCCTGCGCCTGCTGCGCGCGCTCGGATTCCACGGCATCTCGCAGGTCGAGTTCAAGCGCGACCCGCGCACCGGCGCCCACAAGCTGATCGAGGTGAACCCGCGGCTGTGGCAGTGGCACGGCCTCGCCACGGCGTGCGGGGTCGACCTGACCCACATCGCCTACCTCGATCTCGTCGGCCGCCGGCCGCAGCCGCGGCGGATGACGAACGAGGGCCGCCGGTGGGCGATCTCGTTCATGAACGGCTCGCGCCACGCATTGCAGCGGCCGCCGTACACGGATGCGCTGCTCGCCCGCGACGACCCCCGGCCGGCGTTCGTGCAGATCGGCCGGGTCGCCCGCGGGCGCATGTACCGCGCCCGCCGGGGTGCGGCGGCCGCCCGCGCCGCCGCCAGGAGCGTCGCGCGTGGCTGACGGAAACGGCGGCCGGCCCCTGCGCGTGCTCGGCGTCGGCGACGGCGTCTCGGTGATCTTCCTGCGCTGGGCATGGCGCGTGGCCGAGCTCGGCCACGACGTCCACATCGTGTCCGACCGCCTGAGCCAGCGTCCGGGCGAGCTCGACGGCATCACCGCCCACCGCATCCAGGAGCTCGAGCTGGGCACCCGCATCAAGGGCGTGCGGCGCATGCGCTTTGCCCCGGCGATCCGCAACCTTGCCCGCAAGCTCGACGTCGACGTCGTCCATGCCCACTACCTGCTCCCCTACGGCTACTGGGCCGCCGAGGCCGGCGTGCACCCGCTCGTCATGAGCCCCTGGAACACCGACATCTTCACGTACGGCCGCGAGCGGCCACGCGGACGCAGGTGGGTGCGGGCCGCCGTCGCGGCGGGGGACGAATACGTCGTGAGCTCGATCGGCAACGCCGACGAGACGGTCCGGCTCGGGGCCGCTGCCGAGCGGGTGCACAGGATCGTCTGGTACGTCGACCTGCGCCCGTTCGGGCCCGAGCACCGCGTCCCCGGGCTGGCGGCCCGGTTCGGCTGGCCGGACGACTCGATGGTGATCCTGTCGCTGCGCAACTACCGCCCGAACACCAACCTGGACGTGCTGCTGCGGGCCTTCGCGCGCGTCTCCCGGGAGGAGCCGCGGGCGCGGCTGATCATGGCCGCGCGCGGCGGCTGGATCCAGGCCGAGATCGAGGCGCTGCTGGCCGAGCTCGAGCTGGGCGACCGCGTCGCCCAGCACTTCGCGCCGCCGGACGAGCTGCCCGAGCTGTGCGCGTCGGCCGACATCGGCGTCTCGATCGCCTCCACCGACGCCACCCCCGCCTCGATGATCGAGTCGATGGCATCCGGCCTGCCGATGGTGATGGGCGACGCCATCACGATCGACGAGTGGATCACGCAGGGCGAGGGCGGCGAGCTGGTCGACTGCCGCGACGAGGACGCCGTCACCGCGGCCCTGCTTCGGCTGATCCGCGACCCCGAGCTGCGCGCCCGCTACGGCGAGCGCAACGCGCGCGTGACGCATGAGCGGCTGCCGCCGCCGGGGCCGGCGCTGGTCGACCTCTACCGCGACATGCTCGCCCGCGCATGAGGGTGCTCTGCCTGGGCATGGACGGCGCCGACCACGGCCTCGTCGGCGAGCTGCTCGAGCAGGGGCGGCTGCCGACCCTGGCGGGCGTCATTCAGGCCGGCGCCTACGGCCCGCTGCGCTCGACCCTCCCCGCCGCGACCCCGACGGCGTGGTCGACCTTCCTGACGGGCCTCAACCCGGCCCGGCACGGCATCTTCAACTTCTCCACGAACGCCAACCGGGCGCCGTCGCGGGTCGAGAGCGCCCGCAGCCGCTCGGGGACGCCGCTCTGGCGCACGCTCGGCGCCGCCGGGATTCGCTCGGCGTTCGTGACCGTGCCGTTCACCTATCCGGCCGAGGAGATGGAGGGGATCATCGTCTCGGGCTACGGCGGGCCGGCCACGCCCCAGATCACGCCGGCGGCGGCGGGCGAGCAGATCCGCGCCGTCCACCCCGGCCTCGTCACCGCCCACCACCCGATGCGGGAGCGCTACTGGGAGGACTTCGACCGCTACGCGCGGCTCCTGATCGAGCACGTCGCCCAGGTCGAGTCGGTGTGCGAGCAGTGCTTCGAGCTCGAGCCGGATCTGGGCGTGCTCGTGGTCGACTTCATGAGCACCGACTTCGCCGGGCACCTCGGCTACGCGCGCCTCGATCCGCAGCACCCGGCCCACGATCCCGAGGCGGCGGGCGACGAGCTCGTGCAGGTCTACGAGGCGGTGGACGCGGCGTGCGGCCGCCTGATCGCCGCTGCCAGGGAGCGCTTCGCGGAGGAGCCGACGGTGCTCATGATGTCCGACCACGGCATGAAGCCGATGTACTGGGTGTTCCACCTCAACCGCTGGCTCGAGGAGCACGGGCACCTGCGCTACCGGAAGCGTTCGCTCCAGCGCCTGAAGGGCACCCGGCTGCGGTCGCTCGCCGGAGTGGATCAGCGCCTGGCACGCACGTCGGGCCGCTACACCCGCCTCCTGGACTCCCTGCCCTTCGTCCCCTCCGTCGCCGCCGACCGGGCTTTCGCCGACATCGACTTCCCCCGCACCCGGGCGTACTCGTTTGCGACCGGCGGCCAGGTGTACCTGGGCGAGTCGTCCGGCGCCGCGGCCGACGCGGCCTACGCCGAGCGGCTCGCGACCGAGCTCGAGGCCGAGCGCCACCCCGAGACGGGCGAGCCGCTTGCTGCACGTGCTGCGCAAGGCCGACATCTACCACGGCCCCTACGTCGACCGCGCCCCCGACCTGATCGTGCTCACGATCGACGAGCGCGTCCACGTCGACTCGCTGCGCCTGCGCGGCGTCGCGGCGATCGAGGTGCACGACCACCTCGACCCGGAGCACTCCTACGGCTACTCGGGCCACCACGGCGTCGACGGCATCCTGGCCGCGGCCGGGCCGGGCATCCGCCCCGGCGTCGTTCCCGCGGGAACCGGCATCGTGCAGATGGCGGCGACGATCCTGCGCCTGCACGGGATCGCGGCCGAGGGCCTCGACGGCGAGCCGATCGACGCCATCCTGGCCGCCGCCGGCGACGCGGTGCAGGTGGCAGCACAGGGGCAGGCGGGCAGCGAGGAAGGCGTCTACAGCGCCGAGGAGGAGGCCGGCATCCTGGAGCGGCTGCGCGACCTCGGCTACGAGTGAGCGGCCCCCGCCTCGAGGTCGACGCCCCCGAGAGCTTCGCCGGCAAGGCGCGCTACACCCTGGAGACGCTGCTCGGCGCCTGCGCGGCCCCGGCGGCCGAGGCGGTGCGCTACGGCGGTGGCGGCGGCCTTCAGGCCTCGGAGCAGGCGTGGCGCTACTTCGAGGCGGGCGAGCACACCCCGCCCCGGCTCGGCGACGCCGGCATGCTCGACTTCGGCGACGGCCGCAGCGATCTCGTCGCGAGCGCCTTCTGGCACCTGTCGCGGTGGGAGGAGCGGGCCGGCTCGGCGCGCGACGAGCACGGCCGCTTCCCGGCGGCCGCGGCGCTCGCCGATCCCGCGCGCCCGGCGGTCGACGCCCTGCTGCGCGAGTTCCGCGCCCACGTCGGCGACACCGGCCGCACACCGTTCACCGTGGCCCTCACGCACGACGTCGACATCCCCTGGCGCTGGAGCCGGCCGCGGGCCGTGCTGGGCGCCGCCGCCCGCGCCCGCGGTGCGGCCCGCGCGCGGCACCCGCGTGCCGCCGCCGCCGAGGTGCTCGGCCTGGCCGCGGCGCCCGTGCGCCACCTGCGCGGCACCGACCCGAACTGGTCGTACGAGCGCATCGCGGCCATCGAGCGCGGCCACGGCGGCCGCTCGACGTACTTCGTCATGGCCGGCCACCACGTCGCGGCGGACGGCCCCGATCCGGCGGCGTACGACCGGCTGCGCCCGGCCATCGTGGCCCAGATCGCGGCGCAGGGCGACGAGGTCGGCCTGCACCCGAGCTACACGGCCTCGGAGCGGCCCGACCGCATCGCCGAGGAGCGGGCGCGGCTGGAGCAGCTGACCGGCGCCGCCGTCGCCGGCATGCGCTTCCACTACCTGCGGCACGAGGCCCACTCGGCCCTGCCCGCGGTCGATCGGCTCGGCTTCGCCTATGACTCGAGCCAGGGCTACGGCGACGCGATCGGCCTGCGGGCCGGCTTCTCGTTCCCGTACCGGCCCTACGATCTGGCGCAGCGACCGGCCGCTTGACCTGGTCGAGCTGCCGCTCGCGGTCATGGACGCGACCCTGGCCGAGGAGCGCTACCTGGGGCTCACACCGGCCGCCGGCCTCGACGCGCACCCTGGGGCTGCTCGAGCACGTGGCCGACGTGGGCGGCACGGTCGCCGTCCTGTGGCACACCGACCGCTTCAGCCGCGAGTACGCGCGCGGCTGGGACCGCGTCTACGAGCGCGTGCTGGAGTGGGTCGGCGGCCGCGGCGGCCGGCTGGTCACGGCTGCCGAGGCGGTCGCGGGCTAGCGCGAGCGGCCGTGCGAGCGCCGGCGCCGGCGGCGCGACGACGCCGGTGTGGCCGGCGCGCCGCCTGAAGGCGGCGCCGGGCCGTCGGTGGCCGGCGTGGCCGTCGGCACGGGCGCAGCCTGGCGGCGCTGCCGGGGCGGCTCGATGTCGCCCGAGCGCTCGAGGTCGTGGCGGCGCTTGACGAAGCCGGGCTCGCGCTCGAGGAACATCGCGAGCAGCGGCGCGGCGATGAAGATCGACGAGTAGGCGCCGGAGGCGATGCCGATGACGAGCGCGAAGGCGAAGTCCTTCAGCGATCCCGAGCCGAACACGAACAGCAGCACGACCGGGATCAGCGTGACCAGCGACGTGTTCAGCGACCGGGTGATCGTCTCGGCGAGCGACTCGTTCACGATCTTGCTCGCCGTGAAGCGACGCAGGATCGGGATGTTCTCGCGCACGCGGTCGAACACGATCACCGTGTCGTACATCGAGTAGCCGAGCACGGTCAGCACGGCCGCGACCGTGTCGGCTGTGACCACCCGCCCCGACAGCGAGTAGATCCCGATCGTGAGCAGGATGTCGTGCCCGAGGGCGATCATCACCGGCAGCGCGTACTTCCACTCGAACCGGAAGGACACGTAGATGAAGATGATGATCAGCGAGAACACGACCGCCAGGTACGCCGAGTCCAGCACCGACTGGCCGAACGAGGAGCTCACCTCCTGCGAGTCGGTGAAGCGCGTCTGCTGCCCGAACTTGGCCCGTAGCTGGGTCAGCAGCCGGTCCTGGGTCGACTGCGACAGGAACTTCGACTCGATCTGGAACTGGCGGTAGGTCGACCCCTGGCTCGACCGGGTCGAGGTCACGCCCTGCACCTGCGGCTGGTTGATGCCGACGCCCGTGACCGCACCCGTCGCGGCGCCGACCGAGATCGGCTGCGGCACGATGAACGTGAGCTTGCTGCCGCCGGTGAAGTCGATGCCGCGGTTGAGCCCGGTCGTCGCCAGGCTGATCGCCCCCGCGACCAGGATCACACCCGAGATGCCGAACCAGAGCCGCTTGCGGCCGATGAAGTCGAACCCCTTCCAGCGGTCGCCGGTGCCGACCGAGCCGAGCACCCACCGGCTGGTCATGAACTGCATGCCCGAGAGCACGCCGAGCATCGCCCGGGTGAACACGACCGCCGTGAAGATCGACGTGACGACGCCGATCAGGAGCATCAGGGCGAAGCCCTTGACGCTCGACGTGGCGGCGGCGTAGAGCACGCCGGCTGCGATCAGCGTGACGACGTTGGCGTCGATGATCGTGTGGAAGCCGCGCCGGTAGCCGGTGGCGATCGCCGCGCGCATCGATTTGCCCGCGCGCACCTCCTCCTTCACGCGCTCGAAGATGACGATGTTCGCGTCGGCCGCGACCCCGATCGTCAGGATCGTGCCCGCGATCCCCGGCAGGGTCATCGTCACCGGCAGCGCCGACACGATCCCGGCCAGCAGCACGCCGTAGATGACGAGGGCGATGTCGGCGATCACGCCGAGGAAGCCGTAGAAGAGCAGCAGGAAGATCATCACGAACGCCAGGCCGGCGATGCCGGCGATGACGCCGTTTCGGAGCGAGTCCTTGCCGAGCGACGCCGACACGAGCTGCTGCGAGTACGGCGAGAACTTCACGGGGAGCGTGCCCGACTGGATCTCGAGGGCGATGCGGCTGGCGTCCGCCGTGGTCAGGCCGGTGATCTCGCTGCCCGGCGACGTGATCGAGTCGGCGGCGATGCCGTCCGGGAACTGCTGCGGGTTGATCGTCGGCGCCGCGACGAGCTGGTTGTCGACGACGATCGCGTTCGGCAGCGCCTTGCCCGCCTGGAGGCCCTGCTGGGCGATGATGCGGGTGATCTTGTGGAAGTCGGTGCCGCCGCCGTTCTTGTACTGCAGCGAGACGATCGGCTGGCCGTTCTGATCGGTGGTGGCCTGCGCGCTCGAGATCTCGTTGCCGGTCACGATCTGGCTGTCGCGCGTGGGCAGGTGGAACAGGTACCAGACGACCGGATGGGCGCCGCTTGCGTCCGGGCAGCCGTTCTTGACGTCGCAGCTCACCGCCGCGTCGCCGTGCGGCACGGCCAGCCACACCGTCCCGTTCGGCTGCGTGCGCAGGTGGATGTCGTTCAGCACCTGGCTCTTGCGCGGCTCGATGCGTGAGCGGATGCCGCCGCGCGTCACCAGGTCGTGCGTTTTCGCGTTGAAGAGCGCCCAGCCCGCCGGCGCGCCCTTCGCCGGGATCTGCTTCTTCGCCGCGGCGAGCATCTCGTAGAGCGAGCGCGGGTTGGCCTGGAAGGTCGACACGCGCGAGACCGGCGTGAGCGTCGAGTAGAAGTTGAACGCCTGCAGCTGGCCGGCCACGAGCAGGTTTGCAACTGCGTTGGGATTCTTCACGCCCGGGATCGAGATGTCGATCGTGTTGTCGGCCGTCGACGTGCGGATCTCGGGCTGGAGGATGCCGCGCGGGTCGATGCGGCGGCGCATGACGTCGGCGGCGTTCTGGAGGGTGGTGGCCGAGATCGTGTTGCCGTGGATGGGTCGCGCTTTGAGCACGACCTCGAGCCCTCCGCGGAGGTCGAGTCCCAGCGTGAATCCGCGCACTGCGACCGTGCCAATGGCGCCGATCATCAGCGCGACCACGACCGCCAGGATGCCCAGGTTGCGGCGCTTCTCGCTCACGGATCCGGAAGTCTAGACAAAGCGGACTGTAGGCTGGCGGTGTGCCTGCTTCCGTTCGCGTCCGCACGTTTCAGAACAAGCTCGAGGCCGAGATGGCCCGCGGCCTGCTGGAATCGGCGGGCCTCGAGGCCTGGCTGGCCTCCGACGACGCGGGAGGCGCGTATCCGTTCCAGCTCTCCGGCGGCGGCGTGCAGCTGATGGTCGCAGAGGCCGATGCGGCCGCCGCCGCGGAGCTGCTCGCGGGCTCGTAGCGCACGTCGTTCTGGGCGGACTCTCATCCTCCGGGCAGCGGCTCGACAGCCTGCGTCGCGATGGTTGGACCGTCCCGCCAGCACGGAGCGGGCCCGCTCAGAGGAGGGTAATGACCACGCACAAAGCACGAGGGTTCATCGTCACGGGCGCGCTTGCGCTCGGCATCGCCGCCGGCGCGGCCGGCATCGCCGGAGCCGCGACCGGCGGCTCGGCAACCGGCTCGAGCCAGGCGGGCACGCCGGCCGCGTTCGTCGCGAACGGCTCCTCGCACCGGCCGCCGAACGGCGCGATGGGCGATCCGGCCCAGATGAGCCACGGGCCGGGTGAGACGCTCCTGACCGGCGCGGCCGCGGCGAAGGCGAAGGCCGCGGCGCTGGCCGCGGTGCCCGGAGCCACGGTGGTCCGGGTCGAGACCGACTCGGGCCCGGCGGCGTACGAGGCGCATCTGCGCAAGTCCGACGGGACGTACGTGACGGTGAAGCTCGATGGCAGCTTCCACGTCACGGGCACCCAGTCGGGGTTCGGGGCCGGCGGTCCCCCGCCGGGCTCGGGCGGCGGCACGGCCTGAGCCGGCGCGTCCTCGCCCACGGAAGCGCCCGGCCCGGTCACCACCGGGCCGGGCGCCGGCCGGTCTCAGCCGTGATCGCGGCGCTGCGACGCGGGCGCCCAGTCCGCGTCCCGCCCCGCCAGGCCGCTCGCACCGCTGCTCGGGATGTAGACGATCTCCACGGAGCCGCCAGGCAGGGCGCGCTCGCGCTCGAACGCGAGCTCGGTGTCGGGGTGAAGCGCCGGCGTCAGCCGCATCCCGTCTCCGAGCAGCAGCGGCAGCACCACGAGCTCGAGCCGGTCGAGGGCGCCGATGGCGCAGAACGTCTGGATCGTGCGCGGTCCGCCGACGAGATGGACGTCGCCGCCGCGGTTTGCCGCCCGCACCTGCTCGAGCAGCCGCTGCGGGTCGCTGTCGACCACCACGTGGTCGGGCGTGCCCGGGGGCCGCTGCGACCCGAGCACGAAGACGTCCAGGTTCGGCCAGGGCCAGCGGTCGTTGCTGAGCGCCGGCTCGAACGTCGTGCGGCCCATGACGGCCGCCTCGCAGCTCTCCAGGAACTCGGCGATGCCGTGGCTCGAGCCCGAGGCGAAGGCGGGGTCGGCCGTGAGCGCCGGCCAGCCGCTCGGGGTCGTCACGTAGCCGTCAGCACTCATGCTCATGCGGGCGCGGATCTGCATGTGATCGCTCCTTCCGGGGTCTCTTGACCTTGCATACCCCACGGTCGGAGCCGATTGCGCCGGCTCGACATCGCCGCGGCGTCAGTCGTCGAGCACGGCCAGGTCGAGCCGGCCCAGACGCTCGGGGTCAGAGACCGAGTCGATCTCGACGATCCGCCCGCCCCTCACCGTGAACCCCATGACCGAGAACGGTTTGCCGTGAGGGGCGACGACGACTCCGGCGGCCCCGTTCACGAGCGCGGGCCGGACGAACGGCGAGAGCCGTGCGTAGGTCATCGCCCGGCGCGGCCACCGCCACGGCGCCGTGCACCACGACCGAGTGCTTCGGCCGCTCGGCGCCGCCGTCGGAGCGCAGCACGACGTCGGGGTCGAGCACCGCGACGAGCGCGTCGAAGTCGCCGTCGCGCGCCGCCGCGAAGAACGCCTCGACGACCTCGCGCTGACGGGCGAGATCCGCGTCGGGAGCGGGAGCGGCGCCCTGCACGCGGCGGCGGGCCCGGCTCGCGAGCTGGCGGGCCGCCGTCGGGGAGCGGTCGACCATCGGGCCGATCTCGTCGAACGGCACCGCGAACATGTCGTGCAGCACGAACGCGAGCCGTTCGGCCGGCTCGAGCTGCTCGAGCACGACGAGCAGCGCCAGGCCGACCGAGTCGGCCAGGATCGCCTCGTGCTCCGGATCGGTGCCGTCGGCGCGGCTCACGATCGGGTCGGGCACGTGCGCGCCGAGCGGCTCCTCGCGGCGGGACGTGCGCGTGCGCAGCATGTTCGAGGCAGACCCGCGCGACCACGGTCGTCAGCCACCCGCCCAGGTTCTCGATCCCGCTCCGCGTCGGTGCGGCTGAGCCGCAGCCACGCCTCCTGGACGGCGTCGTCGGCCTCGCTCAGCGAGCCGAGCATGCGGTAGGCCACCGCCCGCAGGTGCGTCCGGTGCGCCTCGAAGCGCTCCGCCAGAAACTGCTGCTCGTCCATCGGTCACATCCCCCAGTCTGTGGGTGTCATACCCATGACGGACGAAACCCCGTCGATGTGACGGGACCCGAAACTCGCAGTCACCTGGAGGACATCATGCGGAACGCACACACGAAGATCGCGGTCGCCGGAGCCACTGGAAGGGTCGGCCGGCATGTGGTCGACCTACTCACGGCCGACGGACACGAGGTCGTCGCCATCGCGCGCTCGCGCGGCGTCGACGTCGTCACCGGCGAGGGCCTGGCCGAGGCGCTGCGAGGCGTGGACGCGGTGGTCGATGCGGCCACCGGCCCCTCGCCCGACGAGGCGGCGGCCACGGAGTTCTTCACGGCCGCGACCGCCAACCTGCAAGAGGCCGGCCGGGCGGCGGGCGTGCGCCAGATCGTGGTCGTGTCGATCGTCGGAGCCGATCGCTTCGCCGGCGGCTACGGCGCGGCGAAGGTGGCCCACGAGCGGCTCATGCTCGCCGGGCCGGTGCCGGCGCAGGTGCTGCGCGCGGCCCAGTTCCACGAGTTCGTGCCGCAGCTGATGCAGTGGGGCCGGCAGGGCGACGTCGTGTACGTGCCGAGGATGCGCACGCAGATCGTCTCGGCCCGGACGGTCGCCCGGGCGCTGGCCGACCTGGCCGCCGGCGCGCCGCCGGCCGCGGGGGCGCCGATCCCGGAGATCGCCGGCCCGCGTGAGGAGAACCTGGTCGAGCTGGCGACCCTGTACGCGGCCCGGACCGGCGACCCGGTGCGGATCGAGGCCGCGGGCGACCCGGCCGACCCCAACACGGCCGTGTACGAGGGCGGTGGCCTGCTGCCCGGCCCAGATGCCGTCCTCGCCGGGCCCGACGTTCGCCGAGTGGCTGGCCGGAGAGCTCGTCGCGGCGGCCTGAGCGGCCTCAGGCAGGCGCTGTCTCGGCGAGCTCCCGGCGGAGCCCGCCGAGCCGGCCCGCCGCGATCGCGGCTCGCGCCCGGGCGGCCAGGTGCAGCAGCTGGTGCAGGTTGTGGATGGTGAGCAGGCGCAGCCCGCTGATCTCGGACTGGGTGACGAGATGGCGGATGTACGCGCGTGAGAAGCCGGCGCAGGCCGGGCACGAGCAGCCGGCGACGAGCGGGGCGTCGTCGTCCGCGAAGGCGGCGTTTCGCAGGTTGATGCGGCCGCCGGGAACGAGCGCCGAGCCGGTGCGGCCGAGCCGTGTCGGCAGCACGCAGTCGAACATGTCGACGCCGCGGGCGATCCCCTCCACGAAGCCGATCGGGTCGCCGACGCCCATCAGGTAGCGGGGCCGGTCGGCCGGCAGGAGCTCGACGGTCGCCTCCAGCGTCTCGAGCATCGCCTCCCGCTCCTCTCCCACCGACAGGCCGCCGACGGCGTTGCCGTCGAAGTCGAGCGCGACGATCTCCTCGGCGCTTCGGCGGCGCAGCTCGAGGTCGATGCCGCCCTGCACGATCCCGAAGCCCAGCTGGCCCTCGGCGCGGGGCTGGGCCCGGCTGCGCGCGGCCCACAGGCCGGTGCGCCGCACGGCCGCCTCGACCCGGGCGCGGTCGACGCCGGCCGGCGGGCACTCGTCGAACGCCATCGCGATGTCGGAGCCGAGCAGCCGCTGCACCTCCATCGCGAGCTCCGGCGTGAAGTGGTGCTCGGAGCCGTCGTAGATCGAGCGGAAGCGCACGCCCTCGTCGTCGATGCGGGCGGCGGTGTGGCGCAGCGAGAACACCTGGAAGCCGCCGGAGTCGGTCAGGATGGGCCCGTCCCAGCCGCTGAACCGGTGCAGGCCGCCGAGCGCGGCGATGCGCTCCTCGCCGGGGCGGAAGTGCAGGTGGTAGGTGTTTGCGAGCACGATCTGTGCGCCCAGGTCATGCAGCTCGGCCGGCAGCATCGCCTTCACGCTCGCCTTCGTCCCCACGGGCATGAACACCGGCGTGTGCACCGGGCCGTGGGCCGTCTCGAGCACGCCGGTGCGGGCGGCCCCGTCGGCGGCGGTGACGCGGAAGTGGGCGCTCATTGCAGCAGCATCGCATCGCCGAAGCTGTAGAAGCGGTACCTCTCTGCGATCGCCGTGCGGTAGAGCGCGCGCACCGGCTCGACGCCGGCGAAGGCCATCACGAGCGCGAGCAGCGTCGATCGCGGCAGGTGGAAGTTCGTGACCAGCGCGCCCGTGACGGCAAACGGCCGCCCGGGCGTGATCATGAGCCGCGTGCGCCCCTGCAGCGGCCCGCGCTGCGGCCCGCCCCACACCGTCTCGAGGACGCGCACGGTGGTGGTGCCGACCGCGACGATCCGGCGCCCGTCGGCGCGGGCCTCCTCCACGGCGGCGACGGTGGCCTCCGGCACCGAGTAGCCCTCGCTGTGGAGAGGATGGTCGGCGAGGTCGGCGACGGTCACCGGCCGGAACGTGTCGAGGCCGACCCCGAGCGTGACCTCGACCACTCGATGGCGGCTGCGCAGCCGCTCGAGCAGGGCCGGGGTGAAGTGCAGGCCGGCGGTGGGGGCGGCCGCCGAGCCGGGATGGCGCGCGTACACCGTCTGGTAGCGGCCGGGGTCGGCAAGCGGCGTGTGGATGTACGGCGGCAGCGGCATCTCGCCGACCCGGTCGAGCGCCGCGGCGATGGGGCCTGGCCCCGCTTGACCGGGGCCGGGCCCCTCGGTGTGCGGCAGCACCAGGAAGCGGCCGTCGTCGAGGCGGCGCTCGATCGTGATCGCGAGCCCGCCCGCGGTCAGCGTCTCGCCGGCGCGCAGCCGCCGGGCGGGGCGGGCGAGCGCCTGCCAGCGGCCCTCGGGCTCGGGCTCGAGCAGGAGCACCTCCACCGCTCCGCCGGTCGCGCGGCGGGCGTGCACCCGCACCGGCAGAACACGGGTGTCGTTCAGCACCACGAGGTCGTCGGCGCGCAGCTCGTCCAGCAGGTCGGCGAAGTGGCGGTGCCGGGTCGCGCCCGTGGCCCGGTCGTACACCAGGAGCCGCGCGCTGTCGCGCGGCTCGGCCGGCGTCTGGGCGATCAGGGCCGGCGGAAGGTCGTAGTCGAGGTCGTCGGTGCGCACCGGATCTCGTACCGGTCCCTCGCGGGCCCCGGGATGATGTCGAGTTGGTCGGGCAGGATGCGGAACGGCGCCCGCACGCCGGACACGCGCAGCTCGGCGGGCCCCGCCAGGTACCAGCGGCGATGGCGTTCGACCGCCTTGATGTGGACGTGGCCGTTGCGCCAGGATCCGATCGCGCTGAAGTCGAGGCGGGCGTTGCCGGTGCCGTCGGCGTTCTGCACCACCGGGCCCTGGACGGTGAACCCGAACCCGGTCACCACGCCGAGCTCCTGGCGGACGGTGGAGTTCAGCCGCAGGCAGGCGGCCGACACCCGAAACGCCGGCCCCTTCGACGCCCGCTCGATCGCGGCGATGCCGATGGCGGCGGACGCCGCCAGGGCGAGCGCAGCGCCCGTCACGAGCGGAATCCACGGGCGGGCACGCGCATAGGCCGCACGGAGTCGCTGCATCCGACCTATTACAGCATTGCAGGGCTAGAAGAGGCGCGGGTCGCGGGCCGGCGCCGGCAGGCCGAGGTGGGCGTATCCGGCCGGCGTGACCACGCGGCCGCGCGGCGTGCGCTGGAGCAGGCCGAGCTGCAGCAGATAGGGCTCGTAGACGTCCTCGAGCGTGTCGGGCTCCTCGCCGATGGCCACTGCCAGCGTCGAGAGGCCCACCGGGCCGCCGGAGAACCGCTCCGCGATCGCGAGCAGGATGGCGCGATCGATGCGCTCGAGGCCGGCGCTGTCCACCTCGAAGAGCTCGAGCGCCTCGACCGCCACGGCGTGGGTGATCTCGCCCTGATGCCGCACCTGGGCGAAGTCGCGCACACGCCGCAGGATCCGGTTGGCCACCCGCGGCGTCCCCCGCGAGCGGCGCGCGACCTCGTCGCATCCGCCTGCGTCGATGCGCACGCCGAGCAGTCGCGCGGAGCGCTGGACGATGCGGCCGATCTCGGCCGGGCCGTAGTAGTCGAGCCGGTGGGTGATGCCGAAGCGGTCGCGCAGCGGCGTCGTCAAGAGGCCGGTGCGGGTGGTCGCCCCGACCAGCGTGAACGGCTTCAGCTCGAGCCGGATCGAGTGCGCGCCCGGGCCCTGCCCGATCACGATGTCGATGCAGCCGTCCTCCATCGCCGGGTAGAGCAGCTCCTCGATCGAGCGGTTCAGGCGGTGGATCTCGTCGATGAAGAGCACGTCGTCGGCCTCGAGCGCCGTCAGGATCGCCGCCATATCGGCTTTGCGATCGACCGCCGGCCCCGACATCACCCGCAGCGACGAGGACATCTCGGTGGCGATGATGGCCGCAAGCGACGTCTTGCCGAGCCCGGGCGGGCCGGCCAGCAGCACGTGCTCGCACGGCTCGCCGCGGGCGCGGGCCGCCTCGAGGAAGATCGAGAGCTGCTCCTTGATCCCCTCCTGGCCGACGAACTCGGCCAGGTTGCGCGGCCGCAGCGATCGGTCGAACTCCTCCTCGCCCGGCCCCAGGAAGGCGTCGGGGATCCGCGGGCCCGCCGCCGCGCTCACCCGCCCGCTCCGGCCGGGACGGCGCCCGAGAGCGCCAGGCGCACCCGCTCCTCGACCGGAAGCGACGCGTCCAGCGGCCGCAGCGCCGCCTCGGCCTCGACGACGGTCATGCCGAGCCCGACCAGCGCGTCACGCGCCTCGGTGTGGCCGTCGGCCGGCCGGTCGGCGGCATCGCCGCTCGCCGCGGCCGTCGCCAGACCGCCCATCTTGTCCTTGAGGTCGATGACGACCCGCTCGGCCGTGCGCCGGCCGATGCCGGGGATGCTCGTGAACAGGGCGTAGTCGCCCGCCTGGACGGCGCGCCGGATCTGATCGGGCGCGTAGCCGGAGACGATCGCAAGCGCCGCCTTCGGGCCCACGCCGGAGACGCCGAGCAGGAGCTCGAACAGCACCCGCTCGGCCTCGGACGCGAAGCCGAAGAGCGCGAGCGTGTCCTCGCGCACGTGCAGATGCGTGAGCAGCGTGACCTCGCCGCCGGCAGCGTCGGCAGCCAGGCGCGCCGCCGAGGCCGTCGTCGCGAGCCGGTAGCCGACGCCGCCCACGTCGATGACCGTGATGCCGGGCGCCGAGGCGGAGACGCGTCCCCGCAGCGAGGCGATCATCCCGCCGCCGCCCGCACCGCGAGCGACCGCGAGGTGTGCGCGTGGCAGAGCGCGACCGCGAGCGCGTCGGCCGCGTGGTCGGACGCCGGCGGGCGGTCGAGCCGAAGCGACGCGACCACCATCTTCTGCACCTGGCTCTTGTCGGCCCGGCCGAAGCCGCACACGGTCATCTTCACCTCGGCGGGCGGGTAGCCGGTCGTCGGCAGGCCGGAGCGGCCGCAGGCCGTCAGCACCGCGCCGCGGGCGTGGCCGACCGAGAGGATCGTGCGCGGGTTGCCGCCGACGAACAGGTCCTCCAGCGCGACCGAGGCCGGCTCGTGGCGGGCGATCAGGGCCGACACCTCGGCGAAGATGTGCGCCAGGCGCAGCTCGAGCGGCTCCCGCGCGGACGTGGTGATGCAGCCGTGGTCGACGGCGTCCAAGCGGCTGCCCTGCACCGTGATGACGCCGTACCCCGTCTCGGCGGTGCCGGGATCGATGCCCAGCAGGATCATGCGCTCACTGTACCGGCCGAGGCGGACGTTGGCCGAACGCCCGTTCGCCTGCATACCGGTGCCTGGCACCGGCTATTCACCAGCGCGGTGGCGGTCGGCATCTACCCGGCGACGGCTTCGAGCACCGCCTCGGGGATGTCGAAGTTCGCGTGCACCTCCTGGACGTCGTCCAGGTCCTCCAGCGCGTCGACCAGCCGCAGGAGCTGGCGGGCGCCGCTCTCGTCGAGCTCGACGGTCGTCTTCGGCACCATCGTCAGGTCGGCCGACGTGATGGGGATGCCGGCGGCCTCGAGCCCGTCGCGCACGGCCGCGAGGTCGGTCGGGGCGGTGGTGACCTCCCAGCTCGACTCGTCGCGGCGCACGTCCTCGGCGCCTGCGTCGGCAGCCACCAGGACGACGTCGTCCTCGGACACCTCGTCGGCCGGCACCAGGATCACGCCCTTGCGGTCGAACTGCCAGGCCACCGATCCCGGCGCGCCCAGGCTGGAGTTGCTGCGCGTGAACATCGCGCGCACGTCGGCGGCGGTGCGGTTGCGGTTGTCGGTCAGCGCCTCGACGATGATCGCCACGCCCTCGGGGCCATAGCCCTCGTAGGTGACGGCCTCGTAGGCGTCGGAGCCCTCCCCGCCGCCGGTCGCGCGGGCGATCGCGCGCTCGATGTTGTCCTTCGGCATGGAGTACGACCGGGCCTTCGCGACGGCGGTCGCGAGCGTCGCGTTCGCGTCGGGGTCAGGCCCGCCCTCCTTCGCGGCGACGATGATCGCCCGCGAGAGCTTGGTGAAGAGCTGGCCGCGGCGCTTGTCCTCGGCGCCCTTCTTGTGCTTGATCGTCGACCACTTGGAATGCCCGCTCATGCCGCCGCCTCCTCCCGTCCCTCCACCATGTCCGCGAATCGCCGGTGCAGCCGCCGGTCGGCCGTGAGCTCGGGGTGAAACGCGGTCACGAGCACGGCCGCCTGGCGCGCGGCCACCGGCCGTCCGTCGAGCTCCGCGACGACCTCCACCCCGTCCCCGAGCCGCTCGATCTGGGGCGCGCGGATGAAGACGCCCGGGATCGGCAGGTCCTCGCCGGTCAGCCGCAGCGAGGCCTCGAAGCTCGCCGGCTGGCGGCCGTAGGCGTTGCGGCGCACGTCGATGTCGATCAGGTTCAGGTAGCGCTGGTCGGGGCGGCCATCCTCGGCGTGGTGCGCGAGCACGATCATGCCCGCGCACGTGCCCAGGAACGCGCCGCCGCCGGAGTGCAGCGCCAGGATCGGCTCCTCGAGCGCGAACGTCTCGATCAGCTTGGACATCGTCGAGGACTCGCCGCCGGGGATCACAAGGCCGTCCAGCCCTTCCATGTCGCGGGCCTGGCGCACCTCGACGGCCTCCAGGCCCACCTCCTGCAGCGCCGTGATGTGCTCACGGAACGCCCCTTGCAGGGCGAGGACGCCGACCCTACCAGCCACGCGTCTGCAGCAGGCCCTGCTCGCCGAGCGCGGAGATCTCGATGCCGTGCATCGCGTCGCCCAGGCCGAACGACACCTCGGCCACGATGCTCGCGTCGGCGAACTGGGTCGTCGCCCGCACGATGGCCGAGGCCATGGCGGCCGGGTCGGAGCTCTTGAAGATGCCCGAGCCGACGAACAGGCCGTCGGCGCCGAGCTGCATCATCAGGGCGGCGTCGGCGGGCGTCGCGATGCCCCCGGCCGTGAACATGACGACCGGCAGGCGCCCGTGCGCCGCGCAGTACTCGACGAGCTCATACGGGGCCTGATGCTGCTTTGCGACCGCGTACAGCTCGTCGGCGTCCATCGTGGTCAGCTTCTTGATCTCGCCCAGGATGGCGCGCATGTGCCGCACCGCCTCGACGACGTTGCCGGTGCCGGCCTCGCCCTTCGAGCGGATCATGGCCGCGCCCTCGCTGATGCGCCGCAGCGCCTCGCCCAGGTTGGTGGCGCCGCACACGAACGGGATCGTGAACTTCCACTTGTTGATGTGGTTGGCCTCGTCGGCCGGCGTCAGCACCTCGGACTCGTCGATGTAGTCGACCTCGAGCGCCTCGAGCACCTGCGCCTCGGCGAAGTGGCCGATGCGGGCCTTCGCCATGACCGGGATCTTGACCGCGTCCTGGATCTCGCGGATCTTCTGCGGGTCGGCCATGCGGGCGACCCCGCCGTCGCGGCGGATGTCCGCGGGGACGCGCTCGAGTGCCATGACGGCGCACGCGCCGGCGTCCTCGGCGATCCGGGCCTGTTCGGCGGTGGTGACGTCCATGATGACGCCGCCCTTGAGCATCTCGGCGAGCCCGCTCTTGACTCGCATGGTTCCGGTCTCGGTCACAGCCTGCGTCCCCTTCGGTGCGAGAGATCTCCCGCCCGATAGTGTAGTCGCCCGCCTGGTTCGAGCGTGCTATCCGGTGCGGCGGATGCGCTCGAGGCCGTCGGCGTCGAGCACCCAGACGAGCCGCTCGCGCACGTCGATCAGGCCGCCTTCGCGCAGCTCGTTCATGACCTTCGTGAGCGTCTCGCGGCTGGTGCCGATCATCTCCGCGAGCTGCACGTGCGTGAAGCGCTCGTCGATGCGGATGCCGTTTCGGGTCACCCGGCCGTAGCGGTCCATCAGCTGCAGCAGCTGGGAGGCCAGGCGGGCGGGGACGCCCCGGAACGCCAGGCTCTCGAGCTGGTCCTCCGTCGTGCGCAGGCGCTCGGCCATCGACCGCAGCAGGTTGAGCGCCATCTGCGGGTGGTCGGCGGTGGCGCGCTCGAGCTCGGCGGTCGGCAGCACCCGCACCACGGCATCGGTCATCGCCTCGGCGTACGCATCGTGGAGCTCCTCGCCCTCGGGCGAGACGCGCCCGAACACCTCGCCTTCGTCGAGCATCGCGAGCGTGAGCTGGCGGCCGTCGTGGGCGCTGCGATACAGCCGCACCCGCCCGCTCTGGACGATGTACATGGCGTCCGCGCGGTCGAAGGGCGAGTAGATCAGCTCGCCCTTTCCGAAGCGGGCGGCCCCGAACCGCCCGCCGAGGTCGGCGAGGACCCGCTCGGACAGGCCGTCCAGGATCTCTGAGTCGAACATATGGTCTGCGGTCTGGCTCACGGTTCCTCGGGTCGTCCTCTGCTACTACGGACGCGGAGGCGGACCGGTTCTCGCCGATTCGCATCGGTAGCATGGACCGGCCCGGGGGGTGTAGCTCAGCCGGTCAGAGCAGCGGACTCATAATCTGTTGGTCGCTGGTTCGAATCCAGCCGCCCCCATCTCACGGCCGGGCCGTTTTGGCCCGGTTCTGCGGGTCGTCCCGCACCTCGATCCAGCGCTCACGCAGCCGCGCCCGCTCGCCCGGCATCACGAGCATGACGATCGCTCCGCCGGCGAGGCAGACCGCGAGCGCGAAGACGCCATACGACCCGCCGGACGGCGACCGATCGGTCGCGAGGATGGGTACGGCGATCGAAACGACGGCGAGGGCCGCATAGATGATGGCGATCCCCGTATTCAGGTTTTCCCACGCTCGCCCCTTCCTGACCTGGGCGTTGCGGCTCTCCCACCCCGGCGCGTCAGCCTCGTAGAACACCTCCAGGTACGTCCCCAGCCGAAGCGCATTGAGTCCCAGGATCCGGGTCAGGATCGCCGCGGACGCGAGCGTCGCCATCAGGATCGCCGAGCCGTCCGGCCAGGCCCACCGGTGCGGAGCCTGGATGATCCACCCGAGCACCGCGGTGACCACGACGACCGTCCAGGTCGCGATCGTCATCCGGTGCCCCTGCCAGCCGAGGATCTCCGCTCGCAGCGCCTGGTACTCGGAGTCGCTCACCGGCGGGAGTCTGATCCACCCCGGCCCCGGCCGCAACACCGCCGGGCGGTCGCGTCGCTCATACTCTGCCGGTATGCCCGAACAGATCGATGCCGCGCTGGCGGGCCGGCTGGCCCGGGTGGCGCTCGCGAACATCGAGCGCGAGTACCCCCACCACGAGGGCATCCTGCAGACGGGCCCCCAAGACGCGCCGGGCAGACCGCGGGCCCTGCACCCATCGTTCTACGGCAGCTTCGACTGGCACTCGTGCGTCGAGATGCACTGGCTGCTGGTACGGCTGCTGCGCGCTGCCTCCGACGGTCTGCCCGAGGCCGCGATCCGGGCCGCGCTGGACGAGCATCTCGCGGCCGAGCCGCTGCGGGCCGAGGCCGGCTTCTTCGCCCGGCCCGAGCAGCGGGCGAACGAGCGCCCGTACGGCTGGGGCTGGCTGCTCATGCTCCACCACGAGGCGGCGACGTGGCCCGACGCCGATGCGCAGCGGTGGGCCGAGCACCTCGGCCCGCTGGCCGACGTCCTCGTCGGGCGGCTGGTGGAATGGCTGCCGCAGGCCACCTATCCGGTCCGCCACGGCGTGCACGAGAACAGCGCGTTTGCCCTCTCCCTCTCGCTGCCGGCGGCACGGCGGCTCGCCGGGCGTGGCCGGCCGCAGCTGCTCGCCGCGATCGAGGCCGCTGCGGCGCGCTGGTTCGGCGCCGATCGCGGCTATCCGGCAGCGTGGGAGCCGTCCGGCGCCGACTTCCTCTCCCCTGCCCTGACCGAGGCCGAGCTGATGGCCAGCCTGCTCGATCAGGCGGCGTTCGCCGGGTGGCTCGACGGGTTCCTGCCCGAGCTGGCGGCGGCGCAGCCCGCCTCCCTGTTCACGCCCGCCGTCGTCTCGGACGCGACCGACGGGCACACCGCCCACCTGCACGGGCTCAACCTGAGCCGGGCCTGGTGCCAGCGCCGGCTGGTTGCCGCCCTGCCCCCGGGCGACCCGCGCGCCGCAGCGCTTCACGCCGCGTGTGCGCAGCACACGGATGCGGGCCTGCCGCACGCCGCCGGCAGCGACTACGCCGTCGAGCACTGGCTCGCGGTCTACGCGGTGCTCCTGCTAACCGATCCCGTAGACGCCGGTGCGGGCCGCCCGCAGACGGCCCGCACAGACGTCACGTTCGGCTAGGCGCCGGCTCCGAGCCCGCCGAGCAGGCCGCCGGTGTTGAGCGGCGTCGCGCCGGACGGGGCCGTGACCGTGAAGTCCTTGTTCCAGTCGCTGAACTTGATGTCGAGGTTGAGCGAGATGCCCTTGAGGCCGCTCGCCTGGCTCGAGAGCGACGGAGGCACCTCCATCGCGAACTGGAGGCTCTCGTTGGTGGGCAGGTGGGTCGAGCTATCGAACGAGAGCGATCCGTGGGCCTTCTTGACCGCCTGCACGACCTGGTTCATCTGGGCCTTGTCCTTCGCGGTGAGCCCGCTCTTGCCGAACTTGGCAACGTCGGCGAAGACGGCCTCCAGGTCGAGATCGGCCGAGATCGTGTCCTCGCCGCCCGACGTGGACAGGCTCAGGTTCTTCAGCCACTTGCTGGGATCGAGCCCCTCGGCCTTGAGCGCGTCCAGACCGCCGCTCGTCGTCGAGTTCGACTGGCCGGCCGACGTGAGCCCCTTCAGCGGCAGCGACTTCCAGCCCGGGCCCATGAGGGCGGGCAGCTGCAGGTAGAGCGTCTTGCCGTCAGGTGTGAGCGCCTCGCCGGTGAACGAGCCGCCCTTGAAGTTGAGCGCGAAGTTCACGTCGAACTTCGACTTGCCGCCGGCCGAGCCGGCATGGCCCTTCAGGTCGAGCGTGATCGGGCCCTGCAGCATGGCCGCGCTCGGGCCTGCGGCCGCGAGGTTGCCCGAGACCTGCACGCCCAGCTTGGCATCGAAGCCGGCCGAGGTCGCGCCCTTCGTTGCGGCAGATGCGGCGGCGAGCACGCCCGCTGCGGTGTTCGTGCTGACCGACGAGGATCCCCCGGAGGCGGACCCGCCCGAGCTCGAGCTCGAGCCGGCGCTCGAACCGCAGCCGGCGACGAGCGCAGCCACGGAGAGCAGGAGGACAAGGGCGCGTTTCATGGCAGAGGCATCCTTTCGCGGAGAGACCGCATCACTGGCAGAGCGTGGCAGGGACGATTGCGCACGCCCATCTCAGAGTAGGGGAAACTCGGGCGCGTGTCTCGCCCGAGTGAAGCAACCAGCATAGCCGGGCGGCGAATCCGCCCGCGATCGAATCTACGGGTGGCCTGCCGGGCCGTCAACCGGCCCTTTTGGCACGGTGCACGCGACGGCGACGAACCAGCGCCCGGCCATGAGCACCTCCCCGCCGCCGAGCTCGTCCGCCAGCTCCGCCGCGGCGAAGTAGCGCTTGTAGACGCGATGTCGCGAGCCGTCGGTGAGCAGCCGCTCCTGCCACTCCTCGGGGTCGACGCCGTCGCGCAGCGCCGAGTCGACCACGACGAGCTCGGTGCCGACGCGGCGGGCCTCGGCGACGAATGCTGCGCGCTCGTCGCCCTGCAGGTGCCCGTAGAAGTGGGCGGTGACGACCCGGTCGAAGGCGCCGTCGGCGAACGGAAGCGGCACCGCGTCGCCGCGGGCGATGTGGGCACGGGGCACACGCGCGGCGGCGATCGCGACCATCGCCTGGCTCTGGTCGATGCCGGAGACCTCTCCGCGCAGATGCCGGGTGAGGAACCCGGTGCCGCACGCCACGTCAAGCACGCGCGCGGGCGCCAGGCCGGCGAGGACTGCGATCAGACGGTCGACCTCCTCGGCCCACCCCGGTCGCTCGCGCTCCGCATACAGGCCGCGCCCGAGCCACCAGTCGTCGTACTCGCCGGCCCGGCGGTCGTAGTACGCACGCATGCGCGCATCGATGACGGGAGCAGACCCCACGGCGGCGCAGGATATCTTGGAAAGTCATGTGGAACGGGCCGGATCGGATTCGCGCCCGGGGGCGGACAGGGGTACCGTGGAGGAGTGTCGTTACGTCGCCTTCGATACCAGCTGCGCTGCGCGACAGCGGGTCACGACACGCGTCCCTACCTCGTGGGAGGGACGATGGTTGAGCACCGCTGCCTGCGCTGCGGCGCCCTGGTCGGCGGCACCGAGCCGGCCGTATCCACGGTGCACGGACCGGTCGCTCCCGATCCGGAGCCCGACGCGCTTCTGCCGCGGCCGGCCCAGCCGCCGGCCACGTCCGAGCCGGCCGCCAACGGCTCTTCGGAGCGAAACGGCGACGAGCACGACGACGACGACGCGCCGCTCGCGGCCCTGACCGCCCTGCGGGAGCTCGGCGACCTGCACGCCTCCGGCGTGCTGACCGACGCGGAGTTCGCGGCCAAGAAGGCCGAGCTCCTCCGCCGGGTATAGATGACTGACTCCACGCCGCCGCGCGCCTGGACGTCACTCTGTGGTAGCCGGCCGACTGTCATGGTGCTGCGACTGCGAACCGTCGCCTCGCGGCGTCCTCGGTCGCGCCCATAGTTCACCCACTATGAACGCTCCCTGCGTCCTTGCGTGACTCGGTTCTCGCCGCCCAGGACATCACGGCGGCGTGGAGTCAATCATCTAGCCCGCGGGCGTGCTGCGGCGCTGGCGCTCGGCCTCGAGCTGGTGCTCGGCGTCGTCGAGCGCCTCCGACACGTCCTTCGACGCGACGACGTAGCCCCACGGCTTCCCGCCCTCACGGAGGATGAAGTGTCCCGTGTTGGCGTAGAAGACGAAGCGCAGGCCAAGCGCCTCGGCGCTCGTCTCGATGCGCTCGACGCGTTTCTGCTCGGTTTCGCTCTCTGCCACGCTGTGACCCGGCACAAGCCTAGCCGATCGACCACTCAGGGAGCGATCGCGGGCTGTGCGGGTGCGTCCGGCGGGAGCCGCGCGTACATGTGCGCGTCGCCGCGGCGCGTGCGCAGCTGTACGTAGCTGCGCAGGAGGCCCTCGTGTGTGAATCCGGCCCGTTCGGCGACCCGCTGGGAGGCCACGTTGGCCGGCTCGACCCAGATCTCGAGTCGCGCCAGCCGCAGCCGCGCGAACGCCCATGCGCTCACGAGCTCCACCGCGCGCGCGGCCAGGCCCCGGCCGCGGCTGCCCGGCGCCACCCAGTAACCCAGGTTCGCGCCCATGCGGGCGTCGAGCCACAGGCCGATGAACCCGCCGGCCCGGTCATCGCCGGCCCCGGCGATGCAGAACGGGTAGCCGGTGCCCTCGTCCAGGCGCTGCTGCTGGCGCGCGATCCACTGCAGGGCGCCGTCGCGGTCGCAGTGCGGCGGCACCGTGGTCATCTCGGAGATCGCCGGGTCGGTGCCGGCCTCGACGACGGTCGCCGCGTCTCCGGCCCGCCAGCCGCGCAGCACGATCGTCCCGTCTGTCGGGGGCGGGTACGGCAGCTCGAGCGGCATGCCGTCACCGTAGGCGACCGCGATTGGAGCAGCGCTCAGGGCGTCTCCCGGGCGGTGCTCTGAGCGCGCCGCCAGAGGTCGGCGGCGGCTCGCTGGACGGCCGCCTCGCCGCCCTCGCGCCGCAGCAGGTCGTCGCTTGCGATGCGCACCTGCCCGGGCGACTGGCCGGCCTCGTTGCGCAGGTCGCGGTACATGTCGCCTGCCAGCTTCGCGGCCACGCCCCGCGCGGCCGAGACCGCGACGGTCTCCCACCGCTCCGCGTGCGGATAGCGCACCTGAACGTAAAAGCCCCGTTCGATCGTCCAGCCCTCCGCACCGCGGTGGCCCTCCGTAGCCACGTTCGCTCACCAGGGTACCCGCGCTGCCTCACCAGATGCTTCTGGCCAAGATATGCCAATTGTCTGGACACATCTGTAATATCACGATCGAGGTGTCCAGCAGCACGAACAGGTCTCCCGGCGCAGAGCGGCGGCGGCATTTCCGCGTCGACGGCGAATGGCCCGTCCGGATCGCCGCCGTCGAGCTGACGGGCTCGATCTCGGAGTTCGACGCAAAGGCGCTGAACATCTCGATGGGCGGGGTGCTGCTCGAGACCCACGTGCACGCGAACCTGTGGGTCGAGAAGCCGCTCCAGGTGGCGTTCCCCCGCGCCGACGGCCCCGTCCCGGCGACCGTGCGCCGGTTCCTGGCCTACGGCGACGAGCGCCAGACGACCACCCGCTGGGGTGTCGAGTTCGCGACCCTGTCGGTGCCGGAGCGAGCGATGTGGACGCGCTTTCTGTTCTCCGAGGCGCGCCGGCTGGGCCAGGAGGCGGCCCACCGCGAGTTCCTCGCCCGCCGCCCCCTCTGAAGGGGCTCCCGGCCCCCCACCCGCCTGCGGTATCGCAATCGGGGCCACAGTCACCCAATTGAGGGGTTTCGTGCGACTCGGCACAGGCGATCAATAGCCTGTGACCGAGAACCAGCGATCCTTCTTCCGCATCGACGCGGCCGTCGCGGTCGTGGTGCGACGGCTCGACAGCGACGGCAGCGAATGGGACGAGTTCGAGGGCGAGACCGTCGACCTCTCGGCCGGCGGCGTGCTGCTCACATCCCAGGATTTCGTGCCGCAGGGTCACAGCGTCGAGGTGACGCTGCGGAGCGACTCGCCCCCCCTCGAGCTCGTCGGCAGGGGCCGTGTCGTTCGCAGCTGGCGCCGGAGCACCGGATCGTGGCTCTCGGGCGTGTGCTTCGAGCGGCTGAACGCGCATGCCGAGCGCGAGCTCCTGAAGTTCTGCTTCCTGAAGGAGCGCGAGATGGCCGAGCGGGTCAGCAACGTCCGTATCGAGATCGCGATCCCGGCCCGCCTGCAGCGCACCGACGGCTCGATCCATCGCGCCTCGACCGTGAACATCTGCGCCGACGGCGGCCGTGTCACCGCTCCGTGGGATGCCGACCGCGGCGAGGCGGTGATCGTGTCGTTCTCGGAGGAATGGTTCGGCCGCGAGCTCACGCTGCGCGCGCAGGTGGGCCGCCGCGACGAGCGTGGCTTCGACCTCGAGTTCACCGACCCGACCCGCGCCGACCGCGCTGCGATCAACCAGCTGATCATGGCTGAAGAGCGCCGCCGGCGCGCCGCGTAGCCGACCGGGCGGCTACCGCACGAGCGTCGAGACGTCGACGGTCGTCTCGCTCGGCGGCGTCGTGAACCCGCCCTCGATGCCCTTCTGCATCTGCGGCAACAGGATGCTGTCGCGGAAGGTCTCCCAGCTCTCCTGCGACTCGTGCACCGCGACGATGGTGTACCCGCCGGGCGACGCGCCGGCAATGTGAACGATCTGGCCGTCGGGGAGGCTGCCGTCACTCGGGTGCACGGTTGCGACCGACTTCTCGTACTGCTCCTGCGTCCCGCCGGGGAAGTGATGAACGATTCCGTAAGGCATGGCTCCGCTCCTGTGCTCGGTGTGGGTCAGGCCTCGACGAGGATGACGAGGGACTCCGGGAGCACGCCGTCGTGCTCCATCGCGGCCGCTGCGGCGGGCGTCTGCATGAAGGCCGCCATGGCGTCCATGTCGGCGACGTCCATGAGCACGGCGACCTGCGTCGGGTTCTGCGGGTTGACGAACGTGCGGATGTTGGTCACGCCGAGCGGCCCGAACACCTCTTCGCGCTTGGGTGAGGCGAGCCAGTGCTGCGTGTCCTTGACGTCGTGGTGGCCGATCACGGTGGGCATACGCTCTCCTCTTGCGGAAGAGGGCCCGGCGCAAGGCGCACCGGACCCGGGGCGCGCAGACTGTACAGGACGTGGATTAGAGGGCCGGATGGGTGCGGTAGCGCAGGTACACGACCCGGGAGCCGAACGTCCGCGTCTCGACCAGCTCGAGGTCGATCGGCGCGTCCAGCGCCGGGAAGAACGGCGTCCCGCCGCCGAGCACCACCGGGCTGACGAAGAGCCCGTACTCATCGATCAGGCCCAGCCTGGCCAGGCTTGCCGCAAGGCCGGCGCCGCCGACCGCCAGATCCTTTCCGGGCGCGGCCTTCAGCTCCGCCACCTCGGCGGCCACATCGCCGCGCACGAGGCGGGCGTTGCCGACGACGTGCTCCAGGGTCGTCGAGAACACGACCTTCGGCAGCGCCTGCCAGATGCGCGCGAACTCGCGCTCGGTCGGCGGCAGCGCCGGATCCGCGTCCGCCGTCTCCCAGTAGACCATCGTCTCGTACAGGCGCCGCCCGCACAGGTGCGCGCCGACCGCCCGCATCTGCTCGTTGTGGAATTGGTGCAGCTCCTCGCCGGGCGCCGACCAGCCGATCTCGCCGCCGCGACCGGCGATGAAGCCGTCGAGCGACACCCCCATCGAGTAGATCAGCTTGCGCATCCGACGTCAGTATCGTCCGTAACGCTTCCGTACCGATCAGGGCGTACGGTGTTGCCTGTGGCAGGCCCTCGGCAGTCAGCTCGAATCGGCAAGGCCCTCTGGTGTGTGACCGCGGCGATGATCGCCGGCGGCCTGGTGCTGAATGCCGTGAATCTGCGGTCGAACGCCGGGCTGACCGCCCCGGTTGGCCACGACGTCGTGTTCTCGCTCTGGGCGGCGGCGTATGCGACCGTCGGGGCCGTGATCACCATCCGCCGTCCCGGTAACAGCGTCGGCTGGCTCCTCCTCGCCGCCGGGTTCGTCTTCGCCCAGGGATCGCTGCTGTTCGAATACGCGAACTCTGCGCTTGGGCCCGGTGGGACGATCGCCCTCCTGGTCGTGAACTCCGTTTCGACCGCGGCGATCCCTCTGATTGCCGTCGCGCTGCTGCTCTTCCCCGACGGGCGGCTGCCGAGCCCACGCTGGCGCCCGGTGGTGTGGCTCGCGCTCGCCTCGGGGGTCTTTCTCGCCGTCGGATACGCATTGGCGCCCGGCCCGCTCGACCCCGCGGCGACGACCGACAACCCTCTGGGGATCGGTGGCGCCGGGATCCCGCTGGAGGCCCTGGTCGCCCTGGGCTGGTCGTCGACGGTGCTGGGGTTCGCGGCGGCCGGGGTGGCGACGGCGCGTCGCCTGCGAGCGTCGACAGGGGCAGAGCGTCAGCAGTTGAAGTGGGTGAGTTATGCCGCTGCGATCCTGGGCGTGACCTGGGCGCAGTATGCGGGCACGCATCCGCTCCCGCTGCCCAGCCCGATGCCTGCCGTCGAACTGGCGACTGGCGGCCGCGGCGATGGTCGGGATCCCGGCCGCGATGGGGATCGCGATCCTCCGCTACCGGTTGTACGAGATCGACCACCTGATCCGAAAGACGCTCGTCTACGCCCTCCTGATCTCGCTGCTCTTCGTGATCTATACGGGCGGCGTGTTCGTGCTCAGCCAGGGGCTGCGTCGAGTCGCCGGAGGCACCGGTCGCCCTCGTGGTCACGCTCTCCACCCTCGCCGTCGCCGCAGCGTTCCAGCCCCTCCGCCGGCGCATCCAGCACTCCGTCGACCATCGCTTCTACCGCGACAAGTACGACTCCGCCCAGGTCCTCAACGGGATCAAGATCCGCATGCGCGAGCAGATCGACATCGACGCTCTGGCGACGGAGATGATCTGCGCCGTCACCGACGCCCTGCAGCCGAGCCACGCCACGCTGTGGGTGCGCCCGACCGAGCCGGCGTGGGCGACCAGGGACGAGGTCCGCCCGCGAGCGTGAACCGCGAGGGGCCGAGCAGTGAACGTGCGTGCACTCCACCTCACCCCATTGAACCGAGCTCCGCGGGTAGGACTCGAACCTACAACCCTCCGGTTAACAGCCGGATGCTCTGCCATTGAGCTACCGCGGATCGGGACGAGACTCTAGTCGATCAAGAGCCTCAATTCCGCGTTTTCGCCCGCCGCGGCCAGGCGGCGGAGGGTGCGCGTCTCGATCTGGCGCACCCGCTCGCGGGTGACGCCGAACCGGCGCCCGACCTCCTCCAGCGTGTGCGGCGACTCGCCGGCCAGGCCGTAGCGGAGCTCGAGGATGAGCCGCTCCCGGTAGGGCAGCTGGCTGATCAGATCGGAGATGTGCTGGTCGCGCTGGCGCGCGGCCATGTCCGAGCCGAGGCCGCGCTGGCGCGTGTCCTCGATCATCTCGCCGAGCTCGGTCGCGTCCTCGCCGACGGGCGACGCCAGCGACACCGGCTCCTGGGAGACGCGCTTGAGCTCCTCGACCTTCGTGGCCTTGATGCCCATCTCCTCGGCCAGCTCCTCGTGCGTCGGCAGCCGGTTGTGCTTCTGCGTCAGCTGCCGCTCGACGCGGGCCATGCGGTTGATCGTGTCGACCACCTGCGCCGGCACACGGATCGTGCGGCCCTGGTCTGCGAGCGCCCGCGTCACGGCCTGGCGGATCCACCACGTCGCGTATGTCGAGAACCGGTGTCCGAGCCGCCAGTCGTAGCGCTCGACGGCCTTCATCAGGCCGACGTTGCCCTCCTGGATGAGGTCGAGGAACGACAGGCCGCGCCCCGAGTAGCGCCGTGCGATCGACACCACGAGGCGCAGGTTCGACTCGATCAGCCGCCTGCGCGCACGCAGGTCGCCGCGCTCGAGCGCCTTCGCCAGGGACACCTCCTCGGCGGCGGTCAGGAGCGGCACCTGCGAGATCTCGCGCAGGTACATCCCGACCGTATCCTCGGTCAGGCCGGGGGTGGGATCGGGCTCGAGGTCGAGCTCGACCTCTTCGTGCGAATCGAAGCCCGCCGGATCACCAAGCGGGTCGGGGGCATGTTGGGACATGAATGCGGGGCCTACTAACGGTCTGGGGGTTGCGCGCGGATGGCGTCCAGCCTCGCCAGCACGGACAACCGCAGCTCCTCCAGGCCCTGCAGCTCTCTTTGCCGACTCTGGTTCAAGTCGGCGTTTTCGCGCATCGCCTTTAGCCCGTCTTCGGCTCGGTACAGATGCAGCTTCCAATACAGCTCCTCCAGTGCCCACTCGGAAGCAGCCTCACGGGCAGCAAGGGCGTTCAGCTCTCCAACAAGCGGTGCCCACCGTGCGGATGACTCCGAAACGTCTTCGCCCGCCAGCATGCGGCGGACGTGCGTCGCGGCCTCCCAGTGCGACGCATTAGAGAAGTGTGCCACGTCAAGGTCGCCGAGTAAAATCCGACCTCGCTCCGGCAGGGCCAGGCACATCGCCAGGAACAGGCGCTCATCCCGCTCCCAGAGCGAATCCGGCAGGCGCCGATCGCGTGGCGGCGACATGTCGCGCGCCCCCTGCGCGGTCTTCATGAGGGCGGCCTCGAGGTCCTCGGTGAGCTGCAGCCGGTCGGCGACCAGGCGTACCGCCTCGGCCCGCTCGACCGACGGCGGCGCCTCGCGCAGCACCGCCGCGGCCTGCTGGTAGCGCTGGTCGCGCGACCCGGGTGCCGTCAGAATTCGGCCGATGCGGAAGTGCAGGACGCCGCCTGCGGCCGCGAGCGCCGCCCGGAAGGCCTCCGGGTCGGCGACGGCCACATCGGCCGGGTCGCGGCCCTCGGGCAGCTGTACGACCCGCACCTGCATCCCGGTCGCCTGGGCGAGCTGCATGCCGCGCAGCGCCGCCTCCTGCCCGGCCGCATCGGCGTCGAAGGCGAGGTAGAGCGTGCCCGTGCCGGCCAGGCGGCCGAGCTCGCGCACCTGCTGCTCGGTGAGGGCGGTGCCCATCGAGGCCACCGACTCGGTCAGCCCGGCCTGATGCAGCGCGAGCACGTCGGTGTAGCCCTCCACCACGATCGCGCGGGAGTTCGCCGCGACCGCCGTCCTGGCGCGATCGAGCGCGTAGACGACGTCGGACTTGCGAAAGAGCGTCCCCTCCGGCGAGTTCAGGTACTTGGGCGGCTCCCCGCCGGGCATCTGCCGGGCGCCGAAGCCGCGCACACGGCCGCGGGCGTCGGCGAGCGGGAACATCAGCCGCCCCCTGAACCGGTCGACGGGCCCGCGCCGACCCCGGCTCGAGAGGCCCGCCCGCTCGAGCTCGGCCGGCGAGAACCCCTTCGAGCGGGCGGCCGCGCACACCCGGTCCCAGGCGGTCGGCGCGAATCCGAGCCGGAAGTCGCGCACCGTCTGATCCTGCAGGCCGCGCTCGGCCAGATAGGCCCGGGCGGGCTCGGCCTCGGCCGACTCCCACAGGTAGCGGGTGTAGAAGCCGGCGGCGTCCTCGAGCAGCGCCAGCAGGCGCCGCTGCTCGTCGCGCCGGCGCTCGGCCTGGGGTGAGGTCTCCTCGTAGGCGAGCTCGACGCCGAAGCGGTCTGCCAGCCACTCGACCGCACCGACGAAGTCCAGGTTCTCGGTCTCCTGCGCGAACCGGATGGCGTCGCCGCCGCGGCCACAGCCGAAGCAGTAGTACTGCTTGTCGATGGGGTCGACCGAGAACGACGGGCTGCGGTCGTCGTGGAAGGGGCACTTGCCCGAGTAGCGGGCGCCGACCTTGCGCAGCGGGGTGCGACCCTGGACGAGCTCGACCATGTCGACGGCCGCCTTCACCGCCTCGAGCGACTGATCGGAGATCCGGCTCACGCAGGGGCGCGCTCGGCCGCCCGCAGCTCGGCGTGCGCGCGCAGGGCGAAGCCGTCGGTCATGCCGGCGACCCAGTCGGTGGCCGACTGCGCGTCGCCCGAGGCGAGGTGGTGGGCGAAGAGCGCCTCGACCATCGCCGCGGCGCGCGCGCTCTCGGCGCGGGCCGGCGGGCCCAGGTACACGTGCTCGAACATGAAGGAGCGCAGCCCCAGGAGCGCGTCGTCGTAGCGCGGCGGACTGCACGATCTCGCCCGCCCGGTCCGATGTCTCGACCAGGTCGTGCACGAGCGCGTCGATCCGCTCCGACGATGTGCCGCCGAGCAGCGCCACCGGCCCTGCGGGCAGGTCGGCGGGGTCGAGGATGCCGGCCCGGGCCGCGTCGTCGATGTCGTGGTTCACGTAGGCGAAGCGGTCGACGAGGCGCACGATCCGGCCCTCGAGGCTCGCCGGCGTGCCCGTTCCGGTGTGGTTCAGGATGCCGTCGCGTACCTCGGCCGTCAGATTGAGGCCGGCGCCGCCGCGCTCGAGCACCTCCACCATGCGCAGGGAGTGCTCGTTGTGGCGGAAGCCGGACCCGAGCCGCTTCAGGCACCGGTCAAGGGCATCCTCGCCCGTGTGGCCGAACGGCGGATGGCCGAGGTCGTGCCCGAGCGCGATCGCCTCGGTCAGATCCTCGTTGAGCCGCAGCGCCCGGGCGACGCCGCGCGAGATCCCCGCCACTTCGAGCGTATGGGTCATGCGCGTGCGGAAGTGGTCGCCCTGCGGGGCGATGAACACCTGCGTCTTGCCCTTCAGCCGCCGGAACGACTTGGAGTGGACGATGCGGTCGCGGTCGCGCTGAAACGGCGTGCGCAGCGAGCACTCGTCGGGCTCGGCCCGGGCCCTGCCGGCGGTGTCGTAGGAGCGCACCGCGAGCTCGGAGAGCGACTCGCGCTCGAGCCGGCGGATGCGGTCGGGGAAGGCGTTTGCGACGGGGCCGGAGGGGTGCGACATCGGTATCCGAGTGTACCGGCGCGGGCGCTGGGCTACGATCGCGACATGGGGCCGATTGGCATCCATGGCGAGTGCCAATTGGCCGATGAGGACGCCCTCGCGGCCGGCGGTTTCTCGGCCTGGCTGGCCGGCATGCAGGCGGCGCTTGCGGGCGAGCGCGGGTCGGACGTGCCCTGCGGCGGCTGCACGGCCTGCTGCACCGCGTCGCAGTTCATCCATATCGCCCCCGACGAGACCGAGACGCTCGCCCGCATCCCCAAGGCGCTCCTCTTCCCCGCGCCGCTGATGCCCGCGGGCCACGTCGTGCTCGGCCACGACGAGCGCGGGCACTGCCCGATGCTGGTCGACGGCCGCTGCTCGATCTACGCCGACCGGCCGCGAACGTGCCGCACCTACGATTGCCGTGTGTTCGCCGCCACCGGGCTCGTCCCCGAGGACGGCCTGATCGCCGAGCGCGCGCGCCGCTGGCGGTTCGCTCTTCCGTCCGCCGCCGACGACGAGCGGCGCGAGGCCGTGCACGAGGCCGCCGTCTTCATCCGCGACCGGCCGCACGAGCTGCCGGACGGCGCAGCGCCCGCCAACGCGACCCAGCACGCCGTGCTCGCCGTCGAGATGCACGAGCGCTTCCTCAGATGATGATCGGCACGGTGCCGCCGTCCACGCTCCACGCGGCGCCGGTGACGTAGGCCGCACGGGGCGAGCACAGGAAGGCGATCACGACCGCGATCTCCTCGGCGGTCGCCATCCGCCCCAGCGGACGGCCGCCGCCGACCGCCCCGAGGACGGCCTCGCGGTCGCGGTCAGACGCTGCCGCCGTCTGATCGGCCAGGCCGCCGGCGCTGAGCCACGCCGGCGTCAGCGTCGGCCCCGGGCAGACCGCGTTCGAGCGGATCCCGGCCTTCGCATAGGCGTCGGCCACGAGCCGGGAGAGCGAGAGCACCGCCGCCTTCGTGACCGAGTAGTGCGGCATGCCCGCGCTCGGCCGCTTGCCCGACGTCGAGGCGACGTTCACGATGGCGGCTGCCCGAGACTCGCGCAGCGCCGGCAGCGCCGCCCGGATGCAGCGCATGTGGCTCATCACGTTCAGGTTCCACGCCTCGTCCCAATCCGCGTCGGTGAGCTGCTCGAACGTGGCGATCCGGGCCGTGCCGACGTTGTTCACGAGCACGTCGAGGCCGCCGAGCGCCGCCACGGTCTCGGCCACCGCGCGCTCGCCCCCGTCGGGCTGTGACAGGTCGACGGCGACCGGTGCCGCGCCGATCGCGGTGGCCGCAGCGACGGGATTGCGGGCCGCGATCGCGACCTCCGCGCCCTCGGCCCGCAGGAGCGTGGCAGCCGCGAGGCCGATGCCGTCGCTCGCGCCGGTGACGAGGGCGCGCATGCCCTGGAGCCCGAGGTCCATGACGCGGGATCTTATGATCTGCGCGATGACGAGGATCCTGCTGGCCCGCCACGGCGAGACGGACTGGAACCGCGACGGTCGCTGGCAGGGGCACAACGACCAGCCGCTGAACGACCATGGCCGGGGTCAGGCCCGCGCGCTCGGCGCCCATCTCGCGACCCTGCGGGTCGACGCGCTCTACGCGAGCGACCTCGCCCGCGCCCGCGAGACCGCCGCAGCCGTCGAGGTGGCCACCGGCCTCGAGGCCACGATCGATGCCGAGCTGCGCGAGGTCGACGTCGGCGACTGGGTCGGCTGCAACCGCGAGCAGGCCAGGGAGCGCGACCCCGAGTGGTACCGGCGGTGGGCCGACGGCGTCGTCGAGGGCTACCACGGCGGCGAGACGTACGAGCAGCTCCAGCGCCGCTCCGTGCGAGCGTTCCTGCGCATCACGGACGCTTCCGACGGGCGCACGGCGGTGATCGTGTGCCACGGCGGCAATATCCGCGCCATCGTCTCGGAGGTGGTCGGGCTGAGCGCCGCCGAGCGCTGGCGGGTGGCCGGCGTCGCCAACTGCAGCCTCACGCTGATCGAGCGTCGCAACGGCCGGCTGACGCTGGTGACGTTCAACGAGACCGGATACCTCGACTAGACTGCGCCCGGAT
>CAVPQP010000009.1:0-972114 GCA_963707585.1 uncultured Actinomycetes bacterium | reverse complement strand
CGCATCCGAGTGCGCGCTGGCCCTCCTCGGCACAGCGGCACCAGCAGCTCCATCGCATCGAGGCCGGGGTTCGGCAGGAAGATGAGCCCCGTGGCGTAGGCGCCCGGGCGGGGGCGGGTCGTCTCCGAGCGCATCGCGAAGACGCCCCGCAGCGAGTCGGTGCGGCGGCTGGATCATGGTCCGGCACCATCACCGTCGGGTCGGCGGATCGCGGTCGTAGAAGGTTCTTCGAGCGCCCGCAGGGCCTGCTGAGCGGCTCGTCGGCCCCGAGCCGTGCAGGCGGACAGCGCCGGCCAGCCGCGGCGCGTCAGTGCTGGACCTGGGCGTACGAGTACGGTGCGCAGCAGCAGCACCGTCGGCCCCGACGTAGCAGTTGTTGAAGCCGATCCGATGCGTTCCCGTCGCCGTCGATCGAATGTTTCGCAGTTGCGCACCACAGGGCGCCGCGGGATGGTGGTGGCGTCCACGACATGACGGGTCTGGGATGTCGCTGGTCCCGCGCTCCGTCGGGGCGACAGCAGTCGTACCTCGTCGCGGTTCATGACGCTGGAGATGACCTCGTCGGCGCGCTCCCGCGCCAGGTCGCCCTGCGTCGTTCAGCCGCACCGCCACCATCCCCTGCGTGCCGGCTCCTCGACCATCTGGCCCTGCTCGCGATCATCGCCGCCGAGGGTCGCACTCTGGCGGCGCAGCAGGGCGTGCACCGCGGCGACTTCGGCGCAGCCAGTACATGACCAGTGAGGCGGCATGCAACGTCCATCGGCTCTGTGACGATCAGACGCAGACCAGCTCCCGGCGGAAACATCACATCATGCGGTACGACGGCGGCGAAGCCGTCGGTCCCGATTGTAGGTCGCGTATGGCTGCGGACTTCTCCCACGGCGGCGATCGGCCGCGGCGGTTTCCGGCTCTACAAGATCGACGCTCGGCGCGGCCAGGCCGGCCCGTGCGCGCGTCCCACCAGCGATCGCCTGCTCCCGCCCGGAGCCGCGCACAGGACCCGGATCGTGATGGCGTTCGCCGGCCACCGCACCGGCCCGTACCACAATCGGACACGATCCCGGCCGGCTGGGCGATGACGACCGCGGCCGCGCATAAGGTGCGGCCCGAGCGCCGAGGCGAGCCCCTCCTGCGGAGCGTGCGCCTGCTCGATGGAGCCGTGCGCGTGCGCAAGCTGTGGACGTCGGCCTCGCTCGCCGAACGCCGACGACACGGTCCACGACCTCACCGGCGGCGACATTCGCGGCCTGACGTCATGCTCAGACGGCACGTCCAGCCGCCGCCGGAAAGACAGCTTCCGCTGGACGACTGGGGCACGCTCGCCGTGCTCACGACGCAGCCGACCACCCTGAGACGGCGCGGTCACGGCCGACGCGATCACCGGCCTGCGCCTGACGCTCCTGCACGACCACGCCGGACTCGCGGCGGGCACGGTCGTCACGCTCGGCACCGCCAAGGCGGCCGTCACGATCCCGCCCGCCCCCGCGCGGCGGCGGCAGCGGCGGGGGATCCGGGGGCAGCGGTGGCGCGCCGAGCCCACCACCCGCCGAAGGTGCGCCATCCGGCGCATCATCATCACCGGCGCGATCCCCAGCCGGCGAGACACCACCGCCGCCATCACGCCGCGC
Organism: uncultured Actinomycetes bacterium; assembly: GCA_963707585.1. Classification (GTDB taxonomy): domain Bacteria; phylum Actinomycetota; class Thermoleophilia; order Gaiellales; family JAICJC01; genus JAICJC01. Next base: position 970,486 of record CAVPQP010000009.1, on the reverse strand, counting down.
ACGCACGCCGCCGTGCACCTCACCCAGGCCTCACACGCGCTGATCGACGCCGCCGCCGGCGGCCGCGCGCGGGTGATCGCCGCGGCGCTCGCCCAGGTCGGGTGGCCGTACATCTGGGGCGGCGACAGCCGCTCCGAGGGCGGGTTCGACTGCTCCGGCCTCGTCGACTACGCCTTCGCGCACGCCGGCATGGCGCTGCCGGGCCGCCCGACCGCCGCCGTGCTCTACCGCATGTCGATGCCCGTGGGGCCGACGACATCTGCAGCCCGGCGACCTCGCGTTCCTGTACAGCCGCCACCGCGCCCCATACCACGTCGCCCTCTACGTCGGTGACAGCCTGATGGTCGTGGCGCCGCACACGGGCGCCAAGGTGCAGATCGAGCCGCTCTCGTCCGTGCCGTGGGACGGGTACGGTCGCCTGCTCCAGGGCGGTCGTGGCGACGGCCTCGCCCGCAGCGTGGCGGCCGCCGCCCGCCGGTTCGCGCATCCCGGGAGCGGCCGCCTGGCCGCGGCGCGCCCGGGCCGACGCGCTGGCCGCCCGCCGCGTGCAGTCGGCCGGCCAGCGCTTCATCGAGCGCCTGATGGCGGCGCGCGTGCCGGCGCCGACGACGACGAAGCCCGCGGTGACCCCGCAGCTCGTCTCGCTCGCGAGCGTCCGCGGCCCGGACGCGAGCCCCGGTGTCAGCGTCGCGGGAGCGGCGCTGCTCGTGCTGCTGGCCGCCGCGTGCATCATCCGGGTACCGGCGCTCAACCGCCTCGGCCGGGACTGACACCGATCCCGCGCGGGTTGGGCTGGCTGCGCGGCGAGTTGTTACGATAAGCGCATGAGGGACGCTCTGTACGTCGCGGGCGGTCTCGCGGTCGTCGCGTTCTTCATCGTGCGTCAGCGCCGCAGCGAGCGCTTCGAACAGCGCACACTCCTGATCCCGGCGGGCCTTGCTGTCTACGGCGCAGTGCTGCTCGACCGCACCTCGAACCAGCACCACCTGACGGCGGCATCGGCAGCGCTCCTGGCTTTGAGCGCCGTTGCCTCAGTCGGGTTCGGCATCTTCCGGGGTCGAACCGTTGAGCTGTTCGAGCGCGACGGCGAGCTCTGGGAGCGGGCGAGCTGGGTGAGCCTGGGGATCGGCTGGGGTGGACTGATGCTGGCGCGGCTCGGCCTGATCGCGACCGCGGCGGCCGTCGGCGCCGCTCTGGCCGCCTCGCCCACGTCGATCCCGCTCATGCTGGCGATCACGCTGGCGGCCCAGATGCTCGTGGTCGGCGGGCGAGCCAGCGAGCCACCGGTGTCACGATTGGCCCATCCCGCCGTGCCCGCCGTCGTGCCCGCCGCCGGGCACACCCCTAGCGGCGGAAGTCGCTTGTCCGCGCGGCGAGGCCGCGGCGGCTACCGCAGCGTGGCACCGCGCATCTACGGCCAGTTCGCTCTGAGCTCGAGACCGTCGCGGCCGCGTTCGTCAGCTTCACCGTCGTGACCACGTAGGTGCCGGCGATCGTGTGCGCACGGGCGCCGGTGCAGATCGTCGAGCCGGCCGCGCCCTGGCAGTTCACCCCGGTGCCGGTGTCGATGAGGACGTGCGCCTGCTTCCAGGTCGTCTTGCGCAGCTGCACGCGGAAGCGGGCGTGCGGGTTCGTGATGTTCGAGTAGCGCAGCGAGACGTGCACGGTCCCGGTCGCGCCGACGACGATGGTGTAGGAGTGACGCGTGCTGCCCGACGGGAGGGTGAACGTGTGGTCGAACGAGCCCGCGAGGGCGACGGCCGGGACGGCCAGCCCGGCCAGGACGACGAGCACAAGTGCCATACGCCGCATGTCGGCCGCCGATCCTACGCCATCGCCGCCCGGATTGCCATCGGGTTGATTCCGATTGGAGAACAAATCGTTCGCCGATCCGATCATTTGCGATCGACATGGAACCTGCTAGCATCGTGAACCTCGCGAACCATTGGAGGCGGCAATCGAAATGCGAGCAGCACTCTCATCGACCGCGGAGGCCGCCGCCGGCGAACCGGCGTCGCTCGACCTCCTCGACACCTACCTCGACGCAGATCGCGCGCTACCCGCTGCTCACCAAGCACGAGGAGCAGGTGCTCGCGCGCCGCATCGAGCGCGGCGACGAGGCCGCCAGGCGGCGGATGGTCGAGTCCAACCTGCGCCTGGTCGACTCGATCGCCAAGCGCTACCGCGGGCAGGGCGTCGCATTCCTCGACCTGATCCAGGACGCGACGCTCGGGCTGATCCGCGCCGTCGAGAAGTTCGACTGGCGGCGCGACCTCAAGTTCTCGACGTACGCGACGTGGTCGATCCAGCAGGCGGCGCAGCGCTCCGTCGCAAACGGCGCCCGCGCCATCCGGCTGCCCGTGCACCTGGGGAGCGCGTCCGCGCGGATCGACCGCGCCCGGCGCGAGCTCGAGGCGCGACTCGGCCGCGAGCGACCGTCGCCGGCTCGCGCCCGCACGCGGCTCACGGCCGAAGAGATCAGCGAGGCGATCCGATGGAGGCCGCAGGCAATCTCGATCGGCACCACGCTCGGCGGAGGCGAACAAGCTCGCGGAACGCTCGCCGACGCCACCGCCACCCGCCGACCAGGTGCCGACGCCGTCCACGCCGACCGCGTGCGCCGAGGCGCTCGCGCTGCTCCCGCCGGCGCGCGCGGGGTCCGGATCGAGCTGCGCTACGGCCTCGCCGGGCGGGAGACCGTCTCGGTCGAGGCGGCGGCGCGCGTCCTGGGGGTCGACCGCTCGCGCGTGTCGCCGGCTAGAGGCGCAGGCGATGCGGTACCTGCTGGACGGGCTGCCGGAGCTGGCGCGCGCTGCGCGCCGCCTGACGCGGCCGGCGGCCGTCAGTCCGGCGGCGGCTGCATGACGACGCGCGTCAGACATGTCCTTCAGCAGCGTGCGCTCGGCCGCGGTGAGCAGGGCAAGCACCGTGTTCCTCGACCAAGACGGCCCGCGGCTCGATCTGCTCCAACATGTCCAGCCCGCGGCGGTCAGATCCAGCTCGTTCTACACCCGGCGGTCGCCGACCCGGCACGGCGTTCGAACAGCCCCGCTCCTCGAGGACGTCGATCAGGTCGACCACCGTCCCGGCGTCGATTTCAGCCGCGCGCCCACCGCCTGCTGGGAGACGGCGCCCTCGGTGCGCAGAAGCTCGAAGGATCGCGTAGTGGCGCGGGCGCAGGCCGCACTGCCGCATGCCCTGCTCGATGCGCTGCTTCATCATCGCGGCAACAGGATCAGAAGCACGCCGACGTGGCGCTGGAGCGGGTGGGCGGCCCGGCGAGCCGATCGGCGGCCGGGCTCGGCTCGGCGGTGGCTCGACGTCCATCACGATGCGCCTTTCGCCCGCGCGACCGCGGCACAGAGGCGCGGCCCGCCGGGCGAGCGCGAGACAGGCAATCCCGACGCGCCTGGCGCGAACACGCGTCGGCGCACGCCCGCGGCGGACGACGCGGTGGTGGCGTCGAACCAGACGTCGACGAAGAGCAGCGTCGCGGCCACCGTGGCCACCGGCTCGACCAGCCCGAGCGACGCCAGACGCAGGCCGCCAGCGTGACAAGCATCGCGACGAGGCCACGTCAGCCCGACCCACGCCGCCGCCAGTGGGTGACGCGGTGCGCCGCGGGAGCTCGCTCGCAAGCAGCACGACCAGGGCACGAGCGCGAGCGCCGCGAAGCCGAACAGGGCGCGACCCAGCGCGGCGGCGACCATCCGCCCGGCGGTCTACGGTTCGTTACGTGACCAATCATTCGATCTGAATATTATTGCTCCATCGGAGGGACACGGACAGCCGCGATCGACGATCCCACCGCGATCCTGGCCCGGTCGGTCGAGGATCTGATCCTGCTCGTGTACCAGCGGGGCGGGCAGTTCGTCGCGCCGGCGCCGACGCCCTCACGTCGACCCAGCGGCTCGTGCTCGTGCTGCTCGCCGACCACGCGCCCCTCCGCCTGGGCGCGCTCGCCCGTCTGGCCGAGACAACCAAGGCCACCGCCACGCGCACCGTCACGGGCCTCACGGCCCTCGGCCTGGCGGAGCGGGGCCGCGACCCGGCCGACGGCCGGGCCGTGCTCGTGCGGGCCGCGCCCGCCGGCCGCGGCCGGCGATGATCCGAGCTGGTCGGGCCGGTACCGGTCGGCGGCGACGACGAGGTGGAAGTTGCCCGGGTCGTCGAGCCGGCGGTCGTAGTAGTGGCGGACGAACCCCGCCCGGTTGCGATCGTCGGCCTCGACCAGCCGGTCGCGCGCGCGGCCGGGACGCACTCGCGGGCCGCGACCCGGGCGACCCGCCACGCGAACGGCGCGGCCGGCGCCCGTGACAGGCGCCGGGGTGATCGGCGAGCAGCGCGAACCCGCCGCGGCCCATGATGACGCACGACTGCCTCGCGGCCTCGCGCACCACCGACTCGACGGCGGTGTGCGCGCACTCGGCCCTGATCAGGTCGGCGCGGGCCGCCGGCATCCCCGCGGTCGCAAGCAGCGACACGGCGAGCGTCGCGCCCCACGTGGGCACGAACCGCTCCATGTCGGCCGCGTCCGCCCGCCCGGTGCGAGCGCGTCCATGACCGCGTCCACTATCTCGCGGTCGACCACCGGCAGGCCCAGCCGCTCGCCGGCCAGCGCTCCACACGCTCGCCGTCGATGCCGATCTGCCACGAGATGGTGATGATCATCACGGGCCGCTCCTCCGCCGCAGAGCATAGCCAACTTGGTTACGGCACGGAACGAATTTGCAGCTCACGTGGGCAGCGCGGTGAGCCCGATCACCCCGAGCGCGAAGACGATCACGACCAGGATCGAGTCGACCCCGAGCCGCAGCAGGCACCGCTTCGGCCGCACGATCACCCCGATCACGTAGATCACGGTGAGCACGATCCCGACGCCGCCGAGCCAGCTGTTCAGGATGCCGGCGGTCGGCAGCACCGGCCGGCCCGCGACCAGGTCGGCCACCAGGAACAGGCACACCTGGAAGGCGTTGCCGCCGAAGATGTCGCCGGTGGCGAGCTGGTGGTCGCCGACCCTAACCGCGGCGATGCCGGACGAGATCTCGGGCAGCGCGGTCGCGAGCGCCAGCACCGTCGCGCCGAAGATCACGCCGTTCACCCCGGCGCGGTCGGCGAGCACGTTCTCCGCCGGTCTCGAGCACGACGCCGCCGACGAGCGTGACCGCGCACCCGGCCGCGAAGATCGCCACGACGACGGCCGTGGGCCGGCCCTCGTGGCGCCTGGGGTGCTGCGCCTCGCGCACCGAGCGATCCGGCCGGCCCGGGCCGACCCGGGCATCACGACCTCCCAGCGCGGGTCGCGCTGGACGTGGTTCAGCACCCACAGCAGGCCGAGCCAGGTGACGACGATCGCGATCGACGCCGGGCTCGCAGGCCCGATCGCGTCGCCCGCCGGAAGCAGCGCCCCCAGCAGCACCTCGCCGACGACGAACACGACCGCGAGGCCCTCGACCACCGGGACGAGCGAACCGACCAGGAACGTGAGCGGGCGGTCGCTCGAGGCGACCGCGTCGCACACCACGAGCACCATCGTCTGGACGGCGATCCCTCCGATCAGGTTGCCGGCCGCAAGCCCGAGGCGGCCCTGGGCCGCGGCCGTCACGGTGATCGCGATCTCGGGCAGGCTGCCGGCGATCGCGAGCAGGATCATCCCGCCGAGGGCGTCGCCGAGGCCGAAGCGGTGGTCGAGCTCGTCCGTCGTGCTCGACAGGGCCATGCCGGCGATCCACGTCGCTGCGGACGCGAGCACGAAGACCGCGACCACGATCGGAGTCGACAAGCCGGCCACGCACGCAGAGCGTACGGGACGCGTCGGAGTGTACGATCGCGCGATGACCGACCTCCTCGACATCGGCGGCGGCGTCCGCCTCGCCTACGACGACCGCGGCAGCGGCCGCCCCGTCCTGCTCGTCCACGGCGTGTCGATGTCGCGCCGGTTCTTCGAGCGCAACGTGGATGCGCTGGCCGAGCGGTTCCGCGTCGTCAGCGTCGACCTGCGCGGCCACGGCGAGTCGCCCGCGCACGAGGGCGGGCACACCGTCGCCCAGTACGCCCGCGACGTGCACACGCTGATCGACCGGCTCGACCTGCGCGGCGCGGTGGCCGTGGGCTGGTCGATGGGGACGATGGTCGTGTGGGACATGATCCGCCAGTTCGGCCCGGGCGACCTGGCCGGCCACGTCAACGTCTCGCAGGGGCCGTCCGACCTCAAGCGCGAGGGGTGGGCGCTGGGGGCGTTCTCGGACGACGAGCTCTTCGGCCTGCTCGAGGCCGCCCAGGACGACTTCGGCGGCGTCATGGCCGAGTTCGTGCCGTCGATGTTCGCCGACGACCGCCCTGCGGAGGAGCTCGAAATGCTCGTCGCCGAGACGCAGAAGCTGGGCGCCAACGCCGCCACATGCATCCTGCTCGACCAGTCGCTGCGCGACTTCCGTGAGGTCGTCGGCTCCTACAGCCTGCCGACGCTGTGCGCGTGGGGCCGGGACGAGAAGCTCGTCCCGGTGGCCGCCGGCGAATGGCTGGCCGAGCACGCGCCCGCCGACCTGCACATCTTCGAGCGCTCCGGCCACTGCCCGATGTGGGAGGAGCCCGAGCGCTGGAACGAGGTCGTCGGCGACTGGATCGCGGCGATCTGACGGCGCTCCTCGCCCGCGCCGGGTTCGTGGCGGCAGCGGACGAGGCGGAGATGATGCTCGCCGCGCGGCGGGCGACGGCGATCTCCTGGATGCGCTCGTCGCGCGGCGGCTGGCCGGCGAGCCGCTCGCGTGGATCACCGGGGAGGCGACGTTCTGCGGCCTCACGGTGCACGTCGATCCCGGCGTCTACGTGCCGCGCCCACACAGCGAGCAACTGGCGCTGCGCGCGGCCGAGCGGCTGGCCGCAGACGGGGTCGTGGTGGACGTGTGCACCGGGTCGGGCGCCGTCGCGATGCGTGCTCGCGGCGCGCCGCCCGGGCGCGCGCGTCGTCACCGACCGACATCGACCCGCGCGCGGTGGCCTGCGCTCGGCGAAACGGCGTCGAGGCGTTCCTGGGCGACCTCTTCGCCCCGCTGCCGCCCGGCCTGCAGGGGATGGTCGACGTCGTCACCGGTGTCGTGCCGTATGTGCCGACGGACGAGCTCGGACTGCTCCAGCGCGACACGTTCACGTTCGAGTCGGCGGTCGCCTACGACGGCGGCCGCGACGGCTGCGACGTCCTGCGCCGGGTCATCGCCGAAAGCCGGCGCCGCCTGCGCCCGGCGGCGCGCTCCTGCTCGAGCTGGGCGGCGACGAGGCCGATCTGCTCGCAGCCGACCTCGCGCGCCACGGCTATGCCGCGATCGGCGTCCTCCACGATGCGGACGGCGACGTCCGCGGGCTCGAGGCGACGCGCGCTAGGCGGCGACGACGCGCGGCGCGCCCGAGCGCAACTCCGGCCACGGCCACGACCGGCGCGCGGGCGAGGAACGCCTGGATGCGGAAGCCGAACACGGCCGACATGCCGGCCTCGAGGCGCACGCCGCGATCCTCGTGGAGCATGCCGTAGTAGTCGATCATCGCCGGCGGGGGCAGGTCGGCCTCGACCCGGAGGGCAGACGAGACGTCGCCGTCGCGGGAGACGAGCGCCTGCACCGGGTACGGCGGGAACACGGGATCGACGTAGAAGCCGCCGCCGTAGCAGTACGCGCGGCCGCCGTGATGGTGGGAGATCTCGCCGACGTAGAGCGCGGCGGGCAGCTCGGGCTCGTCGCGCACGGCGTGAAGCGGCGTCGTCCCGGTCAGCCCGTGGCCGGGCTCGACCTGCGTCACGCCGGCGGCGGCCAGCGTCGCGAGCACGCCCGCGGCGGTCGTGCCCGGCCCGTTGATGCGCACGTCGGTGCGGCCGGCGCCGCGCAGGCGCTCGGCGGCGCGCTCGAGCGTCGCCAGGTTGGGCGTCGGCACGACGGACCCGCCGGTCGTGGTCGTAGAGCAGCGCCGGGAACGTCGTGATCCCGCCGAAGCGGGCGCCGGGCAGTCCGTCGAGGGCGTCGGCGACGCGCAGGACGTCGTCGGCCGCGAAGCCGCCCTCGTGCCCGTTGTAGAACGTGTCGCCGTCGGCGACGATCCGCGCCAGCAGCGCCTGCTCACGGCCCGCCGCGTGCGCGGCGGCGCGCGGCCTCGGCGGCCTTGGTCTCGTCGAACACGGTCCAGTTCGCGGGCTCCGCCGCGGCGGCCTCGGCCGCGTCGTTGCGCGGCACCTGCACCAGGTGGCCGACGTGGCCCATGCGCATTCCGCCGTCGCGCAGGGCGCGCACGCACTCCATGTCGACCGCCACCCCGGCGTCGATCCCGCCGCGGCGCACGGCGGCGATCAACGCCGGGTGGCGCCCGACCTGCTTCGTCATCGCGAACGCCTCGACCCCGACCCGGGCGGCCTCGCGCGCGATCAGCCGCGCGTTGTGCTCGACCGCGTCCAGGTCGAGCACGTACGCCGCCGCCGGGATCGCCCCCTGCTGCTGCAGGCGGATCGCGGCCGAGACGAACGCCGGGTTGCGCCGTACGAGCGCGTCCAGGAACACCTAGATGAGCGGTCGAGATCGTCGGGCCTGCTCAAACGACCTCGTCGGCGACCTCCCCGCCGAAGCCGCGCGTGGCCGCCTCGAGCGCGCCGCTCTTGACCCGCATCATCACGAACGTGACCACGATCCCGGCCACCACCCAGACGACGGCCGCGATGCCGCCCCAGTTGAACGGGTAGGCGAGCACGTAGCTGAACAGCTTGTTCAGGTCGAAGTACTGCGCGTAGAGCGGGAACGCGAAGACCACGATGCCGAACACGGGCACGACGACGTGCAGGAGCACGTTTCTGTGCTGGCGCCCCTCGCGCGAGAAGAAGCCGATGCAGGATCCGCACGAGATCATGTAGACGATGATCGCGAGCACGGTGAACGTCGTGCCGACGACGCCGAACGCGACGCCCGCGCCGAACTTGTGCGCCGCAAAGACGGACACGATCATCGATGCGACGACGGTGAAGATCACGGCGATGTGCGGCGTCCGGTGCACCGGGTGGGTGCGGCCGAAGACCGCCGGCAGCGACCCCGATCGGCCCATCGCGAAGAGCACCCGGCTGCAGTTGTTCACGGCCGCGGTCGCCGACCCGACGTTCGAGTTGATCAGCGCGAAGAAGACGAGCACCCAGCCGTTGTGCCAGGAGTTCTTGGCCAGCTGCACCCAGTCGTTGCCGCCCGTCTTCGTGTGGAAGGCGACGATGTTCATATCGGCGCCGACGTTCCACGCGTAGGTGTTGAACAGGTAGAAGCACCCGATCGCGACGCACGCCCAGACGACGCCGCGGGGCACGTTGCGGCTCGGGTTGCGCGACTCCTCGCCGAGCGCCGTCGCCGCCTCGAAGCCGATGAACGCGGTGATCACGAACACCGACGACTGGAAGATGCCGCGGTAGCCGCCGGCCGAGTTGCCGGGATGGAACGGCGCCGTCGAGTTGGGGTGCGTCGCGAGCAGCGTGAGCGAGAGCGCCATGAACACGGTGATCTCGATCGCGCCGAGGAGGATCCCCGCCTTCGCCGACAGGCGCACGTCGAAGTACGTGAGGCAGAAGACCACGAGCGCCGTCAGGCCGCCCCAGAACCACCACCCCGGCGAGCCCGTCCACCAACCCTGGGACTTCATCGTCGTGTCGATGAACCAGCCGTTCAGGATGAACAGGAACGGCGGCAGGAAGATCGAGAAGCCGACGTAGAGCCAGCCGACGAAGAAGCCGACGGCGGGCGAGATCCCGCGTGCCGCGAACACGTACAGGCCGCCCGGCCGAGGGGATGAACTTGCCCATCTGGCCGATCGCGATCGCGCAGAACGTGCACGCCACCAGGGCGACCAGCGCCGAGAGTGGAAGCGCCGTTCCGGCGAGGCCGACGCCGATGCCGATCGAGAACGCCGTCGCGGCCGCCGGAGCCATGTAGGTGATCGACTGGAAGACGACGTCGAGCAGCCCGATCGAGTTGTGTCGCAGCCCTGGATCTGCCTGTGCAGCCATTTCCCCTCCGCTCCCGGGATGCCGCGTTCGAAGCGCGCGGTGCGGCGACCGTACCGTCCATCCGGCCGCACGGTCAACCGCGCTAGGATGGCGCGCGGGGAGGTCCACCGTGGAGATCGGCATCGCAAGCGTGATCGAGCCCGAGGCCCTGGAGACGCTGGTCGGACGTCGCTCCGGCGCCGCGGCTTCCGCGTGCTCGGGCCGAAGGTTCGCGACGGGGCGATCGTCTACGACGACCTGGCCTCGGCCGCCGAGCTGCCGATCGGCTGGAAGGACGTGCAGGAGCCGGGCCGCTACCGCCTCGAGCGCCGCGACGACGACGCCCGCTTCGGCTACGCCGTCGGCCCGCACTCGTGGAAGCAGTTCCTGTTTCCGCCGCGGCTGCGCCTGTGGGCGGCGAGCCGCACCGACGAGGGCTTCGAGGTGACGCACGAGCCGCCGCCGGACCGTCCGCTGGCCCTGATCGGCGTGCGCGCCTGCGAGCTGCACGGGATCGCCATCCAGGACACGGTGTTCCTGGGCGGGCCGCACACCGACGACGAGTACGCCGCGCGGCGCAAGGACGCGTTCGTGGTCGCCGTGCAACTGCTTCGAGCCGGCGGGCACGTGCTTCTGCGTCTCGATGGGGACGGGCCCGAAGGCCGAGTCCGGCTACGACCTCGCCCTGACCGAGGTGATGGACGGGCCGCACCGGCTCGTCGCCGAGGCCGGGCAGCGAGCGCGGCGCCGACGTGCTCGCCGAGCTGCCGCGCCGCGACGCCACCGCGGCCGACCTGGACGCCGCCGGACGGGCAGTGGCCGGGGCGGCCGAGCGGATGGGGCGACGCGTCGACACCGACGACCTGCCCGGCCTGCTCAGCCGCAACCTCGAGCACGCCGCGCTGGGACGACGTCGCCGACCGCTGCCTGACGTGCGGCAACTGCACGCTCGTGTGCCCGACCTGCTTCTGCTCCGGCGTCGAGGACCACACCGACCTGACCGGCGAGCACGCCGAGCGGGTGCGCGTGTGGGACTCGTGCTTCGGCGTCGAGCACTCCTACATGCACGGCGGCGCGATCCGTCGACCGGCGCGCTCGCGCTACCGCCAGTGGCTCACGCACAAGTTCGGCACCTGGCACGACCAGTTCGGCAGCTCGGGCTGCATCGGCTGCGGTCGCTGCATCACCTGGTGCCCGGTGGGCATCGACGTCACCGAGGAGCTGGCCGCGATCCGCGCCGGCGAGGAGGAGGGCAGCGCATGAAGACGATCGCAGAGCTCGTGGCCGAGGCGCCGCTCTTCGCCGACATGCGCTCCGACCGGCTCGACCTGATCGCCGGCTGCGGCCGCAACGTGCACTTCGCAGACGGCGAGACGCTGCTTCCGCGAGGACACCCCGGCGGACACGTTCTACCTCCTGCGCCACGGCTCGATCACGCTCGAGACGTACGTGCCCGGCCGCGGCTCGATCACGATCGAGACGCTCGCCGCCGGCGACGTGGTCGGATGGTCGTGGCTGTTCCCGCCGTACCGCTGGTACTTCGACGGCCGCGCGCTCGAGCTCGTGCGGGCGGTCGAGTTCGACACCACCTGCCTGCGCGACAAGCTCGAGGCCGATCCCGCGCTCGGCTACGACCTGATGACGCGGTTCGCGCAGGTGCTCCGCGAGCGCCTGCGCTGGACGCGGCTCCGCCTCCTGGACGTGTATGGCGACGTACTCTCCGGCTGAGGCGCCCACCGGCGCGCGGGTCGATGACGCCGCGGCCGTTCGCGGTCGTCGGCCGCCGCCGCGAGGCCCCGGGCGTCTGGACGCTCGAGCTCGAGCCCGTCGACGGCGAGCCGCTCACGCCCGCGCCGGGCCAGTTCACCATGGTCTACGCGTTCGGCGTCGGCGAGGTGCGCGCTGTCGGTGTCCGGCGCGAGCGGCGGCCGGCTGATCCACACCGTCGCCGCGGTCGGCGCCGTCACGACGGCGATCTGCGCCGCCGCGCCCGGGCAGCGTGCTCGGCGTGCGCGGACCGCTCGGAAACAGCTGGCCGCTCGACGCGGCGCGGGGCGCGGACGTGGTCGTGGTCGCCGGCGGAGTCGGCCTGGCGCCGCTGCGGCGGCGCGGTCAGGCACCTGCTCGCGCACCGCGGCGAGTACGGCGAGCTCGTGCTGCTCTACGGCAGCCGCACGCCGGCGAGCCTGCTCTACCGGCGCGAGTTCGAGCGCTGGCGGCGCGCGGGGATGACGGTCGACGTCAGCGTCGACGCGGCCGGCGCCGACTGGCCCGGGCGGGTCGGCTTCGTCACCGAGCTGATCGCGCCGGCGCGGTTCGATCCCGACGCGACCGTCGCGATGGTGTGCGGGCCCGAGATCATGATGACCCACTGCGCCCGCGGCCTGCTCGACCGCGGCGTCGCCGCCGAGCGACCTGTACGTCTCGCTCGAGCGCAGCATGCGCTGCGGCATCGGCTTCTGCGGCCACTGCCAGCTCGGCCCGACGATCGTCTGCCGGGACGGGCCGGTGTACGGCTACGACGGGTCGCGCCCGTGCTGCACGTGAGGGAGCTCTGAGCGTGGCCCGCAAGCCGACCCTCGCCGTGTGGAAGTTCGCCTCGTGCGACGGCTGCCAGCTCGTCGCTGCTCGACTGCGAGGACGAGCTGCTCGCGCTCGCGGGCGAGGTCGAGATCGCCTACTTCCTCGAGGCCGCGCCGCGCGACCGTGCGCGGGCCCTACGACGTCTCGCTCGTCGAGGGCTCGATCACGACCGCCGCACGACGCCGAGCGCATCCGCGCAGGTGCGGCGCGCAGTCGCGGCAGCTCGTCACGATCGGCGCGTGCGCGACCGCCGGCGGCATCCAGGCGCTCCGGAACTTCGCCGACGTCGACGAGCTTCCTGTCGCGCCGTCTACGCGTCGCCCGAGTACGTCTCGACGCTCGCGCACGTCGACGCCGATCTCGGCGCACGTCCCCGTCGACTTCGAGCTGCACGGCTGCCCGATCGACAAGCACCAGCTGATCGAGGTGCTCTCGCGCATACCTGCACGGGCGCCGGCCCGCAGATCGCGACGCACGAGCGTGTGCATCGAGTGCAAGCGGCGCGGGACGGTGTGCGTGATGGTCGCGCACGGGACGCCGTGCCTCGGGCCGGTGACGCACGCCGGGCTGCGGCGCGATCTGCCCGTCGTACGACCGCGGCTGCTACGGCTGCTTCGGCCCGATGGAGTCGCCGAACCCGGCGTCGCTCACCCGCAGCCTGCGCGAGCTCGGCATGCGACGACGCAGACGTCGAGCGCGTCTACTCGACGTTCAACGTGCGCGCGTTCGACGAGGTGCGCGGCGATGGCCTGAGCGGCGCACGCGCACGATCTCGACGGCGATGCCTCGCGCGCGTCGAAGGCGAGGGCGGCATGCACGTCCGCATCCGCGACGGCGAGGTGCGCGAGGTGCGAGCTGCAGCATCTACGAGCCGCCGCGGTTCTTCGAGGCGTTCCTGCGCGGGCGCGGGTTCCGCGAGGTGCCCGACATCACGGCGCGCATCTGCGGCATCTGCCCGGTCGCCTACCAGATGAGCTCGATGCTCGCGATGGAGCAGGCCTGCGGCGTCGCACGTCGACGGGCCGCTGCGCGACCTGCGCCGGCTGCTCTACTGCGGCGAGTGGATCGAGAGCCACGCGCTGCACGTGTTCATGCTGCACGCGCCGGACTTCCTCGGCTACGAGAGCGCGATCGCGATGGCCGCGCGACCACCGCGACGTCGTCGCCCAGGCGCTCGAGCTGAAGAAGATCGGCAACCGGCTGATGACCGTCGTCGGCGGGCGCGAGGTGCACCCGATCAACGTGCGCGTCGGCGGCTTCTACCGGGCGCCGCGCCGCGAGGAGCTGCGCGCGCTGCGTCCGGAGCCTCGAGCGGGCGCGCGAGATCGCGCTCGCCGACGGTGAAGCTGGCTCGCCGGCTTCGACTTCCCCGACTACGAGCGCGACTACGAGCTCGTCTCCCTGCGCCACCCGGGCGAGTACCCGATCGACCGCGGCCGGATCGTCTCGACCGCGGGCCTCGACATCGCCGTCGACGAGTACCCCGAGCACTTCGTCGAGGAGCACGTGCGCGTGGTCGACCGCGCTGCACTCGCGGCTGCGCGAGCGCGGCGCCGTACCTGTGCGGGCCGCTCGCCCGCTTCGCGCTGAACGCCGACGAGCTCTCGCCGGTCGCCCGCGCAGGCCGCGCGCGACGTCGGGCCTCGAGCCGTCCGAGCGCAACCCGTTCCGCAGCATCGTCGTGCGCGTGCGTCGAGCTCGTGCTACGCGGCCGACGAGGCCCTGCGGCTGATCGCGGCCTACGAGCGCCCGACGTGCCGGCTGCTCGACGTCGAGCCGCGCGCCGGCACCGGCCACGGCTGCACCGAGGCGCCGCGCGGCATCCTCTACCACCGCTACGAGATCGACGCCGACGGCACGATCCTGGACGCCGACATCATCCCGCCGACGTCGCAGAACCAGCGCACGATCGAGGACGACCTGCGCGGCGTCGTCGAGCGCTCGCTGGACCGTGTCGGACGAGGAGCTGACGCTTCTGCTGCGAGCAGACGATCCGGAACTACGATCCGTGCATCTCGTGCTCGACGCACTTCCTGACGCTCACCGTCGACCGCGGCTGACCGCGCTGCGCGTCATCGGCGTCGGCAGCCGCGAGCGCGGCGACGACGCCGCCGGCCTGCTCGCCGCCGCCTTTCTGCGCACACGCGTCCCGGACGGCGTGAGCGTCGTGCGCGGGAGCGCCGACCCCGTCTCGCTCTTCGAGGCGTGGGCGGAGGCCGAGCGCGTCTGGCTCGATCGACGCGGTCATGTCCGGCGCGCCTGCCGGCACCGTGCATCGCATCGACGCGTGCGCCGAGGTGCTGCTGCCGCGGCCGCGCTGCCGCTCGACGCACGGGCTCGGCCTGGCCGAGGCGGTCGAGCTCGGCCGCACGCTCGGACGACTGCCGCGCAGCCTGATCGTGTTCGGCATCGAGTCGGCGAGCTTCCCGGTCGGCGGATGGCCGTCGGCGGACGTGCGCGCCGGCGCCCGGGCGGCGGCCGCCGCGATCGCGGCCGAGCTCACCGCGGAGCCGGCGTCAGCGGCGCGCGCTGCCGACGATCATCGGGCGTTCGAACGTCGGCGCCTTGGGCACCTGTCCGTGTCTGACCGATTCGACCTCGAACCCTGACGCCCGGATCGCCGCCAGCGTCTCCCGGTTCGGGTTGCAGCCCGCGAGGCAGCTGGAGATCGGCCTGATCCGGTCCTGCCGTCGCGCGACCTGCGGGTCGTCGGAGCGGACGTGCTCGAGGAAGAGCAGATGCCCGTCCGGCTTGAGCACGCGCGCGATCTCCTGGAGCGCCAGCCGCTGGTCAGGGACGCTGCACAGCACCCAGGTCACGACGGCGGTGTCGAACGTCGCGTCCGCAAACGGCAACCCTTCCGCCCCGGCATCGATCACCTCGGCAGCCGGCCGCAGCGCGTCGGCACGGTGGGCGAGGCGCCGGCGCATGTGCTCGTCGGGCTCGGAGAGCACGAGCCGCGTCACCGACCCAGGGTAGTGCTCGAGGTTGAGCCCCGTGCCGGCCCCGATCTCAATCGTCGCTCCGTGCGCGCGCGCCAGGAGCTCGCGGCGCTCGCCGCGGATGCCGGCGGCCTCCGTGCCCTTGTTCATCCGGTCGTACAGCGCGGCAAACGCCCGTCGCATCATCGTCGTCTCCCTCCGGAAGCGTCCTGCTGGTACGACGCGAGGAAGCGGCCGATGCGGCCGATCGCCTCGGTGAGGTCGTCGACGTGCGGCAGCGTCACCAGGCGGAAGTGATCGGGATGCGGCCAGTTGAAGCCCGTGCCCTGCACCACCAGCAGCCGCTCGGCCCTCAGCAGGTCGAGCACGAAGCGCTCGTCGTCGGCGATCCGGTGCACGGCCGGGTCGAGCCGCGGGAACATGTACATCGCCCCCAGCGGCTTCACGCACGAGACGCCCGGGATCGCGTTCAGGAGCTCCCAGGCGCGGTCGCGCTGCTCGAGCAGGCGCCCGCCCGGGAGCACGAGTTCGGAGACGGCGTCCGGCGTGCCGAGCGCCGGCTGGATCGCGTGCTGGCCGGGCACGTTCGCGCACAGGCGCATGTTGGCCAGGATGTCGAGTCCCTCGAGGTAGCCGCGGGCATTCGCCGTCGGCCCCGACACCACCATCCAGCCGGAGCGGAAGCCGGCCACGCGATAGGCCTTCGAGAGGCCGTTGAACGTCAGGGAGAGCACGTCGGGCGCGAGCGCCGCCGTCGCGGTGTGCTGCGCGCCGTCGTACAGGATGCGGTCGTAGATCTCGTCCGAGAACAGCACCAGCTCGTGCCGGCGGGCGAGGTCGACGAGGCCCTCGAGCAGGTCGCGCGGATACACGGCGCCGGTCGGGTTGTTGGGGTTGATGACGACGAGTGCCTTCGTGCGCGGCGTGATCCACGCCGCGACGTCGTCGAGGTCGGGCAGCCAGCCCGCCCCCTCGTCGCAGCGGTAGTGCACCGCCCGGCCGCGGCAAAGGCTCGCCACCGCCGTCCAGAGCGGATAGTCCGGGGCCGGGATCAGCACCTCGTCGTCGTTGTTCAGAAGGGCCTGGAGCGCGATCGCGATCAGCTCCGACACGCCGTTTCCGAGGTAGACGTCGTCGACATCGACATCCTCGACACCGAGCCGCTCGTGGTACTGGACGACCGCCCGGCGCGCGCTCGAGAGGCCGCGTGCGTCGCTGTAGCCCTGCGCCGCGGGCAGGTTGCGGATCACGTCCTCGAGCACCGCGTCGGGCGCCTCGAACCCGAACGGGGCCGGATTGCCGATGTTGAGCCGCAGGATGCGGTGGCCGTCCTCCTCCATCCGCATCGCCTCGTCGAGCACCGGCCCGCGCACGTCGTAGGCGACCCCGGCGAGCTTCTCGGACTGGTCGATCGGCATGCTCGAGGCTACCTAGACGTCGGCGGCCGGCTCTCGTCCCGATCGCGTGGGCGCGGGCGGCTCCGGCGGCAGCAGGATCCGGAACACGGCGCCGCCGCCGTCGGGGCTCTCGACCTCGACGAGGCCGCCGTGGGCCTCGGCGATCGCGGCCACGATCGAGAGGCCGAGGCCCGACCCGCCGGATGCGCGCGAGCGCGACGGGTCGGCGCGGAAGAAGCGCTCGAACACCCGCCCCATCACCTCGGGCGGCACGCCCGGGCCGTCGTCGGCCACCTCGATCACGGCCATCCGGCCGCGCATCGCACGGTCACCATGGTCCGCGTGCCGCGCGGCGTGTGCGCGCGGATGTTCGCGAGCAGGTTGCCCACCGCCTGGCGGATGCGCAGCTCGTCGCCGACGACCTCGACGCCCGGGGCGACGCGCAGCTCGACCGGCCACTCCGGATGGAGCATCGCCTGGTCGCCGGCCATCTCGGTGACGAGCTCGGAGAGCGGCACGGGATGGCGCGCGAGCGGACGGCCCTGGTCGAGCTTGGCCAGCAGCAGCAGGTCCTCGACCAGCACGCCCATCCGCCGCGCCTCGGACTCGATCCGCGACATGATCATCGCCAGGTCGTCGGGGTGCGCCGCCCCGCCGCGGCGGAAGAGCTCGGCGTAGCCGCGCACCGACGTCAGCGGCGTGCGCAGCTCGTGGCCGGCGTCGGCGACGAACCGGCGCAGCCGGTTCTCGGACGCGCGCCGCTCCTCGAACGCCGCCTCGATCTGGGCCAGCATCGCGTTCAGCGACTCGCCCAGGCTGCCGACCTCGGTGCTCGGGGTCGCCGGCGTCGACGCGGCGGCGAGAGGTCGCCGGCGGCGATCGCCGCGGCGGTGTCCTCGATCCGCACGAGCGGCCGCAGCTCGACGCGCACGAGCGCCCACGCGAGTGCGCCGGCGACCGCGACGACGACGAGGCCGATCACCATCTCGAGCCGGTCGAGCCGCGCCAGCGTCGAGTTGACGTCGGCCGTCGAGATCGCGATCACGAGCCTGCCCGGCGGGCGCCGGCCTGCTGCTGCGGGCCGTCCCGGCGGCGAGCGGGCCGCGGCGAGGACTCGCGCGCGACGGCTGCGCCGTCGGCAGCGACGCGCACCCGGTAGCCGTCGTCCGACGAGTAGCCGAGGGGCGCGCGCTCGGCCAGCTCGGCGAGCTCCTCGGTCACCTTGCCGTGGCCGTGGAAGTGCGGATGCAGGATCGCGCGTCGCCGGGGAGCACGGCGACGCACGAACGCGTTCAGCGGCAGCGCGTTGTCGACGGCATGCTGCGCGCGCCGGCGTCGCCGTCGGTCACGTAGTGCAGCGCGGCCCCCTCGGCCGGCCCGAACTCCTGGTCGACGCGGTCGATCAGGAACGACCGCAGCGCGAGTGGGTGGCGACGCCCGGCAGCGAGCAGGCCGAGCGCCACGAGCAGCACGCTGGCCGCCGTCAGACGGGCGCGCAGCGTCACGCGCGCGACCGTCCGGGCGATGGTGTGCATGGCCCCCACCCTAACGGCGCGACCTGGGGATCGGCTGTGAGCCGCCTGGGACGCGCATGTCGCTCCGGGGGGTGCGCTACAGTGTCGCCGATGTCGATCCGCCCCGCCGACGCCGGCGGTGGCGTGAGGCGACGAAGCCTCTGGTTCCGGACCCGACGTGGTCCGGCCAGGGGCTTTTTTCATGCCCGAAACCAGCGAAAGGAGCAGCATGGAGACGATCCCCACCGCCGCGGACGACCTGCGCGCCGACGTGATCCGGCGCGTGAAGGACGAGGACATCACCTTCGTCCAGCTGTGGTTCACCGACGTCGTCGGCCGGCTCAAGAGCTTCGCCATCACCCAGCGCGAGCTCGAGAACGCGGTCATGCACGGGATGGGCTTCGACGGCTCGTCGGTCACCGGGTTCAACGCGATCGAGGAGTCGGACATGATCGCGATGCCCGACCCGGCATCGTTCCGGGTGCTGCCGTGGACGTCCGGCGACCGCTCGGTGGCGCGCATGATCTGCGACATCCGCACGCCCGCGCGGCGAGCCGTACTTCGCCGACTCGCGCCACGTCCTTCGCAGCGCGCTCGAGCGGATGCGCGCGCTCGGCTTCGACGCGTTCAACGTCGGCCCCGAGCTCGAGTTCTTCTACTTCAAGCTCGGCGAGGACGGCCGGCCCACCCCGCTCGACGCGGGCGGCTACTTCGAGGAGACCACGCTCGACGCGTCGGTCGACCTGCGCAAGCAGACGGTGCTCGCGCTCGAGCAGATGGGCATCCCGATCGAGTACCTGCACCACGAGGTCGGGCCGAGCCAGCACGAGATCGACATGCGCTACACCGGCCGGCCTCGACATGGCCGACCACTGCATCACCTACCGCAGCGTGGTCAAGGAGGTCGCCAAGCGCCACGGCGTCTACGCGACGTTCATGCCGAAGCCGCTCTTCGGCGTCAACGGCTCGGGGATGCACACCCACCAGTCGCTCTTCACCGACGGCGAGAACGCCTTCTTCGACGGCGACGACCGCTGGTACCTGTCCGACGTGGCCAAGAGCTTCATCGCCGGCCAGCTGCGGCATGCGCGCGAGATCTCGCTGCTCTTCGCGCAGTGGGCGAACAGCTACAAGCGGCTCGTGCCCGGCTACGAGGCGCCGGTCTACATGGCCTGGTCGCAGCGCAACCGCTCGGCGCTGATCCGCGTGCCGCTGTACCACCCCGGCAAGGCGGCGGCGACGCGCGCCGAGATCCGCTGCCCCGATCCGGCCTGCAACCCGTACCTCGCGTTCGCCGCGCTGCTGCACGCCGGCCTCGAGGGGATCGAGCGGGGCTACGAGCTGCCCGACCCGATGGAGACGAACCTGTACACGCTCACGAAGCCCGAGCGGCACGCGCTCGGGATCGAGGCCCTGCCGGAGTCGCTGGGCGAGGCGATCGACCTCGCCGAGGACTCCGACCTGGTCGAGAAGGTGCTCGGGCTCGAGCTGCGCGACCGCCTGATCGCCCTCAAGCGCGAGGAGTGGGACGCCTACCGCGTCCAGGTGAGCGAGTGGGAGCTCGAGCGATACCTGCCCACCCTGTAGCCGCCGGTGAGCCCCCGTCCGCCGGGGCGGGGGCTCACTACACTCGTGACATGAGCACGACGTCGGACCGTGCCACCCGGCACGTCGAGCTCCTGACCGACACGGTCGCGGCGGTCAGCTCGAGCCTCGACCTGGCCGAGGTGCTCGAGCGGATCGCCTCGCGCGTCGCCGACGCGATGGCGACCGACGCCTGCTTCCTCTACCTCTACGACGAGGCGTCGGGGATGCTCGAGCTGCGGGCCACGCACGGCACCCGCTTCGACGATCCCGCCCACCGGCCGCGGATGCGGCCCGGCGAGGGCATCACCGGCGCGGCCGCCGAGCTGCGCCACCCGGTCATGATCGCGCGCCAGGCCCACCTCGACCCGCGCTTCCGCGCCTTCCCGAACCTGCCCGAGGACGAGTACGAGTCGATCCTGGCGGTGCCCGTGCTCGCGCGCGACCACCTGGCCGGCGCGCTCAACGTGCGCACGCGCCGGCCGCGCGAGTTCTCCGACGACGAGGTGGCGCTGCTCGCGGCGATCGCCGGCCAGGTCGGCCAGGCGATCGAGAACGCAAAGCTCTACGAGCGCTCGCAGCGGCGGGTCGCCGAGCTCGAGGCGCTCGCCGTGATCTCGCGGTCGATGACGTCGTCGCTCTACCTGGACGACGTCCTGCGCGACATCGCCGCGAGCACATGCCGGGCGCTGCGCGCGCAGGAGTGCGCCGTCGTGCTCGAGGGCGACGAGGGCCCGGCGGTCGCCTACCGGTCGGCGGCCGGCCGCGGCGAGACCGAGCTGATCGCGCTCGCCGGCAGCGCGCCGTTTGCGAGCGAGACCGCCGCCGCCGAGCCGCTGCGCTTCAAGGAGCGCCGGATCGGGGCGCTGGTCGTGCTCTGCGACCACCCGCGCACGTGGGCGCCCGAGGAGCTCTCGCTGCTTGCGACCGTCGCCCACCAGGGCGCCGCCGCCGTCGAGACGGCCCGCACCGCGCTGCGCGGGCTGCTCGCCCAGGAGATCCACCACCGCGTCAAGAACAACCTGCAGACCGTGGCCTCGCTGCTGCGCCTGCAGCTGGGCACGGCGGGCGGGCCCGCGGCCGAGAAGGCGCTGCGCGAGAGCGTGAACCGGATCAGCTCGATCGCCGAGGTGCACGACCTGCTGACGTCGTCGGGCGCCGACGGCGTCGACTGCGCCGGGCTGATCGAGCGCCTGCAGGCGATGCTCGGAAGCGGCCTCGACGGCCGGCCCGTGCACGCGCGGCTCGCAGCCGGTGCCGCTGCGCGGCGACCAGGCGACCGCGCTCGCGCTCGTCTTCTGCGAGCTGTTCTCGAACGCCGTCGAGCACGGCGCCGGCCCGATCGGCGTCGAGCTCTGCACCGACGGCGCCGGCATCGTGCTCACCGTCACCGACCGCGGCGCCGGGCCGGCGCCCGAGGCCGTCGACGGGCTCGGCCTGACGATCGCGCGGACGCTCGTGCGCGACCAGCTCGCCGGCGCGCTCGACCTGCGCGCCGACGGCGGCGGAAAGGCGGTGGCGCGGTTCCCGGCCGAGTCCTGATCGCCGAGGACGAGACGATCATCCGCCTCGACCTCGCCGCCATGCTCGGCCGGGCCGGGTTCGACGTGGTGGCCGAGGCGCGCGACGGCATCGAGGCGGTCGCGCTCGCCCGCTCGGCCGCGCCCGACCTGGCGCTGCTCGACGTGCGCATGCCGGGGATGGACGGGATCGACGCGGCCCGGGCGATGCTCGAGGAGCGGCCGATCCCGGTGGTGATCATCACGGCCTACTCGCAGCGCGACATCGTCGCCCGGGCGGTCGAGGCGGGCGTGTTCGGCTATCTGGTGAAGCCGTTCCGCGAGGCCGACCTCGTGCCCGCGATCGAGACGGCGCGCGCCCGCCACGCCGAGCTCTGCGCCGTGCGGGCCGAGTCGGACTCGCTGCGCGACGCGCTCGCGGCGCGCAAGGTGATCGAGCGCGCCAAGGGCCTGCTGATGGAGCGCGACGGCCTGACCGAGGCCGAGGCGTTCGCGCGCATGCGCTCGGCGGCGCAGCACACCGGCAAGACGCTGCACGACATCGCCCAGGCGGTGAGCGCGACCTACCTGCCGCGCTGACGTACGCGCCTCCGGCGGCGTCAGGCCGCCGGCCACGACAGCGTCAGGTGGGTGAGCACGCGCACCTTCGTCTCGAGGCCGACGCGCACCTGGTACGTGCCCGCCGGCAGGCCGGAGATGTAGACCGAGCAGACGCGCGAGTCGCCCGCGCGCGGTGCACGACGACTTGTTGGCGCTGTCGATGACGACGTTCCCGTCCGGATCGGTCGGCGTCGCCAGGCGACGACGATGTCGGCCTTCGGATGGCGGATGCGCGAGTAGCGAAGCACGATCCGGATCCGGCCGGTGTGGGCCAGGTTCAGCTTGAACACGCGTCCGGCCTTGCCCAGCGTGAACGTGTAGCGGCACCGTCTTTGCGACCGCGACGGCCGGGAAGGCCAGCACGAGCCACGGCCGTGACCGCCGCGATTCGGCGCATCTGGAGCCTCCTCTCCGACGACGGCCAGACGCTACCACCGGCCCGCCGGTAGGCTCCCGCGATGAGCCGCGTGGTGATGGTGCTGAGCGAGAACTGGACGCTCACGCCGCCGCGCGACCTGCCCGCGCTCGTCGACCTGGCCGTCCAGGCCGAGGCGGCGGGCGTCGACACCGTGATGCTCTCCGAGCACGTCGTGCTCGGCCCGTCGGCCGGGGCGGCGGGCAGGATGGAGAACCCGCGCGACTACGCCGCGCCCGGCAACCAGGATCCGGCCACGCCCGTGGCCCGACTCGATCGTGCTCGCGGCGGCGATCGCGGCCGCGACGACCGAGCTGCGCGTCGCGCTCGCGGCCGTCATCGCGCCGCTGCGCCATCCCGCTGCTCCTGGCCAAGCAGCTCGCGACGCTCGACCTGCTCGGCGCGCGGCCGCCTGGTCGTCCAGCCGACCGTGAGCTGGGCGGCCGAGGAGTACGCCGCGCTCGGGGTGCCGTTCGGCAGCCGCGGCGCCATCCTCGACGAGCAGCTCGAGGCGATGCGCGCCGCGTGGACGCAGACGCCCGCGGCGTTCGCCGGCGCGCCACTTCCGCTTCGCCGACGTCTACTGCGAGCCCAAGCCGTACCGGCCGGACGGGCCGCGGATGTGGTTCGGCGGCCAGGCGCTGCACCCCGCGCTGCTGCGCCGGATCGTGCGCTACGGCAGCGGCTTCCACCCGTTCGGCACGTCCGACCGACGCCGACCTCGCCGGCCTGCGCGAGGCGATGGCGGCGGCGGGCAGGGACGTCGCCGAGCTCGAGCTCGTCGGCGGCATCCGCGGCCGCTTCGCGGGCGCCGACGGCGTCGCCGATCTCGACGAGGCCCTCGCCGGCGTGCCGGCGCAGCTCGCCCGCGGCTTCACGTCGATCTGCTTCAAGCCGTCGATGTTCACCGACGACCGCGACGAGGTCGCCGACGTGTGCCGGCGGGTCGTCGAGCGCGTCCGCGCCGACGCGGCCGCCACCGGCTGACGCCCGCCGCTGCGACAGCGCTCAACCCCGCGCCGAATCCGCCGATGTTCCAGGGTGAGATCATGATCGTGGGAGCGACGCCATGCCCGGAGCGTGACGGTTGAGGCGGGTCGCCCGAGCCATGTTCGGCGGCCGCGGGCCGCGCATGGTCCCGGACGGGCAGGGTGAGGACGCCGCGCAGATCGCCGCGGCCGTCCGCGCCGAGCGCGACCACTACCACCAGATGCTCGCCGCCGCGACCGGCGACGCCATCTTCACGACGAGCGTCACGGGCGTGATCACCTTCTTCAACGAGGGCGCCGAGCGGCTGCTCGGCTACGCGGCCGCCGACGTCGTCGGCGTGATGCGCGGCATCGACCTGCACCTGCCCGAAGAGATCGCCGCCGTCGCCGAGGAGCTCGGCGTCGAGCCCGGGCGGGCGGTGTTCACCACGCTCGCCGCGACCGGTGCGCAGGCGCGCGAGTGGACGTTCGTGCGCGCGGACGGCTCGCACGTGCGCGTCGCCCACACGGTGACGACCCAGCGCGACGCCTGCGGGCGCCGTCGTCGGCTACGTCGGCCTGGCGCACGACATCACCGACCGGCACCGGGCCGATCGTCGCCCTGCGCAAGTCCGAGGAGCGCTTCCGGGCGCTCTCCGAGCACGCGCCGGTCGGGATCGTCGCAGACCGACGAGGAGGGCGGCTGCTGGTACGCCAACCGCCGCTTCTGCGCGCTCGTCGGCCGCACCGAGGACGAGGTGCGCGGACGCGGATGGCTCGAGGTGCTGCAGCGCAGACGACCGCTCCGGCGTGCTCGAGCGCTGGTCGCGCGAGCTCGGCGCGGGGAGCGTCTTCGACGGCGAGTTCGTCGTCGAGCGCCCCGGCGCGGGCGCCGTCCACCTGCGCGCGACGGCCGGCCCGATCCGCGCCGGCGACGGCCGCGTGACCGGCTTCGTCATCACCACCCAGGACATCTCCGAGCGCGTGGGCGCGCAGCGGCGCCTGTCGGAGTCGGAGCAGCTCTTCCGCGACACGCTCGAGAACGTGGCGCTCGCCGCGGCGCAGCTCGACGCCGCCGGCCGCGTCGTCTACTGCAACCCGCACCTGGCCGAGATGCTCGGCCGCGCGCCCGCCGACGTCGTCGGCTGCGACTGGTTCGCCGACATCGTGCCGCCGGAGCGCGTCGTGGACGCGCGAGACGTACGAGCGCACGATGCGCGGCGAGATCCAGCTGCCCCACCACGAGAACCAGATCGTGACGGCGAGCGGGGAGCGGCGGGTGATCAGCTGGTCGACGATCGTCCGCCACGCCCCCGACGGCACCGCGGTCGGCGCGATCTCGCTCGGCGAGGACGTGACCGAGCGGCGCCGCGCCGAGCAGCGCGTCTCGCACCTCGCCTACCACGACGACCTCACCGGGCTGCCGAACCGCACGTCGTTCGCCGACCACCTGGTGGCGACCGTCGCCGAGGCCGAGCGCGGCGAGGCCCAGATCGCCGTGCTCTTCTGCGACATCGACGCCTTCAAGCTGGTGAACGACTCGCTCGGCCACGCCGCCGGCGACGACCTGCTGCGCCACGTCGCCACCCGCCTGCGGGCCGTGACCCGCGCGGCCGACATGATCGCCCGCCAGTCGGGCGACGAGTTCCTCGTGCTCGTCCGCGACGCCCGCGGCTCGCACGGCGACGTCGCCCAGCTCGCCGAGGCGCTCGCCTCGCGGATCGAGCATGCGATCTCCTCGCCGTTCACGCTGGAGGGGCACGAGGTCGTGATCGGCGTCTCGGTCGGCACGAGCGTCTACCCGGAGGACGGCCGCACCGCCGAGGAGCTCCTGCACAACGCCGACGCCGAGATGTACCACGCCAAGGCGGCGCGGCAGGGGCGCCGCGTGCGCGACCGCAGCTCCGACGACCCCACCCGCGACCTCGAGCTCGCGGCGGCGCTGCACCATGCCATCGCCCGCGGCGAGCTCGTGCTCGAGTACCAGCCGATCGTCGACCTCGAGTCCGGGACAGATGCAGAACGTCGAGGCGCTCGTGCGCTGGGACCGCGGCGGCGAGCTGATGAGCCCGGGCCTGTTCCTGCCCGCGGCGGAGCGCACCGGCCTGCTCACGCCGATCACCCACTGGGTGGTGCAGGAGGCCGTGCGCCAGCTCGACCGCTGGCACGCGGTCGGCATGGACGTCGACATCTCGGTGAACGTCCCGCCCGCGATGCTCGACCGGCGCATGTGCGACCGGCTCGTCCGCATCGCCGGCGAGCACGGCCTGCGCCGGGGCGCGATCACGCTCGAGCTGGTCGAGTCGGCGATGATGGACGACCGCCGCCTGTTCGACCACCTCGAGTCGCTGCGCGCCGCGGGCTACCGGATCGCCATCGACGACTTCGGCAGCGGCCACTCCTCGCTCGCCCGGATCGCCCAGCTGCCCGTCGACGTGCTCAAGATCGACCGCAGCCTGATCGCCGGCATCTGCGACTCGCCGCGCGAGCACGCGATCGTGCGCGCGATCATCGCCACCGCCGAGGCGCTCGACGCCACGGTCGTCGCCGAGGGGATCGAGACCGACCGCCAGCGCGTCGCGCTGCGCCGCCTCGGCGTCCGCAACGGCCAGGGCTACCTGTTCGCGCGGCCGATGCCCGCGCGGATGCTCTTCACCGACGAGCCCCGCTCGGACGCTGCGTAGACCGCCCAGCGCCTACGCGAGCTGGTCGATCTGGAGCCCCTGCAGGAGCGAGGCGCTGACGCCGTAGCCCGGCGTCGAGCCGGTCGTCGCGAGGCCCGACTGCAGGGCCGAGACGAGCTGGTCGCTCGACATGCCGAGGGCGGCGCTCAGGTCGGCCACCTTCTGCTGCAGGTCGGTCTCGCCGCTCGCGGCGCCGGCCTGCCTGGTGATGGCGGTGGTGACCGGGAAGGCCCTTCTGGTCGGCGATCTTCGCGGCCAGCGTGGCGATGTCGGTCGGCCTGGCTGGCCGCGTTCTGGCTGTTCTGCAGGCCCTGCGTGATCGCGGCCAGCAGGTCGTCGCGCGAGACGCCCTTCTGCGTGGCCAGGTCGCTCATGCTGGTCCCGCCCTTGAGGCTCGTGATGAGGTCGTCCGTGCTCATGCCGAGCAGGCTCGCGACGTTGCCGAGCAGCGACGGCGCGCGATGCGCTGCCGTTCGTCGTCTGCGCGCCGCCGAGCGTCTGCTGGGCGGCGAAGGGCGTGCTGTCCGAAATCCCGTCGATCATGTCCGACCTCGTTCTTCCTGGGGGTGCAGGTGCGTCTTCGGAAGATCGGCGCTCCGACCTGAGGCCGCGTTTCCAAGAGCGTGATCGGAGCGCCCTGCGCTACCACCGCCTGGCGATCCTCGCCGGCGCTCCGCCCTCCCCGATTTGTGGGAGATCGGAGCCCGGCACATAAACACCCCCCTGCGGGCGCCGATCTCCGGGGGTGGTTCCGCCGCGCGCCCGCGTGCGAAGGGACACCCACGCGCATGACCACGACGACCCCTCCTCAGCGCACCGCCTCCGCCCCCCGAGGGCGGCTCGCGACGCTGCGCGTGCTGGCCGTGGTGGCCGTGCTGTGCATGGCGGCCGTCGGCGCGATCGTGCACCTGAACGCGAACGCCGAGGCGAGCACGCGCGCCGAGCTGCGAGCTGTCCGGGATGGCGCGCGATCTCGTCGCCCTGCAGGACGTGCCGTTTCGCGCCCGGCCCGCGAACGGCGGCACGCCCGGCGCTGGCACGGGCGCGGATGCGCGCCGGACGAGGCACGGGTGTGGCGCACCCTCGGACGCGCTCCAGGACAGCTCGCCGCCCGAACAGCTCCGCAGCGTGCCGACCCAGATGCGGACCTACTTCGCGACACGCTGCACGACATCTACGCCGTCGGCGTCTCGAAGGTCGGCTACGGGCCGCTCGCGGACCGCCTCGGCGCCGTCTCGGGCGGCCAGCTCGCCGGGCTCACGCAGACGATCGACGCCGCCGGCCGCGCCTACGCGGCCCGCGCGCAGCGCACCCGCGACGACGTCCTGGTCGGCTCCGGCCTCGCGATCGCACTCCTGTTCTGCGCCTTCGCGTTCTTCCAGCACCGCGCCGAGACGGCGAAGGCCGTGTCCGAGCGGCTGGCGGACGAGAACTGGCGCCTGCTCGACACGAGCCGCGAGGAGGCGCGCACCGACGCGCTCACCGGCCTTGCGAACCGCCGGGCGCTGATCGCCGACCTCACCGCGGTGCTCGACGGGGACTGCGGCCGCCGGGCGATCCTGATCCTCTTCGACCTCGACGGCTTCAAGCAGTACAACGACTCGTTCGGCCACCCGGCCGGCGACATGCTCCTGCAGCGGCTCGGCGCGCGGCTGCGAGGCGGCCGTGACGCCCGCTGGGCGGGACGGCGTACCGGATGGGCGGCGACGAGTTCTGCGTGCTCGCCCCGGCCGAGGACTCGGAGCGGGCGGTGTGGACGGCGTGGACGGCGCTCTCAGGAGCGGGGCGACGCCTTCGAGGTCGGCTCGTCCTACGGGGTCGCCGAGCTGCCCGACGAGGCCTCGTCGGTGGCGATGGCGCTGCACGTCGCCGACGTGCGCCTCTACGACGACAAGGCGTCGGGCCGCCCGTCGGCGGATCGCCAGACCACCGACGTCCTGATGGCGCTCATCAGCGAGCGCGGAGCCCACCTGCTCGAGCACGTCGAGCGCGTCTCCGACCTCACCGAGCTGTGCGCGCGCCGCATGGGCCTCAGCGACTCCGACACCCGCCAGGCGGCGCTGGCGGCCAGGCTGCACGACGTCGGCAAGGCGGCGATCCCCGACGCCATCGTGAGCAAGCCGGGCACCCTCGACGCGGCCGAGTGGGAGTTCATCCACCGCCACACCGTGATCGGCGAGCAGATCATCGCCGCAGCGCCTGCGCTGGCGCGGTGGCCGAGATCGTGCGCGCGAGCCACGAGCGATTCGACGGCGCCGGCTATCCCGACCGCCTGCGCGGCGAGGAGATCCCGATCGCCGCGCGGGTCATCAGCGTGTGCGACGCCTACGACACGATGACGAACGACAGCGTCTACCAGCGGCGCATCGGCGCGGCCGAGGCGCTCGCAGAGCTGCGCCGCCACGCGGGCAGCCAGTTCGATCCCGAGCGTCGTGGCGGCGTTCTGCACGCTCGACCACGGCCTGATCGCGCGGGCCGAGCGCGACGCGGCGTAAGCCGCTGCTACCGGTCGGCCGGGGCGCCGATCCCGAGCCGGCGGCGCAGCGCCGCGCGCTCGCGCCGCCATGCCGGCGCCGGATCGCGGCCGGCGAAGAACGCCGATCGCCACGATCCCGAGCAGCGTCGCGGAGAGCGCGAGCAGCAGCGAGCCGACGGCAAGCCAGTCCCATACCGACGTGCTCGGGCCGATCTCGCGGCCGAAGCGCAGGTCGAGCGCACACGCGACGACCACCGCGGCCCACACCCACTTCAGCGTCCGCCGGGTGAGCGCCGCCCCGTCGAGGGGGCGCGGGTTGGCCCGCTCCCAGCGCTCGAGCTCGGCGACCAGGCGCAGGTCGGGCAGCGGCCGGTAGGCCGGCAGCGAGCGCGCGCAGCCGTCGCACATGGGCCAGCCGACCCGCGTCGGCTGGCGGCAGTGCGGACAGATGCGGGTGGCGACGACGGCGCTCGTGCCTCCCATGCTAAGTGCGATCGCCCGGTTGGGGAAGGCCACCGCGGGCGTCGGCGATACTCCCGGGGATGGAGGCGGCGGCGTGAGCGACGACCCGGGCGAGCGCGAGCTCCTCGAGGCGCGGCGGGAGCGCTTCTTCGTCCGCTCGCAGCTGAAGGCGCTGCGGCGCTATCGCGAGCGCGAGGCCGCCACCGGCCGCCCGACCCGCGCGAGCGACCCGCGGCTGGCCGAGCTCGAGCACGCGCTCGCGGAGCTGGACGAGATGGTCGAGGGGCTGCGCGCCCGGCTGGGGCGGCCGCACCGGCCGACCCCCGGGTAGCGGCCCTCACGCCCCCCCGCCGGGGCGGGGGACGACGCGTGTGCTCGTCGCCTTCCACGAGGCGACGACGCGCCCGCCGGGGCGGATGCCGAGCCGCTCCACCGACCCCGGCGTGACCTCGGCGGTCAGGCCGCCGACGGTGACCCGGGCGCGGTTGCCCTGCACCGTCACCCGCTCGACCATGCCCTCGAGGTGGTTCATCGCCGACGAGTCGGCCGGCGGGGTGAGCTCGAGCGTGATCTCCCACGGGGCGACGAGCACCGCCACGGGACCGTCGGCGGCGTCGCTGATGTGGATCAGCGAGCCGTCCGGCAGGTGCACCACGGGCCCTTCGGCGTAGCCCGGCACGTAGTTCACCCCGGCGAAGTCGGCGACGAACCGGCTCTCGGGCGAGTGCAGCAGCTCCTCGCTCGTCCCCGACTGGACGACCCGGCCGCGGTCGATGACGATCACCTGCTCGGCGAGCAGCGTCGCCTCCTCGTAGGAGTGGGTGACGGTGATCGTCGGGATGCGCGTGCGCTGGAGGATGCCGGCGAGCTCGGCCGCGACGCCCGACCGCGTCCCCGGGTCGAGCGCGGCGAGCGGCTCGTCGAGCAGGAGCAGCTGCGGCTCGATCGCGAGCGCGCGCGCCAGCGCGACCCGCTGGCGCTCGCCGCCCGAGAGGTTCCGCGGCCGCGCCCGGGCGAGGTGCTCGATGCCGAGCTGGCGCAGCACCTCGTCGGGATCGCGGCGGGCCTCGAAGGCGACGTTCCCGATCACGTTCCGGTGCGGGAAGAGGGCGTAGTCCTGGAACACGAACCCCACCCGGCGGCGCTCGACCGGGACGTTCACGCCCGCGCCGAACCAGACCTGGTCGTCGAAGCGGATCTCGCCGCTCGCCGGCGTCCGCAGCCCGGCGATCAGGCGCAGGATGGTGGACTTGCCGGCTCCGGAGGGGCCGACGAGCGCGGTCGGCACGTCGACGGCGAGGGCGACGTCGACCGTGAACTCGCGCAGGGGCGACGTCAGAGTGGCCCGTAGCGAAGCGTCCTCCCCCGCACGATGAGCTTGACCGTCAGCAGCACCGCGGCGCTGATCGCGATCAGCGCCGCGCCGAGCGCGAGCGCCGTGCCGAAGTCGCCCTGCTCGAACAGCAGGTAGGTCGCGATCGGCGCCGTCTGCGTGACGCCCTGGAGGCTGCCGGCGAACATGATCGTCGCGCCGAACTCGCCCACGGCCCGCGCCCAGGCGAGCGCCGCGCCGGCGCCGAGGCCGGAGCCGGCGAGCGGCACCGCCACCTGCCCGAACACCTTCCACCTCCCCGCCCCGAGCGTGCGCGCCGCCGCGAGCAGGTCGGGGTCGACCGCCGCGAACGCCTCCTGCGCCTGGCGCAGGTAGAGCGGGCCGGCGACGAACGTCATCGCCATCACGACCGCCGCCTTCGTGAACGGCAGCTGGATCCCGAGCGCGCTCAGCTGGTCGCCGAGCAGGCCGGTGCGGCCGAACGCGGCGAAGAGCCCGATCCCGGCCACCGCCGGCGGCAGCACGAGCGGCAGCTCGAACAGGGTCACGACCAGCGTCTTGCCCGGAAAGCGTGGTCGTCGCCAGACGGTAGGCGACGGGGGTGCCGACGATCAGCATCGCGGCGAGCGAGATCGCGCTCGTCTCCGCCGTCACCCGGAACGCCTCGCGCGCAACCTCGGACGACGAAGCCGCTTCGGAGGTCTCCCTGCAGGAAGACGCCCAGCAGCGGCAGCCCGTAGAAGGCTGCCGCTACCAGGCCGAGCAGGAGGGTGATCAGCCCGTAGGCGCCGCCCCGAAGCCGAACTGCTGCAAGACCGCTTGTCCTTGCGTGCTCATCACCAGGTCGATCCACTGCTGCGCCGCCTTCGTGTTCTTGCTGTAGCTGACGATCCCGATCGGGTAGATCGCGGTCGCGTTCGCCGAAGCCGGGAGATGGATCTCGTGCAGCTTTGACTGCTCCGACAGCGCGTCGGTCACGTACACGAATCCGGCGTCCGCCTCACCCGACGTGATCTTCGCCAGCACGTCGGTGGCATTCTGCTCCTTGCTGACGATGTTCAGCTTCGTCTCGTCGATGCCGAGGTTCGTCAGCACCTCCTCGGTGTAGGAGCCGAGCGGCACCGCCGGGTCGGCGACGACGATCTTGGGGTTGCCCTTCGTCAGGTCCTGCGGCGAGTTGATGTGCGCCGGGTTGCTCTTGGGCGTCACGAGGATCAGCGTGTTGGTGGCGAAGTTCGTCGTCTTGCCGAGCAGATTCTTGCCCTGCAGGATCTGCGGGTACTTCGGGCTCGCGGCCGCGTACACGTCGGCGGGGGCGTGCTGCAGGATCTGGGCCTCGAGGACGTCCGATCCGTCGAAGTTCGTCTTCACCGTCCAGCCGGGATGCTCTCCCTGGTACATGGTCACGAGCTTGGGGAACGCGTTCGAGAGCGACGCCGCGGCCGCCACGTACAGCGTGCCTCCGGACGAACCGCTGGAAGCGCCGCCCGACGAGCCCCCGGACGACGATCCGCCGCACGCCGAGGCCGCGAACACCACGGCCACTGCAAGCGCAACTGACTTCATGCGTGTGCTCATATCCTCCCCACCATCACCGACGTTGCCTTGACCGTCGCGACGGCCGCGATGCCCGGGGCGAGCCCGAGCTCCTCGACGGCGTCGCGGGTCACGACCGAGACCACCCGATGCGGCCCGGCCTTGATCACCACCTGTGCGATCACGCCCGTGACCTCGACGCTCTCGACCTCGCCCTCGAAGCGGTTGCGGGCCGAGAAGCCGTCGCCCACGAGCGTGGGCATGTGCCCGCCCAGGCGCTCGATCTCGGCGACGGCGATCAGGCGCCGGTTGCGCCCGTCACGCTGCGTCTGAACGCGGCCGCTGCGCTCCCACCGGCGCACGGTGTCGACGCTCACTCCGAGCGCCTTCGAAGCCTCTCCGATCGGGACCATCCGCCCGTTTGCACCGCTCACCGCGCCGCTCCTCTACATAGTTACCGCATAGGCAGCGCGTGAGCATACCAGCGCGGCTAGAGCGACGGGATGAGCAGGGTGCGCAGCGCCCGCCCCGCGGCGAGCTCCTGCAGCGCATCCTCGGCGTCGGCGAGCGGGCGGCGGCCGCTGACGAGCTCGTCCAGCCGCAGCTCGCCGGCGAGGTAGAGCGAGACGAGCTCGGGGAAATCCTCGGCCGGGTGCGTGCTGCCGTAGTTGGACCCCACGATGCGCTGCTCGCGCTCGGCCAGGGCGAGCGGGTCGAACGTCGCCCGCGCGCCGCTCGGCGGCAGCCCGACCACGACCGCCATGCCGCCGATGCCGAGCATCCGCACGGCCTGCTCGGTCGTCTCCACCTTGCCGATCGCGTCGAAGGCGAAGTCGACGCCGCCGCCGGTCAGCTCGTGCACCTGCTCGACCACGTCGCCGCCGCCCGCGGTGACCGCATCGGTGGCGCCGAACGTCTGCGCGAGCGCGCCCCTGGCGGGGTCGAGGTCGATCGCGATCACGCGGCCCGCCCGCGCGAGCCGCGCCCCCTGGACGACCGACAGGCCGACACCGCCGCAGCCGATCACGGCCACCGTCGCCCCCTCGGGCACGCCGGCCGTGCGCCGCACCGCGCCGACGCCGGTGGCCACACCGCAGCCGACGAGCGCGAGCACGTCGAGCGGAGCGTCGGCATGGACCGGGATCGCGCCCGACTCCGGCACGACCGCCTCCTCGGCGAACGAGGACACCGACAGGTAGTGGTGGATGCGCTCCTCGCCGCGGTGCAGGCGGGTGGTGCCGTCGTACAGCACGCCCTGCGGAAGGAGCACATCGGCGCACAGCTCGCACCGGGCCGGGTGGCCGGCGAGGCAGGTGCGGCAGCGGCCGCAGCTCGGCACCCACGAGAGGATCACGCGGTCGCCCTCGCGCACCGACGTGACGCCTGCGCCGACGGCGAGCACCGTGCCCGAGCCCTCGTGGCCCATGACGAGCGGCGCCGCGACGCGCCAGTCGCCGCGGCGCACGTGCAGGTCGGAGTGGCAGACGCCGGCCGCGGCGATGCGCACGCGCACCTCGCCGGGCCGGGGATCGTCGAGCTCGACGTCGGTGACCTCGACGGGCCGCTGCGGATCGCGGAAGACGACTGCGCGCATCGCGCCCGCCACGCTATCAGGCCTCCCGCTTGACGCGCGCGCCCGGGTCGCGGACCATGCTCCGACCGACGTGGACACGCCCGCCCGCACAGCCGTCATCCCCTCATCGCTCGTCGACCGCTGCCGGCGCGGCGACCGCGACGCCTGGCGCGACCTCGTCACGGAGTACTCGCGCTACGTGTACGCGATCATCATGCGCGGCTACCGGCTCTCCGAGAGCGATGCCGAGGACGTGTACCAGGAGGTGTTCGCGCGTGTGTTCGAGCGGCTCGAGACCCTGCGCGACGACGATGCGCTGCGCGGCTGGATCGCCCAGGTGACGCGCAACCTGTGCTCGGACCACCTGCGCCGCGCGCACCCGCACGAGGAGCTCTCCGAGGCCACGGTCACCGACCTCGACGACCGGCTCTCGGATCTCGACGACGCGCTCGCCGTGCGCCAGGCGCTCGTGCGCCTACCGGCCGGCTGCGCCGAGATCCTCGACCGCTTCTTCTGCCGCGACGAGTCCTACAAGACGATCTCGCGCACGCTCGGCATCCCGCCGGGGACGATCGCGAGCAGGATCAGCCGCTGCCTGGAGCGCCTGCGGCGCGAGATGGGTGGAAGAGACCCGTCCCCGGGCGCGTCTGGTGGGAAGTGAGCATGGACGAGCTTGAGATCGGGCGGCTGCTGCGGCTGCTGCCCCCCGCCCCCGAGGAGTGGACGCTGGCCGCCCAGGAGCTCCCGTTCCTCGGAGCGGAGCTGACCGACATCCTCGCGCGCGCCCGCGGCGACGGATCGTTCCGCGACGGCCTGCGGGCCGACGCCGGCGCGACGCTGCGCGAGCACGGCTACGACCTCTCGCCGAGCGTGGTCGCGCACCTGATGAAGCTCCTGCCCGAGCCCGACGCCGAGGGCTGAGCCCTAGAGCGTCGCGACCGCGGGTCGCAGCGCGGCGAGCCGCCGGGCGGCGACGAGATCGGCCGCCGCCGCGCTCTCCGCGTGGCCCGTCACCGCTGCCAGGAACTGCTCCCGCCCGAGGGTCAGCAGCCGGCAGTCGTCGCTCGCCGTGACCGTCGCGGTGCGCGGCGTGTCGCGCAGCAGCGCGATCTCGCCGAAGAACCCGCCCGTGTGGATCGGGGCGCGCTGCTCGCCGCCGACGGCGACCGTGAGCGCTCCCTCCTCGACGATGTAGAAGAGCTCGCCCGGCTCGCCCTCGCGGACGACGGCCGTCCCCGCCGGCACCGCGATCGGCACGAGATGCGCCGCGATCTGCTCGAGCGCCGGCAGCGAGAGCGGCGCGAACACGATCAGCTCGCGCAGCAGGCGCACGTGCGCCTGGGTCGCCTCGGGCAGCGTGTCGAGCCGGATCAGCCAGCGCCCGGTCGCGAGCACCGCCAGCGGCAGCGTCAGGCCGGTGGCGACGATCGTCGTGCGCACCCCGAGCACCGCGATCAGCGCGGGCGCGAGGATCGACCCAGCTCCGATCGCGGCCAGCATGATGCTCTCGAGCACCCCGAACACGCGCCCGATCGCGTCGGCGGGCGCCGACCGCTGCAGCAGCGTGATCGCCGCCACGTCGACGACGGTGTTGCCCGCCCCGACGCCGGCGAGCAGGACACAGACGACCACCGTGCTCGAGGCGATGCCGACGAGAGCGATGCCCACGCCCCAGACGAGCACTCCGACGGCGAACGCGAGCGCGAGCCGCCGCCCGCGGGCGAGCGCCGCGGCGCCCACGCCGCCGATGATGCCGCCGACGCCGAACGCGGAGTCGAGGTAGCCGACTCCGGCGTTGCCGATGTGGAGCGTCTGGAGCGCGAGGACGACCGTGAAGACGGCCAGCGCGCCCGCAACGACCGCCTGGAGGGCATAGACGCCGACGACGGTCGCAAGCAGCGGCGTGCCGACGAGCGTGCGCAGGCCGGCGCTCGCCGTGGCGATCAGCCCCTCCCCGCGGCCGTCGCCACCCGCCGCCGGCGCGCGCTCCGGCTCCGGCACGAGCGCGATCAGCGCCGCCGACCACACGAACACGCCGGCGCAGACGACGAACGCGGCGCCGGGCCCGCTCAGCGCGAGCAGGAGGCCGCCGATGCCCGGGCCGACGAAGATCGCGGCGCTCTCGATGGTGATGGCGATCGCGTTTGCGGCGGTGAGCTCCTCGGGCGTGCGCGCGAGGGCGGGCAGGAGCGATGCCTGCGCCGGCCGGAACGCGGTCGTCACAACGGCGATCAGGCAGGCCGTGGTGAAGATGACGACGACGCCCGCCGAGGCGTGCACGACCCACGCGAGCACGAGCACCAGCGCGGCGCGGGTGAGGTCGGTGGTGATCATGACGCGCCGCCGCGAGCCGCGGTCGGCGAGGATCGCGGTGAACGGCGACGCCACGGCCGAGACCACCATCCGCAGCAGCATGAGCAGGCCGACGCCGGTCGCACCGCCGCCGTCGCGGTAGGCCACGACCGACAGCGTGACCAGGAAGGCCAGGCTGCCCGTCATGGACGCCGCCCAGGCCACCTGCAACCGGCGCAGCGCGGGGTTTGCCAGCACGTCGCGCAGTGCTCTCAGCGTGTCGCGCATCGGGTGGGCGATTGTACCGACCTGACGGGGAATTGCGGGCGTGTGGGAAGATTCGCCCTGCGACCACCGTCTGGTGGGAACAGGCCCCGTACAGGAGGTTCACGGTGGGAGACGAGCGAGATCGGTTCAAGGCAACGGACGAGCCCGACGTCGAGGCGCATGCCCATGCGCACAAGGCTGTGCCGGACGAGCCGGACAAGGACGCGGGCGACGACGACGACGGTCCCGACGTCGAGGCGCACGCCCACGCGCACAAGTAGTCGGAGGCGGCTTCGCGGTGGCGCCGCCGGCTGACGGGGGCGCCACCGCTCTCTCCACGCCACCGCTCTCGCCACACGGGGTTCGGTACCATCGCTCGGCAGTGACCGAGCCCGCACCGCTCGACCCCCTTCCCGCCTACGCCGTCGACCGGGCGTCCGTGCAGACGCTCCAGGGCGCCCATCCGTGGCCGGAGCGGGTCACGCGCGAGTGGGCGCTCGGCGGCTCGACCGGCGCCGGTGCGCGCGTGTGCGTGGTCGACAGCGGCATCGAGGCGGGGCACCCGCTC
Organism: uncultured Actinomycetes bacterium; assembly: GCA_963707585.1. GTDB lineage: Bacteria > Actinomycetota > Thermoleophilia > Gaiellales > JAICJC01 > JAICJC01. The sequence continues at coordinate 933,775 of CAVPQP010000009.1, read as the reverse complement.
GTCGGGTGATGTGGCGACCTCGGTCGCCGTGACGATCGAGGGCGACCATGTCCTGATCGAGCCGGACACCGCCGGCGACCTGTGCGGGCACGGCACCGCGTGCGCGGGGATCATCCGCCAGATCGCACCCGACTGCGAGCTCGCGAGCGTGCGCGTCCTCGGCGAGGGGTTCGTCGGCAGCGGGCCCGTGCTCGTCGAGGGGCTGCGGTGGGCGGTCGCGCAGGGCTACGACGTGATCAACATGAGCCTCTCCACGACCAAGCACAAGTTCGTCGAGGCGCTGCACGAGCTCGCCGACGCGGCCTACTTCCGCCGCAGCATCGTCGTCGCCTCGGCGCACAACATGCCGGTCGCGAGCTACCCGTGGCGGTTCTCGTCGGTGATCTCGGTCGCAAGCCACGACCTCGACGATCCGCTCGCGTACTACCGCAACCCCTCCCCGCCGGTCGAGTTCTTCGCCCGCGGGGTCGACGTGAGCGTCGCCTGGATGGGCGGCGAGCGCATGCGCTCGACCGGCAACAGCTTCGCGACGCCGCACATCACCGGCATCTGCGCCCTGATCCGGGCCAAGCACCCGTACCTGAACCCGTCCGAGGTGAAGACGCTGCTCGGGCTCACCGCCGACAACGCCGGAGCGCCCGATGGCTGATCCCGACCAGCGGCTGCGCGACGCCGTCGCGGCCGGCGTGCTCGCCGACGACGCCACCCACCGCGCGCTCCTGGGCTCGATCGTCCAGGTCGCCCGGGCGATCTTCCACGCCCGCGCGGCCAGCGTGCTCCTGCTCGACACGGAGACGAGCGAGCTCGTGTTCGAGGCCGTCGTCGGCGAGGGCGAGGAGACCCTCGTCGGGCGGCGCTTCCCCGCCGGCACCGGCATCGCCGGGTGGGTGCTGAACACGCGCCAGCCGCTCGTGCTGGCGGACGTCACGACCGATCCGCGCTTCTCGGCCGAGGCCGCCAAGTCGACCGGCTACGTGCCCAAGGGGATCATGGCCGTCCCGCTCCTGCACGGCGAGGACGCGCTGGGCGTGCTCGAGGTGCTCGACCGGCCGGCCGACGCCCGGTTCAGCATGGAGGAGGTCGACCTGCTCGGCCTCTTCGGCATCCAGGCGGCGGCGGCGCTCGCCCTGATCCGGCGCGCCCGGCTCGCGGCGACGGCCCTCGCCGGCGCCGGCGGCGACCTGCGCGCCCTGGGCCGGATCGCCTCGCGTGTGGCCGCGCGCGGCGACGACCGCGTCGTCGCCGAGTTCCTGAGCGCGCTCGACGCGCTGCTCGAGCGCGTGGAGGAGCGGTGACGATCGAGCTCCTCTACTGGGACGGTTGCCCGTCGCATCCCCAGGCGCTCGCCGAGCTGCGCGCGGCGCTCGCCGGCCTCGGCCACGCCGACGCGCAGGTCGTCCTGCGCCGGGTGGAGAGCGAGGAGGAGGCCGCCGCGCTCGGGTTCTGCGGCTCGCCCACGATCCGCGTGGACGGCGTCGACCCGGTGCCGCCGCCCGCGGGCGAGCCGACCGGGCTCACCTGCCGCGTGTACCGGCTCGCCGACGGCCGCTACTCGCCGACGCCCGACCCGGCGCTGCTCGCGCGACGGACTCGCCCGCCTCGTCGCCTCCGCCCGCCCTGAAGGGGCCCGGCGATGACGCTCCGGCCCGGCGACGAGGCCCCCGACTTCACCCTGCCCGACACCGACGGGGCGCCGGTCCGCCTGCATGCCGGCGAGGCCGCGGCGACCGTCGTCGTCTTCACGTGCAACCACTGCCCGTACGCGCTTGCCTGGCACGGCCGGATCGAGGCCGTCGCCCGCGAGTACGCGCGCCGCGACGTGCGCACGCTCCAGATCTGCAGCAACGACGCCGAGCGGTACCCGCGCGACTCGCCCGAGGCGATGCGGGCACGGGTGCAGGCCGGGGAGTTCGCCGGCCCGTACCTGCACGACGCGACGCAGGACGTCGCCCGGGCATGGGGCGCACGGGTGACGCCCGACGTGTTCGTGCTCGATGCCTCGCATGCGGCTCCGGCCTACCGCGGCGCGCCCGACGCCGACCACCGCGACGAGTCGCTCGCGGCCGCATGGCTGCGCGGCGCGCTCGACGCCGTGCTCGCCGGCCGGGCCGTGCCCGAGCCCGAGACCGAGCCGGTCGGCTGCTCGATCAAATGGCGGCCGTGACCGCGGCCCGGCGGCACGTGGAATCGATCATCTAGGCTGCGCCGATGCGGTACCGGCAACTCGGGCACACGGGCGTCGAGGTGAGCACGCTCTGCCTGGGGACGATGCTGTTCGGGCCGTGGGGCAACCGCGACCACGACGAGTCGATCCGGATCATCCACCGGGCGCTCGACGCCGGCATCAACTTCGTCGACACCGCCGACGTGTACGCGCAGGGCGAGTCGGAGCAGATCGTCGGCAAGGCGCTGCGCGGCCGCCGCGACGACGTCGTGCTCGCAACCAAGTTCCACGGGCCGATGGGCGACGACCGCAACCGCCGCGGCAACTCGCGCCGCTGGATCATGCGCGCCGTCGACGACAGCCTGCGCCGCCTGGGCACCGACTGGATCGACCTCTACCAGGTGCACCGGCCCGAGCCCGACACCGCCATCGACGAGACGCTCGGCGCGCTCACCGACCTCGTGCGCGCCGGCAAGGTGCGCTACCTCGGCAGCTCGACCTTCCCGGCGCACGCGATCGTCGCCGCCCAGTGGACGGCACAGCGCCGCGGCCGCGAGCGGTTCGTGTGCGAGCAGCCGCCGTACTCGATGCTCGTGCGCGGCATCGAGGCCGACGTGCTGCCGGTGTGCCGCAGCCACGGCATGGGCGTGATCGCGTGGAGCCCGCTCGCGGGCGGCTGGCTCTCCGGCCGCGACGACGTGCACGGCGCCGGGCAGCAACCGCGCCGAGCGCATCCCGGCCCGGTTCGACATGTCGCTTCCCGCCAACCAGGCCAAGCTGGAGGCGGCCGCGGAAGCTCGCCGGTGTGGCCCGCGACGCCGGCCTCGAGCCCATCCACCTGGCGCTCGGGTTCGTCGTCAACCACCCCGCCGTGACCGCCGCGATCATCGGCTCGCGGACGCATGGAGCAGCTCGAGAGCCAGCTCGGCGCAGCCGACGTCGACCTCGACGCGGCCGTGCTCGACCGGATCGACGCGATCGTCCCGCCGGGGACGAACCTGAATCCGGCCGACGCGGGCTACACGCCGCCCAGCCTCACGGACGTCTCGCAGCGACGGCGTTGACGCTCGCCGGGCCGCGGAACGCGAGCCGGAGGTGCTCGACGTGGTACACGGCCTCGTCGACGAGCGCCGCGACGTGGTCGTCGTGCAGCTCGTAGACGACGTAGCGGCCGCGCCGCTCGCCGACGACGAGGCCGAGGTGGCGCAGGACGCGCAGCTGCTGTCGAGACGGCGGGCTGGGACATCGCCGTGGCCGCGGCGAGCTCGCCGACGCTGCAGGGGCCTGCGCGCAGGCGGCCGAGGATCAGGACGCGGCTCGGGGCGGCCAGCGCGCGCATCGCCTCGGCGACGTCGCCCGCGGTGGCCGCGTCGATCGCCGCGGGCGCCGCGCGTCCGTCCACCCCGTGTCCCATCCCATCAAGGCTAGCATGCACATAGATGCATATGAGCACGCCTCACGGGCACGACCACGGGCACGACCATGCCCACGCCGGCCACGGCCACTCGCACGGCCTCGTCGACCGCTCCCTCGTGCGCTCGCGCGAAGGCGTGCGCGCCGTCTCGATCGGCCTTGCGGTGCTCGCCGCGACCGCGATCGCCCAGACCGTGCTCTTCGCCTTCTCCGGCAGCGTCGCCCTGCTTGCCGACCTGATCCACAACTACGGCGACGCGCTCACCGCGGTGCCCCTCGGCATCGCGTTCTTCCTGCGCTCGTTCCGGGGCGAGAAGCTGGCCGGGCTCGCCGTGGTGCTGGCGATCTTCGTGTCGGCCTGCGTCGCCCTCTACGAGTCGATCATGCGCTTCGTCCACCCGCAGCACCTCACCCACCTGGGCGTGCTGGCGCTGGCCGGCGTCATCGGATTCCTGGGCAACGAACTCGCGGCCCGCTACCGCCTCGCGGCCGGGCGGCGGCTGCAGAGCCCGGCCCTCGTTGCCGACGGCAACCACGCCCGCATCGACGGCTTCGTGTCGCTCGGCGTGGTTGCGAGCGCGGCGCTCGTCGCGCTGGGAGCGCAGGTGGCCGACCCGGTCATCGGCCTCGTCATCACGCTGGTCATCCTGCGCATCACATGGCAGTCGTGGCGCACCGTCTCGAGCACCGAGCCCGGCGAGATGCGTGCCGCATAGCGGCGGCTAGTAGATCTCGGGGACGAACGTCTGCTCGTCCATCGGCGGCCGGACGTAGGCGGCGTTGCCGCGCGGAGGCAGCTCGAGCGGCGCCGGCGTCAGGTCCTCGTAGTCGATCAGCGAGAGCAGGTGGGCGATGCAGTTCAGGCGCGCGCGGCGCTTGTCGTCGGCCTCGACGACCCACCACGGCGCCTGCTTGATGTCCGTGTAGCGGAACATCTCGTCCTTCGCCCGCGAGTACTCGACCCACTTCGCCCGGGACTGCAGGTCCATCGGCGAGAGCTTCCACCGCCGCATCGGGTCGCGCACGCGCGCCTGGAAGCGGCGCTCCTGCTCCTCGTCGGACACCGAGAACCAGTACTTGACGAGGATGATCCCCGAGCGCACGAGCATGCGCTCGAACTCCGGGCACGAGCGCATGAACTCCTCGTACTCGAGCTCGGTGCAGAAGCCCATCACCCGCTCGACGCCGGCGCGGTTGTACCAGGAGCGGTCGAACAGGACGATCTCGCCGCCGGCCGGCAGGTGCGCGACGTAGCGCTGGAAGTACCACTGCGTCCGCTCGCGCTCGGTCGGCGCGGGCAGCGCGACGACCCGGCAGACGCGCGGGTTCGTGCGCTCGGCGATGCGCTTGATCACGCCGCCCTTGCCGGCGGCGTCGCGGCCCTCGAAGATCACGACGACCTTGAGCCCCGTGGCGCGCACGTACTCCTGCATGATCACGAGCTCGCGCTGGAGCTTCAGGAGCTCCTCGTCGAAGCGCTTGCGCTTGAGCTTCGCAGGCTTCGGATCGGCGTCGTCGCCGGAGGGGTCGGCGGCCATGTCAGGCGGTGACGTTGACGTGCCGGAACTGGCTCCACTTCACGGTTCCGCCGGCCGACTTGGTGGCGCCCACGCGCCAGAAGTACACGCCGGGCTTCACGGCCTTGCCGGCGTCCGTCTTGCCGCACCAGCCGAACGTGTGGCTGCCGGCCTTCACGTCGCGCAGGCGCGTGTGCTTGACCGCGTGCGCCGTGGCGGACTCCGAGTGGGAGATGCGCAGGATCACCTTGTGCCGGGCGGCAAGGAGCCGGAACGGCAGCTTCGTGCACTTCGGGGCGGCGTTGGCCGTGAGCGAGATCGTCGGCGGCTGCGCGGGTGTGGTCGTCACCGCGAGCGCGGTCGCCGGAAAGAGCAGCAGGACGGCGGTGGCGATGATGAACCGGTGCATGTGAACCTCGCTTTCGGGGTACTGCCCGCAGAGATGCCCGGCCGGTCGATTGAAACCGCGTGCCCGGGCGGCCGGGACCATGGTAGCGCCGCTCGGCGTGTGCTACAGATACCGCGGGCAGGCGAGCGAGCGAGGGGGGCGTCGTGAAGCGAATCGTGTGGGCAGCAGCTGTGCTCCTGATGGCCTGCTACCCCACGGCGGCAACGGCCGACCCGCCGCCGACGCTCGCGAGCCTCGCAGCCTGCGGCACCACGGCGACGCAGCCGGTCGCGGTGACCAAGGTGCTCACGATCATCCTCGAGAACACCGATCTGAACGCGCTGATCGGATCGGCGCAGGCGCCGAACACGAATGCCCTCGCGACGGCCTGCGGCGTTGCCACCAACTACCACGGCATCCAGTTCCCGAGCCTGCCGAACTACATCGCCCTGACCTCCGGGCAGGTGCCGCCCGCCATCGCCGGCGACGGCATCAGGGGGCGCGACTGCCTGCCGAGCCCGGGGTGCCAGAGCACCGACCCGAGCATCTTCACCCAGATCGGCGCGGCGGCCGCGGCGGCGACCGATCCGGCGCTCGCGCCGACGTGGCGCACGTACGCCGAGAGCATGCCGGCGAACTGCGGTCTCGCGAACGTCGGCCTCTACGTCGCCCGCCACAACCCCGCCGTCTACTACCCGAACGACGCGGCCGCGTGCGCCCAGTCAGACGTGCCGTCCGGCACGCCGGCTGTGGGCGCGCTTGCGACCGACCTCGCCGCGGGCACGCTGCCGAGCTACGGCCTCCTCGTCCCGAACCTCTGCAACGACGGCCACGACTCGTGCAACGGGGTCGGCCGCGTGGCCGAGGAGGACGCCACCATCGGCGCGTGGATGCCCGCGATCCTGGCCTCCCCCGACTACCGGAGCGGACACCTGCTGGTCGTGATCACCGCCGACACGAGCTCGTCGGCGGCCAACGGCAACACGCTCGCGACCGTGTTCGTGAACCCGGACGTCGTCGCAGGGACGCAGGACGCGACCCTCTACACGCACTACTCGCTGCTGCGCCTCGACGAGGAGCTGCTCGGGCTGCCGCTGCTCGCAAACGCGGGCACGGCCACCGACATGGCGGCGGGCTTCAACCTGCCCGCTGCCCGCGCCGCCTCCGCCGCCCGCGCCGTAAACAGCCGGTTACGCGTCACACCCGGGCGCCTGCGCGGAGCCTACGATGCCGACATCGACGGTGAGGCACGGCACGGGCGGGTCGGCGAGGCGCACGGAGCGGCGTGAGCTCGGCGCACGTCAATCCGCCGGTCGACGGCGACACCCCGACGGCGATCCGCGAGCGCGGCGCGGTCGGCGCAGCCCTGCTGACGGTGCGCGCCGCCGCCGCGCAGGTGGTCGCCTTCCTGGGCACGCTCGTGCTGGCCCACCTGCTGCTACCGAGCGCGTTCGGCGTCGTGGCCTTCGGGGCGACGGTCGTCACCATCGGGAACTTCTTCGCCGACGGCGGCCTTGGCGCGGCGCTCGTGCGCAAGGCAACCGACCCCACCATCGACGAGCTGCGCACGCTGCTCGCGCTGCAGCTGGCGGTGGCGGTCGTGCTCGCCGTCGGCATCGCCATCGCCGGCTCCCAGGCCGGAACCGCGGGCGGCGTCACGGCCGTCATGGCGGCGTCGCTGCCGCTGCTCGCGCTGCGGGCGCCGCACGCGATCGCGCTCGAGCGGGCGCTCGAGTACCGCCCGATCGCGTCGATCGAGTTCACCGAGTCGGTCGTCTACTACGGCTGGGCGATCGCGACCGTCTGGGTGGGCTGGGGCGTCTGGGGGCTCGCGTCGGCGGCGATCGTCCGCGCCCTGGCCGGCTCCGTGCTGATGGCGATGGCATCACCGCTGCCGACGCTCATGCCGCGCCTCGTGCGCAGCACGCTGCGCGAGATGCTCGCCTTCGGGATCGGGTTCCAGGCGGTCGGCCTCGCCGCGCTCGCCCGCAACCAGGGCGTGAACCTCGTGGTCGCCGCGGCCGGCGGCGCGCAGCTGCTCGGCTTCTGGTCGCTCGCAAGCCGGCTCATGCAGGTGCCGTTCTGGCTGTTCATGGCGCTCTGGCGCGTCTCGTACCCGACGATGGCGCGGCTGCGCGCGCTCGGCGAGGACACGCGCCGGACCGTCGAGCGGCTCGCCGGCGTGACCGCGCTCGCCTCCGGCGCCACGCTCGCGCCGCTTGCCGCGTCGGCCCACTACCTGATCCCGGCGATGTTCGGCGAGCGCTGGACGTCGGCCGCCGCGCCGCTCACGTGGGCGAGCGCGGGCCTGGTCGTCGCAGGGCCGATCTCGGTCGCGGCCGCGGGATACCTGTACTCCGAGCGCGACGTGCGCACCCCGCTGAACGCGACCATCGTCAACGGCGCGGTCTGGGTGGCGCTCACCGCCGTGCTGCTCGGCCCGATGGGCGTGGCCGGCGTCGGGGCGGCATGGATGGTCGCGTCGTGGACGGAGGCAGTGATCTTCGCCCGCGCGCTGCGCGCGCGCGCACACGTCGCCGTCGAGCGCTTCGTGGCCGTGCCGGCCACGCTCGGCGTTCGCCGCGGCCGGGCTCGGCTACATCCTGCACCCGCCACTGGCGAGCCGGCTCGCCTGCGGCATCACGGTGGCCGCCGTCTCCCTCACCGTCTATCTCGGCCTCAGCCTCGCCTTCAACCGCGCCGACCTGTTCGCGACAACCCGGCGGATGTGGTCGCTGAGATGAGCGGCGACCGGCACTCCGCCCCGGGCGGGCTCCTGCAGGCCCCCGTGTTCCTCGTCGGCTGCGAGCGGTCGGGCACGACCCTGCTGCGGCTCATGCTCGACCACCACCCCGAGGTCGCATTCGAGAAGGAGTTCGACTTCGCGGTCGAGCGAATCTCGGCCGCCGGTGAGCCGCCGCCGCTTGCCGAGTATCTCGACTGGCTGAGCACGGTCCGCGGCGTCAACTACGCGATCGACCGCTCCCTCACCTACGCGGAGCTCGTCGACAGCTTCCTGCGCCAGAAGCAGGCCGCCTCCGGGGGCAAGCCGTACGTCGGCGCCACGGTGCACCGCCGGTTCGACCGCATCCGCCACGTCTGGCCCGACGCCCGCTACATCCACCTCGTGCGCGATCCGCGCGACGTCGCCCGCTCGGTGGTGCAGAAGGGCTGGGCCGGCAACATCTATCAGGCGGCCGAATACTGGACGACGGCCGAGGGCTGCTGGGACGCGCTCGCGCCGCACCTCGGCGCCGGGCAGGCGATCGAGGTCCGTTACGAGGAGCTCGTCCTTGCGACCGAGAGCGTCCTCGGGGCCGTGTGCGGCTTCATCGGCGTCGGCTACTCGGCGCGGATGCTCGACTACACGGCCGACGCGCCCCAGTACCCGCCGCCCGACCCGGCGCTCGTGCTGCAGTGGCGCACGCGGCTTCCGCCGGCGGAGGTCGCGCTCGTCGAGGTGCGCACGGGTGCCCTCCTGGAGCGCCGGGGCTATCCGCCGAGCGGTCACCCGCTGCCCGCGATCGGCCCCGTCCGGCACGAGCTCCTGCTCACCACCGCCCGGCTGCGGCGGCTGCGCACGCGCCTCGAGATGTTCGGCCCCTGGCTCGTGGCGACCGACGTGCTCGGCCGCAGGCTCGGCGTGCGACCGGTGGCGCGGCACGCGCAGCGCGGCATCAACGCGGTCGAGCAGAGCCTTATCGACCAGGAGGCGGCCGGCCAGCGCGCCCCGTCGGCGAACATCGCCCCGGTTGGCGGCACTCCGCCGCCCAGCGGCAAATGACCGGCGGGCGCCGCCGGGGTCGCGGATCACGTCGGGTGAGGGATATCCTTGAGCCGGCCACGGCAGAGGGCGTCACGGAGGTAGCGTTGCTGGGCGAGATCGACTCGGGCCTTCACGGGCTGCGCGCCAGGGCCGCCGCGGCGTCGGACCCCGCGGGCCTGCCGGTATGGATCGCCGGGACGCTGGCTGCCGCGGTCGCCGCCGGCCTGGCCGTCGGCCACGGCCAGACGAAGGTCGCGGTCCTGCCCGTCGCGGCCGCTGATCGCCGTCCTCGTCGCGCGTGTCCCCGCCGCCGGGTACCTGGCCATCCTCTGGAGCGTCGGCACGGCGATCGACATGCTCGCGCTGCCGGAGGTCGGAGTCTCGTCGCTCAGGTTCGAGCCCGCCGAGGTGCTCCTGTGGATCGCGCTCGGGTGCCTGCTGTTCCTGCCGGGCGACGTCCGCCGCGCCGTCTCGGGCATGCTGCTGCGACGCGAGAGCGTCCTCGTGGCCGCCTTCCTCGCAGCCGTGATCGGCGGCGTCGCCGTCGGCGTCGAGAACGGCGCGAGCGTGCACACGGCCGCGCTGGACATGCGGCTGATGCTCTTCTACGCCGCGTTCTGGCCCGCGCTGGCCGCGCTCGCGCGCGGCCGCCGAACGGCTCTTCCGGCTCGTCTCCGCGGGCGTCGTCGTCGTCGTGGCGCTCCAGATCGCCCAGGTGGTCGTCGGGCCGTCGACCCGCTTCTTCCTGATCGCCTCCGCCGACGTCACGTCGACGCTCACGTCCGACGGCACCGGCTTCCTGCGCGTGCGCCCGCCCGGGCTCACGACCGTGTACATCGTCGCCGGCTTCGCCCTCGCCCGGGTCATCTGGGGGCCGGCCGCGGGGGCGCCGCGTCGGCTGGGCGATGGCGGCCGTCACGCTCACCGGGGTGATCCTGAGCCTGAACCGCAACATGCTGCTCGGGCTCGCGGTCGGCGCTGTGCGCCGCCGCGCTGATCGCCCCGCAGCGGCACCGCTTCGTCGTCATGGCGGCGACGCTCGGCGTGGTGCTCACGGGCGCTCGTCCTGCTCGCTCAGGGCTCGGCCGTCGGGTCGAACGCGATCGTGTCGCGGGTCGCGAGCATCACGAACTACTCCCAGCTGCAGACGCAGACGCTCGACGATCGCTACTACGAGAACGGCATCGCGCTCGCAGCGCATCCGCGCGCATCCCGCTCGGAGGGCTCGGCTGGGGGCCCGACTACGGGGCGATGCTCCTGAGCTCCGACGACGGGTTCCTCGTGAGCCAGCCGCGGCCGTTCATGCACGAGCAGTACCTGTGGATCTGGATGCGGGCGGGCCTGCTCGGCCTGCTGGCGCTCATCGCGATGCTCGCGGTCGGGATCTGGAACGGAGCCCGCTGGTGCCGGCAGCGGCACGGCGAGGACGACGCCTGGCTGGGCGCCGGCGTGGTCGTGGCGCTCGTCGCGATGGCGGCGAGCTCGAACGTGGCCATCTACCTGACGCCGCCCGACTCGACCGTCCCGCTCGTCGGCGTGCTCGCGCTCGCGGCGATCATGCGCCGCGACCTGAAGCGCCGGTGACCGGCTCGGAGCGGCTCGACGTCGTCGTCGTCAGCTACCGCAGCGCGCCGCTGCTCGCGCGCACGGTCGCGGTCGCCCGCCGGTTCGGCGGTCCCGACGCGGGCCTGATCGTCGTCGACAACTCACCGGGCGACGGCGCCGCGGATGCGATCGCCACGGCAGAGCCGGCCGCGACGCTCATCCAGAACCGCCGCAACCGCGGCTACGGCGCGGCCGTGAACCAGGCGGTCGCGGTCGCCCGAGCCGAGCTCGTGCTGCTGCTCAATCCCGACGTCGAGGCGCTGACCGGGGGCCTCGCCGACGGTCGCCGCCGCGTTCTCCGACCCCCGCGTCGCCGCGGTCGTGCCGCGGCTCGTGGACGCCGGCGGCGGACTGCAGCCGAGCTGCATCCGCGCGCCGCGGCCCTTCGACATGCTCTCGGAGGATGTCGCCCTGGCCGAGCGCTTCCCCGCCTGGCGGCGGCCGCGCCGCTACCGCATGCTCGACTGGGATCACGGCGACGAGCGCACCGTCGACGCGGCCACCGGCGCGTGCCTGTTCCTGCGCCGCGCGGCGCTCGCCGACGTCGGGCCCTTCGACGAGCGCTTCTTCGTCTACTACGAGGAGACCGACTGGCTGATCCGGGCGAAGCGCCGCGGCTGGCGCACCGTCTACACGCCCGCCGTCGAGGCGGTGCACGCGTCGGCGGGGAGCTCGCCCGGGGGCCGCGCGCGGCCGTCGCTGCTGCTCCTCGAGAGCCAGCACCGCTACGCCGAGAAGCACTTCGGCCACGCCACATCGGCGCTCCTGCGCGGCGCGCTGCTCGGGATCGACACGGCCCGCCTGGCCCGGCACGCCCGCCGCGGAGACTCCGCGCGCTGCGCCGAGGCCCGCGCCCGCATCCGCGTCCACCTGACGATGCACACTCCCCATCCCGAGTAGATGGACGTCACGTACACACGCTCGCCCGACGACGTGGGCGCGCGCCGACTGGCGCCGCCTCGCCGAGCGCGCCGGGCACGTCTTCGCCACGCGCGAGTGGCTCGGAACGTGGTGGCGCCACCACGGCCGGGCCGGCTCGGCGCTCGTCGGCGTCGCACGCGCCGACGGCGTACCCGTTGCGATCGTGCCGCTGCACGTGTGGTGGCGCCGCGGCCTGCCCGTGGTGCGCTTCGCCGGCCACGGCCCGAGCGACTGCCTCGGGCCGGTCTGCGCGCCGCTCTCGGACCCCGGCGCGGCCGCGGCGGTGCGCGCGGCGATGGCCGCGGTGCCGCTGCGCCGGTTCGTGCTGCTCGCCGAGCACGTGGCCGGCGGCCAAGGCTTCGCTGCGCTCGTCGGCGCCCGCCCGCTCTATGCGGAGTCGAGCCCCGTGCTGCGCTTCGAGCAGGCGCACCTGGGACGAGTTCCTGCAGGCGCGCGGGCGCAACTTCCGCCAGCAGGCGCGCCGCTTCCCGCGCAAGCTCGCCGAGCTCGGGCCGGTGTCCTACCGGCTCGCCGACGATCCCGATCGGCTCCAGCGCGACATGGACAGCCTGTTCGCCCTCCACCGTGCGCGCTGGGACGGCGCCGAGACGCCGTTCCTGCGGCGCCGCCACGTTCCACCGCGAGTTCGCCGCGCAGGCGCTTGCCCGGGGATGGCTGCGGCTGCGGTTCCTCGAGGTCGCGGGCAAGCCGGTCGCCGCCCTCTACGGCTTCCGGTTCGCGGGCTCCGAGTCGGCCTACCAGACCGGCCGCGACCCGGCGCTGCGCGATCACCCCGTCGGCTTCGTGCTGATCACCCACGCCGTGCGCGAAGCGCTCGGCGACGGCGCGGGCGAGTTCCGCCTCCTGCGCGGCGGGGCCCCCTACAAGGACCGCTTCGCGACGACCGATCCCGGTCTCGAGACCTCGGCGATCGCGCGCGGCGGCGCCGCCCGGGCCGTGCTCGCCGCGGCGCTCCAGGCCCGCGGGCGCTCGCTCGGCCTGCGCCGGATCCTCGATCGGTAGCGCTCGCGGCGAGCGTGTGCGATCACGCCGGGCGCGGCCGGAGCCCTGTGGTACATTGCCGCCGCCCAAGGCCCGACACGGATCATGTGAGCGCCCGTGCGCGTCCTGATCGTATGTGACTTCCTCTTCAAGTACGGATCGCAGCAGGCACGATCGCTGGTTGACGCGGGCCACGACGTCGGGATGCTGTGCCGCTCGCACGCCCTCGAGTTCGGCGGCTCGACCGCCGAGCGCGACGCGGTGCTCGCGGAGCTGCGGCGCGACGGCATCCGCCTGTTCGTGGTGCCCGGCCGGGTGCGCTCCATGTCGGCCGTCCCGGCGCTGCTCGAGGCCCGGCGCGCGGTGCGCCGGTTCGATCCGCAGGTCGTGCACGCGCACGAGAACCACGACCCGCGCCTGCTCGCGCTCACGACCGGCTACCCGATGGTGCTCACCGTCCACGACCCCCTGGGGCATCCCGGCGCCCCTGCTCTCAGCCGCAGCGAGAACTGGGCGTTCCGGCACTGGTTCCGCCGCGCCGACCGGTTCATCGTCCACGGCCAGGCGCTCGTCGCCGAGCTCGCCCCGATCGTCGGGCCGCACCCCCATCGTCGTGATCCCGCACGGGACGACGCCGCGCGCGGAGCCGCGCGAGCCGCCGACGTCGGCGAGCGTCCTGCTCTTCGGCCGGCTCGAGCAGTACAAGGGCGTCGAGGTGCTCGCCGCCGCGATGCCGCTCGTGTGGGAGCGCCGCCCGGAGGTGCGCTTCGTCGTCGCCGGGGCGGGCGAGGCCGCGCGGCTCGTCCCGGCCGACCCGCGCGTGTCGCTGCGGGCGCGGTACATCGCCGAGGACGAGGTGGGGACGCTGCTCGCGGAGGCCACGCTCGTCGCCCTGCCCTACACGCAGGCGAGCCAGAGCGGCGTCGGCCTGCTCGCGATCGCCGACGGCGTCCCGGTGGTGGTGAGCGATCTCGGCGCCCTGCCCGAGCTCGCCTACGACCGGTCGTTCGTGGCCGCTCCGGGCGACCCGGTGGCGCTGGCCGAGGCCATCGTCGCGCCACCTCGACGACGGGGCCGACGTGCGCACGGCCGTGCTCCGGCACGCGCACGCGCACTTCTCGTGGGAGCGGTCCGCCGAGCTCACGACCGCGCTCTACCGCGACCTGGTCACGCCCAACGGCTCATGACCGGCGCAGCACGACGCCGGTGCGCGGGGCGAGCGTCACCCGTCGCACCGTCCCGAGGCCCGAGCCGGAGTACGTCGCGCCGAGGCGCATCGGGCCCTTCGTGCGGGCGCGCGGATTCACCAGCACGACACCGTGTGTGAAGTCACGCCGGTACACGCCGTTTCGCAGCACGCGGTACGGCCCGCGCGGCGTCCCGAGCGCGTTTGCCGTGCGGTACTCCGGCCACCACACCTCGCGCGAGTAGCCCGTGGACGCCGAGTACAGGTTCTCGCCGTTCGCGACGAGCAGCATGGTCGCGAGGCCGTAGCGGGCGCCGCCGCGCGTCGCGGTCACGGCGTGGTCGAGGGCGAGCTTGCCGTGCGCCTCCGACCACAGAGCGTGGCCGAGCTTCGCCGGCCACTGGCCGTTTCGGATCGAGTCGCGCCCGGCCCCGCCATTCGTGAACGACTCCTCCATCGCCCCGTCGAGAGGGCCGTTCCAGCGCTTCCACAGGCCGCGCGTGATCGTCGATCCGCCGATGTTCGCGACCACGATCAGCCCGGCCTGGTGCAGCTGCGGCGCGACGTGCGTGAAGAACGAGTACACGGCGGCCTGCCAGCGCGCGGTCGTCGGATACGTGACGCACCGGGCCGGCCCGCCGGAGATGACCCAGCGCAGCGACGCGTTCGCGTCGTCGAGGAACACGCCGTCGAATCCCTCCGCGTTCGCCTCGGCGGTCGACGCGGGCCGCGCCGGCGTCCTGGTAGGCGGTGTTGCCGACGTCCATCACGCGCGAGGTCGGATAGTCCTTGAAGACGAGCGGCCGGCCGCCGCGGCCGCGCAGGAACCACTCCGGGTGGTGCGCCCTGGCGTCGGTGTAGCCGGCCCAGTCGGAGTGCCCCGCGGGATCGCGCGGGTCGGAGCTCATCATGTCGACGTACATCAGCACCTTCAGATGCGGGTTCCCTGCCCGCAGCCGCGGGATCACCGCGGCGTCGGCCTCGTCGAGCACGATCACGCGGTAGCGTGCTGCCCTCCTGGGCGGCGGTGAGCCGCGTGCCGCCGTACCCGTGCGCGACCCGGAAGAAGGGGTGGCTCACCCGGACGGGTGCGGCCGCCGCGGCCGCTGCGAGATCGCCGGGAGCCGTCCCGTCGGAGGGGCCGGCGAGCCAGATCGCCCCCGCGGCTGCCGCGACGACGACGAAGGCAAGGACGCACCAATTGCGGAGCCCGGGACGGGCGAACGGTGGATGACCCATGTGCCTTTCGGGCGCCGATGCGATTCCGCGAACCGGCCGCTCCCGAGCGCCGGAGACTAGCAGAGGGGGTGCCCCTGTCCGCTGTTGCGAAGGTCACATCTCGAGGCTAGCCTGACATCGATAATGACTCGTCTCGGCCCCGCGTGGGAGGGGGGTCATGCATCGAAGGGGGCAGGCATGCGTGCGACCCAGTTCTTCCAGATCGACTCGGCCGCGTTCGCGGACGCGTTCGCGAAGCGGTCGATCACCGTCCATCACGAGCTCGTCGACCATCCGCTCTTCACGATGGACGCGATCGCGGAGCTCGCCGACCGGCTGCCGCCGGACTCGGTCCGGCGCGAGCGGGGCGAACCTGCCGCTCGCCAACTCCGGGTTCGGGTACGTCGAGGTCGGCCAGGGCCCGCCGTCGGAGACGATCCTCGACGTCGAGCGCAACGGCTTCCGGATCACGCTGCGCGACATCCAGCAGGCGCCGGAGTACGCCGAGCTCATCAACGAGTGCCTCGACGAGGTCGAGGATCTCGTCGCCGACCGCGAGGGCGGCATGACCCGCCGGGCCGGCTACCTGTTCATCTCGTGCCCGGCGTCGACGACGCCGATGCACTTCGACGTCGAGCACAGCTTCCTGCTGCAGGTGAGGGGCACGAAGCACGTGAGCGTCGCGTCGTTCGACAACGACCCGGTCGCGCGCCACCGCGAGCTCGACCGCTACATCGACGGCGAGGAGTGCGACTTCGAGACGATGCAGGCCAACGCCGTGACGACACGGATGGGCCCGGGCGTCGGCGTGTACCTGCCGTCGTACGTGCCGCACTGGGTCGAGACGGAGGCCGGCGTGTCGGTCTCGTTCTCGATCCCGTTCTTCACGGCCTACACCGAGCGCGCCGAGGGCGTGTCGCGGATCAACCGGCGGCTGCGCCAGCTGCACCTCTCGCCGAAGCCGCTCGGCAGCTCGGAGCCGGTCGACAAGACCAAGGCGGTCGTGTTCCGGTCGCTCCAGAAGCTGCGCGGCGGGGGGTAGCGTCAGCGCCGCAGGCGCCGGCGGGGCACTGACCGGGAGCCGTCGAGGCACTCGAACCGGGAGTCGAACGTGCAGGGTGTGCGTGCCGTCGAGGCCGGGCATCCAGTCCGGCTCGATGCGCCCGACGGCCGTCTCGCGATACTCGTGCGGCGAGAGCACGTCGACCCGGTTCAGCACGACCGCGCCGCCGTAGCGGCGCGAGCAGTCCTGGCCGGGCCGGATGAGGTCGCCGCCGCGTCGGTAGAGCCGCCCGGCCGGGCGGGCGCTGCCCGGGTCGGTGACGACCGGATTCGCCGGATGCGGGCGGAAGCGGCCGTCGAGCGCGGGCGCCGAGTACAGGTGCAGCTCGCCGCGGTCGCCATGGCCCTCGACGACGTTCGCGAACAGCCACACGGCGCCGTCCTGCACGTGGATCGTCGCATCGACCGCGTCGATCCCGTCGACCAGCACCCGCTCGAGCCGCCACCGGTCGGGGAACTCGACGGCGCGGTGCAGCTCGATCCGGCCCGCCGTCGGCCGTCTCCGGGACCATGTAGATCTCGCCCGCGTGCGCGAACACGCACGGGTAGGAGAGGTGGTGGTCGCGGCGCAGCACGGTGCGCGGCGGCGACCACGACCCCGTCCGGCCCGGCCTCGCAGACCGAGATGACGGCGCGCCCGGCGGCATGGGAGTAGTCCTCGACGAACAGGTAGTGGCGGCCGTCGACCGCGATCGGGAACGGGTCGGCGAGAGTAGCGACCGGGCGGGTTCGGCAGCGCGCGCAGCGGGCCGCGGACACGCCCGTCCGCCGAGCGCTCCCGCACCGCGACGAACCACTCCTCCCGCCGCAGCGCGCTGCGCGTCCTGGCTCGCCGCGCCGCGGGCTGCGGTACGGGCCGTGTGGGCGACCGTGGCCGCCACGGACGGCGCGGCGCACGGTGCGGCCGGAGCCTCGCCCGGTGCGAGCACGCCGCCCCGTGCGAGCCTGCGCAGGCTGCGGACGACGAGCCGGCCCGACTCCCACGCAGCGGCGTCGCGCGTACGGGCAAGCGACAGCGGGTCGGCGGGCGCCTCCGCCCGGGCGATCACCCGCGCGTGCCCGCCGGCGACGGCGACGAGCGCCACCGCGGCCGTCTCGCTGCGGCCGGAGACGTCGCGGAAGCGGGCGTCCGCGCCCTCGCACCCGCCGGCGTCGACGCGGCGCAAGCGCCCAGACGCCGTGACGGGGCGCCGGTCCCGTCCAGGCGTTGCGACCGGCCGGCAGGAACGAGACCACCACGTCGAGCGGGGCGTCTGCCGCAGCCGTCGTCCGGCCGCCCGCGGACCGGCCCGAGGTCGGCCGGGCGCATGGCGTCCGGCGCGCCGAACACGCGCTCGTCCGCCCACCGGTAGAGCCGATCGGCGGCCCCCGCGCGGTGCCGCACCGAGCCCGCGGTGACGACCGCCGTCAGGTCGCAGGCGTCCATGCCGTCGATGCGCGCGATCGCCCACTCCACCCACGCGGGCACGGTGAGCGCCGGCACGAGGACGGCCACGCGCAGCCGCCCGCCGTCCGCGCTAGCCGCCACGCGGCGACCCCAGCAGGCGGTCGTAGGCGGCGACGAGCCGCGGCCCGCCGGCGCGCTCCCAGCTGACGCGCTCGTCGAAGCGGGCGCGGGCGGCGACGCCCAGCGCGCGCCGGTGGCGCCCGTCGGCGAGCAGCGCCGCGATGGCCGCCGCGAGCCCGTCCGCGGTCATGTCGGGCGCGTAGGCGATCGTGTCGCCCGCGAGCGCCTCGGTCTGCGGCAGGCGGTGGGCGACGATCGGCGCGGCGGCCGACATGTACTCCATGACCTTCACGAAGGTGGCGAGGCGGTTGAACTCGGAGTCGATCTCCGGCGCGACGCACAGGTCGGCGGCGCGCACGAGCGCCGCGACGCGCGTGCGCTCCCGCACGAAGCCGAGCCACTCGAACGACCCGGCGACCCCGCGGTCGCGCGCCCGCTGCATCACCCCCGGGAGCGCCGACCCCGACCCGGCCACGACCACCCGCACGCCGCCGGGATCCGGCAGGGCGGCGACCGCATCGACGAGCCGGTCGACGTTGTCCTGCTCGGCGATCGTGCCGACGTAGGCGAGCAGATGCTCGGCGCCCGCCCGGAAGCGCTGATCAGGCGCCGCCGGCGGCAGCGACCAGCCGTTCATCACGACCTCGTGGTCGCCCCGCAGGAGCCCCTCGCGCTCGGCCCGGGCGCGGTACTCGGCGTTCGCGAACACGACCAGGCCGGCCGCGGCGAAGCTGCGCCGCTCGATCGCCCGGGCCGTCGCCGTCAGCGGCCGCACGAGCGCCGTCGGCCGAGAACTTCTCGCGCACGAGCACCGGCGCCGCGTCGTGCTGGTCGTAGACGAACCGCGGCATCGATCCCTGCACCGGGGCGAGGGCGCGCCGGGCGAGGAAGAGGTTGTCGGGCGGGTTGCCGGCATGCACCGCCGCGACGGGGGCGTGGCGGGCTGCCCGCCGCAGCGCGAGCAGCGCCCGCGCCATCGCCTGGCTCTGCTCGCGCACCTGACCGACGACGCCGCTGCCCTCGCGCGGCTGCTCGTAGAGCTCGAGGCGCACATCCGGCGCGGTCAGCGCCCGCGCGCGCTCGGGCGAGTCGGAGCCGGCGACCAGCGTCACGGCGTAGCCGGCGGCGGCGAGCGTCTCGGCCTCGCGCCGGGGCCGCTGGTCGAACTCGAGCGGCGCGTTCTGGTTCACGATGACGACATGCGGCGCCCTCACCGCCCCACCGCCTCGAGCAGCCCGGCGTACCCCTCGATCATCGCCTCGATCGAGAACTGCCGCCCGCTGCCGCTGCCCGGCCCGCCCGGCCGAGCGCCTCGGCCCGCGCCGGATCGCGGGCGAGCGCGACGAGCGCCGCGGCCATGTCGGAGAGGCGGTCGGGCGCGATCACGATGCCCGTCTCGCCGTCGGCGACGACCTCGGGGACGCCGCCGACGCCCGCCGCGATCACCGGCCGGCCGACCGACATCGCCTCGAGCACCGACATCGGCAGTGCCTCGACGGCGCTCGTCAGGCAGACGACGTCGGCGGCGTGCATGACGTCGAGGGCATCGGCCCGGTAGCCGGCCACGCGCACGACGCCGCCCGAGCGCTGCGCCGCACGAGCGACCGCCGCCGCGTCGGGGCCGTCCCCGACCACGAGGCCACGGATCGCCGGCTCGGCGGCGTGCGCCGCGGTCACCTGCTCGACGAAGGCGGTCGCCCGCTTCTCGGGCCGCAGCGCCGCGACGAGCACGGCCAGGAACGTCCCCGGCGCGACGCCGAGCTCGCGCCCGCAGCGCGTCCCGGTCGCGCACCGGTGGATCGGCGGCGACGCCGCTTCGGATCACGCGGATCGAGCCGGCCCGGTAGCCGTCGCCGCACGAGATGGTCGACCTGGCTCGCCGCCACGGCGACGACGGCCGTGGCGCGCGGCCGCATCGGCCGCAGCAGGAGCCGCTGGTGGCGCCGGTAGGGGCGCATCCCGAGCGGATCGGGGCCGAGGTGCTCGGTGGCGACGTGCGCCGCCCGCTGCCGCCGCGCGAGCGCCTGGCCGACCAGGTGTGCGCTCACGCCGCGCGTGACGACGGCCGAGGCGCGCGGGCCGGCGAGCCGCACGACGCGGGCGAGGCCGAGCGGATCGGCGCGGTGGCGCAGGCGGGCGCACGCCACCGGCATCCCGCCCCGGCGCAGCTCGTCGAAGTACGGGCCGCGGCCGTCGAGCGTGACCACGCACACGTCGAACCCGCGCCCGGCGAGCCCCGGCACGAGCGCCGCCCACTGCCGCTCGGCCCCGCCGGCCTCGAGGTTCGGGCACACGAACACGATCCTGCCCGGGCGCGACGGCCGTCGTCACGCCGGCCTCGCGAGCAGGTCGCGGTACACCCCGAGCACGCGCTCGGCGATCGGCACGCCGGCCGTACGCGCGCACCGACTGCGCGCAGCAGCGGGTCGCGGCCGGCGCCGAGCGCGCCCCGCACGCACCGCGCGAGCTGCTGCGGGTCGCTCGGTGCGATCGCACACCCGGGCAGGCCCGCGAGCAGCCCGGGCACGTCGCCGACCGCGACCGAGACGACGGGCGTCGCGCACGCGAGCGCCTCCTTGACGACCACCGGCGCGCCCTCGCGCGCGATGTCAGCACGACGGCGTCCGCGGCGCCCATCGCCAGGGCGACCTCGCCGCGCGCGAGCCCGTCGAGACTGGCGGCGAAGGCGCTCGGGCACCGACCGGCGCAGGCGCCGCGACCGTCGCGTCGAAGACGTCGACTCGCTTGTTCGACGCCTTGGAACGGTCGCCGCGGGCGGCGGGGAAGAGCACGCACGGGCCGTCCGCGGCCACCCGAGCGCGCGCCGCGCCTCGCCGGCGTCGACCGGGGCGAACAGGTCGAGGTCGACGGCGCACGGGATCACGGGCGCGTCGCGCAGCCCGAGGGTCGCGGCGACGACCGGCGCGACGGCGATCGGCTGCGTGCGCCGCGCCACGAGCCACGACACCCGCCGCTGCCACGGCACCCACGCGTCGCTGCCGTGGAACGTGGTCACGGCCGGAGCCCTCAGCTGGAGCGCGGCGACCGCGCCCGTGAGGCCGTAGTGGGCGTGGACGAGGTCGAAGCGTCCCCGGCGCAGCGCGCGCCGCAGCCGCCGCGCCGCCGCCGCGTACCGCTCGCGGTGTCCGCGCCCGTCGAAGGCCATGACGGTGACATCGGCGCCGATCCGGCGCAGGTCGCTCGACCTGGTCGCGCACGAAGCAGCCGAAGTGCGGCTCGGCCGTCGTCGGGTACATGTTGGTGACGACGAGGACGCGCAGCCGGTTACTCCGGGCGCGCGGCGAGCGAGCGCTCCGCCGCCTCGATCATGTGCACGACGTCGAGGCCGAGCTGCGGCGAGGAGCGCGGCGTCGAGCCCGAGCGGATCGCGCGGCAGAAGTCCTCCATCTGCAGGGCGATCGGCTCGCTGAGGTCGAGGTGGGGCGAGACGATGTCGCCGGTGCGGTAGTTCAGGTACTCGCCGAACGACTCCGGATTGCGCGGCATCACGCTCGAGTCGTAGATCCGCACGGGCTCGTTGCTGCAGTCGTCGTACACGACCATCTTCCGCGAGCCCACGACCGTCGTGCGCCGGAGCTTGCTGGGGGCGAGCCAGGCGAGCTCGATGTGCGCGATCGCGCCCGAGGCGAACTCGCAGTTGATGAACGCCACGTCCTGCTGGTCGGGCACGACGCAGGCGCGGCCCATGGTGACCATGCGCCGCGGCCGCTCGCCCAGCCAGTACAGCAGGATCGAGAAGTCGTGCGGGCCCCAGATCCCAGACCACGCTGACGTCGGACTGGTGGATGCCGAGGTTCACGCGCGACATCGAGACGAAGTAGATGCTGCCGAGCTCGCCGGAGACGATCAGCTCGCGGATGCGGTTGACCGACGGGCTGTAGAGGAACGTGTGGCCGGGCATGAGCACCAGGTCGCGCTCCTGCGCGGTGCGGATCAGGTCGCGCGCCTCGCCCGACGAGGAGGCGAGCGGCTTCTCGACGAACACGTGCTTGCCAGCCTCGAGCGCCCGCATCGCGAGGTCGTAGTGGGTCGACACGGGCGTGACGACGGCCACGGCGTCGAGCTGCGGGTCGTCGAGCATCTCGTCGAAGTCCTGCGTGCGGCGAACGGCGGGAAAGCGCCGCCCGAGCCTGTCGAGCGCCCCCGGGCGCACGTCGCACATCCAGGCGGCCTCGCCGGCGGAGATCTCGCTGAGGTTGCGGACGAGGTTCGGCCCCCAGTAGCCCAGACCGGCGACGCCGACGTGCACGGGAGCCTGTTCGGCCTCCTCGCGGCGGGCCGAGACGATGTCGGGGACGTACGGCCGGATCGTGCGCTTGACCGGAATGGTCACGCCGTCCCCTTCCGCTGCCGCAGCACCTCGATCGGCGTGCGCAGGAGCAGCGACAGGTCGAGGCCGAGCGACCAGCTGCGCACGTAGACGACGTCCATCTCGAGCGCCTCGGCGAAGCTCGCCTGCGCGCGGGCGGTCACCTGCCACAGGCCGGTGATGCCCGCCGGGGTGCGGAAGCGCTCGTAGTGGTGCGGCGCGAAGCCGCTCGGTCTCGTACGCGAGGCACGGCCGCGGCCCGACGAGCGACATCGACCCGCGGATGACGTTGATCAGCTGCGGCAGCTCGTCGAGGCTCGTCCGGCGCAGCCAGCGCCCGGTCGGGGTGATCACGTCGTCGCGGTCGAGCTTGTAGAGCTCATGCGCGGCGGCGACCTCCTCCCCGCTCATCGTGCGCTCGACGAAGTCCTGATGCGGCGAGGCGTCCGCGCCGACCTGCATGGTGCGGAACTTGAGCATCGTGAACTCGCCGCATGTTCGCGCCGAGGCGCGTCTGGCGGTAGAACACCGGCCCCGGCGTCTCGCGCGGGATCCTCCAGGCCGCCCACAGGAACACCGGCGCCGTGAGCACGAGGCCGAGCGCCGCCCCGGTGACGTCGATCGCCCGCTTCACCCGCAGCGACAGCGCCGACGGCTTGCGCGGCGAGATGCTCAGGAGCGGGATGCCCTCGACGTCCGGCAGCCCGTGGTCGGGGCCGATGATCTCGAACATGCGCGGGACGACGTCGACGTGGACGCCCACCCCGGCGAGCGGCCGCACCTGGGCGAGCACGTCGTTGTCGTTGCGCTTCGAGAAGGCGACGATCACCCGGTCGACCGCGAACCTGCGCACGATCGCCGCCAGGTCGTCGACCGGCCCGAGCAGGGGCACCGGGACGATGTCGCGCCGCCAGCGCTTCGGGGGCGCGTCCACGAACCCGACCAGGCGCATGCCGTATTCCGGGTGGCGCAGGAGCTTGCGCGCGACCAGCTGCCCGACCTCGCCCGCCCCCACGATGACGGCGGTCTGGACGTAGGCGCGCCGCCGCCGCGCGAGCGCCCGCGCACCGACGCGTCCCGAGGCCGCGAGCGTGACCGCGATCGCGGCGAAGACCACCAGACGCGCGGTCTCGGGCTGCTCGACGCGTGCCACCCAGGCGATCGCGAGCACGACCCACGTGCCGATCACCATCAGCCCGCACGATGCTGACCCACTCCTCGACGCCGCCGCCGTTCGCGCGCCGCTCGTCGAGCCGGTAGAGCCCGTTCCCGCGCGCGGCGACGATCCAGGCCGGCAGCGTGGCCGAGAACAGCACGAGCCCGAGCGGATGCAGCGGCGAGCGCCCGTTCATGTTCGGCACGACGAGGCCCGAGAGCAGGTATGCCGCCACGAGCGAGAGCAGATCGCTCGCGATCACCAGACGCCGCAGCGGGCCACCGCGCTCGCGCAGCTCGTCGCGTGCCGGCGCCTGCACGACGTCATCGCCCGGCGCCGCGAGCGGGGTCGGCCCGCGCCATCGCCGCGGCCTCCTCATGCATCTCCCGCCTCCTCGCGCCGCCCGTTTCGGCTGTATCCGTACACGCCGCCGCCGTTGCTTCCGGTGGCGACGACGCCGAGCTTGAGCGCCGGGCACGCCTCGAGCACGCGCCGCGTCTCGGCCAGGCTCGCCCGGCGCACCTGGTTCAGGCCGGCGACGAGGATCAGGCCGTCGGTCCGCGTCGCGATCGTCATCGCGTCGCCGACCGCGAGCAGCGGCGGCGCAGTCGATCAGGAGCACGTCGCAGCGCGTCGGCAAGGGCCGCCAGCGCATCGGTGACGAACGCGGACGACAGGAACTCGCCCGGATCGGGCGGGGGCACGCCGACCCGCACGACCTCGAGCATGCCGCCGTCGGCGACCGGGAGCTCGGGGTGCACGTCGACGATGCAGAGGGCGTCCGCGAGCTCGGCGTCGCCGACGGCGACGCTGGTCAGCCCCGGCTGGCCGTCGAGGTCGAAGAAGCGTGTCGATGCCGGGGGTGGCGCAGGTCGAGGTCGACCAGGATGACGTGGCGGCCCGACCGGGCCAGGGTCACCGCCAGGTTCGCGACCGTCGTCGACTTGCCCTCGCCCGACGTGGTGCTGGTGACCACGATCGAGCCGACGTGGTGCTGGAGGCGGGTGATGTCCAGGCTGGTCTTGAGGATCCGGAACGCCTCTGCGCTCGCGCCGCCGGGCTCGGCGAGCGTCGTCAGCCTGTGCTCC
This sequence comes from uncultured Actinomycetes bacterium, assembly GCA_963707585.1. Lineage (GTDB taxonomy): Bacteria > Actinomycetota > Thermoleophilia > Gaiellales > JAICJC01 > JAICJC01. The sequence continues at coordinate 909,452 of CAVPQP010000009.1, read as the reverse complement.
TCGGTGGGCGGGCGGTCCGGCTTGGGCAGGTGGCCGAGCAGCGGCAGCCCGAGCCGCGCGCGCAGCTCGTCCGCCGAGCGCACGCGGGTGTCGAACGCCTCGCGCAGGAACGCCAGCCCGATGCCGAGCGCGATCCCGACCAGAATCCCGAGCGCGACGTTGCGGGTGGTGCGCGGCTGCACCTGTGTCGCGCCGCCGGCCGGGCCGACGACGACGCGCGCTCGCGCCCGACGCCTCGAGCGTCTGCATCGCCTGCAGCTCGCGGGACTCGCCCGTGAGCTGCCGGTAGAGCGGCGACCCGCGCTGCCCGGCCGCGGCGAGCGCGCCCAGGCGGCGCTGCACGTCGGCGATCGATGCCGACGAGCACGCCCGTGTCGAGCCGGCGCCGGTACACCGTGAACGCCCTCGCGTAGGCGGTCGCGAGCTGCTCCGCCGTCGCCGGATCGGGATCGGTGACAGAGAACGTGAGCAGGTCTGCGGACGGGTTCGCGCTCACGCTCGAGCTCGCGAGCAGCCCGGCGGCGGTGTGGCCGGGCACGCCGGCGGCCTTCACGGCGAGCTCGGCGACCGCTCCGACGCGGGCGAGGGCGGCCTGCGTGGCGGCGTAGCGGTCGGGCGGCGACGCCGCGGAGGAGTTCAGGTTCAGGATCCCCGCGGCCTGGTTCTGCTCGTTGACGAGCACCGTCGCCGACGCCTCGTAGAGCGGCTGCTGCGTGCGCGACACGAGGAACGCGATCAGCGGCACGACGACGACCGCTGCGATCACGATCCAGCGCTGCCGGACGAGAAGACCCAGCCAGCCGCGGAAGGCTGACTCGTCACTCCATTGTTCGCTCACGCCCCCTACCCTCCGCCCTTCAGGGAGCTTCCTCTCAGACGCCCACGAATCCCGGTCGCCGCTCCCATCCAGCGGCGACCGCCCACCCTCTTGCAGAACTTCCGAGGCCGCGAGACGCGACTTTACGAACGGGACGTTACCACCGCCTCGACACGCACCTTAGGGTGCTGGAACACGTTAGGTGGTGACGTGTCCGGGAAAGAAGTGGAGTAGGCGCTATCCCGGGATGTGCGCGCCGGCCACGCAGGGCGATCTCGCCCAGCGAGCGCCGCGGCGATCAGGACGCCCACGATGCCCCGCCGGGCGAGCGAGCAGCGCCGCCGCCGCGGCGGCGAGCAGCGCGTACTGCCACGGCTCCGAGAGCTCGCCGGCGAGCAGGACGGCCGAGCCCGCGATCGCGCCGATCGCGCCGGGGCCCGACCCCTCCAGGAACGCGCGCGCCGTCGGGTTTCCGCGCAGGCGGTCGAGGTGCGAGCGGCCCGCGAGCACGAAGACGAACGACGGCGTGAACGCGATCAGCGCCGCGAGCAGGCCGTAGCCCAGACCGCCTGCGGCGTAGCCGACCATCGCCACCGTGCAGACGACCGGGCCCGGCGTGACCTGCCCGAGCGCGACGGCGTCCAGGAACTGCGGGCCCGTCATCCAGTGGTAGTGCGAGACCGCGTCGGCCTGCATCAGCGGCACGATCACGAACCCGCCGCCGAAGCTCAGGGCGCCGACCTTGAGCGCCGTCCACGCCAGCGAGCCGAGCCCGCCGGCATGGACGAGCGCGGCCAGCGTCGGCGGGCTCGAGCCCGGCCGGCGCACGGCCACCTCGACGCAGCCGCAGCCGAGCAGCACCAGCACGAGCCACGGGCCGACGAGCGCGCTCGCCGCCGCACCCGCGCACACGTAGGCGATCCAGCGGCCACGCGCCGCGTGCCGGCCGCCCGCCGCCACGACGGCCCGGCCAGGTCGAGCGCGGCCCGCACGGCCACCGCGGCGACGGCGGCGCCGCCCCCGGCGCCGGCCGCCCGCACCCAGTCCGGCGGCGAGGACGACAGGAACAGCGCCGCCAGCGCGAGGATCGTGACCAGCCCCGGGACGATGAACCCGGCGCCGCCCACGAAGCACGCCCGGCACGCCGGCGACCCGGCCGGCGCAGTACATCGCGAGCTGGGTCGAGGCCGGCCCGGGGAGCAGGTTGCACGCCGCGATCGCGTCCTCGAACTCGTCGGCCGGGATCCAGCCCCTGCGCTGCACGCACAGCTGGCGCAGGAGCACGATGTGCGTCGGCGGGCCCGCCGAAGCCCGTCGCGCCCATCCGGCCCCACTCGCGCGCGACGGTCGCGATCGGCCCGCGCCCGCCGACCCCGCCAGCGGGCGGGTCAGCCAGGCTCGAGCCCACGCAGCATCTTCGGCGTCGCGAGCCAGAGCAGCGTGGCGCTCGCCGCCTCGCCGCCGGGCGCGAACGCGACGTCGAGGCACGCGCAGCCGGCCTTGCGCATGTCGACGAAGCCGAGCCGGCGCACGCCGGTGCAGACCTGCTCGACGAGCTCGCTCAGCATGGGCTCGTGGCCGACGATCATCACCGTCCCCTCGGTGCGCGCGGCCAGCGCCCGGAGCGTCTCGGCGGGCGGGCCGTCGGCGAGCGCGGCCAGCACCTCGACGCCGCGGCCGAACGCCGCCCCCGCCTCGCGCGCGGTCTGGAGCGCCCGCGTCTTGGGGCTCGACAGGATCACGTCGGGCGGGTCGGTGAACGCCGCCAGGCCACGGGCGGCCGCACGTGTGCGCTCGACCCCCTGGTCGGTGAGCGCCCTCGATGCGTCGGTGCCGTCGGCGGCGTGATCCTCGGCGATCCCATGGCGGAACACGAGCAGCCTCATCGCGCTGGAGAGCCTACCGCCCGGGCAGGCCGTGAGAGGATGCCGCGCATGCCGATGGATGTCCGCACCGCCTCGGAGGCCGATCTCGGCGGCCGTGACCGAGACGATGGCGACGGCGTTTCTCGCCGACCCGGTCTGGGGCGCCTACTCGTTCCCCGACGCCGCCGGGCGCCCGCAGGCGTCGCGGCGCTTCTGGGAGTTCTATCTGCGCGCGGCGATGCGCCTCGCGGCGACGTTCGTGACGCCGGGATGCGAGGCGGCGGCCGTCTGGGTGCCGCCCGGCGAGGTGGAGCTGACCGCCGAGCAGGAGGACGGGCTTCGCCGACCTCGTCGCCGAGCTCGTCGGCGGCGAGCAGGCGCGCGTCGTCCTCGGGGCCTTCGACCGTCTCGACGCGGTCCACCCGCACGACGAGCCGCACTGGTACCTGAGCCTGCTCGCGACCCACACCGGCCACCGCGGGCGCGGGCTGGGCATGGCGCTGCTCGGCGCCTGCCTCGAGACCGTCGACGCCGCGCACCTGCCCGGCCTATCTCGAGTCGACGAACCCGCGCAACGACGACCGCTACCGCCGGCACGGCTTCGAGCCGCGCGGCCGCGTCGTCCTGCCCGGCGGCGTGCCGGTGACGACGATGTGGCGCCCGCGCGGTGACTGCGGCTAGAGGAAGACGCCCTCGGCGTCGCGCTCGAGCGCCCGCCAGGCGTCCGGGAACGCGGCCCGGGCGGCCCGGCGGCGCTCGTGCTGGCGCTCGATCACGCGGCCGGCCGCGATCGCCTGGGCGGCGTTCGTCCGCGGCCGCACGAGCGCACGCACACGCGCCTCGGCGACGGCCGCGTCCTGGTGGTCGCCGAGCACGTCCTGGAGCACCTTGGCGTCGCGGATGACCGCGGCGGCGGCCTTCCCGACCGAGCGCTCGGCGAGCTCGGCGGAGTAGCGCGCGCGCTTGACGGCGATGCGCGTCGCGTGCAGCTCCGCGTCGGGTGGATCCGCTCCGAGGGCGCGGACCGCCTTGCGCAGCCGCCGGAACTCACGCCCGGCCAGCGCGCGCAGCGATCGCGTCGCCGGGGACGAGCGGCGGCGCCCGCGTCTCGGCCTCGAGCCGTTCGACGAGCGCGACGAAGCGCGGCTCGTCGAGCGCGGCAAGGAGCGCCTCGCGGTCGGCCGCATGCTCGGCCTCGAGCGCACGCAGGAGCACGAGGAACGCGTCCTCGTCCGGGCCGCCGAGCAGGTGCGCGTCCGCGCGCAGGTGGTCGACGAGGACGTCGAGATCGCGCACCGGGCCGAGCGCGCCGCCGAGCCAGCCGAGCTCCGCCCGCAGCGAGCGCACCCACTCCGGGGTCGAGCAGCGGCCGGGCGGCGCGCAGGATCGCGCGCATGCGCCTGGTCGCGACCCGCATCTGGTGCAGCTCCTCGGGATCGCGGCCGAGGCGCGGTGCCGGGATGGTGGCGGACGATCGCCTCGTACTGGGCGCGCAGCGCGGCCGCGACGTGCTCCTCGGCCGGAGCGCTCGCGGGCGACCGGCGGAGCGGGCGGGCGCACCTGCAGGTCGAGCGCCTGGAAGAGCTTCGGCCTGGCGTCGGACTCGCCTGCTCCGGCCCGCCGCAGCAGGCTCGACGATCCGCGTCCAGGTCGGCGGTGTCGCCGTCGACCAGCTCGACCTCGATCTCGTCGAAGCGGCGCACGATCCGGCTGCCCTCGAACACCGCGACGGCGTCGGTCACCACCTCGGCGACGTCGCGCGCCGCCGGCCTGCGCACGAGCACGCCGGTGCGATGGGTGCGCAGCCGCGCGACGGCCCTCGTGCGGGCCCCGCGCAGGTGCGCCCGCAGGAGCGCGAGCCACCTCGGCGGGCACGGCCCGGGCGACGCCCGGGAACTCGAGCTCGAGCCGATCCTCCCCGTGCGGCAGCTTCAGCTGCCACGCCCCGCCGCCGCCCTCGGCGCGGTAGCGCAGCGTCACCCCGCCGCGGCGAGGCGCATGTCCGGCGTGTCGTGGTAGGTCGAGCTGAGCTCCCGCACCGGCAGGCGGTCACCCGGCAGGTGCGGGAGCAGGAATCCCGGCGTGGCGGTGAGCTTGCGCTCACGCTCGAGGGTGGCCTTCACCCGCGCGATCGTACCATTGGTGCAACCGTTTGCCGCCGGGCCGGGCCGCGGCGGTCGGGCCGGGTGCGGGCCCGCTGGATGGCGGCGACGAGCTCGTCGTGCTCGTGCCGCGAGAAGGGCCCGCGGTCGCGGGCCGGGGTGGACGGGATGTGCTGCGTGCTGGCCATGACTGGCCCCTCCTCGGTGGATCTTCCGTGCCCTGGGATTGTCGTGGCGGCCGGATGTCTGCGGCATCGGGGCTTGACCCGATCGCCGATACGTAGATCTCCGGACAGCGCCGCGAGTTCGTGACAGAATGCGCGCGTGCACGTGATCGCCGTCGTCAACCGCAAAGGTGGGGTGGGCAAGACGACGACCGCCGTCAACCTGGCGGCGGCGATGGCGCTCGACTCGCGCCCCGTGCTCCTGGTCGACCTCGACCCGCAGGGCTCGGCCGCCGTCGCGGTCGGCGTCTCGAGCGCGGACGACGACGGCTCGGGCGGCATGTTCCGCGGCAAGCCGCGCTGGTTCGCGCGCACCTCGCCGGTGCCCGCGCTCGGCCGGCTCGGCGTCGTCCCGGCCGATGCGCGCCTGATCGCCGAAGAGGTGTCCGTGTTCACCGACCATCGCCACGGCGAGCGCTTCGCCGCGGCGATCGAGGGCGCGAGCGAGGAGTGGGAGGTGATCGTCGTCGACACCCCGCCCGGCCTGGGTGGCCTGAGCGCAGCCGCGCTGCGGGCCGCCGACGCGGTCGTGATCCCGGCCGCGGCCGACTACCTCTCGATCGACGCGCTGCAGGGCACGATCGAGGCCGTCCGCCGCATCGAGCGCGAGACCGGCAACCGCTACACGCCGCTCGTGCTCCTGCCGACGTTCGTCGACGCGCGCCGCCCCGGCGCGGCGGCGGCGGCCGCGCTGATGCGCGAGCGGTTCGGCGATCTGGTGTCGCCGGCCCAGATCCCGCGCAGCGCCCGCTACGACTCGGCCGCGCTCGCGGGCGTGCCGGTGGTCGTGGGCGCGCCCCGCTCGACCGCGGCGGCGGCCTACCGCGGCGCGAGCGACGATCTGATGGCTCGGCTCGGCCGCAAACCGCAGAAGCGCCACGGGGCGCTCAAGGGGTTCGTCCGCGCCGACATGCGCTCGGCGCTGCAGGAGATGCGCCGCCGCCGCCCCGGCGAGGCGGCTGCCGACCGAGTCCGGGCTAAGCACCGCCGGCGCGGCAGATCACCCAGAGGAACGTCGCGTCGCCCTCCGGCTCGCGCATCGTGACCGCCTCGGCGCGCACGACCGCGAGCCCGGCCTCGGCGAGCAGGCGCCGGTTGGTCGCGGCGTCGTGGCTCGAGAAGAACATCGGCACTCCAAGCCATTCGCCGGTCCAATCGGCGATTCCGCCGACGCCGAGCGACGCCAGGAAGACGCCGCCGGGCCGCAGCCACCGCCTGATATCGACTCGAACACGCGCGCGTGCTCCGCGCGGGGGACGTGCGAGATCGAGTACAGCGCCGCCGACACCGTCGAACGACGCCGCGGCGAGGTCGCAGGTCGAGCAGGTCGCCCTGAATGAACCTCGCCCCCGGGACCGCGCGCCGGGCGAGCGCGATCTGTTCGCCGGAGATGTCGACGCCGACCACGTCGAACGACTGCGCCAGGCGCCGGGTCGACGGGATGCCCGCGCCGCAGCCGAGGTCGAGCACCGCGCCGCCGGCCGGGAGCATCGCCGCGAACTCGTCCACGAAACGCGTCACGCGGGTCGCCCTCGACGCGCGCGCCCCACGCACGGAACGAGCTCGCCAGCCGGTCGTAGCCCCGGCGGACCGTGTCGGTGCGCGGATCGGCCATCGAGCGCAGCGTAGGCGGCTATGCTCGCGCGAGGAGCATTCCGACGGGAAGGACTGGCGATGGCGACGGTGGACGTGGGCGTCGATGCGCTGCGGGAGGCCGCAGCCGGTGAGTGGTTGTCGTGGACGCGGATGGCCGACTTCGACGGCACCGCCCCGCCGATCCTGGTCGGCGGCGAGGGCCCGTACGTGTTCGAGGCCGGCGGCACGCGGCTGCTGGACGCGATGTCGGGCCTCTTCACCACCCAGATCGGCTACTCGCACGGCGCCGAGCTCGGCGAGGCGGCCAAGCGGCAGCTCGAGTCGTTCGGCTTCTATCCCAACTGGGCGGCGACCTCACCCGCGCCGGTCGAGCTGACCCGCCGGGTCACCGGCCTCGCCGCCGAGAACCTCACCCGGGCGTTCTTCACCTCGGGCGGATCCGAGGCGGTCGAGTCGGCGATGAAGCTCGTGCGCCAGCACTGGCTTGGACGCGGCGAGCCGCTGCGGCGCAAGATCGTCGCCCGCCGCGGCGCCTACCACGGCTGCACGCTGGGCGCGCTCTCGCTGACCGGGATCCCGGCGGCGCGGGCGCCGTTCGAGCCGCTGCTGGGCGATGTCCGCCACGCCGAGAACACCGACCGCCGCAACTACCGCCACGCCGTCACCGACGAGGAGTGGACCGACGCGGCCGTCGCCGCGATCGAGCGCACGATCATCGCCGAGGGCGCGCACACCGTCGCGGCCGTCGTGGTCGAGCCGGTGCAGAACGCCGGCGGCTGCCTCGCGCCGCCCCCCGGCTACGGCGGCCGGCTGCGCGAGCTCTGCGACCGCCACGGCCTGCTGCTCTGGTGCGACGAGGTGATCACGGGCTTCGGCCGGCTCGGCGCGTGGTTCGGCTCCGACCGGCTCGGGTTCGACGCCGACATGATCACGTTCGCCAAGGGCGTGACGTCCGGCCAGGCGCCGCTCGGCGGCGTGCTCTTCACCGACGCCGTCGCCGCGCCGCTGCTCGAGCAGCGGTCGGTGTACGCGCACGGCTTCACGTTCGGCGGGCACCCGCTCTCGTGCGCCGTCGCGCTCGCGAACCTCGACATCATGGAGCGGCTCGACGTGCTCGCCAACGTGCGCCGGCTCGAGGACACGCTGGGCCGGCTGCTCGACGAGGTGGCGGCGTCCTCGCCGCTCGTCGTCGAGGCCCGCGGCGCACGGCTTCTTCCGCGCGCTCGAGCTGCGCGACGCGGCCGCCCTGCCGGGCGCGCGCGACGCCATCCGCAAGGAGGGCGTGATCGTGCGGCTGGACGACCGGGTGAACCCGTGCCTGGCGATCTCGCCGCCGCTGATCTGCACCGAGGAGCAGCTCGAGGAGGTCGCGGCCGGGATCACCGCCGGCCTGCGGCGCGCCGCCGCCGGCTGATCGCGCCGCCCGTCAGTCGATCGTGAACTGCTCGAGGTCGATGGTCACCTCGGGGTACTGCGGCCGCATGTCGCGCAGGGTCTCGAGCAGCAGGCGGGTCACGGCGGCGTTGCGCACCCAGCGGCGGTCGGCCGGCACGACGTACCACGGCCCCCACCGCGTCGACGTCTTCGTGATCGCGTCCTCATAGGCGGCCTGGATATCGCCGAACCGGGCCCGGTCGGCGATGTCCTCCGGCCGGAACTTCCACTGCTTCGTCGGGTCCTCGAGCCGCGCTCGCAGGCGCTCGCCCTGCTCCTTGCGTGAGATGTGCAGCAGGATCTTCACGATCGTCGTGCCCTCGTCGGCCAGCATGCGCTCGAACTCGCAGATGTGCCGGAAGCGCCGCCGCCACACCTTCTGCGGAGCGAGTCGTGCACCCGCACGGCGATGACGTCCTCGTAGTGGGAGCGGTTCCAGATCCCGATCTGGCCCCGCGCCGGGCATCGCGCGTGCACGCGCCACAGATAGTCGTGGGCGAGCTCGGTCGAGCTCGGCTGGGCGAAGTCCTCGACGCGGCAGCCGTGCGGGTTGAGCCCCGTGAACACGTGCCGGATCGTGCTGTCCTTGCCCGCCGCGTCCGTGCCCTGCAGGATCACGAGCAGGCTGCGGCGGCGCTCGGCCCACAGCCGGTCCTGGAGGGCCCGCAGCTCGGCCATGTCCTCGTCGAGGGCGCGGCCGCGATCGACGCCCAGGTCGTCGGCGGGATCGCGCCGCGCGAGGCCCGCCGGGCGCCCGGGCTCGACGTGCAGCGACGCGATCACACCGGCGCGACCGGCTTGGGCAGCGGCTCGATCGCACGCAGGGCGCGCGCGATCTCGGCCTCGGGCAGCTCGTGGTCCTCCAGGCGGTGGTGCAGGTACGCGTCGTATGCGGCCATGTCGAAGTGGCCGTGGCCGGACAGGTTGAACAGGATCACCTGCTCGGTGCCGGCCTCGTCGGCCCGCTTGGCCGCGTCGACGACGCCCTTGATGGCATGGGCGCTCTCGGGCGCCGGCACGATCCCCTCGGTGCGGGCGAACGTGACGGCCGCGTCGAACACCTCGTTCTGGCGGTACGCCTCGGCCCGCAGCAGGCCGTCCAGCAGGAGCTGGGAGACGATCGGCGCGGCGCCGTGGTAGCGCAGGCCGCCGGCGTGGATGCCCGGCGGGACGAAGTCGTGGCCGAGCGTGTGCATCGCGACGAGCGGCGTCAGCTGGGCGGTGTCGCCGAAGTCGTAGGCGTACGGCCCGCGCGTCAGCGTCGGGCACGCGGCCGGCTCGCACGCGATGATCTCGATGTCGGCCCCGGCGATCTTCTCGCGCACGAACGGGCAGCGCGAGCCCCGCGAAGTTCGACCCGCCGCCGACGCAGCCGATGACGACGTCCACGCCGTGCTCGCCGGCCACGTCGAGCTGGCGCTCCGCCTCCTGCCCGATCACGGTCTGGTGCAGCAGGACGTGGTTCAGCACGGAGCCGAGCGAATAGCTCGTGTCGTCGTGCGTGGCGGCATCCTCGACGGCCTCCGAGATGGCGATGCCCAGGCTGCCGGGGGAGTCGGGGTGCTGCTCGAGCATCGCCCGGCCCGCGTTCGTGTCCTGCGACGGGCTGGGCACGACCGACGCCCCCCACGTCTCCATCATCATCCGCCGGTACGGCTTCTGGTCGTAGGAGACGCGCACCATGTAGACCTTGCACTCGAGCCCGAAGTAGCCGCAGGCGAGGGCCATCGAGCTGCCCCACTGGCCGGCGCCGGTCTCGGTCGCGATCCGGCGCCGGCCGGCCTTCGCGTTGTAGTAGGCCTGCGCGACCGCCGTGTTCGGCTTGTGCGAGCCGGCCGGGCGACGACGCCCTCGTACTTGTAGTAGATGCGCGAGCGCGTGCCGAGCGCCTGCTCGAGCCGGTGCGCCCGGTAGAGCGGCGTCGGCCGCCACAGCCGGAGCACGTCGATGACCTCCTCGGGGATCGCGATCTCGCGCTCGGTCGAGACCTCCTGCATGATCAGGTCCATCGGGAACAGCGGCGCGAGGTCGTCGGGGCCGATCGGCTGACCGGTGCCGGGGTGCAGCGGCGGCTGCGGCGGCGACGGCGCGTCGGCGAGGATGTTGTACCAGGCGCGCGGGATGTCGCGCTCGGGCAGCAGGATCTTGGTGTCGGCCATGGCGGTCTCCGGCAGGTGAGGTGGCGTGAGGCGCCGCGAGGCGGCCGACCGATTGTGCCTGAAGCGCGCGCCCGGCGCGACCCGCCTACGAACGACCGCGCTTGACGGCCCGCTTGTGCACGTACATCGCCATGTCGGCGTGCTGGACGAGCGCGTGGGCCGTCGAGCCGTTCTCCGGGCACTTCGCCGTCCCCACCGCGACGCCGACATCCACGGCGGCCGACCCGACCGAGAACGTCGGCGCGAACACCTTCAGCAGGCGCTGGCGCATGAGGTCGATGATGCGGTCGGAGTCGTCGGCGGGGAGCGCCGGCAGCAGGATCACGAACTCGTCCCCGCCGAGCCGGAACACAGGGTCGCTCGTGCGCACGACGCTGCCGAGGCGCTGCGCGACGAGCTGGAGCAGCGAGTCGCCGGCCGCGTGGCCGTGCATGTCGTTCACGCCCTTGAACCCGTTCAGGTCGCAGAACAGCATCCCCAGCACGGCGCCGGGCTCGCGCCGGGCGAGCTCGTCGGCAAGCCGGCGGTCGAATGCCGCCCGGTTGGGCAGCCCGGTGAGCTGGTCGTGGCTGGCGTCGTGCAGGGCGCGCGCCTCGCGCTCCTTCAGGTCGGTGATGTCGGTCAGCACGACGACCCGCGCGACCTCACCGTGATAGCGCGTCTCCTGGCTCTGGGCCGCATACCAGCGCCGGGCGCCGCTGCGATCCATGCCGACGAGCTCGTACGCGCCGGTCGTCCGGTCCGACATGCGGGCCAGGGCGACCGGGAGCGACTCCGGCGCGATGTAGTCCTCGGGCGCGAGCGTGAGCGCCTCGGCGGCCGACCAGCCGAACTGGTCGCAGAAGGCCTGGTTCACCTCGACGATGACGCCGCCGGTGTGGACGATGACCGCGTCGCGGGACGCCTCCGAGAGCAGCCGGAACCGCTCCTCCGACTCACGCGCCTGCGCCTCGGCCCGCTTCATCGCGGTCACGTCGGTCTCGAGGCCGCGCACGCGCGGGCGGCCCTCCTGGTCGATCGTGAGCCGGGAGACGCTCGAGAGCCAGACCACCTGGCCGTCACTGCCGAGCGCGCGGTAGGTCACGCGCGCGACGCCGCGTGCGGCCACCTCGGCCTCGGCGGCCAGGAACAGCTCCCGGTCGTCGGGATGGACGATCGTCTCGCTCCAGAACCGCGGCACCGCGATCACGTCCATCGGCTCGTAGCCGAGCAGGTCGAGCAGGCGGTCGTTGACGAACTCGACCGCGAGCGTGTCGGCGTCGGCCTCCCACACGATCGCCTCGATGTCGCTCAGCAGATCGAACAGGAAGCCCGCGATGTCGCCCGTGAACGAGATCGGCACGGTGACGCGCCGCGTCGGGCGCAGAGGGGGCGGCTCGGTTGGGTCGGTGGCATCCATGGCGGGCGGCGGCGATCGGCCACCCGGTAATCGGCTCGGCACCCGTGGGCTTGACGGACGCGGCCTCCCGAAACGGCTCGGGGCCCTCGCGATGCGAGGGCCCCGTGGTGCAGCGTGATGCGGTCGCAGCCGTCTAGGGCGTGTACTCGGCGAATCCCTGCTGCGCGCGCTGGCCGGTGCTCGTGAAGTCGCCGCCGACGAGCATCGCGCCGGTCGACGTGCCCTGGAGGGCGAACACTCCGAGGACGCTGTTCGCGCCCGGGTTCCAGGACTGCAGCGCGCCGGTGTGCTCGTCGACCGCGAGCAGCTTGTTCCGCGCCGTCGGCGTCGTGCACGTGTGCTGGCCGCGCTGCGGGCCGCAGTAGGTCTGGAAGTGGCCGCCGAGGTAGACGAAGCCGCCGACCACGCCGATCGCCTGGACGTTGCCGTTCGTCCCTCCCTGCCACAACGACGAGCCGTTGGACGGGTTGAAGGCGGCGAAGTTGCCGCCGCCGCCGGCGCCGGCCACGTACAGGCCGGAAGCGTCCGCGGCGAGGCCGATCACCGGGTAGGAGATCGGGCTGTTCCAGGCGAGCGTCGCGCCCGTGGCGCCGTCGACCGCGCCGATGTTGCGGTGCGAGGTGCCGTTCAGCGTCGTGAACGAGCCGCCGACGACGAGACGCGTGCCTGTCGTGAAGACCATCGACTTCACCTGCGCGTCGGTGGTCGGCGACCAGCCGAGGAGCGAGCCGGTCGTGCCGGAGACGGCACCGAGATGCGACCGGGCGGTGCCGTCCAGCGTCGTGAACGAGCCGCCGGCGTAGAGCGTGCCGTTCTGTGCCGAGAGCGCGAACACCTCGCCGTTCGCGGAGGCGGTCCAACCTGGCACGAGCGACCCCGTCCCCCCGGCGGTCACCGCCGCGAGCCGCTGGTGACCCGTGCCGCCGACGTTCGTGAACGACCCGCCGAGGTATGCGTTCGACCCGATGATGCGGATCGCCCGGACGGTGCCGTTCGTGTTCGGGTTCCACGGCAGGAGCGCGCCCGTGGAGAGATTGACCGCGGCCACGTGGTTGCGCGCCACCTCACCGGTCCCGAGCGGATCGCCCGCGGGCCGCACCGACGTGAACTGACCGCCCAGATACGCGGTCGTCCCCGACACGGTGATCACGTTCACACGGCCGTTCGTCTGCCAGGTCGGCACCGGGTGCGACTGCACCACGACCGCCTGCGCCGCTCCGGCTGCCCCCATGCCGACGACCATGGCCGCCGCAGTTGCAAACCCCATCCGACTCGCTCGACCCAACATCGAATCTCCCCCAAGCTTCGAGATGACTGGCCTCCAAGATAACCGCCGAACGCGTCAAGTCAATACCCGCGAACGGCGGCGAGTCCAAGTATTTCCAGGTCAGGTTGAGCTCAGAGCCGCCCAGGCGGGCGCTGCCCGCGTGGGCGGTCCCGCCCCGCTGCTGCGATCAACCTGCGCGTTCGGCAAGCGTGGCCGGAGCGCCGGACGCCTTGCGCGGATCCGACTTGCTCAGGTCGAGATCGGAGACCAGGGTGATCTCGTCGCCGTTCACGTCGAACACGATCGCGCCGCCCGTGGGCATCGCGAACTGCCAGTCGTTGTCCGAGGCGCCCGCGACGCGCAGCACCGCCAGCCGCAGCATCACGCCGTGCGACACCGCCGCAACGTTCTCGCCCGGGTGCTCGCGCGCGATGGCGCGCAGCGCGGCGACGACGCGGTCGGCCGCCTCGGCCACCGCCTCGCCCTCGGGGCAGACCGCCCGCTCGGGATCGCCGACGTAGAGGTCCCACGACTCGGGGTCGACCGCGGCCGACTCCTCTTTCGTGAGGCCCTCCCAGGCGCCGTAGTCGAGGTTCAGGAGGCCGGGATGCTCGCGCACGGCGCCGACGCCGTTCTTGACCGCGATCGCCTCGGCCACCTCACGCGCACGGCCCAGAGGGCTCGTGTACACGGAGACGAGGCCGGTGCCGACGAGCGAGCGGGCGGCGGCGCGGGCCTCGGCCCGCCCCACCTCGTTCAGGGGAACTTCGAGACGACCGCGGAACCGCACCTGCGCGTTCATGATCGTCTGCCCGTGCCGGACGAGATGGATCCGGCATGTGCGTCCGTTTGCGGCCGCGTGCCGCGGACGAAACGTCTTGCATGGTCTGCCACTCCTCGATGGTCGTGCCCTGTCCCTCCGGGGCCTCCTAGCGCCGGCGGGTACACCAATCCTTCACCAGTAGACCGCGAGCGGCTGCCGTTGTCAAGGAATGGAGGGCCAACCTTCGATGATCTTTACACGTGCTCGGGCTCGCCGGCGCCCGGGTGAGGGGTCGGCTCGGGCGCGGGCGTAGCGGCGGCCCGGCGCCGGTCCTCCTCCTCGGCGACCGCGGCGCGGAGCTGCTGCCACCACTGGATGCCGCCGATCCACAGGCCCGCGGCCAGGCCGAGCGCGGCGCCGGCGGCGCCGTACGTCGCCGCGCCGGCCACGCCGCCGGTGACCGCGAGGACGCCGGTCACGAGCCGCGAGCGCATGCTGCGCTTGGCTGCCGCCATCGCGCGCAGGCCCACCGTGGCGCCGGTCAGCATGCCGGACGCGGCCATCACGGCTGTGTAGGGCAGGATCACGTGGTGGGCGGGCTGCCACGATCGCTTGAGGAGGGCCTCGCCGACGGCGTCCGGGAGCAGGTACATGGCGACGCCCCAGACGGTGAAGACGACCACCAGCACGACGGCCAGGATCGTGACGGCGTGCAGCATCCGCCGCGGCGAGCGCCGGGCGATCCGCACCGACTCGGCCATCGGCCGGCGCGGTGACGCCCATGTTCAGGATGTTGAGGGGGCCGAGCGCGACCTGCGCGCCGCGCAGCGCACCGGCGGCCGCGAGCCCTGCGAACCCGGCGACCGCATAGGTCGTCCCCGAGAGCGCGGCGCTGCGAGCCACGAACTCGACCAGGTAGCGGGGCGCGAGGTCGCGGTGGCGGTGCAGCCACCGGCGGACGTACAGCGGCCGGGGGAGGAACCCGGCCTGGACGATCCCGAACACCGCGGCGATGTTCGCCGCGCCCGCCCAGGCGAGGATGAACGCCGGCGACGACCGCAGGCCGACGGCCAGCACCACGGCCACGACAGCACCACCTGGGCGACGGCCCAGGCGAGGTCGTTCACGAACGCGTACGCACCGCGCAGGTGGCAGAAGAAGGCGTTGCGCCACGTGTCCTGCACGATCAGCCCGGGCATGCCGATGCCGAGCACGATCAGCGAGGGGCGCAGCGTGCCGCCGAAGAGGAACGCCGCCGCGATGCAGAGCAGGCCGGCGACCACGCCGAGCACCAGGGCGACCCCGGTCGCCGCCGACGCGCCGTCGCGCCACTCGCGCTCTCCGGTCGCGCTGTAGCGCACCGTGAGCGGCTCCGAGCACAGGGCGCGGGTGGCGCCGAGCGTGATGGTGTAGGTCGCGAAGGCGAGCCCGAACGCGCCGAGCGAGGACGTGCTCACGGTGCGGGC
Organism: uncultured Actinomycetes bacterium; assembly: GCA_963707585.1. Classification (GTDB taxonomy): domain Bacteria; phylum Actinomycetota; class Thermoleophilia; order Gaiellales; family JAICJC01; genus JAICJC01. The sequence goes on along the minus strand of CAVPQP010000009.1, from coordinate 894,360 downwards.
GACCAGCACCGCCAGGGCGAAGTTGGTCAGGCTCGAGAGCGCCTGATCGGCCACGCCCCAGCCGAGCCGGCGAACGCCGCCACCTGCGTTCGTGCGTAAAGCCGAGGCCGAGCTCACCCAGTGATCGTAACCTCGACCCCCGTCGCTGGATACCGCCCGGACGGGGGCCGGGCCCGCTAGAGTCGGCGGCGGTGTGCCGGGAAGTCGGGTCGGCGAGCCGTCACCATGGACCATCGGCCCCCACCTTCGCCGCGCCGCCCCCGGTCAGGACCGGGGCGCTGACGTGTCCACCCCGGTCGCCGTGGTGCTGTTCCTGGCCTCGCTCGGCGCGACCCTGGCCGCCTCGGGCCTCTTCGCCCGCCGCCTCGACCGGCTCGGCGCGCGGCTCGGGATCCACGAGGCCGTCCTCGGCCTGCTGACGGCACTCGCCGCCGATGCCCCGGAGCTGTCGTCGGGGCTGACGGCGATGCTGCGCGGCGAGCGCGGCGTCGGCATGGGCGTGCTGATCGGATCGAACATCTTCAACCTGGCGGCGATGGTAGGCATGAGCGCGCTCCTGGCCGGCAGCGTGCGCCTGGAGGGGCCGGCGCTCGCGCTCGAGGGCGCGTTCGCCCTCTTCGCCACGGGCGTGACCGCCGCCGTGCTCTTTGCCGGCCTCGCGCCGTGGATCGGCCTGGCGGTGTTCGCGGCCGGCGCCGTCCCCTACGTCGTGCTGCTCGCGCGCGGGACGTTCCACGGCCCGCTGCCACCGCGGGAGCCGCGGGCGGCCGAGCCTCCGGGCCGCTCCGTCGACCCGCGCGCCGCCGCCGGCCGGGCGGCCCAGGTCGCGGCCCTGTTCGTGCGCGAGCTGCCCGCGGTCGTCGTGATCGTCGTCGGCAGCGTCGGCATGGTGTACTCGGCGGTGCTCCTCGCCGGGCGCTTCGGCGTGCCCCGGCCGCTCGTCGGCCTGCTGCTCCTGGCGACGCTCACGAGCCTGCCGAACGCATACACGGCAATCCGTCTGGGCCTCGCCGGCCGGGGGGCGGCGCTCGTGAGCGAGGCGCTCAACTCCAACACGATCAACCTCGCCTTCGGGGTGCTCGTGCCCGCGGTCGTCATCAGCTCCGCGAGCAGCGGGCAGGGGTTCGCGCTCGACTATCTGTGGATGGTCGGGGTCACGGTCGGCACGCTCGCGCTCGTCGGGCGGCGGGGCGGCGCCGGACGGCTGGCGGGAGCGGCCATCGTCGCCTCCTACGCCGCCTACGTGGCCGTGCGGATCGCCACGACCGGGTGACCGCCGGCGCCGCCTAGCGGGATTCGAGCTCGTGCAGCGCGTGCTCGAGCGCGGGGCCGAGCTCGCCGGCACGACCGGGGTTGTACACCGGCCCGGTGCCGTCGGACAGAAGCTGGAACGTGCGCGCGACGCCACGGGCGGCCACCGGCTGGTCGACCGCATCGAGGCGGGCGGCCAGGCGCTCGAGCGCCGCCCGGTTGCGCTCGGCCGCACGTGCGTTCACGACGACCGCCGTGAGCGTCCGGGGCCGCTGCCCGAGGTCGCGTACCGCGCGCAGCGACCGCGCCGCCGCGTGCCGCTCGGGCGCGGAGACGAGCTGCGCCATGCGCTCGCGGATGACCGCGTCGGAGGGCGGCTGCCCGACTCCCCGCGCCAGCCACTCGTCGACCTGCCACCGCCGCCGGCCGCGGACGGAGCGCTCCCAGGCCAGCCGCACGACGGCGGCCGCAGCCGCGCTCGCGACCACCGATGCGGCAGCGGCGTCGGAGAGGCGATTGGCGGCGGCCGCCGCAACCGCGAACGGCGCCGGCGTAAGATACGGCGCCGCGGCGGCCGAGCGGATCGGAGGCGAGAGCTGCATCCCAAACACGCTAGGCGGCCCGCGCTCAACGGCCCGTCAAACCGGCCTCAAGGCGAGGTCACGACGGCGCGTCCGCAGCCGGAGGCCGCACGAGCCGGTAGCCCGCGCCCGGCTCGGTGATCAGGTACTGCGGACGGCGGGGGTCGTGCTCGATCTTCCCCCGCAGCTTGCTGATGTACACGTGCAGGTAGTGCGACTCGATCTGGTACGCCGGCCCCCACACCTCGCGCAGGATCGTGCGGTGGGTGAGCAGCTTGCCCTCGTTGCGCACGAACAGCGAGAGCAGGTCGTACTCGATCCGCGTGACCTGCACCGGCATCCCGTCGACGGTCACCTGGTGGCGGTCGAAGTCGACCACGAGGCCGCCGACCGCGATCTGCTCGCCCCCGGCGGGGGCCGCGCGGCGCATCGCGGCCCGCAGCCGGGCGAGGAGCTCGCCCATCCCGAACGGCTTGGTGACGTAGTCGTCGGCGCCGGCGTCGAGGGCGGCGACCTTCTGCCCCTCCTCGCCGATCGCGGAGAGGATCACGATCGGGACGGAGCTCCACGTGCGCAGCTCCCGGCACACGTCCACTCCGGAGCCGTCGGGCAGCACCAGGTCGAGCACGACGGCGTCCGGCGGCCGGGTGGCCGCCGCCGCGAGCGCCTCCTCGGCAGTCGCCGCCCGCGCGACCTCGTATCCCGCGCCGCGCAGGTTGGTCGTGAGGGCGCGCAGGATCTGCGGCTCGTCGTCAACGACCAGGATCAGGCCGGCCTCGGTCACTGCGGCGCCTCGTCGGCGGGCGGAAGTGCCAGGGCGAAGCCCGCGCCCTGGCCGGGGCGCGACTCGGCCCACAGGCGGCCGCCGTTCGCCTCGGCGAACCCGCGCGCGATCGCAAGGCCGAGCCCGGTGCCGGTCTGATCCTGCGCCGGCGCGCCGCGGTAGAAGGGCTCGAACACGTGCTCGAGCTCGTTCTCGGGCAGCCCGCGGCCCTGGTCGATCACGCGCACGATCACCTCCTTGCGCGTCTTCGTCACCCGCACGGTCACCGGGCTCTTCTCCGGCGAGAACTTGAGCGCGTTGTCGATCAGGTTCGTCAGGATCTGGCGCACCTGCACCGCGTCGACCAGGACCGGCGGCGTGTCGGCGGGGACGGAGACGTTCACCCGCTCGGTGCTCCTGCCCACGTCGGCCAGCGAGCCGTAGACGAGGTCGTCGACCGTCCACACCTCGGGCATGGGCGCGAGCGCCCCGGCCTGCAGCCGCGACAGCGCAAGCAGGTTGTCGACGACGCCCTCGAGCCGGCGCACCTCGACGCTGATCGTGTCGAGCAGCTCGCGGCGGTCGTTCTCGCTCAGCGCGAGCTTCTCGTCCTCGAGCCCGTCGCTGGCCGCGCGGATGGCCGTCAGCGGAGAGCGCAGATCGTGGCTCACGGCGCGCAGCACCGCGGTCTTCATGGTGTCGGAGCGGCGCAGCGCCTCGGCCTCGAACGCCTCGTTCGCGAGCCGCTCTCGGTCGACCGCGACGGCCAGCAGCGACGCCAGCGCCGGCAGCAGCCGCCGGCGCGCCGCCAGGTTGGGCTCGCCGCCCTCGTGCAGCTCGAGCGTCCCCACCCGGCGCGTGCCGGCCATGAGCTCGATCGGGGCGCCGGTCGTCGTCGGGTCGCCGTCGGTGCCGATCACGATCGACGCCGACCGGGCCTTGAGGATGGCGGCCACGCGCTCGCTGATCGAGTCGAGCTGGCCGGCGACGTCGCCCGCCCTCCAGCAGCGACGTGGCCACGTCGGCCAGAAGCGCCGTCTCGACCTCGCGCTGCTCGGCCTCGGTCGCGCGCCGGCGCGTGCTCGCGGCCAGGCCGGACACGACGACCGCGGTGACCACGTAGACGGCGAGCGCGAACCAGTTGCGCGAGTCCGACAGCGTGAAGGTGTGCACCGGCGGCAGGAAGAACCAGTTGAAGGCGAGCATGCTCGCGACCGAGACGAGCACGGCGTAGATCAGGCCGAACGCGACCGCGATCGGGAGCACGGCGAACACGTAGAGGACGCCAAGGCTGAGCACCGGGACGAACGACTTGAGCAGACCGATCGCCACCGTGACGACGATCAGCACGACGACGCTCGCGCCGACTGCCAGCCCGTGGCGGCGCGACCCGGAGGCGCCGTCGAGCATCGCATTCGCGCGGGCGATCACCGCGTCACTCTCGCACGTACGGTGCCGGACGCGGGCCGCAGCGCGAGCGTCTCGGTGGGGGCGTTCATCAGGATCCAGGCGATGTCACGCTCGTCGAATCCGGTGCGCTCGTCGGGCGAGACCGGGATCAGGATGCGGTCGAAGCTCTCGACCTCCCACAGCCGCCGCAGGGCGTCGCGCAGCGAGCGGCCGCGCTCCAGGCGCGCGTCCACCGGCACCCCCTCCTCCTGGGCGTGCAGCTCGACCGCCTCGAGCACGGGCAGGGCCACCTCCACCTCGTCGCGCAGCGGCGAGTCGAGCGCGAGCGCATACGGGACCATGATCAGATAGGCGGGCACGAACACCGCCCCATCGGCGCGGGCGATCCGGAGCGCCGACTCGAGCACCGCCGGATCGAGCTGCCCGCCCGAGAACGGGACGAGCAGGCGCGGCGCGCCCGGGCGGGCCTCGGCGGTGCGCCGGCGCCCCAGCCTCACGGGCTGAGCTCCCGTCGCCGGCCGCGATCGGCGGCGACGCGGATGTCGACGCCGGGAAGCGCATCGATCAGCCGGCCGAGGAACGACCCGTGCAGGATCTCCTCGGCGCGCCGGCGCTCGGGCGTCCCCAGGTAGACGTACGTCGTGCCGCGATCGATCACGACCGCCCGCACCGACGCGATCACGTCGTTCGACTCCTCCTCGAGGAAGTGCGCACCCAGGATCGCCGCCAGCCGCCGCAGCGCCGCGAGCGCCACGGTCTGCTCCTGGGGAAGCCGCTCGCCGGCGCGTCGCACCCAGAGGACGTCGATGTCGGCGCCCAGCCGCTGAGCGGACCGCCATGCGCGGCGCAGGAGCCGCTGCGAGCTCGGCTGCGGGGTGACCAGCACCAGGATCCGCTCGAGGATGGCCTGCTGGGCGGCCGGGTCGACGATGCGCGTCTCCCGCCGCGCCTCGACGTCCTCGGACAGCTCCCGCAGGGCGAGCTGGCGCAGCGCCCCCAGCTTCTCGGCGCGGAAGAAGTTCTGCAGGGCCGTCTCGACGCGGCTCATCGGATAGACCTTCCCGGCGCGCAGGCGGTCCTGCAGCTCCTGCGGCGAGAGGTCGACCAGCACGACCTCGTCGGCCTCGTCCAGGATGCGGTCGGGGAACGTCTCGCGCACGCGCACCCCGGTGAGCTCGAAGACGGTGTCGTTCAGGCTCTCGAGGTGCTGCACGTTCACGGTGGAGATCACGTCGATCCCGGCTGCGAGCACCTCCTCGATGTCCTGGTAGCGCTTGTGGTGCGACGAGCCGGGGGCGTTGGTGTGGGCGAGCTCGTCGATCAGCGCCAGCTCGGGCGCGCGCCGGATGACCGCCTCGGTGTCCATCTCCTCGAGGGCCACCCCCTGGTGTTCGACGGCCCGCCGCGGCACCACCTCGAGCCCCTCTGCCAGCGCCGCCGTCTCGGGGCGGTCGTGCGGCTCGAGGTAGCCGATCACGACGTCGACGCCCTCGGCAGCGGCCTGGCGGCCCTCCTGGAGCATGCGGTAGGTCTTCCCCACCCCGGCGGCAGCTCCCAGCAGGATCCGGAATCGGCCGCGCATATGCGGACGTTACGCCCCGAGCACGTTGTGGATGACGAGGTCGATCAGCTTGATGCCGACGAACGGGGCGATGATGCCGCCGAGCCCGTAGATGAGCAGGTTGCGGCGCAGGAGCGCCGTCGCGCCGATCGCGCGGTAGCGCACGCCGCGCAGCGAGAGCGGGATCAGGAGCGGGATCACGAGCGCGTTGAAGATGATCGCCGAGGTGACCGCCGAGAGCGGCGTCCCCAGCTTCATGATGTTGATGGTCCACAGCGGGCCGTGCGTCGCCGGGGTGGGAGGCGTACGTGAACGCGAACATCGCCGGCAGGATGGCGAAGTACTTGGCCACGTCGTTCGCGATCGAGAACGTCGTCAGGGCGCCGCGGGTGATCAGGAGCTGCTTGCCCACCTCGACGATCTCGATCAGCTTGGTCGGGTTCGAGTCGAGGTCGACCATGTTGCCGGCCTCCTTGGCCGCCTGCGTGCCGGTGTTCATCGCCACGCCGACGTCGGCCTGCGCCAGTGCGGGCGCGTCGTTCGTGCCGTCGCCGGTCATGGCGACCATCCGGCCCTTGGCCTGCTCCTCCTTGATCAGCGCCATCTTGTTCTCGGGCGTCGCCTCGGCCAGGAAGTCGTCGACGCCGGACTCGCCTGCGATGAACGCCGCGGTGACCGGGTTGTCGCCGGTGATCATGACCGTGCGGATGCCCATCTTGCGCAGCTCGTCGAAGCGCTCCTTGATGCCGCCCTTGACGATGTCCTTCAGGTAGATGACGCCGAGCGTCCAGTTGTCGCGGGCGACGACGAGCGGCGTGCCGCCGTCGCGGGCGATGCGATCGACGGCCGCATCCACCTCGGCCGGCACCCGGCCGCCGCTCTCCTCGACGAAGTGGCGCACGGCGTCGGTGGCGCCCTTGCGGATGACGGTGCCGTTCATGTTCACGCCGCTCATCCGGGTCGTCGCCGAGAACGGTACGAACTCGGCCTCGATGGTCGAGAGCTCGTGCTCGCGCACGCCGAACTGCTTGGCGAGGACGACGATCGAGCGGCCCTCGGGCGTCTCGTCGGCGAGCGACGAGAGCTGGGCGGCCTCGGCCAGGTCGTGCCCCTCCACCCCCGGGGCCGGGATGAACTCGACGGCCTCGCGGTTGCCGAGCGTGATCGTGCCGGTCTTGTCGAGCAGGAGCACGTCGATGTCGCCCGAGGCCTCGACCGCGCGGCCGGACAGGGCGAGCACGTTGCGGCGCACCAGGCGGTCCATGCCGGCGATGCCGATGCAGGAGAGCAGCGCACCGATCGTGGTCGGGATCAGCGCCACCAGCAGGCAGATCAGCACGGTCGTCGAGACGCCGCTCTTCGCGTACAGCGCGAACGGCTGCAGGGTGACGACGGCGACCAGGAAGATCAGCGTGAGGCCGGCGAGCAGGATGTTGAGCGCGATCTCGTTCGGCGTCTTGCGCCGCGCCGCGCCCTCGACCAGCGAGATCATGCGATCGAGGAACGACTTGCCCGGCTCCTGGGTCACCTGCACGACGAGCCGGTCGGAGAGCAGCCGGGTGCCGCCGGTGACGGCCGAGCGGTCGCCGCCCGACTCGCGGATGACCGGCGCAGACTCGCCCGTGATGGCCGACTCGTCGACCGAGCCGATGCCCTCGATCACGTCGCCGTCTGCGGGGATCGCCTCGCCGGCCTCCACCACGACGACGTCGCCGCGCTGGAGCTCGGGCGCGGGCACCTGCTCGGTGCTGCCGTCGTCGCGGCGGCGGGTCGCGAGCGTGGTCGTGCGCATCGCCCGCAGGGTGTCCGCCTGGGCCTTGCCGCGGCCCTCGGCGATCGCCTCGGCGAAGTTCGCGAAGATCACGGTCAGCCACAGCCACACGGCGATGTCGCCGGTGAACCAGAGCGCCTGGCCACCGCCGTTGATCAGGTTGATGAAGAAGGTGGCGGTGGTAATGACCGACCCCACCTCGACCACGAACATGACCGGGTTTCGCAGCTGGACGCGAGGGTCGAGCTTCTTGAACGAATCGATGGTCGCGCGGGTGACGATCTCCCGCGTGAACAGCTTGGCTTCGTGCCGGGCCATCAGTGCTCCTGGTCGAGTGCGAGGTTGAGCTCGAGCACGTTCACGCCCGGCTCCCCGAGGAAGCCGAGGGAGCGGCCGGTGACGTGTGAGTTGATCAGCTGGTGGACGGTTGCGAGCGATAGGTGCCGCACCGCCGCGATCCGAGGCGCCTGCAGGTAGGCGTACGCCTTGGAGATCTCCGGGTCGATGCCCGATGCCGACGCCGTCACGGCGTCGACCGGGATGTCCGAGACCTCGAGGCCGGGGTTGTACGGCCCCTCGAGCGCCATGATCTTTGCGATCCGCTTCTGCACGAGCGCCCGCAGCGCCTTGGCGTTCGGGCCGAGGTTGCCGAAGCTCGTGCCGTCGGCGTTGTAGGCGACCGCCGACGGGCGCTCGTGGAAGTAGCGCGGGCCGTTGAACGACTGCGCGGCCAGCTTCGATCCCACGGTCCTGCCGTTGCGGGTGATGAGGCTGCCGTTGGCCTGGCCCGGGAACACGAGCTGGCCGAACAGCACCATCACCGCGGGGTAGATCAAGCCGAGCACGACGGTGCTCGCGACGATGACGATCGCCGAACGGATGAGGTCTTTGCGCATGGTGGTGTCAGTCCTTCGCTCAGAAGAGCCTGGTTGTGAGCGCCTCGACCACCGGCCCGAGCACGATCGCGGGCAGGATGGTGAGGGCGGGCAGCAGGATGACGACGCCCGTCAGGAGCACCACGAACGTGGGCCCGTCGGTGCGCATCGTCCCGCTGGAGGCAGGTGCGGTCTTCTTCATCGCCACCGAGCCGCCGATCGCGAGCGCCGCGAGGAGCGGGACGAACCGCCCCACCAGCATCGCGAACGCGCCGAGCATGGTCGAGAAGTGCAGCGCGCCGTAGCCCGCGAAGGCGCTGCCGTTGTTGTTGGTCTGCGACGTGTAGGCGTAGAACGCCTCGGTGAAGCCGTGCGGGCCGGCGTTGAAGATCGAGAGCTTGCCCGCGTGCGTCGACATGGCGATCGCGGTCAGGATGAGCACCACGATCGGCACCCAGATCGAGCCGATCACGGCCAGCTTCATCTCGCGGGCCTCGATCTTCTTGCCCAGGTACTCGGGTGTGCGCCCGACCATCAGTCCGCCGACGAAGACCGCGATGATGACCAGCATCAGCATGCCGTAGAGGCCGGAGCCGACGCCGCCGAAGATCACCTCGCCGATGAAGATGTTGGTCAGCGGCACCGCGCCGCCGAGGGCGGTGAACGAGTCGTGGGAGCCGTTGACCGAGCCGTTCGACGCGTCCGTGGTGACGGTCGCCCAGAGGGCCGTGTTGGCGATCCCGTCGCGGATCTCCTTGCCCTCCATATTGCCGCCGGGCGAGTTGCTCGACGCGGTGATGTTGACGCCCGAATCACGCAGCACGGGCGAGCTGTGCTGCTCGGCGGGCGCGGCGATGACCACGCCCGCGATCATCAGGATGAACATCACGGAGAGGATGGCCCAGCCCTGCCGGGTCGCCCGCACCATCTTGCCGAACATGAACACCTCGGCCGAGCCGATGATGAGGATGAACAGCATCTCGATGAAGTTCGTGAACCCGTTCGGGTTCTCGAACGGCACCGCCGAGTTCGAGTTGTAGAAGCCGCCGCCGTTCGTGCCCAGCTGCTTGATCGCGATCTGCGACGCCACCGGCCCGCGGCCGATGCTCTGGGTGTGGCCCTGGACGGTGTGCGCGACCGCGTGGCCGCTGAACGTCTCGGGCATGCCCTGCCAGATGAAGAAGGCCGCCGTGACGATGCAGATCGGCAGCAGGATGTAGACGGTCGTCCGGTACAGGTCGACCCAGAAGTTGCCGAGCTTCGTCGTCTCGCGGCGGGCGAAGCCGCGGATCATGGCGGCCAGCACGGCCATGCCGACGGCCGCCGAGATGAAGTTCTGCACCGCCAGGCCGGCCATCTGGCTCAGGTAGCTCATCGTGTACTCGCCGCCGTAGTACTGCCAGTTCGTGTTGGTGACGAAGCTCGAGGCCGTGTTGGCGGCGACGCCGGCGTTCACGCTCGGGAGGTGGTCGGGGTTCAGCGGCAGATGCCCCTGGACGCGCAGGAGCACGTACAGCGGGATCAGGAAGAGCAGGCTGAACACGACCACGCTCGTGCCGTAGCCCTTCCAGTCCTGCTCCTCCTCGGGCGATGTCCGCAGCAGGCGGTAGAAGCCGCGCTCCGCGAAGCCGAACCAGCGGGCGAGCAGGACGTTCTCGCCCTCGTACACCCGGGCCATGTAGGAGCCCAGAAGCGGCGTCACCGCCAGCAGCACGAGGACGTAGAACACGATCTGCGCGATGCCTTGCGTGGGGATGAGGGTCATCTAGAGGTTCTCCCCGCGAAACAGCGCGTAGCAGAGGTACACGAAGAGCAGGATCGAGACGACGAGGCCGAAGATGTCGCTTGAGGCCATCAGAGACGCTCGAATCCTGCGATCACGCCGAACATGGCCACCATGCAGACGACCATGAGCACGATTGACTCCACGTCATTCATGTCTCACACCTCTCTCGAGCTCGAACAGGATCTGGGTCAGACGCCGGTGCAGGTCATCCCTGCCGGGCGTTCCGCAGCCGTACAACGGGCTGCCGGCATCGGAGACCAGCAGGTGCACGCGGGCGACGGTGCGCGCCTCGACCGGCGTGCTCGCGTCCGACAGGTGCGCGGCTAGCCGCTCGATCAGCGCGGCCTGGGCCGTCACCGTCCTGCGGTCGGCCGGCACCCGCCCGGAGACTCTCGGCGGCGCCTGGGCGGCGGCGACGAGCCGCCGCAGCGAGGTCGCCAGCATGCGGCGCTCGCGCGCGCTTGAAAGCTCCCGGCGGCGCTGCGCCACGACTGCGTCCGGCGGCGGCGCGCCCGCGCCCGTGGCGATCCACCGGTCGGCCACATCGCACAGCATGATGCGCTGCAGCCACCCCCAGACGCTCGCGCCGGCCCCGGCCAACAGGGCTGCGGCGGCCAGCGCCGCGGCCCACTCGAAGCTGATCGCGCCCCCTGCGGCCATCAGCGGAGCGGCGGCGAGGATGACGGCGTACGGGGTGGCAGAGCGCAGCGGGCCGGGCAGCGCGCCTCCGTCGGCGGGCGCCCGGTGAGTGGCCTTCTGGTGAGGCTGGATCATCACCCTCAACCTAGGCACCAACGCCTCAACCGGCCCTGAAGGACCGGGCCGGCGGGCTCAAGATGGCGTCACATAGCTCGGGCGGGAGCCTTAGGCCCGCATCGCAGCCCGCTCCGGCAGCCGCTCACGGCGCAGCTCCCGCAGCAGCAGCACGAAGCACGTCCCCAGCGTGAGCAGCTGCTCGAGCGCCATGACGAGGCCGGCGACGCGCTGGTCGGTGAGCGGCGAGAGCCCGAGCAGGCGGCCGTGCCCGCCGGCGTAGGCCGGGTAGTACGGGCGGAACGAGAACACGAGCGCGTCGGAGAGCACCTGGCCCGCGAAGAACACGGCCACGGTGAACGCCAGCCGGCCGGGCAGGCCCAGCCGGCCGCTCCCGGCCGGGTCGATCATCTGCACCCAGACCAGCGTGCCCGCCGAGCGCGAACATCGCGTGCTCGAGGTCGTGCAGCGCCGGCGACTCCAGGGCGCGGTCATACAGCGCCGGCACGTGCCAGACGCCGATCACGAGTGCCCACGTGGCCAGCGTGACGCCGGGCCGCAGCAGCACGTCGGTCAGCGGGCGCGCACGGGCCGCAGCCGGGCCGCGAGCGCCCGCGCGATCGGCCCGCGCACCGACAGCACGAGCAGGGCCGGGCCGGCGTCGGCGAGCAGGACGTGCTCGAGCATGTGCGCCGAGAGCAGGTAGCGCTCGGCCGCGGCGTTGAGCGGCGTGCAGAGCGGCACGACCATCACGGCCAGGCCGGCCGCGAACAGGGCCGCCCGCGTCCACGGCGCCCCCGCAGGGTCGTCGCGGCGCACGCGGGCGAAGACGGGCGCGAAGACGGCGACCGCGAGCAGCACGAAGACGGCCAGGGCCGGCCGCAGCTGCCAGGAGCCGGCGATCGACGCGACCGAGACGTCGCGGGCGGCGAGCAGGGGCGTCAGTCCCGCCGCTAATCCTCTCGCGTCGGCGCACCGCCCGTGCGCGCCGCCTCGCGCTCGAGCGCGGCGGCGACCTGCACGTCGGCCCGCGCCTGCTCCTCCTCGAGCAGGCGCAGAAGGCTGAGCGCGACCGCGGTCAGGAACACCGCCGACTGCTCGGCTGTCATGATCACCCCGCCCAGGTTCTGGTCGCGCGCGGCCGAGATCCCCCACAGCCGCGGCGCGTGCACGTAGTACGGGTAGAGCGGCGACGGGATGAACGTGTACGCGAGGCCCAGGAACGACGCCGCCACGAACGCCCCCAGCAGGTAGAGCACGGCGACGCCCGAGGCCATCCGGCGGGCGCCGGGCACGATCACCGGCCACCAGAAGCACAGGCCGATGAGGATCAGGAACGCGTGCTCGGCGTCGAGCGCGAGCGGGTGCTCGAGCGCATACGTGTACGGGCGGGCGAGATGGGTGGCAGTACCAGCCGACGACCCAGAGCGGCCACGACACGCCGGCGTGCAGCAGGCCCGCGGCCGGCCCGAGCCGGCGCAGGATCGCCGCTCCCATCGCCGGCGTCAGGCCGAGCAGCACGAGCGGCGGCGCGACATCGGCGATCAGGGCGTTCTGCACCAGGTGGCCCATCAGCAGGTAGTGCACGGCGACGGTCTCGAGCGGCGAGTTGAGCGGCGCCGACATCAGCACGAGCCCGGCGACGAGCGACGCCCTGTCGCCACGCGGGCACCCCGGCGCCGCGCGCCGCGCGCAGGTAGGCGACGGCCGCGACGACGGCGGCGACCGCGAAGGCCGGCTCGAACGTGAACGAGGTCGCCGCGGGGGCGGTCATCGGCGTGCCGCCGGGCGGCTCACCGCGGGAGCTTGGCGCGCTTGCGGCGCGTGGCGCGCGCCTCCTGCCAGGCGTGCAGGTCCTCGTCCGAGAGCTCGGGCGGCGGCTCGTGCCGCAGATGCCACGAGAACCAGCCGAGGAAGACCAGGCCCGCCACCGCCGGGATCAGATGCGGCAGGTGCTCGACGATGAGCTGCATCCGCCGAACTGTAGATCGTGCCGGAGGCCCCGACCGCGGTAGGATTCAAGGCCGGATGAGTCGGCAACTGTCGCGGAAGCATCTGTTCCGGTGGGCTGGCGCGGCGGGTGGAGGCCTGGCGCTGGGCGCCGTCGGCTACGCGAAGCTCGAGAGCGGCTCCGCCAGCGCGGACTCCCAGGTGGAGCAGTTCCACGGCCCCATCCAGGCGGGCATCGTCACGCCGCAGCAGAAGTACCTCCAGTTCGCCGCGCTCGACGTGCACGTGAGCGGGCGCTCCGGCCTGCGCGACGTGATGCGGGCGCTCACGCAGACGGCGGCGGCGCTCACGAGCGGCCGCACCGGCGGCGGTGCGGCGTTTGACCCCGCCCGGCTCACGATCACGTTCGGCCTCGGCGCGAGCCTCTTCGACTCGCGCTTCGGCCTCGCCTCGCAGCGGCCCCCGGCGCTCGTCGACATGCCGCACTTCAAGGGCGACCAGCTGCGGCCGGAGCTGACCGGCGGCGACATCGGCGTGCAGTGCTGCTCGACGAGCCACGAGGTGGTCGAGAAGGCGCAGGCCGCGCTCGTCGCCGCGACCGGCGGCGCGGCGACGCTGCGCTGGTCGCAGTACGGCTTCATCCGCGACCCGCTGCCGGGCGAGCGCGGCGGCACGCCCCGCAACATCGTCGGGTTCAAGGACGGCACGAACAACCTCGACGCCACCGACGCGGCCAAGATGCGCACGAACGTGTGGGTGGGCAAGGGCGACGGGCCGGAGTGGATGACCGGCGGCACGTACATGGTCTGCCGCAACCTCGAGGTGCACGTCGCGAACTTCGTCACCGAGCCGCTCTCGGTGCAGCAGTACGCCTTCGGCCGGTACAAGGCCAGCGGCGCCCCGTTCGGCCAGAAGCACGAGTTCGACCCGGTGATCCGGTCCAAGGAGCCGACCGACTGCCACATCATGGTGGCCAACCCGCGCAAGCCGGGCAGCGAGGCCGAGCGCATCCTGCGCCGCGGGTACACGTTCACGACCGGCTATCGACGACCAGATCAGCTCGCCCCTGGGCGGGCTCTTCTTCATCTCCTTCCAGCGCGACCCGCGCCGCCAGTTCATCCCGATCCAGCAGCGGCTCGCGGTGCACGACCGCTTCACGGTCGAGTACCCGGTGCCGCGCGGAAGCGCCATGTTCGCCGTCCCGCCGGGGATCCGCCGCGGCGGCTACGCCGGCGAGACGCTGCTCGCGTGACCGCGCGGGCGGCCGCGCTCACCATCGCGGCGCTGCGCCCGCAGCGACTGGGACGACGTCGCCCGGATCTACGCCGAGGGCATCGCCACCGGCGCTTGCGACCTTCGAGACCGAGGTGCCCGGCTGGGAGGAGTGGGACCGCGCGCATCTGCCGAAGCATCGCCTCGTCGCCCGCACCGGCGGCCGGTGCGTGGGCTGGGCGGCGCTCGCGCCGGTGTCGGGACGATGCGTCTACGCCGGCGTCGCCGAGGTGAGCGTGTACGTCGCGGCGGCCGCCCGCGGGCGCGGCGTCGGCGCGGCGCTGCTCGCGGCGCTCGTCGAGTCGGCGGACGCCGCCGGCCTGTGGACGCTCGAGGCCGGCATCCTGCCGGAGAACGTGGCCAGCGTGCGCCTGCACGAGCGGGCCGGGTTCCGGGTGGTCGGCCGCCGCGAGCGGCTCGGCCGGATGCGCGGCGAATGGCGCGACGTGCTGCTGCTCGAGCGCCGCAGCCCGGTTGTGTGAGGTGCCTGACACCCGCGGGTGCCAGGCGCCGGTCAGTCGATCCGCCGGGCGCCGCCGCCGGCGCGGGCGATGATCGGCGCCGTCACCCGCCCGGTCGCCACGCCGATAGCCGGTGGCGACCGCCGCGGCGATGGCGGGGCAGGACTCGATCGGCGCGAGCGCGACGATCGACCCGCCGAACCCGCCGCCCGTCATCCGCGCCGCCCAGGCGCCCGCCTCGAGCGCAAGCGCGACCAGCATGTCCAGCTCGGGCGTCGAGACCTCGAAGTCGTCGCGCAGGCTCGCATGCCCGGCGGCGAGGATCGGCCCGAGCGCGCGTGCGTCGCCGGCGTCGAGCGCGGCGGCGGCCTGCTTCGACCCGCATGTTCTCCGATCGCAGGTGGCGCAGGCGGCGCACGGCCGTCTCGTCGAGCGCGCCGCGCAGCCCACGCTCGAGCTCGGCACGACGGGTCGGCATAGCCCGTCTCGGCCAGACGCCGGCGCACGCCGGAGTCGACGACGATCAGGCCGAGCGCCGCGGGCAGCGGCACGTGCCGGTGGGCGAGCGACGCGCAGTCGAGCAGGAGCGCGTGCCCGGGGCGCGCGAGCACCGCCACCGCCTGGTCCATGATGCCGCACGGCAGCCCCACGGCCCGTTCCTCGGCCCGGCGGCACGCCTCGGCGAGATCGAGCGGCGCAAGCGCGAGCTCAGCGACAGCGCAGAGCGCGAGCGCGACGGCCACCAGGAGCGCGGCCGACGACGCCAGCCCGGCGCCGGCGGGCAGGTCGGCGCCGATCTCGCCCTCGATCCCGACCGGCGTGCGGCCGAGCGCCGCAGCTCCGCCGCGAGCGCCGCGACGTAGCGGCCGAAGCCCGCGGCCTCCCCGGCGCCGTCCGGTGCGACGTCGACGGCCCCGGATGCGCGGCCGAGCGCAGGCGGATGCGGGCGGCCGGGACGCACTCGAGCGTCAGGCCGCGGTCGATCGCCACGGGGAGCACGAGCCCGCCGGCGTAGTCGGTGTGCTCTCCGATCAGGTTGACGCGGCCGGGCGCGTGGAAGCGGGCCACGGCCGCCAGTCCTCCCACACCGGCCCGGGCCGCCGGCCGCAGGAGCGTGCGCGAAGGCGTCGTATCATTTCGCAGACACCGGGTGGGGCCACCACGGAGGACGGAGAGGGCGCGGCATGAGCCGGGGACGGAGGCATCGGGGTGCGACCTTCTGGCTGTGGACCGCCGGCGCGCCGGCGCCGCGGCATGGTGGCTGCTCGCCGGCGCAGGGCACGACCTGGTACTGGCGCGCCGCGCCCGCGGCGCTCTGGCTCGCGGGCCTCGCCGGCGCGGTCTCGGCGCGGGCGTCGCTCCTGCGGCGCCGGCGCGCGGGCGACGCGCTGACGCAGGCGATCGTCGCCTCGGCGCCCGACGCGGTGCTCGTCGTCGACGCCCACGGGACGGTGGTCGAGTGCAACGCCGCGGCCGAGCGCATGCTCGGCATCCGCCGCGACGCGGCCGTGGGCTCGCCGCTCGACGAGCGCATGCTGATGCCGCTGGCGCCGCCGCCGGCCGGCTCGGGCGCCTCGGTGTGGGAGCGCGAGGGCCGCTACGACGTGACCGCCCGCCGCGCCGACGGCGAGACGTTCCCGGCCGAGGTCTCGAGCGCGCCGCTCGTCGGCGTGCGCCAGCGCCTGCAGGTGCTGTACGTCCGCGACACCGGCGAGCGGCGGCGGGCGCAGCGGGCGCTCTTCGACCTCGCCGCGATCATCGAGTCGTCCGAGGATGCGATCGTCTCGCAGACGCTCGACGGCGTGATCGAGTCGTGGAACCCCGGCGCCGAGCGGCTCTACGGCCACACCGCGGCCGAGGCGATCGGGCGCCGGATCGCGCTCGTCGAGCCCCGCAGCCGCCCCGGCGAGTCGCCGTCGGTGCTCGCGCTGATCGCGCGCGGCGAGCCGGTCGAGAACCTCGAGACGGTGCGGGTGCGCAAGGACGGCAGCGAGGTGCGCGTGCGCCCTGACCGTGTCGCCGATCGTCGACGCGTCGGGGGCGGTGATCGCCGCCGCCGAGATCGGGCGCGACATCACGGCCCGCAAGCTGGCCGAGCAGCGGGTCGCGTACCTCGCCTACCACGACGACCTGACCGGGCTGCCGAACCGGCTCATGTTCGCGGAGCACCTCGACCTCGCCCTCGCCCGCGCCCAGCGCCACGGGCGCTCCGTCGCCGTGCTCTACGTCGACCTGGACGACTTCAAGCACACGAACGACACCTACGGCCACCAGGCCGGCGACCAGCTGCTGCGCCAGGTCGCGCGCCGGCTCGAGCGGGCCACGCGCGCGACCGACCTGGTCGCGCGGCACGGCGGCGACGAGTTCCTCGTGCTGGCCGCCGACCTGCCGGCGGAGGGCGCGCGCGAGATCGCCCAGACGATCGCCGACCACGTCGAGCAGGCGCTGCGGGCGCCCGCCGCGATCGACGGCGCCACGATCACGGCCGGCGGCAGCGTCGGCATCGCCCTCTACCCCGACGACGCCACGGCCCGCGACGAGCTCATGCGCCGCGCCGACGCGGCCATGTACCGGTCGAAGGAGCTCGCCCGCCGCGCACCGGCGGCCGCCGCCGGCAACGGTGCCGGGCAGGTGCCGCTGACCGCGCGCATGCAGCTCGCGCTCGAGCGGGGCGAGTTCGTCCTGCACTACCAGCCGATCCTGCGCCTGGAGGACATGCGCATGGTCGGCGGTCGAGGCGCTGATCCGCTGGAACCACCCGGAGGACGGACTGCTGGCGCCGTCGGCGTTCATCCCCCTCGCCGAGCGCACCGACCTGATCACCGCCATCTCGGAGTGGGTGGTCGACGAGGTGTGCCGCGTGTCGCGTCCCTGGGTGCTCGGCGACATGCACATCCAGGCCGCCGTGAACCTGCCGATCGCCCGCTGGCATCCGCGAGGCGGCCGAGCGGCTGCTGCGGACGATCCGGGCGAGCGGCCTGCAGCCGAGCCAGATCGTCGTCGAGGTGAGCGAGTCGAGCGCGATGGTCGAGCCCGACCGCACGCAGGCGATCCTGCACGACCTGCACCGCCACGGCATCAAGCTCGCGATCGACGACTTCGGCACCGGCCACTCGTCGCTCAGCCGCCTCACCGAGATGCCGGTCTCGACGCTCAAGATCGACCGCGCGTTCGTGCGCGACATCCCCGGCTCGAGCCACGCGAACGCGATCGCGACCACCATCATCCAGCTCGCCCGCAACATCGGCGCCGAGGCGCTCGCCGAGGGCATCGAGACCCCCGACCAGTGCGAGTTCCTGAAGCGCGAGGGCTGCACGCTCGGCCAGGGCTTCCTGTTCAGCCCGGCGGTTCCGGCCGACGAGATCGAGCCGCTCTTCCGCCGCTTCGACCGCGAGCCCGCCGCCCGGTAGGATCATCCGCGATGGCGGTGCAGCGGTGGCATCTGGCGCTGGGGGTGGCGGCAACGGTCTTCGTGTCGATCGGCCCCGCGCCGGCCGACATCACCGGCGTCTTCGAGCACCCGCCGGCCGCCTGCCTGCAGTCGCACGGCTGCGGCCACACGGACGCCTGGTGGGACCGCCCGGTGCTCGTCGCCCGCGCGGCGGAGCTCGCGACCCCGCCGCACGCCACCCACGCGACGCCGGGGACGCGGCGCTAGGACGTCAGTCGGCCGCGGCCGGCGCGCCGCCCACGGCCTCGACCCCCGGGGCCGCGTCGCCCGGAGGCAGGATCACCGTGTCGTAGAAGCGCGTCATCGTCACGCCGGGCGTGAAGGTGCCGACATGGGGCTCGACGCGCTCGCCGCAGGCGATGCGCAGCACCAGCTCGGGGTAGCGCGACCCGGCCGCGAGCGGCAGCGGGAACGCGCCGCCGAAGCGGCAGTTGATGTCGGTCACCGGCAGCCCCTCGGGCTCGTCGAAGCACTGGATCGTCGCCGGACCGACCAGGCGCAGCCCCTCGGCCACGCGCCGGCCGAGGTCGATCAGGCGCGGGTCGGCGATGGTCGTGCCCTTGATCGACTCGCCGCCCTTGGACTCGATCATCGTCCGCGGGATCACGTTCACGGCCCGGCCGTCGAGGTCGCACAGCACGTCGATCGAGAACTGCTCGCCCGGGCAGAAGCGCTGCACGATCACCGGCACGCCTGCGTAGTCCGACGAAGATGCGCACCTGGTCGAGCGTCTCGCAGCGGTAGATGTCGCGCGACGCATATCCCCACCGGCGCTTCACGAGCAGCGGCAGCGGCGGCCGCGCCGGCAGCTCCTCGGGGATCCAGGTGTCGGGCGAGGGCAGCCCGGCGGCGACGAGCGCCTCGTGGCAGCGGTACTTGTCGAACATCGCCTCGGCCACCGCCAGGTCGGGCAGGAGCAGCGCCGCGCCGGCCCCCTCCAGCAGCGCGCGTTCGGCGACGAGCTCGACGTTGTCGAGGTCGGCGAGCGGCAGCACGGCGC
Source organism: uncultured Actinomycetes bacterium (assembly GCA_963707585.1). GTDB lineage: Bacteria > Actinomycetota > Thermoleophilia > Gaiellales > JAICJC01 > JAICJC01. The sequence goes on along the minus strand of CAVPQP010000009.1, from coordinate 875,475 downwards.
GGACGCCGTGGGCGGCCACGAGCTCGGCCAGCGCCGGCACGTAGCCGGGGTCGGACGCGCGCGGGACGACGGCGCCGCGGTCGGCCTTCATGAGCGCGGGCGAGAGCGGATTGGCGTCGACGGCGACCACGTCGCCGTCCCAGCCGAGCCCGTCGAGCGCCTCGCGGAACGCGCGCACGACGTCGACGCGCTGGCCGGCGCAGGTGAGCAGCACGGAGCGCTTGCTCACAGGTCCCAGCCGCCCGTCGTGCCCTTGTAGGTCTCGGCCGGGCGCGTCATCTGGCCGAGCGTGCGCAGGAGGATGCGCGCGTCCAGGCGCAGCGACCAGTGCTCGACGTACCACACGTCGAGCTCGATCCGGCGCGACCACGGGATCGACGTGCGGCCATGGATCTGCGACCAGCCGGTCACGCCGGGCCGCATGTGCAGGCGCAGCCGCTGCCGCGGGCTGTAGCGCTCGACCTGCTCGACGAGCGTCGGCCGCGGGCCGATGATCGACATCTCCCCGCGCAGGACGTTCCACAGCTGCGGCAGCTCGTCGAGGCCATACCGGCGGTAGAAGTCGCCGCTGCGGAGGATGCGGTCGTCGCCCTCGTTCACGGCGAGGCCGTCGCCGTGGGCATGCGCGTCGCGGATCATCGTGCGGAACTTGAGGATCGTGAAGGGCTCCCCGTCGAGGCCGGCCCGCTCCTGGCGGAAGAGCACCGGCAGCCCGTCCTCGACCAGGATCACCGCGGCGAGGGCCGCGAGCACCGGCGAGAGCACGACGAGGCCGGCCGCCGCCGCGCAGACGTCGAACGAGCGCTTGAGCGCCAGCGCGGCCGGCCGGGCGGGCGCCGCCACGGGCCGGTCGCCGTTCGTTCCTGCGACCGATTCCACCGGCCAACCATAGCCAACGGCATCGGCGGAGAACGGCGGGAACCGGGGCGCCTCGGGCGCGCCCGCTCACAGGACGGCGGAGATCCGTCACAGCTCAACGCGCAGAAGATCCCGCCGATCCACGGCACCAACGCCTGGACGGCCGCGTCCGTTCGAAAGGCATTCGTCTCCTAGCGCGGCGGCGTTCGCCGGGGGCCGCAGGAGGTCTGCTAGAGTCATCCGTTGCGCCCAGGCTCGAGGCTGCGCCGGGCGCCCGCCGCCCGCCGCCGCTTTTCGTCCCGCTCCGCCGCACGCACCACGGTGCGTCCCTGCGCGGGGCCGATCGCTCTGTCATTGGAGGCGCACGCGTGTCCGCCGTTCCCGCCGTCGAAGTGAAGGATCTGCGCAAGGAGTTCATCCGCCGCGACGGGCGCCGCCGTGGCCGCGTGCGCCGGCGCCGCGTCCCCGCCCTGCACGGCGTCAGCTTCACCCTCGAGCGGGGCGAGTGCGTCGCCATCCTCGGCCAGAACGGCTCGGGCAAGTCGACGCTCGTGCGCGTGCTCTCGACGCTGCTCCTGCACGACGGCGGCAGCGCGCGCGTGTTCGGCCTCGACGTCGGCACGGAGCCGCGGGCGGTGCAGCGGCTGGTGAACCGGGTGTCCGTCGAGGCGTCGTTCTTCAAGCGCATGTCGCCGGCCGAGAACCTGAGCTACTCGGCCCGCTTCTACGGGCTCACGCCGCGGCAGACGCGCACCGCGATTCCGGCGATCCTGCAGCGCGTCGGCTTCCCGCCCGAGCGGCGGGGCGAGCCGATGGAGGACCTCTCGCGCGGCATGCAGCAGAAGATCGCGCTCGCCCGCGCGCTGCTCACCTCGCCCGTGCTGCTGCTTCTCGACGAGCCGACGACCGGCCTCGACCCGCGCTCGAAGCTCGAGGTGCAGGAGCTCGTGCGCGACCTGCGCCGCCGGCACGACTGCACGATCCTGCTCTGCACGCACGACATGGCCGAGGCCGAGGCGCTCGCCGACCGCGTCGGGATCCTGCACGAGGGCGCCCTGCTGTGCCTCGACACGCCGGCCGAGATCCGCGCGCGCTACGGCGCCACGACGCTCGAGGACGCCTTCATGGCCGCGACCGGCCGCAGCTTCGAGGACGAGACGCGAGAAGGAGGTGACCGCATGATGCGCGAGACGTCGATCGCGGTGCGGCGCGAGCTGGTCGGGTTCGCGGGCATCGTCGAGCGCAACACGTACCTGATCCGGCGCTTCGCATGGTGGGAGCTGGCCTGGTTCCTCTACACGGTTGCGAACACGCTCACGATCGTCTTCATCGCCAAGGGCGTCGAGGCGGCCGGCGGCCACCTCGACGTGAACCGGGTGACGATCGTGCTCCTGATCGGCGCGGTGGTGTGGTCGTACCTCGGTCTGATCTTCGAGATCGAGACCGAGACGGTGGCCTGGGAGCGGTGGGAGGGCACGATCGAGTACACGTTCATGGCGCCGCTCTCGCGCCCGGCCCACCTGCTCGGCATGGGCGCGTTCGCCGTCGTCTACGGCGTGCTGCGCACCGTCGCTCCTGTTCGTGGTCGTCGCGAGCTTCCTCGACGTCCACTTCGGGCACGCCGACTTCGCGACGGCGATCGCTCGTGCTCGCGATCTCGTCGGTCTCGTTCGTCGGCATCGGCATGATGACGGCCGTGCTGCCGCTGGTGTCGCCCGAGAAGGGCACGCAGCTCGGGTTCATCGCCCAGGGCCTGCTGCTCGTTGTCTCGGGCGTCTACTACCCGGTGACCGTCCTGCCGCAGTGGATGCAGTGGCTCTCGGTGGTGTCGCCCGCGACCTACACGCTCGAGGGTGTGCGGCGGGCGGTGCTCGACGGCGCCGGGCCTGCGGCGGTGTGGGGCGACCTCTGGCCGCTGGTCCTGATCGGCGCGGTCGCGATCCCGCTCGGCCTGTACGTGTTCTCGCGCGGCGAGCGCTACGCCAAGCAGCACGGCCGGCTGAAGCGATCCGGCTGAACCAGGGAGCTACGCGCGGTCGCAACACGAGGTGTTCGCGACCATTGACACACGCCCCCAACTGGACTATTTCTACGTCCCGATCCGTATCGTCTCCCGAGGGGGTGGGCAGCTATGCGTTCGACCCTGTCCAAGGAGGCTCGCAGCCGTCAGACGGCTCGGGCCGTGGCTGATCGCGCTGGTGGCCGCCGCGGCGATCGGTGCCGCCCCCGCGTCCGCCGGCGCGAGCACGGGGGTGCATCCCGGCTTCGATCGGGATGCTCGACTGCAACGGGCTCAGCAAGGTGCAGCGCACGGTGCGCTCCTCGCTCGTCTGCAGCGACCCGCGCTCGCTGTACGACGGCAAGCCGACGCGGTTCAGCGACAACGGGCGCTACATCGGCCATGACGAGCCGATCATCCGGTTCCTCTCCCGGCGGCACGGCTCGGGCAACAACATCACCTGGCGCGAGCGGCTGCCGTTCGACCCGGCCGCACTGCCCACCGTGGCGCATCCCGGCACCGACACGACGCACTGGTTCGAGCTCTCGATCGCGCCGTGGTTCTCGATGGCCCTGTGCAACTCGAAGTCCTACCCGCTCAACCACTGCACGCCGCGGAGCGACTCGAACGCCCCGCACCACCCGCCCACCTTCGACCAGGGCGGCGGCGGCAGCTCGTTCCTCGAGATGCAGTTCTACCCGCCCGGCTTCGCGCCGTTCACGGACTCGATCTCGTGCGACAACACCCACTGGTGCGCATCGCTGCACATCAACGACCTCGAGTGCCAGCTCGGCTTCGTGAACTGCAACACGAACTGCGAGGAGCCGACCAACTTCGCGTTCATCCAGCGCGACGGCATCCCGACCGGGCCGCCCAGCCCGCAGCTCGCAAACGGCGACACGGGGACGCCGAACGGCCAGACGCTCCTGATGAACCCCGGCGACCGCCTGGTGATCCACATCTGGGACGCCAAGCTGCGTGGTGGAGGGCACGCGCTCGAGACGAGCATCCGCGACCTCACGACCCACCAGCACGGGTTCATGATCGCAAGCGCACGGAACGGGTTCATGGCCACGTCGATCGCCGACTGCAGCGGCACCCCGTTCAACTACCAGCCCGAGTACGACACGGCCAGGCCGCAGAACATCATCCCGTGGGCGGCGCTCGAGACCAACATCTCGACGCAGTTCGAGATCGGCCACTTCGAGCCGTGCACGTCGGTGACCAACCCGTTCCAGAGCAACGTCGGGAACTTCGTCGACACCATCTGGCAGAACTGCACCGGCCCGTACGAGAACGCGGCCCCGCCGGACGGCACGACCACCAACCCGGAGGTCTCCGACGCACCCTGCTGGCCGAAGGGGTTCACGCACGGCGGCCATGCGCCGCCGAACGAGGTGGCGGGGTGCATCCAGACGATCGCCCAGAACGGCGACCTCGACTACGACGGCACCTCCTACTGGCCGAACTGGCCGGACTCGACGACGCCGGACAGCTTCCCGTCTCCGTTCCTGCAGCAGGCGCCGCAGACGCGCGGCCACACGTACAAGACGATCCAGTTCCAGACCAACGCCCCGGCGAGCGAGTCGACCTGCATGCCGACCGGTCAGGGCTGCGCGGTGCCTCCGTCGGTGGCGCCGGGCAAGTTCTACCCGTACTGGACGCAGGCCAGGGTGCACGGCCAGTGCGTCTGGGAGTTCGGGCAGATGCGAAACGGCAACACGTTCGGCGGCACGCACCAGTACGGCCAGCCGTCGGCGTACTTCTTCGGCAACCTCGAGGGGCCGATGCGGCCCAACCCGACCTGCTCGACGTAGGCCGGCGCTGACTGCGGTGGGGGCGCTTGCGGGCGCCCCCACCGCGACCGGGCGGCCTAGGACCAAGGTCTGCCCGGATCGCGACTCGCGCCCGAGGCGGTGGGCGCGTGCCCCGCCTAGCCTGGGTGCATGGATATCGCACTCATCACAGGGGCGTCGCGGGGCCTGGGGCTCGCGCTGGCGCAGGCGCTCGCCGACCGCGGCCACGGCCTCGCGATCGACGCGCGCGGCTCGGAGGCGCTCGAGGACGCACGCGCCGCGCTCGCGCAGAAGACAGCCGTGACGGCGCTCGCCGGCGACGTCGCCGACCCCCGCCACCGGGAGGAGCTCGTCGCCGCCGCAACGCGGATGGGACGCCTGAGGCTGCTCGTGAACAACGCGTCCGTGCTCGGGCCGAGCCCGCAGCCGGCGCTCGCCGACTATCCGCTCGACGTGCTCGACTCGGTGTACAGGATCAACGTCCTCGCGCCGCTCGGCCTGATCCAGCTGGCGCTGCCGGCGCTCACGCCCGACGGCGTCATCGTCAACGTCACGTCCGACGCCGCGGTCGAGGACTACCCCGGCTGGGGCGGATACGGCTCGGCGAAGGCCGCGCTCGAGCAGCTGACACACGTGCTCGCAGCCGAGCATCCGCAGCTGCGCGTCTACCGGGCCGATCCGGGCGACATGCGCACGCAGATGCACCAGGAAGCGTTCCCCGGGGAGGACATCTCCGACCGGCCGCGGCCCGAGGCCAGCGTACCCGGCCTGCTGCGGCTGATCGCCGCCGACCTGCCGTCGGGCCGCTACCGCGTCCGCGACCTGCACCGCTCCGAGGCCGCGGCGTGAGTGCGCTCCCACTGGCCGAGGCCACCTCCCCGCCCGAGCGGCGGGGCGTCGCGCGCGACCTCGTGCGCCTGCTCGTCGGCCGCGGAGACGGGATGATCCAGCACGCCGTCGTGCGCGATCTGCCGCGCCTGCTCGAGGCCGGCGACCTGCTCGTGGTGAACACGTCGGCGACGCTCCCGGCCGCACTCGACGCCGTGGCGCCCGGCGGCCGCCCGCTGCGGCTGCACCTGTCCACCATGGTGCCCGGATCCGAGCCCGGCGACGGCCTGTGGATGGCCGAGCTGCGGGTGCCGGCGGGACCGGGCACGCTGCCGTTCGCCGCCGGCCGGCGCGGCTGGCGGCTCGCGCTCCCCGGCGGCGGCCGCGCGCGGCTCGTGCGCGGCGGCCCGCGGCTCTGGGTCGTGCGGCTCGACCTCCCGGTCGGCCTCCACGAGCACCTCGAGGCGCACGGCAGGCCGATCCGCTACGCCTATGCCGGCGCCGACTGGCCGATCTCCGACTACCAGACCGCCTTCGCCACCCAGGCCGGGAGTGCCGAGATGCCGAGCGCGGGCAGGGCGTTCACGCCCGAGCTCGTGACCGCCCTCGTCGCCGCCGGCATCGAGTTTGCGCCGGTGCTGCTGCACACGGGGGTCTCGTCACCCGAGACCGGCGAGCCGCCGTTCCCGGAGTGGTTCCGCGTCCCGGCGGCGACCGCCCGGCACGTGAACGCGGTCCGGGCCGCCGGCGGCCGCGTCGTCGCCGTCGGGACGACGGCGGTGCGCGCGCTCGAGACGGCGGCCGCGGGCGGCGCCGTGGTCACGGCGGCGGAGGGCTGGACGGAGCTCGTGATCGACGAGGAGCGCGGCGCCGGAGTCGTGGACGGCCTGCTCACCGGCTGGCACGCGCCCGAGGCCACGCACCTCGACCTCGTCCGCGCGATCGCCGGGCGCGCGCTCGTCGAGCGCTGCTACGCAGCCGCCGCGGCGCACGGCTACCTGTGGCACGAGTTCGGCGACCTCAACCTGCTCCTGCCGTAGCCAGGGGACGCAGCCGCGAGAGGGCCGAGAAGACGGCTCCGCTGTGCGCGGCCGAGGAGATGACCACGGCGGTGCCACCGGGGCGGTCGATCTCGGCTGCGAAGTCCCCGCCCGCGGTTGCATACAGCCGCACCGTGCGCGTGCCGAGGGGCATCTGCTTGACCGGCACGACCAGCCGCGAGAGCAGCCCGGGCGGCACGACCGGCCCGTAGTTCCACACGAACAGCGGGCCGTAGCGCAGCCGCACCGCGACGCCGGCGTTGTAGCGGTAGAGGGTGATCGCGTCCAGGCGGTGCCCGAGGAAGCGCGGGCCGAGCCAGTCGATCCGCGGCCGCAGCGCCCGCGCCTGCGCCGGCGTCAGCGGACGGGTCGAGACGAGGCGCACCGGCTGCCCCGGCGCCGTCAGCTGGGTGACGGCGGTGCCCGGAGCGAGCGGCAACCTGAACGCGTCCTGTGGGGCGAGATCGCGCGCGACCGCCGCGACGTGCCGGACGTCGATGACGGCCAGGGTGCGCACACGCCGGTGCGGGCCGCGGACGCGCCACTCGATCCGCTCGGGCAGGAGCGAGCGCGCGTCGATCGTGACGACCTGGGCGATGCGGGCGGCGTCGGCCAGCCGCACCACGGGGAGCGAGAAGCGGTATGCGCTGCGGCCTGCGAACGTCACCGGCCGCGCCGACGTCGCCGGGACGCGCAGGAGCGCCTGGCGGTAAACGGCGACCGGGTCGACGGCGGTGGCGCACCCGGTCGCGAGCGCGGCGCACGTGGGTGCGACGACGGCCGTCGCGGTGGCGGGGTCGTAGCGGGTGATGCGCCCGCGCTCGACGAGCGTCCGGTCGACCACCGTGCCGGCGGCCGTGCGCTGCGTCCACGCCGAGCGGCCGCGGGTAGGATCGATCCACCCCGTGCGCGTCGAGGCCGCGAACCCGCCCGCGGACTCGGGGACGATGCGCTCGGACACCGTGAGCACGGAGCCGGGTCCGCCCAGCGCAGAGAGCGCCTGCGCCTGAACGTCGACGGCCGGCGACGAGCCGAACGGCGAGGCGAGCACGAGCACGGCCGCGATGGCGATCGCCGCGGCAGCGGCGACGGCGGCGGGTATCGGCCAGCGCCGGCGCACCTTCCGCGGCTGCGGGCGGGCCGACTGCAGGGCGCGCTCGGTCTCGGCGGCCGCCACGTCGAAGCGCGCGTCAGCCGCAGCCGCCTCGAGCACGCGCACGATCGCCTGCAGCTCGCCGGTCGGCTCCACCCGTCCGTCGAGAGCCTCGGCCAGCGCGCGCGCGAGCGTCACGTCGTCACCCCGGCGCATGGATCCCCTCGCGCTCGAGCGCCTCCGCGAGCTCCCTGCCCGCGCGCAGGACGAGCATCTGGCAGGCGCCCACGCTGCGCCCCATCAGCCGGGCCACGTCCGCGAACGGGTAGCCCTCCACGAGCCGCAGGTGCACGGCAAGCGCGTGGTCCGGCGGCAGCGTGGCGAGCGCGCGCCGCAGCGCGTCGCGCTCGATGACGGCCGCCATCTCGTCGGGGCCGGCCGGCGCGTCGCCCACCTCGGCCGCCACCGGCTCGCGCCGGCGGGCGCTCATGCGGTCGGCCGCCATGTTCGCTGCCACCCGGTAGAGCCACGCGAGCACGGGACGCCCCTGCCAGCGCAGCGTGGGCGCCCGCCGCCACGCCTCGACGAACACGTCGGCGGCGACGTCGCGCGCCTCCTCGCGGGAACCGAGCCGGGCCCCGAGGTAGCGCACGATCTCGGCGTGATGGGCGCGGAAGAGCGCGTCGAAGTCATGTTGCTCGCGGCGGAACCGGGCCTCATCGGGCGTCCCCTCCGTCACGTCCTAGACGGCCTGCGGCCGCCGCCACGGCCGGCGCCGCCGGTGGAGGGCGAAGCCCGCGGCGGCCGCCGCGAGCACGGCGGCCACACCCGCCACCGCGAAGCCGATCGCGGAGCCGCCCGATGCGCGGGCGGACGGGTGCAGGTCGGCCGCGATCATCGCCGCCTGGGCGTCGCTCACGCGCACCCACACGCCGTCCGGCACGTGCAGCAGCCGATCGGAGGGGAAGTACTCGGCGCTGCCCCAGCCCGTCCACGGCGTCTCGCCGGCGAGGTCGATCGCGATCAGCACGTCGTGATGGTTCCACACCGAGGCCGGCGGATGCACCTGCCGGCCGTAGAGCAGCGGGGTGTAGGCGAGCGGGTGTCGCGCCCGGTGCACGCCGACCGTCACGCTGACGATGCGCGGCGGGGAGGGCTGAAGGCCGCGGAGCAGGGCGCCCAGGCGGGCGGCGCCGCGGTGGCCGAGCTGCAGCGTCTGACCGTTCACGACCAGCATCCGGCCCACGGGCACATAGAAGAGGAACGCCGGACCCGGCTGCGGACGGATGTGCAACCGGTAGAACGGCCCCAGATACAGGCCCGGGTTGCCCGTGTTGCCGCCCTCGAAGCGGCTGAGCTCGCGGGACACCAGCCGTGGCGGCAGGGGCACGCAGGCGGTCACGCCGCAGGCGCGGGCCGAGTGCACCGGGACGTACTTCGCGGCGGCCGGCGCGGCCGGCCAGAGCGCGAGGGCGGCGATCGACAGGGCACCGATACGACGGATGGTCATGGCTCCTCCTGGGAATGCATCATCGACCTATCCGCCCCCGGGCGGCAAACGTCACGCGCCGCAGTCATAGAATCGGCCGCGTGGCCGGCTACTCGAAGACCCCGCTCGCGAAGAAGCTCGGCATCAAGCCGCAGACGCGGCTCGCGCTCGACGGCGCGCCGCGCGGATGGGTCGTCCCCGACCTCCCCGACGGCGTGACGACCGCGGCGGCGGCCGGGCCCGCCGACGTCGTCGTCGCGTTCTTCGGCCGGGCGGCAGAGCTGCCGGAGCGGCTGCCCGGGCTCGCGGAGCGGATCTTCCCGGCGGGGGCGCTGTGGGTGGCGTGGCCGCGCCGCGCCGGCGGCCACAAGAGCGACATCACGGAGAACGGCCTGCGCGACCACGCGCTGCCGCTCGGGATCGTCGACATCAAGGTGGCGGCGATCGACGCGGACTGGTCGGGCCTCAAGTTCGTCTGGCGGCGCGAGAACCGTTAGGGCGGGGAATCAATCATCTAGGCCGACGGCACCGCGGTGAACCAGATCAGGGCGGTGGCCACGGTCGCGGCGACGATCGCCGTGGCGGGCCACAGGCGCAGGTAGCCATCGCCGATTGCGGCCGCGAAGCGGCGGCCGGCGAGGTCGCGCACGAGCAGGGTCGCCACCGACCCGCGCGACCCGGCGAGGGCGCCGACCGAGAGGCCCGCGAGCACGGCGAACGCCGCCGGCCCGGAGTGCAGCAGAGCGCCGGCGGCGACGGCCGCCGGCAGGTTGTTCACCGTCGCGGCCAGGGCGGCGGCGGCGACCGTCACCGCGAGCAGGGCCCACACCGACCCGGCCGGCAGCCGCACCGCCCCGAGACCGGCGACCCGTGCGGCCACGCCGAGCGCCGCCGCGAGCATCGTCACGAGGACGCCGATCCGCCACGGCACCGACGGCAGCGGCGGGCGCACCCCTCGCACCAGCAGGACGGCCGCAGCTGCACCGGCGACCACGCACGCCGGCCACCAGGGCGCGAGGCCGATCGCCGGGGCGCCGGCCTCGCCGATGCCGGCGGCGACGAGCGCCGCCCCGGCCACCGCCGCCCCGGGGGCGAGCGCGGGCGCCTCGCCGGCGCGGACGGCACCGCGCAGCCGCGACCGCTCGCGGACGCCGACCACGGTGGCGCAGATGAGGGCCGCCGCCGCGCCCGGCGCGATCATCGTTGCATCGAACGTGCCCGGATCGAGGTGCAGGCCGGTCATGACCACGAGGTTGGTCGGGTTGCCCTGGACGAGTGCGATCGAGAACGCGTTGGCGACGCCGATCGTCGCGAGCAGGAGCGGCCGCCCCGGCGCACCGAGCGTGACGAGGGCGAGGATCACCGGCACCATCACGACGACGGCGCCGTCGAGCGAGAGGGTCGCGGTGAGGAGCGCGCAGGCCAGGCAGACGAGCACGTACAATCGCGCCGTGCTGCCGCGCGCCGCCCTCGCGAGCACGTGCGCGATCCGGCCGGCGAGCCCGGTGCGGTCGGCGATCTCGGCCAGCCAGATGACGGCGGTCAGGAAGCACATGAGCGGGAGCGCGGCGGCGAGGGCGGCGTGGAGTGCGTGGATGAGGGTGCGCATGGCGGTGGGTCGGCTCCTGAAATACTAAAGCGTACTTAAGTATATGCCCCCTCGCCCCCGCTCCCAAACGACCGCCGACACGCTGGCCGCCGTCGCCCCGCTCGTCACGCGCGTGATGGAGCGCGCGCTCGCGGGCCACGACCCGCCGCTCACCCTCGGGCAGTACGTCGGCCTGCGGGCCGTCGCCGCCGGCGCGGAGTCGGCCGCGGCGCTCGCGCGGGCCACGGGCGTGTCCGAGGCGGCGGTGTCGCAGCTGATGGCGGCGTTCGAGCGCGCCGGAACGGTGCAGCGCACGGCCGCGGGCGATGACCGCCGGCGGCGACAGCTCGCCCTCACCCCCGCGGGAGAGCGGGTGCTCGCCTCGGCGGAGGCGCTCGTGCGCAGCCGGCTCGAGCCCCTGGTGGCAGCGCTCCCGCCGCACGACGCCCACCCGCTCGCAGCGGCGCTCGCGCACCTCGAGCCGATCCTGCAGGGCCACGCACCACCCCGGCGTCCGCCCCCGCCGCGGCCACCCGGCCGCCATCACCCCAACCCGCCTCCGACGCCGCCGAAGTAACATCGCGGCGTGAGGATCGCCCTGCTGGCACCGGCCTGGTTCGCGGTCCCCCCGGTGCGCTACGGAGGGATCGAGTGGGTGGTGTCGATTCTCGCCGACGGCCTCGTCGACCACGGCCACGAGGTTGCCCTCTACGCCGCGGGCGACTCGCAGACCAAGGCCCGCCTCGTCACGACCTACGACGAGCCGCCGTCCTACCGGATCGGCATGTCGCTCCCCGATCTGCACCACACCCTCACGTGCCTCGAGGAGGCGGGCGACTACGACCTCGTGCACGACCACTCCGGGCCGCTCGCGTGCGCGCTCGGGCAGGCCATCCGGACGCCGTTCTGCCACACCGTCCACGGCCCGCTCACGGGCGAGCCGGGGCTCGTGTACGCCCAGATCAACCGGGTCTCGCCGCGCGCACGGCTCGTCTCGCTGTCCGAGAACCAGCGCAGCCCCCGCCCCGAGCTGAACTGGCTCGCCACGTGCCACAACGCGATCGATCTCGACAGCTACCCCATCCACCGCGGGAACGACGGCTACCTGCTCTTCCTGGGCCGCATGTCGCCGGACAAGGGCGCGGGCAACGCGGTGCGCGTCGCGCGCGAGGCGGGGCTGCCGCTGCGGCTCGCCGGCAAGATCCACGACCCGATCGAGCACGAGTACTTCGACGCCGCCGTCCGCCCCTATCTGTCCGATGCGATCGAGTACGTCGGCGAGGTGTCGCACAACGAGAAGGTCGAGCTGCTGCAGAAGGCCGCGGTGACGGTGTTCCCGATCCAGTGGCCGGAGCCGTTCGGGCTCGTGATGGTCGAGTCGATGGCGTGCGGGACGCCGGTGCTCGCGACCCGCCTCGGCGCGGTGCCCGAAGTCGTCGAGCACGGGCGCGGCGGCTTCGTCGTCGACACGATCGACGAGATGGCGGCAGTGCATCCCGCAGATGCTCGCGCTCGATCCGGACGACGTGCGCGCGGTGGCCGAGGAGCGCTTCTCGGCCCGGCGCATGGTGCAGGACTACGAGCGCGCGTACGAGCGCCTGCTGGCCGAGCGCTAGCGCTGCGGCCGCCCTTAGTGCAGGAAGTGGCGGCGGCCGGTGAAGACCATGGCCGCGCCGGCGGCGTTCGCGGCCGCGATCACCTCGGCGTCGCGCACCGAGCCGCCCGGCTGGACGATCGCGCGCACGCCGGCTGCGAAGGCGGCCTCGGGGCCGTCGGCGAACGGGAAGAAGCCGTCCGAGGCGAGCACCGCGCCCTGGGCGCGCTCGCCCGCCTTGGCGACGGCCATCCGCACGGCGTCCACGCGGCTCATCTGGCCCGCGCCGATCCCCACCGCGGCCAGGTCGCGGGCGATCACGACCGCGTTCGAGCGCACGAAGTGCACCGTCCGCCACGCGAACAGCATGTCCTCCCACTCGCGCTTGCCCGGCGCCTGCTCGGACACGACCTGCATGTCGGCGCGGTCCTCGGTCTCGTTGTCGCGGTCCTGGATCAGCACGCCTCCGAGCACCCGGCGCAGGTCGCGCTCGCCGGGGCTCGTCTTGCGCCGCTCCCGGTCCTCGAGCACGCGCGTCGTCGGCTTGGACTGCAGCGTCTCGCGGGCCGCGTCGTCGTAGCCGGGCGAGAAGAGGACGTCGACCTTGGTCTCGATGATGCGCTCGGCGAGCGCGCCCGTGACCGGCCGGTTGACGGCGATCACCGCCCCGAACGCCGACAGCGGGTCGGACGCGAGCGCGCGCGCATAGGCCTCCTCGAGCGTCGCCCCGACCGCGACGCCGCACGGGTTCGCGTGCTTCACGATCGCGCAGGCGGGCAGCTGGAACGCGGCCGCGATCGTGCGCGCGGCCTGCAGGTCGGCGAGGTTGTTGAACGACAGCGGCTTGCCGCTCACCTGGTCGATGCGCGAGAGCACGTGCCGGCGCGCACCCGCCTCGCGGTAGAACGCCGCCCGCTGGTGCGGGTTCTCGCCGTAGGCGAGGTCGCCCACCTTGACCAGGTCGATCGTCAGCCGGTCGGGGAAGGGCTCGGTGTCCGTGAACCAGGCGGCGACGGCCGAGTCGTAGGACGCGACGTGTGAGAAGGCCTCGCCGGCCAGGTCGCGGCGGGTGTCGATCGAGAGCTCGCCGCCGGACGAGTTCAGCTCGTCGAGCACGAAGCCGTAGCGGTCGGGCTCGGTGACGACGGCGACCGAGTGGAAGTTCTTGGCCGCGGCCCGCACCATCGTCGGCCCGCCGATGTCGATGTTCGCGATCACCTCGGCCTCGGACACGCCCCGGCGGGCCGCCACCGACCGGAACGGGTACAGGTTGCACACGACGAGGTCGATCGGCGCGATCCCGGCCTGCCTCGAGCGAGGCCATGTCGTCGGGGTGGTCGCGGCGCGCGAGGATCGCGGCGTGCAGCGAGGCGTGCAGCGTCTTCACCCGGCCGCCCAGGAGCTCGGCCGAGCCGGTCAGCGCCTCGACCGTCGTCACCGGGACGCCGGCCTGCTCCAGGAACGCGGCCGTGCCGGAGGTCGAGATCAGCTCGACGCCGAGGGCGTGCAGCCCGAGCGCGAGCGTCGAGAGGCCGTTCTTGTCACTGACCGATATCAGGGCTCGTCTGATCTTCATCCGCTCACCCTCACCCGCCGTCCATCGACGTGGATCCTGCCCGCCCCGTACAACCGCACCGCCTCGGGCAGCAACCGATGCTCGATCCCATGCAGGCGCTCGGCGACCTCCGCGGCGGTGTCATCATACGAAACGGCCAGCGCCTCCTGCAGGACGATAGGGCCGGTATCGGCTGCCACGTGCTCGGCGTCGACGAGATGCACCGTCACGCCGGTGACCTTGACCCCGTGGCGCGACGGCGTCGGCCACGGCCGCAGCGCCCGGGAACGCGGGCAGGAGCGCCGGGTGCACGTTCAGGATCCGGCCGGAGTAGCGGCCGACGAAGGCGGCCGACAGGATGCGCATGTAGCCGGCCAGCACGACCAGGTCGACGCCGTGCCCGGCCAGGAACGCGAGCGTCTCCTCCTCGCCGTCCGCGGCCAGCGCCGGGATGCCGGCCCGGCGGGCGCGGTCGAGGCCCGGCGCGTCGGCGCGGCTCGAGACGACGCACGCGACGTCGATGTCGGGTGCGTCGATCAGCGCCTGCAGGTTCGTGCCTTCACCGGAGATGAGCACGCCGACCCTCAGCGGAAGCGCACCCCCGCGCCCTCGCCGACGCTGCCGGCGACGAAGCCCGGGCAGCCGCCGCGCTCGAGCGCCGCGAGCGCCGCCGGCACCGAGTCCGGCTCGACGACGGCCGCGTAGCCCAGGCCGAGGTTGAAGACCCGCCGCAGCTCGTCCTCCTCGACGCCGAGCGAGCCCAGCCAGCCGAACACGGCCGGCCGCTGCCACGATCCCAGGTCGATCTCGGCGCCCAGGCCCGCGGGGAACTGGCGCGCCAGGTTGCCGGGGATGCCCCCGCCCGTGATGTGCGCCATCGCCCGCACGTCGACCGTGCGCGTGAGCTCGCCGACCGGGCGGGCGTAGATCCGGGTCGGCTCGAGCAGCGCGTCGGCGACGCTCGCGCCGCCGAGCGCCTCCGGCGCGTCGCCGAGGCCGGCGCCGGCCCGCTCGAGCAGCCGCCGGACGAGCGAGAAGCCGTTCGCGTGCGGCCCGCTCGCCGGCAGGCCGAGGATGGCGTCGCCCGCCTTCACCCGGCTGCCCGGACACGAGCTCGCGCCGCTCGGCGATGCCGACGCAGAACCCGGCCAGGTCGAACTCGCCCGGCCGCATCATGTCCGGGTGCTCGGCCGTCTCGCCGCCGAGCAGCGCGCAGCCGGCCTCGCGGCAGCCCTCGGCGATGCCCTCGACGAGCGCCGCGACCACGTCGACGTCGACCTGGGCGCAGGTGATCACGTCCATGAAGAAGGCGGGCCGGCAGCCCGACGTCAGCACGTCGTTCACGCTCATGGCGACGAGGTCGATGCCCAGGCCCGCGTGCCGGCCCGCGGCCGCCCCGAGCAGCACCTTCGTCCCGACGCCGTCGCAGCCGGCCGCGATCAGCGGGTCGCCGACCGACGGCGTGTAGAGGCCGGCGAAGCCGCCGTGGCCGCCGAGCACCTGACGGCCGTGTGTCGAGGTGACCGCGGCACGGATCCGCTCGACCACCGCATCGGAGGCATCCAGGCTGACGCCCGACCCGGCGTATGTCAGCGGCGGCGGATCCTCGCTCACCGGATCTCCACCGGCACCGGCGCCGCCTCGAAGCGCAGCTTCGCCAGGCGCATGTCGGCGGGGATGTCGGTCGGGTAGGCGCCGGTCAGGCAGGCGCGGCAGAAGCCCTCGGCCGGCCCGGTGGTGGCCTCGAGGCCGTCCAGCGAGAGGTAGGCGAGCGACGTCGCGCCCAGCCGCCGGCGCACGTCCTCGATGCTGCGGCCGGCCGCGATCAGCTCGTCCTGGTCGGCCATGTCGATGCCGTAGAAGCAGGGCGAGACGATCGGCGGCGACGACACGCGCAGGTGCACCTCGCGCGCGCCCGCCTCGAACAGCATCTGCACCAGCTTGCGCGTGGTCGAGCCGCGCACGATGGAGTCGTCGACCACGACGACGCGGCGGCCCTCGAGCACCGAGCGCAGGGCGTTGAACTTGAGCTTGACGCCGCGCTCGCGCAGCGCCTGGTCGGGCTGGATGAACGTGCGGCCGACGTAGCGGTTCTTGACCAGGCCCTCGCCGAACGGGATCCCGCTGCGCTGGGCGTAGCCGACCGCGGCCGGCGTCCCCGAGTCGGGCACGCCGATGACGACGTCCGCCTCGACCGGCGCCTCGTCGGCCAGGCGCTCGCCCATCTGCCGCCGCACCTCGTGCAGGCCGCGGCCGCCCATGACCGAGTCGGGGCGGGCGAAGTAGATGTACTCGAACACGCACAGCGATCCCGGCCGGTCGCCGACGCGGCGGTAGCGCGGGCCGCGCTCGTCGATCACGACCATCTCGCCGGGCTCGAGCTCGCGCTCGGTGCGGGCGCCGATCAGGTCGAACGCGCACGTCTCGGACGCGAGCACCCACGCGTCGTCGAGCCGGCCGACGACGAGCGGGCGGATGCCGTCGGGATCGCGGAAGCCGGCGAGCGCGCGCTCGCTCATGACGACCGCGGCGAACGCGCCCTCGATCCGGCCCATCACGTCGGCGACCGCCTCGCCGAGATCGCTCGACGCCGTGCTCGGCGATCAGCGCCGCCATCACCTCGGTGTCGGACGTCGAGCGCATCGAGACCCGGCGCGCGAGCAGCTCCTCGCGCAGCGCGGCCGTGTTCGTCAGGTTGCCGTTGTGCCCGAGCGCGACCGTGCGCCCGCCGGCGTGGCGCACGACCGGCTGCGCGTTCTGCCACACGGTCGAGCCGGTGGTCGAGTAGCGGGCGTGGCCGATGGCGATGTGGCCCTCGAGGCCCGAGAGCCGCGGCTCGTCGAACACCTGGCTGACCAGGCCCATGTCCTTCATCGCCGTGATGCGGGCGCCGTCGGACACGGCGATCCCGGCGCTCTCCTGGCCGCGGTGCTGCAGCGCGAAGAGGCCGAAGAACGTCATCCGCGCGACGTCGCGATCGGGGTCGCCCGGCGGGGCGTAGATGCCGAACACGCCGCACATCAGGCGTCACCGTCCATGATCCGCGGGATCGCGCCCTCGTAGGCCGCGACGGCCTCGGCGAGCGCGATCCGGGCCGGGCCGACGGCGATCTCGGTGCCGCCCACGGCGCCGAGCCGCCGCAGCGGCACGCCGGAGGCGAGCTTGCGCAGAGCCGCCACGTCGGCCCGCCGGGCCGAGACGACGACCCGGCCGTCGCCCTCGCCGAAGAGGTCGTCGGCCTCCTCGACGCGCACGCCGATGCCGCCCGCCATCGCCGACTCGGCCACCGCGACCGCGAGGCCGCCGCCGCCGACGTCGTGGGCGCTTCGCAGCAGCCTGCGCTCGGCCGCGGCGGCCAGGAACGCGTGCAGCGCCCGCTCGGCCTCGAGGTCGGGCTCGGGGATGCGGCCGGCCACCTCGCCCAGGATCACCTTCTGGTAGTCCGACCCGTCCAGCGCGCCCTGTGCCGGCGCCGGCCAGGAGCACGACGTCGCCGGCCTCGTGGAAGCCGATGCGCACGGCGAGCTCGGCGTCGTCGAGCACGCCGACGACGCCCACGACGGGCGTCGGCAGGATCGGCCGGCCGTCGTGCTCGTTGTAGAGCGAGACGTTGCCCGACACGACCGGCAGGCCGAGGGCGCGTGCAGGCCGCGGCCATGCCGGCGATCGCCTCGGCCAGCTCGTAGCCGATCTCGGGATCCTCCGGGTTGCCGAAGTTGAGGCAGTTGGTGACCGCCGCGGGCCGCGCGCCGGTGCAGGCGACGTTGCGCGCCGCCTCGCAGACGGCGCTCATGCCGCCGCGGCGCGGGTCGAGCCAGGTGCGCCGGCCGTTGCCGTCGAGCTTCACGGCGATCGCGCGCCGCGACGGGGTGAGCCGCACGACCGCGGCGTCGCCGCCGGGACGCACGACGGTGCCCGAGCCGACGAGCTGGTCGTACTGCCGCGTCACCCAGGCGCGGCTGGCGATGCCCGGCGAGGCGAGCAGCGCGCGCAGGGCGACGTCGGGGGTCGTCTCGGGGTCGAGCGCGGCGCGCGGCTCGTCCTCGAGGCGGGCGGGCCGCTCGCAGGCGAGCTCGTAGCGCGGCGCGTCGTCGGTCAGCGTCGCCACCGGGATGTCGCCCACGAGCTCGCCGCCGTGGAACGCGCGCAGATGCCCGGTCTCGGTCACCTCGCCGATGACGGTGGCGTCGATCTCCCAGCGCCGGCAGAGCGCCTCGACCGCCGGCCACGAGCCGGGCTCGACGATGGCGGCCATCCGCTCCTGCGACTCGGAGATCATGATCTCGAACGGCTCCATCCCCTGCTCGCGGACGGGCACGGCGGAGAGGTCGACGTCGAGCCCGACCCCGCCCGCCGAGGCCATCTCGGACGTCGACGAGGCCAGCCCCGCCGCGCCGAGGTCCTGCAGCGAGACCAGCAGCCCCGCGTCGAGCAGCGCGAGCGTGCACTCGATCAGCTTCTTGCCGGTGAACGGGTCGCCGATCTGGACGCTCGGGCGCTTGGCCTCGGAGCCCTCCTCGAAGCCCTGCGACGCGAGCACGCTCGCGCCGCCGATGCCGTCGCGGCCCGTCTTCGACCCGTACAGCACGAGCAGGTTGCCGGGGCCGGCGGCGCCGGCGGACTGCAGCCGGTCGGCCGGGAGCACCCCGACGCACATCGCGTTCACGAGGCAGTTCTGCGCGTAGGCCGGCTCGAACTCGACCTCGCCGCCGACGTTCGCGACGCCGACGCAGTTGCCGTAGTGGCCGACGCCCTCGACGACGCGGGCGAAGAGGTGGCGCTGGCGCTCGGAGTCGAGCTCGCCGAACCGGAGCGAGTCGAGGATCGCGATCGGGCGCGCGCCCATCGCGAAGATGTCGCGCAGGATGCCGCCGACGCCGGTGGCGGCGCCCTGGAACGGCTCGACCGCCGACGGGTGGTTGTGGCTCTCGACCTTGAGCGCCACGGCCAGGCCGTCGCCGACGTCGATGACGCCGGCGTTCTCGCCGGGGCCCTGCAGCACGCGCTCGCCCGCCGTGGGCAGGCCGGCGAGCAGCCGGCGCGAGTGCTTGTAGGCGCAGTGCTCGCTCCAGAGCAGCGAGAACACCGCGAGCTCGAAGTCGTTCGGCTCGCGCTCGAGCAGCTCGCCGATGCGCTCGAACTCGGCGTCGGTCAGGCCGAGCGAGCGGTGCAGGGACTGCGAGGAGACGGCGCTCACCGTCGCATCCTAGGCGGGGCTCCCGACTGCGGCCTGATCGAGCAGGCCGCGCAGGAGGACGCGGCCGTCGACCGATCCGAGCAGCGGGTCGACGGCATGCTCGGGATGCGGCATCAGGCCGGCCACGTTGCCGGCGGCGTTGGTGATGCAGGCGATCGACTCGACCGACCCGTTGGGGTTGCGCACGTAGCGCAGCAGCACCTGGCCGCTGGCGTCGAGGTCCTCGAGCTGCGCCGGCGTGGCGAAGAAGCAGCCGTCGTGGTGCTTCACCGGGATCTCGAGCACGTCGCCGGCCACCAGGTCGGGCAGCCACGGCGACTGCCGCTGGACGCGCAGCCCGGCGTCCTCGCAGCGGAACTGCAGGTGGGCGTTCGGCCGCAGCACGCCGGGGAGCAGGCCGGCCTCGGTCAGCACCTGGAAGCCGTTGCAGATGCCGAGCACCGGCCCGCCGGCCTCGGCCAGCGCGCGCACCGCCGCCATCGCCGGCGAGCGCGCCGCGAGCGCGCCCGGCCGCAGGTAGTCGCCGTAGCTGAAGCCGCCGGGGACGATCACGGCGTCCGCGCCGCCGAGGTCGTCGTCGGCGTGCCAGACGCGGACGGGCTCGGCGCCGACGAGCTCGACCGCGCGCAGGGCGTCGCGATCGTCGCACGAGCCCGGGAAGGCCAGCACCGCGACGCGCGCGCTCACGTGCGCACCGGCTCGTGCGCGGTGCACCTCGAAGTCCTCGATCAGCGGGTTCGACAGCACCTGCTCGGCGATCCGGCCCGCCACGCGCAGCGCCTCGCGCGCGTCGGTGGCCTCGAGCTCGAGGTCGAACACCTTGCCGGCGCGGACGTCGGAGGCCGCGTAGCCCAGGCCCTGCAGCGAGCGCCGCAGCGCCTCGCCCTGCGGGTCGAGGATGCCGGCCCGGGGGCGCACCGTCACCGTCACCTTCACGAGCGGCTCCGGGTGGCGTCGAGATACGCCTCGAACGGCTCGCCGGTCAGCCGCTCGTAGGCCTCGACGTAGCGGGCGCGGGTGCCGGCGACGACGTCGGCCGGGATCTCGGGGCCGGGCGGCGTCTTGTCCCAGTCGAGCGTCTCGAGCCAGTTGCGCACGTACTGCTTGTCGTAGGACGGCGGCGAGCCGCCGGGGGCGTACTCGTCGACCGGCCAGAACCGCGACGAGTCCGGCGTCAGCACCTCGTCGCCGACGACGATGCGGCCGTCGGCGTCCTCGCCGAACTCGAACTTCGTGTCGGCGATGATGATCCCGCGCTCGAGCGCGTAGTCGGCCGCGGCGCGGTAGAGCGCGATCGAGAGCTGCTCGATGCGGGCGAAGCGCTCCTCGCCGACGAGCGCGACGCCGGCGGCGCGGTCGATGTTCGCGTCGTGGCCCTCGGTCGCCTTGGTCGACGGCGTGAACAGCGGCTCGGGCAGCTTGTCGGCCTCGCGCAGGCCGCCCGGCAGCGCGTGCCCGCACACCGAGCCGGTGGCGCGGTAGTCCTTCCAGCCGGAGCCGACCAGGTAGCCGCGCACGACGCACTCGATCGGCAGCATCGTCAGGCGCTGCGCCAGCATCGCCCGGCCGGCGATGTCCGGCATGTCGCGCGCCTCGGCGGGGAAGTCGGCGACGTCGACGCTGATCATGTGGTTGGGCACCAGGTCGCGCGTGCGCTCGAACCAGAACCGCGAGAGCCCGGTCAGCACCCTGCCCTTGTCGGGGATCGGGGTCGGCAGCACGACGTCGAACGCCGACATGCGGTCGGACGCGACCAGCAGCAGCCGGTCGCCGAATCCGTACAGCTCCCGCACCTTCCCGGAGGCCTCGTGCAGATGGGACAGGGTGTCAGGCATGGGCAACCTCCGGGCGTCGTAGCGTGCGGTCGAAGATCTCGTCCACGTGGACGAGCAGGGCGTCGAGGTCGAAGATCTCGTCGAGGTCGGCCGCGGTCGAGCACCGGCGCGACCTCGGCATCGGCCTCGAGCAGGTCGCGCAGCGGCACCTCGCGGTCCCAGGCGGCGAGCGCGTTCCGCTGGACGAGCTCGTACGCGCGCTCACGGCTCATGCCCGACTCGACCAGGCGCAGGAGCGCCCGGCCGGAGAAGACGAGGCCGTGCGACGCCTCGAGGTTACGCAGCATCCGCTCGGGGTCGACCGCGAGGCCCTCGATCAGCCAGCGGGCGCGGTCGAGCATGTAGTCGAGGGCGATCGTCGAGTCGGGCAGCACGACGCGCTCGGCCGAGGAGTGCGAGATGTCGCGCTCGTGCCAGAGCGCGACGTCCTCGAGGCCGACGTGGGCGTTCGCGCGCAGGATGCGGGCGAGGCCGCAGATGCGCTCGCACACGATCGGGTTGCGCTTGTGCGGCATCGCCGAGCTGCCCTTCTGCCCGGCGGCGAACGGCTCGAGCGCCTCGCGCACCTCGGTGCGCTGCAGGTGGCGCACCTCGAGCGCGAACCGCTCGAGCGACGCGCCGGCGCCCGCGATCGCCGAGAGCAGGGCGGCATGGCGGTCGCGCGGCACGACCTGGGTGGCGACGTCCTCGCGCTCGAGGCCGAGCTCGGCGAGCGCCAGGGCCTCCATGCGCGGGTCGGAGTTCGCGTAGGCGCCGACGGCGCCGGAGAGCTTGCCGACGCGTACGCCGGCGAACGCGTCGCCGAGGCGGACGCGCTGGCGCCGCAGCTCGGTCACCCAGCCGAGCAGCTTCAGGCCGAACGTCGTGGGCTCGGCGTGGACGCCGTGGGTGCGGCCGATGATCGGCGTGTGGCGGAACTCCTCGGCGCGCACGGCCGCCGCCTGCTCCACCGCGTCGATGCCCGCGAGCAGGAGCTCGCCGGCGTCGCGCAGCTGCAGCGCGAGCGCCGTGTCGACGACGTCCGACGACGTCAGGCCGTAGTGGAACCAGCGCGCCTGCTCGCCGACGAGCTCGGCCACCGACTCGGTGAAGGCGAGCACGTCGTGGTGCGTGCGCCCCTCGATCTCGCCGATGCGGGCGACGTCGACCCTGCGCGCGGGCACGGACGGCGGCCACCGCCTCGGCCGGGCACCACCCCGAGCTCGGCCCAGGCCGCCATCGCGGCAATCTCCACGTCCAGCCACCGCTGGAACTTGCGCTCGTCCGACCACACGGCGCCGATCGCGGGGCGGGTATAGCGAGAGATCAAGCCGGAATCGCTGCCTTCTGGTCGGAGGGGCGCCTGGGTGGTCAGTCTACAGGAGGGGGTGGCGGGAACCCGTCGGGTGCGGGGCTGTCAGGGCGCACGGGCGAGCCAGCGCCGCTCGGCGTGCCAGCGCTGCAGCGTGCGCCGGCTGGGCGGCCGGGCGGGGTACGGCTGCAGGTGTGTGCGCACGGCCGGGTGGAGCTCGGCGGGTGTCGCCCCGGCCGCGTAGGCGCCCTCGAGGTCGCGGCGCAGCTCGGGCCACGTGTAGCTGCCCGGCCGCGGCCGGGCCGGGTGGAGCGCGCAGCGCCGCGAGGTGGGCGTCGAGCGCACGGCTGCGGGCGAGCGTCAGGCAGTCGTTCGCCCGCCACACCCCCATCAGCGTCCGCACGAAGTCCCGCCCGCCCCGCCGCGTCTGGAACTCGTGGCTCGCGTGCGCGTCGCACAGATGGACGCTGACGCGATTGGACAGCGTCACCCTGCGCGTGCGCCCCCGCGTCCGGTCGACGCAGATCGCGCAGCACGCCTGCTTGAGCGGCATGCCGCGAGCCTTGTAGAGCGTCGGGGACGTGCGGCATGGACCATGTCCCGAGTATGGATGCGGCGAGTGTCGCGTGTGGGTGACGGGGTGTGGCGAGGGTGTCGGGGAACTGCAATTGACGTGTGTACGACACGCCAAGTGGCGTTTACCCGACAGACGGCCTACCCGCTCGACGCCCCCACGTCGAAGACCCCGGTCAGCTTGCGAGAGATGTGCAATCCGCTGGCCGGCGGGCGTGCCGGCCAGGCGGTCATCGGTCCAGGGAATTGAGATCCGGATGAGCGGCCAGCGGGGCCGAGGACGACGACGGCATGGTCGAAGCCGGCAGGCGTGCCGTGAGGGTGACGGGGTGTGGCAGGGGTGTCGGGATATTGCAATTGGCGTGTGTACGACACGCCAAGTGGCGCGTCCCCCGACCAGCCAGCAGCACACGTCCCGAGGCCTGCCGCGCCGCGGGGCGCCGCGCCATCGGTGTCCGGCGCACTGTCTGTGGTAGGTCTACGGTGGAAGGATGCAGGCGTCTGGCGCGACCAGGGGGAAACCATGAGCACACTCGAGAATCGTCCGAATACCGCGCTGCTCGTCGTTGACGTGCAGAACGCCGCCGTCGATCGGGCGCATGCGCGGGACGCGGTCGTCGCGAACGTCGGCAGCCTTGTCGAGAGGGCGCGGCGGGAGGGGGTGGCCGTGGTGTGGGTGCAGCACTCCGACGAGCACCTGGCACGAGGAAGCGACGGCTGGCGGATCGTCCCGGAGCTGGCGCCGGGCGACGCAGAGCCGCTGGTCGAGAAGAGCCACGGCGACTCCTTCGAGGACACGACCCTCGAGACCGTGCTGTCCGGGCTCGGTGTCGGGCGACTGGTGGTCGTCGGCGCACAGACCGATTGGTGCGTGCGTTCGACGCTGCACGGCGCGTTCGCCCGGGGGTACGACGCGACCCTCGTCAGCGACGCCCATACGACCGACGATCAGTCGGAGTGGGGCGCGCCGCCGCCCGACCAGGTGATCGCCCACACGAACCTCTACTGGGCATACCAGACCGCGCCGGGGCGCACCGCCGGGACCGCCACAGACCGCGGACGTCGACTTCGCCGCCCCGGCCTGAGACCGTCGGGCTAGAACTCGGTCGTCGAGGGCGGGATCTGGCCCTGGGCGAGGATCTTGGCGGCGAAGATGGCGGCGTTGCGGGCGCCGTTGATCGCCATGCAGGCGACCGGGACGCCGGGCGGCATCTGCACGATCGAGAGCAGCGAGTCCATCCCGCCCAGGTCGGACGTGCGGATCGGCACGCCGATCACGGGCAGCTCCGTGTAGGCGGCGACGACGCCGGGCAGCGCGGCGGCCTTGCCGGCGCCGGCGATGATCACGCGCACGCCGCGCAGGGCGGCGGTCGACGCGTACTCGGCCACGCCGCGCGGATCGCGGTGGGCCGAGAGCGCCTGCATCTCGTACGTGATCGCGCGCTCGGCGAGCTCCGTGGCGGCCGCCTCCATCACCTCGCGGTCGGACTCCGATCCCATGATGATCCCGACCTGCGGCCCGTCGGTCTCGAGCTCGGCCCACAGGTGCTTGACCTCGGGCGCCGGCACGGGGTCACGCATGCACGTGCTCCGCGTCGGCGGCCGCGCGGCCGATGTCGCTGCGATGGTGGGCGCCGTCGATGTGGATCGCGTCGACGCCGGCGTATGCCCGCCGGCGCGCCGTGTCGAAGTCCGGGCCGACGGCCGTCACGTTGAGCACGCGCCCTCCGGCCGTCTCCAGCCGATCGCCGGCGCCCGCGGCCGTCCCGGCGTGGAAGACGGTCACGCCGTCGATCTCCTCCGCCTCGTCGACGCCGGTGATCCGGTCGCCGACCTCCGGCGACTCCGGATACCCGCGCGACGCGACGACGACGCTGACGCACGCCGGCTCGGCCACCTCGGCCTCGCACCCGGCGAGCGTCCCGCCGGCGGCACGGGCGAGCAACGCGAGCACGTCGCCCGCGGTGCGGGGCAGGATCACCTGCGTCTCGGGGTCGCCGAAGCGGGCGTTGAACTCGATCACGCGCGGCCCGTCGGCCGTCAGGATCAGTCCCGCGTAGAGACAGCCCCGGTAGGGCGCGCCGCGGCGGGCGAGCTCGTTCACGACCGGCTTGTGCACGCGCGCGACGATGTCGGCGACCACGTCGGGCCCGATGCCCGGCACCGGCGAGATCGACCCCATGCCGCCGGTGTTCGGGCCGGAGTCGTCGTCGCCCGCGCGCTTGTAGTCGCGCGCCGGTGCGAGCGGGAGCACGTGCTCGCCGTCGCAGAGGGCGAGCAGCGAGAGCTCCTCGCCCTCGAGCCGCTCCTCGATCAGCACCCTGCGCCCGGCCACGCCGAAGCGGTCGTCCACGAGCGCGGCCGCGACGGCCGCATGCGCCTCGGCGACCGACGAGCAGACGACGACGCCCTTGCCGGCGGCGAGCCCGTCCGCCTTGACCACCACGTCGCCGTCGGCCTCGGCGATGGCGGCATGCGCCGCCGAGACCGTGTCGCACACCGCGAACCGGGCCGTCGGCACGCCGGCGGCCTCCATCACGGTCTTCGCAAACGCCTTCGATCCCTCGAGCTGCGCGGCCGCTGCCGACGGGCCGAACACGGCGACGCCCGCCGCGGCGAGGCGATCGGCGAGGCCGGCCACGAGCGGCGCCTCCGGGCCGACCACGACCAGGTCGACGGAGAGATCGACCGCGAGCCGGGTCAACCCCTCGAGGTCGGAGACAGGCACGGGATGCAGCGCGCGAGCGTGCCGATCCCCGGGTTGCCGGGGCGGCGTGCAGCTCCCCGAGCAGCGGGGAGCGCGCGAGCGCCCACGCCAGGGCGTGCTCGCGACCGCCGGATCCGACAAGGAGGACTCGCATCGTCTCGCGGCGAGTCTACCTAAGCCCGAGGGTCAGCCGGATCGTGGCGCTCCGAGCGGGACGAGATACACCGGCACCCGCGCGCGGCGGGCGACCCGGTAGGGCTCCTGCGACCACATGAAGTCGCCGATCAGCACCGCGTTCGGGGTCGGCACCCATCACGATCGCGTCGGCGCCGAAGCCGACCGCCTCGCGCGACGATCCGCTTGGCCGCGCGGCGGGTGCCGACGACGTGGCCCGACGCGTCGAAGCCGGCCTTCTCGAGCGCGCTCGCACGGCCTCGCGCACGAGCAGCCGCTGGGCGTCCCACTCGCGCCTGCTCGGGTTGAGGTGCGGGTTGGGAAACCCGAGCGACGTCCCCCACACCCGCGCGATCGAGATCACGCGCACCTTCGCGCGTCGCCGGCCGGGCGAGCTCGAACGCCTGCTGGAGCACCGTCCAGTCGATCGGCCGCCCCTCGGAGGCGACCACCAGGCGCTCCACGCGCAGCGTGGCGGGATCGGGTGGGGGCGATGCCCGGCGGAACACCGCTCCCACCCGAGATCCCGTGATCAGTCGCCGGCTGCGATCTGCGGCGCGTCCGGCGGCGCCTCGCTGGCGTACTTGGGATCCTCGACCTTGATCCGGTACCAGTAGAGCGGCAGGTACGACGAGCAGGATCACCCAGCCGATGAAGAAGTAGATCGCGGGTGTCCGCCCCGCCCAGGAGCGCGTTCGGGAGCGCCGTGTAGACGAGGCCGCCGTAGCTCCAGATGACGAAGTAGCCGGCCGCCATCGCCAGGGCGATGTACTTGAAGAACTCCGGCAGCCGGACCGGGCGGCGCATGTCGGGCCGGTACTTGCGCAGCAGGTAGTAGCCGACCAGCACCGGGATGAACGACGCCAGGTAGCCGACGTTCGAGAGCGAGTAGATCTCGACCGCGCCGCCGGTGAAGATGAGGGCGATCGAGCACACGACGTTGAAGCCCATCGAGAAGCCCGGGCACGCCGTGCCGGTTGACCTTCGAGAAGATGCG
Source organism: uncultured Actinomycetes bacterium (assembly GCA_963707585.1). Classification (GTDB taxonomy): domain Bacteria; phylum Actinomycetota; class Thermoleophilia; order Gaiellales; family JAICJC01; genus JAICJC01. Next base: position 848,861 of record CAVPQP010000009.1, on the reverse strand, counting down.
CGGGAACTCGCCGTCGATCGACATCTGGTGCAGCGCCCGCGCCGAGCCCATGATCGCGTTCAGCACCGAGAGCGAGAGCGCGATGATCGAGCATGATCGCGATCGTCCAGTCGAGCCAGCTCGCCCCGGTGCCGAACACCGCCGTCGCGAACGTCGAGAAGATCGTCTTGGGATCGGCCTGCAGCGGGTCGCTCAGCTTGGTGGCGCCGAGCACGACCACGAACGCGACCGGGATCATCGTGTAGATGAAGAGGCCGTACAGGCCCTCCAGGTTCATCGCGATCTTGGCGTCGCGCTCCGGGTCGCGGCACTCGCCGATGTAGCAGGCGGCCGCCTCCATCGCGATCACGTTCCAGGTCAGCAGGAACGAGAAGGCGATGTAGATCACGAGCCAGTTGTGCCCGAGGTCGGCCGAGAAGAAGCTGGAGCCGTCGAGCTGGTGAAAGCCGGACAGGTTGCCCCAGTTCGCGGCCGACGGGTGCAGGAACGGCATGATCGCGAGCAGCGTCAGCGGGATCATCGACAGGAGCCCGAGCACGGTGGCGAACATGGCGCCCAGGCGGATGCCGAGCCACGCCGGGATGAAGACGAGCAGGATGCCGACGACCGAGATGACGATCGTCCAGTAGGCGATCGGGGTGTGGATCGGCGTGAACCCCTTGGTCGAGAGGCCGAACTTGTCCACGATGTAGAACGACGCCAGGATCATGTTGAGCGGCGCGACCGGGAACCAGCCGAGCCAGTACGCCCACGACGTGAAGCCGTTGACGTGCTTGGCGAACCGCGGCCACTTGTCCTTGTACGCCACGTAGGCGTAGGTCGGCGAGCCGCCCGTGCGCTCCGGCATCATCGCCGAGAGCTCCGCCAGCAGCAGGCACAGCAGATACCCCGTGATCGTGATCACGACCATCACCGGGATCGCCGCCGCGCCGAGCGATGTGACCATCACGGGCGCGATGCCCGTCACGAGGATCGTCCCGGCGAGGCCGATCACGAACGCACCCCACCAGTTCGTCTCCCGGCTCAGGCCACCACCCTCATAGTCGGGAGCGCCACTATCGACCGCCATGAGACCTCCTTGGGGAACGGGTTATCCGCGCCTAGTGAATCAGGTCGGTCGGCCGGAGTAAAGGGTTCGCGGGCAAACGTGTCCGCTGCTACATGCCCAGCGGCACGAACCTGGCGAGCGCATGCTGTGCGTCGGCCACGGCGCGCAGCGCGCTCAGCAGCTGGCCGCGGGTGAGCGGCGCCAGGTCGGCCGGCGCGATCCGGTTCGTGGGCGGGCTCCCGGCCTCGACCTCGGCCGCCTGGTGCTCGAGCCGCAGGCGGGTGACGAGCTCGAAGGCCTCCTCGAGCGCCGCCGCCCGCTCGGCCTCGATCGAGCCGGCCTGGGCCGCTCCGCGCAGGCGGCCGATCGTGTCCGAGACGGTGACCCTGGCCTGCAGGGCGTGGAACCGGGCCAGGTTCGCGATGGGCACGACGCCGCCGCGCTTGATGTCGATGCGGCCGTCGGCGTCGAGCTGCAGGCGGCCGCGGAAGCCGAGCGGCGGCTCGAAGTCGGTGGCCGTGCGGGCGAGCCGGCGCAGGAAGTCCGGGTGCTCGGGCGCCCGGCGCTCGATCTCGACCAGCGGGCGCACGATCTGCAGGCCGCCGCAGACGTGGCGGAAGTCGAAGGCGACGGCGGCCCGGGTCAGGTGCGAGCGGTCGGGCTGGTCGAGGCAGTCCCGGAACACGCGCTGCCAGTCGGCGTCCGACATGCGCCACTGCCGGTTGCGGGCGAGCACCTCGGCGTTGTCGGCGCCGAACCCGCACCGGGCCAGGCCGTCGTTCACGTCGGCCGCGAGCCTGGCGATACCACTCGTCGTCGCTGCCGTCGGCGTAGGCAAGCGCGTTGTCCTGGTCGGAGGCGAGCGACGCCTCCCGGCGGGCCGTCGATCCGAGCGCCAGCCACGCCCACGCCCCGGGGGCCTCGCCGTGCGCGGCGAGCGCGAGGTCGATCAGGCGCATCGTGGCGCTGTCGGACTGCAGCGCGAGCACCCGGCCGATGTCGGTGGCGACGACGCCGGCGCGCGTGAGCGAGACGACGACCTGCGGCATGTGCGACGCCGCCTCGACCACCTCGTCGACCGTGGCCGCGTGCGCGATCGACCGCCGCAGCGCGAACGGCGTACGGCTCTCGAGGTACATCAGGTCGGTCGCGGTCACCACCCCGAGGGGCGCGCCGCTCGCGTCGATGACGGGCAGGTGGTGGATGCCGGCGTCGAGCATGTCGATCATCGCGTCGACCGCCAGCCGCTCGGGCGCGAACGTGAGCGCGGGCGCCACCATCAGGTCGCGCACGGGCGTGTCGTAGCCGCGGCCGCGGGCCACGAGCTTGCTGCGCAGGTCGGAGTCGGTGACGATCCCGTACCCCTCGTCGAGCTGCACGAGCAGGCACGACACGTCGGCCTCGGCCATCAGCCGGGCCGCCTCCCCGGCAGTCGCGTCGGGGCGGCAGACGACGGCGGGCCGGTGCACGAGCGCGCCCAGGTGGGCCGTGCGCTGGTCGGCCTGGGCGTGGGCGACGTGGCCGGTGCGCACGAGCCGCTCGCGCAGGGAGCTGGCCACGAACTCGACCCCGGCGCGGCTGCCGAGCAGGCGCAGGGCGACGTCGTGGTCGAGCAGCAGGCAGACCGTCGCCTCGCGCGCGCGCACATCGAACGCGGGCGCCATGCCCGACAGGAGCGACGGATGCCCGAAGGCCTCGCCCGGCTCGAGCACGTCGATCACGTCGGACTCGTGGACGAGCTCGACCGACCCCGAGCGGACGACGTACAGGTACCGGGCGGGGGTGCCGTCCTCGACGAGCACCAGGTCGCCCTCGGCGTAGCTGCGCTCGAGGATGGCCGCCTCGGCCTGTTCGAGCTCGTCCTCGGCGAGCGCGTCGAACGGCGGGAAGCGACGCAGGAAGGCGGCTGCGCCGGCTACCACGGGATCGGCCTGCGGTCGCGGAAGAAGCCCCCGGTCGGGCCGTCGTCAGGGAGCGTCACCAGCCACACGGCGGTGTCGGCGCCCTCCGCCGGTGAGCGCGTCGCCCCCGGGCCGCTCATGTCGGTGCGCACGTACCCGGGGCAGGTGGAGTTCACGAGCACGCCGTCGGCCGCGAGCTCGTGCGCGAAGATGCGCGTGAGCGCGTTCAGGCCCGAGGCCACCCGCCACGCTCCGTAGAGGTTCGTGTCGAGCGTCGCCCGGACGACGTCGAGGTCGGCGCCGACGCCGGGCCGGCCCGTGTCCAGCAGGATGCCGGCGTTACACACAAGCACGTCGAGGCGGCCGGGGTCGCGTTCGATGCCCTCGGCGAGCGCGTCCACCGACGCCTGGTCGGTGACGTCGAGGCGCCGCTGGGTCGGGTCGGCGGCATCGGGAGCGCGCACGCCGCGCACCACGGTGAGCCCCTGCCGCTCGAGCTGCCGCGCGATCTCGGCGCCGATGCCACGGCTTGCGCCGGTGACGAGCGCCACACGCTCGGATGCCGCCATGACGACGGATGGTAGAGCGGCTGGCGGCGTCAGTCGGGAAAAACGCGAATCAGGCGGTCCGCGGCCGAGTCGAGCACCCACGCCGAGCGGCCGTCGGTGGCGAGCGCGGTCGGCCGGCCGCCGACCACGATCCGATGCCCGGCCGGCAGGCCGTCGGAGGCGTCGAGCAGCCGCACGGCGCCGCGGTCGTGCACGCGGCTTCTGGTGATGACCCAGATCCCGCCGCTCCCGGCCGCGATCGTGCCGCCGGGGACGGCGGCGACGCGGGTCGTGCCGAGCACGCGGTCCGACGACTCGCCGATGCGCAGCACGCGGCCGCGCTCGTACACCCACACGAACCCGCCGAAGACCGTGATCTGGGTCGGGGCGCGCACGCTCGAGCGGGGCAGCGTGATCGTCGCCGCGGGGCGCAGCGCGTTGCGTGAGACGGTGAAGCGCTCGATCGACTGGTCGGCGCTGTCGGTCACCCAGGCCGAGCCGCCCGCCACCGTGAGCGCGCTCGGCGACGGCCCGAGCGGGGCCTGCGCCGTGGCGCTGCCCGAGGCCGGATCGAGGCGCACGAGGCGGCCGCCGCCCGGCGCCTGGACGGTCGCCCAGACCGAGCCGCCCGTGTCGAGGATCGCCGTCGCCGGGCCGGCGAGGCGGTGCAAGGAGCGCCGCCTGGCCGGACGTCGGGTCGACGCGCCACAGCCGCACGCCCGCCGCAAGCCACACGCCGTCGGCCCCGACCGCGAGCAGGTAGGGCCGGCCCGGCCGGAGGCAGCGGCACCGGCGCCGCCGACGCGCCTGCCCGTGGTCGTGTCGACGGCGATCAGCGAGCCGAGCAGCCCGGCGCCGGGCTGCACGGCGCACCACAGCGTGCCGGAGTCGTAGGCGATCACGGCGGGGCCGCCGAGGTGCACGCCGGGGGACGGGGGCCGGTGGGCGTGCGTCGTCGGCGGCGGGCTCGGCGGCGCCACCTGATGCAGGCGCACCGTGCGGCCGCCGTTCTCGATGTGCAGGCCCGCGCCCGCGCCGCAGCCGGCGCAGGCGGCCGCGACCGCGGCGAGTGCAGCGACGACCCGCGCCGTCATGCGCGCGGATCCTCGGTCGGGGCCCGGTCGCCCAGCTGCACCGTGACCTGCGCGCCGCCCTCGGGCCGGTTGGCGACGGCGAGCGACCCGCCCAGGACGCGCGCCTGTGCCGCGGCGATGGCAAGCCCGAGGCCGATCCCGTGCCCGCGCGCCGTGTCGCCCGTCGCAAACCGGTGCGTGGCGCGCGCGAGCATCTCGTCGCCGAAGCCGGGGCCGCAGTCGGTGACGACGATCGTCCGCCCCCGCACCGAGACCGTGACGGGCGGCGCGCCGTGGCGGGCGCAGTTGTCGAGCAGGTTGTCGATGATCCGCTCCAGCCGCCGCGGGTCGGTGAACGCCCTCGCGGGCTCGGGCGTGTCGGCGACCACGCCGGCGCGGCGCTGCACCAGGCTGCGGACGAACGCGTCGACATCGACCCAGCGCAGGTCGGCGGTGACGGCGCCGTTCTCGAGCCGCGAGATCTCGAGCAGGTCCTCGACGAGCGTGTGCAGTCGCGACACCCGCTCGCGCACGACCGTCCCGACCTGGTCGGGCTCGAGCAGGCTGGCCGCGGCGACGAGCCCGGTCACGGGCGTGCGCAGGTCGTGCGCCACGTTCGCGACGAAGCGCTGCTCGTGCTCGATCCGCTCCTGCAGCGAGTCCGCCATCCGGTCCATCGCGGCGCCCAGCGCGGCCACCTCGTCGCTGCCGCGCGCGTTCACCCGCGCCGAGAGCGACCCCGCCGTGACGCGCTCGGCCGCCGCAGCCGCCACGCGCAGACGCCGCGAGAGCCGCCAGGCCAGCGCGAGCCCGAGCAGCGCGCCGCCGGCGGCGCCCGCGAGGCCGACCTCGACCAGCGTCCGGCGCAGGTCGGCGATCGTCGCCTGATCGGCGGCGAACGACACGCGCACGAAGACGCCGCGCGGCGCCCGCGCCGACGGCACGCCGGCCCAGATCACCGCCGACCCGCCCTGCCCGCCCTTGAACGTTGCCACGTGGCGGGAGGCGACCGCACGCCGTAACGGCGCCGGCACGCCGTGGCCCGGGCCCACGATCGACCCGGGCGAGAGCACGTCGAAGCGGTCGTAGAACGAGGCCGCCGCCCGCGCCGACTGCACCGCCTTCGCCCGCCCGCGGTCGAGCAGGTCCTGCTGGGTGAGCTCGTACACGACGAGGCCCACGACGGCCGCGACCACGCCGGCCAGAAGCGCGAACGCGAGCGCCAGCCGCAGGCGCAGCGTCATCCCGGCCGCGCCAGCTTGTACCCCGCTCCGCGCACCGTCTCGATCGCGTCCGCGCCGATCTTGCCGCGCAACCGGCGGACGTGCATGTCGACGAGACGCGTGTCGCCCGACCACACGTATCCCCACACGTTCTCGAGCAGCTGCTCGCGCGAGAGCACGATGCCGACGTTCTCGGCCAGCTCGACGCAGCAGCCGGTACTCGGTCGGCGTGAGCGAGAGCACGAGCCCGTCGCGCGTGACGACCATGCCCTTCGTGTCGATCTCGAGGTCGCCGAAGCGCATGCGCGCGCCCTCGGCCAGACGCGTCGCGCGGCGCAGGACGGCGCGCAGGCGGGCCGACAGGATCGGCGGCTCGAACGGCTTCGTGACGTAGTCGTCGGCGCCCGCCTCGAGGCCGAGCACGACGTCGATCGGATCGGTGCGCGCCGAGAGCATCACGATGGGAACGACGCTGCGGGCGCGGATGCGCCGGCACACCGTCACGCCGTCCATCCCGGGGAGCATGACGTCGAGCAGGACGACGTCGGGCGTGCCCCGGTCGAACGCGTCGAGGCCGGCCTGGCCGTCGCCGGCCGTCTCGACCGCGAAGCCGTCGCGCTCGAGCGTCATCCGCGTCATCTCGCGGATCGTCGGGTCGTCCTCGACGAGCAGCACCCTGTTCATGCACCAATCATCGCCCGTGCGCGGGCGGCTGTCACGCCGGGGCGCCCGCCGTTACGCAGCCGATACCGGCCCGTCGTGGGCCGGACGCGGATCCACGCTTCGGCGCAGCCGCGGGCCGTTGGCGTCGGGCGCGCCTAGATGATCGAGATGACGTTGCTGAGCAGATTCGTCACCGCCGCGTTCAGCAGTCCGAGCGTGACGACGACCGCGATCGTGATCACACCGAGCACGACGGCGTACTCCGCCATCGTCTGACCGGCCTCTGCAGCGTCCGCGCTGCGAATCTCGTCATACATGTCCTAGAAGCTCCTCTTCGACGTCCACGAACCCCATTCACGTCGTATCGACACGGACGGCGGGACACAGGATCACTCGCCCGAGGGACGAGCGATCGCTGCAGCCGCGGACGCGATACGATCGTGACCAATGCAACCGGGAGGTTCCCATGAGCGGTGAGGACTACCTGCGATGGCATGACGGCGTCGAGTTCGACGCGGCGTCCCAGACCTGGCGCGGGTACATCGAGTCGAACGACGACCACAGCCGCAAGCACCTGACGGAGGCGACGTTCGCCGAGAAGGGCGCCGCCGTCGTCGCCGCGGGCGACATGCTCCGGAACGCGCGCAAGGGCACGGTGCCCGGCTTCGCCGACTGACGACGCTGGCTCAGTCGCGCGCCGACTCTTCGCCGGGGTAGCGCGGCGTGACGGGCGAGCCCGGCTCCTGGCCGCGTTCGCTGGTCGCGGCCCGGTCCAGCCGGCGGAACCTGGGCACGCGCACGGGCGCGTCCACGACCTCGACGTCGCGGGTCGTCCCGAGCATCAGGCCGAACAGGCCGAACATGATCCCCAGGGCGGCCGGAAGGCCGAAGGCGACCGAGAACGGGTCGGACGCGCTGCCCGTGACGAGCCTGGAGCCGACGAGGTACTCGACGGCGAAGCCGAGCAGCCAGCCGAGGACGAAGCCGGCGGCGAGGCCGCCGTACTGACGCCGACGGCGGCCGTGGCGACGTCCGGCACCCTCTTCGCGCAGCGCCTCTGCGGGCGGATGGGTGTGGGTGGCCATGCCGTGGCCGTACCCCCGCCCCGGGCGAGCGAAACCTAGGCCCGGTCGGTGTGCACGTACGCCTCGACCGCGCGCTCGCGCGCCCTCGTTGCGCAGGCGAGGCCGGGGCGCAGGCGCTCGAGATGGGCGTCAGCGACGGCCTGCCGGGAGAGCATGCTGACGTTCAGCTGGGCGATGGTGGCCGCCGAGCGGGCGGCGGCCTCGGCGAGCAGCGCGCCGGTGATCGCGTCGCCCTCGAGGTTGCGGTTGCCGCGCGCGGCGACGTCGGCCGCGAGCGTCGCCACCTCGGCGGCGATCTCGAGCACGAGCATCGGGCACTCGATCGCGCCGGCCACCGCCGCGTCGAGGCGCGTCGTCCGGTCGGGCCCGGCGGGCAGCCGCAGCGACGCGAGCACGGCGGCGTAGGCGCGCCCGTCGGCGTCGGCCAGGTCGGCCACCCGGGCGCGCAGCTCGTGGGCGCGCTCGCCGACGCCGTCGAGCGCGGCGCCGCTGTCGAACGCGGCCGCCATCTCGACGAGCCCGGCGGCCATCGCGCACGCGAGGGCGGCCACCGCTCCCCCGCCCGGCGCCGGCGTGCGCGCCGCGAGCTGGTCGAGGAAGCCGGCGACCGTCGCCGTCAGGTACGGATCGGCAACTGACGGCTCGCCCGAGCCGGTCGACTCGTCGGCGGCGTTAGAAGAGCCCAACCGTCGTGCCGTTCTCGTCGATGTCCACATTGAAGCCGGCCGGGGTCTTGCCCAGGCCGGGCATCTGCATGATGTCGCCGCAGAGCGGCGTCAGGAACCCGGCGCCCGTATAGGGGCGGATGTCGCGCACCGGGATCCGGAACCCGGTCGGGGCGTTCGCCAGGGCCGGGTCGGCCGAGAGCGACAGGTGCGACTTGGCCATGCAGATCGACAGGTCGCCGAGACCGTCGCGGGTGAACTGCTCGATCTTCTGCTGCGCCACGGGTGAGAAGTCGACGCCGTCGGCCTGGTAGACCTGCGTCGCGATCTTCTCGATCTTCGTGGCGATCGGGTCGGAGTCGTCGAACGTGAACCGGAAGGAGTTCGGCTGCTCGCAGGCGTCGGCGACCGCCTCGGCCATCCCGGCCGCGCCCGCCCCGCCCTGCGAGAAGCCCTCGTTGAGCACGGCCGCGTGGGCGCCGTGCTCGAGGGCGAGCTTCTGCACCAGCGCCACCTCGTCGTCGGTGTCGCCGGGGAAGCGGTTGGCCGCGACCACGCAGGGCACGCCGAAGTGCTTCACGTTCTGGATGTGGCGGGCCAGGTTGGCCGAGCCGGTCTCGATCGCCCTCAGGTTTTCGGACGCCGAGTTGCGCGGATCGTCCTCGAGGCCGGCGTGGTGCTTGAGCGCCTTCGCCGTCGCCACGATCACGACCGCGCTCGGCGCAAAGCCGCCGGCGCGGCAGACGATGTCCATGAACTTCTGCATGCCGAGGTCGCTGCCGAAGCCGGCCTCGGTGATCACGTACTCGCCCAGCTTGCGGCCGACGAGGTCGGCGACGATGGAGCTGTTGCCGTGGGCGATGTTGCCGAACGGGCCGATGTGCATGAAGCACGGCTGACCCTCGAGCGTCTGGATCAGGTTCGGCTTGAGCGCGTCCTTCAGGAGCACCGTCATCGCACCGGCGCACCCCATCTGCTCGGCGTTCACGGGCTTGCCGCTCGTGTCGTAGCCGACCGTGATCCGGCCGATGCGCTTGCGCAGATCCTGCAGTGACGTGGCCATGCCCATGATCGCCATCACCTCGGAGGCGGCGACGATGTCGAAGCCGGTCTCGCGGGGGATGCCGTGGGTGGGACCGCCGAGCCCCGTGATGATGTTGCGCAGGTGGCGGTCGTTCATGTCGACCGCCCGCCGCCACGTCACCCGGTGGGGGTCGATGTTGCACTCGTTGCCGTAGAACAGGTGCCGGTCGACGAAGGCGGCCAGCATGTTGTTCGCCGCGGCGATGGCGTGGAAGTCGCCCGTGAAGTGCAGGTTCAGGTCCTCCATCGGCACGACCTGGGTGAGGCCGCCGCCGGCGGCGCCGCCCTTGATGCCGAAGATCGGGCCGAGCGACGGCTCGCGCAGGCACAGCAGCGGCCGCTTGCCGATGTGGCCCAGCCCCTGCGTGAGCGAGACCGAGGTCGTGGTCTTGCCCTCGCCGGCCTTCGTCGGCGTGATCGCCGACACACACACGACCTTCGCGTCGGGCGCGCCGGAGAGGCGGTCGAGCGCGCTCAGGCTGACCTTGGCCTTGTACTTGCCGTACAGGTCGACCTCGTCCTCCTCGAGGCCGATCTCGCGGGCAATGTCCATGATCGGGCGGAGGGTCGCTTCCTGTGCGATCTCGAGGCTGGACTTCAACGGGGTCTCCTTGGCTATCGGGATGGGGATCTAGTGCGACACGGCGGCGGCGCCGCGCTCGGACACGAGCTCATTCTCGTAGAAGCGCGAGAGCCGGAACGGCGCGATCAGCTCGGGGGTGCGGCCGGTCGCCGCGAGCTCGGCCATCGTCTTGCCGACGATCGGCGAGGCCTTGAAGCCGTACGTGCCCCAGCCCGCGTCGATCAGGAAGCCGTCCGCCTCGGTCACGCCCATGATCGGGGCGTAGTCGGGCGAGACGTCGCAGAGGCCGGTCCACTGGCGCAGGATGCGCGCGCGGCCGAGCATCGGCAGGAGCTCCACCATGTGCATGGCGAGGTCCTCGATGAACCGGAAGGTGCCCCGGTTCGAGTAGCCCGAGTACGGCTCGATCTCCGAGCCCATCACGAACTCGCCGCGGTCGGACTGAGAGATGTAGATGTGCAGCGTCCCCGAGACGATGATCTTGCGCAGGAGCGGCTTCACGGGCTCGGTGACGCAGGCCTGCAGGATGTGGGTGGTGATCGGCACCTCGATCCCGGCCAGCCGGCCGACGAGCGACGACCACCCCGACGTGCACGAGATCACCGTGCCGGCCGAGATCGCGCCCCGGTTCGTCTCGATGCCGGTGACCCGCCCGTTCTGGCGGGTGATGCCGGTCACCTGCGTGTAGGGGTGGATCTCGACGCCGAGGCGGTCGGCCTCCTTGGCGTAGCCCCACACGACCGCGTCGTGGCGGATGATGCCGCCGGGCGGGTGGTAGAGCGCCGCCAGGATCGGGAAGGTCGGATGGTCGGAGACGTCGAGCATCGGCTCGAGCTCCTTGATCTCGTCGGGGAAGATCACCCGCGAGTCGACGCCGAGCAGCCGGTTCACCTCGGCCCGCTCCATCATCGTGTTCACGGAGCGGTCGGAGTGGGCCAGGGTCAGGTGGCCGTGCTGCGAGAACAGCATGTTGAAGTTCAGGTCCTGCGAGAGCGTCTCGTAGAGCTTGACGCTCGCCGTGTAGAACCGGGTGCCCTCCGGCGTGAGGTAGTTGGAGCGGATGATGGTCGTGTTGCGCCCCGACGCCCCGGCGCCGATGTAGCTCTGCTCGATCACGGCCACGTTCTTCATGCCGTGGTCCTTCGCCAGGTAGTAGGCGGTCGCCATCCCGTGGGCGCCGCCGCCGATGACCACGGCGTCGTAGCTCGCCCGCAGCGGGTGGGAGCGGAAGAAGCGATGCTTGCGCAGGAGGCCGATCACGCCGTCGCCTCCTCCGTCTCGGCCTCGGCCGCAGGCACGTGCTCGGCGGCGCCGGCCCGGGCGATGCCGACCGTGACGCCCGCGTCGAGGATCGCCTCGAAGAAGTACTCGCCGTACTCCCACGCGACCAGCATCAGGAGGTCGTCGCCGCGGTTCAGCACGAGCGTCGGCACGCGCATCACCGAGCCGGCCATGCAGCGGTCGGGGCCGAAGCGCGACTCGCGCACGTCGAGGCCCGACGAGCGGTTGAACACGTCGCGGCGGCGCTCGCCGCCGAGCGCAACCGCGGCCATCGCGCACGTGACGTCGATCGCCGCTGCGCCGATGCGCTCGCGCAGGGCGGCCACCCGCGGGAACGGGCACAGGACGTAGCCGTGCGTCGGCGTCAGCCGCAGCGTCCACACGCCGTCGTCTGATCGGGCCGCGCCGGTGCCGAGGCCTGCGGTGAGCGCGTCGAGCTCGGCGGCGGTGCCGCGCACGTCGAGCTTGCCCAGGTGGCTCACGTCGCACGCCCAGGCGCTCGCCTCGGCGGGGGCATACGCGGCGACCCGCCAGCCGTCCTGCTCGGCGATCGTTGCGCCCGCGGCCAGGTGCGCGCGCTCCATCGGCGTGCGCAGCGCGACGCCGGGAGCGGCGGACGCCGGCGCGATGAACGCGTACGGATCGCGCTCGCTCACGATCGCAGCCGCTCCTGGTCGGGGTCGTAGAAGGCCCGCAGCGTGACCCGCGCGGGGATGGTCGCGCCGGACGGGTCGGACAGGGTGATCGCGGTGCCCTCCTCGGCCAGGTCGGACGGCAGCCACGCGATCCCGATCGCCTTGCCGAGCCGGCGCGAGAACCGCGACGACGTCACCCGCCCGACCGGCGCGCCGCCCACGACCACCTGCGCGCCCTCCTTCGGCGCGGTGCCGTTCGTGCCCTCGAAGCCGACGAGCGAAGCCCGGTTGCCGCGGCCCTGGTACCACTCGATCGAGTAGCGCCCGATCCAGTCGTTGTCCTTGTCGAGCTTGACGATCCAGGGCATGCCCGCCTCGAGCGGCTGCGACTCGGCGTTCGTGTCCTGGCCGACGATCACGTGCGCCTTCTCGAGGCGCAGGACGCGCTGGGGCTCGAGGCCGAACGGCTTGACCGCGAACTGCTCGCCCGCCGCCATCAGCGCCTCCCACAGGTGCTCGCCCGCCGCCGCAGGGCAGTGGATCTCGTACCCGAGCTCGCCCACGAAGCCGATCCGCAGGAGCAGGCAGGGCACGCCCGCGACCTCGGCGTGGCCGGCGCCGAGATACGGGAACGCGTCGTTTGCGAGGTCGAAGCCGGTCAGGCCGGAGAGCGCGGTGCGCGCGTTCGGCCCGGCCAGGTTGAAGGCGGCCACGGCAGAGGTGACGTTCACGATCTGGCAGTCCATCCCCCACACCGCGTTCCACCACGTGAACCACTGCTCCATCCCGCCCGCGCCCGACGAGGTGGTCGTGACGTAGAACTCGGTCTCGGACAGGCGGGCGACGGTGCCGTCGTCGAGGATCGAGCCGTCGTCGCCGCACACGATCCCGTACCGCACCCGGGCGAGCTTCATGTCGCCGTAGCGGTTGGGGTAGATGCGCTCGAGGAACGCCGCCGCGTCCGGCCCGCGCACGATCAGCTTGCCGAGGGTCGAGACGTCGATCAGGCCGAGCGACTCGTGCACGGCGGCCGTCTCGGCCTCGGGCTCGCCGTAGTCGTACGGCCGCTTCCAGTCGCCCGCCCACAGCATCTTGCCGCCGCGCTCGGCGTGCCAGTGGTGCACGGACGTGCGCTTGACCGGCTCGTAGCCGCGCCCGGCCAGGAGCGAGAAGCTCGTCGGGTTGTGCGGCGGCCGGGCGGTGGTCACGCCCACCCGCTGCTCGTCGGGATCGACCCCGAGCTCGCGCGCCATCAGGAGGCCCGAGTTGCGATGGCACATCTTGCCCTGGCACGGCCCCATCGTCACCGTCGTGTAGCGCTTCGAGAGCTCCAGCGAGGCAAAGCCCTCCGCGACCGACAGATGCACGTCCTTGGTCGTCACGTCCTCGCAGTAGCAGACGAACTGCTTGCCGCCGGCCGACTCGGCCGCCGCCGGGATGTCCGCCGCCGTGCCCACCGGCTCGCCGGCGACGCGCACGCCCTCCGGCACCTCGTCGGGCACGTACACCCGCCGCTCGGCGTCGTAGCGCACCGAGCCGCCCGCCTGCACGAGCGTGCCGAACTGCGCGACCGTGCCGCCGCTCATCGCGACGATGTCGGCCGGCAGGGTGCGCCGCTCGCCGCCGCGGGCAACGACGATGCCGGTGACGTGGTGCGAGCCGCGCGCCTGCACCGGATGGAACCCGCGCAGGTGCTCGATCCCGCAGACGCCGAGGCGCTCGTCCGGCTCGCCCTCGCGCGTGTCGACGACGGCCGCGACGTGCACGCCGGCCTCGGCCAGGTCGCAGGCGGCCTCGATGCCGAGGTCGTCGACCGTCACCACGACGGCCTCGTCGCCGGGGGCGATCCGGAACTGGTTCACGAGCCGGCGCGCACCTGACGCCAGCATCACGCCGGGCAGGTCGTTGCCGCCGAACACGAGCGGCTGCTCGATCACGCCGGTCGCGAGCACGATCTCGCCCGCGCGGAACCGGTACATCGTGTCGCCCTGGTAGACGGGCACGAGGTTGCCCTCGTAGACGCCGCCGGCCCAGGCCGGCTGAAGGATCTCGACGCCCGCGGCGCGCGCGTCCGCCTCGAGCTGCGCCGCCCGCTCGGCCGCGGCGATGCCCGAGAACGCCAGCCGGCCGCCGAGGGCGAGGCCCTCCTCGACCAGCGCCGTGTCGCGGCCGTCGCGCGCGCTCGCGATCGCAGCCTCAAGGCCCGACTCCCCGCCGCCGATCACGAGCACGTCGACGTGGCGGTGCACCTTCTCGTTGCGGCGGTCGCGGCGGTGCGCCGGGTCGAGCTTGCCGAGGCCGGCGGCCGAGCGCAGGAACTTCTCGTAGTACTTCCACGCCCAGCGCGGGCGCATGAAGGTCTTGTAGTAGAAGCCGACCTGCATGCCGAAGGCCGGCGTCGCGCGGGCGAGCGCGTGCAGGGCGTCGCGCTCGAGCGACGGCCACGCGTTGATGTGCTCGACCTGCATGCCGTCGGTGATCGGCGTCATGCACGCGCGCACGGCCGGGATCGCCGTCGACCTGCACGAGGCAGTTCGGGCACTGGCCGGAGCAGCACAGGAGGCCGCGCTTGCGGTGGTACTTGAACGAGCGCGAGAAGACGCGCACCCCGGCGGCGTAGAGCGCCGAGGCGATCGTGTCGCCGGCGAGGCCCTCGGCCGGCTCGCCCTGCCACGAGAACGTGACGGTGCGGCGGCGGTCGATCAGCTCGCCGCGGCGCTCGCTCAGGCGCCTCACGCGAGCCCCCCCGGCGGGGCGACCTGAAGCACCGTGTTCGAGCGGGTGTCACGCTCGGCCTGGAACCACTCCCGGCACCCCGACGAGTGGAACCACCACTCGCGCTGCTCGCCCGCGACGTTCTCGCGGAAGTAGAGGTACGAGAAGAGCGCGCGGGCGTCCTCCGACGAGGTCGGGCGCACCGTCACCTCGCCCCCGTAGCTGTACTCGTCGACCGGCCTGCGGCCGCAGTTGGGGCACTCCAACAGAAACGACATGACCTAGTGATGCGCTCCCTGGGGTGCGACGTGGCCGTTGGCCGACGCCGCGGCCATCGCCTCGACGACGGCCTGGGCGAAGCTCTCGGGCCGGAACGCGAAGTTCGTGCCGACGAGCGGGATGCCGGTGATGGCCGAGGCCTCGATCGTCATCGCGCGCAGGTCCTCGGGCTCGAGGTCGTGCACCGCCGACTTGCCGCACGCCCGCGCGAACATCTGCATCTCCTGCGTCATCGAGTGCAGGAAGCCCTCGACGCGGTCGGCCGCCTCGGCGACGGGCAGCCGGGCGATCAGCTCCTCGTCCTGGGTGGCGATCCCGACCGGGCACAGGCCGGTGTGGCAGTGGTGGCAGGCGCCCGGCTCGGTGCCCATGCGCGCGTAGTCCTCGAGGTGCACCGGCCGGTTGCAGTTGAGCGCGATCATGGCCGCGGTGCCGATCGAGACGGCGTCCGCGCCGAGCGCGAGCGCCTTGGCCGCGTCGACGCCGTTTCGGATCCCGCCCGACACGATCAGGTTGACGACGCCCTCCAGGCGCATCTCGCGGATGGAGCTCACGGCCTCGACCGTCGCGGCGAGCGTCGGGATCCCGGTGTGGTCCATCAGCGAGTCCGGCGACGCGCCGGTGCCGCCCTCGAGGCCGTCGATCACGATCACGTCGGCGCCCGCCTTGCAGGCCAGCTTGACGTCGTCGGGCACGCGGCAGGCGCCGATCTTGACGTAGATCGGGATGCTGCCGTCGGTGGCCTCGCGCAGCTCCTCGATCTTGATCTGGAGGTCGTCGGGCCCGATGAAGTCCGGGTGGCGGCAGGGCGAGCGCTGGTCGACGCCCGGCGGCAGCGTGCGCTGGCCGGCGATGATCTCGGAGACCTTCGCGCCGAGGAGCACGCCGCCGGTGCCCGGCTTCGCGCCCTGGCCGATCACGATCTCGGCGGCGTTGGCCATGCGCAGGTGGTGCGGGTTGAAGCCGTAGCGGCTCGGCAGCACCTGGTAGACGAGCTGGTCGGAGGCCTCCCGCTCGAGGTCGAGCATGCCGCCGTCGCCGGTCGTGGTCGAGATGCCCACACGGGTCGCGGCCGTGCCGAGCGCCGCCTTCGCGTTGCGCGAGAGCGCGCCGTAGCTCATGCCGGCGATCGTGATCGGCGTGCGCAGCCGGATCGGCTTGGCGCCGTGGCGGGCGCCGATCTCGATGTCGGTGCGGCAGGTCTCGCGGTAGCCCTCGAGCGGCACGCGCGAGAGCGTGCACGGCACGAAGGTCAGATCCTCGAAGTGCGGCGTGCGCCGGGTCGTGCCAAGGGCGCGGTTGGTGTAGCGGCCGAGCTCGGCCTTCGTCTGGATGTCCTGGATCGTCTCGGGCGACCACACCCACAGCTTCTGCAGGACGTGGCCGTCCGCGCCGCGCGGGATGAGCTCGCTCACAGCGCCCCCCTCCATGCGTCGTACTCGTGGCGGGAGAAGTTCCACAGCTTGCGGCCTGCAACGAGCTTCTTCCAGGACCCGTCGGCGTCGATGCCGTGCGGCCCGAGCTCGCCGGCGAGCAGCTCGCGGTCGTCCGCGCCCATCTCGGCCTCGATGCAGTCGGCCCCGAGCGAGGCGATCTCACCGCCGACGTAGACGGTGCCCTCGTACATCGAGTCGCCGATGCCGTCGGCCGCGTCGCCGCAGACGATCATCGTGCCCTTCTGCATCATGAAGCCGGACATGTAGCCGACGGAGCCGCCGACGACGAGCGTGCCGCCCTTCATCGAGATGCCGGCGCGGGCGCCGGTGTCGCCGGCGATGAAGACGCGGCCGCCGCGCATCGTCGCGGCCGCCGAGGAGCCGGCGTTGCCGTGCACCTCGATCCCGCCCGACATCAGGTTCTCGCCCAGGCTCCATCCGCAGCTGCCGTTGACGACGATCCGCGGCCCGTCGCACATCCCGCCGCAGAACCATCCCACCGGCCCGTCGAAGACGATCTCGATCGGCTGCATCACCGCCACCGCCAGGCTGTGCCGCGCCGTCGGGTTCGCGAGGTGGATCTCGGGCACGCCGTCGGCGGCCGCGCGCTTGATCGCCTGGTTGATCTCGCGCGTCGTGTGCCGCGAGCAGTCGATGTCGGAGGTCAGCGTAGCCACCAGCGCACCTCCCCCGCCGCGAGCTCGCGCGGCACGAAGCGGGCGTCGGCCTCGACCGCGCGGATCGAGACCTCCTCCGACGCGATCATGGCGACGTCGTCGGACTCGGCGAAGAGGAGCGGCTTGAGCGCGAACGGGTCGCGGGCGACGCCGATCCCGTCCGGCGTCGAGATCAGGTAGGCGAAGGTGCCGTCGAGGTCGGAGACCGACGCGCGCAGGGCGTCCTCGAGGCTCTCGCCGCGCTCGAGCTTGTCGGCGATGTAGACGGCGATCACCTCGGAGTCGTTGCCGGTCGCGAACCGGTGGCCCTGGTTCTCGAGCCTGCGGCGCAGCTTGTGGTAGTTCGTGATGTGGCCGTTGTGGACGACCGAGATGTCGGGGAACGGGCGCGCCCAGAACGGGTGGCTGTGGGCGACGTCGACGAGCGACTCGGTGGCCATGCGCGTGTGGCCGATGGCGTGGCTGCCCTCGAAGGAGGCGTACGGGTCGGCCGCCTCGACGGCATCGGCGTCGCCGACCTCCTTCACGATCTCCATCGCCCGCCCGATCGAGAACACCTCGACGTGGGGCTCGGCCTCGATGCTGTCGGTGAGCGCGCCCAGGTCGCCCGAGTAGGCGATGCGGGCGCGCAGGTTGGGCCCCTGCTGCGAGCGCTCGCTGACCGTGCCGGCGCCCTCGAGCGCCGCGACCACGCGGTCGGGCGCCCCGTGGTTTGCGTCGATGCGCGCCCGCACGACGTAGCTGTCCGGCTGCGGCCGGCCGTAGAGCGCGATCCCGGTCGAGTCGGTGCCGCGGCGGGCCATCGGGCCGAGCATGTCGTGGAGCGTGCGGCCCACAGGCCCCACCCGCTCGGCATCCTTATAGAGAAATCCACACAGCCCGCACATGGGCGCACACCTCCGGCAGCCGTGCGCAATCCTAGACCCGGAGCGGCCGCGAGGTGAGTGCCAGGCGGCAACCAATTCCGCCGGGGCGTATGTGCAACCCGTACACCCGGGGTCAGACCCCGAACGGAAGCGTCACGAGAATGTCACGCCCGGCGTTCGGGGTCTGACCCCGGTTCTGCGGTCTTCGAGACTAGAACAGCGTCAGGTAGGTCTTGACCTCCCACGGCGTGACCTGCTCGTGGTAGGCCTTCCACTCGTCCTGCTTCGTCTGGACGTAGTAGTCGACGTAGTCCTCGGTGCCGGTGTTGCCGAGCGCCGTGCGCAGGACGTCGTCCTGGGCCAGGTTGCGGGTGGCATCGAGCAGGTTCGCCGGCAGGAGCTCGATGCCGCGCTGCTTGAGCTGCTCAGGGGTGAGCGTGTACAGGTTCTCGTCGTTGTGCGGGCCGGGGTCGATGCCCTTCTCGATCCCGTCCAGGCCGGCCGCCAGGATCACGGCCGCCGCCAGATATGGGTTGCACGAACCGTCCACGGTGCGGTCCTCGACGTGCCCGCCCGGGAGGCGCAGCATCTGGGTGCGGTTGTTGGCGCCGTGGGTGATGAAGATCGGCGACCAGGTGGCGCCCGAGGTCGGCGTGCCGGCGGTGGTCGTCAGGCGCTTGTAGCTGTTCACCGTCGGTGCGGTGACGGCGATGTAGGCGCTCGCGTGCTTCTTCAGGCCGCCCGTGAACTGGTAGGCGAGCTGGGAGAGGCCGAGGCCGTTCGGGTCGTCGTCGTCGGCGAACAGGTCGCGCTCGCCGCTCTCGTCCCACAGCGACATGTGGAAGTGGCCGCCGTTGCCGGTCAGGTGGCCGAACGGCTTGGGCATGAACGTCGCGAGCATGCCCTCGGCCTGCGCCATCGCGTGCACCATGTAGCGGAAGAAGATCGCCCGGTCGCACGTGGTGAGCGCGTCCGCGAACTCGAAGTTCGACTCGAACTGGCCGTTCGCGTCCTCGTGGTCGTTCGCGTAGCTGCCCCAGCCGAGCTCGTTCACGTACGTCGAGAGCCGGCTCAGGAACTCGTAGTGGCGCGTGAGCCCCTTCATGTCGTAGCAGGGCTGGTCGAGCCGGTCGAGCGGGTCGGCCAGCTCGATGCCGCCGTCGGCCGTCTCGCGCAGCAGGAAGAACTCGAGCTCCATGCCGATCTTGAACGTGTAGCCGAGGCTCTTCGCGCGCTCGAGCTGGCGGCGCAGGATGGTGCGCGGGCAGTACGGCCACTCCTTGCCCTCGACGTAGATGTCGCAGGCGAAGCGGGCCAGGTTGGACTTGAACGGCACCCGCGAGTAGCTGCGCAGGTCGGGGATCGCCATCATGTCCGGCGACGCCGGGGTCTGCCCGATCGGCCCGGCTGCGAACCCCGCGAACCCGGCGCCCTCGGTGACGAGGCCCTCGAAGTTCGACATCGGCACGAGCTTCGCCGAGGGCTTTGCGTTCATGTCGACGAACTGGGCGAAGAAGAACTCGATCCCGTCCTTCTCGGCGCGCTTCTTGATCGCCTCGGCGGCGGGCCTGGCCATGGTTGTCGCCATCGCGTGGACTCCTTGTCTGCGGATTCGGACCGCAAACACTCCCACGAACACCGCCCGATTTCCACTTGATATGGGTGATTCCACCCATGCCGGAAGGACGTCGCCTATGCTTCGAGAACAACGAAGACTGTGCTTGATGCGTGCGGCATGGGCCGCGGCGGCGAGGGTGATCGAGTAGCTCCGAGGCCTTCCGGCACTGAAGAGGCGGACGATCGCGTCCGATAGAGGAGTATTCGATGACCGACAGTTTCTCAGCCCTCGGCGTGAGCGAGGACGTTTCGTCCGCGCTCGCCGGGCTCGGGATCACCGAGCCGTTCGCCGTGCAGCGCATGTGCATCCCGCCTGCGCTCGCCGGCGAGGACGTGATCGCCAAGAGCCCCACCGGGAGCGGCAAGACGCTCGCCTTCGGCCTGCCGCTGGTGATGCAGGCCGACCCCGAAGCGACCGCGCCCGAGGCGCTCGTGCTGTGCCCGACCCGTGAGCTCGCCCAGCAGATCGGCGCCGACCTCGAGCCGCTGGCAGCGGCCCGCGGCGTGCGTGTCGCCGTCTGCTACGGCGGCGCGGGCCTGCCGCAGCAGGCCAAGCAGGCGTCGCGCAGCCAGATCGTGATCGCCACCCCGGGCCGCCTGATCGACCTCTCGCAGCGCAAGATGGTGAACCTGCGCGGCGTGACCCGGCTCGTCCTCGACGAGGCCGACCGCATGGTCGACATGGGCTTCCTGCCCCAGGTCGAGCGCATCCTGCCGATGCTCGCGCGCGAGCGCCAGACGCTCTTCTTCTCGGCGACGGTCGAGGGTGCGGCCGGGCGTGGCCGCGCGCCGCTTCACCCGCCACCCGGCCCGCATCGACGCGACGAGCCACGTCACGGTCGAGCGCGGTGACGTCGACCACTCGTTCATCTCGGTGACCGAGCACGAGAAGTACGCCCGGCTGACCGAGCTCCTGGCCGAGGCCGACGGGCTCACGCTCGTGTTCTGCGAGACCAAGTACGGCTGCGCCTGGCTGGCGCGCCGGCTCGAGGGCTCGGGCGTGCGCTGCGAGGCCATCCACGGCGACCGCAGCCAGGCCGAGCGCAACCGGGCGATGTCGCGCTTCGCAAGCGGCGAGGTGACCGTGCTGGTCGCGACCGACGTGGCCGCCCGCGGCATCGACCTCTCCGGGATCGGCCTCGTCGTGAACTACGACGCCCCGCAGGGCGCCGACGACTACACCCACCGCGTCGGGCGCACGGCCCGCGCCGGCGCCGCCGGACGCGCGGTCACGCTCGTGACCCGCGACCAGCAGGCCGACGTGAGCCGCTTCGCGACCCGGCTCGAGATCGCCGACGAGTTCCGCTCGGCCGGCATGACCGTGGCCCCGCCCCGGCTGGTCTACTCCAGCCGCCGGCGCGGCGGCGGGCGGCCGGCGCAGGTTCTAGCGCTCGGAGGGTGCGCTGGCACCGATCGACGGCGGTCGGTGCCATCAACCGGCGTCCTCGGTGCCGGGCACCTGACTACGCCGAGCGGCCCAGCGCGCGCTCGAGGCGCAGGAGCTTCAGCTCGATCTCGATCATCAGCCAGTCCTCGTTCTGGACGTCGAGCTCGGTGAGGTCCTGGATCCGGCGCAGGCGCTGGCGCAGGGTGTTCGGGTGGACGAAGAGCGTCTGGGCGGCGGCGGCGATGTTGCCCCGCCGCTTCAGGTACTCCTCGAGCGTGATCAGAAGCTGCGAGCGGTGGCGGCGGTCGTAGGCCTCGAGCTTCTTGAGCGCGTCGCCGCGATGGTCGCGCGTGCGGCCGTCCTGCGACACCCGCAGCAGGTACTTGTAGGCGCCGAGGTCGTCGAAGCTGACGACGCCCGGCTCGGGGCTGATGACCGCGGCGGCCGTCACCGCCTGCTGCGCCTCCTCGAACCCGGTGGCGAAGCTGGCCGGCCCCTCGCACCGGTGTGACAGCCCGATCGCGAGCGGGTGGCTCTTGTTGAGCCCGGTGTGCATCTCGCGCAGCCGCGCGATCGCGGTCGCCTCGTCGGTCTGACCGAGCCGGACGAGTCCGCGGACGGCGCCGTCGCGGCGGTCGAACAGCGAGCCGGGGAAGGCGCGGGCGGCGCTCGCCTCGAGCGCGCGCGCGACCTCCTCCCACGACTGCGTGCCCGAGCCCGAGCGCGGGGCGGCCTGCAGGACGAGGTGCGGGCGGCCGAGATCGCAGCCCAGACCGCGGCCGCGGTCGGCCAGGTCGGCGCCCGCGGGGCGCCCGCGGGAGAGGTCCTCGAGGAAGTCCTTGATCGCGTTGTGCTCGGTCAGCCGCTCGATCAGGTGCAGGTTCTTGACGGCGATCGCGGCCTGGCCGGCGATCGACGTCGCCACCTCGCGCGCCTCCGGGATCGGCCGGGCGGTCGCCGGGGAAGCGCAGGGTCAGGAACCCGAGCAGCTCGTCCGCGGCGACCATCGGCGCGACCAGCGCGGAGGCGGTCGGGTCGCCCCACAGCAGCTCCGCGAGGCGACGGCTGTCGCCGTCGTTCGCACGACCGCGCGCCAGCACCACGCCCAGCTCCGACGCCGTCGGCGTCCGCGTCGCGCGGCCCGGCGGCGGGAGAGGCCGCGCCGAGCTCGAGCGTGCCGTCGGCACTCGCCACGTACACCTCGCAGGCGATCGCGCCGAGCAGGCGCTGCGCACGGCGGGCGACCGCGGGCAGCAGCTGGTCGAGGGTCGACGCGGCCGACACCGCCCGGGCCAGGTCGGCCATGCCCTCGACGAGGGTGAGCCGCCGCCGCGTGTGCTCGTACAGGCGCGCGTTCTCGATCGCCCCCGCGACCAGGCTCGCGGCGTGGACGAGGAAGTCGGAGTCGTCCTCGGTGAACTCGCGCGGCGCCTCGGCGTGCAGCGAGATCACGCCGACCACGTCGCCCGCCTTGCTGCGCAGCGGCACGGCGACGATCGACTGGTACTGCTCCTCGTCGGCCTCGGGCACGACCTTGGCGCGCGGGTCGGTGAGCGCGCCCTCGGTCAGGAAGACCGGCTGGTTGTGCTCGGCCACCCAGCCCGCGAGGCCCTCGCCGCGCTCGAACCGCAGCCGGTCGACGAGCGCGCCGTAGGGATCGGAGACCGACCGCAGCACGAGCGAGCCGTCGGCGGCGACCAGGTAGATGAAGCAGGCGTGGCAGTCGATCGCGTCCGACACGAGGTCGACGATCGCCCGCAGGACGCGGTCGAGGTCGAGCGTCGAGGAGACGGTGTTGATGATCCGGAACAGATGCCGCGTGTCGGTGGAGCGCGCGGATGTGTTCGGAACCGACATGGCGAAAACTCTACATGGGTGGGCATCGCCACACACCGAGAGGTGGCATCCGGTCGACCATGGGACCGAATGCCGCCGGTGCGCCGGCGCTCGGAGGCGCACGCAGGTGC
The DNA here is from genome assembly GCA_963707585.1 of uncultured Actinomycetes bacterium. Lineage (GTDB taxonomy): Bacteria > Actinomycetota > Thermoleophilia > Gaiellales > JAICJC01 > JAICJC01. Next base: position 826,129 of record CAVPQP010000009.1, on the reverse strand, counting down.
GCGTTCTCCACGATCCGGCCCATCGAGCCAGGTGTCCGGCGCGAAACCGCGCCGGGCGGAGCGAGGTGGACGACCGACCATAGACCCCGCGGCGGCCTCGCGACTAGGATATGGCGGCCAGAGCAACGACGAAGGAGCTTCGAGTATGGCAACGGTCGCACCCGAGTCGGCCATGAACGGGCTCGACCCGATGTTCAACCCCGAGTGGTTCTTCACCTCGGAGCAGCTGGGGCTGCTCGAGCGCCTGCGCGAGATCTGCGTCGAGACGATCCGGCCGTTGGCGGCCGAGAACGACCGCACGCTGACGTTCCCGCGCAAGAGCCTCGAGGCGCTGGGGCCGGACGGGTTCCTCGGCCTGATGCTGCCCAAGGAGTGGGGCGGCCTGGGCCAGAACCACGTCATGTACGCGGCGGTCACCGAGACGATCGCGCGCTACGGCGACGCGTCGTGCGCCATGTGCTACGTCATGCACATCGGCGCCGTCGAGGCGCTCAAGCTGCGCGCCACCGACTACACGATCGAGAAGTACCTGAAGAAGGTGCGCGAGGGCAAGCTGGGGACGCTGTCGTACTCCGACCCCGAGACCGGCTCGCACTTCTGGTACCCGATCGCCTCCGGCGCGCGCCGCGCCGACGGCGGCTTCGAGGTGCTGAAGAAGGCGTCGTGGACGACGTCGGCCGGCTTCGCCGACTTCTACGTCCTGCAGACGACGTCGCCCGACTACTCCGGCGACTACTCCAACCTGTCGGTGTTCGTCGTCGACGCCGCCGACATCCAGGCCAAGCCCGAGGAGTGGGACGCCATGGGGCTGCGCGGGAACCAGTCCGGCTCGCTCCTGCTCGACTGGAAGTTCGTGCCCGAGCAGCAGCTGGTCGGCCCGGTCGGCGACGGGGCGAACTCGAACGACGAGTCGGTCGACCCGAACTTCCTGGTCGGCTCGTCCGGGACGTGGAACGGGATCTCGCTCGGGGCGATCGACATCGCCATCCGCCACACGACCCGAAAGACGCACAAGGACGTCGGCCTGCGCGTGTGCGACTACCCGACCATCCAGGACGCGGTCGGCGAGGCGATCATGGACACGAACGCGTCGCGCATGTTCGTCTTCTCGGTGGCGCAGGCGCTCGACAAGGTCACCGACGGCTCGCAGACGAACCCGCCGGTCGGCGATCTCGCCCGCGGCAACTACCTGCACTGGCTGTGGCAGATCAAGTTCAACGCGGCCAAGAACGTCGCCCACGTCGTCGACAAGATGCTGCACTGCTGCGGCGGCACCGGCTACAAGAAGGAGCCGCTGCAGCTCGAGCGCTTCCTGCGCGACGGCAAGGCCGGCTGGGTGATGGGGCCGACGAACGAGGTGCTGCGCCAGTTCGTCGGCAAGACCGCCCTCCTGGGGATGGAGTCGCTCGACTACTGGAACCAGGTCATCAACCGGCGGGCGCTCGAGAACGAGTTCAAGAAGATGACCGCCGACCAGAAGCGCGAGCTGGCCGAGCAGCTGCTGGCCGAGGCCGGCGCCTCGAGCAACGGCGGCTGATCGCAGAGACGCGAAGGGGGCCGGCTCGCGGAGAGCCGGCCCCCCTTCGTCATGCTCGGATCAGACGGTCGAGGTCGGCGCCCCGATCGCGCCTCCTCCTCGGGCATCGTCGCCGCCGGCAGCCGCAGCTGCAGCGACTTCTTCTCCTGGACGACGACGCGGTACACGTACAGCCCGAGCGCGATCACCAGGATCGCGAGCGACGGGCACGAGCGTCGAGCGCGTGCTGGCCCCGTACGCCAGGCCGACGTTGGCCGCGCCGACGATCAGCAGGATCAGGTCGAACACGAACAGCACCGCCGCAGATCGCGACCCAGATCGAGTTGACCTTGATCGGCCGCGGCCAGTTGGGCCGATCCTTGCGCAGCAGCATGAACCCGGACGTCGCGAACACGTGGCAGAGCACGTAGCCGAGGTTCGAGAACACCAGGATCTTGAGCGCCCCGATCGGGTCGGAGGCGTACGTGAAGCAGCAGGATGATGTTCAGGAGCGCGTCCAGCGTCATCGCGTTCGCCGGGACGTGGTGGCGGTTCAGCTTCCCGAACCAGCGGATGGTCATGCCGTCCTGGGAGATGCCGTAGAGCGCCCGCGACCCGTCCGCCGTGGCCGTGTTCATCGCGAGCACGATGCCCGGCACAGAGCAGGATGATCGCAATCCCTGTGCCGCGTGCCGAGGATGTCGTGGAACGTGCGTGGCGTAGAAGCTGCCCAGGTAGTTGTCGAGCGTGATGTTCTGCGTCGCCGAACGTGCCGACGGCGCCGAGCGGCAGCAGGGCGTAGACGATCACGCCGAAGATCGCCGCCGCCCGCAGCGCCTTGCCGCGTGTCGCGGGCGGTGTCGTGGTACTCCGGCGCGAACGTCGCGCAGCACTCCATGCCGTAGGACGACCAGCACATGACGTACAGCCACACGATGACGAGCTTGATGCCCGTTGTCGCCGGTGAGCGATGTCCAGTGGATGGTCGAGTGCAGGTTGCTCGAGTGCCAGTCGCCGGTGACGTAGGGCAGGAACATGATCACGGCGAGCGGGATCAGGAGCAGGCGCGCCGGTCACGTAGCCGACCCACACGGCGGGCCGCATGCCGAGCACGTTGAACGTCCAGATCGCGCAGATGATGACGATGGTGAGCGCGATCGGGAACGAGAAGTAGATCGGACTGCCCGGAGCAATGTGGCCGCTGTGGTTCCAGGCCGAGCTCGACGTCGGCCGACGACGTGTAGAACTGGGCCTGGATCAGGAACCCGACGACGATGCCGGTGGCCGACAGCACGACCGACCAGCCGATCCAGTAGCCGAAGGCCGCCACCGGGCCGACGAAGCGAGAGGTACTTCTTCCAGGCCTCGTGGGCGTAGATCGCGATGCCGCCCGAGAGCTTGGGGAACATCGCCGCGAGCTCGGAGTAGACGTAGTTGTGCAGCGCGCCGATGATGACCGATGTGGTCCACAGGATGACCGCGCCCCAGCCGCCCAGACCGAGCACCGATCCGCCCAGACCGGTGATCAGGAAGCTCGGGTTCGCGAGTGCCACCACGAACCCGTCGAACCAGCTGATCGTCTTGAGGAGCTCCCGTTCCTCGACTGCCGCTACGGCCATGTAAAACCTCCCGGAAATCGGCCTACGAGCGGATGAAGGGACCGCCGATGAAACAGGAATGCGCGTCGCGGGTCAATAGATTCTTCCACGATGTTCCGAGGCGCTTGCGGAAGCTTCCACACATCCGCGAAGATCCCTCCGATGGCTGCGCCGCGCATCACCCTGCGATGCGACTGCGGTAAGTCCGAGGCGTGGGTCGCCTACGGCGAGCGGTGGACATGCGAGTCGTGCGGGCGCACCTACGACACGAACGCCATCCCCTCGGCCGACTACGAGGCGATCCAGGCCCTGCGCCGGCGCTACCGCATCATCGGGTACGCCGGCGTCTCGGTGGTCGCGGCGTTCGTCCTGCTCCTGGCGCTGACGGCCCAGGAGTTCCAGCTCTTCATCGGCCTGCCCCTGGTCCTGCTCGTCTGGTTCACCTACGTGCGCCCGCTCATGCGAAGCCCGCTACCGCCGCCGGGTCGGTGAGCTGCAGCGGACATGGACGCTCAAGGCCGAGGGCGAGCTGTGAAGCTGCGCGACCGGCCGGCGGCGCCCACCCCGACCGCGGCGCCCGAGCGCGCCTCGCGCACGCGCCCGGTCGTCCTCGCCACCATGGCCGTGCCGTTCGAGCCCGACGCGTTCCGGGTCGCGCTCGGCGCGGCGATCGAGTCGAAGGCTCCGCTGATCGTGGTCGACGCGGTCGAGATCCCGCTGTGGCCGCAGTCGATCGCCACCCGCCACGCCGACACCGAGCTCGAGGCCGACCGGCTGTGCATCCGCGAGACGGTCGACCAGGCGGCGGCGCTCGGCCTCGTCGTCGAGCATCTGCGCGTGCGCAGCCCGCATCCGGTCGACGCCCTGCTCGAGGTCGCGGGCGAGCGCGAGGCGGGGCTGCTCGTGTTCGGCCCCGACCGTGCCCGCCTGCGGCCGCGCGCCTTCGCGCGCATGGTGCGGCGGATCCGCAAGCGCGCCTCGTGTCTGCTCTGGGTGGCCGGCGAAGGGCCGTAGCCGTGACGGCTGCCCCCGACCTGTGCGCACCGGTCCGCGGCTGGCGGCTGTGGCTCGTGGTCATGGAGGGCGGCCATGCCCGCCTGATGAGCCCGGTCTACCCGGCCGTGTGGCGGCCGGGCCGGGAGATGGAGGCGGTGTGCGACGCTCGCCGGCGCGAGCTCCGGCGGCCCTGGCGGCTGCGCCCGCCCGAGCACGCGGCGCCGGATGCGCGCTGCGGCTGCGGCGTGCACGCGGTGTCGGCGCCGGGCGACCTGGCCGCGTACGTGCCGTCGGTGGCGGCGCGCCGGATCGTGCACCGCGTCGTCGGGCGGGTGGCGCTCTGGGGCGACGTCTGCGAGGGCACGCGCGGCTGGCGCGCCTCGCACGCCTATCCCGCCGACCTGTGGGTGCCCGGGCTGCACATCAACCGCAGGCGCCTGGCCGGCGTCGAGGCAATGGCGATGCAGCTCGCCGACTACGGCGTGCCGGTGCGCATCTGCGACGGCATGTCGGCGCGCGACGTGGTCGCCGAGCTCGGCGCGCACGCGCCGGCGTCGCGCCGCAGCCAGCCTAGAAGTCGCGCTCGGCGACGAACCGCGCGATCGCAGCCATGTCGGCGCGGGCCGCCGCGTCGATCGGCGCCGACGTCGAGCGCGGCGAGCGCGTGCCCGAGCTCGTCGTCGGCGACCGCGCGCCGTGCGCGCCCGCCCGACCCCATCAGATCTGCGGCGGCGGCGAGCTCGCCGGCGTCGAGGTCGGGGCGGGCAGGAGCGCGGCCAGCCGGCGGGCGTCCTCGCCGCCGGCGGCGAGCGTGACGGCGACCGGGAGCGAGGTCTTGCGCTTCACGAGGTCGCTGAACACCGGCTTGCCGGTCACGGCCGGGTCGCCCCAGATCCCGAGCAGGTCGTCGACGGCCTGGAACGCGAGCCCGACGTGCGCGCCGAACGCGCGCAGCGGATCGCGTGACCTCGGCGTCCGCGCCCGCGAGCACGGCCCCGATCGAGGCCGCGCACTCGAGCAGCGCCCCCGTCTTGCCCGCGCACATCGCGCATGCACTCCTGCGGCGTGGCGTCGAGGCGGCCCTCGAGGTCGAGGTCGGCCGCCTGGCCGGCGATCAGGCGCGCGGTCGCATCCGTCAGCGACTCGAGTGCCGCGACGCGGTACGGCGAGCCGGAGTCGAGCAGCACCCGGAACGCGAGCATGAGCACGTCGTCGCCGGCGAGGATCGCGCGCGGCGACCCGAACACCGTCCACGCCGTCGGCCGGTGGTGGCGCTCGGCGTCCGCATCCATGATGTCGTCGTGGAGCAGCGAGAACGTGTGCACGAGCTCGACCGCCACCGCTCCGGGCATGCCGTCGGCGTCAGTCCGCGCCGGCGGCGCGGGCCGAGAGCAGGGCGAGCGCCGCCGCGCACCGACTTGCCGCCGCCACGGTCGGCCGGATTGCCGTCGGCGTCGAGGAAGCCCAGGTGGTAGCCGACGATCCGTCCGCATCGCCGGCGAGAGCTGCGCGCACGCGTCCGCAGCGCGGGTGCGACCGTCGCCGCCGCGTCCGCCAGCGCGTTCGGGAGCGTTCGGGTCATGCTGGCACCGCCCCGGCCGCCGCCGGCCGCGGCGTCATTCCTGGCCGATCACCTGGATGAAGACCTTGCGCTGCCGGGCGCGGTCGAGCTCGCAGAAGAAGATCTTCTGCCAGCGGCCGAGCGTGAGCTTGCCGTCGATGACCGGGATCGTCTGCGAGGCGGATCCCATGAGCGCCGCCCGGCAGTGCGAATGCCCGTTCGGGATCCGGTGGGGATCGCCCTCGAGGCCCTCGGTGCGGATCGACAGGTCGTCGTGCCGGTAGTAGATGCCGTCCTTCGGCGCGATCGTGTCGAGCATCTGCTGGAAGTCCTCGATGAAGCCGCTCTCGCGCTCGTTGATCAGCACCGCGCAGGTGGTGTGGGGCGAGTACACGACCGCCATGCCGTCCTTCACCTCGCTGCGCTCGACGACGCCGACGACGTCGTCGGTGAGGTCGATGAACTGGCCACAGCTCTGCGTCTCCAGATCGTGGTTCTCGAATCGAATCCTCATGTGGTCATCCCCTCGGAGCCATCGGCGGCCGTGCAAAACGTACCACTCATCGGTTGGGGAATGCCCTGCTCGACCCGACGCGCAGCGCGGCGGCGTAGGCGGCGCGCACGTCGTCCTCGCTCCAGGCGTGCGGGCTTTGACGGTCAGGCAGTAGTCGTCCGAGCGCGAGCGGCACGAGCGCGTCCACGTGCCCGATGCCGACGCCCGCCGCCGGCGAGCGTCGGGAAGCCCACCGCGGCCAGCAGCCGGCGCACGGCGCGCACGGCGCGGGCCCCGTCGCCCGCCCCGCCGGCGCGGCTCGCCGAGGGCGTCGGCCACCCGCTCGAGCGCCGCCGCGCACGCCGCCCGGTCGACGTCGAGCGTCTCGGCCAGGACGAGGCCGACGCTCAGGCCGTGCGGCATCCCGAGCAGGCCGCCGAGGGCATGCCCGAGCGCGTGGTCGGCGCCGCAGTCGGACAGGTTCATCGCCAGACCTGCCATCAGGCTGCCGAGGGCCAGGCGCGACCGCGCCGTCGCGATCGCCGCCGTCTGCGACCGCCGGCGCGAGCCCGGCCGCGACATGGACGCACGCCTCCAGGCCGAGCGCGACCGACCCGGGATTGCCGTTGCGCACGATCACGCCGCCGATCGCCTGCGCGAGCGCGTCGGCCCCCGTCTGCATCGTCGCGGCGGGCGGGAGGCCGACCGTGAGCAGCGGGTCGACGAGCGCGTGCTGGGCGCGCATGAGCGGCGACGCCACGCCGCGCTTGCGGCCCGACGCACGGTCGACGACGACACAGCCGCCCGAGACCTCCGACCCGGTGCCCGCGGTCGTCGGCACGGTCACGAGGCCCAGGCTCGGGCTCGGCCACGGCGACGTCGCCGGCCAGCAGGCGCGCGAACGGCACGTCGCTGCGAGTAGCGCCGCGCGGGCGCCCTTCGCCAGGTCGAGCGCCGAGCCGCCCCCGATCGCGACCAGGGCGTCGGGCGCACCGGCGCGCATGCGCTGCACGAGCGCCTCGATCAGCTCCGCCGTCGGCTCGCCGGGCTCCTTCTCGAACACCGCGAGGCCGGCGACGGCCGCGGCCACGGAGGGGATGCCGGCAACGGGCCGTTCGACGACGACCAGGGCCGCCGTCGAGCCCATCTCGGCGAGCACCTCGGGCAGCGCGGCCATCGCGCCCTCCCCGAACCTGATCCGCACCGGAAGATGGAACGAGAACGGCTCGATCACGACCCGGCCAGCCTATCGGAGCAGGTGGTGCGGGTTGTGCAGGGGCCGGGTCGGGCATGAATACCGCATGACCGCCCCGACCGACCCCGCTGCGACCACGGGGCGCCTCGCCCGCGCATACGCATGGACGGTCGTCGCGCTGCGCTACCCGCTGCTCCTGGGCTGGGCCGCCGTCGCGGTGTACACGGCCGCGGTGCTGCCGGCGCCCGCGCAGCCGCCGGACTCGCTCGTCTCGCTCGTGCCCGCGAACTCGGCCGCCGTGCGGGCGCAGGCGCTCGCGCTGCACCTCTTCCGCGTCCCGCTCACCGCGCAGACGGCGATCGTCCAGCGCGACCCCGGCGGCCTGTCACCCGCCGTCACGGCCCGCGTGTACACCCGCGCCGCCCGGGCCGATCGCGCGGCGCTGCGCGGGAGCGCGCCGGCGGGCGTGATCGCGCTCCCCGTCGTGAACCGCACCGGGGTCGTGCCCGGCTCGCGCGAGACCGGCACGACGGCGATCACCTATCTCGAGTCGCCCGCGGATACCTCGCCGGACGCAGCGCAGGCGGCCGTGGCTCGCTACCGGGCCGACATCGCCCGCCACCACGACGACCTGGTGGGCGTCACCGGCATCGCCCCGGCGCAGGTGCACGAGGGGGCGCTGGTCGACCGCGCGCTGCCGCTGATCGAGATCGCGACGGTCATCCTGGTCGCGCTGCTCGTGGGCGTGCGCTTCCGCTCACCCGGCGCGCCGCTGCTGACGCTTGCGGCCGTCGGCACCGCCTACACCCTGGCCGAGCAGCTCGTCGCGCACGTGGCCCGCCGGGCGGGCTTCTCGCAGCCGTCGCTGCTGCGCCCTCTGCTCGTCGCGCTCGTGCTCGGCATCGTCACCGACTACGTCGTCTTCTACCTCTCGAACGCGCGCGCGAAGACCCTCGGGGGCGGGACGCGGCTCGAGGCTGCCACCCGGGCGACCGCCGAGACCACGCCGATCGTGCTCGCCGGCGGCGCGATCCTGACCGCCGGGCTGATGGCGCTCGAGGTTGCGCGCGTGCGCGCGTTCCAGGAGCTCGGGCCGGGGCTCGCGGTCGCCGTCGCCGCCGCCGTTGCCGTCGCCGTCACGCTCGTGCCCGCCGCGCTCGCCGTCTTCGGGCGCGCGCTCTTCTGGCCGCGGCTGCGGGCCGGGCGAGCCCTGGCGGCCGCATCCCGACGCGCCGTCGTCGCGGCGCAACTGGACGGCCCGGCTGATCGCACACCGGTCGGCCGCCATCGTCGTCGCCGTCGCCTGCATCGCCGGCCTCGGTGCGGCCGCCGGTCGCGCGGCCGGGATCCGGCTCGGCGTGACGACCATCGCCGGCCTGCCCGCCGACGCCCAGGAGCGGGTGGCGGCCGCGGCGGCCGGCCGCGGGTTCGCGCAGGGGATGCTGTCGCCGACCCAGGTGATCGTCACCGGCCCAGGCGTGGTCACGACGGCGCCGGCTCTGCGCACGCTCGGCCGCGCGCTGCGGCGCGAACCGGGGGTCGCGGCGGTGATCGGGCCGGCCGACGCGCCGTTCGAGCGCGGTCTCGGCGTGCTCACGACGCCGTTCGGGCGGCGCGGCGCGCTTCCTCGTCGTCTACCGCAGCGACCCGTACGGGGCGACGGCGATCGACCAGGCCTCGGCGCTGCGCGCGCACGTGCCGGCGCTCGCGGCCGCGGCCGGCCTGCACGGGGTGCGCACGGCGGTCGCGGGCGACACGGTCGTCGCGGCAGATACCGTGTCTGCTGTCCGCACCGATCTCGTCCGGGTGGTGCTCGCGGTGCTCGCGATCAACCTGCTGCTGCTCATGCTCTTCCTGCGCGCGCTCGTCGCGCCGCTCCTGCTCGTCGCCTCGAGCGCGCTCTCGGTCGCCGCCGCGCTCGGGATCACGAGCTTCACGTTCCAGACGCTGCTCGGCTACCACGAGCTGACGTACTACGTCCCCTTCGCGGCAGGCGTCCTGCTCGTGTCGCTCGGATCCGACTACAACGTGTTCGTCGCCGGCCGCGTGTGGCAGGAGGCGCGTGTGCGGCCGCTGCGCGATGCGCTGCGGCTCGCGCCGGCGCGGACGACGGCTGCGATCCGCACGGCCGGCATCACGCTCGCGACGAGCTTCGGCCTGCTCGCGATCGTCGACGTGCGCGCGTTTCGCGAGCTCGCCTTCGCGATGGCGGTCGGGATCCTGCTCGAGACGTTCGTCGTGCGCCCGCTGCTCGTGCCCGCCCTGCTCTCGCTCTTCGGCGAGCTGAGCGGCTGGCCCGGCGGCCGCCTGACGCGCGGCGCGAGCGTGGCGGCCGATGGCGACTGACGCTGGCGACGGCCGGGCTGAGCCGCGGCCTGCGGTCGGCGCCGCTTGCCGTCGGCCTGCTGGTCGCGGTCGCGACCGTGCTCGCCGACTCGTCGGTGGTCGTCCTCGCCCTGCCCGACGTGCTGTCCTCGTTCGACGTCTCGATCGAGCGCGTGTCGTGGGTGATCACCGCCTTCAACCTGGTGCTCGCGCTCGCGGCGGTGCCGGCCGCCTACCTGGCGGTGCGGGCATCGGCGAACGGCGTCGTCGCCGCCGGGCTCGCCGTCTTCGCGCTCGCGTCGGCGACGTGCGCCGCGACCGGGAGCTTCGACGTCCTGCTCGCCGCGCGCTGCGTCCAGGCGGCCAGCGGCGCGCTCGTGGTCTGCGCGGCGCTGCGGCTGCTGCCGGCGCTGCTCGGCTCGCCCGCCCGCGGCGTCGCCGCCTGGGCGGCGGCGGCGGCCGCCGGAGCGGCGCGTCGGCCCGGCCGCGGGCGGCGCGCTGACGCAGGCGTTCACCTGGCGGGGCGTGTTCGCCGCCCAGGTGCCGCTGGCGCTCGTGCCGCTGCTCCTGCTCCTGGTGCAGCGCGGCCGGTCGCGGTGCCGGCCGAGGCGGTCGAGGGCCGCGTGCGCCCCCGGGCCTCGCCGAACATCGCGCTCGCCCTCGTATCGGCGGCGCTCACCGCGGCGCTCTTCCTGCTCGTCCTCGAGCTCGTGCGCGGATGGGGCCTCGACCCGCTTGCCGCCGCCGTGGTGCTCACGGTGATCCCGGCCGCGGCGACGGTGACGGCCGCGCTCGCCCGGTCGGCGCGCGACGCGGCCGGCCTGCCCGCGGCCGGCGTGATCCTGATCGCGGGCGGCCTCGCCGCGCTCGCGCTCGTGCCGTCGGCGTCCATCGGCTGGACGCTCCTGCCGCAGGCGCTGATCGGCGCGGGCCTCGCGCTGACGCTCCCCGGCCTGACCCGCGAGGCGCTCGCGGGCGTGGGGTCGCTGTCGATCCACGGCGGCTGGACGATCGGCGCTCGCCACGCCGGCGTCGTCGTCGGCCTCCTGATCCTGACCCCGATCTTCACCGCCGACCTGGTCACCCAGCAGGCGGCCGCCGAGCGCTCGGGCGCAGCGCTCGTGCTCAACTCGCGCCTCTCGCTGCAGGCCAAGCTGCGGCTGGGCGATGCGATCGACCAGAGCCTGCGCACGACGCAGAACCGCCTGCCCGACCTGGGCCCGGCGTTCGCGCGCAGCACCCGTCGGCCGCGGACAGGCCGATCTACGACCACCTGCGCTCCGCGCTGACCGAGCAGGTGCGGCGGGCGGCGACGCACGCGTTCTCGCGCGCGTTCCTGGTCGCCGCGGGGATCGCGCTCCTCGCGCTCGTCCCGCTGGCCGCCGGCACGGCGGGAGGTGGCCGTATGACGGCGCTGCGCTGGCCGATCGCCGCGCTCGTCGCCGCGGTCGCGCTCGTCGGCGCCTACCTCGCGCTGGGCGGCCGCAGCTACGCCCCGGCGAGCGTCGCCGAGCCCGTGCGCGCCGCGGCAGTGGCACCACGTCTCGAGCTACAGCGACCTCGAGAACGAGGTCGCGCTCTCGGCGCTCGCCGGCGCCGCCTGCCACCTGCACGTCTCCCAGCCGGCGCTCCTGCTCGCGTTCACGAGCACGTCGCAGCTGCAGCGGTTCGCGCACAGGCATGGCCTCTCGACGCTCGAGATCGCCGCCGCGGTGCGCGCCGGCCTCGGAGCGCGCCATCTCGGACGGCCAGAAGGCCGGGGCGGTGAACGAGGTCGAGGGCCTGCTCCTGCGCACGGCCACGCAGAACCTGCCGCTCGATCAGCTGATGCGGCTCGTGCGCGGCGTCGTCGGCTGATCGAGCGCCCGGCGCAGGATGGCCGAGAGCGCGCGCTGATCGGCGGGTGACAGGCGCGCGATCGGCTCGGGCGGCTCCGAGATGCGGCGCAGCAGCCGCCGCCGCAGCTCGAGCCCGCGTTCGGTCACGACCAGCACCTTGACCCGGCGGTCGCGCTCGCCGGCGCGGCGCTCGACGAGGCCGCGCGCCTCGAGCCGGTCGATGACGCCCGTGATGTTCGACGCGTCGCACCCGAGGCCGCCGGCCAGCCGGCCCATGGGCACCGTCGTCCCCGGCTCGAGCAGGCGCAGGACGTGCACCTGGGTCGGCGAGAGGTCGAACTCGGCCGCGATGGCCGGCATCCGCGCCCGCTCGGTCATGAGCAGGTCGAACAGGAGCTGCCAGCACTCATTCATCTGCCGCCAATCATAATCCATGGTACGGATATTTGCCAACCTCAAGTATTTCTGGCACACTTCCCTCATGACGAAACTTCTCCTGATCCCACTCGAGGACACCGTCGTCTTCCCCGGCATGGACGTGACGCTGCCGGTGGACGTCGGCGACGAGTCCCGCGTTCTGCTCGTCCCCCGGCACGGCTCCGACTACGCCCACGTCGGCCTGGTGGCCGAGGTGGGCGAGCACATGCGCCTGCCCGGGCGCATCCATGCCGTCTCGCTCTCCGGCCTGCACCGCGGCGTCGCCGGCGCCGCCACCACCGACCCCCAGGGCCGCCTGTGGGTCGAGGTCGACGAGCGCCCCGACGAGATCCCGCCGCCCTCGCGCACCCGCGAGCTCGAGCGTGAGTACCGCGCCGTCGTCGAGGAGATCCTCGAGCTGCGCGGCGACGACGGGCGCGTGAGCGCCTTCGTGCGCTCGATCAACGAGCCGGGCGCCCTGGCCGACACGTCGGGCTACGCGCCCGACCTGAACTTCGACCAGAAGGTCGAGCTCCTGCAGACGATCGACGTGGTCGAGCGGCTCGAGCTGGCGCTGCGGCTGCAGCGCGACCGGCTGGCCGAGCTGCAGGTGCGCCGGCGCATCCGCGACGACGTCGAGTCGGGCGCGCAGAAGCAGCAGCGCGAGTACTTCCTGCGCAAGCAGATGGACTCGATCCGCAAGGAGCTCGGCGACGACGACGCGTCGGTGGCCGAGGAGTACCGCGCGAAGATCGACGAGGCCGGGATGCCCGACGACGTGCGCGAGCAGGCCGAGCGCGAGGTCGCCCGGCTCGAGCGCATGGGCGAGTCCACCGGCGAGTCCTCGATGATCCGCACCTACCTCGACTGGCTGATCGCCGTGCCGTGGTCGAAGCGCAGTCGGACGAGCGGCTCGACCCGGTGCACGCGCGCGAGGTGCTCGACGCCGACCACGCCGGCCTCGACGACGTCAAGGAGCGCATCACCGAGTACCTGGCGGTGCGCAAGCTGCGCGCCGACCGCGGCGTGCCGGACGACCGCCGCTCCGGCGTCATCCTGACCCTGATCGGCCCTCCCGGCACCGGCAAGACCTCGATCGGCGAGTCGATCGCCCGCGCGACCGGCCGCGAGTTCGTGCGCATGTCGCTCGGCGGCGTGCGCGACGAGGCCGAGATCCGCGGCCACCGGCGCACGTACATCGGCGCCCTGCCGGGGCGGCTGGTGCGCGCGCTGCGCGACGCCGGCACGATGAACCCGGTGATCATGCTGGACGAGGTGGACAAGGTCGGCGCCGACTGGCGCGGCGACCCGTCCTCGGCCCTGCTCGAGGTGCTCGACCCGGCGCAGAACCACTCGTTCCGCGACCACTACCTCGACGTCGAGCTCGACCTGTCGCACGTGCTCTTCATCGCGACGGCGAACGTGGCCGACACGATCCCCGGGCCGCTGCTCGACCGCATGGAGGTGATCCGCTTCGACGGGTACACCACCGCCGAGAAGGTCGCGATCGCCCGCGGCTACCTGTGGCCGCGCCAGATCGAGCGCAACGGCCTGCAGGCCGACGAGGTCGAGATCTCGGCGGACGTCGTGCAGACCGTGATCACCGACTACACCCGCGAGGCGGGCGTGCGCCAGCTCGAGCGCGAGCTCGGGACGGTGCTGCGCAAGACCGCCACGAGGATCGCATCGGGCACCGCACAGGCGCCCGTCGACGGTCGACGCCGCGGCGGTGCGCGACGCCCTGGGACGGCAGAAGTTCTTCCAGGAGTCGGCGGTGCGCACGGCGGTGCCGGGCGTCTCCACCGGCCTCGCGGTCACCGGCACCGGCGGCGACGTCCTCTTCATCGAGGCGACGCGCGATGCCGGGCACCGGCGGCCTCACGCTCACCGGCCAGCTCGGCGACGTGATGAAGGAGTCGGCCCGGATCGCGCTCTCGTTCGTCCGCAGCCACGCGGACGAGCTCGGCATCGACCCGGCGGTCTTCGACGACCACGAGTTCCACGTCCACGTCCCGGCGGGAGCGATCCCCAAGGACGGCCCGTCGGCGGGCATCGCCATGACGACGGCGATCGCCTCGCTGCTCACGGGGCGGCCGGTGAAGCACACGGTCGGCATGACCGGCGAGGTCACGCTGCAGGGCCGGGTGCTGCCGATCGGCGGCCTGAAGCAGAAGGTGCTCGCCGCCCACGCGGCCGGGCTCACCGACGTGATCCTGCCCGAGCGCAACCGCGGCGACCTCGACGAGGTGCCGAAGGACGTGCGCGAGCAGATGTCGTTCCACCCCGTCATGAGCGTGGACGAAGTCCTGCGCCTGGCCCTCGAGCCGGCGCCGGTGAACGCCGTCGCGTAGACACCTCATCGCGCGAGCGGCGTGTTCCCTGACCCCCGCGGCCGGCTGACCCCACCGGCCGCGGGGGATCCGTCCGGTGGCGGTAGAGTCGGGGCATGCGATACGGATGGGTGCTGCCGTACGGCGATGCCCGCACCGCGGCCGAGCTGGCCGCGGTCGCCGAGGAGCACGGCTGGGACGGGTTCTTCGTGTGGGAGGCGGTCTGGGGGATCGACGCCTGGGTGGCGCTGACGGCCGCCGCGATGCGCACCGAGCGCATCCGCCTGGGGACGATGCTCACGCCGGTCCCGCGGCGGCTGCCGTGGGATCTCGCGAGCCAGGTGGCGACGCTCGACAACCTCTCAGGCGGGCGCGTGATCCTGCCGATCGGGCTCGGCGCCACCGATGACCGCTGGTGGATCTTCGAGGACGATCCCGGCCGGCGGGTGCGGGCCGAGCGGATGGACGAGTCGCTCGAGCTCATGCGCGGCCTGTGGAGCGGCGAGCCGGTGACGTTCGACGGGGAGCACTACCGCGCCCGGCCCACGGAGCAGCTCGTCCCGCCGCCGCCGGTACAGCGGCCGGGGCCGCCGATCTGGGTCGTCGGCGCGTGGCCGCGGCCGAAGTCGATGCGGCGGGCGGCGCGGCTCGACGGCTGGCTGCCGGCGCACATCCCCAAGGGCCTCGGCGACCAGCACATGACGCCGGAGGTGCTGCGCGAAGGCGTCGAGTGGCTGCGGGAGCGGCGCGCAGCCGCGGGGCTCGGCATGGACGGCTACGACGTGGTGGCCGAGGGCACGACGCCGGCCGACCCGGCCGCGGCGGGCGCGATCGTGCGGCCCTGGATCGAGGCCGGCGCGACCTGGTGGATCGACGCCGACTGGTCGGACATGGATCCCGACCGCGTGCGGGCGGCGGCGCTCGCGCGGCTGCGGGCCGGTCCGCCCTCGCCGTAGGATCCGCAGGTGGACGTCGACGCCTATCTGGCCCGGATCGGCTACCGCGGCTCGCGCGAGCCGACCGCCGAGACGCTCGCCGCCCTGCACCACGCGCACATGCTCACCGTGCCGTTCGAGAACCTCGACCTGCACCTTGGCCGGCGAAACGTGCTCGACCCCGACCGCAACTTCGAAAAGATCGTGCGCGACCGCCGCGGCGGCTGGTGCTTCGAGCTGAACGGCACCTTCGCCCGGCTGCTCGAAGCGCTCGGATTCACGGTCACCCGCTACTCCGCGGCCGTCGTCCTGAGCGAGCCGGGCACGCCCGACTTCGCCCACCTGACGCTGCGGGTCGATCTCGAGCGGCCGTGGCTCGCCGACGTCGGCTTCGGCGACAGCTTCACGGCGCCGCTTGCGGCTCGACGACCCCGGCGAGCAGGAGCGCAGCGGCCACAGCTACCGCCTCGATCGCAGCGACGGCCGCGTGCTCCTGCGCCAGGACGGCCGCCCGCAGTACGCGTTCGCGCTCGAGCCGCGCGAGATGCACCAGTTCCAGGGCATGTGCGACGCCCTGCAGACGCCGCCGGGGCACTTCACGGACGCCCCGATCTGCAGCCTCGCGACGGCCGCGGGCCGCGTGAGCCTGGCCGGGATGCGCCTGATCACGACGACGGGCGAGGAGCGCAGCGAGCGCCAGCCTGGCCGATGCAGGCGAGCGCCGCGCGGTGCTGCGCGACGCGTTCGGGATCGACCTGGGCGACGCCGAGCTCACGGATACCGGCAGTGGCGCGGGTGGTGCTCGAAGCTGAGGCGGCCCGTGAGCGAGACGTCGACGACGACGCAGCGCGACCGGGGCGCGGGGCCGACGAGGCAGGCCCACACCGACCCGTTCCCGGAGTGGTCGGCGCACCGCGCCGGCGGCGCGTGCAGCCTGGCCGCGACGTCGTGCTGGATCGTGGCGGTGGTGATCCGCTGGCGCCACTGGGTGAACCACACGATGCCGAGCAGCACGAGCAGCGCGAGGCCGCCGCGGGCGAGCACGATCCCCCAGTTGCGGGGCTGCTGCGCATGCTTCCACGTGGGCTGAAAGCCGCCGGTCACGGGCATAGTCTGCCGGACGACGGTGGTTCTAGGCGTTCGCGCGGGCGACGGCGCGGGCGGCCGCGACCGCGTCGCGGTTCGAGAACGTCGTGCCCGGCCCGCGCACCTCGAACGTGAGCCCGCGCTGGCGCCAGATGACGGTGCTGGGGTGGCCGCCGCCCGCGGCGATCGCCGCGGGCACGCCGGGCGCGAGCTGGAGCAGGCGGTTGTGGGTGCAGGCCCGGCAGGTCGACGCGCGTGCCCGGATCGCCCGCGGGCCGACGCCGTAGCGCGAGCCCCACACGGTCACGAGGTACACGCCGAAGTGCGAGCCGGAGGCGTAGCGCACGCGGATGCTGTGCGTTGCGCGGTAGACGCCCGCCGGCGCCCCCGCCACCGCCGCCAGACGCACGTGCACCGGCAGCTCCTTCAGCGCCTTCGCCACCGGCGCGTCGATCTCGTTGTACCCGGCCTGCTGCTGGCCCCAGAGGCCGGCGGGGGGCGGCGCGCCGGCCTGCGCCGCGGGCTTGCCGTCGCCCGGCCGGTGCGTGATCACGAAGGCGACCGCGCCGACGCTCACCGCGAGCATGCCGGCCGCGAACATCCGCATGCCGATCCGCGAGAACCGCACCCGCGCTTGGGGTACCTGATTCATCGAGACGATTGTCACCGCGGCGAACGCCGAAAGCAACACCCCGCGTGCGACAATTGCAGCACCTTTGTGGTGATCGTCTATCCGAGCGGATACACGGCGTGGGCGTTCTCGCGCAGGATCATCGCCCCCGCGCGCTCGGCCTCGGCCGCCGGGAGCACCTCGGCCAGCACCTCGGCGAGCGCCTCCCGCCACCAGCGGGCGGCGAGCAGATAGAGCTCGGGCGTGCGCGCCGCGTCGCTCGCGTAGAGCAGCTTGGACACCGGCGCGAGCTCGAGCGCCTGGCGCACCATCTCGGCCGGGCGGGAGACGTGCGGGATGGTGAGCGAGAGGTCGAAGTAGACGTTCCCGTACACGTGCGCGAGCCAGCCGGCCTCGCGCACGAACGGGTAGCAGTGCAGCAGCACGAACGGCGTCGCCCGGTAGCGCTCGAATGCCGGCTTGAGCCAGGTCGGGTCGGCGCGCGGCAGGAGCAGGTCGGAGTCGCCGAACCCGGCGTGCAGCTGCACCGGCAGCGGATCGGCCGCGTTCGCCTCGAGCGCGTCCCACAGCGCCAGCTCGAGCAGGGGCTTCGATTCCAGCCGCGTCCCGGCGGCCGCGAAGGCGGCGCGGGCGGCGGCGACGTCGGGCGGGCGCACGTCGAGGCCCGTGCGGTAGGCCGCGATCGTCTTCAGACCCACGAAGCCGCGCGACCGGGCGGATGCGACCTCGGTGCGCACCCGCTCGCGGAACCCGTCGAACCCGTCCGCGAGGCCCTCCTCGGCCACCCGCTCGATGCGCATCACCGGGCGCGCGGGGCAGCCGGCGAGCTCCCCCATCCGCTCCCAGCCGTAGCCCTCGCCGGGCGCCGGGTAGCCGTCGTCGATGAGCAGCAGCCCGGTCGCCGAGGCCCGCAGCAGCCGCTCCGAGTAGGCATCGAAGTCGGCCGCGAGCCGGTGCGCGTAGACGGCGTCCTCGCCCGGCTCGCAGCCCAGGAACACCGCGAGCTCGCGCATCGCGCGGCGATACGTGATGCCCGTGGCGATGTGCGGCCACTGGGCCGGATCCGGGCTCTCCGAGAACATGCCCCGGAACTCGTCGAGGCTCGGGCGCACCGCCACCACGCCGTGGGCGTGGTGGTCGACGGCGGGCATCGCCCACAGCGCGTCGGCGAGCCCGGACGTCACGCGGCCGCCGGGGTCAGCGCGGCGCCGAGAAACGCGAACGCGGGCAGGGTGACGCTGTCCCAGTAGGCCCGGGTATGCGCACCGTCGCCGTAGGCGAGCACCTGCGGCCGGCGCGGAAGCCCAGAAACGAACGCCCGCACGTCGGCGAAGAGCGGGTCGGAGCGGCCGATCCAGATGCCGAGCGGCGTCGTGCGGTACACGGCGTCGTCGGCGACCAGGGCCGGGCTGTGGGTGACGTCCGGGCTGAACGCCGCCACGGCCCGCAGCCGGCCGGGCCTGACCTCGCCCAGGCGCAGCACGCCGTAGCCGCCCATCGACCAGCCCCACGCCGCGATGCGGGTCGCGTCGTACCCGCGCGCGGCGAGCCAGCGCGGCATCTCGTCGGTCACCATCCGCTGCGGATCGTCGCCGCCGGCCGGATCGGGCTCCCAGTAGAGCACGCCGCCGTCGGCGCCGGCGAGCACGAACGGCGGCGCGCCCCGCTGCACGGCCGCCGTCAGGAAGCGGCCGAGGCCGAAGCCCTGCGTAGTCGGAGGGCGTCGCCGTCACCCCGTGCAGGATCAGGCACACCGGCAGCCCGGCACCGTCGCCGTGCCCGTGCGGGACGGCCGTGAAGAGGTCGACCGTCTTTCCGCGGGCGTGCGAGTACACCTGCTCGAGCCGCACCTGCCCCTCGGGCGCCGACGGGATGTGGGCGTGGGGGCCGAACAGGTCGTGGTACTCCGCCTTCAGCCGCGCCCGCCCCGGCAGCACGCCCGCGGCGACGCCTGCGCCGACGAGGACGAGGCCCGCCGCGCTTCCCGTCGCACCTGCGACGAGCGCGCGCCTGGTCATGATCCGCCCCGCCATCGCCGCCTCCGGTCAGTACTTCTGGAAGTGCCCCTGCTGCTCGAACGCCTCGTCGGCCGCCGAGTACACGTCCCATTCCGACCGGCGCACGGCCAGGTACGACCGCGCCAGCACGTCGCCCATCGCGCCGGTGAGCACGGCGTCGGCGGCGAGCGCGTCGAGGGCCTCGCGCTGGCTTGCGGGAAGCGGCCGGATCCCCTTCGCCGCGCGCTCGTCGGCGGGCAGCGTGCCCGGGTCGACCTGCACCGGGTCGGGCGGCTCGAGGCCGCGCTCGATGCCGTCCAGGCCCGCCGCGATCAGGCCGCCCACGGCCAGGTAGGGGTTGCAGCTCGCGTCGGCCGCCTTCAGCTCGGCGTTCGTCGAGGCCGCCTCGCGGCCCGCGTAGAGCGACGGCACCCGCACCGGCGCCTCGCGGTTGTCGAGGCCCCAGCACGTGAACGCCCCCGCCCAGTAGTGCGGGATGATGCGGTGGTAGGAGTTGAAGCTCGGCGCCGCCAGGCCGCACAGGCCGGGCAGGTGCTCGAGGATGCCGGCGATGAACGCGAGCGCCTCGGCCGAGAGGCTGCCCGGGCCGGCGGCGTCGTGGAACCGGTTGCGGTCGCCCTCCCACAGCGAGAAGTGGATGTGGCAGCCGTTGCCGGCGTTCTGCGGCCACGGCTTGGGCGCGAGCGACGCCACCAGACCGTGGGCGCTCGCCACCGCCCGGATCGTCTCGCGCACGAAGATCTGCTCGTCGACGGCCTGGAGCGCGGGCGCGTGCCCGGTCGAGATCTCGTGCTGGCCGTGGCCGAGCTCGGCGTAGTACTGCTCGAGCACGATCCCCTGCGCGTCGAGCGCCGAGACGAGGTCGTCGATCACGTCCTGCGACTGGGTCATGCCGATCGTCGAGAAGCACAGGCTCGAGTCGACCGGCTCGTAGCCGCCGTCGACGGCCCGCGCGAGCGAGAACTCGTTCTCGAACGAGATCTCGATGCGCTCCCCGCGCTCCGCAAGGCGCGCGATCTGGCGCTTGAGGAACGAGCGCTGGCACACCGGCGCCGGGCTTGCCGTCGAGGCCGATCATGTCGACGAACATCGCCCCGGTGTTCGGCGCGTAGGGCAGCACCCGGAAGGTGCCCGGGTCGGGCCGCAGGCGCACCTCGCCGACCGGGCCCATGTCGGGCACCGGCTGCAGCTGGTCGAGGCTGTTCATCGCCTGCATGGCGACCGTCAGGCCGATGCCGCTCTCGATCCGGCCCTCGAGGCCGTGACGGCTCGACGCCTTGCCGCGGATGGTGCCGCCGTTGTCGCAGTAGAGGAAGCGGACCAGGCGCAGCCCGTGCTCGTCCACGGCGCGGATGACGGCGTCGGCGGCCATGAGCGAGCGAGGTTACCGCAAAACGGTCTTCGCACGGGCCGGGCGCGGATGCGTGACACACTACGGGCGTGAGGCACTTCGCGGCCGGCATCGACCTCGGCGGCACGAAGATCCAGGCGGCCGTCGTCGGCGCCCGCAACGACGTGCGCGGCCAGGCGCGGGTGCCGACGCCGAAGGACGGGCGGCCCGAAGGCGTCGCTGCAGGCGATGGCCGGCGCCGCTGCGCGACGGCCGCCGAGCAGGCGGGCGTCGAGACGGCCGACGCTCGACGGCGTCGGCGTCGGCTCGCCCGGCGACGTCGACCCCGCGCGCCGGGCACGGTCACGAACGCCTACAACGTCGTCCCCGACTGGAAGCGGCACGGTCGCGGTCGGCGACGTGCTCGCAGAAGGAGCTCGGCACGCCGATCGCGCCTCGGCAACGACGTGCGCGTCGCGACGACGGCCGAGTTCGGCTCGGCGCGGGCAAGCCGTACTCGAGCCTGCTCGGCGTCTTCTGGGGCACGGGCGTCGGCGGCGGCGTGATCCTCGACGGCAAGCCGTGGCACGGCCGCGGCGCCGCCGGCGAGATCGGCCACATGGTCGTGCGCCGAAACGGCGCGAAGTGCACGTGCGGCCGCATGCGGCTGCATGGAGGCCTACGCCGGCCGCGCGGGCGATGGAGCTCGAGGCCCGGCGAGCGCCACGAGAACGGCGAGAAGACGGCGCTCTTCAAGATCATGGAGAAGAAGGAGCGCGCCGGCGCTCACGAGCGGCGTGTGGGCCGACGCGCTCGACCGACGGCGACAGGCTCGCGACGAGCTGATCGACCGGGCGGTGGCGGCGCTCGGCGCCGGCGTCGCCTCGGCGGTGAACCTGCTCGACGTCGAGGCGGTGGTGATCGGCGGCGGCCTGGGCACGCGCCTGGGCGACCCCTACGTCGAGCGCATCACGCAGGCGATGCACCCGCACCTGTTCGTCGACTCGCGGCCGCCGGCGGTGCACCTGGCCGCGCTCGGCGACCTCTCCGGCGCGCTCGGCGCCGCCCTGCTGGTCAAGACCTGATTCGCCTCAAGGTGCCTGGCACCGGGCGACCGCGATAGGCCTCATCAACCAGCGTGTGTCGGTGCCAGGCACCTCTCCGCTACGCAGGGCAGTGCTTGGCGAGGAAGTCGGCCACGCGCTGCATGCGGTCGACCCGGCGGTCGGGGCGCGCCGTCGCCATCATCACGTGGTGCTCGTCGGGGTAGAGCACCATCTCCACGTCGCGGCCGAGCTCGCGCAGCGCGACGAAGAGCTGCCAGTTGTCGTCGAGCGGGCAGATGCGGTCGGCCTCGCCCTGCAGCATCAGGATCGGCGCGGTCATCCGCTCGACGTGCCGAAGCGGCGAGGACGCCGCGAGCGCCGCGCCGTGCTCGTACACCGGGCCGTAGCCGATCTGACGGTCATACGACGGCCCGATGTGGGAGACGGCGTGCGCCGTCTGCATGCTCGCGACGCCGTTCTCGGAGATGACGCACGCAAAGCGCGTGCTCGTCCCGGCGAGCCAGTTCGCCGCCCAGCCGCCGTAGGAGAGGCCCATGACGGCGATGCGCTTCGGGTCGGCCAGGCGCGTGCGCACCGCCCACTCGACGGCGGTCACGAGGTCGTCGGCGTCGGGACCGCCCCACCGGCCCTGGATCGGTGAGACCCAGTCGCGCCCGTAGCCGCCCGAGCCGCGGATGTTGGGCGCAAGGACGCGGTAGCCGAGCGACGTCAGGAGCCACGTGTCGAGCTCCGGCGTCGGCGCATGCGCGCCGTAGGGCCCGCCGTGCGGGGCGAGCACGAGCGCCGTGCGGCCGTCGGCGCCGGCGGGCTCGAACAGGAACGACGGCACGCCGTCGGCATCGACCTCGCGCACGACGGGCGCAACGTGGCGGCGCAGCCACGCGCCGCCGTGGCGCGTGAGCCGGCGCAGGCGCCGGTCCTCCACCGCGCAGATCTCCGGCGGGTACGCGTCGTCGGTGGCGGTGACGACGATCCTGCCGGCGGCGGCGGCGATCACGGTCAGGCTGGTGTCCCCGGCCGTGAGCGGCTCCGGCTCCCCCTCGAGCGGCACCCTCCACACCTCGTCGCGCCCGCGCCGGTTGATCGCGACGAGGAGCGCCTCGCCGTCCCAGATCGGCGCCGGCTGCTCGGGGCCCATCCAGTCGTGCAGGTCGGAGCCGAACCCGAGCGTCACCGGCAGGTCGAGCGCACCGGTGAGGCTGCGCGCCCGCTTGCCGTCCCACACGTAGAGCTCGTGCTCGGCGTGGTCGGGCGCGCCCGGGACGTCGGTGCCGATGAAGGCGAGCAGGCGGCCGTCGGGCGACCACGCGGGCAGCCGCGCGACGCCGGCGAGCGCGACCACCTCGCGCGGGCGTGCGCCGGCCTTCACGCGTACCGAGTGGATGTGCGGCGCCGGGTCGAGGTCGGCGCCGGGGCCGATCCGGGCCGCGAACGCGATCCGGCTGCCGTCGGGATGCCAGGCGGGGTCGGCGACGTCGAAGTCGCCGGTCGTGACCTGCACCGCGCGCGCACCCGGCCGCGCCGCGACGACGTGGAGGTGCGTGCGATACGCCCGCTCGCCCTCGTCGTTGCGCCAGTCGACCGTGCGGATCACCCGGGCCCTGCGCTCCTTCGGATCGCCGACCCAGAAGCGCGGCTCGCCCGCGTCGGCCGTGAAGGCGATCCGCGTGCCGTCCGGCGACCACACGGGCGCGCCCACGTCGCCGTGCGGGGCGGCGCACACGCGCTCGGCCTCGCCGCCGTCGGGCCGGATCAGGTACAGGGCCGCGCGGGCGTCGTCACCGCCGCGGTCGCTCACGAACGCGATCTCGCTGCCGCCGGGCGACCAGGCGGGCGCGCCGTCCTTCCAGCGGCCGCTCGTGAGCCGCCGCGGCCGGCCGCCGCGGTAGGGCACGAGCCACAGGCTGGTCTGGTAGCGGTCGCCGGAGACGGTGCGGCGCGTGTAGACGACGTGCGCACCGTCCGGCGAGAGCGCCGCCGCGCCGATCACAGCCTGGCGGCGGACGATGTCTGGGGTGATCGCGGCCATGGGCGCGGGAGGATAGTCAGTCGATCACGATGTCGAGTGCGGCATGCGCCTCGCGCAGGGCGGCTTCGACCGCGGCGGGCGCCCCGGCGCGCGCGAACACGAAGCCGAGGTAGCGGTCGCCCTCGGGCAGCGGGACGACGGCGCGGCCGCGCGGGATCGTGATGCGGATGTCGTCGATGCCGGCGACGGCGCGGGCCGCCGCGAGGCCGCCCACCTCGCGCAGTATGCCGCCGCGCGGGATCGGGAGCATCATCACGCCGGCGGCCGCCCGTTCGCGGTCGTGCGGGCCGAGCGGCAGCGCGAGCGCATGGCGCAGGATCACCTCCTCGAGGCTGATCCCCGCCCCGAAGCGCAGCGAGCGCGAGCACAGCCCGCCGATCGAGCGGGCCGCGAGCTCGAGCACCCACACGGCGTCGCCGTCGAGCCGCAGCTCGGCGTGCACCGGCCCCTCGCGCAGGCCGAGCGCCGCCGCGGCGGCCGCGGCGGCCGCCTCGATCCGGCGCAGGTCGGCGGCCGGCAGGCGCGACGGGGTCACGTAGATCGTCTCCTCGAAGTACGGGCCCTCCAGCGGATCGGGCTTGTCGAAGATCGCGAGCACCTCGAGCTCGCCGGCCCGCAGGAGCGCCTCGACCGCCACCTCGGTCCCGGGCACGTAGCGCTCGGCCAGGATCGGCCCGTCCGCGTCCTCGCCGGCGGCGCGCAGGATCGCGCGGATGCGCGCCTCGGCCGCCGCGGGCGGCCGCCGGATCGTCGGCGCGGATGACGCCGCGGCTCGCCGAGAGCGCGACCGGCTTCAGCACGGCGGGCGAGCTCGACGCCGCCGGCGTCGTCGCCCCGGCGCGAGCACGGCGAACGCGGGCTGCGGGATCCCGGCCTGCGCGAGCGCGCGCCGCATCGCGGCCTTGTCGCGCGTGGCGGCGACCGCCGCGGGCGGATTGTGCGGCAGGCCGAGCCGCTCGCTCGCCAGCGCCGCCACGGCCACGCCGCCGTCGTCGACGGCCACGACGGCGTCCACGCGCACCCGGCCGGCGAGCGCGACGACCGCGTCGGCGGCGCGCTCGGGCCGGCGCAGGTCGATCCGCAGCGCGCGGTCGCCCATCGCGCCGGCGAGCGCCTGGCGGCGGTCGGACGCGACCACCACCTCGGCGCCGACCGCCGCGGCCGCGGCGAGGAAGTCCTCGGCCCGGTAGGTCGCGGTCGGGAGCAGGAGGAGCACGCGCGCCATCGCCGGTACCCTATGTGGGTGGAGACGGTGCTGAACGTCACCGACGCGGCGGTCGAGAAGACGGTGCTCGTGCGCTCGCGCGAGGCCGATCCCGAGCGCTACGCGCTGTGGGTCGAGGTGACGGGGATCGAGCGCGGCGAGTACGTCTACGACCTCTCGCTGCAGCCGCTCGCCGACGCGCCGGCGGACGCCCATGTGCAGGATCTCGGCCGCATCGCGGTCGTCATCCCCGGTGCGAGCGTCGAGCCGCTGCGCGGGGCGACGCTCGACCGTCAGGGCGATCTGGCGACGGGCGGCCTGGTGATCTCGAACCGCGCGCCGGCGAGCCCCGCGATCGGCGTCCCGCCGACGGCCGACCTGAGCGGCGACATCGCCCAGCGGCTGATGCAGGTGCTCGGCCGAGCAGATCAACCCCGCGATCGCCTCGCACGGCGGCAGCGCGGAGCTCGTGGCCGTCGAGGCCGACACCGCCTACCTGCGCCTGGGCGGCGGCTGCGTGGGCTGCGGGATGGTGTCGGTGACGCTGCGGCAGGGGATCGAGGTCGCGCTGCGCGAGGCGGTGCCCGTGATCACGCGCGTGATCGACGTCACCGACCACGCCTCCGGCACGAACCCCTACTACGAAGCGGCCAAGAAGTAGGCGCGGGCTCCCCCCGGAGGGGAGCGCACGAACCCCCGCTCGGGGCAGGCGGGTGGGCGACGGCCGGGCTACGGTGAGGTCAAGGGATCGCCGCGCGCGATCCGGGGGCGCATCACCGGGGGGACACATGGGCATCGCCATCATCGGCACCTCGACGCAGGCCGGCCTCGTCGCCGGGGCCGCGGCGCGGGGCGAGTTTCACTGCACCGAGTGCGGCTACGGCATCAGCGTGCACCGCGCGCTGCCGACGTGCCCGATGTGCCACGGCACCGAGTGGCTGCCGTGGGTCGGTTGGCGGCACGCCGAGGCGCTCGACACCGGCGACGTGCGCGCCTAAGGTCAACGCTCAAGCGGCAGCGGCAAGCGGCCGATGACTCGGCCGTGCCGTCCCCCGGCCGTCAACACATGCTGTCCGCGCTCGCGCGCGCGCTCTTCACGACCCTCGACCCCGACGAGGTCGCACGTCGGTTCGACGTGCACGCCTCTCCGGCGATCGGCGGCCACGCGTGCATCTGGCTGCTCGATCCCGCCTCCGGCTGCCTGCAGGCGCTCGGCGAGGATCCGCCTGCGCCGCGACCGGCCGCCGCCGACTGGCAGACGGCGCTCGCCGATCGGCGTCCGCGCCCGTCCGGCACGGAGTTCCTGGTGCCGCTCGTGTGCGACGGCGCCGCGATCGGCCTGATCCAGATCGTGGGCGCATCCCCCGCCGACCTCGCCACCGGCGGCATGCGCTTCTGGCGTGCGCTTGGAGAGACGGTCGGCGAGGCGGTCGCAAACGCCCAGCGCCACCGCGAGGCGCAGGCGTCGCTGCGCCGCTTCCAGGCCCTGATCGAGCAGATGCCCGCGATCACCTACGTCGACCGCGCCGTCACCGGCGAGCCGCTCTACGTCAGCCCGCAGATCGAGACGATCGGCGGGGTGCCGATGGAGCAGTGGCTCGACGGCACGGACGGCTGGTCGGCGCGCGTGCATCCGGACGACCGCGAGCGGTCGGTGAGCCTGTACCGCGACGCGCTCGCGGCAGGGCTGCCGTGCCACGACGAGTACCGCCTCCTCGACGCCGACGGCCGCGAGCGCTGGTTCTACGACCGGACGGTCATCGTCCACGACGAGAGCGGCGCGCCGGTCGAGGTGCAGGGCATCATCCACGAGATCACCGACCGCAAGCGCGCCGAGGAGGCGCTGCACGAGTCGGAGTGGCGCCTGCGGGCGGCCGAGGCGCGCTATCGCAGCCTGGTCGAGCAGCTGCCGCTCGGGATCTACGTGAACGCGATCGACGCGGCCTCGACGCCGATCTACCGCAGCCCGGCGACCGAGGCGATCACCGGCCGCTCGGCGCTCGAGTGGATCGACGACCCGGGGCTGCTCGCGACGGTCATCCATCCCGACGACCGCGACCGGGTGCTGGCCGCCATGGCCGACGCCGGCGACGCCAAGTACTCGGCCGAGTACCGCATCCTGCGTCCGGACGGGAGCGTCGTCTGGGTGCTCGACGAGTCGATCGTCGTGCGCGACCAGGGCGGCGCGCAGGCGTGCCGGCAGGGGTACCTGCTCGACGTGACCGAGCACCGCCGCGCCGAGGAGCGGCTCGCCCACGTCGCCTACCACGACGGGCTCACCGGCCTGCCCAACATGGCGATGTTCCAGGAGCATCTGGAGGCGGCGGTCACGCGGGCGCAGCGACTCGGGCGAGGGCGTCGCGGTGCTGCTCGTCGACGTCGACGACTTCAAGCTCGTGAACGACAGCTTCGGGCACATCGCGGGGGACGCGCTCGTGCTCGAGGCCTCGCGCCGGCTCGTGGACGTCGGTCGGCAGCGCCGACGCGGTCTCGCGCCTGGGCGGCGACGAGTTCGCGATCCTGCTCGCCGACCTCGATCCCGGCCGCGGCGGCGGCGGCACCGGCCTGGCCGCCGACGCGATGGCCGAGCGCATCCGCGCCGCGCTGCGCGCACCCGCCGAGGTCGCCGGCACCGAGATCTACTGCTCGGCCAGCGTCGGCATCAGCCTCTTCCCCGCCGACGCGGCCGACCCGATGAACCTGCTCAAGCACGCCGACACCGCGCTGCACCAGGCCAAGGGCGCCGGCCGCGACGCGCAGCGGCGCTACACGGAGGCGCCCGGGCGACGCGCTCGAGCAGCTCGCGATGGCCGGGCGGCTGCGCCGGGCGATCGACGAGGGCAACCTGCGCCTGCACTACCAGCCGCTCGTCGAGCTGCGCTCCGGCGCGGTCGTCGGCGTCGAGGCGCTCGTGCGCTGGCAGGACGGCAAGCGCCTGGTGATGCCCGGCGACTTCATCCCGCTGGCCGAGCGCACCGGCCTGATCGGCGCGCTCTCGGAATGGGTGATCGGCGAGGCCTGCCGCCAGAGCCGCGAGTGGCGCGACGCCGGCCTCGACCTGTACGTGTCGGTCAACCTGCCGCCCGCGTTCTGGGAGCCGACGGCGATGCGCGAGGTGCTGCGCACGATCGAGTCGTTCGGCCTCGCGCCCGACCGGATGATGATCGAGATCACCGAGTCGGCGTTCATGAACGCGCCCGTGCGCGACGAGCCCGTGCTGGCCGAGCTCCACCGCCGCGGCCTGCGGCTTGCCATCGACGACTTCGGCACCGGCCAGTCGTCGCTCGGCCGCCTGCACAAGATGGCCGTGACGACGCTCAAGATCGACCGCACCTTCGTCGCCGACCTGCCCGGCGACCACGGCGCCGACGTGCTCGTGCGCGGCATCATCGGCATGGCCGAGGGCCTCGGCCTGCAGCCGCTCGCCGAGGGCATCGAGACCGAGGAGCAGCGCGCATTCCTGCTCGAGCACGGCTGCACGCTCGGCCAGGGCTACCTGTTCAGCAAGCCCGTCCCGGCCGAGCGGATCGAGCCGCTCGTGCGCGGGCTGGCCGACGCGGCGTAGCTGGCCGCGCGCACCTCGACCGCGACGACCCGAACGTCGCCCGCAGGCCCTCCGCGCCGGCCGGGGTCACCCGTAGCGCCCTCCCTCGCGGCTCGCGGACGACCCAGCGGAGGTCCAGCATGCGCTCCTGGATCCCCGCTCCCAGCGCGCCGGCCAGGTGATGGCGCTGCTCGCTCCAGTCCACGCAGTACGCCCACCAGCGGGCGTCTGCCGGCCGCGCAGGCCGCCAGATCGACGCCGAAGTCGGTCAGCACGGCGGCGCCGTGGCCGGTCAAGCCGGTAGTCGACGTCGTAGCCGCGACCCGAGAGCCGATCGCGGCGCGCCGCGAAACGTCGAACACGCCGTCTCCGCCCGACGATCAGCTTGCCTGAGATCATCGCCGCCATGAGCGCCGTGCCGAGTCGGCCGGCCAGGTGGTCGTAGCAGGTGCGGGCCGCCCGGAGGGCGTGCGCATGCGTCCCTGCACGCAGCGACGTCACCGGCAGCACGGGCGAGACACGCGCCATCGCCTCGATCATGTCGGCGACGTCGGCGCCGGCCAGGCGGAAGTAGCGATGCCGGCCATGGCGCTCGGCGACGAGGAGGCCGCCGTGCGACGAGCTTGGCGAGATGCTCGCTCGCGGTCGACGCGGCAACGCCCGCCTCGGAGGCAAGCACGCTCGCCGGAAGCGCGCGGCCGTCGCCGAGGGCGGCGACGATGCGGGCGCGGGCGCGGTCGCCCAGCAGGGCGCCGGTGGCGGCGATGTCGGCATCTCCGGGCATACGGCGAACCGTAGTGGCATAACGCTTCGGCGCCGGCCGAATCGTTACGTCACCCGCGCCGCCTCCGCGCGGCATGCGCTCGTGGGCGCCGGCGGCCACCAGAGCGGCCAAACGGTCGATCGCGTCCCAGACATCGACGTATCGTGTGTACAGCGGCGGCAGGCCGAAGCGGATGCTGTCGGGATGACGGAAGTCGGGCACGACGTTGCGCCTGCTCGATCAGCGCCCGGCACACCCGCCACGCGTCCGGATGCCGGAACGACACGTGCGCACCGCGGGCGGCCGGGTCGCGTGGCGTCCCGAGCGTGAAGCCGAGCGCCGCCAGACGCTCGTCGTGCAGGTCGATCGCGAGCGTGGTCAGCTCGGCGGCCTTGCGCCGGACGGCGGCGATCCCCGCCTCGGCGAGCATGGCGGCCGCGGCGCGCACCGCCGCGAGCCCGAGACACCGGCGGCGTGCCGGCGAGGAAGCGGCCGATACCGGCGACCGGCTGGTAGCGCGGCCCCATCGCGAACTGGTCGGCCTGCGAGAACCAGCCCTGGATCGGGCTTTGTAAGGTCATCCTGATGACGCTTGGCGACATACAGGAACGCCGGCGATCCGGGGCCGGCGTTCAGATACTTGTAGGTGCACCCCACGGCGAGGTCGGCTCCGGCCGCAGTCGAGGCCGATCTCGACCGCGCCGGCCGAGTGGCACAGATCCCACAGCACGAGGGCGCCCGCCGCCTGCACCGCGCGGGTGACTGCCGGCATGTCGGCGAGCGCGCCCGAGCGGTAGTTCACGTGCGAGAGCACCACGAGCGCGGCGCCGTGCGCCGCGCGGGCGACGGCGCGCGACGTCCGGCCCGGCGATCGGGTCGCTCTCGAGCATGCGCAGACTCGCGCCCGTTCGCCGCCGCGAGGCCCTCGAGCACGTAGCGGTCGGTGGGGAAGTCGTCGGCGGGGACGACCACCGCCCCGGACGGACGGCGAGCGCCGCACCAGCGAGCTTGTACAGGTTGACCGTCGTCGAGTCGCAGGCGAGCACCTGCCCGCGAGCGGCTCCCAGCGCCGCCGCGCCGAGCTCGTCTCCCGACGGCCGCGGGCAGGTCGACCCAGTCGTGCCAGCCCGTCACGAGCCGCGTCCCCCACTCGTCCACCGTGCCGGAGAGCGCCCGGCGGGCGTCGACCGAGAGCCGGCCGAGCGAGTTGCCGTCGACGTAGATGCGATCGCCGTCTCCGAGCTCGAACCGGTCGCGGAACGGCGCGAGCGGATCCGCGGCGTCGAGCGCGAGCGCGTGCGCGCGGGTCAGAGGGCCGCCAGCCACCGTGTCACCGTAGCCCAGGCGGCCGACGCCGGATCGATGTGCTCGAAGTGGCCGTCGTGCTCGACCACCACGAGGTCGCACGGGTCGCCGGCCGCGACCGCCGCCGCATGGAACTCGAGGCTGAACGACACCGGGACGGTGTCGTCGGCCGCGCCGTGGACGAGCAGGGTCGGGACGCCGAGCGGCAGCCGCTGCACGGGCGAGGCGGCGGCGTAGCGCTCGGGCACGCCGGCGGGCGGGCCGCCGAGCAGCTCCTGCGCCGCGCCGTCGCTCAGGCCGCAGCCGCGCCGCCTGGGCGAGGTCCGTCACCGCCGCCTGGCCGACCACGCCGTGTAAGGCGACCTGCGATTGCCTTCGCGAAGCCGCCCACAGAGCCAGATGGCCGCCGGCCGAGTGGCCGATCGCGACGACGCGGCGCACGTCAATTGGCACGTCCAGACCGCGCCAATTGGTCGATGCCCGCCCCCACGTCGTCGAACGTCTGCGGCCAGCCGCCGCTGCCGCCCGGGCCGATGCGGCGGTACTCGAGGTTCCAGGCCGCCCAGCCGCCGCCGGCCAGGTCGGCGCACAGCGGCCCCATCAGCGTGCGGTCGTACCGCGCCCGCCAGAAGCCGCCGTGGATCACGACGGCCACCGGCCAGGCCCGGCGCCGCTCGCAGGCGGTGCAGGTCGGCGACCTGGCTCGGGTCGGGGCCGTAGCGGTACGTGCGCGGCACCCGCATAGGATGGCAGGCCCGTGGCCGCGCCGACCATCGAGCCTGCGCTCGGACCTGCGGTGGATGCCCCGCCCGGTGTGGTTCCTGCTCGCCGGGTCGTTCGTGAACCGGTTCGGCAGCTTCGTGCTGCCGTTCCTCGTCCTCTACCTGACCCGCCGCGGCTACTACGCCCGCGCAGGCCGGGGTCGCCATCAGCGCCTACGGCGTCGGCAGCCTGGGCGCGGCCGCCGTCGGCGGCCACCTGGCCGACCGCGTCGGCCGGCGCGAGACGATCGCCGCGTCGATGTTCTCGTCCGCCGCCGTGATGGTGGCCCTCTCGCAGGCCGCGCAGCCTGGCGCTGATCCTCGTGCTCGACCGCGCTCGCCGGGCTCACGGCCGAGGCCTACCGGCCCGCGTCCTCGACCGCCCTGCTCGCCGACCTCGTGCCCGCGGGCCGGCGCGTGACCGCATTCGCCGCCTACCGGTTCGCGATCAACCTCGGCTTTGCGGCCGGGCCGGCCGTCGCCGGGCTCGCTGGCCGAGCGCGCGTTCGTGCTCGTCTTCATCGGCGACGCCGCGACGTCGGCGGTGTTCGGCGCGATGGCGCTCGTGCTGCTTCCCGCCACTCGCCCGGCCGCGACGGCAGCCGAGAGTCGCCGGAGCGAGCCGCGGGCGGTGCGCACGATCCTCGCCGACATCCCCTTCCTGGTCTTCCTCGCGGCGTCGACTGCGACGCGCGATCGTCTACTTCCAGCAGGAGGCGGCGCTGCCGCTGCAGGTGATCGCCGACGGCCACTCGACCGCGGTATACGGCAGCGCTGATATCGCTGAACGGCCTGGTGGTGACGGCGATCGAGCTGCCGTTCTCGTCGGTGACGCGGCGGTTCCCACCGCGGCGGGTGATCGCGGCCGGGCTCGGTGCTGCTCGGCATCGGCTTCGGGGCGACGGCGCTCGTCACCTCGGCGCCGCGCTGGCGGCGACCGTCGTCGTGTGGACGCTCGGCGAGATCGTGGCCGCGCCGATCTCGACCGCCTACGTGGCCGACATCTCGCCGCCGCACATGCGCGGGCGCTACGCCGGCGCCTGGGGCATGACCTACGGCCTCGCCCTGATCATCGGCCCGGCGCTCGGCACCGCCGTGTACGCGGCCGACGCCAAGCGCTGCTCTGGGGCGGGTGCGTCGCGCTCGGCGACCTCGCCGCCGTGCTCATGCTGCTCGCCGGCCGCCCGGCCGCGCGGCTACGCGATCACGGCGTCGCGCTCGACGAGCGCGGCGTAGCGGCCGCCGGGCGCCACGAGCTCGGCGTGCGTGCCGCGCTCGACGATGCGGCCGTGGTCGAGCACGAGGATCAGGTCGGCGTCGCGCACCGTCGAGAGGCGGTGGGCGATCGACGATCGTCGTGCGGCCCTGGCTGAGGTCGTCGAGCGCCTCCTGCACCGCGCCGCTCGGTCTCGACGTCGAGCGCGCTCGTCGCCTCGTCGAGCACGAGCACCGGCGGGTCGCGCAGGATCGGCGCGCGCGATCGCGAGGCGCTGCTTCTCGCCGCCCGAGAAGCGGTAGCCGCGCTCGCCGACGACCGTGTCGTAGCCCTCGGGCAGCGAGCGCGAGGTGGTCGTGGATGCGCGCGGCGCGGGCGGCCGCCTCGATGCTCGGCGTCGGTCGCGTCGGGCCGCGCGAACGCCAGGTTCTCGCGCACGCGTGCCGTGGAACAGGTAGGTCTCCTGCGAGACGACGCCGACGATGCTCGCGCAGCGAGTCGAACGCTCAGGTCGCGCACGTCGGTGCCGTCGATCCGCACCGCGCCGCCCGTCGACGTCGTAGAGCCGCGCGATCAGGTAGCCGAGCGTCGTCTTGCCGGAGCCGGTCTCGCCGACGATCGGCGACCTTGCTGCCGGGCTCGGCGACGAAGCGAGATGTCCTGCGAGGATCGGCGGCCGCGTCCGGGTCGTAGGCGAAGCTCGACGTCGTCGAACACGACCTCGCCGCGCACGCTCGTCGCGGTCGAGCGTGATCGCGTCGGGGCTCGCCTCGTCGATGTCGACGGGCAGGTCGAGGTACTCGAACACGCGGTCGAAGAGCGCGAGCGAGGACTGCACGTCGGCCTGCACGATGAGCAGCGACGCCGACCGGGAAGAAGAGCCGCGTCTGCAGCGTCGTGAAGGCGACCAGCGTGCCGATCGAGATCGCCGGGCCGCCGGTCGAGAGCAGGTAGCCGGCGACGCCGTACATCAGCGCCGGCATGACCGCGAAGGTGGCCTGGATCGACGCCATCACCCAGCGGCCGGCCATGCGCTGGCGCAGCTCGAGCTCGGCCAGGCGGCGGCTCTCCGGACGAAGCGGTCGGTCAGCTCGTCGCTCTGGCCCATCGTCTTGCCGAGCAGCACGCCCGAGACCGAGAGCGACTCCTCGACGAGCGTCGAGATGTCGGCGAGCGAGCCCTGCTTCGTCGAGGTGATCTCGCGCCGCTCGTGGCCGATGCGCGCGGGTCATGCAGCACGAACACCGGCAGCAGCGCGAAGGCCGCGATCGCGAGCCGCCAGTCGAGGAAGATCATCGCGACCGACGTGGCGACGCACGGTGGTCACGTTCGAGACGATCGACGTCGCCGTCGACGTGACGACGGTCTGGACGCCGCCGATGTCGTTCGCGATGCGGCGACTGCACCTCGCCGGTGCGCGTGCGCGTGAAGAAGGCGAGCGAGAGCCGCTGCAGGTGCCGGTAGACGGAGGCGCGCAGGTCGTGCATGACCTGCTGGCCGACGCGGTTCGACTGCCAGGTCTGGGCGACGCCGATGACGCCGGGTCACGATCGGGATCGCGACCATGCCGGCGACGAGCAGGACGAGCAGGTGCGTGTCGAGACTGGCCGAGCGCCGTTCGCGGAGCACGTTGTCAGCAGGTCGCGCAGCAGGAACGGCGGGCACGACGCCGAGCGCGGCCGAGAACAGGATCATCGTCGAGCGAGCCACGGAGAGCCGCAGGCGGTAGGGCCGGAAGAGCGCCGGATCGCATGCGGCCGGCCGTTCCGCGCGGCGGAGCGTCGCCGGCGGCGCTCACCGGGCCGCCTCGCGCAGGTTCTGCGCGGCCCGCTCGAGCAGCGCGGCCAGCCGGACGAGCTCGGCCGTCGGTGAAGCCGGCCGTCATGCGCGTCGCGACCTCGCGGCCCAGGTGCGGCAGCGCCTCGATCAGCTCGGCGCCCGCGGCGGTCAGCTCGATCGGCGGCGGCGGCGGTCGTCGGGATGCGCGCTGCGCCGGATCCAGCCGCGCTCCGCGGCCGAGTCGATCAGCGCGCGCATCGTCGGCGGGGTGACGCCGAAGCCGCAGCAGAGCTCGCGCTGGTCGGCCGGGCCGGGCAGCAGCGCAGCCGCGACGAGCAGCTCCCACTGCTGCATCGTCAGGCCGTGGCGGCGGGCGATGCGGTCGGCGTGCGCCTGGGCGAGGCGGTTCACGCGGCGCACGTCGCGCAGCACCACGCGGCTGGGAGAGTCGATCTCGGGCGGTGGTGGTCAGCGGTCTATTCATTCGATCACGAAATATTAGCACCCGAACGATCGGGATTCAAGAGCCGGTGAGCTCGGCCGAGAGCTGCCAGAGCGCCCGGGCGAGTCCGGCGTCGAGCGCGGCCGCCGGCGGCGCGACCGCTCCGGGCGAGGTGCGCATGCGCCTGCCGCCGTCGGGACCGACGTAGGCGCCGCCGGGCAGAGTCCTGCGTCGCCGCGTACAGGGTCGGCAGCGCGCCCGCCGCCGCGCCCTGCGCGAAGAGGCGCGTGAACGGCGAGAGCAGCCGGTTCTGGATGCGGCTGGCGGTGTGGCGCTGGAGCGGGGTGGCGACGAATCCGGGATGGGCGCTCAGCGCGACCACGCTCCCTCCCGTCTCGCCCAGGCGCAGGTTCAGCTCGTACGTGAAGAGCAGGTTCGCGAGCTTCGACTGGCAGTACGCCGGCCAGGGCCGGTAGCGGCGCCGCTCCCAGTTCAGGTCGGCGAGGTCGATCCGCCCGCGCCCGGCGGCGAGCGAGGAGACCGTCACCACGCGGCCGCGCAGATGCGGTAGGAGGAGCGCCGTGAGCGCGAAGTGGCCGAGGTGGTTGGTGCCGATGTGCAGCTCGAACCCGTCGGCGGTGCGGCCCTGCGGCACGGCCATGATGCCGGCGTTGTTCACGAGCAGGTCGAGCGGCCCGACCATCCGGCGGCGAACGCGCGCACCGAGGCGAGGTCGGCCAGGTCGAGCGGCCGCACCTCGGTCGCACCCGCGATCCCCGCCGCGACGCGCTCGCCCTTGGCGGTGTCGCGCACGGCGAGCACGACGTGTGCGCCGGCCGCCGCCAGCCCTCGCGCCGTCTCGACGCCGATCCCGCTCGACGCGCCGGTGACGACGGCGGTGCGCCCCGAGAGGTCGGGCAGGTCGCGGGCCGAGAAGCGGGCGGCGCTCACGCCGTCAGCCGCGCCAGCACGTCGCGCGAACGCCGCGTCGGCGCGGGCGTCGAGCTCGGCAGCGGTCAGCAGCTGCACCGGGTGGGGGATCAGGATCATGCGGTAGCCCGGCATGCCGAGCAGCGCCGCCTGCTCGAGCGCCTCGTCGGCGAAGGGCGCGGTGCCGACGCCGGCCGTGGCCACGCCGCGCCGCTCGAGCCGCACCAGGTCGTGCACACTGCACGACACGCACGACCCTCAATCGGCGAGCCCCTCGACGGCCAGGTCGGCCCGGATCGCGATCCGCTCCACGAGGTCGGCGGCGGCCGGGCGCGAGAAGAGCGGCTTGCGAGTACCGCTCGACGTCCGCGCCGAGGCCGCGCAGGTGGTGCTCGAGGCGATCGAGGAACTCGGCGCCGCGGTTCTTCGAGATGTCGAGCAGGGCGACGGTGCGGCCGGCGACGGCGCTCCGGCCGCGGCGCGGGGTCGACCGGCGTGCGGACTGCCGGGTCGTAGGGGCTCACGTATCGCATCGCACCTCCAGGGAGACGGGGTTCCAGTCCATGCCGACGCAGGGACCGAAGACGGCCGAGAAGCGGCCGGCCTCGCCGCCGGCAACGATCAGCAGGATGTCGTCGGGCGAGTCCCACTTGGGAACGAGCTCGGAGTCCGGCCGCGCGCTCCGACCGCGGTCGGTGAACTCGCCGTGGCGCAGCTCGCCGGCCGGACGCCGCACCGCCTGCCAGATCGCCCGGCGCACGTCGTCCTTGCTCCAGCCGCCCGCCGCCAGCGTGTCCGCGTGCTCGGGGCAGATGACGAAGAGCGTGGCCGAGCCGAGCGGCCACCAGTTCGGGCTCCAGAGCGCCGCCGCCGCCCAGCCAAGGGCCGCGGCGAGCTCCTCCGGCGTGCGGCTGCGATGCTCGGAGATCGAGAGCGGCGCGTCGCCCGCGAGCATCGTCACGACCGACGCCGAGGCCGCGAAGCCGCGCTCGACGTGCAGCGGCGGCCACGGGCTGCGCGCCTCGTCCTCGGCCAGGCAGATGCCGACCTTGCCGGGCTGGCCGAGCGTCGAGCGGTCGAGCCGGCCCGGCATGCCCTCGCCGGTGAGGGCGACGAGCAGGCGCAGCGCGCGGCCGATGGTGAGGTTCGCGCGCGTGCCGGGGCCGAGCGCGCCCATGCCGGCGTTCAGGCCCGGCCGTGAGCCGCGCCGGGCCGTTCACGACCGCGATCTGGCCGGCCGGCTGCGTCGTCACCGCCTGGCCGTGCAGGTTGAACTCGGGGCGCAGCATCGCCTCGGCCGCGGCCGCGACGATCGCGAAGTGCTCGGGGCGGCAGCCGGCGAGCACGGCGCACGCCGCCACCCGCTCGAGCGTCGCCGCACCCATGCCCGGCGGCACGTTCGCCGAGCGAGCGCCGCGGGTCGCGGCCGGCGAGCATGGCCGCGACGCGCTCCGGCGTCGGCGCGATCGTCGGCAGGCCGTCCGTCCAGCCGAGCTCGTACATCGCCTCCGGGTCGTCGCCCGGGTCGGCCGCATCGGCCGCCAGCTGGTCTGGCGTCATACGTCGACTTGGCCGCGCAGCCGGGCTTGCGCAGCGGCGCGTCGGCCCCGAGGTCGACGCGCAGGAGCGCGGAGAGCGCCGTCGCGTCCCAGCCGACGACCGTGCGCTCCACCGCGCCGCCCGCGCCGATCGCGACCGTCGTCGGCACCGCCTCGAGCCCGTAGGCGCGCGACGTGTCGTAGGGCGGCGGCTCGCAGAGCATCGCCCCGGTGAAGCCGGTGCGGTGAGCCAGGCGCGCCGCCGCGGCCGGATCGGCCTCGCAGACGACCGTCGGCGCGGCCCCGGCGGCCGCGACCCGGCGCAGGGTGAGCTCGCACGTCGGGCAGTCGTCGGTGACGAACATGACGACGGCCGGGCCGGGCGCGAGCAGGTCGGCGAGCGAGACCCGGCCCGCGCCGGTGCGTCGACGAGCTCGAAGCCCGGTGCGGGCGTGTCCGAAGCGACCACGGGCATGCCTGCAACCTACCGGGAAGGGGTTTGGCGGTCGACCGCGAAGGGCAGGCCAAGACCATGACCCACCCGTTCCTGATCGCATGCGGCGCCGTCGCGGCGGTGATTCTGCTCCTGATCACCGCGTCGATGTTCGGCGTCAGCCGGCGCGCGCTCGAGGCCGAGATCCGCCGGGCCGAGGAGCACGCCGAGGAGTCCGGCGAGCACCGCCGCGAGCGGGGCGACGCCGACATCGCCGCCTGAATACCGGTGCCTGGGCCACCCGTGATTCACCGCGCCTCGCAGGACTCGCGTCGTACGCGCGCAGCGCCTGGTCGAGATCGGCGATCAGGTCGGCGGCCGACTCGATGCCGACCGAGAGCCGCACCAGGTTCGCCGGGGTCGCGAACGGCGAGTCGGCCGTCGAGGCGTGCGTCATCCGGCCGGGGTGCTCGATCAGGCTCTCGACGCCGCCGAGGCTCTCGGCCAGCGTCCAGATCTGCGTGCGCGCGACGAGCGCCACCGCCTCGTCCTCGGACCGGGCGAGGAACGAGACCATGCCGCCGAAGCCGTCCATCTGGCGGCGGGCGATCTCGTGGCCGGGGTGGTCGGGAAGGCCCGGGTAGAGCACCCGCTCGACGCACGGGTGGCCGCCGCAGGAACTCGACGACGCGGGCGGCGTTCTCGCAGTGGGCGCGCATGCGCACGCCAAGCGTCTTCAGTCCACGCAGCACGAGCCAGGCGTCGAACGGCCCCGGCACGCCGCCGAGCGAGTTCTGCAGGAAGGCGAGGCGCTCGGCGAGCCCGTCGTCGCTCGTCGCCGCGAACCCGCCCACGAGGTCGGAGTGGCCGCCCAGGTACTTCGTGGTCGAGTGGACGACGATGTCGGCGCCGTGCTCGATCGGCCGCTGCAGGTACGGCGAGGCGAACGTGTTGTCGACCACCACGATCGCGCCGGCCGCGTGGGCGGCGTCGGCGGCCGCGCGCAGGTCGACCACGTTCAGGAGCGGGTTCGTCGGCGTCTCGAGCCACACGAGCGCCGTGTCGTCGCCGAGATGGTCGGCGAGCTCCGGTGTTGCACTGCTCGGCCGACAGGTAGGTGAACCGGTACCCCTTGGGCTCGTACACCTTCGAGAACAGGCGGTAGGTGCCGCCGTAGACGTCGTTCACCGACACGACCCGCTGGCCGGGGTCGACCAGGTGCATCACCGTCGTCGAGGCCGCCATGCCCGACGCGAAGGCGAGGCCGTGGCGGGCGCTCTCGAGCGACGCCAGGCACTCCTGCAGCGCGTCGCGGGTGGGGTTGCGCGTGCGCGAGTAGTCGTACTCGGTACTCGCCCACCGCCTTCTGGGCGTACGTCGAGGTCTGATAGATCGGCACGGCCACGGCCCCCGTGCGCGGGGTCGGGCTCCTGGCCGGTGTGGATGGCGCGGGTCTCGAAGTCCATGCGGCCGAGTCTAGTGCCCGATGGGTTCCAGCCCGAGCTGCCCCGCCAGGCGCGTGAACGCCCGCTCGAGCGGCTCGGTGCTGCGGAAGCGGCCCTCGGGATGCCACGCCTTGAGGGTCAGCGTGCCCGCCTTGCGGTTGGCCCGGATATCGGCGCGGCCCACGATGCGGTCGCCCACGAGCAGCGGCAGCACGTAGTAGCCGTAGCGCCGCTCCGGCTCGGGCTTGTACACCTCGATCAGGTGGGCGAAGCCCGAGCACGCGCTCGGCGAACGGCCGGTCCCAGAGCAGGTTGTCGAACGGCGAGAGCAGCACCGCCCCGGCGGGCGCCGCCGCCTCGAGATCGGCGTCGGCGGCGACGAGGACCGGCGCTCCGCCGTCGTCCACCTCGATCCGGCGCAGCTCGCCCGCCGCGATCGCCGCGTCGACGTGCAGCCGAATCCCGGCCGTGCCGCCGCGCAGGCGCCAGTGCTCGACGACACCCGTCTCGGTCAGTCGCACCGCGGGCGCGCACCGCCTGCGCGACCAGCCGTCCTGCATCACCTCGTCCTCCGGCGGCACCGGGGCGCCGAGCACCGCGTCGGGCAGCACCCGCTCGGGCAGGTCGTACAGACGCTGGAACCCCTGCCGGCCGGCGATGACGAGCTCGTCCGGCGCTCCAGAGCGCCTCCAGCATGCGCTTGGCCGGCTTCAGGTTGTTCCACATCCCGACGCCCGAGCTCTCGCCCTCGAAGTCGCGCGAGCCGAGCGCGCCCCGCTCGCGGATCGCGCCCATGACCTGGTCGTGCCAGGGCCGGGTCGCGCTGCGATGATCGGCCCCCACCACGGGTGCTCCGGCTTGCATGAAGCGGCGCATCAGCGGCCACAACTCGATCGGGCAGCAGACAGGCCTCGTGTGCCCAGTACTCGAACAGGCGGCCGATGCCCGAGCAGGGACGAGACGGTGCCCGGCGGGTAGAGCCCGACGCGCGAGAGCAACGTCAGCCGGTGGCTGCGCGCGACGGCGGCGATCGAATCGAGCTGCACGCACGAGAGCCGGCCGACCACCGCCTCGACGTCGGCCGCCGTCCCGCGCCGGCGGCGGGTGGCGTAGCCCTGCGCGGCGACGATGTGCCGGCGCAGGTCCGGCAGCGAAACCGCCGTCACGCGCCGTTTCGCCGGTGGGCCAGGTACTCGAGCAGGTCGGAGCGGGTGAGCATCCCCGCGGGCCGGCCATGGCGCACGACGACGACCGCCGGGCTGCCGGCCGTCAGATCGGCGAACACCCGGTCGAGCGAGTCGCTGGCGTCCACGGCGGCGAGCGGCGGCCCCATCGCCTCGGCGACGTTGTCGTTCAGCGCGTCCGGGTTCTTGAACACGCGGTCGAGCAGGCCGCGGTCGTGCAGCGAGCCGACGACGTCGGCGAGCGACTCGGGCGGCTGCGTCCGCACGACCGGGAGCTGCGAGATCGAGTAGCGCTGCATCAGCTCGATCGCCTCGCCGACCTTGTGGTGCGCCTCGATCGTGACGAGCTCCGGCACCTCGGCGCCGTGCTTGGTGTGCAGCACCTGGATCACCGTCGGCACCGGCGCCGTGCGCTCGAGGAACCCGTACTCGAGCATGTAGTTGTCGTTGAAGAACTTGCTCAGGTAGGCGCGGCCGCCGTCGGGGATCAGCGTGACGATGGTGGCGTCGCGGCCGAAGCGGCCGGCCACGTCGAGCGCGGCGAAGCACGGCCGTGCCGCCGGAGCCGCCGACGAGCAGGCCCTCCTCGCGCGCCATCCGCCGCGCGGTCAGGAACGAGTCGCGGTCGGAGACAGTGACGTACTCGTCGACGAGGGCCGGATCGAACGTCGTCGGCCAGAAGTCCTCGCCGATGCCCTCCACCAGGTACGGATGCATGGTCTCGGACGAGTAGATCGAGCCCTCCGGATCGGCGCCGACGACCACCAGATCGGGCTTCTTCTCCTTCAGGTAGCGCGCCGAGCCCGAGATCGTCCCGCCCGTGCCGACGGAGATCACGAGCGCGTCGAGCTCGCCCCCGGTCTGCTGCCAGATCTCGGGGCCGGTCGTGTCGTAGTGGGCCTGCGGATTGGCGGCATTCGCGTACTGGTTGGGCT
The DNA here is from genome assembly GCA_963707585.1 of uncultured Actinomycetes bacterium. Classification (GTDB taxonomy): domain Bacteria; phylum Actinomycetota; class Thermoleophilia; order Gaiellales; family JAICJC01; genus JAICJC01. Next base: position 785,285 of record CAVPQP010000009.1, on the reverse strand, counting down.
TGAAGGCGCCCGGGATCTCCTCGGCCAGGCGGTCGGAGACGGAGTAGTAGCTCTCGGGCGAGTCGGCCTCGACCGCCGTCGGGCACACGATCACCTCGGCGCCGAACGCGCGCAGGAGCGAGATCTTCTCCTGGCTCATCTTGTCGGGCATGACGAAGATCATGCGGTAGCCGCGCAGCGCCGCGACCATCGCCAGGCCGACGCCGGTGTTGCCCGAGGTCGGCTCGACGATCGTGCCGCCGGGCCGCAGCAGCCCATCGCGCTCGGCCGCCTCGATCATGCGCAGGCCGATCCGGTCCTTGACCGAGCCACCCGGGTTCATGTACTCGAGCTTCGCGACGACGGTCGGCTCGACGTCGCGGGCGACGCGTTGCAGGCGCACCATCGGCGTGCCGCCGATCAGGTCGAGGACGGTCGGGTAGTCGGCCGGCACCTGGCTAACCGCCCGGCCACTGGTAGGAGAAGTAGAACTGGCGCCAGGCCGACCACCAGTCCTCGCCGCGGCTGACGACGGTGCGCGGGTCGACGATCTCGACCGTCGGGTGGTGCGTGAACTGCTCGGTGTGGTCGGGCGTGCCCAGCTCGACCCGCACCTCGCACGGGCGCCCCGGGTCCCACGGCGCGACCGCCTTCAGGTTGCCGAGCGCCCGCCGCGCGCCGGCCTCGATCAGCGTGCGGGCGACCCCGGGCGTCTTGTGACGAGCGCTGAAGCGGCCGAGCGCCGTCTTCACCTGCACCGTCTCGAGCCCGTCACCGAGCAGGTCGGCGCCCTCGCGGCAGGCGACCTGGTCGCCGGTGACGAGCAGCACCGGGCAGCTCCAGTTGCCGCACAGGGCGGCGTTGATGCCCGGTCTCGCCGACCTCGCGGCCGTTGAAGCGCACGCTGCGCCACTCGGTGCCCGAGACGGTGTGGCTCATCTGGCCGCGCGTTCCGGCCATCGCGTGCATGCCGATGAGGAGCGCGGCGTCGCACCCGTCCTCGAGCATGCCGGTGTACTCGGTCCACTCGCGCTGGACGACGAACTCGCACGCGTCGTCGAGCAGGTCGGGGCGCAGCGAGTTGAACGAGTTGTCGCCGCCGGCCCCGTGGCAGTCCATGACGACGATCTCGGTCGCGCCCGCCGCCTTCGCGCCGCGCACGGCCGCGTTGATCTCCTCGGTGTAGAGCGTGCGGCCCTCGTCGTACAGCACCCCCTTGGCATCGACGCCGCCCCAGTTGGTGATCCCGGCGACGCCCTCCATGTCGCTGATGATGAAGACCCGCATCGCGGAGACTCTACCGGGCGATCGGATCGGCGGCCGAAGTGTGCAAAGTGCGTGAAGTTTCGGGTTGCAGACCGTCGCGCGGTGCCGTAGCTTGACCACTGCGCCGTCGAGGGCAGCCGAGTAGGTCGAAGCCGGACGGAGGAGCTGTAGAGGTGACTCGAAAGCTCTTTCGGTCGGGGGACGAAAGGCCAGCCACGACGGCGAATCTCTGGTCCGGGCAGGGAGCGCACCCGCAGCATCGGACGCGGCGCCGGAAGTGTGCAAAGTGCGTGAAGTTTCGAGTTGCACCCGGCGGCGCGGAGGCGTAGCTTGACCACTGCGCCGTCGAGGGCAGCCGAGTAGGTCGAAGCCGGACGGAGGAGCTGTAGAGGCAACTCGAAAGCTCTTTCGGTCGGGGGACGAAAGGCCAGCCGCGACGGCGAATTTCTGGTCCGACCCATCTCCGCCGCCGCAGTGAGCACCGCCACCACCATCACCGTTCCCGCCCGCGAGGGGCGGGCCGTGGCGCTCGCGCGCGGCGACCGCATCCGCGTCATCGATCCCCACGGCGGCCAGGTGGCCGACGTGTTCGCGTTCTGCGCCGACGACCTGTCCGAGTACCACAGCGCCCAGCACACGCGCGTGTGGGTGAACCGCCTCTTCCCGCTCCCGGGCGAGCAGTTCGTCACGAACCACCGCCGGCCGATCCTCACGCTCGAGGCGGACACCTCGCCGGGGATCCACGACATGCTGTGCGCCGCCTGCGACCCGTCTCGCTACGCGCTTCTCGGCGCGGAGGGCTGGCATGCGTCGTGCGAGGAGAACCTGCAACAGGCGATGGCGGCGCTCGGCCACGAGGGGATCGCGATCCCCCAGCCGATCAACCTGTTCATGAACATTCCGGTGGGCGCAGGGGGCACGATCGGCTGGGAGCCCGCGCCGACCGGCGCGGGCGACTCGGTCACCCTGCGGGCCGAGCTCGACATCGTCGTCGCGGTGTCGGCGTGCCCGCAGGACATGATCCCGATCAACTCGGGCAACCCGACCGAGATCGTGCTCGAGGTCAGCCGGGCGGGCTGAGCCGGGTCAGGCCAGGTCCGGCCGCTCCGTGGCCGCGTCTCCCTGGGCGCCCATCACCACACGGAGGGCGATCACAAGGAACCCGAACGCCGCGACGCGGGGCGCCGTTTCCGCCCGGCTCGTGGCGCGGGCGATCCACAATCTCGCGCGACCGGCCAATCTCACGCGCGGGCCGCGCGCGGCGTTCCTCTCATATGGAACGCACCCTCTCCGATCGCATCGCCGCCCTGGACTGGCCGGGCCTGCTCGCGGAGCTCGACGAGCACGGGTTCGTGCAGACGCCGCCCGTCCTCCATGCCGCGGAGCGCGCCGAGCTTGCGGACAGCTTCGAGGACGGCCGCTTCCGCGCGACGATCGAGATGCGCCGCCACCGCTTCGGCGAGGGCACCTACCGCTACTTTGAACGGCCGCTGCCCGGCCTGATCGACTCGGCGCGGCACGCGCTCTATCCGCCGCTTGCGGGGCTCGCGAACGACTGGGCAGGCCGCCTCGGCGAGCCGGCCGACTACCCCGCCGATCTCGACGGCTTCCTCGACCGCTGCCACGCGGCCGGGCAGGAGCGGCCGACGCCGCTCATCCTGCGCTACGGCGCGGGCGGGCACAACGCGCTGCACCAGGACGTCTACGGCGATGTCGCGTTCCCGCTGCAGGCGGTCACGCTCCTGAGCGCCGCCGGTGGCTTCGCCGGCGGCCAGTTCGTGCTCGTCGAGGGCCGGCCGCGGCAGCAGTCACGCGCCCACGTGGTCGACCTCGATCCCGGCGCGTTCCTGCTCTTCCCCACCCGCCAGCGGCCCGTCCAGGGCGCGCGCGGCCACTACCGCGCGGCCATGCGCCACGGCGTGGCGACGGTGCGTTCAGGCGAGCGCGTGACGCTCGGTCTGATCTTCCACGATGCGGCGTGAATAGCACGGGCCAGGCCCGTCGTATTCACCTATGCGCGTCGGCGTAGGCCGCCAGCGTGTCGACGATCACCTGGCACGCCGCCATCGCCGACTCGCCGTTGTCGTAGGCGGGCGCGACCTCGCAGACGTCCATCGCCACCAGGTCGCACCGGCCGATCACCGACACCATCGTCAGCGCCTCGCGCGCCGTCAGCCCGCCCATCGTCGGCACGCACGTGCCCGCGCACACCGAGCTGTCCAGGCTGTCGACGTCGAAGCTGAAGTAGACGCCGTCGGTGCCGTCCGACGCGATCCGGACCGCCTCCTCGGCCACCGCCCGGGCGCCCCGGCGGTCGACGTCGGAGACGTGGTAGACGGTCACCCCCGCCTCGCGGACGTAGGCGTACTCGCTCTTCGGGTTCATCGCCCCGTGCGGGCCGATGATCACGCACTTCGCCGGGTCGAACGCGTCGAGCTCCATCGCCCGCGTGATCGGGCAGCAGTGGTTGATCGTCCTCGCCGCCGACGTCGGGCGCCGTGTCCAGGTGCGTGTCGACCAGGATCAGCCCGTACGTGCCCGACGGCGCGTGGCGGTCGACCGCCATCGAGCCGCCGATCGTCGTGATGTGCTCGCCGCCCATCAGCACCGGCAGCGCGCCGGCCCGGATCGCCTCGCCCATCACGTCGGCCACGAGGTCGACCGTCTTGGGCGCGTTGGCCGGCACCACGTTCACGTCGCCCATGTCGACCACGCCGAGCGCCTCGAAGATGTCGAGGTCGTACTCGCCGTGGTAGGAGAGCGTGTGGCTCGACCAGTCGCGCACCGCCCGGGGGCCGAGCTGGGCCCCCGGGCGGGCGATGGTGGTGGAGTCGAACGGCATGCCGACGAAGGCCGCCCGCGCCCCGGCCGCGCGCAGCGCGTCGGCGGTGGGCTCGACCTGCGGCGCGCCCATGAACGTGGCGATCCCGCCCACGAGGACCGAGTGCCAGCCCTGGCGGGTGTGCTGCGAGGCGATGGAGGACATGCCGGCTCCTTTCGTGCTACTCGGGCGGGATCTCGGCGAACACCTTGTCCACCGACACGCCGCGCTGCTTGCTCGTGAACCACGCGATGCCGTAGATCACGGTCGCCGTCGGGATGATCAGCACCATCACCCAGCGCAGGGTGGTGCCCCAGGTGTCGAAGCCCTGGATCGGGTCGTACCAGAACCAGTACTCGCAGAAGAGCAGGCAGATCGTCGAGACGGCCGCCCAGGATCGTGATGTTGGGGATGCCGAGCGTCGAGCCGTTCCACGGCGACGCCTGCCACAGCTCGCGCCGCCGGTAGGGGAACACCATCGCCGCGATCGAGCACAGGACGAACGACAGGATCCAGGCGAAGATCCCGTTCAGCGTGTTGAAGATCTGATCGACGTACAGGTACAGGCACACCTCCGACGCGATCCAGATCACGATGATCGCGTAGATCGGCGTGTGGTAGCGCTCGCTGACCTCGGAGAGCTTGCGCGGGAACAGGCCGTCGAACGCCCACGCCAGGATCGCCCGCGTGGCCGCCAGGAAGTTGATCGGCAGCCACACGTACGTCCAGAACACGAAGCTCGACGCCGAGCAGGATCACCAGCCAGCCCTGGTTGTGCACCGTGACCGCGGCGATCAGCTCGTTGTAGGTCGGCAGGTTGCCGAGTCCCGAGCACGTGCGGCACGTCCTGGGGCAGCGGGTAGCCGAGCTGGCCGAGGAACGTGGTGCCGACGGCATGCCCGAGCGCGACCACGAGCAGGAACATCAGGATCGTCACGTACACGATCGAGCCCGGCATGGCCAGGAACTGCGACCGCTTCGCGTTTCGCACCTCGCCGCCGATGAAGCTCGACGTGATCGCGTACAGCGTGATGAAGAGCGGCCAGACCATCGCGTACAGCGTCTGCTTGAGGTCGAAGCGCGACTGCTGCAGGTTGTTCGAGGACTTCGCCACGGCTGGCCGTCGCGTCGTCCGCCCCGCCGACGCCGCGGATGTAGGCGTTGAAGTTGCTCGCGGTGTCGGTCTGGTTGTGGATGGCGAGCACGATCAGGCCGACGACGACGCCCATCATCGCGATCGCGAAGCGTCACGGTCTGGACCCGGAAGTAGAGCCGCGTCCCGAGCGCGAAGATGATCGCGAACACGGTGAGCAGGATCGTCCCGGCGACGAAGATCCACCACTTGCGGGTGAAGTTGTCGCCGTAGCTCGACCAGCCGCGGGCTGTCGAAGACGTAGCCGAGCTCGCGGCACAGGCCCGAGAGCCCGTACTGGGCCAGGTACGCGGCCGGGATGCCGGTGTAGGTGACCAGCCACACCATCCAGTTCCACGACGACAGGAACCCGAGGTAGGGGTGCAGCGTGCGGCTGATGTAGACGTAGTCGCCGCCCGAGCGGGGCATCGCCGCGGCGAAGTAGGCGTAGACGCACGCCATCGGCAGCGCCAGCAGGCCGGCGAGGATGGTCGCCGTGACCATGCTCGCGCCCGCGTAGAGCGGCGGGATCAGCAGCACCATGAAGGCGACGCCGATGCCGATGTTCTGGTTGTTCGTGTTGTAGATGAAGACGTCGCGGGCGGATGCCTCGCGCCGCAGCCCCGTCGCCTTGCGGGCGAAGACCTGCGGGGCGTCCGTTGCTTCGGTGGCCAAGTCTCTCCCTCCTTATCCGGTCACGAGCTGGCAGGATCTGAGCTTGGGGCCGCGGAGCTCCACCACGGCCCCGTCGATGACGCCTTCCGAGTAGGCGCTGCCCGGGTTGACGCACGTGGTCTTGCCGATCTTCGCGACCGCCTTCGACTCGTGGATGTGCCCGTGCAGCGAGAGCACGGGCTGGACCTCCTCGATCAGCGTGCGCACCGCCGTCGAGCCGACCGGGACGATGCGCGGCTCGCCGCCGTCGATCACCACCTTGAGGTCGGCCGTGAGCTGCGGCGCCCGGTCGAGGCTGCGTGTCGTGCGGCGGGCAGTGCAGGTTGAAGATGGTGTTCACGCCGGGCTCGAGCTGGGCGGCCAGGCCGTGCAGGCGCTCGAGCAGCGCGTCCTCGGCCTCCTCCCGCGGGCTGTCCCACGGCGTCGGGTTCGTCCACGAGCACGACAGCATCTGCGTGTCCTCCGAGACGCGCACGACCCGGTTGTCGGGGTTCACGATCGTGGTCGACTCGAGCGCCGCGTCGATGGCGAACTCGTCGTCGTTGCCCGGCATCACGTAGCAGCGGATGCCGGTGCCCGCGAGCCGCTCCTCGGCGAGCGCGGATCCAGCGCTCGACCTCGTCGACCATGAGCTGCGTGAACACCGTCTCGCGGTGGGCCGGGTCGGCGCTCAGGCGCTCGTACTCCGGCCGGTCGCACCGGTACGGGTAGAAGCCGTTGAAGCGGATCCGCTTCTCGAGCTCGTCGAGTCCGTCGGCGGCGACCGTCTCGGGCCGGCCCAGCACGCTCGCCTCGTAGCGGCCGTCGGCCGTCGCCACGACCGGCACCATCAGCTTGCCGGTGATGTCGCCGCCCATGATCAGCGTGTCCACCTCGTAGAAGCGGGCCGCGCCGAGGAACTTGCGCCAGCACTTCTCCGAGCCGTGCACGTCGCCTGCGTAGTAGAGCCTCATCCGCGCGCCTCCGCGACCGCCGCGCGCGCCCGCGCGTGCAGCGAGATCGCCTCCCAGGCGACCGTCGCGCCGAGCAGCGCGGTCGGCTGCCCCGGCGAGTCATACGGCGGCGCCACCTCGACGACGTCGCAGCCGACCAGGCCGATGCCGTGCAGCGCGCGCACGAAGTCGAGCGCCTCCGACGAGCTCGGGCCGCCGACCTCGGGCGTGCCCGTGCCGGGCGCGAACGCCGGGTCGCAGAAGTCGACGTCGAACGTGAGGAAGGCGGGCCGGCCGCCGACCCGGGCGCGGACGAGATCGCCGTAGGCCGCCGGCCCCAGCTCGCGCAGCTCGCGGGTCGAGAGCACCGTGAACCCGAGCTCGCGGGCGGCGGTGATGTCCTCGGGGCCGTACAGCGAGCCGCGCATCCCGGCCTGCACCGAGGCGGCCGGGTCGATCACGCCCTCCTCGGCCGCGCGCCGGAACGTCGTGCCGTGGTAGTAGCGCTGGCCGAAGTACTCGTGCCAGGTGTCGCCGTGCGCGTCGAGGTGGACGAGCGCCATCGGCCCGTGCCGGCGATGGAGCGCGCGCAGCTCGGCCAGCGTGATCGAGTGGTCGCCGCCGAGGACGACCGGGAACACGCCGGCGGCGACGATCGGCGCGAGCGCCTCCTCGACCAGGGCGTAGGTGGCCTCGGTGTCGCCCGGCGCGATCGGCAGGTCGCCCGCGTCGACGGCGGAGAGGTGGGCGAAGATGTCGACCGCCTGCTCGGGGTTGTACGGCCGCAGCAGCGCGGACGCCGAGCGGATCGCCTCCGGGCCGAAGCGGGCGCCCGCGCGGAAGCTCGTCGCGGTGTCGAACGCGAGGCCGAGCACGGCGACGTCGACGCCGTCGAGATCGGTGACGTGCGGCAGGCGCATGTAGGTGCGGATGCCGGTGAAGCGCGGGCTGCGGAACGCGTCGGCGGGGACGTAGCGGCCGGCGCTCACGCCATGCCTCCGTTGACGGCGACGACCTGGCCGGTGATCGTGCCCGCCGCCTCGCCGCACAGGTGGGCGACGACCGCCGCCACCTCGTCCGGCCGGCCGACCCGCCCGAGCGGCACCAGGGTGCCGTAGCGGGCGCGGATCAGCTCGGGCGAGACGCCGGCGTCGTCGGCGTCGACGTCGAGCTGCGGCGTGTCGACCACCCCGGGCGCGACCGCGTTTGCCGTCACGCCGTGGGGGCCGAGCTCGCGCGCGACCGCGCGCGTGAGCGAGATCACCCCGGCCTTGGAGGCGCTGTAGGCGCTCGCGCGCGGCCAGCCGGTCACGCCCCAGCCCGACGAGATGGTCACGATCCGGCCCCACCCGGCCGCCGTCATCGCGGGGGCACAGGCGCGGATGCAGTTGAAGCTGCCGGTGAGGTTCGTGTCGACGACGCGCCAGAACGCGTCCGGGCCGACCTCGTCGATCGCGCCCATCACCATGTATGCGGCGTTGCAGACGAGCACCGAGACCGGGCCGAGGTCGCCGCGCACCCGCGCCACCATGCCCGCCACGGCGCCGGCGTCCGACACGTCGGCCGGAGCCGAGTAGCCCGGCACCGCCTGCCCCGGCAGGTGGTTGCGCGCCACCGTGAGCCCGTCGCCCTCGAGCCGGTCGGCGACCGCGCGCGCCGATGCCGGTGGCGGCGCCGGTGACGAGCGCGACCCTCATATCACCGCCCCCGAGTTCGGCGAGACGACCTGGCCGGTCACGTAGCGAGGCGGCGTCGGAGGCCAGGAACGCGACGGTGGCGGCGATCTCGGCCGGCGTCGAGAGCCGCCGCACGCGGCAGCGTCGCCAGGTACTCGGGCGTGCGCCACGTGTCGGTCAGCAGGGCCGTGTCGGTGGCGCCGGGGGCGACCGCGTTCACGCGCACGCCCCGGCCGGCGAGCTCGAGCGCGAGCGAGCGGGTGAGGCCGACGATCGCGCCCTTGGCGGCGCAGTAGTGGGCGTGCAGCTCGGCGCCGCACAGGGCGAGCTCGGAGCTCGTGTTGACGATCGCGCCGCGGCCGCGGGCGGCCATGCGCGGCGCCACCTCGCGGCAGGTGTGCCAGGTGCCGCCGAGGTGCACGCGCAGCATCCGCCTGCCACTCGGCGTCGGTGATGTCGGCGAGCGGCGTCTCGGCGACGTAGCCGGCGCAGTTCACGAGCACCTCGATCGGCCCCAGGCCGGCCTCGGTCTCGGCGACGAGCCCCGCGACCGCGCTCGGCGTCGGCGACGTCGAGCGGCAGGTCGGTGCGGGCGACCGCCATCCCGGCCGCCTCGAGCGCGTCCGCCGAGGCGCCGCCGATGCCGCCCGCCGCGCCGGTGACCAGGGCGACGGGCCTACTCAATCGGGATCTCCGCGAAGCGCTTCTCGATGTCGACGCCGCGGCTGCGGTTGAGCGCCTGGCGACGAAGTAGATGACGAAGCCCGAGAGGAAGATCGCGACGTTGTAGATGACGCCCCACCAGTAGCGGGAGCCGTCGTTCAGGTTGCGCAGGCCGGCGAACGGGTCCTTCCAGAAGATCACGAGCGAGGCGATGCAGGCCGCGAGCGAGAGCGACGCTCACGATGCTCATGACCGGGATCCCGCCGACGCGCCAGCGCACCGGCGAGGACTCGAACACATCGGGCAGCCGGTAGGGGAAGAGGATGCCCGCGATCGAGACGAGGCAGAACCCGAGGATGAACCCGAAGATGCCCGTCAGCGTCTGGAAGATGTGGGTGTAGACGTACAGGAAGAGGAACACCGTCGAGCCCGCGCCGACGAGCCAGATCGCGACGAGCGGCGCATGCGTGCCCTCGCTCACATACGCCAATTGGCGCGGCATGACGCCGTCGATCGCGTAGGCGACCAGGTTGCGCGACGCGTTCAGGATCTGGCCGGGCAGCCACGTGTAGCTCCAGAAGACGAACCCGCCCAGGATCAGAATGCCGACCAGCGTGTTGCCGCTCGTGGCGGCCGCGATCTCGGTGTAGACCGGCGTCGAGGACAGCCCGAGGCTCGCGCCGAAGTCGTTTCCGAGGCCGTTCCAGAGCGTGAAGCCGACCGACGACATCGCCGCCCACGTGAGCAGCATCAGCACGCCGACGGCGGCGACCGCCGCGGCTGGGATCGACCACAGCTGCACGCGCGAGGCCCGCCGCACCTCGCCGCCGATGTAGGCCGACGACTGGTTGAACACGAGCTCCAGGTAGAGCCAGGTCATCGGCAGGATCGTGTTGCGCAGGTTGAACGCCCCCTGCGGCGAGCCCGCCTTGAGCGCGCCCTTCGCGCTGCCGGGACCGAAGGTCGCGTTGATGCCGGCGACGACGTCGCCGTGGCTCTTGGCCGCGAACACGATGATCGAGAGCAGGATGCTGATCATCGCCACGAAGAAGAGCGTGTTCTGGAGGCGGAAGTACAGGCGCAGGCTGCGCGAGAAGATCGCGCAGAGGACGACGATCAGGATCGTGCCGGCGATCACCGTGCCGGTCTTGCCGACCAGCGTGTTGCCCCAGCTCGTCATCGTGCTCGAGCCGGACATGTCGCCGACCGTACGCAGGAACGGCCCCAGGCCGTAGCGGGCGAAGAACGCCGACGGCACGCCGCCGTAGATGAACCACCAGACGGTGTTGTTGAACGACGACATCATCCCGAGCGCGGGATGCAGCGTGCGCGAGACGTAGACGTAGTCGCCGCCCGAGCGCGGCATCGCCGCCGCGAACATCGCGAAGACGAGCGAGAGCGGGATGATCAGCGCGAACGCGATCAGCTCGTTCAGGTAGACGTTCACCCCCGGGTAGAACGGGATGGTGGTGTTGAACAGGAACGCCGCCATCAGCCCGATCGAGATGAAGTTCAAGTTGTAGATGAACACGTCCAGCCAGCCTGCCTCGCGGACAAGCCCGGTGGCCTGGCGCTCGAAGGCGCGCGGTGCGGCCGCGTCAGCTCCCATAGACGTCCTCCTCGATGTGCACGGCCGGCACCGGGCGGGCGTCGGCCTCGGCGATCACGGTGCGCGTGTGCGCGGCGATCTCGCCCAGCGGGGCGATCCAGATCCCGCCGGCGGCGCGGGCGTGCTCGACCACCCGCTCGAGCGTGGCCACGCGCGACGCCCGGCCCGACAGGAACGGGTGGCTCGTCAGCACCATCAGGCCGCCCTCGGCGGCGAGCGCATCGAGCTCGCCCGTCCACAGGTCGAGCACCTTGGCAGGCGACTCGATCACGGCGCCGATGTGCGGCTCGGGCAGGAACGCGTACTGCTCCCAGTCGTCGAGCATCCAGTGCACCGGGAGCTCGGCCAGGATGCCGCGGCCGGTGTCGAGCAGGTACGGGCGGTCGTCGTCCATCATGCTCGAGTCCCAGAGGAAGCCGTTTTCGGCCAGCAGCGCGGGCGTCGAGTTGGTCAGCTCCCACCACGGCGCGCGGAAGCCCTTCGGGCCGCCGGCCGGTGATCCGCTCGAGGCTCTGCGAGCGCCCGCTCAACATCCCGGCGCTGATCGTCGTCTGACAGTGCGTGGTACGGAACGTGCGAATAGCCGTGGTGGCCGAGCTCGTGGCCGGCGGCGACGATCGCCTCGACGGTGCCGGGGTAGCGGTCGGCGGTCAGGCCGGGCACGAAGAAGCTGCCGGTGATGCCCTGGCGCTCGAGCATGCGCAGGATCCGCGGGACGCCCACCTTCGGCCCGTAGGCCTGGTGGCTCATCGTGGTCAGGCGGGCGGCGTAGCCGGGGTCGACCGCCAGGATGGCCGACTCGGCGTCGACGTCGAACGTCAGCGCGAGCGCGGCGCGGTGACCGTCGGGCCAGGTGTACCCCCCCATCGCGGCGAGTCTCACGGATTGGTGCCGTCGTCACAAGGGTGCGACCCTGCAACGTTGTACGATCGCGGTTAGAGGTTCATCCAATGGCGATGCGCGTGAGTGAGCTGATGGCGGTGCCCTCACTCGACCTGCGGGTCGTGGTCGACGGCGACCTCGATCGCACGATCCGCTGGGTGCACACCACCGAGCTCGCCGACCCGACCCGCTACCTCCAGGGCGGCGAGGTGATCCTGACCACCGGCGTCTGGCGCGACGCCGGCGTCACGAGCGCCGGCTTCGTCGCGCCGCTGCGCCAGAGCGACGTCGCCGCGCTCGGCTACGGCCTGCCGCAGCCCGACGCCGTCGTGCCCGGCGACCTCGTCGCCGCCTGCGCGGCCGCGCGGCTGCCGCTCTTCGCCGTCCCCTTCGAGGTGCCGTTCATCGCCGTCTCGCGCGCGTTCGTCGATCGGGTCTACGGCCAGCGCGAGGAGGCGCTGCGCGAGCGGGTGCTGCGCAACGACCGGCTCGTGCACGCCGCCGGCCACGGCGCCGGCCTCGACGGGATCCTGGACGTGCTCGAGCCCGCGCCTGCAGTCGTGGATGCTCGGCCGCGGCCGGCAGCGTGATCGCCGGCGCCGCCGGGCCGGCCGACGTCGCCGAGCTGTCCGCGCACGCGACCGCGCTGCGGGAGACGCAGCCGGTCTCGGTGAACGGCTGGGTGGTCTTCCCGATCGTCGCCGTCGGGCGCACCGAGGCGCACCTGGTCGTGGCGGCCGGCGGGGCCGGCCTGGCCGACGACGACCGCGCGGCCGTCGACCAGACGCTGCCGTTCCTCGGGCTCGAGCTCGCCCGCCTGCAGGCGCTGCGCGAGAGCGAGCGCCGGCTGGCGTCCGAGCTCGTCGACCTGATCCTGGCCGGCCCGGCCCAGCAGCGGGCGGCGGCGGCGCGGCTGGGGACGTTCGGGCTCGACGCGTCCGCCCCGCTCGCGGCGATCGTGTGCGAGTCGGAGGACCCCGACGTCGGCCTCGACCGGCTCGAGCGCGCCCTGGCCGACGCGGGCGTGCGCGCCGTCGCGGCGATGAAGACGCGCGAGCTCGTGGCGGTCGCCGACTGGCCCGGCGACGAGGCGGGCCTCGCGGCGCTCGCAGCCACGATCCACGAGCGCATGGAGGAGCCGGTCGGCGTCGGCGGCCTCGCGGCCGACGGCTCCGGCCTGCGCACCGCCGTCGTCGAGGCCCGCCACGCCTGCCGGTTCGCCCGCCTCCGGCGCGACGCCGGCTGGGCGACGCACGACCAGGTGGGATCGCACTCGCTCCTGCTCGCGCTGCAGGACGAGGAGGTGCTGGCGGCGTTCCGGCGCGCGCTGCTGCGCCCGCTCGAGGAGCACGACGCCCGCCGCCGCTCGCGGCTGGTCGAGACGCTCGACCGGTTCCTCTCGTCCGGCTGCCGCTGGCAGGAGACGGCCACCGCGCTGCACGTGCACGTGAACACCCTGCGCCACCGGCTCGACCGGGTCGAGCAGCTGACCGGCCGCGACCTCGGCTCGATGGAGGACCGGGTCGACCTCTACATCGCGCTGCGCTCCCGACCGTAAGAACGGCCTGACCCGTTCTATGGTCAGCCGACCTCTTCGGGCTCCTCGTACCAGCGCACCTTGTCGCCCACGCGGTTTCGCATCTTCCAGCGGCCGGACTTCGGCGCCGACTCGATCGCGTCCCACAGGCGCTCGAGGCGCGGCTCGGCCACCGCGCGCACCTCCGGGCGCGACGCCGTCGGCCGAGAGGGCCTGGCGCGTGCGCTCCGTGTTCATCTTGGTCGTCCGCCACAGGCCCCAGTCGCCGGCGCAGAGCTGGGCGACGCGGCGGGAGTTGATCACGCCGTCGTCGCTCTCGCCGACGTCGTGGTGGTAGAGCATCGTCACGATGTCGGACTGGTCCTTGGCGTTCAGCTCGACGATCTGCATCTTGGTCAGCATGAGCTCCGCCAGCGGGACGGCGGTCGGGTGCAGCTCGATCCGCTCGGTGATCGGGATCGAGTGGCACATCTCGAACGCGCCGACGAAGACGTCCACCTGGCGCTGGTGGGGGACGTCGTAGTAGAGCAGCCGGCGGTGGCCGTTGGTCGTGTTGAACACGCGGTCGGCCTCGTAGCCCTGCTCGGTCATGAACGCCGAGACGGCCCGGCCGCGGCCCTTGAGCGTGACGAGGTCGATGTCCTTGTACTCGCGCATGATCACGGGCTCGGTGCCGGCGGGCAGATGTGCGCGCACCGCCAGGCCGCCGACGAGGCGCACGGGCACATCGGCGGCGACCGCTGCCCCGAGCAGGCGGACGGACTCTTCGACGATGTCGGCGTTCGGGGCGATGTCGGACACGGCTGTGGCGGACAGGGTACACTCGCCCGCTATGAGGATGCAGGCAGCGGTGCTGGAGGAGTTCGGCGCCCCGCTCGTCATCCAGGACGTCGACCTCGCCGAGCCGCGCGCGGGCGAGGTGCTGGTGCGTCTGGAGGCGTGCGGCGTGTGCCACACCGACCTCTACACGGCGTCGGGCGCCGACCCGTCGGGGTACGCGCCGACGGTGCTCGGCCACGAGGGCGCGGGCGTCGTCGAGCGGGTCGGCGACGGCGTCACGCTCGTCAAGCCGGGCGACCACGTCGTCACGCTCTTCTCGCCCCAGTGCGGCGAGTGCGTGCACTGCCGCAGCCCGCGCACGAACCTGTGCCTGGCCATCCGCGACATGCAGGGCCAGGGCTACCTGCCCGACGGCACGACCCGGCTCTCGCGCGACGGCGAGGCCGATCCGCCACTTCATGGGCACCTCGACCTTCGCGGAGTACACGGTGATGCCGCAGATCGCGCTCGCCAAGATCAACCCGGACGCGCCGCTCGACCGCGCCTGCCTGTTCGCCTGCGGCCTCTCGACCGGGCTCGGCGCGGCGATGAACACGGCCAAGGTCGAGCCGGGCTCGACGTGCGTCGTCTTCGGCGCCGGCATGGTCGGCCTGGGCGCCGTGGCCGGATGCCGGCTGCAGGGCGCCGAGCGGATCGTGTGCGTCGACATGTCGGCCGACCGGCTCGAGCTCGCCCGCGGCCAGGGCGCGACCGACGTCATGATCGGCGGGCCGGACACCGTCGCGGCGATCCTCGAGATGACCGGCGGGTTCGGCGCCGACTACACGTTCGAGGCGACCGGCAACGTGGCCGTGATGCGCCAGGCGGTCGAGTCGGCGCGGATGGGCTGGGGCCTGGCGACGGTCGCCGGCGTGGCCGGCAAGGGCGAGACGCTCGACATCATCCCGCGCTTCCTGATCACCGGCCGGCGCGTGGCCGGCTCGTCGTTCGGCGGCGTCAAGGGCCGCGAGGGCGTGCCCGCGCTGATCGAGCGCTGGCTCGCCGGCGACATCGACGTCGACCCGTTCGTCTCCCACCACCTGACGCTCGCCGACGTGAACCGCGGCTTCGAGCTGATGGAGGCGCAGGACGGCATCCGCAGCGTGATCCACTTCTCGTAGCCTCCGCGCCGGTGGACGCATACATCTGCATCACCTGCGGGACGCAGTTCCCGCCGGCGGCGGCCGAGCCGCAAGCGCTGCCCGATCTGCCTGGACGAGCGCCAGTACGTCGGCCACGACGGCCAGCGCTGGACGACCATGGCGGAGCTCGCGGCCGGGCACCGCAACCGGGTCGAGCCGCATCGAGCCCGGGCTCGTCGGGATCGGCACCGAGCCGCGCTTTGCGATCGGCCAGCGCGCGCTTCTCGTCTCGGGCCTGCTGTGGGACTGCATCACGCTGGTCGACGACGAGTCGGCGACCGCCCTGCGAGGCCGCGGGCGGCGTGCACACGATCGCGATCTCGCACCCGCACTACTACTCGGGCATGGTCGCGTGGGCCGAGCGGCTCGACGCGCGCGTGCTGCTGCACGAGGCCGACCGCGCGCACATCATGCGTCCGAGCCCGCGCATCGAGCTCTGGTCGGGCGAGCGCCTGCCGATCGGCGACGGCCTCGAGCTCGTCCGCCTCGGCGGCCACTTCGACGGCGGCACCGTGTGCCTGTGGCGCGACGGCGCCGACGGCCGCGGCGCCCTGCTCTCGGGCGACATCGTCCAGGTGGTCGCCGACCGCGACTGGGTCAGCTTCATGTACAGCTATCCCAACCTGATCCCGCTGCCGGCGGCGGAGGTCACGCGCATCCGCGGGATCGTCGAGACGCTCGCGTTCGACCGCGTCTACGGCGCCTGGTGGGAGGCGGTCGTGGCGCGCGACGCGAAGACGAAGGTGCTGCGCTCGGCCGACCGCTACGTGCGGGCGCTCGGCGGGAGCGGCTAGCCCCGGGTCTCGAGCAGCATGCCGCGGCCATCGCGAAGGCGCCGATGGCGAGCGGGATCAGGCTCAGGTCCTCGCGCATCACCTCGAAGACGGCGCCGAGCGGGAACGCGATCAGGACGGCCGCCAGGTAGCAGACGATGGCGACGGCGAAGAACAGCGGATAGAGACCGGCCGGGCGCACGAGCGCCCCCATCTTATCGCTTGAACCGGCGCCGCCAGCCGCCCTGCTCGGGCGGGTCCTCGGCGGCGAGCACGCGCAGGCGGGAGACGTCGAACGGCGCGGCCGCCTGCGGGGCCGGGCGCGACTCGCCCGACGTCAGCCGCTCGACGCGGCCGCGGTTTGCCTCGTCGATGTCGATGAAGTTGCAGCCCACGACCAGCCGCCCGGCGACGCCCGACTCGCGCACGGAGGTCACCCGCACCTCGGCGTCCACCTGCTCGGCGAAGAAACGGCCGTGGAAGGTGAGCCGGTCGGACGGGCGCAGGACGCGGTTCGTCGCGAAGGCGACGCCCTCGAGCGACAGATCGACCATGGTGCCGTCGACGCGGTCGCCGTCGACGACGTGCTGGCAGTTGACGGCGGCGAGCCATGCGATCCCGCCTGCCGGGACGCGCGGGTTGCGCCGGCGGCTGTCGTCGGCGGCCACCTCGTCGGCGCGAAGCCGCACCCGGGCGAGGTCATGGCTGTAGAACTCGGCCTCGTCGACGACGAGCGACACCACCCAGGGCTCGCCGTCGGCGGCGATCAGCCGGCCCCGCAGGCGCATCCCGCCGGCGACCTGCAGCCGCGGCGCCGTCACCCAGGCCGTGTCGCCGGACATGCCCGAGGGCTGCACGGTGACGCAGGCGCCGTCCTCGTTCTCGAGGTCGGCGTCAAGGCCCGAGAACAGCATCGAGATCGCCTGCTGACGTGAGAGGGGAGGCATTCTTCGAAACGTCATCGGCCGGACGCGCCCCGGACCTGAGCGCCGACTTGGCCTCGGCGCCCGGCGCGCACGTCCGGGGCTGCCTCTACACTGCCCGCTTGCTCCGGCCGGCTGGGGCGGCCAAGAGGCCGGGGCAGCTGAGCGCGACCACCTGAGGCGCAGATGCCGAACGGGCGGTTGCGATGCGGCGCCCAGGCCCCGGGGCCGCCGCCTGCCGTGCTGGACAAGAGGGCGTCCAGGCGGCAGCGCTTCTGCTGTCCACTAAGGAGGGAAGCCCTGAAGAAGGCACTCGCCGCCGTGACGGTGCTCGCGGCAACGACCATCAACGCACCGACCGTGTCCGCCGACGTCGGGGGGTTCACCCCGTGGTGGCAGGCACCGCATCCCAAGCTCGTGCACGAGCTGCGCACCGACATCCGCCTCCGGCGCGATCACGCGGTGAAGCGAGCCTGGAAGCTCGGCATCATCCTCCATCCCCATCGCCGCGAACGGCTGACGGTCGACATCCCGACGCTCGAGGCGATGGACGCGCGCTGGCACCTCCGCGCCCACGGTTACCGGCTCGAGCTGCGCCGGCGGGCGCCGGTCTACGCGGCGCTTGCGTGCATCCACAGCTACGAGGGCTCGTGGTGGGCGTACTCGCCCGCCGGGCCGTACTACGGCGGGTATCAGATGGACCCGAGCTTCGAGCGCGCCTACGGGGCCGACTACCTGTCGATCTGGGGCGACGCGTCGAGCTGGCCCGTCCCGATGCAGACGGCGGCGGCCTACCGGGCCACGCTCGCCGTGGGCTACACGCCCTGGCCGAACTCGGCCGCAGCCTGCGGCCTCTAGAACCGCACGCCGTGGGGCGCGGACGGGCGATGGTCCGCGCCCCCGGCGGGTGCGATTTGAGCCGCAGGTGAATCCTCACTAACCTGCACGGGCGATGGTCATGGAATGCACCCGACTGACCGGCGAGGCCCGCCGCAGCCTGATCCTCACCGCGGCGCGGCACGAGTTCGCAACGCGTGGATACCGCGGCGCGCGCACCGCGGCGATCGCCACGGGCGCAGGCTGCTCGGAGCCGATGCTCTACAAGCACTTCCCGTCCAAGCAGGCCCTCTTCGCGGCTGTGCTCACCGACGCGACCGACGCCATGAAGACCATGGTCGACGGGGTCATGGCGGCATCCGGAGGCCCACTGGCTGGGATGCTGGCGCTGGCCGAGCGCGCGACGAGCGATCCGCTGATCCTCGAGACGATCCGGTTGCGCACGCTCGCCGCGGCGCTCGTGGACGACCCCGAGGTGTGCGCCGCGCTGACGGCGAGCCTGAACGAGGTCCTGCAGCGCATGACCGCGAACATCGCCGCCGGGCAGGCCGCAAGCGAGGTCCGGGCCGACATCGACCCGCGAATGGCCGCGTGGATCCTGTACGGCTACACGCTCGCCGGCGGGCATGCCCACGCCGTCCACGGCAGCCCCGCACTCCACGAATTCATCGCGGTGGCCGAGACGCTCGGCCGCCTCTTCGCCGCACCACCAGTCCCCGAGGAGACGCTGTGACCCACGAGCACCCAAACCACAAGTGGTGGACGCTGTTCGCCATGTGCTTCGCCCTGTTCATGATCATGCTCGACAACACGATCGTGAACGTGGCGCTGCCGTCGATTCAGCACGACCTGAAGCCGACGCCGGAGAACCTGGAGTGGACGGTGAACGCCTACATCCTCGTGTTCGCCACCCTGATCCTGCTCGGCGGCAAGCTGGGCGACCGGTACGGGCGCAAGCGCATCTTCCAGGTCGGGCTGCTCATCTTCACGCTCTCGTCGGCGGCATGCGCGCTCTCCCAGACCGACACCCAGCTGATCGGCTTCCGGGCCGTGCAGGGCGTCGGCGGGGCGCTTTTGAACCCGCTCTCGCTGTCGATCCTCGTCGCCGCCTTCCCGCGCAAGCAGCTGCCGCAGGCGATCGGCATCTGGGCCGGCATCTCCGGCCTCGGCCTCGCGATCGGGCCGCTGCTCGGCGGCTTCCTGACGCAGCACTACTCGTGGTCGGCCGTGTTCTGGGTGAACGTCCCCATCGGCATCCTCGCCATGGGCGTCACCGCATGGGCCGTGATCGAGTCCCGCGACCCCAGCGCACGGTCACTCGACATCGTCGGCACCGTGCTCATCAGCGCGGCCCTCTTCTCGCTCACGTGGGGGTTGATCCAGACCGCCAGCCACGCGTGGCTCGGCGCCTACACGCTCACGTTCCTCGCGGCGGCCGCGGTGCTCGTCGTCGCTGTTCGTGATCTGGGAGAGCCGCATCCCCGATCCGATGATCCCGCTCGGCTTCTTCCGCATCCGCGCGTTCTCGGTCTCGAGCATCGTCGTCGCCCTGGTCGGGCTGGCGCTCTTCGGCGTCATCTACTTCCTGACGCTGTACTTCCAGAACGTGCGCGGGTACGACCCGATCCAGGCCGGTCTGCGCACGCTGCCGACGACGATGATGATCCTGATCGTCGCGCCGATCGGCGGCCGGCTGTCGGGCCGCGTCGGCCCGCGCTGGCTGATGACGGTCGGGATGTTCTCCGCGTCGATCGGCCTGTTCGGGCTCTCGTTCGTCAGCATCGACTCGTCCTACAACGCCATCTGGCCGTTCCAGATCCTGATGGGCGCCGGCATGGCGCTCACGATGCCGGCCGTCTCGGCCACCGGGATGGCCGCCGTCGAGCGGACGAAGGCGGGCATCGCCTCCGGCGTGATCAACGCCTCCCGCCAGGTCGGCGGCGCGCTCGGGATCGCCGTGCTCGGCGGGATCGGCACGACGCTCGCGGCCAACCAGTGGTCGGCCAAGATCGCAGGGCTGCCGCCGGCGCTGCACGCCCAGGCCGAGCGGCTGATCCCGCTCGTGCAGGGCGGCCAGGGCAAGCAGATCCTCGCGATCACCGGCAACCCGACCGCCGAGTCGGAGGCGCTCAACGCCTTCGTCCACGGCGTCGACCGCGCGCTCCTCACCGGCGCGGGGCTGACGTTCATCGCCGCGCTGGTGGCCATGTTCGGCCTGAGGCACCTGCAGCCGCAGGCGGCCGAGGGCGGGCAGCCGGCCCCGCAGGGCGAGGGCGAGGCGGCGGAGGCCCCGCCCGCGGTGGTGGAGATGTAGGTGGCGGGATCCGATGGCGGCCCGGCGGCCGCGCTCGATCACGTGCAGGTGGCGATGCCGGCGGGCGGCGAGGAGGCCGCCCGCCGCTTCTACGGTGGCGTGCTCGGCCTGGCCGAGCTGGGGAAGCCCGACCGATGCGCGCGACCGGCGGCGTGTGGTTCGAGCCCGGCCTCCACCTCGGCGTCGAGGCGGACTTCCGGCCCGCGCAGGAAGGCGCACCCGGGCCTGCGCATGGCCGACCTCGACGCGGCCGCAGCGCGCCTCGCAGGCGGCCGGGGCCGACGTCGAGTGGGACACCCGCTGGCCGGGCGTGCGCCGCTTCTACACGCACGACCCGTTCGGCAACCGGCTGGAGCTGCTCGAAGAGCCCAGGGGCCGGGCCAGACGACGGCGGTGATGCCGCAACCGACGCTGCGCACCGACCGGCTCCTGCTCGTGCCGCTCGCAGCGCGGCATCTCGACCTCGAGGTCGAGCTCGACTCCGACCCCGCGGTGCTGCGATACCTCTCGGGCCGAGTCCCCACCCGCGACGAGGTGGTCGCCAGCCATGCGGAGCGGATGGCGCTCGGCCGCCGGGTGCCGGGTCTCGGCCACTGGATGGCGTTCGGCACCGAGGGCGGAGCGCGCGCCTCGACCCGGCCTGCGGCGGAGCGGGCCGGTCACTTCGTGGGGCTGATGATGCTCCCGCCGGCCCACGGCCCCGACCAGCCCGACGATCCCGGCGTCGCCGACCTCGGCTACCGGATCCTGCGCCGGCACTGGCGCCAGGGCCTCGCAACCGAGGCGTCGCGGGCCCTGCTCCGGCATGCGTTCACCACGGTGGGCGTCCGGCGGGTGATCGCCCAGACGATGGCGGTCAACGCGCGCGTCCCGAGGCGTGATGGAGGCGGTCGGGATGTCGTACGTCCGCACGTACTTCCCCGAGTGGGATGATCCGCTCCCGGGCGCCGACGAGGGTGAGGTCGAGTACGAGCTCACCCTCGCGGACTGGCAGCGCCAGACCGGCTAGGGGGCGCGGCGGTCGTTCGCGAGGAAGGCCGCGTGCGTGATCGGCATCTGCGCGGCGAACAGCCGCTCGACCGCGTCGGCGTAGCGGCGGATCTCGCGCTGGGCGGTGACGGCGTTTCGCAGCGACAGGAAGTTCATCAGGCTGCGCGCGTTCACCGTCCAGTAGAACTGGGTGTAGATCGCCACCGGCAGCACGTTGCGCGCCACCTCCTTGGCGACGCCGCGCTCGAGCAGGTCGACGTAGGCCGCGTAGGCCTGCTCGTAGACCGCCGCTTGGGTCTCACGCGTGTGCTCGGCGAGCTCCGGGTCGACCGGGTCGAAGCTGTAGGAGCCGGGCTTGCCGACCTGGGTGCGCACGTCCTCCTCGACCGGGACGTAGAACTCCGGATCGAGCTGGGAGTAGCGCGCGCTCCACTCGTTGAACGACCCCATGCGGTGCCGCGCCCACTCGCGCATCACGAAGATCGGCAGCTTGATGTGGAAGCGGAACGCGTTGTGCTCGAACGGCGTGCCGTGCCGCTCGCGCATCAGGAACCGGATCAGGCCCTGGTCGCGCTCGCCGAGCTCCTCG
Organism: uncultured Actinomycetes bacterium; assembly: GCA_963707585.1. GTDB lineage: Bacteria > Actinomycetota > Thermoleophilia > Gaiellales > JAICJC01 > JAICJC01. The sequence goes on along the minus strand of CAVPQP010000009.1, from coordinate 763,726 downwards.
GAGCGCTGCGCGAACGACACCCGGGCGGCGTTCACCACCGAGAGGTCGTCGGCCATGCACCCGTCGAGCCGCACGAAGCCGTGGTCGAGCACCGGGATCGAGTCCGGCACGGCGTCCTCGCCCGGTGTCTTGCGCGCGTCGACCACGTCCGTGCTCACATCGTCCATGGTACTCCCCGCTGCGGCTGTGGTATGACCGTGCGATGCCCCGCGCCGCCGTCTGCCACCGCTTCGCCGCGCCGCTCGCGATCGAGCAGGTGACGCTCGACCCGCCCGGCCGCGGACGAGGTGCGCCTGCGGGTCACGGCGTGCGCGATCTGCCACTCGCGACGTCGCCTACGCCGACGGCGCGTGGGGCGGAGCGCTCCCGGCCGTGTTCGGCCACGAGGCCTGCGGCGTCGTGCTCGAGACCGGCCCGGGCGTCGAGTCGCCCGCGAGTCGGCGAGCGCGTCGTGGTGAGCCTGGTGCGCAGCTGCGGCGGTCTGCGCGCGCTGCCGCGACGGCGCACCGGCGCTGTGCTCCGCCCGCTTCCGGCTCGACGACCGCTCGCCGATCCGGCTTGCGGGCGGCGGCCGCGCCGTCCAGGGCCTGCGCTGCGGCGCCTTCGCCGACGAGGTCGTCGTGCACGCCTCGCAGGCGGTCGCGATCCCCGCCGGCGCTGCCCGACCGCAGCGCCTGCCTGATCGCCTGCGCCGTCATGACGGGGATGGGTGCGGCCGCGAACGACGCGGGCGTCACGCCGGGGGCGACCGTCGCCGTGATCGGCGCGGGCGGCGTGGGCCTGAACGCCGTGCAGGGCGCGGCCCTGGCCGGGCGCGGCGCAGGTGATCGCGGTCGACGTCGCAGCGGCCAAGCTCGCGGCCGCCGCCGCCCTCGGCGCGACGGCCACGGTCGACGCATCGTCGGCCGACGCGGTGCAGCGCGTCCTCGCCGAGACGGACGGCGACGGCGCCGACGCCGTGATCGTCACCGCCGGCGCCGCGACGGCGGTCGGCCAGGGGCTCGCCTGCCTGCGCCGGGGCGGCACGCTCGTCTGCGTCGGCATGCCGCCGAACGGGCAGCCGGCCGAGTTCGACGCCGGCGCCCTCGCCCACGACGGCAAGCGCATCGTCGGCAGCAAGCTCGGATCGTCGCGCCCGGCGACCGACATCCCCCGCCTCGCCGGCCTCTACCTCGAGGGCCGCCTGCGGCTCGACGAGCTCGTGACCGCCACCTACCCGCTCGAGGACATCAACGAGGCGATGGCCGCGATGCGCCGCGGCGAGGCGATCCGGAACGTGATCGTGCTGTGAGCGGCGACGGCGCGGCGATCGCCAGCATCGAGACGTTCGCGAACGAGTGGGTCGGCTTCGTGCGCGTCCGCACGGCGGACGGCGCCGAGGGCATCGGCCAGGTGTCGCCCTACAACGCCGACATCACCTGCGAGGTGCTGCACCGCCAGGTCGCGCCGCACGTCCTCGGCGCCGACCCGGATGACGCCGAGGCGCTCGGCACGCGCGTGCTCGAGGCCGAGCACAAGTACCCCGGCTCGTACGTGTGCCGCGCGCTCGCCGGCGTCGACACCGCCCTGTGGGATCTGCGCGCGCGGCGCGCAGGCGTGCCGGTCTGCGTGCTCGCCGGCGGCACGGCGCGGCCGCTTGCGGCCTACGCGTCGAGCATGCGCCGCGACATCGCTCCGGCCGCCGAGGCGCAGCGGCTCGCGCGCCTGCGCGACCGGCACGGCTACGGCGCGTTCAAGTTCCGGGTCGGGCGCGAGTGCGGGCACGACGAGGACGAGTGGCCCGGGCGCACCGAGGCGATCGTCCCGGCGGTGCGCCGCGCCCTGGGCGACGACGCGCGCCTGCTCGTCGACGCAAACAGCTGCTACACGCCGGCCCGCGCGATCGAGGTGGGCCGCTTCCTGGAGCAGTGGGGCGTCGAGCACTTCGAGGAGCCGTGCCCGTACTGGGAGCTCGAGTGGACGGCCGAGGTGACCGCCGCGCTCGACGTGGCCGTCGCCGGCGGCGAGCAGGACTGCTTCCTGTGGCAGTGGCGGCGGATGGTCGCAGCGGCCCGCGGTCGACGTCGTCCAGCCCGACGTCTGCTACGTCGGCGGCTTCACGCGCGCGCTCGCCGTCGCCCGCATGGCCGCCGCCGGCGGCCTGCCGTGCACGCCGCACTCGGCCAACCTCTCGCTCGTGACCGTCTTCGCCCAGCACCTGCTGTGCGCGATCCCGAACCCGGGGCCGTATCTCGAGCTCTCGATCGAGGGGCCCGACTACTACCCCTGGCAGGACGGCCTGTTCGACCCGCCGATCGTGATCGATGCCGGTCGGCTGGCGGCACCGCAGAGCCCGGGCTGGGGCGTCGAGATCAATCCGCACTGGCTGGCGGCCGCCGCCCACCGCGTGTCGAGCATCTAGGCTCACCCGCATGGCGGACGAACGCGTGGCGGTGGTGACGGCCGGCGGCAGCGGCATGGGCGCGGCGGCCGCGCGCAGGCTCGCCGCCGACGGCTTCCGGATCGCGATCCTGTCGTCGTCGGGCAAGGGCGAGGCGCTCGCCGCCGAGTCTCGGCGGCGTCGGCGTCACCGGCTCGAACGGGTCGGAGGACGACCTGAAGCGGCTGGTCGACGCGACCATGGCCCGCTTCGGCCGCATCGACGCGCTCGTGAACAGCGCCGGCCACGGCCCGCGCGCGCCGGTGCTCGAGCTCACCGACGAGCAGTGGCACACGGGCATGGAGGTCTACTTCATGAACGTCGTGCGGCCCACCCGGCTCGTCACGCCGATCATGCAGGCCCAGGGCGGCGGCGCGATCGTGAACGTGTCGACCTTCGCCGCCTTCGAGCCCGACCCGGTCTTCCCGACGAGCGGCGTCTTCCGCGCCGGCCTCGCGGCGTTCACCAAGCTCTTCGCCGACCGCTACGCGGCCGACAACATCCGCATGAACAACGTGCTGCCGGGGTTCATCGACTCGCTGCCCGAGAACGCGGAGTTCAAGGCGCGGATCCCGATGGGCCGCTACGGGACCGTCGCCGAGGTGGCCGAGCTGATCGCCCTGCTCGCCTCCGACCGCGTCGCCTACCTCACCGGCCAGAACATCCGCATCGACGGCGCGATCACGCGGTCGGTCTAGGCTACGACGCAGCAGCCGGCCGCCGTCGACGACGACGTTCGTGCCGGTGACGAAGTCCGACTCGATGCAGAAGCGCACCGCCCGGCACACGTCGGCCGGCGCGCCGATCGTGCCGAGCACGGTCTCCTCGGTCGCGCCGCGCTCGCCGCCCGGCAGCAGCACCGGCCCCGGTGCGATCCCGCACACGCGCACCTGCTCGCGGCCCCACGCGAGCGCGAGCGCCTTCACGAGCTGGATCTGGGCGGCCTTGGCGGCGCCGTGTGGCGCGAACAGCGGCCACGGCTGCAGCCCGGCGACGTCGGTGATGGCGATGATCACCCCGCCGCCCGCGGCGGCCATGTGCCGGTGCGCCGCCTGCGCGGCGAACATGAAGCCCTTGGCGGTCGAGTCGAGGGCCGAGTCCCACAGCTCCTCCGAGACGTCCTGCGGCGCGACCGGCTCGAAGCCGGCCGACGGGCAGTAGACGACGACGTCGAGGCCGCCCAGCTCGGACGGCCGCGACTCGACCAGCGCCGCCATCTGCGCGGGCACCCCGGCCTCGGCGGCGAAGGCCGCGCTGCGCACCCCGAGCGCCGCGATCTCGGCTCGCGTCTCCTCGGCCGCGTGCGCGCTCGAGCGGTAGCTGATCGCGACGTCCGCGCCGCCGGCCGCCAGGTCGAGCGCGATCGCCCGTCCCAGGCGGTGTGCGCCCCCGACGACGAGGCTGCGGCTGCCGTCGACGGCGGGCATGGGGGGATATGCTAGCGAGCGGGTATTCAGAGAGCGAAAACCACTCCGGAAGGGAGATTCGCATGGCGTACGAGGTTCCCGATCTGCCCTATGCGTACAACGCGCTCGAGCCGCACATCGACGAGCAGACGATGCGCATCCACCACGACAAGCACCATCAGGCGTACGTCGACAAGGCGAACGCCGCTCTCGAGGGCACCGAGTGGGCCGACAAGCCCGTGGAGGACGTCCTCGCGAACCTGTCGTCGCTGCCGGCCGACAAGCAGGGCCCGGTGCGCAACAACGCCGGCGGCCACGCCAACCACTCGCTGTTCTGGACCGTGCTCTCCGGCGACGGCGGCGGCACGCCCAGCGGCGAGCTCGGCGACGCGATCACCTCCGCGTTCGGCAGCTTCGACGAGCTGAAGAAGCAGCTCTCCGACGCGGGCGTGAACCGCTTCGGCTCGGGCTGGTCGTGGCTCGTCGTCTCAGACGGCAAGCTCAAGGTCACGAGCACCGCCAACCAGGACTCGCCGATCTCGGACGGGCAGACGCCCATCCTCGGCATCGACGTCTGGGAGCACGCGTACTACCTGAAGTACCAGAACAAGCGGCCCGACTACCTGGCCGCGATCTTCAACGTGATCGACTGGTCGGCCGTCGCGGAGCGCTACACCGCGGCGCGCTCGGCCCACGCCACCGCCTAGCCGGCGCATGACGGGCGGGTGGGCCGTGCACCGGCCCACCCGCAGCCGTCATACTTGACCGCCGTGGCGACCGTCGTCTTCTTCCCCGAGGGGGCCTTCGGGCCCACCAACAACTGCGTCGGGATCGGCGACGTGCTGCGCGAGCGCGGCCATCGGGTGGTGTTCATCGTCGAGGAGTCGTTCGCCGGCACGCTCGAGGCGCGCGGGTTCGAGGAGCGGCTGATGCGGCTCGGGCCGGCGCCGGAGGTCGAGGAGGTGCCGGGCCAGTTCTGGAAGGACTTCATCCGCGACACGGCGCCCGTGTTCCGCACGCCGACGATCGAGCAGCTGTCCGGCTTCATCCAGCCGACCTGGCAGGCGCTGCTCGACGGCTCCCGCTACGTCAACCCGCGCCTGACCGAGATCATCGACGACCTGCACCCCGACGTGATCTGCGAGGACAACGTGTGCGCGTTCCCGGCGCTTCCGGCCAGCGGGCGGCCGTGGGTGCGGATCATGTCGTGCAACCCGCTCGAGCTGCCCGACCCGGCCATCGCCCCGGTCTTCTCGGGCTATGCGGCGGAGGATCGGGCGGGCTGGGCCGAGTTCCGGGCCGAGTACGACCGCACCCACCGCGCGATGTGGGCCGAGTTCGACGCCTTCAGCCAGGCCGCCGGCGCGCCGCCGCTGCCCGACCTCGAGTTCATGTACCCCTCGCCGCACCTGAACCTGTACGTGTATCCGGCCGAGGCCGACTACGCCCGGTCGCGGCCGCTCGGGCCGACGTGGCAGCGCCTCGAGTCGTGCGTGCGCGGCTCCGAGGCCGGGTTCGACGTCCCCGAGGCGCTGCGGGACGGCGACGGCGGCCTGATCTACCTGTCGCTCGGCTCGCTCGGCTCGGCCGACGTCGACCTGATGCGCCGGCTCGTGGACGTGCTCGGCCGCACGCCGCACCGCTTCATCGTCTCGAAGGGCCCGCAGCACGACCAGTACGAGCTGGCCGCCAACATGTGGGGCGAGGAGTTCGTGCCGCAGCCGTCCGTGCTGCCGCTGGTCGACCTCGTCATCACGCACGGCGGCAACAACACGACGACCGAGTGCTTCCACTTCGGCAAGCCGATGATCGCGCTGCCGCTCTTCTGGGATCAGTACGACAACGCCCAGCGGGTGCACGAGACCGGGTTCGGCGTGCGTCTCGACACCTACCGGTTCGAGGATGCCGAGATGTCGGCCGCGATCGACCGGCTGCTCGGCGACGGCGACCTGCGCCGGCGCATGGGGGCGATCGCGCAGCGGCTGCAGGCTGCGCCGGGCACGGTGCGTGCCGCCGGCCTGATCGAGCGTGTCGCTGCCGACGCCTGAGCGGGTCGCCGCCGCCCGCTGGTTCGGCGGCAAGACGGGCACGATCGGGTCGGTGGAGGTCGAGGACCGGCTCGACCTGGGCGGCGGCGCCGCGCTCTCGATCCTGCTCGTCGACTCGACCGACCGCTACGTCTGGAGCGAGGGCGCGGCCGCCTCGGCGCTCCTGCAACCGGGGTCTGACCCCGAACGGGGGGCGTGGCAGTTTCGTGGCGGTCCCGTGACGCTCCCGGCGGGGGCGGGCGAGCGGCCGATCGGCCTCGACCAGTCGAACACCTCGTACGTCGTCGACGAGCGGCTGGTCGTGAAGCTCTACCGCCGCATCTGGCCGGGCGTGCACCCCGAGGTCGAGCTCGGCCGCTACCTGACCGAGACTGCCGGGATCGACTGCGTGCCGGCCTACGCGGGCTCGCTGCACTGGAACGACCATGCGGTCGCGCTCGTGCAGGAGTACGTGCCGGGCGCCGACGGCTGGGCGTGGTGCGCGGCCGCGGCAGCGGCGGGCGACGTCGCCGACATCGCCCGGCTGGGCGCCGAGAGCGCCCGCCTGCACGCCGCGCTCGCGGCGTACGGCACGACGCCCGCGCGCGCGGCCGACCTGCATGCGTGGCGCGGCGACGCCGAGGCGCAGCTCGAGCGTGCGATCGCAGCGGTGCCCGCAGCGGTGGCTGCCGAGCTGCGTGACCTGCGCCCGCGCATCCTGGGCGAGCTCGCCGCGCTCGAGGCGCCCACGCGGCCGGTGTCGCTCCAGCGTCTGCATGGCGACTACCACGTCGGCCAGGTGCTGCGCACAGAGGCGGGCCGGCTCGTCGTCGTCGACCTCGAGGGCGAGCCGACCAGGCCGGTCGCCGAGCGCTCCCGGCCGGGGCCGGCGCTGCGCGACGTGGCCGCGATGCTGCGCTCCTTCGACCACCTGGCCCGCTACGTCGAGCGCGACCTGCGGCCCGGCCACCGGGACGAGATCGAACGCTGGATCGACCGCGCGCGGGCGGCGTTCCTGGACGCCTACGGCCCGGTCGACCGCGCGCTCCTGCGCGCGCTCGAGGTCGAGAAGGAGTGCTACGAGTTCACCTATGCCGCCGCGTTCCTGCCCGAGTGGATGTACGCGCCGGTGGGCGGGATGCGCTGGCTGATGGAGCGCCATGGCTGACCTGCACCCCGAGCTCTTCGCCGCCGACGTGCTCGCCGGCGCCGGGGCGCTCGCGCAGCCGCCGGCGGTCACCGAGGCAGGCCGCGGCGCTCGTGCGGCGGGCACGGCGCGTGCTCTTCCTGGGGATGGGCAGCTCACGGTTCGCGGCGCTGGACGCGGCGACGCTCCTGCGCTCCCACGGAGTCGACGCGTACGCCGAGCTCGCCTCGGTCGGCAGCCCCCAGCCGCCCGCGGCCGACACCCTTGCCGTTGCGATCTCCGCAAGCGGCGGGTCGGCCGAAACGCTCGCGGCGATGCGCCGGCACCTGGGGACGAGCATGGTCGTGGGGGTGACGAGCCGGCCCGAGAGCGCGATCGCCCGCGAGGCCGACGCGTGCCTTGCGATCGCCGCCGACGGCCGAAGCGGCGTGGCGTGCGCGAGCTACCGGTCGACCGTCGCGCTGCTCCGAGCGATGTGCGGCCTCGTCACCGGCGCCGCGAGCTCTGCCGACGGCGCCGCCGCGGCGTCGGCTGCGGTGCTCGGCGGGGGCGACGGCTGGGTCGCCCGCGCGGTGGAGCTGCTCGGAGGCGGGCCGATCCACGTGCTCGCCCCGGCGGAGCGGATCGGGAGCGCCGAGCAGTCGGCGCTGATGCTGCGCGAGGTGCCGCGGGTGGCCGCGTACGCGTGCGAGACCGGCGACTGGTCACACGTTGACGTCTACCTGACCAAGCGGCCTGGGTACGGGATCCTGCTGCTGCCGGGGTCGGCCTACGAGCCCGAGCTGATGGGGTGGGCGGCCGAGCGCGGCTTCCCGGTCGTCGTCGCGGGCGGCAGCCTGCCCGGCTCGGCGCTCGACATCGATCTGCCCGGCGCGGACGACCCCGCCGTGCGCGCGCTCGTCGAGACGCACGTGGCCGAGCTGCTCGCCGCCGCGCTCTGGGCTCGCGACCCCGTCTAGGTGAGGGGGGTGCCGGTGACCGCGACGACCTGGGGCGTGTACTGCAGCCACAGGTGCGGAACGGCCTGTCCGACGCCCGTGCCCGCCGCACATTCGGGCGCGGCGGTGTCGGTCGTGATCGTGCGGTATCCGCCCGGGGCGAGCTGCGGCCCCCACTGCCGGCGGAGGTCGCCCTGCGCCAGTCCGCCGCGCAGCGAGTAGGTGTCGAGCTCGTGCAGCGTGAAGCAGGAGAGCACCCTGCCACCCGGCAGGCTCAGGCCGAACACGCCGTCGGCACCCGGGCGGACGACGCCGCGGGCGCGGACGGTAGCGCCGTAGCTCATGTGCGATGTCCGCTGCGCGTGGGTGTTGCCCCACCACGCCTCGCGGCGCGCGATGTGCACCATCCTGGCCGAGTCGTGCGCGGAGACCGCGGCGGTCGTCCCCGCGGCCACGCCGAGTTTTCGGAGCGGAGGCAGCGGCGTGTAGCCGCCGACCGTGAGGTGGGCGATCTTCCAGATCCGCGCGTCCCGGGTGATCGCGAGCACGTACCACGGGTGGTCGCCCGTGCTCGTGTTGGTCGTCCGCACCTGGGCGAAGAACGTGTCGGCGGGCGCTGTGCGCGGGATCTCCGGAAGGATCGCGACGATCGTGTGCCCGGCCTTCTGCGGAGCGCAGCCACACCGGACGCCCAGCACGTAGGCCCGATCCTCGCGGATCGCCGCGGCCGTCTCGATCCGTGGGAGCAGGCCGGCGGCGAGCGACCGAAAGCGCCGTCTCGCGCCGCAGCCAGAGCCGGGTGACGATCGTCGCGAGCGGCGGCTGTCGTGAGCTCGCCGTGGGCGGTCGCGGTCGCCGCAGTCGTCGTGGAGGGGGCCGTGCCGCCGGCGGCCTGTGTGGGCGCCGCGCTCGACTGTCCGCAGCCGGCCGTCACCGCCAGGACCGCGCCGAGCAGCGTGACAAGACCGGAGCAGCGCATGCCGCCGTTATCGGCAGCGGCCCCCGGTGACGTGAATACACGGGGTCAGACCCCGTGTATTCAGCCCTGCGAGCCAGTCGCGGACGGTCGTGTGCTTCGCCGCGCCGCCGTTTCGGTGCTCCATGTCGGCCCGGAGCTCGGCCACCGTCCCATGCCGCTCGGCGAGCACGTCGTGGTTGTGGATCGTCTCGTGGTTCACCTGACGGGCGAGCACGAAGCAGCCGTCGGACAGGTCGTCGTAGCGCTCGAACGCGCCGGCGACCATCAGCCGCACCGAGTCCTCGACGAAGCGCGGGTGCAGGTGGGCGTGCTCGACCACGTGCAGCTCGTCCGGCCGCTTCAGGAGCTCGAAGACGGGCGCGCTCATCGACTTCTCGGCGATCGCGATCAGGTCGCGGGCGTCGATCTCGCGGCGCGTGCCGACCATGAGCGTCGCCTCGGCGCGCTGGTTGTGCGTCGCCGCCGGCAGGAGGCCGAAGATCTCCTCGATCTGGCCGCCGTCGTAGCCCGCCTCGGTCAGCCGCTCGCGCGCGCGCTCGCGCACGAGGCCCTGCGCGCACGGGCAGGCGTTCAGCCCGCGCACCTCGACGCCGACCAGCCTGCGGGCGCCGGTGCCGTTCGCAAGCGCCTGGCCGATCAGGTGGTAGATCTCCTGGGTCGGCAGGTCGGACACGGGCGTGCGCCGCGTGATCGGGAACTTCGCCCGGATCGTCACCTCGGAGCGCACGGCGCTCTGGCGGTCGACGATCCGCGCCGCGATGTGCTCGGCGAGGTCCTCGACGTGCAGCGCCTCGCCGATCACGACCTGGTCGATGCACTCCGCCACGGTCTCGGGGAAGCGGGACATGTGCACGCCCTTCTGCGACGGGTCGAGGTCGACGAAGGCGTCGATGCGGGCGTAGTACAGGAGCTCGGTGCCGGCGTGGGCGATCCGGATCACCTTGTCGACGCCGGTGACGCCGGCGCGGGTCAGGGCGAGATGGACATCAGGCTCGGCGGCCTGGAGGTCGTGTGTGAAGGTCGTTGAGGATTCAAGCATGATCCGGATGGTAGCCCGCCGCGGCGAATCACTCCCGTAAGAGGCGCGACAAGCGCCGGTCGGCGAGCACCCGCCCGCCGGTCTGGCACGTCGGGCAGTAGAAGACCGTGTGCTCGTCGAACGACACGCGCCGGATCGCCTCGCCGCAGCGCGGCACGGCTCGCCGAGCCGGTCGTGGACGGCGTAGCCGCGGTCGGCCTTCGTTGTCAGGCCGGAGCCCGAGAGCGGCACCAGCCGCTCGACCGCGGCGCCGAGCACGCCCGTGATCGCCGAGTGCAGGCGCGCGATCTCGTCGTCCGTGAGCGTGGCCGAGCGCTGGTAGGGCGAGAGCATGGCGGCCCTCAGGATCTCGTTCGCAAACGCCCGGCCGATGCCGGCGATCGCGCGCTGGTCGCGCAGGAAGGCGTGCAGCTGGTGGGGGTGCGCCGCGAGCGTCTCGGCCAGGGCGGCGACCGTGAACCCGGGGTCGAGCGGCTCCGGGCCGATGTGCGCGAGCTCGGCGGCGAGCGCATCGGGCCGCAGCAGCCACACCCCGGCGCGGCGCTTGTGGCCCGACTCCGACATCATCAGCTCGCGGCCGGAGTCGAACTGGACGACGAGCATCGCCGTCTTCAGCCGCTTCGCGCCGACGGCCAGCCGGCCGGCCGACATCAGGTGCACCTGGAGCGTGTTTCCGTCCTCGGCGGTGAACAGCAGCCGCTTCGCCCGCCGGCCGACGGCGGTGAAGCGCTGTCCCGCAAGCGACGCGAGCGGCGGGTCGATCGTCTTGGTCGTCGCGAAGTGCGCGACGGGCACCGCCGCGATGGGCTCGGCGGTGAGGGCCTCGCGCTGCGCGATCACGAACGCCTCGAGTTCGGGGAGCTCCGGCACATCCCGAACGCTACCGGTCGTCACGCGCCGCTCATAGCCCGCCGTGTAGGGTCGGCATCCCGTGTCCGCGCCCGGCACCGTCACGAGCTACCGAAACGGCTTCCCCGAGAGCCACCACCGTGTGCATGCGGTGGCCGTGCGCACGGACGGCACGGTGATCGGCGCCTGCGGCGATCCCGACCGCGTCACCACGCTGCGCTCGGCCGCAAAGCCCTTCCAGGCCGAGCCGCTGATCGCCTCCGGCGGCCTCGACGCGCTCGGGCTCGACGACCGCGTGCTCGCGGTGATGTGCGCGTCGCACGCCGGCCAGGACATCCACGCGGAGGCGGTCACGCGCGGCCTGCACGCCTGCGGTCTCGACGCGAGCGCGCTGCGCAACTCGCTCGGCCCGCCGGACGAGCGCGTGCGGCACAACTGCTCCGGCAACCACCTCGGGTTCCTGGCCAACTCCGTCCACCACGGCTGGGAGACCGAGGGCTACCGCACGCCCGAGCACCCGAGCCAGCGCGCGGCCCTGGCGGTGATGGCTGACCACGCCGAGGTCGATGCGGCGGCCATCCCGACGATGACCGACGGCTGCGGCGTCGTGGCGTTCGCGCTGCCGCTGCGGGTGATCGCCACCATGTACGCGCGCCTCGCCGAGCGCCTGCCGCGCCAGTTCGCGGCCATGACGGCCCACCCCGAGCTCGTCCGCGGCGACGGCGACCTCGACACCGAGGCGATGCGCGCGATCCCGGGCTGCGTCTCCAAGGGCGGCGCCGAGGCGCTCTCGTGCATCGGGCTGACGGCGGAGGGGATCGGCGTCGCGGTGCGGATCGACGACGGCAACGCCCGGGCGAGCGCGCCGGCCGCCCTGGCGGTGCTCGGGCAGCTGCTCGCGTGGGATGCGCCGCCGGCCGGCCTGAGAGCGTTGTCAGAGCCGGTGCTGGCAAACACGGTGGGCGATCCGGTCGTGCGCCTACACGCCCGGGTGGAGCTCTCCTGAGCTTGTGACCAGCTCGTGGCAGAGACGGTGCAAACGTGTTCCTGAAAGTTCCTTGCCGAGCTTGATAACCGCTTGTACACTGCTGGCGTCTGCGATCCGCTTTGTCTCCCCTACCGGCCGTTCCGGTGCTTTTGCATTCCTGGACGGCAGGGCGGGGAGTCCGTCGTGACCGCTTAATCTGCAAACGAAGCATTTGGGGGGGCCCATGCTGACCGTCGATATCTCGCTCCCGGAGATCGAAGAGCTGAAGGCCCTTGTCCAAGAAGGACACGAGAAGGGCTACCTGACCTTCGACGAGGTCGCGGCGACGCTCGAGGAGATCGAGCTCACCAAGGAGCAGCTCGAGGACTTCTACACCTACCTGCTCGACCACAACATCGAGCTCCTGGACGCGGAGTCGCGGCAGACGGCCCAGCAGGACGCGGTCTTCCACGGCGAGAAGCCGCCCGAGCTCGACCTCACCGTCGAGCCGAGCCTCGACTCGCTGCGGCTGTACCTGCGCGAGATCGGCAAGGTGGCGCTGCTCACGGCCGACCAGGAGGTCAGCCTGGCCAAGCGCATCGAGCGCGGCGACATGCTCGCCAAGCAGCAGATGACCGAGGCCAACCTGCGCCTGGTCGTCTCGATCGCGAAGGGCTACCTCGGCCGCGGCCTGTCGTTCCTCGACCTGATCCAGGAGGGCAGCCTGGGCCTGATCCGGGCGGTCGAGAAGTTCGACTACCGCAAGGGCTACAAGTTCTCGACGTACGCCACCTGGTGGATCCGCCAGGCCGTGACGCGCGCGATCGCCGACAAGGCCCGCACGATCCGCATCCCGGTGCACATGGTCGAGAAGCTGAACCGCGTCGTCCACATCGAGCGCCAGCTGGTGCAGCGGCTCGGGCGCGAGCCGCGGCCCGAGGAGATCGCCGGCGAGCTCGGCATGACCACCGACGAGGTGCGCGAGATCCAGCGCATGGCGCAGCTCCCGGTCAGCCTCGAGAAGCCGATCGGCGAGGAGGAGGAGTCCGAGCTGGGCGACTTCGTCCCCGACGAGCAGGCGGTCTCGCCGTTCGACTCGGCCACGATGACGCTGCGCCGCGAGGACATCGACCGCGCGCTCGACTCGCTGCCCGAGCGCGAGCGCAAGGTGATCGAGCTGCGCTTCGGCCTCAAGGGCGAGCAGCCGTGCACCCTCGAGGAGGTCGGCCGCGCCTTCGGCGTCACCCGCGAGCGCATCCGCCAGATCGAGAACAACACGCTGAAGAAGCTCGAGGGCCTGCCCGAGGCCCAGGCGCTGCGGAACGCCGAGTAGAATCCGCCCCCACCGGGGAGGATGTCCGAGTGGCTAAAGGAGACGGGCTGTAAACCCGTTGGCTCTGCCTACGCAGGTTCGAATCCTGCTCCTCCCATCATGACCGGGATACCGCCCTTCGTCTGAACGAGTTCGCAGGGCGGCGCCGCATCGTCCGTGGCCGGACGCTACAGTCCATAACTTGTCGTCCTCGTTGCGCGCCTCTTCTGAGGCCCGTTCCATTCGCATCAGGGCACCAGCCCCGGAAGGGGGCGTGCTATGGCCAGCAGCGTCGTTCTCGCGGCCAGGCTACATACGACTCCGGCGGTCTCCGCGTTCCGCGTCAGCACCGCCGTCGGAACCTCCTCGACCGCTGTTGGCGGACGATCGCACGTTCGGATCCATCGGTGGCTCAGCCACGAGTGCGAGGACTGCGCCCACTGGAAGCCGCTGTTTACCCACTACTGCGACCAGTGTGCGGAACGGCATGGACTGTAGCTCCACCGCAGATCGGGCTCAGCACCGCTGACGCACGACGACCGGGGGCCGGCCGGGTGACCTCTTGGCCGCCGCGGCGCCCGCGTCATGCCGTTTTCGACCCTCGATCGGCCACGATCCCACAGGCGATGTGGGCCTGCGGAATCCTCCGCACGTCGCCACCCTAGTGAGAGAAGGCACCATGAGAAGGCTCATTGCAGTCATCGCGCTTGCGATGGCAACCCTGGCCGGCACGGCCGCGACCGCGCAGGCCAACCCGCTCCCGCGGCAGGTCTATAACAGCATCCCCCTCGCCTACCCCGGCAACCTCCCGAGCCTCGGAGTTGAGGCGTACTCCTTCGCGCATCTCGGCGATCAGGTGAAGCTGGTCGGCAAGAAGCGTCACCTGACGAGCGCCCGCGTGATGTTCTCGTCATGGGCCTGCCAGTCCGGGTCGTGGTCGACTGCATGCGTGACCGATCCCGGTGCCACATTCAAGACATCGGTGACGCTCAGGCTCTACCGGGCGAGCGTCGCCTCGCCGGGCACCGGAGCGGTGCCGGGCAGGCTCATCCGCTCGATCACGCGGACCATGACCTTCCCCTACAGGCCCACCGCCAGCAACAGGTGCGCAGATCTCGGCCACGCGGGCGAGTGGTACTCGACCACGGTCAAGATGTGCTTCAACGGCGAGGCCAAGACAGCCGTCTTCAATCATCTGGGCCGTCTCGGCATCACCGTGCCGAGCACCGTCGTCTACAGCGTCAGCTACAACAGCGATAACCACGGGCCGAACCCGCTGCACGGCACAAACAGCCCGACCGACTCGCTGAACGTGGCCCTCGCGCCCGCGGTCATCGTCGGCTCCCAGGTCACGCGGGGCGGCATCTGGTGGGATACCCAGGACGCCGGCAACACGAATGGCGACCCGGCGTACGTGCCAGGCGTGTTCAGCCTGGACGCCCCGTACACGGGAGTGAGCGACGCTGGGTACGTGCCGGCCGCGATGATCCTCGCGAACTGAACGCTGCGCGTGGCGGTCGCCGGGAAGCAGCAACCGGCGGCGCTGCGCGTTCACGATCTGGTCGCCGATCGGGTGCCCGGGGGCGATCCGAGCGGCCGCGGCGCCCGGTTCAGAACGGGCCGTGCGGGGCGTACGTCCCGGGCGGCGAGCCGACCGAGATGAACGCCATCCCGTCGGGCCCGGCCACCGGGCACCGCGTCGTGCCGGGGTCGAAGCGGATGAACGAGCCCTCGCGCACCGCGACGAGCTCGCCGTCGACGCGCCAGTGCCCGCCGCCGCGGATCACCACCGCGACCTCCTCCTGCCCGGTGCCTGCCTCGTCGTGCTCGAAGCCCTCGCTGCCGGCGGGCAGGTCGAAGCGGTTGATCCCGAACGCCTCGACGCCCAGCTCGCGGCGGACGAAGCGCACGGCGCCGCCGGGGCCGCTGGGTTCGATGTCATCGACGTGGACGACGGAGTAGCTCATGAGTGCCGCAGCCTACCGCCCCGCTCAGCGCACCGTCAGCACCGCTGATCCGCTGATCCCCCCGGCCGCCAGCCGCTCGAGCGCCTCACCCGCGGCGGCGAGCGGGTACTCCTGCACCTGGGCGCGGATCGGGATCTCGCCGGCGAGCGCCAGGAACTCCGTCGCGTCGCGGCGGGTGAAGTTCGCGACCGAGCGGATGCAGCGCTCCTGCCACAGCAGATCGTAGGAGAAGGCCGGCATCTCGTCGAGGTGGATGGCGTTCACGGCCACCGTCGCGCCCGGGGCGAGCGCACGCAGCGCTGCCACGACCACCGATCCGACCGGCGCGAAGGTGACCGCCCCGTCGAGCGGCCAGGCGGAGCGTCGTCGTAGCCCCCCGTCCACGCCGCGCCCAGGCGCGCGCCCAGCTCGCGCTCGGTCTGCGAGCGCGCGAACACCGCCACCTCGAGGCCCCGGTGCAGCGCCACCTGGATCGCGAGATGCGCCGAGGAGCCGAAGCCGTACAGGCCCAGGCGCCCGCCCGGCTCGACGCCCGCCAGGCGCAGCGAGCGGTAGCCGATGATGCCGGCGCACAGGAGCGGCGCCGCCTCGATGTCCGATGAAGCGCTCCGGCAGCGCGAACACGTAGTCGCGCCGGGCGGTCGACGAGCTCGGCGTAGCCGCCGTCGGCCGTCCAGCCGGTGAACTCGGCGTTCGGGCACAGGTTCTCGAGGCCGCGCCGGCAGGCAGGGCAGGTGCCGTCGGCGCCGTGCAGCCATGCCACGCCCACCCGCTCGCCCGTCCCGGCGATCCGGCCGACGACCTGGTGGCCGGGGATCACCGGCCGCCGCCGCATCTCGAGGTCGCCCTGATAGATCTGCAGGTCGGTGCGGCAGACGCCGCAGGCGGCCACCTCGATCAGCACCTCGCCCGCCGCCGCGACCGGGTCGGCGACCGCGCGCTCGACCAGGCGGCCGGGCGCCTCGAGCAGCATCGCTCTCATGCCGTCACATTACTGCGGCGTCATACTCACTCCGCATGCACGCCGCAAAGCTGATCGACCGGTACGAGCGCTGGTGCGATCGCGCGCTCGCATTCGACCCCGCACGCCCGGGCGCAGAAGCACCGGCGCATGGCCGCCTCGCCGTTCGCGTTCCTGCGCGGGAGCTACCCGGTCTGGCTCGACCGCTTCGGCGCCGACCCGGTCCACGATGCCGCGGCTCGTGCCCCTCGGAGTGGGCGACCTGCACGTCGAGAACTTCGGCACCTGGCTCGCCCCGGCGGGCGAGGCCTTCGGCGTGAACGACTACGACGAGACCGGCCCCGTGCCGTTCACGAACGACCTCACCCGCCTCGCTGCGAGCGCGATGCTCGCCGCCAAGGCCGGGCATCTGGCGGTCGGCCCGCACGACATCGCCGCGCACCTGTGGAGCGGCTACGTCGGCCAACCGGGACGCCGCCGCCGGGGTGGTGCTGGCAGGCGACGCCATCCCCCACGTCGCCGCCATCGCGGCGATGTGGCGGGCGGGGCAGCCGGGCGCGAAGCAGTTTGCGAGCGAAATCGACGCGCTGCCGCAGGCCCCGGCGGCCGCGGCGCCGCCGTCGCCGGCACCCGGCTTCGAGCTGCGGGCGCAGCGCACGCGCATCGCCGGCCTCGGCAGCCGCGACCACCCGCGCGTCGTGCTCGACGGCGAGCTCGGCGGCGAGCGGGCCGTGTTCGAGCGCAAGCCGATCGCGCCCGCGACGGCGCGGTTCCTCGCCGGCGCCGACCCGGTGCCCGACCCGGAGCCGTACGCCGAGCTCCTGCGCCGCCAGGACGAGCGCTCGCCGCAGCGCTGCGCGCGCAGGTGCGGTCGACGGCACGACCGTCGTGCGCAGGCTCGACCCCGAGCGCGGCCGGATCGAGATCGCCGACCTCCCCCACCGCCGCGACGAGCACGCCCTCCTGTGGATGATGGGCTACTGCACCGCCGCGCACCACCGCCTGAGCGCCGACACCGGCGCGTTCGCCGCGGAGCTCGACGCGCCCGGCCTCGAGCGCGCCGCCCGGCGGATGGCCGAGACGGTCGTCGCCGACCACGCCGAGTTCTGCAAGCACGTGTCCGCCGACGGCCGCCTGCACGCATGACCTTCGGCATCCTCACGCTGATCGTGATGTGCGGCATCGCCGGGCCGCTGCTCTCCGGCGCGACGCGGCTCGCCGTCCCCGTGGTCGTCGGCGAGCTCGCGGCCGGCGTGATCGTCGGCCAGACCGGGCTGCGCGAGATCGATCCGACCGACCCGACCATCGTCTTCCTCTCGGCCGTCGGCTTCGCGATGCTGATGTTCGTCGTCGGCACCCGCCTGCCGCTGCGCGACGCCGGCCTGCGGCGGGCGCTGCGCTCGGCCACGATCGCCGCGGCGCTCTCGTTCGCGATCGCCGTTCCCGCCGGCTGGGCGCTCGCGAAGGCCTCCGGCGTCGGCCACCCGGCGATCTTCGTGCTCCTGCTGGCCGCCTCGAGCTCGGCGGTGGTGATGCCGATCGTGCAGGAGCGCGGCCTGACCGGGGACGACGATGCTGCTTGCGACCGCGTGGATCGCGATCGTCGACATCGCGAGCATCGTCGCCCTGCCGCTCGCGCTCGACCCCGTCCAGGGCCGTGCGCATCGGCGGCGGCGGCGTGCTGGTCACCGTGGCGGCGATCGGCGATCTTCGCGGATCATCCACGCGAGCCGGGACGAGCCCGTGGTCGGTCGCGCTGCGCGAGGACTCGCGCAAGCGCGGGTGGGCGCTCGACCTGCGCCTCTCGCTCGCCGTGCTGTTCGGGCTCGCCGCCCTGGCGACGAAGTTCGGGACGAGCATCCTGATCGCGGGCTTCGGCGCCGGGATGATCGTCGCGCTCGCCGGCGAGCCGCGCCGGTTCACGCAGCAGCTCGTCGGCCTCGCCGAGGGCTTCTTCGTGCCGTTCTTCTTCGTGTCGCTCGGGCGCGAGGCTGAACTTCCGCTCGCTCGCGTCGTCGCGCTCGGACATCGCGCTCGTCGGCCTGCTCGCCGGCGCGATCATCGTCTGCCACATCGCGGTCGCCATGGTGATGCGGATGCCGTGGCCGGCCGGCCTGCTGGCCTCGGCCCAGCTCGGGCTGCCGGCGGGCGTCGTCTCGCTGGGCCTCGCCGCCGGCATCCTCACCGCCGGGCAGGGCGCCGCCATCGTCGCGTCGGCGCTGATCACGCTCGCCGCCGCGAGCGTCGGGGCGGTCCTGCTCGAGCGCAGGCTCACCGCCGCGCCGCCGGCCGCTGCACCTGCACCCCCGGCGGCCGCTCCGGGCTAATCTGACCGGATGGCAGATGCGCAAGCGCGTCCCTGGTTCGCCGACCACGTCGACCGCTACATCGGGCCACCGACGGCGAGGACGGCCACGACTGGAACGGGCACCCGACCCTGCTCCTGACCACCCGCGGCCGCAAGTCGGGCGAGCGCGCACGCTGCCCCTGATCTACGGCCGCGACGGCGACGACGTCCTCGTGGTCGCGTCGCGCGGCGGCGCGCCGAACCACCCGCGCTGGTACCTGAACCTCGAGGCCGACCCGAACGTCGAGGTGCAGGTGAAGGGCGACCGCTTCCACGCCCGCGCCCGCACGGCCACGCCGCAGGAGCGGCCGCGGCTGTGGGAGATCGTGACGAAGGTGTTCCCCGACTACCTCGAGTACCAGACGCGGACGACGCGCGAGATCCCGGTCGTCGTGCTCGAGCGCACCGGCGCCTGAGCCCGGCTACACCGTCAGGCGGTTGAGCGCGCGCAGCTTGTTCGTCGCGTCGAGCGCGGCGACCTTGTAGGACTCGGCCAGGGTGGGGTAGTTGAACACCTGGTCGATCAGGTAGTCGACCGTCCCGCCGAGCCCCATCACGGTCTGGCCGATGTGCACGAGCTCGGTGGCGGCCGTGCCGAACACGTGCACGCCCGAGGATGGTGCGCGAGTCGGGCGCCACCAGCAGCTTCAGGATCCCGACCGAGTCGCCCAGGATCTGGCCGCGGGCGAGCTCGCGGTAGCGCGACACGCCGATCTCGTACGGGATCCCCTCGCTGGTCAGCTCCTCCTCGGTGCGCCCGGCGTAGCTGATCTCGGGCACCGTGTAGATGCCGATCGGCAGCAGCTCGCGCATCGGCCGCGTGTCGAGGCCGAAGGCGTGCGCGGCCGCCAGCCGGCCCTGCTCGAACGAGGCCGACGCCAGGCTCGGGAACCCGATCACGTCGCCGACCGCGTAGATGTGCTCGACGGCGGTGCGGTAGTGCTCGTCGACGCAGATGCGGCCGCGCGAGTCGACCTCGAGCCCCGCCGCCTCGAGCCCGATGCCGGCCGTCGCGCCCTGGCGGCCGGCGGAGTACATGACCGCGTCGGCGGCGATCCGCTTGCCGCTTGCGAGCGTCGTCAGCGTGCCGCCGTCGTGCTTTTCGACCGACGTCACCGTCTCGCCCAGCCGGAACACGAGCCCGAGGTCGCGCAGGTAGTACTGCAGCGCCTCGACCATCTGGTTGTCGCAGAACTCGAGCAGCCGCTCGCGCTTCTCGACGACGGTCACGCGCGTGCCGAGCGCGGCGAAGATCGACGCGTACTCGATCCCGATCACGCCGGCGCCCACCACCACGAACGTCGACGGGATGCGCGACAGCAGCAGGATGCCGTCGGAGTCGAGGATCGTGGCCTCGTCGAACTCGATGCCGGGCGGACGGGCCGGGGTGGTGCCGGTCGCGATCACGATCCGGTCGGCCTGCACGGTGCGCACGCCGCCCTGCAGGTCGGACACCTCGACCGTATGGGTGTCGGTCAGCCGGCCCTGCCCCGGGAGCACGCGGATGTGGTTTCGGGCCAGCTGGTTTCGGATCACGTCCACCTCGCGCGCCATCACCTGCTGGGTGCGCCAGATGAGATCGTCGATCGTGATCTCCTCCTTCACCCGGTAGCTCTGCCCGTAGAGGCCGCGCTCGGACAGGCCGGTGAGGTAGATCGCCGCCTCGCGCAGCGTCTTGGACGGGATCGTGCCGGTGTTCGCGCACACGCCGCCGATGGTGTCGCGGCGCTCGACGACCGCCACCGAGGCGCCGACCTTGGCCGCCTGGATCGCCGCCTTCTGGCCGGCGGGCCCGGAGCCCAGGACGACCATGTCGAACCGGCTGCCTTCCACGGGCGCGATGCTACTCGACGCGGCGCACCGGCCGTGACCGGTTCACCGATCGGCCACCGCGGGAGGCACGCGGCGCCGAGTAGCCGGTGAGCGCGTCGATGGCGTGGGCGGCCTCGAGCAACGCCCGCTCGGCGAAGGGCCGGGCGACGAGCTGCAGGCCCGCCGGCAGGCCGGCGGCGGTGAGCCCGGCCGGGACCGAGATCGCCGGGCAGCCGGTGACCGAGATGCGCGAGCACGACCGCATCCACTCGAGGTAGGAGCCCATCGGCACCCCGGCGACCTGCTCGGGATACTCGACGTCCACCGGGAACGGCTCGACCTGGGTCACGGGACACGCCAGGTAGTCGTAGCGCTCGAAGAACGCCGCCACGCGCTCGCCGAGCTCGGCATGCAGGCGGGTCGCGGCGACCAGGTCGGCCGAGCTGAGCGCCCGGCCGCGCTCGACGTTCCAGCGGATCGTCGCCTTCATGCGGGCGCCGTCGGTGTCGTAGAGGTCGCCCAGCGAGAGCGCGAACTGGAACGCCCGCCACGTCTCGAAGACGTCGTCTGCGCCCGAGAGGTCGGGCTCGTCCTCGCACACGTCCATGCCGAGGTCGCTCAGCCGGCCCGCCGCCGCCTCCGCCGCCGCGAGCACCGCGTCCTGCACCGGCAGACCGCCGAGCGTCGGGCTCCAGGCCACGCGACGGCCGCGGAGATCGGCGTCGAGCGGCCCGGACAGCTGCAGCGGCGCCGCCCGCTGCGAGAGCGGCGCCCGCGGATCGGGACCGGCCATCGCGCCGAGCAGCAGGGCGACGTCGGCGGCCGTGCGGCCCATCGGCCCGTCGACCGAGAACGGCAGCCACGGCGCATCCGCCGGCCACGAGGGCACGACTCCCGGCGTCGGCCGCAGGCCGACGACGCCGTTCCAGGCGGCCGGGTTGCGCAGCGACCCGCCCAGGTCGCTGCCGTCGGCGAGCGGCAGCAGCCGGCAGGCGAGCGCGACCGCCCCGCCCCCGCTCGAGCCGCCCGCCGACCGCTCCGTGTCCCAGGGATTGCGGGTGACGCCGAACACCGGGTTGAACGTGTGCGAGCCCGCCCCCCACTCGGGCGTGTTCGTCTTGCCGACCATGATCGCTCCGGCCTCGCGCAGCCGCGCCGCCGAGCAGCTCGTCGGCCTCGGGCACGTGGTCGCGATAGGCCGGCGAGCCGTAGGTGGTGCGCACCCCGGCGGTGTCGACGAGGTCCTTGTGCGCGATCGGAAGGCCGTGCAACGGTGGCAGCGGCTCACCGCGAGCACGACGGCGGTCGGCCTCCCTTGCGGCTCCGAGCGCGCGCTCGGCAACGACCGTGACGATCGCGTTCACGGCCGGGTTCCAGCGCTCGATCCGCGTTCAGGTGCGCCGTGACGAGCTCGAGCGCCGAGACGCGAGCCGGCCCGGACCAGGCCGGCCTGCTCGGTCGCGGGCAGCAGGCAGGGTGATTCAGGCATGGCGGCCGGCGGTGATCGCGTCTACGCGGATGGGCATGTCAACGTCAACTGTACGGAAGGCATCCCCCATGCGCCGGACCAACGACAGCATCATCCCCAGGCGACGATCCGCGACGGGGGACGACGATGACCGGAGGGAGATCGCGCACTAGTCGGCCGGTGACGTCGCCGGAAGCGTTCGCAGCCGCGGCAGCGGCGAGGGGACGAGCCAGAGCGCGCTCAGGGTGCCGCCGATCGTGGCGATCCACAGCGTCTCGTGGATCCCGAGCGTCGCCGCGCCGAGCCCGGCGGCGAGCGACCCGATCGGGCGCACGCCGTAGTTGACGATCGTGTAGGCGCCCTGGACACGGGCGCGCATGTGCGCCGGGACGATGGCGGCGTTGATCGAGCCCGCCGCAATGTCGAGGATCATGACCCCGATGCCGGAGCAGAACTCCGACAGGAAGAGGAGCGCGATCACGATCGCGTGCGGCCCGCGTGCGAGCGGCACGAGCAGCAGCGGCGCCGGGAAGAGCACCGACCCCAGGCAGAAGGCCGGCCCGACGCCGATCCGGCGGGTCAGCGGGCCGGCGATCACGGCACCCAGGAGCCCGCCGATCGCCGCGAGGCCGAGGACGACGCCGAGCGTGCCGGCGCGGACGTGGAGCGACCGCGTGGCGTAAAGCAGGAAGAGCGCGAAGAACCCGAGGTTGAAGAAGTTCACGGTCGCCGTCGACGCGAGCTCGTAGAACAGCGTCGGCGTGTGCCGGATGTAGCGCACCCCGGCCGTCAGGTGGCCGGGCGCCGGCCGCTGCGCCTCGGGCTCGGCGGGCGCGATCGCGCTCAGGAAGCCGGCGGAGCCCAGGAACGACACGGCGTCGACCAGCAGCGCGAACGGCGCCGTCACCGCCTGGGTCAGGATGCCCCCGAGGCTCGGCCCGGCCATGAACGAGGCGGCGCGGCTGCCGTACACGAGCGAGTTCGCGTCGAGGTAGCGCTCACGATCGACAACGCAGACGAAGAGCGTGCTGTCCGACACCTGGAAGAACACGCTCAGGCTGCCCGCGGCGAAGGCCACGAGATAGAGCTGGGCCATGCTCAGCACGCCGAGGGCGGCGGCAGCGGGCACGCTCGCGAGCAGGAGCGCGCGGCCGAGGTCGCTTGCGATCATGATCCGCCGGCGCCTCCCCCACCGATCCGCGAGCGCCCCGGCGTGCAGCGCCAGCACGAGGTTGGGCGCCCACACGAGCGCCGTCAGCACGCCCATCTGCCCCGGGCCGGCATGCAGGGTGAGCACACCGACGAGCGGGAGCGCGATCCCGCTCACCTGGTCGCCGAGCATCGAGATGCTCTGGGCCGACCAGTAGCGACGGAAGACACGGTCGCGCAGGAGCGGTGGCACGCGTCCGGCGAGCGACGGCGACATGCGGGGTGCATACCCGAAAGGCCTGGGCCGGAGGGCCGTTGACTAGTGGGCACGCGTACGCTTTGATCAGATCATCACCATGTGCGCCCCTCTCCCTCGAGGCGGCGGTGAGGCATGACCGACCAGGGCCGTCCCAGGTTCGCACGGTCGGAGGGCAGGGTGCTCGGAGCGGCAATCGCCAGCCGGTCGTCTCCGAGCGCGTGGCCAACGTATGTCGCCCGCCAGCCGGTGTACGACCGCGACCTGAACGTCGTCGCGTACGAGCTGCTGTTCCGCAGCGGAGCGGCGGCCGAGAGCGCCGTGGTCATCGACGCCCAGGCGGCCACCGGCGAGGCGGCGCTCACCGCCGTCGCCGACATCGGCCTCGACGTCCTCGTCGGCGGGCGGCGCGCGCTCGTCAACGTGTCGCGCAGCTTCCTGCTCGGCGAACAGGTGCTGGCGCTGCCTCCCGACCGGGTCAGCCTCGAGGTGCTCGAGTCGGTCGAGCCCGACGGCCAGGTGATCGCCCGCCTCCACGAGCTGATCCGGCGCGGCTACCAGATCGTCCTCGACGACTTCGTCCTCACCCGGCACACGCGCAAGCTCCTGCCCGTCTCGGCGTACGTGAAGCTCGACGTGAGGGCGCAGGACGAGCGGGGCATCGCCCGCGACGTCGCCCGTCTCGGCAGCCACCCGGTGCGGCTGATCGCCGAGAAGATCGAGCGCCCGGACGAGTTCGACGCGTGCCGCGCGATGGGCTTCCACTACTTCCAGGGCTTCGTCTTCGGAGTGCCGCAGCTCATGACGGGGCGCCGCATCCGCGCGGGCCGGCCGACCGTGCTCACGCTCCTGAACGCCCTTGCCCGGCCCGACGTCTCGGTCGCCGAGCTCGAGGCGATCATCGTCCAGGACATCGGCCTGAGCGTCACGCTGCTGCGCTATATGAACTCTGCCGCGGTGGGCCTCGTCCGCCGGATCAGCTCGATCCGCGACGCGATCGTCTTCCTCGGCACCGACACGATCCGCTCATTCGCCTACCTCGTCAGCCTGACGGCGCACTCCCAGCAGCCGACCGAGCTCGCGCGGATCGGCATGGTGCGGGCGAAGATGATGGAGCTCCTGGGCTCGGCCACGGGGAGCGCCGATCGGGCCACCCACTTCACCGTCGGCCTGCTCTCGGTCGCAGACGCCCTGCTGGCCGTGCCGATGGACGCCCTCACCGCGGAGCTCGACGAGCTGGCGCCGTCCGTCACGCGCGCGCTCGTGGCCCGCGAGGGCGAGCTCGGCGCGCTGCTGCGCCTGATCGAGCACTACGAGCTCGGCCGGCCGGAGCAGATCGACGCCGAGATCAGCCCGCTGCTCGTCCGCGACGCCTACCTGCGCGCGGTCGAGTGGGCCGACCAGACGGCTGCGGCGCTGGCCGCGGCGGACGCACGCCCCCGCCGCCACGATCCGCTGCGCCGCGCCTCCTGAGCCGACTCCTCCTGCGGGACTTCAATTCCGCGGCCCGTCCGCCGATACATGGAGCCCCGTGATCGAAGAGGAGCATCACCGTGCGGCTGGTTGCAACGACGCGCCTGGTTGACGGCGCGCTGGTTGGCCGGGACGTGTCGACCGGCGTGCCCGGCCAGGCACCGCTGCTGCGTGCCGGAACGACGATCCGGCCGCGGTACCGCGCCGCGCTCGAGCGCAACGGCATCCGGGCGATCTACGTGGACGACGCGCTGGGCGCCGGCATCCAGGTGCCGGAGGCGCTCACCGAGGCGACCCAGCACCAGGCCGAGACCGAGCTCAACAAGGCGTTCGATCTCGCGCCCGCCGCGATCGCCACCGGAGGCGCGCTCCCGACCGAGACGATCACGAACCTGAAGAAGGTCGTCCGGATGATCACGGCCGAGCTGGCCGCGTCCGGCGACGCCGTGCTGGCGCTCGCCGACCTCGCATCCGCCGACGCCTACACGCTGCAGCATTCGATCGACGTCACCGTGCTCGGCCTGCTGCTCGGGCGGCGCGTCTTCAACCTGTACGGGTGGATCAACTACCGCGGCGAGCGCGTCTTCGAGCGCATCGACGAGCGGCTCGCGATCCTCGGCCTCGGGCTCCTGCTGCACGACGTCGGCAAGCTCGTGATCCCCTCGACCGTGCTGAACAAGAACGGCGCGCTCGAGGAGGACGAGTGGGAGCTCGTGCGCCAGCATCCGGCCGCCGGCGTCGCGCTCCTGCCCGGCGAGGCGATCAGCCCGCTCGCGAAGGCCGTCGTGCGCTCGCACCACGAGCGCTGGGACGGCGGCGGCTATCCGGACGGCCGGGCCGGCTCCCGCATCCCCCAGTTCGCCCGCATCGCCAGCGTCGCAGACGTGTACGACGCGATCACGAGCGAGCGCCCCTACCGCGAGGCGGCGCCGGCACACGCCGGCCACGCCGCGATCGTCGAGGGCTCCGGCACCGCGTTTGACCCCGAGGTCGTGGCGGCGTTCAGAAAGATCGTGGCGCCCTACCCCGCCGGCACCGACATCACGCTCTCCGACGGCCGCCGCGGCATCGTCGCCGCCGTGCCCGACCACGCACCCGACCAGCCCACCGTCCGCATCACCCACGACGAGCACGGCGCCCCGGTCGACCCCTTCGAGGTGCCATTCGCCGACCTGTCGAGCCTGGGAATCGACCTCGCCGCCTGAGCCGACGTGCCCTACAATGGGCGCGCTGCCCTCTTAGCTCAGTTGGTAGAGCACTTCCATGGTAAGGAAGGGGTCAACGGTTCGAGTCCGTTAGAGGGCTTCGCCGCCAGGCGCATGGTTACCACCCCTCCGAGGCGTGTCGGGGCGTCGTCACGCGTCGAGCTCCGGCCCGGGAGGCACCGACATGGGGCCGCACTCCACCGGTATTGTGGCTGGGTGCGCCTGGAGCCCCTCTGCACCTTCGAGTGGAGCTACGACGAGGACATTCGCGTCAACGCTCCCGGCTATGAAGTCGTCAGCCCGTACGGCGGCAACGAGGGGATCGCCTATGGCGAAGGCCGTGGCACTGCGAGCGGGCGGATCGCTGGACGGGTGGTGTGGTCGAACTACCCGCGCCGTCGCAGCGACGGCCGCATGTTGCCGAATGTGCGGGGCTTGATCACCACCGACGACGGCGCCTCGATCCTGTTTGAGCTCCGGGGCCGCACGAGCTTTGGAGACGATGGGCTCGGACGTCAGAACCTCGTGGGATGGTTCGAGGCAGACGATGCCCGCTACCGCTGGCTGAACGACATCGTCTGCCTCGCCGAGGGACTGATCGGGGACGAGGGGATGCAGATCCGCGTGTACGCGGGCATCCACGAACTGGAGGCGTAGTCCGGCCGGCCTGGCGCTGCTCCGGCGGGCGCGCGGCATGCTCCACGCCGGTTCATGCCCGAGCCTCCTCGCGAACCGGGGCGGGGGGCGCGTTTCGCCCGGCGAGGACGCCGCCGTCGATCGGGAGCGTCGTCCCGGTGATCCAGGCGGAGCGGCCGCCGGCGAGGAAGAGGATCGCCTCCACGACGTCGGCCGGGTAGCCGTGTGCTGCTGCGCCGGATGTGGCCGGTCTACGCCAGGGTGCTCCACGACGCATTCGGCTCGATGACCGCCGAGGAAGCCGCCGTCGTCGCCGACGTCCTCGGACGCGTCACGGACCGGGGCAATCACCCGCAGCCAGAGAGCGGTGGCCAGGGTCGGCGGCGATCCTGAGCACCCCCGCGGCCGCGCCCCACGCCCCGCCACACCAGCGGGCGCACGACGAAGACGATAACGAGCGGCACGGCCAGCCAGGCCAGGCGGCCGCCGCTCGAGACGATCGCCGCGACGGCCACCAGAGGCACCAGCGCCAGTGGCCACGGCATCCAACGGCCGCGTGCCTCCCGAGCCGGGCCGTCGGGGCCGGGCAGGTCGGCCACGAGCTCATCCAGGTCGACGTGCGTGCGTGCGCTCATGCAGCGGTCGAGCCGGTCCTGGAACTCCTCGCCCTGCAGCCGGCCGGCGACGTGGTGCTCGCGCAGCAGGTCGGCGACCGCGTCGCGTTCGGCGTCGCCGACGCGCAGACTGCGATCGCGCGGCCGCCCGCGGTCGTACGTCGTGGATTCCTCAGCCATTTTGATCTCCTCCTCTGAGTGGGACTTCCTCGATCAGGGCCACCGCGGCCAGCGCAACCAGGGCCAGCGGGACGGCGGCGACGAACACGGTCTGCACGGCGTGGATCAGATCGGTGCGGACGGCCGGCGCCAGGTGGCCGACCCCGCTTCCGGTTGAGACGGTGAACCGGGCCGCGAACAGCGCCCCCAGGAGCGCCGCGCCGAGCGCGCCGCCGAGGCCGCGGAAGAACGAGGTGGTGGCCATCGCGATGCCGAGCTCGCGGCGCTCGGAGGCGTTCTGCACGGCCACGATCAACACCTGTCCGACCATCCCGAAGCCCATCCCGAACAGGGCCACCGCGACCCCGACCGTCCACCGCGACGGGTGCGCGGCGACGACGGCGAGCAGCCCGAGCGCCGCGGTCATCATGGCGGTGCCGGCCAGCGGGTAGCGCTTGTAGCGCCCTGTGCGGGCGATGCGCCGACCGGCGTAGGTGGTCGAGAGGGCGATGCCGAGCATCATGGGCGCCAGCAGCAGGCCCGCCTGCGCCGGGGTGGCGCCGGTGGTCGTCTGCAGGTAGAGCGGCACGAACACGTTGACCGCGAACAGGGCGGCAGTGGTGAAGAAGAGCGCCGCGCTCGCCAGCGCCACCGTGCGCGTGCGCAGGAGCCCGAGGGGGACGATCGGGTCGGCTGCCCGCCGCTCGCGCGCCGCCAGCCCCGCCCCGGCGAGCAGCGTCAGGGCGATGGTGGCCACGATCTCGGGGGAGCCCCACCCGTAGCGCCGGCCGGCCCAGACGCAGGTCAGGATGAGCCCGGCCGTGCCGGCCCCGAGCAGCGCCGCGCCCGCCAGGTCGAGGGGCTGCCGTGGGCCGCGGGGATCGCCGGCGGGGAGCCGCAGACGAAGGCCGGCCAGCGCGGCCAGACCGAGCGGCAGGTTGACGTAGAAGACCCAGCGCCAGCCGACCGAGTCGACCAGCAGGCCGCCGACAAGCGGGCCGGCCACGGTGGCGACGGCGAAGGTGGCGGCGATGTAGCCCTGATAGCGGGCGCGCTCGCGGGGCTCGACCAGGTCGCCGACCGCGGCCATGGCGAGCGTCATGAGGCCACCGGCGGCGGCGCCCTGCACGGTGCGGACGCTGATCAGGAAGGCGATGTCCTGCGCCGCGCCGCACAGGACGGACGCGACCAGGAACAGGCCGAGCGACAGCTCGAGCAGACGCTTGCGGCCATGCCGATCTCCCAGCTTCCCCCAGAGCGGGGTGGTCGCAGCGGCCGCCACCACGTAGGCGGTGACGACCCAGGCGACGTCTGTCAGCCGCCCCAGGTCGGCGGCGATGGTCGGTAGCGCGGTGGACAGGATCGTCTGGTCGAGGACGGCCGGGAGCATCGCCAGCACGATCGCCGCGAACGGGACCGCGATCCCGCCGGCCGTGCTGGGTGCGTGGCCTGTGGCCGTGGCTGTGGGTGGTTTGGTCGTCATCATGGCCAAACATTAGATATCTAAGTGTTAGATGTCAAATGCTCTGGTATGATCGGCGCATGAGCAGCCGACCATCGCGCCCGCCGATCGGCCTCGCGCTCACGCGCACCTCACGCGCCGTCTCCACCGCCTTCGAGCGGGCGATGGCCGACGCCGGCGGCTCGGCATCGACCTGGCAGGTGCTCCTGCTCGTGCGCTCCGGGCAGTGGGACACGCAGTCGGAGATGGCCCAGGCGCTGGGCATCACCGGGGCGACACTGACGCACCATCTGAACGCGCTCGAGCAGAAGGGGCTCGTGCGGCGGTGGCGCGAGCCGGGCAACCGGCGCGTGCAGCAGGTGGCGCTGACGCCCGAGGGCGAAGCGCTGTTTCACCGCCTACGCGAGGTGGCGCAGCGTCACGACCGGCGCCTGCGCTCGCACCTCACCGAGCAGGAGACCGTGCAGCTCGGGGAGCTGCTGGAGAAGCTGCGAGCGGGCGTGCAGGACTAGCCGCCCTCGCGCGGGGACTTCGACGTGCGGTCGCTGTAGAGCGTGCCGGCGGCGCAGGCCAGGAAGCACGCCGCGCCGAGGCTGGTGTTCCAGTTGGCAGCGGCGAGGTCGAGCACCGATCCGCTCGCCGGCACGACGTACCCGGCGACGGCCGAGATGCCGAAGAAGACGCAGCCGAGGAGGTTGACCGCGGGCTCCCACCAGCCGGGCGCGCCGCGCGCCGGCAGCCACCCCCGCCGCCCAGAGGCGCGGTAGGCGACCGCACCCGAGACGAGGAAGCACACCGAGCCGAGCGCGTCCGGACGCCACACGAGCCGGTTGTAGTGCGGATTCGAGATGGCGGTGTCGAGTGCCTGAAACGTCGAGACGTTGAAGAACACCGTCCCCGCCGACTGCACCGTGGCGCTCCACCACGCGGCGCGCCCGGCGCCACGATCGCGCCGGCGTCCGAACGCGAGCGAGGTCTGGAGGGCGCCGCCAACCGTGAAGAAGATCGAGCCGATGAAGAACGTCGCCGCGTCGGCGCGTGCGCCCACCAGGCCCGCGTAGCCGGGAAACGGCCCGACGAGAAAGCAGGCCGAACCCACGGCGAACGACAGCGCCATCCACCGCTCTCGGCTCATGCCGAGGATCGTAGTGCCCGGCCGGCCGGCCTCGGCCGGCCGGCCGTGCTCAGCGCGGAGTACACCTCGGGGAAGCCCTCGCGCCAGCTGGGATAGCGCGGGGACCAGCCGAGCTCGCGCCGGGCCTTCGCGTTCGAGGCGCCCCGCGCCTCGGTGGAGAGCGCCACCACGAACTCGCCCGCGAGCAGCCGTGCGAGCCAGACCGGGAGGTGCCGCGGCGGCTTCGCCCCCAGCGCCTTCGCGAGCACCGGGAGCCACTCACGCACCGCAGCGGGGTCGTCGTCGACGATGTTGTAGACGCCGGGCCCCTCGTGCTCGAGCGCGGCCACGGTCGCCGCGGCGGCGTCGTCGAGGTGGATCCAGGACCAGATGCCGCCGCCGTCGCCGACGATCGGGAACTGCCGCTTGCGCACCGGCGTGATCGAGCCGTCGTCGGCGGCGCCGTAGAAGACGCCGTAGCGCAACGCGATGCCGCCGGACTCCGTCACGGCCCGCTCGAGATGGTCGAGCGCCGCAGCGGATCGCTGCGTGTTGGCCGCGGGGGAACGCTCGAGCGGATCGTCCTCGGTCTTCACCGGCCCGCCCTCGCGGGCATACCGGCCGTACACCGCGACGCTCTGCGCGACGAACCGGCGCACGCCGGCCGTGTGCGCCGCGGCCAGCAGCGCATCGGTACCGGCAGTCCGCAGCTCGTTGGTCTTGGCGGCCACCCTGTCCTGGTTGCGGCTGAACTTCACGTTCGCGAGCGCAGTTGCCTCGTGTGCGATCGCGTCGGGCTCGCTCTCGACCACGGCCCGGCGCACGGCGGGGGCGTCGAGCAGGTCGAGCATGACCGGCGTTGCGCCGAGCGCCCGCAGGCGCTCCGCGCTGCCCTGCGCGTGGTGGGTACCGACCACCTCATGGCCTGCATCGATCAGCTGCCGGACGAGGCGGCTGCCGATCGCACCGCTCGCTCCTGTCACGAAGACACGCATGCTGTTTCTCCCTTCCTGGTTGTCTGCCAGGACGACGAACGCGACAGGCGGAAGGGGACAGCTGAATAGACTGAACGCAACGCAGGCGGCAGAGATGGCCGAGACGACGACCTACACCATCAGGGCGCTGGACGAGACGACGTGGGACGCGTTCGCAGACCTGGTCGAGCGCAACAACGGCGTCTTCGGCGGGTGCTGGTGCATCGGCTTCCATCCCGAAGGCGGCGACAGGAAGGCGACGGCGGCAGAGAACCGTCGCCGCAAGCTCGAGCGCGTCCGGGAGGGGAGTGCGCACGCGGCCCTCGTGTTCGACGGCGAGAGCTGCGTCGGCTGGTGCCAGTTCGGAGTCCCGGACGAGGTACCGCGGATCAAGAACCGCGCCGCCTACGAGAAGGGCCGGTCGACCTCGCCCGACTGGCGGATCGCGTGCAACTTCGTCGGCAAGGGGCACCGGCGCCGGGGCGTCGCGGCTGCGGCGCTGGCCGGAGCGCTCGACCTGATCGCGGGCATGGGCGGCGGCACCGTCGAGGGGTACCCGGAGGACGCGGCATCGGTGCCCGCCGGCTTCCTCTTCCACGGCGCGCTCTCGACATACGAGCAGCTCGGCTTCACGCGCGACCGCAGGATCGGCAAGCACCGCTGGGTCGTGACGAGGATCGTCGCGCCTCAGCCATCCTGATCGAGCACGCGGCGCAACGTGCGCGCGAACGCCTCCGGTTGGCCCGCGTAGCCGAACTCTCCCCCGAGGAAGCCGCCGTGGTGGCTCGGGAACACCGTGGCCTGCTGACCGAGGAGTGCGGCCGTCGCCACCGCTGCGCGTCCGGTGAACGTGCGCTCGGACTCCTCACCCACCGCGATCACGACGCGCGTGGGCGCCGAGACGAGCGCGTCGACGTCGGGGCGATAGCTCGAGATCGCGTCCGACCGGTCGGAGAGCAGCGGGTCGTCGCGAGCGCCGTCGTCGTCGGCCGGCAACCCGAACGCGGCCGGGTCGGCCGCGGGCCGCGCGAAGTAGGCGTCCGAGAACTCGCCTCGCCATGAGGTCATCGCGATGAAGGCCGCCATGCCGTATCCCCGCCCGCCGGCCGCGTAGGCGTCGCGAAAGCCGGTGCAGGCGCGCTCGGCCGCCGCAGCGTCGGGGAGCACCGGAATCAGCGGCGGCTCGTGCGCCACCAGCGTGCTCAGATCCCGCGGGTGGGCTGCCACGAGCGCGAGCGCGGTCACCGCGCCGCCGCTGCTCGCGAACATCTCGACCGGGCCGGCGGCGAGCGCCTCGATCACGGCGTGCACGTCCTCGGCCTGGACCGTCGGGTCATTGTCCGTGCGGCCGTCCATGCGGGCGCTGCGGCCGATCCCGCGCGGGTCGTACGTGACCACGGTGCGTTCGGGAAAGAGCGACGCCAGTGTCGCGAAGCCGCCGGCGGCCATGGGCTGACCGATCATGAGGAGCGGCGGATGCCCCTCGGCTCCCGACGACGGGTCACGGACGTCGTAGACGATCGCGGCCCCACGGGTCTCGAGCGTGTGTGTCGCTGTCATGCGCGGGCCTCCGCGACGCGCCGCCGCAGGAAGCGGCGCTCGGGCTCGGTGCGGGCGAGCTCCAGGGCGCGCTCGTATTCGGCCTGCGCCTCGTCCGACCGGCCGAGCCGGCGCAGCAGGTCGGCCCGCGTCGAGTGGAAGTACTGGTAGCCGTCCAGGTCGAGCCGGTCGACGAGGGCCAGCCCCGCCTCCGTCCCCGCCGCCTCCGAAACGGCGATCGCCCGGTTCAGCTCGACGACCGGTGAGCCGGTCAGCCGCACGAGCTCTCCGTACAGCGCCGCGATCTGCGGCCAGTCGCGCGGCTCCGCCATGTGCAGCGACGCGATCGCGGCCTGGATCACGTACGGGCCGCCGCCGTGCAGCGCGAGCGCCCGCGCAAGCGATTCGCGGCCGCGGGCGATCCTGGCGCTGTCCCACCGCGACCGGTCCTGGTCTCTGAGCAGCACGAGCTCATCGCCCTGGAAGCGGGCGTCGCGGCGCGCGTCGTCGAGCAGCATCAGCGCCCGCAGGCCGTGCACCTCGGGCTCGTCGGGCATGAGCTCGGCGAGCGCCGCGCCGAGCCGGAGCGCTTCCGCGGCCAGATCGACACGGCCGCCGTAGCCCTCGTTGTAGATCAGGTAGACGACCGCGAGCACCGCCCCCAGCCGCTCCGGCAGGAGATGGCCCGTCGGCACCCGGAACGGGATGCCCGCATCCGTGATCTTGCGCTTCGCGCGCGAGAGCCGTCGCTTCATCGTCTCGTCGGGAACGAGGAACGCGCGGGCGATCTCCTCGGTGCGCAGCCCGCCGAGCGCGCGCAGGGTCAGGGCGACCTGCGCCTCGACACCGAGCGCCGGATGGCAGCAGGTGAAGATCAGCTCCAGCCGCTCGTCGGGAAAGCTCGTCTCCTCCATCTCGTCCTCCACTGCCTCGGGCACTTCGAGCAAACGCGTCTTTGAGGCTCGCGTGCGGTCCCGGCGCAGACGGTCGATCGCACGGTTGCGGGCCGTGATCGTGAGCCACGCGCCCGGGTTGGCCGGCATGCCTGCGCGGGGCCAGCGCTCGGCGGCGACCGCGAACGCCTCCTGGGCGGCCTCCTCGGCGAGGTCGAAGTCGCCGAGGAAGCCGACCAGGTTCGCAAGGACGCGGCCCCACTCGTTGCGGAAGACCTGATCGAGCAGGGTCTACCTCTCGACCAGCGGCCACACCTCGACCGCGCCGCCCATCCGCGCGGCCGGGATGCGCGCGGCGAGCTCGAGCGCCGCGTCCAGATCGTCGAGCTCAATCACGAGATAGCCGCCCAGGTGCTCCTTCGCGTCGATGAAGGGGCCGTCCGTGAGCAGCGTCTCGCCGTTCTGCACGCGAACGGTCGTCGCGGTCTCGACCGACTGGAGCTGGCCGCCGCCGACGACGCCGGGCAGCTCGCGGATCGCGAGGTACTCGTCGACGATCGCCTGGCGTTCGTCCTCGGGGAGCCGCTCGAACTCCTCCGCCGAGCGGCCTGGATAGTTGTGGAACAGGTACTTCAAGGAGACCTCCTTTGCGACACCTTCTCGCCGAGACGTCCTCTCACGCCACGTCCGCCGGCACGTTCAGGTTGAGATGGAAGAGGTTGTCCGGATCGTACTGACGCTTTACCCGGGCGAGGCGCTCGCGAGTCGCGGGCGGGTACGCCCGGCGAACGCCGGCCTGCCCCTCGTCGCCGACGAACCCGACATAGGCCGCCGGCGTGGCGCCGGCGGAGAGCGCCGTCACAAGGGCGCTCGCCCACGCCTCGTGCTCCGTTCGCTCCTCGGCGAGCTGGTACATGGCGGCGACGTTCACCATCAGCTTCGCTGCACGATGGCCGAACGCGGTCGCATCGGCGGGGACGCGCGCCATCGCGCCGCCGAGCACGCGCAGCTGGACGGCGGCCACCGGCGCGGTGGCGGTCTCGAGATGCTCGAGGATCGTCTCCGCCCCCCGCGCGGGCAGCCCATCAACCAGGATGTTCGTCCCTGCGCCGAACGCCGGGGGAGGGGGCTCCGGCCCCGCGTACATCTCCGGGTAGCGGATCGGCCGCACCATGTCGGCGAGCGGGGTCGCCAGGGCGCGGATGGGCGCGATCGCCCTCTGGGCGTCCTCGGCAGCGCCCGCGTAGACCATCAGGGCGATCACCACGGGCTTGCCGTGCTGCTCGGCGGGGATGAAGGGCAGCGGCGGAGCGTTCAGGATGTTCGCGATCAGCGAGAGCTCCTCGGGGGCCGCGTCCGCCGCGGCGACCAGGCCGGTGATGACGTCGGTGCTCGCGGGGAGCAGCAGCATCCCGCCGATGACCCGGTCGACCTCGTGCAGCCGGAACAGGAGCCTGGTCACGACGCCGACGTTGCCGCCACCGCCCCGGAGCGCCCAGAAGAGATCGGCGTGCCTCTCGTCGTCCACCTGGAGCAGCTCGCCGGCGGCGGTGACCACCTCGGCCGCGAGCACGTCGTCGATCGTGAGCCCGTGCTTGCGGACGAGGTAGCCGATGCCGCCGCCCAGGGTGATCCCGCCGAGGCCGACGCTGCCCGTATCGCCGAGCCCGGTGGCGAGGCCGTGCGCACCGGTCGCGGTGGTGTAGGCGCCGGCGGTGGCTCCCGTCTGCGCCCACGCGGTGCGGCCGGCGGCGTCGATCTCGATCGCGTTCATCGGGGAGAGATCCAGGACGATTCCGCCCTCGGACGTGCTGTGCCCGGCGCGGCTGTGCCCGCCGCTGCGCACCGCGAGCTCGGCGCCCGTCTGCCGCGCCAGCGTGACGACGCGGGCGACGTCTGATGCATCGGCCGCGCGGACGATCGCCGCGGGCCGGCGATCGAAGCCGGTGAAGACGACCCGGCGCGCGGCGTCGTAGCGGGGGTCGTCCGCGCCGATGACCCTGCCGTTCAGGCGGGCGCGGAGACCGGAGATGTGTGGATCGAGCGTGGTGTTCACGATGTCCTCCTTGGAAGAGCCGTACTGGAGTGCAACGAACGGCGGCACCGGCAGGGGACAGGGCCGCCCGCCGGTTTGCCGGAGGGCCTCCCCGCGGGGCGGCCCCTCCGGCGATCGCACGTCAGGCCGCTTCCTCGAGCCGGAGCTCGGCCTCGAGCGGCAGTGCCGCCGGAGCCGCACCGGGCTTGGACTCGATGAAGACGGCGGCGATCGCAGCTCCCACGAGCTCGAGGCCGATCAGCGCGTAGAAGCCTGCCTGGAAGCCGTGCGTGAGCGCCGCGCCGCCGGCGCCGGGCAGGGCGTGGCTGTGTGCGTAGTTGCTCGTCGCGGTGGCGGCGATCGTGGAGACCGCTGCCAGCCCGATCGCGCCGCCGATCTGGCGGCTGGTGTTGATCAGCCCGGAGGCGACGCCGGCGTCGGCGGGCTGGACGCCGGTCAGGCCGGCGATCATCACCGGCACGAACGCGAACGCGAGCCCGATGCCGCTCAGGATCAGGCCGGGGAAGACGTTCCAGAAGTAGTCCCCGTCGGCGGGCATCTGGGCATAGAGCAGACCGCCGGCGGCGGTGATCAGCAGGCCGGCGCTCAGCACCGGCCGCGCGCCGAACCGTGTCGTCAGCGCCTGGCCGGCGTTCGAGAGCGCGACGATCATCAGGGTGACCGCGATGAAGGCGACACCGGTTTCGATCGCCGAGTAGCGCAGGACCTCCTGCAGATACAGCGTCATCAGCAGGAACTGCCCGAACGTCGCCGCGCCGAGGATCATGGTCGTGACGTTCGCGGCCGACAGTGTCCGCAGGCGGAAGATCCGCAGGGGCAGGAGCGGCGCCGGCGAGCGCGCCTCGATCCCGACGAACGCCACGATGAGCGCCGTCGCGGTCGCGAGCAGACCGAGCGTCGCGCTGTTGCCCCAGCCGTGCTCGCCGGCCCGCGTGATCCCGTAGACGAGCACCATCAGGCCGGCCGTGACCGTGGTCGCGCCGGCGACGTCGAAGTGCCGGTGGGCAAGCGCCGCCCGGCTCTCGTCGAGGAGCCACGGGCTGACGGCGAGGACGGCGGCGCCGACGGGCAGGTTGACGAAGAAGATCCACGACCAGTCGAGGTACGAGGTGAGGACGCCGCCGAGCAGCACGCCGACGGCGCCTCCGCTGCCGGAGGCGGCGCCCCACACGGCGAGCGCGATGTTGCGTTCGCGCCCCTCGCGGAAGGCGGTGACAACGATCGAGAGGGCGGCCGGCGCGAGCAGTGCGCCGCCGAGCCCCTGGAGCGCCCGCGCGACGATCAGCGAGCCCTCCGACCAGGCGAGCCCGGACAGCAGCGAGCTGAACGTGAACAGCGCCACGCCCGCCATGAACAGCCGCCGCCGTCCGAGCAGATCGGCGAGGCGGCCGCCCAGGAGCAGCGCGCCGCCGAACAGGATCGAGTAGGCGGTGATCACCCATTGCAGGCTCTCCCGGGAGAAGTGCAGATCGTGGCTGATCGACGGCAGGGCGACGTTCACCACAGCGACGTCGAGGACGACCATGAACTGCGCGGCAACGGTCACCGCCAGGACAAGCCAGCGTCTCCCGTCGTGGTTGGTTGCAAGCTTCGCTCTCATCGTTCCTCCTTGGAGGTGTCGTTTCGTCCAGGCGACGAACGGCGGGGCCGGCAGGGGACAACGATGAGGTCGTGCGTGCGCAGCGCCCGATCGCAGAGCGCGCCGCCGGTAAGGTAGAGTGGCCCGCCGTGCGCGGCGGAGGCGTTGCCGCCGCCCTGTCTGGAGGTGCGCGATCGAGTTCGGCGTCACGATCCTTCCCGACCCACCCTGCTCCCGGTTCGTGGAGCTCGTGCGGCTGGCGGAGGAGTGCGGCTTCGACTGGGCCTACACCTACGACTCCCACATCCTGTGGCAGGAGGGGTGCGTCCTCGTGACCGCCGCCGCGGTGCAGACCGAGCGGATCGGGCTCGGCTTCTGCGTGACGAACCCGGGCACCCGTGACCCGACGGTCACGGCCAGCTTCCACGCCACCCTGAACACGATCATCCCGGGGCGCGTGGTCGTGATGATCGGCAGGGGCGACTCCGCCCGGCGCACCATCGGCCTGCACCCCGTGAAGATCGCCGAGTTCGAGGCCGCGACGGCCCTGATCCGGGACATGTCAAACGGCCGTGCCGTGACGTGGAACGACCGCGACATCGTCCTGAAATGGGCGCACGACCTGCCCGAGATCCCGGTCTGGGTCGCCGGCTACGGCCCGAAGGCGCTCGGCGTGGCCGGCCGGCAGGGCGACGGCGTCGTCATCCAGCTCGCCGACCCGGACATCATCGACTGGATCATGGACCAGGCGGGAGCGGCGGCGGAGGCAGGCGGCCGCACGCCGGACGTGCTCGCGCCGATCGTGTGCGCACCCGTGGCCCTGAACGACGACCTGGCCGCGGCGCGCGACGCCGTGCGCTGGTTCCCCGCGATGGTCGGAAACCACGTCGCCGATCTGCTCACCCGCTACGACCAGTCGATGCTTCCGGAGAGCCTGACGAGCTACCTGGCGCGGCGCGAGTTCTACGACTACGAGCATCACAGCCGGCAGGGGGCCAAGCACGGCGAGTTCGTCGACGACGAGACGTGCGACCGGTTCTGCATCCTCGGCACCGCTCGAGGACCACATCGCGAAGCTGCGCACGCTCGAGGCGCACGGCGTGAAGCAGTTCAACATCTACCTGATGACCGGCGGGCAGGAGGAGACCCTGCGCGCCTACGGCGAGCACATCATTCCCCTCTTCAGGGAGGCCTGAGCGACATGGACATCGCCGCGCGCCCCGATCGCGCCATCGCCGACCTGCGCGCGCTGGCCGACCTCACGGGCGGCCCGGGCGGCGCCCGCCGTCTGTGCTGGACGTCGGAGTGGGACAACGCCCGCGGCTTCCTGCGCGAGCGGCTGAGCGAGCTGCCCGTGACGGTCGACGTCGACGAGGCCGGCAACCTGTGGGCGCGCCTGGACGGCGCGCGGCCGGAGACGGTCGTGATCGGCTCGCACATCGACTCGGTGCCGAACGGCGGCTGGCTCGACGGCGCCCTGGGCGTCATGGGAGCGCTCGAGGTGCTGCGAGCGATCGCCGCGGCCGGGACGCCGCCGTGCACCGTGTCGCTGATCGACTTCGCCGACGAGGAGGGCGCGCGCTTCGGCCGCAGCCTGTTCGGGTCGTCGTGGCTCAGCGGGAGCATCAGGGCCGGCGACGTGCGCGACCTGCACGACGCCGCCGGCGACCGGCTGGCCGACGTGGTCGCGCGAGTACGGCGTCGACCTCGATCGCGCCGGCGTCGGCCGCGCGGCCGGCTCGCCGACGTCCGGGCCTACCTCGAGCTGCACATCGAGCAGGGGCCCGTGCTCGAAGCGGCCGGCCTCGCGGTCGGGACGGTGCTCGGCACCTTCGGCGTCGAGCGGCACCGCATCGTCTTCACCGGGCAGGCCGCGCACTCCGGGTCGACGCCGATGCCGGTCCGGCGCGACTCGTTCCTGGCCGCAGCCCGGTTCGCGCTCGCGGCCCGCGACGGCGCCGTCCGCCACACAGGCGGCGTCGCCACGGTCGGCGCGGCCGAGTGCACACCGGGCGTCGCCACCGTCATCCCGGGCGTCACGACCGTGCTGCTCGACCAGCGCCACCTCGACGCCGGCGAGCTCGCTGCCATGCTCGCCGAGGCGAAGGCGAGCGCCGACGAGGCGGCGGCCGCCGAGAAGTGCACCGTCGAGTGGGAGCGCATCTGGCAGATCGAGCCGATCCCGTTCGACCCGGATCTGATCGCGGCGGCGCGCCGGGCCTGCCAGGCGGTCAGCGGCACCGACCACGCGCTGCCGTCGGGGCCCGCTGCACGACGCCGCCGAGATGGCGCGGCACGTCCCGACCGTGATGCTCTTCTCCTCCTCCACGAACGGGATCAGCCACGCGAAGGAGGAGGACACGCCGATCGAGCACCTCGAGCTCGCGATCCGGGCGTACGCGCAGACCGTGGGTCACGCGATCGACCTGGTGGCGGCCGGGTAGTCCAGGAGGGGGCAAGCGATGAGGAAGATCATCCGTGGCGGCACCGTGGTCAACGCGTCGGAGTCGTTCGCCGCCGACGTGCTCATCGACGGCGAGACCATCGCCGGCGTCGGAACGTTCGAGGGCGTCGACGCGGAGGTGCTCGACGCGACCGGGTGCTTCGTGCTGCCCGGAGCGATCGACAACCACACGCACATGTCGATGCCGTTCGGCGGCACGCACAGCTCCGACGACTACGACACCGGCACCCAGGCGGCGGCCGCGGGCGGCACGACGTGCATCGTCGACTTCGCCCTGCAGGTGCACCCGAACGGCCTGCGCAGCTCGCTGGAGGAGTGGATGGGCCGCGCCGAGGGCGCCGCGCACGTCGACTACGGCTTCCACATGGCGATCACGAACGCCGACCGGGAGACGATCGCCGACATGCCGCGCGATGGTCGACGAGGGCATCACGAGCTTCAAGGTGTTCCTCGCCTATCCCGAACGTGCTCATGGTCACCGACGACCAGTTCCTGGCGGTGCTCGAGCACTCGCGCGACCTCGGGACGCTGGTGATGGTGCACTGCGAGAACGGGTTCGCGATCCAGCACCTCGTGAACACCGCGCTCGCGAACGGGCAGACCGATCCGATCCACCACGCGCTCACCCGGCCCGAGACGATGGAGGCCGAGGCGACCGGGCGGGCGGTGCGGCTGGCCGAGTTCGCCGGCGCGCCCGTGTTCGTCGTGCACGTCTCGTGCCGCGCCGCGGCCGAGGAGATCATCCGTGCCCGCAGCCGCGGCGTGGCCGCCTACGGCGAGACCTGCATCCAGTACCTCTTCAACTCGATCGACGACCTGCGCCGGCCCGACTTCGTCGGCGCGCGCTACGTGTGCTCGCCGCCGCTGCGCGACGCGTCGAACCAGCCGTTCCTGTGGGACGCGCTGCGCTTCGACCACCTGCAGAGCATCTCGACCGACCACTGCCCGTTCACCGACGAGCAGAAGCGGCTCGGGCTCGGCGACTTCTCGAAGATCCCGAACGGCCTCGCGGCGATCCAGCACCGACTGCCGATGATGTGGGAGCACGGCGTCCGCGAGGGCCGGCTCTCGATGAACCGCGTCGTCGAGATCACGTCGACCGCAATCGCGAAGATGTTCGGCCTCTACCCGCAGAAGGGCGTGATCGCGGTCGGCGCCGATGCCGACATCGTCGTCTTCGATCCGAAGCGGCGGCACGTCTTCGGCGTCGACACGTCGTTCATGAACGTCGACTACGACATCTACGAGGGCCAGGAGGTCGCCGGCTCGCCGCGGCTGACCCTCTCGCGAGGCACGGTCGTGTTCGACGACGGCAGGATCGTGACGAGGCCCGGGCACGGCCGGTTCGTGCGCCGCAGCGTCTTCAGCCCGCTCGAGGTGTAGTCGTCGGCGGGACGGGCCTCGGGGGATGACCGAGTCGTACTGGGAGTGGCTCACGCGCGTGGCCCGTACGCGAGCGGGCGACGATCTGCGCGCCGGGTTGCGCGAACGGATGGTGTCGTCGCCCTCGTTTCGCGGCGACCCGCGAGACCTGATGATGGTGCTCGCACCCGTCCACCACTGCGCGCGCCGGCTCGACATGGACGTGGTCGCACTGTTCGACGACGCGGCCGACCGGGCGCCGCCGGATCTCGCGCCCATCGTCCGCGAGTTCGGCAGGCACGAACACGGCTCTCCCGGCGTGTTCGGGTTCGCGGTGCAGGAGACGCCCGCAGGGCCGCGCTACTACAACCCCGGCGCGCGCAAAGAGAGTTGCCCGAAGCGGCGCGCCCCGTGTAGCCTCGTCGCTGTGTCCCGCCGGCCCGGAACCTGGACGAACTGGGCCGCGAGCCAGGCCTGCCGCCCGGCGCGGATCGCGACGCCGGCCGACGAGGCCGACGTCGCCCGGCTCGTCTCCCGGGCAGCCGGCGAGGGAATGGCGGTGCGCGCGGTGGCGGCAGCCCACTCGTTCTCGCCGATCGTGTCGACCGACGGGCTTCTGCTGGACATGTCCGGGCTGCGCGGCATCCGGTCGATCGATCGCGATCGCCGCCGCGTCGTCGTCGCAGCGGGCACGCCCATCAGCGACTTCGGCGAGCCGCTCTGGGCCGAGGGGCTCGCGCTCGCGAACCAGGGCGACATCGACACCCAGCAGATCGGCGGCGCCGTGGCGACCGCGACCCACGGCTCCGGTCTGCAGTTCGGCAGCTTCTCGGCGACGGTGCGGCGCATGCGGCTCGTCACGGCGTCGGGCGACGTCCTCGACGTGGGTGGCGACCAGCCCGACCTGCTGCACGCGGCCCAGGTCTCGATCGGGATGCTCGGCGTCGTCACCGAGCTCGAGCTCGAGGCGGAGCCGGCGTACCGCATCAGCGAGCGGATCGAACGGTGGAGCTGGGACGACGCCTGGGACCGGTTCGATGAGATGACGCGGGCGCACCGCCACTACTCGTTCTTCTGGATCCCGACCGAGGAGTCGGCCGCCCTCTACGGCCTCGCCGACCCGGACGCCGGAGCGCTCGCCGACAGCTGCTACGTCAAGATCTACGA
Organism: uncultured Actinomycetes bacterium; assembly: GCA_963707585.1. GTDB lineage: Bacteria > Actinomycetota > Thermoleophilia > Gaiellales > JAICJC01 > JAICJC01. The sequence goes on along the minus strand of CAVPQP010000009.1, from coordinate 721,986 downwards.
CGACGCCGACGGTTCGGTCCCCGACTCCGCCGCGCCCGGCCGGCGCGTCGACCGCGCCTACCGCATCTACCCGATGCAGTTCGAGCCGAACTTCCACGAGCTCGAGTACTTCGTGCCGTACGAGCGCGGCCGGGAGGCGGCGCACGCCATGCGCGAGCTGATGCTCGCGAGCCTGCCCGATTCGGTCTTCCCGCTCGAGGTCCGCACGGTGGGGCGCGACGACGCGTTCCTCTCGCACAGCTTCGAGCGCGACACGATGGTGCTCTCGGTCTCGGGCATGCCGGGCACCGAGTACGAGCCGTACCTGCGCAGCGTCGACCGGCTGCTCGGAACCTTCGACGCGCGGGTGCACTGGGGCAAGCTGCACTACCTGACCCGACCGCAGCTGCACGCGCGCTACCCGCAGGCGGGGGCGTTCATCGACATCCGCCGCCGGCTCGACCCGTCCGGGACGTTCCTGAACGCGCACCTCGAGGAGCTGTTCGGCTGATGACCGACGGCCTGAACGGCCTCTGGGTCGACCCGGCGCCCGGCGCTCCGCCGGCCGCCGCGCAGTCCGGGCGGCTCGCACTTCTGGGTCGGCGAGTGGCGGCTCGCGTGGGAGGGCGGCAGCGGGCGCAACGTGATCCGCGAGGTGCACGGCGGGCGGGCCGTGCTCGAGACGTTCTCCGCCGACCCGCCCGAGGAGCTGCGCGGGAACAGCATCTCGGCGTGGGACGCACGCCACGGCTGCTGGGCGCAGACCTGGTGGGACAACCACGGGTCAGTGTTCCAGCTCACCGGCGACTTCGCCGGCCCCGACCTCGTGCTCCTGACCGCGCCCGAGGCGGACGGGTCGCGGTCGCGGATGACCTACAGAAACATCGCCGCGGCGTCGCTCGACTGGGAGTGGGCTCGCAGCAGCGCCGGCGGGCCGTTCGAGCCGATGTGGACGATCCACTACGAGCGCGTCTGAGGCGCCGTGACGCCGGCGCGCAGCCGGTATGCCGGCTGCGCCTCCTCGAAGCCCTTGAGCGTGAGCTCCTCCCGCTCGACGCCGAGCCCGCGCTCGCGCAGCCATGCCTCGACCCGGCGGAAGGCCTCGCCGCTCAGCAGCACCTCGCCGCCCTCCGCGGCGCTCTGAAGGCGCGCCGCCAGGTTCGTCGTCGGGCCGAGCACGCTCAGGTTCGCGTCCGCCACCGTCTGCGTCACGACCGCCGGGCCGACCGCGATTCCGATGCCGACCGGCAGATCCATCAGCGCCGCCTTGTCGCGCAGCGCGAGCGCGGCCTCGAGCGCGAGCACGGCGTGGTCGACGCGCGCTCCGGTCGCGTTGAACGTCGCCATCACGGCGTCGCCGGCGAACTTGTCGACGATCCCGCGCCGGCGCCCGACCTCGGCGGCGGCCCAGCGATGCAGCGTCGTGAGGCGATCGGCGAGCTCCTCGGGGCGAGCTGGCCGCGGCGACCGGCGTGTACCCGCGCACGTCGGCAAAGAGCGACGTCACGAAGCGCTCGCCCGCTGCGACCGGCTGCCTGCGGCCCCTCGGCGTCCACCGCATCCGCGAACGAGGGCACGTCGATGCCGAGTGCCGCCGCGCCGGCGGCGGCGTCGTCGCGCAGGCGCCGGGCGCCGGCCAGATGCGCGGCGCCGATGCACTCCGCATAGAGCGCGCCCGCCGCATCCATGTCACCCGCGCGGGCGGCGGCCTCGGCGGCCAGCGCCGCGGCCCGGCCGGCCCAGATCGGCAGGCCGCGCTCAGCGAAGGCGCGCCGCGCGCGCTCGAGGTGCGGACGGGCATCGGCGGCGTGGCCGGCGGCGAGCAGGATCCGCCCCCGCGACAGGTCGAGCCCGGTGTCGCCGAGGTCGGCCCGGGCGTGCTCCGAGCGGCGCACGAGCGCCTCCGCCTCGGCCGCGTGGCCTCCCGCCACCAGCGCCTCGACCGCCACCGCGACCGTCCCGCGGAAGACCAGGACGGGCTCGGCGTCCGCGACCCGGCGCGCCAGCGCCACCGCCGCCTCGACGTCACCCAGGGCGAGGGCGATGCCGATACGCGGCTCGGTGTCGTAGACGATGTCCTGGAGCTCGTTCCCCGGCGAGGGCGGCGGCAGCTCGGCCATGGCCTGCGCGGCGTGCCCGAGCTCGAGCAGCGCGTCGGCGGCTGCGAGACGCGACCGCCACACGTACTTGACGGCCCCCATGCCCTCGTACCGCGCGATCGCCGCGCGAGCGTGCTCGAGGGCGGCGCGCGGGTCGCCGAGGGCGAGCAGCGCGATGCCGAGCGCGATCGACCCGCCGCTCGCGTTCCACGGCCCCTCCGGCAGCACGGCCGCCTTCGCGAGCGCCTCGCCGAGGCCGCCGGCCAGCGTGTGGACGCGATCCCAGACCTCGTTGTAGAGCGCGTTCGTCGCGATCCGCGTGTACCCCTGCGCGAGCGCCTCCGCGTAGCAGCGGTCGAGCACGTCGAACTCCCTCGCGGTGCCGAGGAACGCCAGCGCGGCGAAGCTCTGCGCCCAGATGCGCTCGAAGTCCGCCCCGGCCTGCTCGGCGATCAGCGCGGCCCGCTCGGCGGCGACGCCGCAGCGGGTGTAGTCGAGCTGGAAGGCATGGATCCCGGCGATCCGCAGGTACGCGAGGGCGAGCTCCGAGGACGGTCCCTCGCCCTCGAACACGTCGCGGGCGTGCTCGAAGTCGCGCAGGGCGGCGTCGGGCTGGTCGAGCTCCCACCGGCAGCGGCCGAGGTGGAGGCGCGCCCGCGCCGCCTCGAGCGTGAGGCCGAGATCGTCGAGCTGCCGCACCCCGTCGACCAGCAGCTGGTCGGCGGCGGCCGGCTCGCCGTTCTGCCAGCGCAGGTGCCCCATCCGCGCCAGCAGGAGCGCCCGTTCGCGCGCGTCGCGCACATGCGGCAGGACGCGTTCGAGCAGCGCGGCCGCCTCGGTGAAGCCGACAGCACGCTCGGCCTCGGCGGCCGCATCGAGGCAGGCGCCGACCGCCTCCTGCGTCCGCCCCGCCCCGAGCAGATGGCCCGCGCGCGCCGTCGCCCCGCCGCCCGAGCGCAGAAGCGCATCGGCCGCGCGCGAGTGGATCGCCTGCCGCTTCGGGACGACCGTGTCGCCCGCGATCGCCTCCTGCGTGAGCGCGTGGCGCCAGGTGTAGCGTCCGCCCGCCCCGGCCGCCTCCTCGAGCAGCTGCTGCGCAACCGCCGCCTCGAGCGCGGCGAGCACGACGCCCTCGTCGGCCTGGGCGACCTCGACGAGCAGGCCGTAGTCGAACGACCGGCCGAGCACCGCCGCCGCCCGCAGCACCTCGATGTGCTCGGCATCGAGCCGGCCGAGGCGCAGGAGCACCGCCTCGCGCACCGTCTCCGGCATCCGCAGCGTGTCGCCCGAGCGCCGCTCCCAGCCGGCCTCGGTGCGCAGCACGTCGCCGCGGTCGAGCGCCTCCCGCAGCATCTCCTCGAGCACGAACGGATTGCCCTCGGCGCGCGCGGCGACGAGCGCCACCAGCTCCCGCTCACGTGGTCGGCGTCCAGGATCGCCGCGATCAGCTCGGCCACCGCCGGCGGCGTCATCGGCGTGACCGTGACCGTCTCGGCCAGCCCGGCGCGCCGCCACACCTGGATCATGCGCGTCAGCGGGTGGCGGCGTTCGAGCTCGTCGCTGCGGTGGATCGCGAGCAGCATCACCCGGCTGCGGGCGAGCCGCCGGGCCAGGTAGTCGAGCAGCTCGCGCGTCGAGCTGTCGGCCCAGTGGATGTCCTCGAGCACGAGCAGGAGGCCGCGATCGCGCGCCCACAGATCGAGCAGCGTCACGAACGACTCGAAGAGCCGCAGCTTCGCCTGCGCCGGATCGCCGGCCGGCGCCGCCGGGGCGCTCCTCGGCCAGCCGCGGGAACAGCTGGCCGAGCTCGGCCGCCGCCGTCCCCAGCGCCGCGCGGACGGCGGCCGGGTCGGTCTCGTCGAGGTGGTTGCCGACCGCCTCGACGAACGGCAGGAACGGGAGGCGCGAGCTCCGACTCCGAGCAGCTCCCGCGCAGCACGTCGAAACCGAGCTTGCGCGCCCGGTGCGCCAGCTCGGCGCCCAGGCGGGTCTTGCCGATCCCGGCCTCGCCGGCCAGCAGCACGAACCGGCCGTCGCCCCGGTTCGCCGAGAGCAGCGCGATCCTCGAGCAGCGACAGCTCCTCCTGCCGCCCGACGAGCACCGGGGAGACCACCCGCTGGAGCATCCGCCGATTCTCCCAGGCCCGGCACCGTGGCGTGCCGCTCGGTAGCCTGCACCCATGCTGCGACCGCGCTTCGAGCGCACGTTCGGCCTGCTCACCGCCGCCTACGGCGTGAGCGCGATCCTGCGGCCGGGGACGCTCGCCCGCTACTCGGGCCTCGGCGACCCGGCGCGCGCCCGGCGCCACGGTGCGGGCGCTCTCGGCGACGATCGGCGTGCGCGACCTGTGCTCGGGCGCGGCGATCGTGCTCGCCCCGCCCGGGGCGGCCGCTGCGGGCGGCGCTCGTCGCCCGCGCGGCCTTCGACGCCGGCGATGCCGTCGTCTTCGGCACGCTCTGCCCGACCCGCCGCGCACGGCGCACGATCGCCGCCGTCGCCGCGGGCTGGGGCGTCCTCGCGGCCACCGCCGCCGCCCGCGCCGCGCCGGGGTGCGCGCATGAGCGCGCGCGTCGGTGCGGCCCACGGACCTCGAGTGGATCACCCGGCCGCACGCCCCCGGCGAGCCGGCCCGCCACGTCGCCGAGCTGAGCGACCTGGCCGGGTTCGCGCACACCCGGGCGAACGTCTGGCGCTACGAGCCGGGCGCGCGCGGGCGCCGCCACCGCCACCCGACCCAGGAGGAGACGTTCGTCGTGCTCGCGGGGACGCTCTCGATGTACGTCGGCGAGCCGCCGCAGCGCCACGACATCCCCGCCGGCGGCCTGATCCACGTCGACCCGGGCACGCCGCTGCAGGCCGGCGAACCACGCCGCGGAAGAGCTCGTCCTCTACGCCTACGGCACGCCGCCCGAGGACGAGCACGCCGAGATCCTCGATCCGGCCGTCTAGCCGACGGCTAGTCGATCAGCCGCGACTCCATCTGCCACACGGCAATGCGCCACATGGCGAGCGCGAACGAGACGAGCACGCCGACCTACGCCAGGTCGGCCCAGCCGTAGTGGCCGAGCGAGACGTCGCGCACGAGCGCGACGCAGTGGTAGAGCGGGTTCGCCAGCGCCAGCGCGTGGAGCACCGGGGGCAGCGTCGAGATCGGGAAGAACGTCCCCGCGACGAGGAAGAGCGGCGTCAGCACCGCGCTCGTGACGTAGTTGAAGTTGTCGATCGTCTTCGCCACCGCCGCGACGAGGACGCCGAAGCTCGCGAAGCCGACGCCGGTGACGAACCCGATGAACGGCACGAGCAGCATGCCCGCGTTCGGCGACAGGCCGAAGAGCATCGCCACCAGGAGCGGCGCGACGCCGTAGACGCCCGCCCGCACCGAGATCCACAGGATCTCGGCCGTGATCAGCTCCTCGACGTCCACCGGCGCCGCGAGCATCGCGTCGTAGGTGCGCTGGAACTTCCAGCGGATGAACGTGTTGAACATGCCCGGGAACGCCGACGAGAAGAGCACGGCCGTCGCGACGACGCCCGTGCCGACGTACTCGACGTAGGGCACGTTGTCGACGTGCGAGACGAGCGAGCCGAAGCCGAGCCCGAACGCGAGCAGGTAGATCGTCGGCTGCACGACCGACGAGAACGTGGTCGCCTTCCAGTAGCGGCCGAAGAGGACGACGTCGCGGCTCATGACCCCGGCGAGCGCGGCCGGCTCGAGCCGGCGGACGCGGTGCGGCGGCGGCGCGCTCACTCGATCTCCTCGCCCGTCAGCATCACGAACGCGTCCTCGAGGTTCGCGGGGCGGCGCACGCCGTCGGGCGCGTCGCCGTTCAGCCGCTCGGCATGCATGATGACCACCGCCGGGCCGCTGCGGCGGGTGCGCCAGCCCTCGCGGTCGGCGAGCCTCGACGACCGACTCGAGATGCTCCGGCGCCCCGTACACCTCGAGCGCCTGCTCGCCCGCCTCGGCGCGCACGACCTCGTCCGGCCGCCCGAGCGCGACGATCTGGCCGTGCGACATCACCGCCACGATGTCGGCCAGGCGCTCGGCCTCCTCGATGTAGTGGGTCGACATCAGCACCGTGACGCCGGACGTGCGCAGACGGTCGATCAGGCCCCAGAGCTCCTGCCGCACCTGCGGGTCGAGCCCGACGGTCGGCTCGTCGAGCAGCACGAGCCGCGGCTCGTGGATGAGGCCGCGGGCGATCAGCAGCCGCCGGCGCATGCCGCCGGAGAGCTCGGACACGCGCGTGTCGGCGCGCGGGACGAGATTTGCGATGTCGAGCGCGCGATCGACCGCCGCCGCGCCGCTCGCGGCCCGGCACGCGGTAGAGGCGCGCGAAGACGCCGAGCGTCTGGCGCGCCGTCAGCTCGACGTCGAGGTTGTCGAGCTGCGGGACGACCCCCATCTCGGTCCGGGCCTGCTTCGAGCCCGGCCGGGAGCAGCGTGGCCCAGCACGCGGATCTCGCCCTCGTCGGCGAGCGCCTGGCCGGTGAGCAGGCGCATCGTGGTCGACTTGCCGGCGCCGTTTGGCCCGAGCAGCCCGAAGCACACGCCCGCGGGCACCTCGAGGTCGAGGCCGGCGACCGCGGTGAGGGCGCCGAAGCGCTTGACGACCCCCCGCAGGGAGATCGCGCTCGGCGTCGCCTCGGCCATCAGGCCGGCGGCACCGGATCCAGCCCCCGCCACGCCTCCGCCACCGCCTGGTCGGCCCAGTCGGCCGGGATCGGCATGCCCGCGAACGTGCGGTACAGATACGAGCCGATCAGCATCTCGACGACCGCCTCGGGATCGGTCTCGGGGCGCACGTCGCCCTTCACCCGCGCGACCTCGAGCACCGCGGCCATGCGCAGCCGGCACGGGCGGATGACGCGCTCGCGGAACGAGTCCAGCATCTCGGGATGCTCGTTGCGCTGCAGGTAGAGGGAGGCCACGATCGACATGCCGTCGTTGCGGCCGACGTTGTCTGCGAACGCCCGCAGGAGCTCGGTCACGGTCGTGCGCGCGTCGGGGCAGCCGCACGGCTCGTCGGCGCCCGCGAGCGTGCACACCGCGGCCGTCACCATGTCCGCCTTGGTCGGGTAGCGGCGGTACACCGTCGCCCGCGTCACGCCCGCCTCGGCCGCGACCGCCTCGATCGACGTGCGGTCGTAGCCCTCGCGGCTGAGCAGCTGCAGCGTCGCCGCGATGATCTGCCGGTCGGCGTCCGCGTTGCGCGGCCGGCCGGGAGCGCGTGGTGTCGGGTCGATGATTGCCATGTCGGCCGACTTATGATACACCACAGTACCGTATCGTAAACACACGCAGTCTGGAGAGTTCCCTCTCATGCCTCAAACCCAAGACCGTAAAGGGATCGCGCTGATCCTGCTCTGCGCGACCCAGTTCATGCTCATCATCGACGTCTCGATCGTCAACGTCGCGCTGCCGACGATCGAGACGGCGATCTGCACTTCAACAGACTCGAGCCTGCAGTGGGTTGCGAGCGCCTACGCGCTCACGTTCGGCGGCTTCCTGCTGCTCGGCGGCCGCATGGCCGACCTGCTCGGCCGCCGGCGCATGTTCATGATCGGGCTCGCGCTCTTCTCGGTCGCGTCGCTCGCCTGCGGCTTCGCGACGTCGAGCAACCTGCTCATCGCCGCGCGCGCCGTGCAGGGCCTCGGCGCCGCGATGATCGCGCCGGCCGCGCTCTCGATCCTCACGACGACGTTCGCCGAGGGCGAGGAGCGCAACAAGGCGCTCGCCGTCTGGGGCGCCGTCTCCGGCGCCGGCGGCGCGGTCGGCGTGCTGCTCGGCGGCGTGCTCACCGAGTACGTCGGCTGGGAGTGGGTCTTCTTCGTCAACGTCCCCGATCGGCGCGCTCGCGATCGCTGCTCGGCCCGCGTCTGCTGCGCGAGAGCCGCGTCGAGGACGCGGATCGCTCGTTCGACGTGGTCGGCGCGGTGCTCGTCACGGCCGAGCCTCTCGCTGCTCGTCTACACGCGTCGTGCAAGACCGACCAGTACCACTGGTGGTCGGCGCCGCGCACGATCGGCTGTTCATCGCCGTCTCGGCGTGCTCATGGCGGCTTCCTGATCAACGAGCAGCGCGCCGCGCACCCGCTGCTGCCGCTGTCGATCTTCCGCCTGCCGACGATCGTCGGCGCGAACGTCGTCGGCTTCATGCTCGGCGCGTCGATCTTCTCGATGTTCTTCCTGCTCGCGCTCTACATGCAGCAGCCGCTGCGGCCTCACTACACGCCCGACGCAGCGGCATCGGCTACCTGCTCGTGGCCTGCACGATCATCGTCTCGGCCGGCGCCTCACAGGCGCTCGTCGACCGGATCGGCGTGCGCACGGTGCTCGCGACCGGCATGGTGCTGCTGACGCTCGGCCTGCTGTTCTTCAGCCGCGTGTCGTCGCACGGCACCTACCTCGTCGATCTCGCGCCGGGCTTCATCCTCGCCGGCGTCGGCCTCGGGTTCGCGTTCATCCCCGTCACGATCGCCGCGCTCGTGGGCGTCGACCGGCCGAGGCGGGCCTCGCCTCGGGCCTCATCAACACGTCGCAGCAGATCGGCGGCGCCCTCGGCACGGCCATCCTCTCGACGGTCGCGTTCACCCGGGTGACCGACTACCTGCAGAGCCACGCGCCGTCGCAGACGGTGCTCCTGCACGCCGACGTGAGCGGCTTCGGGGTGGCGTTCCTGGTCGGCGCGGTGCTGGCCGGCCTCGGCCTGCTGGCGACGCTGACCATGATCCCGCGCGGCGTGGCGCCGAGCCCGTCGTCGGGGAAGAGGCGGCCGAACCGGCCGCCGCCTGATCGGACGGAGTCTGGGGAGGGCGCCCGGCGGCGCCCTCCCCAGCGATCGTTCGCGCCTACGCCTTGACGCCGAGCGCCGCCGCAAGCGCGTGCCAGCGCGCCGCGCACGGCGCGGCCCCCGAGAGGCGCAGTGAGACGCGGTGGCCGCCGAAGCGGCCGCGCACCGTCTCGCCGCCGAGATCGGGCGCGAGGCGGCACGCCACCGGCGCGAGCAGCCGCGGAGACGCGAGGATCGCCCGGCACGCCGCGGCCGGGTCGGGCACGTTGCCGGCCGGAACCGCGCACCTGAGGTGATAGCGGCGCACATGGCGGCCGTGGACGAAGCCGGGCGCGGCCACGATCCGAAGGACGGTCGGGTGAGGAGGCGGCGGGGCGGCGCTCGCACCCGCGCCGCATGCCGGCGCGACGAGCACGACCGCCGCGATGAGTATGGGGAGCGGTGGTTTCATGCACCGTTCGACGGCACGGCGGCGCCGCCGGTTCCCGCGGCAGGTTTCCAGTGCGGCTAGGTGCCGGCGACGCGGCCGCGGTGCGACAGCGCGTCGATCGTGACCGCGGCGAGCAGCACGAGCGCGGTCACGACGTACTTCGCGGCCGCGCTGTAGCCCTGCAGGCCCATGCCGTTGTCGATCGCGGCGATCACGATGCCGCCGAGCACGGCGTGGATCGCCTTGCCGCGGCCGCCGAAGAGGCTCGTGCCGCCGATGACCGCCGCGGCGACCGCGTAGAGCACGAGCGTGCCGCCGTCGAGGGCGGTCGACACCGACCGCAGGCGCGAGGCGTAGACGATGCCGGCGATGCCGGCGGTGAACGACGCAGAGCATGAAGGCGCATCGTGCGGATGCGCGCCAGGTTGATGCCGGCGCGGCGCGCCGCCTCGGCGTTGCCGCCGATGGCGTACATGTAGCGGCCGAACTTCGTGCGCCCGAGCAGGAACGTCCACGCCGCGAGCACGCCGAGCACGATCAGCACGACCCACGGCACGCCCTTGATCGGCACGAGCACGCCCGCGGTTGGTGTTGCAGATCAGCACGAGGACGATCCCGCCGGCGAGCGCCGACCGCCGATCTTCGATCAGCGGTGAGGCGCGGGCGGCGGCGCGACGAGGCCGGCGCTGCGCCGGCGCGATCTCGTGCGCCACGTCGAGCAGGCCGAAGACGCCGACGATCACGATCATCACGATCCAGCTCGGCGACGGGCGTCAGGTTGCCGCTCGCGATGTCGTTGATGACGTTGTCGTTGATGGGCAGCGATGCCGCCCTGGCCGAGGATCAGCAGCATCACGCCCTGCCAGCCGAGCAGGCCCGGCGAGGGTGACGACGAACGACGGCAGCCCGAGCCGCGTGATGATCGTGCCCTGGAGCAGCGCCGATCGCCGGCGCACACGAGCAGCGCCGGCGACGATCGCCGCCCACCACGGCCAGCCGTGACTGCGCTTCGACCAGCTCGGCGGTGACGACGCCGCCGATGCCGCTGACGAACCCGATCGACAGGTCGATCTCGCCGAGCAGCAGCGCGAAGACCTCGCCCATCGCGAGCAGCATGTACACCGCGCCCTGGATGAGCAGGTTGACGAGGTTGCCGCGCGGTCAGGAAGTTCGAGTTGAGCGACTGGAACAGGATCGAGATCAGGAGGAGCCCGCCGACGACGGGCAGCACGCCGCTCTCGCCGGCCGGACCCGCGCACACCGACGCCACGCAGGTACTCGCGCAGCGATCCGGCCGCGATCGACGCCGGCATCGCGAGCTCGGCGTCGCGGGCGGCGGCCTCGGTCAGCTCGTCCTCGGGCCCGGGCGGTGCTGGTTCGTCGACCTTGGTCACGATCAGCCCTCCACAGGCGGTTGCTTCGGCGCGCCGGCGACGCGGTCGACCGGCCGGTCGTCATCAGGTCGACGACGATCTGCGGGTCCATCTCGGCCGCCGGCCGCACCGCGACCATGTGCCCGAGGCGCAGCACGGCGATGCGGTCGGCGACCTCGAACACGTCGTTCATGTTGTGCGAGACGATCAGCACGGCGAGCCCGCGGTCGGCGAGGCGGCGCACGAGCGTCGAGCACCATCGCCGTCTGCGCCACGCCGAGCGCGGCGGTCGGCTCGTCCATGATCACGAGCTTCGAGTTCCACAGCACCGCCTTGGCGATCGCGACCGACTGGCGCTGGCCGCCCGAGAGCGACGCGACGAGCTGGCGGACCGAGCGCACGGTGGTCACGGCGAGGCTCGTCAGCGTCTCGCGCGGCCGCCGTCTCCATCGCGTCCTCGTCGAGGACGATGCCGGTGCATGCGTCTCGCGGCCGAGGAACATGTTCTGGACGATGTCGAGGTTGTCGCACGAGCGCGAGGTCCTGGTGCACGGTCTCGATGCCGAGCGCGGCCGCGTCGCGCGGCGTGCGGATGTGCACCGGCGTGCCCTCCCAGAGGATCTCGCCGGAGTCGGGGGTGTGGATCCCGGCGATGCACTTGATCAGCACCGACTTGCCCGGCGCCGTTGTCGCCGACCAGCGCGGTGACCTGCCCGGCCGGATGTCGAGGTCGATGTCGGCGAGCGCCTGCACCGCGCCGAAGTTCTTGCGCGACGCCGCGCAGCTGGAGGAGCGGCGCGCGATGCCGGTGCCGCTCGGGGTCGTGCTCTCCTGGGTGGCGGTGCTCATGATCGCTCTGGGCGACGATACCCGCGCCGGGCCGTTTCTGCACCCGGCGCGGGTATCGGTGCTGCCGTCTAGCTGATGCCGGCCGCCGTGCAGGCCGCTTGAGCGGCTGCTGCCGGTGCACAGGTCGGACGACCTTGACGGCGCCGTCCTTGACGACCGTCGCGGCCATGTTCTGCGCGGTCACCCAGATCGGGGGACCGTGTAGACCGACGCGATGTTCTTGCCGAGCGTCGTGTCCTTCGTCGTGCCGTTGACCAGCGACGTCGGCGGCGTCTGGCCGGCGCGCAGGTACAGCGCGAGCGCGGCCGCCGCCTGCGCCTCGACGTAGATCGGCTTGTACACCGTGCCGCACTGGTAGCCCTTCAGGATGTTCTGCAGACCCGACGGCGACGCGTCCTGACCGGTGGTCGGGAACGTCTTCGGCGGGATCTTGTCCTTCTGCAGGACCGAGATCACCGCGTTGGCGTTGTCGTCGTTCGGCGTCACGACCGCGTTGATGTTCGTGTGCGCGGTGAACTGCTGCTCGAACGTCGTCGCCGCCGTCGGCGGATCCCACGTGCCGGCCGGCTCGCCGACCTTCACGTACGACTCGTCGTCGAACTTCGGCTTCAGCACGCCGTTGTAGCCCTGCGCGAACAGCGTCGCGTTGTTGTCGGTCGGGTCGCCGTCCATGACCAGGATGTTCGGCTTGCTTCACCTTCCACGCCGTGATGCAGTCGACCTCGCCCTGGCCGATCAGCTGGCCGACCTTCACGTTGTCGAAGCTGACGTAGTACCGATCCGGCAGGGCCGCCCTTGACGAGGCGGTCGTAGTCGATCACCTTGACGCCCTTGGACTCGGCGTTCGCCTCGATCGCCGCGCCGCTGCCCGGAGTCGAGCGCGTCGATCGAGCAGCACGGTCGCGCCGTTGGTGATGTCGGCCTCGGCCTGCGTCTGCATCGTGCTCGCGCTGCCCTGCGCGTTGTCGATCTTGAACTGGCTCGACTTCAAGCCGGCCGCCTCGAACGCCTTCTTCAGGTACGGCGCGTCGAACGCCTCGTAGCGAGCCGACGTCGTGGTGTCGGGCAAGCAGCACGCCGATGAGGCCCTTGCCCTGCGAAGCCAACCCCGTCAGCTGCTTCATCGCCGAGAAGTCCACCGTGAACGCACTCGCGCTGATGTTCGGAACCGAAGCCGGCGGAGCCGACGACCCACTGCTCCCACCCGAACTCGACGACCCGCACGCCGCCGCCGCGAGTCCAACCACCACAACACCAAGCCCTAACGCCACGCGTCGCCTGGTACGTCCACCCATCGTGTTCTCCTCCCACGTGTCTGCGATCGACCGGAACCCGGCCTGCGCCCGCCGAGGAGCATATCCGCCCCCGTCTGCATAGGCAAACCGGAGTAGATGCAACAACGCAAAGTGTATGAACATCCATGCAGCGGCGGCCTCGGCTACCGTGCGGAGCATCCCCGCCGGAGGTCGTCCGTGCTGCGACGAAACCGAGATGCCACCACCGGCCGCCCGTTCGAGCTCGACCTGGCGACCGGCACGGCGACGGCCGGCGGGCGGATCGAGGGCGAGCTGCGCGGGCTCACCGCCGCCGCCGACGTGACCCTGCTGCGGATCGAGGTGTGCCCGGCCGGGAGGCTTGCGACGTCGATCGGATCCTGCCGCGTCGACCCGCAGGACGGGCGCGCCGCGTTCAGGCTCGAGCTCTCACCCGAGACGCCGCCCACGCGCCGCCGGCCCGAAGTGCCGGCTCGGCTTCGCCGTCCGTGCGCGCAGCCCGGTCTCCGGGCGGCGGCGGACGCAGGTCGTGCTGCCCGTCGAGGTGACGGGCGGCGAACGCGGCGTGCACGAGGCGACCCATCTCTTCGACCGCATGATCGCGTCGTTCCCGGCCCGCCACTTCCACGTCGAGCTTGCCGACGCCGTGCTCGAGGGCGGCGGCTGGATCAAGGGCCGTGTCCACGTGCGGGAGGGCGGCGACGGGGGCACGGTCGAGGTGATCGCGCGCTGCGAGGAGGCCTGGCGCACCAACTTCCGCATTCGCAGCCTCCGCCAGCCACCGCTCTGGCGGATCGAGCCGCTCTGGAGCGAGCGCGTGGCGGTCGAGTGCGACCCGGACCGGCGCTGGCACCCGTTCGCATTCGCGCTGCCGCCGGAGCTCCCGGCGGCGGTCGAGGGCTACGTCGTGTCCTGGCGGTACGAGATCGAGGCCCGCCGGCCGGCCGTGATCGGCCCGGCCGAGCGCGCCGTCATCACGCCGCTTCGCTTCGACATCGCCTAGAGCCGTCACGGCATCTCCGGCCCCCGGCGCATAGGCTGGGCGCGTGCGTGTGCGCGAGCGCGACCGATCGGACTGGGGCATCGCCGCCCTGCGGGTGCTCATGGGCATCCTCTGGCTCGCGAACCTGACGTGGAAGCTGCCGCCCGACTTCGGCCGCCACGACCCCCGCGGCCTCATGTACTCGTTCCACCAGGCCGAGCACTACGCGATCGGCGCGCCGTTGCGCCGGTTGATGTCCGACGTCGTCATCCCGCACTTCACGATCTTCGGCTGGCAGGTCTTCATCGTCGAGGCGGTCGCGGGCGTGCTGCTCCTGCTCGGCTGGCACACGCGCGTCGGCGCCGTCGTCGGGCTGCTGCAGGCGATCGCGATCACCGTGCTGACCGAGCGCGCGCCGAACCAGTGGTTCTGGGGGTTCGTGCTGTTCGTGGCGGTCAGCCTCGTCCTCGTGCTCGTCCCCTCCAACCGGCACATGAGCCTCGACCGCCACCAGGGGCGGGCGTGACGATCGGGGTCGTGATCCCGACGCTCGACGAGGCGGCGGGCATCGGCGCGACGATCGCCGCCGCCCGGCGCGCGCTTCCGGCGTGCGACCTCGTCGTGGTCGACGCGGGCTCCCGCGACGGCACGGCCGCAGCGGCGGCCGCGGCCGGCGCGACGGTCGTCACGGCGCCGGGGAGCCGCGCAGCGGCGATGAACGCGGGCGCGGCGGTCGCATCCGGCGACGTCCTGCTCTTCCTGCACGCCGACACGATCCTGCCCGCGGGCGCCGGCGCGGCGATCACCACGGCGCTCGCCGCCTCCGGGGCCGGCGCCTTCCGGATCGGCTTCGACCGGCCGCGCCCCCTCCTCGAGACGGTCGTCAACCTGCGGTCGCGGCTCTTCGGGGTCGTCTACGGCGATCAGGCGCTCTTCGCCACGCGGGCCGCCTTCGACCGCGCCGGCGGGTTCCGGCCGATCCCGATCATGGAGGATCGCGACCTCGCCGCCCGGCTGCGGCGCGACGGCGGCCTCACCGTCGTCCCGCTGGCCGTCGTGACCTCGACCCGCCGTCACCGCCGCGAGGGGCACGTGCGCACCTTCGCCCGCCACTGGCTGATCCAGGGCCTCTACACGCATCGGCGTCCCGCCGGAGCGGCTCGCCCGCCTGTACCCGCCCGTTCGCTAGAAGGACGGGGCGTCGAAGAGCGGCATCCCGGTCAGCGCCCGGCCGAGCAGGTCGCGCAGCACGTCGCTCGTCGGCGCCATCACCGTCGCCGCCCGCGCATCGCGGAACAGGCGCTCGAGCGGGAGCTGGCGTGAGAACGCCGCCCCGCCGCACACCCGCATCGTCTCGTCGGTGACGGCGATCGCCATCTCGGCGGCGGCGGCCTTCAGGGCCAGCACACCGACCTGGGCGGCCGGATCGCCCGCGGCGATCTGGCCGGCCACCTGGAGCAGGAGCGCGCGTGCCTGCAGGTGGCGGATCTTCGCCTCGGCCAGGCGGGCGCGGTTGACGGCGATCCCGGCGAGCGGCGTTCCGAGGTGCTCGATGCGCGCGCCCTGGAGGTGCGCCGCCGCCATCTCGATCGCAGCGCCGGCGAGGCCGACACAGCAGGCGGCACAGCCGAGCACGAACCACGGCAGGGTCGCCTCCATCATCAGCGCCATCCCCGACGCGGGCGCGCCCAGCCGGCGGGCGGAATCGACGCGCACCGCCGCGAGCTCGATCGCGCTCGACGCGTTCCCGCACAGCCCGAGGCCGTCGAACGGCCCGCCGACGGTGATGCCGGGAGCGTCCGCAGCGATCAGATAGAGCTCGGTCTGCAGCGGGTCAGACGACCCGGGCGCGCCCGTCGCCGTGACGTAGGAGTCGGCGTGGCCCGCCGAGGTCACCCACGATTTGCGCGCGTCGACGATGACGTCGGCGCCGTCCGCCACGGCCCGCGACGCCTGCGCCCAGAAGTGGCTGCGCGTCGCCTGCTCCGAGAACGCGAGGGTGGTGAGATGCCCGCCTGCACCGATGGCGCGCAGGACGTCCTCGTTGGCCCCGCCCTGGGCGGCACCCGCGAGCAGCGTCTGCGTGGCGATCGCGTGCATCACGTAGACCATCGCCGTCGACGAGCAGCCGCTTGCGATCCGCTCGACGGCGGCCACGATCTCGACCGGACCGCCGCCCGGGCCGCCGAGGTCGGCCGGGATGCCGAGCCCGAGCAGTCCGTGCCGCGCGAGGCCCTCCACCGCCTCGGCCGGGAACCGCGACTCGCGGTCGACGGAGTCCGAGTGCGCAGCGATCGTGCTCCACAGCTCATCGTCCACGGCCGGACGCTCGATCACGCTCATGTCACCCTCCTCGACGCTTGCGGCTGCGAGCCGCCAGCCTAGCCGCCCCCGGCCGCCCGCTCTGTGGCTCGCACCACCGCCGGGTCGGCCAGGACGGCGCCCGTCGCGGGCGCGAGCGAGAGGTCGACGCCGGCGAGGTCGGAGACGGTGTCGACGTCGGCGACGGGCTCGAGCAGCTCCACCGTGAGGCCGGCGGCACGGCCGGCCGCCACCACGTGCTGCAGCACCGACCCGGTCGACCAGCGGATGCCGTCGAAGAGCGACGGCCGCTCGCGGCGCATGCGGATCAGCCCGAAGCCGCCGTCGCAGGTGGGGGCGAGGACGATGTCGGCCCTCGAGCCCGCGGCCGCCGCGATCGCCTCCGGCCGGATCCCGGGCGCGTCGCCTGCGACCACCACGGCACCGCCTCGCACGCCCCGGGCGAGCGCGCCGGTCAGGCCGTCGCCCTCCTGCACCACCAGCGGCACCCCGGCGAACCGGCGGGCGAGCTCGGCCGCGTCCTGCGCCGGGCAGAGGAAGCCCGCGCCCGCGTCGACGACCCGGGCCGCGGCCAGGACGTCGACGAGGAAGGCCTCGGCGAGGCGGGCGGCGAGCGCCGGCGGAAACGGTGGCGAGAGCCGTGTCTTGGCCCGGCCGGGGATGGGCGCCTTGGCCGCGATCAGCACCCCCGGCGCGGCGGCGCCCCCCGACCGGGGGGCCGGGCCTATGCTCACCTGATGTTCCGCTCGGCGTCGGCCCCGGCCCGGTCGGCGACCGCCGCGAGGAACGCCTCGACGGCCGCGATCATCGGCGCGGTCTCGCGGCAGACGAGCCCGTCGAGATCGGTCACGCCGCGGCGCACGGTCGGGGCGAACGGGTCGAGGAACGTCCCCTCGGCCGTGATCGTCAGCTCGGGCAGGATGTCCGCTGCGGCCGGAACGACGCCCATGCCGCGCACCGCGGCGCGGCCGCGGCGCACCACGGGCCGCACGACGTGGTCATCGTCGGGGATGCCCCAGCTGCGGTGCAGGTCGCACACGCGCGCGAGCTCGCCGGCGGACTGGCCGTCGACCGTTGTCGCGATGCGCACGCGGATGCCGCGCTCCCGCAGCCGCGGGACGCTCGCGCACACGCGCGCGAAGTTGTGCGGGCCGCGCATGCCGTCGTTCTGGACGGCGTCGGCGGAGTCGAGCGAGATCTGGAGCGCAAACCCCGGCGCCCCGGCCAGGGGTGTGAGCTGCCCGAGCACCCGCTCGGTCATGAGCGTGCCGTTCGTGAGCGCCGTGGTCGGCATCACGTCCGCCATCTGCGCGAGCACGTCGGCGACGTCGAGGCAGCATGAACACCTCGCCGCCGGTCACGCCGGCGCGGGCGATCCCGAGCGGCGCGGCCGCCCGCACCGCCGCCACCATCCGCTCGCCCGAGAGCTCGCGCCGGTCGCGCACGCGCGGGCTGCTCTCGGTGAGGCAGTACGAGCACCGCAGGTTGCAGTGGTACGTGGCGTAGAGCCACATCCGATCGCCCATCCGCCCGTCCGCAACCGCCGCCTTCACCGCAGCTCGAACCTCGTCGGGGGGCCTCACACGCGAAAGCGTACTACCGCGCCCGCGCCGCTCCGGTGCCCCGGGTTACGCGGCCTCGGCCGATCCGACGCCCAGATGCTCGAGCAGCGATGTGACCGCGCCGAACTGGGGGACGAACAGGAACGCGAAGCTCGCGTCGGACGTCTCGACCGTCATCACCGACCGCATCAGGACGGTGGGATCGTCGGCCCGGGCGCCCGCGAGGCTGCGCGACACGAGCGACCCGAGCAGGTCCACCTCGATCGTCGGCGGCTGCGGCGCGAGCGCCATCCCGGTCATCTCGACCACGGCGTTCAGGTAGGAGCTCGCGAGGATGTTGCCCACCTCGCGCAGGGCGGATCGCCCCATGTCGTCGTCGATGCTCGTGCCGAAGAGCTCGCACAGCTGCTCGCCCGCCCCATCGGGGAAGAGCAGGAGCACCTTGCCACCGTCGTCGGCGACGGGCGTGTCGACCACCGCCGACGGGGCCGCCGCGGCGCCGATCTTGTCGGCGGCCTCGGCCAGGGTGGCGAGCAGGGCCTCGGCGTAGGTGATCTCGACCGGCTTGCCGAGCATCTGCGAGAGCGCCGTCGCCGCGTTCCCCGAGCCGATGTTCGCGATCTCGAGGAGCGCGCTCCGCTGCAGCTCACTGAATCCGAAGGCGCCCTTGCCCGCCGGCGACCACGCGCCCGCGATCACGCCGGGCTCGAGCACGGGGACGACCTCGCCCGAGCTCGTGATCACGACGCCCGCAGTGTGGGCGCTCGCGGCGGCCGCGGGGACGTCGTTGCACTCGAGCATGACCTGCCCGACGAGCTCGTCGACGGCGAACGCCCGCCGGCGTCCGCCGGCCCAGACGACGACGCCTGCGACAAGCGGCGCGTCGGCGCCGAATCCGAGCCGCGCCGCGATCGGGATCACCTCGAGCGCGTCGTCGCGGAAGACGACGACGCGCTTGCCGGCGACCGTGTGCACCTGACGCTCGCCGAACGCGAACGTCTGCTCGACGCTTCCCATGGGCAGGGCCCACTGCAGGCCGGCCGCGCGGACGATCAGGACGTGGATCGGCTCGCTCATCTAGCGGCTGCGGGGGTGTTCGACCACATCCAGTGAATCGGCCGGCGCGGCCCCGGCTGAAGAGGGGCGCCTCGGTCCCTGGTACCGTCGCCTGATGGAGATCGCCGCCCACGCCGTCGTCCGCCTGGACGACATCGACGAGATCGCCGACCGCATCCCCTGCCGGCCGGTGCGCCACCACTTCGGTATCACGTCGTTCGGCGTGAACGCCTGGACGGCCGCCGCCGCGGGCGACCGGGTGCTCAACGAGCATGACGAGGCCGGCGACTCGGAGGAGCTCTACCTGGTCCACCGCGGGCGGGCGACCTTCGAGCTGGACGGTGAGCGGGTGGACGCTCCGGCGGGCACGTGCGTCTTCGCCCGGCCGGGCGTGATGCGGACGGCGTTCGCGGAGGAGCCGGGGACGACCATCCTTGCCATCGGCGGGACGCCGGGCGAGGCGTACGAGCCCCTTGGATGGGAGCTGTGGATGCCGGTCGCCCCTCTCTACAACGAGGGACGGTACGCCGAGGCGGCCGACCGCACCCGCGAGCTCGCGGCTGCCCGCCCGGAGCTGCCGATGCTGCCGTACATGCTCGCCTGCTGCGAGTGCAAGGCGGGGCGCACCGAGGCCGCGCTCGAGGCCCTCCGCACGGCCGTCGTCTCCCGGCGGATGCGCATGATCGCGGCGAAGGATCCCGAGCTGGACGCGCTCCGCGGCGAGCCGGCGTTCGCCGAGATCATCGACTCCTGAGCGCCACGCCGCACCCCTGAACGGCGGTCAGGGGACGTCGGCCTGGCCGCGCGGGTCCGGCAGAGCCGGCGCGATCACCCACACGACCCGGGCCTCCGCGCTCCGCGACGGGTTGCGCCACGTGTGCGGGACGTTCGCGCCGAACGTGGCCGCGTCGCCGCGGGCGAGCGCGAAGGCCTCGCCGTCGACCTCGAGCTCGATCGTCCCGTCGAGCACGTAGCACACCTCGCACTCGCTGGGCAGCGTGTAGTACTCCTCGCCGCCGGAGCCGCCGGGCGCGGCCAGCGTCTCGACGATCGTCACGTGCGACTCGTGCGCCGGGGTGATCAGCGTGTCTGCGACCGCCCGTCCGGGCAGGAGCGCCGTCGGCCGGTCGGCCCCCCGCACCACCGTCACGCCGGGCGTCCCGAAGAGCCGCCCGAGCGGCAGCGAGATCGCCTCGCACACGGCCACGAGCGAGGCCACCGACGGGCTCGTCTTGTCGCGCTCGACGCGGGACAGGAACCCGCGGCTGAGCCCGGTGCGCTCCGAGACGTCGCCGAGCGAGAGCCGGCGCTGCTCGCGCGCATGCCGCAGACGGGCGCCGATCCGGACAGGAGTGCCGTTGGCCGTGCTCACGGAACGGCTCATACCAGGTTGTTGACTGGGGCGCAACTTTCGTGTATCTCTACGCAATCTCCGACGTCGAGCCCACACGCGCCGGCCACCACGCCGATCGCCTCAACCGCCGGGAGCTGCTCGGAGCGGGCGCGATCGCGCTTGCGGCCGCGGCCTGCGGCGGCTCGACGGGCGGCGGCAACGCGCCGTCGGTGGCGAGCTCGAGCCTGGCCAAGAAGAAGATCGAGAGCACGCTCAACTTCTACAACTGGGCCCAGTACCACGACCCGGCCAACGCGAAGGCGTTCTCGCAGAAGTACGGCGTCGCGTTCAAGGAGTCGAACTACGCCTCGAACGAGGAGCTCTTGACGAAGCTCCAGACGACGAAGGGGCAGCCGGTCTACGACATCATCGTCCCCGATGCCGACCACGTCCGCATCGAGAAGAACCTGGGCCTGCTGATGAAGCTCGACCACAGCCTGCTCCCCAATCTGAAGAACCTCGCGCCGCACTGGCGCCAGCTCTCCTACGACCCCGGCAACGTCTACTCCGTCATGAAGGACACCGGGCTCACCGGCTTCACGCTGCGCACCGACCACGTGAAGGCCAACCTGCAGACGTGGAAGGACTTCTTCGACTTCCTGCCGCACGCGGGCGGGCTGAACGTGAACTTCATCGAGAGCCCCGCCGAGGTGATCGGCGTCGCGCTGAACGCGCTCGGCTTCTCGATGAACAGCGAGAGCGACTCGGAGCTGAACGCCGCGCGCGACCTGCTGCTCAAGGTGCGGCCGCACGTGAACACGATCAACGAGGTCTACCTCGACGACTTCATCGCCGGCAAGATCGACCTCGGCATCACCTACTCCGGCGACGGCCTGCGCATCCGCGCCGCGCGCAAGAAGCAGGGCGACATCCGCGTCGTCGCGCCGCTCGGCCGGTCCGAGATCTGGATCGACAACTGGGCCATCTCGGCCTACGCGCCCGACCCGGTGGCCGCGCACGCCTGGATCAACTACATGCTCGACCCGGCCGTGAACGCGCGCGAGATGCAGTACGTCCAGTACGAGGTCGGCACGCCCGCGTCCTACCCGCTCGTGGGCGCCGAGGCGAAGGATCCGCTGGTCGTCTTCCCGCAGCGGATCCTGAACAACTACGAGATCCTCTACACGACGCCGACTGGCCTCAACAAGCGCACCGCCATCTGGGGCGAGTTCAAGGCCGGTTAGAAGCCCGGCGCCGCTCACGGATCGCGCGAACGCAGGCGATACGCGAGCGGGAGCACGTACCACAGCGAGACGAGCGCCGCGAGCAGCACCGCGCCGGCGAGCGCCGCCTGCGACGACCCGTAGAGATAGCTCGTGATGAAGACCATCACGCACGTGATCGCCGCGGCCAGAAACACGGTGCCGACGATCGCGAGCGTGCTCGAGACGCGCAGCAGCACCGCCTTCTCGCCGTGCTGCCAGACGATCCTGTGGAAGGCGGTCGGGGCGATGAAGCACACCGACGCCCCGGCGGCGGCGGCAAACGCCGCGTAGTAGAGCCCGCGCTCGTTCGCCGACACCTGGCCGAAGCGCTGGCTGAACGGCACCGCCAGCAGGAATCCGAAGAGCATCTGGACACCGGGCAGGGCCACGCGGAGCTCGTTCAGGAGCTCGGCGAGCTGCCGGTTCCGGCGCTGGTCAGCGGTCTCGTCCGGGGCGTCCACCGTGACCTCTTCGGCGCCGGATGTGCCCGTCCCTGCCCCCGGTCTGCGCGCGCCGCAGCACGTTTCGCGAGCGCAACGCAAGGGAACCGATATCGACGACGAGAGATGGTTCGCCAAGGAGGGATCCGATGCCGGCCGAGTGGACGGAGAAGCAGGAGCGCAAGTACGCGCACATCGCCGAGAGCGAGCGCGATTCCGGGGCGTCTCCGGCGCGCGCAAAGGAGATTGCCGCCCGTACGATCAACAAGGAGCGCGCCCGCAGCGGGCAGGCGCAGACCGCCTCGCGCAGCTCGACCGACGACCTGTCCTCGTCGCACCGCGGCGGCGTGCGCTCGCACCGCTCCGGCCCGCGCGGACGCACGAAGAAGCAGCTCCTGAACGAGGCGCGGCAGCGCAACATCGCCGGCCGCTCGCGCATGTCCAAGGCCGAGCTCGAGCGCGCCGTCGACGCCCGCAAGCGCTCCTGAATTGGCGCAGACCGTCGGCGAGGTGATGTCCGCCGCGATCGTCGTCGCCCGGGAGTCGCCGCTGATCGACGCCGTGCACGTCATGGCGGACGAGGGCACGAGCGCCCTTCCCGTCGTCGCCGAGGGTCGCCTCGTGGGGCTGCTGACGGACCGCGACATCGTCGTGCGCGGCGTGGCCGC
This sequence comes from uncultured Actinomycetes bacterium, assembly GCA_963707585.1. Taxonomy (GTDB): domain Bacteria; phylum Actinomycetota; class Thermoleophilia; order Gaiellales; family JAICJC01; genus JAICJC01. Next base: position 699,560 of record CAVPQP010000009.1, on the reverse strand, counting down.
AGGCATCGACCTGCAGGCCGCGTGCGTTGGCGACGTCGCGTCGTCCGGCCTGGTCTACGTGCGCCCGGAGCAGCCGGTCGGACACGCGCTGCTGCTGATGGCCGCGCATCAGCTCCGGCGCATCCCGGTCGTCGACGACTCGCTGCGGGTGGTCGGGACGATCACCCAGGTCGACATCGCCCGGTCGCCCGCCGCCAGACGGCGCGCGCCGGCCGCCGCCGGCCTCAAACCGGCACGCCACCTGCCGATCTCCCGGGGCGATGACGAACGACCGCAGCGACGGCGATGAGCGACTCCCGGGCGAAGACCTGCGTCTCTCGCAGCGGCTCGCTGCGCTCTACGCGGTCACCGCGCGCCTGACGAGCTCGGCCAGCGTCGACGACGTCCTGAGCGAGGTCGCGCGGGGCGTCGGCCAGGCGATCCCCCGGGTGGGTGAGGTGTCGATCGCCGTGTGGGACCCGCGCCGCGGCGTCATCCGCGACGTGCTCGAGTTCCGCACGTGGACGAACCGGCGCGTGCCGCTGCCTCCGCCGGGCGTGCACAGCGTCGCCGGCCTGCCCGAGCTCGCCGCGCTCCTCGCCGGTGAGACCGGCCACGTGCAGTCGCTCGTCGACGATCCGGCCGTGTCCGAGGGGCAGCGCGACTACATGATCCGCTGGGGATGGCACACGCTCCTGCAGGTGCCGCTGATCGCAAACGGCCGCACGCTCGGCGTCGTCGAGATCGTCGACCCGGTCAACGCCGCCGCCTTCTCCGGCGACGAGGTGCGCTTCTGCGAGGCGCTCGCGGCCACCGGCGCGGGCGCGCTGCGGCAGGCGCATCTCTACCAGCGCGTGCGCCGGCTCGCCGACCACGACGCCCTGACCGGCCTCGCCAACCCGCGCACCTTCCGGCGCCGCCTGGCCGCGGCGCTGCGCGCCGCCGGCCGCTCCGACGAGCAGGTCAGCATCCTCGTGATCGACATCGACGACTTCAAGCGGCTGAACGACACGAACGGCCACGCCCACGGCGACCGCGTCCTGCGCGCCGCGGCCCGGCTGCTGCGGCGCCACGCCCGCGCGGAGGACACGGCCGGGCGCCTGGGCGGGGACGAGCTCGCGCTCGCCGCTCGCGGCACCGGCGCCGCCGAAGCGGCCGTGCTCTGCACCCGCCTGCTCGACGCGTTCCAGCGCGAGCGCATCCCGATCTCGATCGGCGTCGCCACCTCGCCGGCGCACGGCAGGGCGGCCGACGCGCTGATCAACGCCGCCGACGCCGCGCTGCTCGACGCCAAGGGCCGCGGCAAACGCCGCTTCAGCGTCGCGGCGTAGCGCCCCCGGGCTCCTCGCCAGCGAGCGTGCGCCGCAGCTCCGCCTGCGACCGGGCCACGCAGCAGCTGCGGCCGGCACGCACGAGCCAGAGGTCGGCGAACGTGACGCTGCGGACGACCTGCGTTGCCAGACGGCGGAGCACGGCCCGGAGCATATCGGCGTGCCGGTTTTTCGAGGTGTGCGCGCACCCTTGACTTTGCGCCGCCCGGGGGCCTATCCTCCCCGGAGTATTGTCAGGAAAGTTTCCTTACTCTGGGGAGGCGCCGCCGGAGTTCGCGACGGGCACGCCCAGCCTGCTGCGGGCCATCAACGAGCGTAGCCTGCTCGAGCTGATCCGGCGCGACGGCGCCATGTCGCGCGCCGAGGCCGCCCGCCGCAGCGGCCTCTCCAAGCCCACCGTCTCGCAGGCCCTCTCGGGCCTCGAGGGCGCCGGGCTCGTGCAGCAGTCCGGCCGCGCCCGCGGCCCCAAGGGCCCGGGCGCGGTCGTCTACAGCCTGAACCCCGAGTCGGGCTGGGTGGTCGGGATCGACGTCGGCAGCCACTGGGTGCGGGCGGCGCTGGCCGACATCACCGGCACCGTCCGCGCCCGCCGCGACGAGCGCACGCACCGCAGCTCGGCCGCGACGGTGGCCCAGATCAGCGCGCTCGCGCACGGCCTCGCCGGCGAGCGCGGGATCGGCTGGGGCGCATGTCACGCACGCGACCGTCGGCCTGCCCGGGCGTGCTCGACCCCGACCGCACCCGGCTCGCGCTCAGCCCGAACCTGCCCGGCGGCAAGCAGGGCCTCGTCGAGGCGATCCGGGCCGAGCTCGGGGCGAAGGTCAGCTTCGACAACGACGTCAACCTGGCCGCCCTGGGCGAGCGCGCCCGCGGCGTCGGCCAGGGCACCTCGAACTTCGTCTTCCTGTGGGTCGGCACCGGGATCGGCCTGGGCATCGTCGTCGACGGCCAGCTGTACCGGGGGGCGGCCGGCGCGGCCGGCGAGATCGCCTACCTGCCCGTCGGCCCGGGCGACCCGCACGACCCCGCCTACCGCCGCCGCGGCCAGCTCGAGGAGTCGGCATCGGCCGCGGCCGCGCAGCGGCTCGCGCGCGAGCACGGCCTGCGCCCCGCGTCGCCGAAGAGCGTGTTCACGGCCGCCCGCCGCGGCGATGCGGCCGCGGTCGCCGTCGTCGAGCAGATCGCCGGCCGCATCGCCCTCGCGATCGCGGCCGTCGTGCCGGTGCTCGACCCGGCGCTCGTCGTTCTCGGCGGCGGCATCGCCGGCAACGGCGGCGACCTGCTGCGTGAGCCGATCGAGCGCGAGCTGCACCGGATCTCGCCGTTCCGGCCCCGGCTGGCCGTCTCGGCGCTCGGCGACGAGGTCGTCCTGCACGGCGCCGTGGCCACGGCGCTCGCCGCCGCCCAGGAGACGTTGTTCGACCGCGTCCGCGACACGCAGCCCAGGGAGCGTGCGGGATGACGGCACATCCGGAACCGATCGCCATCACGGGAGGAGAGGCGAGATGAGACGACGTTACAACCTGCTCGGAGCCGCAGCGGTGCTGGGGGTGGCCCTGGCGGCGGGCTGCGGCGGAGGCAGCTCGGGCGGTGGGTCGAGCTCGGCCGGCGGCGCGCACACGCCCGTCACCCTCACCGTCTGGCACCAGTTCGCCGCCGAGGAGGCCAAGCCGTTCGCGGACGCCCTCGCCGGATTCCGCAAGCAGTACCCGTGGATCCATCTGAACCTCGCGCTGCAGCCGAACCCGGCGCAGGACACGTTCGACCCCAACCTGATCGCGGCCATCAAGGGCGGGAACGCTCCGGACGTGGCCATCGGCTTCACGCCGCAGCTACGCCGGCCAGTACTGCTCGAGCGGTCTGTGGGAAGACCTGACGCCGTTCATGCAGAAGGACCACATGTCGATCAGCCAGTTCGCACCGGCGACGCTCAGCTACACGAAGGTCGCCGGCAAGCAGTGCGCGCTGCCGTCGCTGACCGACGCCTACGGCCTCTACTACAACAAGCAGATGTTCCAGAAGGCCGGGATCAGCGGCCCGCCCAAGACGATGACCGAGCTCGCCGCGGATGCCAAGAAGCTGACCGTGAAGAACCCGGACGGCTCGATCAAGGTGGCCGGCTTCGTGCCGCTCAACCTGTGGGAGGAGTTCGACATCGCCGACATCGGGCACGCGTTCGGCGCGAACTGGTTCGACTCGAGCGGCAAGGCCCAGCTCGCCACCGACCCGGCCTGGACACAGGCGTTCGAGTGGCAGAAGTCGCTGGTCGACTGGTACGGCTACTCCAACCTGCAGAAGTTCTTCGCGACCTACACGAACTCCGAGTTCAACCCGACCAACGCGTTCGAGACGGGCAAGGTGGCGATGGTGTTCGACGGTGAGTGGCGCACCGCGTTCATCAAGCGCGAGCACCCGTCGCTCGACTACGGCACCGCGCCGTTCCCGGTCGCAGACAACCAGTCGCAGCTGTACGGGTCGGGCCGCGTCGGCGGCACGATCGTCGGCATCCCGCAGGGCACCAAGCACCCGCAGGAGGCGTGGGACCTCGTCAAGTTCCTGGCGACCGACACGCACTACCTGGTGACGCTCGCAAACTCGCTCGGAAACGTGCCGACGACGACCGCATCGGGCAACTCGCCCGATCTGAACCTCGGGCCGCAGTTCCCGACGTTCGTGAGCATCTGGAACAACCCCCACTCGTCGATGTACCCGCCGCTCCTGCCGTCGGGCGCCGGATACGCCCAGCTGGCCGACGACTTCGACGCGAAGTGGCAGGCCGGGAGCGTGCCGAACCTGCAGGCCGGCCTGCAGCAGCTCGACACGAACATCGACAACCAGATCCAGCAGGGGCAGACGCCGTAGCCCGCGTGGCGTCACTCCCCGCGGCGAGCGCCGTCCCCGTCCGCACGCCGGCCGAGCGCCGGCGTGCGCGGCGGTCGGCGGCGGTGCGCAAGTACGCCACCGTCCTGCTCTTCCTCTCGCCGTGGATCGTCGGCTTCACGCTCTTCACCGCGTGGCCGATGCTGCTCAGCCTGTACTACTCGTTCACCCACTACGACCTGCTGACCGCGCCGAGCTGGGTCGGCCTCGACAACTACCGGTTCATGTTCGGCATCGGCACGATCCACGGGCAGCACGAGGCCGACCCGTACTTCTGGCGGTCGGTGCAGCAACACGGTCTGGATCATCCTCGTCTCGGTGCCGCTGCGGATCGTCTTCGCCATGCTGACGGCCATGCTGCTCACCCGGCCCAAGCGGGGCGTGAACGTCTACCGCACGCTCTTCTTCATGCCGTCGCTTGCGCCGACGGTCGGAAGCGCGCTCGTGTTCGTGTACCTGCTGAACCCGACCACCGGCCCGGTGAACCAGCTGCTCTCGAAGATCCCCGGGGTGAGCGCGCCGCTCTGGTTCTACGACCCGGCCTGGGCCAAGCCGGCCCTGATCGTGCTCGGCCTGTGGGGCATCGGCGACGCGATCGTGATCTACCTCGCCGGCCTGCTCGACGTCCCCCGCGACCTCTACGAGGCGATCTCGATCGAGGGCGCAAACGCGTGGCAGCGCTTCCGCCACGTGACGCTGCCGATGATCACGCCGGTGATCTTCTTCACGCTGGTGATCGGGGTGATCGACGGCTTCCAGTACTTCGACCAGGCCTTCGTCTCGTCCACCACTGCCGGCAGCTCGCCGGGCGACCCGCAGGGGTCGCTGCTCTTCTACGGCGTGTGGCTGTACGAGCAGGCGTTCACCTACTTCCACATGGGCTACGCCTCGGCGATGGCGTGGGTGCTCTTCATCGCCACCATGGCGACGACCGCCGTGCTGTTTGCCACCTCACGCCGGTGGGTGCACTACCGCGGAGGCACCTCGTAGCCGCCGTCGCCCACACCACCCGCAGCCTCCCGGCCGCCGTGCGCCGGCGCCGGATCCTGCTCGGGATCGCCAACCACGCCATGCTGATCGCGGTGTCGCTCGCGTTCGCGCTGCCGGTGATCTTCATGCTCCTGACGGCGCTCATGACCGACCAGCAGGCGCTCTCGTCGACCCTCATCCCGCACCCGTTCGTGTGGTCGAACTTCTCGAAGGTGTTCTCGAGCATCAACCTGCCCCGCTACACCTGGAACTCGTTCCTGTACGCCGGCCTCGCGACGGTCGGCGTCGTCATCTCGTCGGTGCCGGTCGCATACGCGTTCTCGCGCATCGAGTGGCGGGGGCGCAACGTCGTGCTCCTGCTCGTGCTCTCGACGCTGATGCTGCCGCCGCAGGTGACGTCGGTGCCGCTCTACATCCTGTGGTCGAAGCAGTACCACGACTGGACCGGGATCCAGTTCATCGGCACGCTCAAGCCGCTCATCATCCCGAACTTCTTCGGCGACGCCTTCTCGATCTTCCTGCTGCGGCAGTTCTTCATGACCATCCCGAAGGAGCTCCTCGACGCCGTCCGCGTCGACGGCGGCGGCCACTGGCAGATCCTGCGCCGGGTGATGATCCCGCTGGCCAAGCCGGCGATCGCCGCGGTCGCCCTCTTCAATTTCATCTACTCGTGGAACGACTTCTACGGGCCGCTCGTCTACCTGGCCGGCAACCCGAACTCGCAGACGCTCTCGGTGGCGCTCGCGTCGTTCCGCAGCCTGCACCACGTCGACTGGAACCTGACCATGGCGGCCGCCCTGATCTTCATGCTGCCCGTGATCGTGCTCTTCTTCCTCGCCCAGCGCGTCTTCATCGAGGGGATCACGCTCACCGGCGTCAAGGGCTGAGCCGGCTGCTCAGCCCGCCGCGGCGGCGACCGGCTCGGTCGGCGCGAGCACCTCGCCCGAGACGGCGTCGAAGAAGTGCAGCCGGGCCGGGTCGACCGAGAGCCGCACCGTCTGGCCCGGCCGCGCGCGCGTGCGCGCGTCCACGCACGCCGTGCACACCGTCTCGCCGGCGGCGACGAGCGGGGTCTGCGTCTCCTCGCCGCCGTCGTCGTCCGGGCTGCGGCCGCCGGTGACGTCGACGGCCGGCCGCGCGTCGAGCGCGAAGATCACGTTCGAGTCGGCGCCGAGCTCCTCGACGACGCTCACCGGCACCTCGAGCACCGCGCGCGTCTCGTCGCGCCACACATCGGCGTCCTCGAAGTCCGACGGCCGGATCCCGACGACGACGGTCCCGTGATGGCCGCGCAGGCGGCCGGGCGCGAGCGGCAGGCGGTGGCCGCCGAACGCGACGGACTCGCCGTCGACCGTGGCCTCGAACAGGTTCATCGAGGGCGACCCCATGAACGCCGCGACGAACAGGTTGGCCGGGTGCGCATAGAGGTTCTGCGGCGTGTCGAGCTGCTGCACGACGCCGTCGCACATGACCGCCACCCGGTCGCCGAGCGTCATCGCCTCGACCTGGTCGTGCGTGACGTAGACGGTGGTGGTGCCGAGCCGGTCGCGCAGCCGCGCGAGCTCGGCGCGCATCTGCACCCGCAGCTTGGCGTCGAGGTTCGAGAGCGGCTCGTCCATCAGAAACGCCTGCGGCTCGCGCACCATCGCCCGGCCCATCGCCACCCGCTGGCGCTGCCCGCCCGAGAGCTCGGCCGGCTTGCGGTGGAGCAGCGGCTCGAGGCCGAGCACGCGCGCCGCCTCGGCCACCTTCTCGGCGATCTCGGCCTTTGGGCGCTTGCGCAGCTTGAGGCCGATCGCGATGTTCTGGGCGACCGTCATGTGCGGGTAGAGCGCGTAGTTCTGGAACACCATGGCGACGTCGCGGTGCTTGGGCGCGAGGTCGGTGACGACCCGGTCGCCGATCACCACCTCGCCGTCGGTGAGCTCCTCGAGGCCGGCGATGATGCGCAGGAGCGTCGTCTTGCCGCAGCCCGACGGCCCGACCAGCACCATGAACTCGCCGTCCGTGATCTCCATCGACACCCGGTCGACGGCGAGCGAGTCCTTCCCGAACCGCTTGGTCACGTCTTGGAGAACGATCCGCGCCATGCCTCCTCCTCAGGGTACCGCGCCGTTGCGGTCGAATCTGGACGGGACGAGCGCACCGCGGATGCGGTCGGCCGCGCCGTCGGACACCGCCAGCCGGTCGAGCCCGAGCAGCGCGGCGCCGACGATCGGGAGCTCGTCGACCACCGCGATGCGCGCGCCCGGCGCGCACTCGGCCACGAGCCGCTCCAGGCGGTCCATGAAGACGGGGCTGCGGGCGCGGGCGACGCCGCCGCCGAGCACGACGTCGGTGTCTCGGTGCTGCAGCTTCAGCCGCCGCAGCGCGGTGCAGACGAGCACTGACGCCTCGTTCGCCTGGCGCTCGACGATGGCGACCGCGACCGCGTCGCCGTCGTTGGCCGCGCCGAGCACCGTCGGCGCGAGCTCGTAGAGCCGGGACTCGTCGAGCTTGCCGGTGTGCAGCCCCACCATCACCTGACGCGGCGTGCGCAGGCCGAAGAACGCGGGCACCGCCCGCTCGAGCGCGGTGCGCGGGCCGCGGCCGTCGCCGGCGCGAACGCACGCGCCGACGGCGGCGATCCCGATCTCCTGACCGCCGCCCGAGTCGCCCGAGATCGGCCCCAGCGCCGGGAAGCGCACCTCGCGGCCGTCGGGGCCGACGCCGGTGCAGTTGAAGCCGGCGCCGCAGACGACGGCGACGCCCCACCCGCGCGGGGCGCCGGCGCGCATCACGGCGAACGTGTCGTTTCGCAGCAGCGGCTCGGCCACGAGCCCCAGCCGCCGCAGCGACCGCAGGATGCGGCGGTCGTCGGCCGGCAGGTCGGCGCCGGCCAGGCAGAAGATGCCGACGTCGGCGACGGGGTCGGCCGCGATCCCGGCCGCGCGCGCGGCGGCGCGCACCGAGCGCTCGAGGTCGGCGATCGAGCGGTCGTGGTCGATCGGCGAGAACGACGCGCCCGGGCCGCGCCACGTCGCCCAGCACGCGCCCGGCGTCGTCCAGGATGGCGACGTCGGTCTTCGAGTTGCCGCCGTCGACGGCGATCACGGTGCGCGGCCTCACCCGACCACCTCGTCGAGGCCGAGCGAGGCGCGCGCCGCCGTCGCGCAGGCCGGCCACGATCGCGGGCAGGGCGGCGATCGTCGCCGGCGGCCAGCTGTGCAGCAGCACCACCGCGCCGTCGCCGTGGGCCGAGGGCGCCGGCGACCACCAGCCGCTCGAGATCGTCCGGCGTGCGCTCGGGCCGCCAGTCGTCCGGCTCGACGTCCCAGTGGTGGTTGCGGTAGCCGGCCCGGTCGAGCGCCGCGAGCACCCGCGGGTCGTCGTGCCCGTCGCCGAACGGGCATCGGAACCACGGCCGCGGATCGGCGCCGGTGAGCTCGCGGATGACCTCCTCGGCCCGGTGCACGTCGCGCTCGATGCCGGCGTCGGTGAGCGTGCTCATCGGCGCGTGATGGTGCGAGTGGTTGCCCACCAGGTGGCCGGCCTCGGCGATGCGGCGCGCGCACCCGGGGTAGGCGGTCGCCCAGCGGCCCTGGACGAAGAACGTCGCCCGCACGCCGGCCGCCGCGAGCACGTCGAGGATGCGCTCCTGCACGTCGGGCGTGGAGGGGTGGCTCCAGTGCTCCGTGTCGAACGTGAGCGCGACCCGGGGGCTACTCATGCGTCGTCACCTTCGACGCGATCGTATAGGTGCCGGGGGCGAGGCCGCGGCTCGCGCGCGAGCGCCCACGAGAGCAGCTGCACCGGCACGATCTCGACCGCCGGCGAGATGCCGTCGGCGACCTCGCCCGTCGCGACGCCGGTCGCGCCGGCGGGGGCGGCGCCGTCGGGGCTGACGACGAGCACGGCCGCGCCGGCCGCGGCGAGCTCGGCCGCGAGGCCGAGGTCGAGGTCGCGCGTGCGCCGCTCCGACGCGTGCACGACCGCCGCCAGCCTCGGGCCGGCGAGCTCGAGCGGCCCGTGCCGGAACTGGGCCGTCTGCAGCGACTCGGCCGGGAACCGGGCCGCCTCCTTGAGCGTGAGCGCGCCCATCTCGGCGGCGGCCCGCGACCCGCCCCGCCCGAGCAGGGCGAGCATCGGCCGGTCGCCCGAGCCAGGTCTCGAGCGCGTGCGCGTCGGCGGCGGGGCGTCGCGAGGAGCCGCTCGACGCACGCGGCGGCGGCCTCGGCGTCGGCCGCCGGGGCGGGCGCGTGGCCGGCCAGCGCCCGGGCGACGGCGGCCATCATGACGAGCGTGGCCGCGAACGTCATCGTCGAGGGGCCGTGCTCCTCGCCGCCGCGGGTGTCGAGGTTCAGGTCGGCGAGCCGGGCCAGCGAGCTCTCGCCGCCGTTCGTGACCGACGCGATGAAGGGGCGGTCGCCGCGCTCGACGCAGCGCGCGCACGACGCGGACGGTCTCGGCGCTCTCGCCCGACTGGCTCACGCACACGAGCAGCGTCCCCGGCCCGAGCGCGTCGAGGCGGAAGTGCAGGAGCTCGGCGGCGTCGACCATCGTCGCCAGCACGCCCGCGGCGGCGAGCCGGGTCGCGGCCGGGTAGCAGGCGTCGTAGGAGCTGCCCATCCCGGTCAGCACGACCCGCGTGCGCCGGCCGTGCTCGGCCCGGAGCGCCGCGATCAGCTCGGCCTGCTCCACGGCGCCGCGGCGGCCCGCCGGATCGCCGCCGGCTGGCCCGCGATCTCGGCCATGAATATGTCAGGAAAGTTTCCTAACGAATGCACGGGCCATAGATTACAATCTCCGCGCGTGGTTGAAAACCCCAAGATCGCGGTCATCGGCGGCGGCAGCACCTACACCCCCGAGCTGATCGAGGGGCTCGGCCTGCGCGCCGAGCGGCTGGGCATCGCCGAGATCGCCCTGCACGACATCGACCAGGGCCGGCTGGACGTCGTCGGCGGCCTGGCCGAGCGGATCCTGCGCCGGCAGGGCTTCGCCGGCCGCCTGGCCTGCACGACCGACCGGCACGCGGGCGCTCGACGGCGCGGCGTTCGTGCTCGTGCAGCTGCGCGTCGGCGGCCTCGCCGCCCGGCTGAAGGACGAGACGATCCCGGCCGGGTTCGGCCTGATCGGCCAGGAGACGACCGGCGCGGGCGGGTTCGCCAAGGCGCTTCGCACCGTGCCCGTCGTGCTCGACATCGCCCGCGACACGGCCGCCCACGGCGCCGACGGCGCGTGGCTGCTCGACTTCACGAACCCGGCCGGCCTGGTCGCCCAGGCGCTGATCGACGCCGGCCACCGCGCGATCGGGCTCTGCAACATCCCGATCGGCTTCCAGCGCCAGCTGGCCGACCGCCTCGGGGTGACGCCGGAGCGGGTCGAGCTCGAGCACGTCGGCCTGAACCACCTGTCGTGGGAGCGGGCCGTCTACGTCGACGGCACCGACCGGCTGCCGGAGCTGATCGACACGTTCGCCGACCAGCTCGGCGAGGACGTCGACCTGCCCGGCGACCTGATCCGGCTCGTGCGCGCGATCCCGTCGTACTACCTGCGCTACTTCTACCTGACCGGAGCGCGCGCTGCGCCGAGCAGGCCGAGAGCCCGCCGCGGGCGCGCGAGGTGATGGAGATCGAGCACGACCTGCTCGAGATGTACCGCGACCCGGCGCTCGACGTGAAGCCCGCGCTGCTCGAGAAGCGCGGCGGCGCCTTCTACTCCGAGGCGGCGGCGATGCTGCTCGAGTCGCTCGCGACCGACCGCGGCGACACGCAGGTGGTGAACGTGCGCAACGACGGCGCGATCCCGAACCTCGCCGACGACGCCGTCGTCGAGGTGCCGTGCCGCGATCGACGCGGCCGGCGCCCACCCCAGGCCGCAGCGGCCGCTGCCGCCGGAGATGCTCGGCCTCGTCGAGCAGGTGAAGGCGTACGAGCGCCTGACCGTGCGGCGGCGGTCACGGGCGACCGGGCCGTGGCCCTGCAGGCGCTGATGGCAAACCCGCTCGTGGCGAGCTTCGACGTCGCCCGGCCGCTCCTCGACGCGCTGCTCGACGCGCACCGCGAGCACCTGCCGCAGTTCTTCGCGTAGCCGCGACCTGGGCGAGCGTCTTTTGACAGACGGTCGTGTTGATTGCTACGATCATGTCCCTTTTGGGCAGAGGAGGGCGCATGGCAGGCACGGAGAGGTCGGAAACGGCGCGGCGGGCGACGGTGGGCGCCGGGTCGAACGGGCGCGTCGCGACCGACGACGTCACGGCGACGGCGGACGGCTTCGCGGCGATCACGCCGCCGCCGCCGCCCCGCGACACGGCCTGGCGCGAGTTCCGCACGGTGTTCGTGCCGATGGTGATCGCGTTCCCGGGCGCCGCGGCGATCGCCTCCACGGTCGTCTACCTGATGCCGCCCGTTCTTCACCGACCCGCGCTCGAACGGCGTGCTCGCCGTGCTCGCCGGTGTGGCCTTCGGCCTGGTGATCTGGGTCTCGTGCGCGTTCATGCTGCGCCGCCTGAGCCGCGCCGACGGCGCGAACCCGTGCGTGCACGGCGAGCTCGCCCGCGACTACCTGAGCCTGCGGGCGCGGCTGGACGCGCTCTCGGCGACGACCGACACGGTGGCGGTCTGCGCGGTGCACGAGGCCCGGCTCCAGCTCGACCCCGTCGGCAGCGACCTCGGCATCGACGGGCCGCAGGGCGCGTCGGTCGGCTCGCGCTGGACGCTCGGGTCGGGCTACACGTCGGTGTGGCGGCGGCTGCACCGCGCCGAGGAGTGCCTGATCAACATCGAGCCGGTCGAGGCCGTCGTCGCCCAGGCGCTGAACGACGAGCTGCGGCTCCAGGGCGCGCGCATGCCGATGCGCTCGGACCTGCTGGCGAAGCTGCGCCAGGCCCTGGTCGCGATCGACCCGGCGTCGGCGCGCTACCTGGGCCAGAGCACGCGGGCGCCGGAATCGGGCGCCGGCGACGAGCCCGAGGCGCGGATGGTGATCCGCATGGTGCGCCACGCGATCAGCGAGTTCCGCGACGACCGCCGCGACGGGCTGATCCGCGCGCGCAACAACCTGCTCGGCACCGCGCTCTACACGAGCCTGATCGCCTACCTCGTGCTCGGCCTCGCCATGGTGGCGGGCACCTCGACGCGGATCGTCACCGCGGCCGCCGCCTTCTTCCTCGTCGGCGCCACGGTCGGCCTGTTCCGGCACCTGCGGCTCGCGTCGGCGCGCGACACGCAGATGGAGGAGGACTACGGCCTTGCCACCGCGCGCCTGATCCAGCGCCCGCTCTTCAGCGGCCTCGCCGCCGTCGGCGGCGTGATCCTGACCGCGCTCCTGCCCCGGCTCGCGCCGTCGGCCACCACGGCCACCCCGTCGCTCACCACCCTGGATCAGATCTTCAACCTCACCACGCACGCCGAGTACCTGGTCGTCGCAGCGGTGTTCGGCCTCACCCCGAGCCTGCTCATGGCCGGCCTGCAGAAGCAGGCCGAGAGCTACAAGGCCGATCTCAAGAGCTCCGAGCCGGCCGAGTCCGCGCCCCACTAAGCTGCGGCCGTGGCCGCGTCGATCGCCGATCGCCGGGAGCGGTTCCGGGAGCTGCACGCCCAGGAGGGCATCTTCGTGATGCCGAACCCGTGGGACGAGGGCTCGGCGCGGCTGCTGGCCGCGAGCGGCTTTCCGGCGCTCGCGACGACGAGCGCCGGCTTCGCCTGGACGCTCGGCCGAAACGACCAGCAGGTGACGCCGCGACGAGCTCGTCGCGCACGTCGCGCGCATGGCCGCGGCGACGGACCTGCCGCTCTCGGTCGACAGCGAGCGCTGCTTCGCCGACGACCCCGCCGGCGTGGCCGAGACGGTGCGGATGCTGGCCGCCGCCGGCGCGGCCGGGTGCTCGATCGAGGACTACGACCCGGCCACCGGCCGGATCGACGCGATCGGGACGGCCGCCGAGCGGGTCGCGGCCGCCGCGGCGGCCGCGCACGAGGGCGACCCGCTCGTGCTGACGGCGCGGGCCGAGAACCACCTGCACGGCGCCGGCGACCTCGCCGACACCATCGCCCGGCTGGTCGCCTACCGGGCGGCGGGCGCAGACGTCGTCTACGCGCCCGGGCTGACCGATCCCGCCGACATCGGCGCCGTGGTCGCGGCCGTCGCTGCGCCCGTGAACGTGCTCGCGCTCCCGGGCGCGCCGAGCGTCGCCGAGCTGCGCGCGCTCGGCGTGCGGCGGATCTCGACGGGCTCGCTGCTTGCGAGCGCCGCCTACGGGGCGCTGCTCGCGGGGGCGCACGAGCTGCAGACGGCGGGCACCTCGGCCTACGCCGCCGCCGGCCTTCCGCGCGACGTGCGCGCGGCCGCGTTCGGGTAGCCGCGGGCTCAATCTTCGCTGCATCTGCCCGATTAATCCGACGGTGAACCGCCGCCGTCTGCTCCGGCCCGGACTCGCCGTGCTCGCGTTCGCCCCTCTGACGGCGTACGCGCTCGTGCGCGCAGATGTCGTGCGCGCGTCCGGAGCCTTCGTCTCGCCGCCCACGCACGTGGCCGCGGTCGGCGGCGCCGCCCTCGCCGCGCTCCTCGCCGCGCTGCTGATGGTGCGCGTCGCCCGGCGCGAGAACGACGCCCGCGGAGGCCTCGTCGGCGTCGCCTTCCTGGCCATGGCGGGCTGCTCGTGATCCACGCCCTGGCGACACCCGGCTTCATCCTCGGCGAGTACGGGCGCAATGCCACCGTCGGCCTCGCGGGCGCCCTGGCCGTGCCGGCGGGCGGGATCGTGCTCGCCACCGCGCTGCTCATGCCCGCACGGATCGCGGCCGCGCCGCAGCTGATCGCCCGCGCGGCGGCGGCGACGGTCGCCGCCCTGCTCGTCGCCGGCGCCGTCGGCCTCGGCCACCCCACCCTCGTGCCGCTCGTCCCGGTCACCGTCACCCCGTGGACGTATGCGCTCCTCCTGCCCGCCTGCGCCGTGTACGCCTGGGTCGCGCGCAGGACGTGGCACACCTACGAGCTCACCCGCCGGCCGAGCGACGCCGCGATCGTCGTCGGTCTCGTCTGGCTCGGCACCTCCATCCCGCTCTACCTGCTCTCGCCCGTGTGGTCGTGGACGTTCTGGGCCGGTCACAGCCTCGAGGCGCTCGGCTTCCTCGCGGTCGCAGGGGCGGTCTCGCGCGACCTCACGCTGCGCACGCCCTCCCTCGCCCTGCCGCGGCGGGCGCGGGCGCAGGATCTGCTCGACTCCGAGACCGAGCTGCTCGGCGGCTACGTGAAGTCGCTGACCGCGACGCTGCACGAGCACGACCCATCGACGCTGGCCCACTCGCGCAGCGTGGCCCTGCTCGCGATCGCCGTCGGCGAGCACCTCGCATTGCCCCGTCCGGCTCTGCGGCGGCTGGCGGTGGCAGGCCTCCTGCACGACATCGGCAAGCTCCGGATCGACACCGAGATCCTGAACAAGCCCGGGGCGCTCACCGACGCCGAGTACCGCGCGATCAAGACCCACCCCCAGGCGGGCGCCGACCTCCTCGCCGCCGTGGGCGGCTTCGCCGAGGAGATCCCGATCGTGCTCGCCCACCACGAGCGCGTCGACGGCGGCGGCTACCCGTACGGCCTCGCCGCCGGGCGGATCCCGCTCGAGGCGCGCATCCTCTCGATCTGCGACGTCTACGACGCGCTCACGAGCCGGCGAGCGTACCGCGAGGCGTGGTCGCAGGAGCGAGCGCTCGGCCTCGTCGCGGCGGACACGGGCACCGCGTTCGACCCCGCCTGCGCCGCCGCTCTGCTTGCGGTCGTCGCCGGCGCGGATGCCGCGGCGTCCGGCCTGGCCGCCTGAGCGGCGCCTGTCTGGTTGACTACGGGCGTGGCGAGCTCCGTTGCGATCGACAGCATGCCGCGATCGCAGCATCGCCGCGGCCAGATCTACGTCGCGCTCGCGGCGGTCGCCTGGTCGACCGCCGGCATCCTGCAGCGCGAGCTCAACGTCGGGCTCGGCACGCAGGTGACCGGCCGGGCAATGTTCGCCTTCGCGGCGCTCGCGATCTTCGTCGCCGCCACGCAGCGGCACGGGCTCGCTGACGACATCCGCGGCAGCGGCTGGGCGATGCTCGGCGTCAGCGTGTCGACGGCGATCGCCTCGGCCTCGTTCATCGTCGCGCTCAACTACACGACGGTCGCGCGCGTCCTCTTCCTGCAGGCGGCCGCGCCGATGATCGCCGCGCTGCTCGCCTGGGTCATGCTCGGCGAGCCGGTGTCGGTGCGCTCGTGGGCGGCGATGCTGATCGCGCTCGCGGGCGTCGGGGTGATGGTCGGGGCGCCCGGACGCGGCGGCATCCTCGTCGACCTGCTGACGATCGTGATCCCGTTCTCGTTCGCCATCAGCCTCGTGATCACACGCCGCCACCGGCACATCTCGATGGCGCCCGCCACCTGCCTCGCCCAGGTGCTGATCTTCGTCTGCGCCGTCCCGTTCGCCCACCCGGGCAGCGTCGACGCCCGCAACCTCGTGCTCCTGATCCTGCTCGGCGCGGGCCAGATCGGCCTGGGCCTCGCCCTGCTCTCGGTCGGCGCCCGCCTGCTGCCCGCGGCCGAGATCGCGACGATCACGCTGCTCGAGGTGGTGCTCGGCCCGCTGTGGGTGTGGATCGTCGTCTCGGAGCGGCCCTCCCCGGCGATCCTGATCGGCGGCGCGATCGTCGTCGTGGGCGTGCTGCTTCAGGCGAGCGGCGAGCCCGCGACCGGCGTCGCCGAGGTCAGCCCGCCACCACCCTGAAGGACCCGGGGAAGGGTCACGAGTCCCAGGGATACTCGTCGTACTGGGGCAGGTCGTCGCGGATCTCATACCACGGGGCCTTCGAGCCCACGAACATATGCCCCATCGGCTTGCGCGCCGGTTCGTCGACCAGCGCCCCGTACGGCACCAGGACGCACCCTCGGTCGCGAACCGTCCAGTAGAGCAGCGAGTAGCACCGCCGGCACCGGACCTCCTGATCCGCGCCTTCCTCGCCCACGAGCATCAGCGCGTCCGCTCCCGCCACCACGCTCAGCTTCTCCTGCTCGATCTCACCCCACGGCAGAAACGCCGAGCCGGTCGTCGCCCGGCAGTTCGAGCAGTGACAGTTGTACGCGACGACGAACTCGTCTGCGACCTGGAACGCGACCGTATTGCATCCGCAGCGTCCGTTCAGCATCGTCCCCGGGTTCATGGCGCGGCGACGACCCTGACGCTCCCCAGCCGCGGGTCGGATGCGAAGGCGATCCGCGCACCGAGCGCCGCCTCGGAGCGGATCTGGCTCCAGAGCTCGGCGCCGATCACCTCCCCCGGCGCAAGCGCGGGGATGCCGGGCGGGTACGGCACCGCGAACTCGCCGGCGACGCGGCCGACCGCGGCCTCGGCCGAGACGCGCTCGGTCGGCGCGTAGAACGCCTCGCGGGGCGTCATCGCGAGCTCCGGCTGCGACCGCCACGAGGTCGCGACCGGAGGCACCTCCGGGGCCGTCCCGCGGCATTCCTCGACGGCGCTTCGGAGGGCCCGCACGAGCTCGTCGACACGGGCCGCGTCGTCGCCGACGGTCATGTGCGGGATGACGAGCCGGCGGTCGGCGCCCTCGACCGCGACGCCCCGCGCCCGCAGTGCGCGGTCGACGGCGATCCCGTCGGCGTGCGCGCCGGAGAGGTCGATCAGGAGCTTCAGCGGGTCGCGGGTCATCACCGACGGGTGGCCGACGATGACCTCGTCGCCGAGGACGCGCAGGCCCTCGATCCGCTCGACGCCCGCCCGCGCCCTCCGGGCGGTCTCGCAGGCCGCCGCGAGCAGCCCCTCGCCCTCGGCCTGCATGCGGGCGCGGCACTGGTCGATCGTCGCGTAGATCATGGCCGACGGGCTCGTCGTCAGCAGCAGGTCGAACGCCGCCGCCAGCCGGCCGAGGTCGATGAAGCCGCTGTCACGCGCGAGCAGCAGGGCGCCCGGGGTGAGCGAGGGCAGCGTCTTGTGCGTGCTGAGCGCGATGGCGTCGGCGCCGAGCCGAAGGGCCGTCTCGGGCACCGTGCTGCCGAAGCCGAAGTGGGCCGCCCAGGCGTGGTCGCAGATGAGCGCCGCGCCGCGCTCGTGGCAGGCCGCGGCGATCGCGGGCAGGTCGGAGAGCACGCCGACGTAGGAGGGCTCGGTCATGATCACCGTGCGGATGCGCGGCTCGGCGTCGAGCGCGGCGGCGACGCGCGCGACGGGCGTGCCGAGCGGGATGCCGAGATCCTCCGACACGTCCGGCGAGAGCCACACCGGCCGCGCGCCGGCCAGGATCAGACCGGCGTACACCGACTTGTGGCACGTGCGGTGCACGAGCACGGGCTCCCCGGGCGCCGTCGCCGCCAGGCAGAGCGCCTGGTTGGGGTGCGTCGAGCCGTTGTGGCTGAAGCGGCACATGTCCGCCCCCCACGCCTCGGCGGCCAGCGCCTGCGCCTGCTCGAGCACCTCGAGCTCGTTGCGGAGCGTGTCGGCGCCGCCGTGGTGGGGCACGTCGGAGAGCAGCAGCGAGCCGGCGCCGACGAGCGCCGGGTTGCGCTTGTGTCCCGGGGTCGAGAACGGCGTGGGGATGTCGCGCAGGTAGGCGTCGACGGCATCGGCGAACGGGGTCGGGGTCATGGCGCGAGTCTATGCGCAGGCGGTTGCCCCGGCCGGGGCAACCCGCGATGATCCGCGTCCATGCCGGAGACGATCCCCGAGCTCTTCGACGCCGCCGTCGCCGCCGTCCCGGACAAGGTGTGGCTCGTGGCGGGCGACGAGTCGTTCACCTACGCCGAGGCGCGCGAGCGCATCGGCCGCGCCGCGGCCGCGCTTGCGGCCCTTGGGATCGGCCGCGGCGACCTGGTGCTCGCGACGATGCGCAGCACGCCGGACTACCTGTTCACGTGGCTTGCGTCCGCCTACACCGGCTCGATCCTGGTCACCCAGAACCCGCGCAGCGCCGAGGCCGAGCACGCCGGCCTCGTCGGCCAGGTGCGGCCGCGCCTGGTCGTCACCGACCCCGGTCTCGACGCGGTGATGGCCGGCGCGTGCGGCTGGGGGGCCGGCGCCGTCGTCGACGTCGCGCGGCTGTTCGACGCGGACCCGGCCCGAGACGGCCCCGGCCCCGCCCGGCCCGGACGATCCGGCCGTCCTGATCCCGACCTCGGGCACGACCGGCCGCTCGAAGCTCGTGACGCAGACGCACCGCGCCTACGTGATGGCCGGCGAGGGCTTCCCGTGGTGGATGGAGCTCACCCCCGACGACCGGCTGATGACGTCGCTGCCGCTGTTCCACATCAACGCGCCCGCGTACTCGATGCTCGGCTCGGTCGGCGCGCGGGCGAGCCTGGCGCTGCTGCCGGGCTTCTCGGCGAGCACGTTCCTCGACGCGGCCCGCCGCCACGGCGCGACCGAGTTCAACGCGATCGGGGCGATGCTCGAGATCCTGATGCGCCAGCCGGAGCGGCCCGACGACGCCGACAACCCGCTGCGCCTCTGCTACACCGGCCCGGCGCCGACGCGAGCAGCGCCAGCTCGAGATCGAGCGGCGCTTCGGCCTGCGCATCGTGTGCGGCTACGCGATGTCCGAGACGCCGTACGGCACGATCTGGGCGCGCGGCACGCGGCCGTACGGCACGCTCGGGAGCATCCGCCAGCACCCGACGCTCGGCGTCGTCAACGAGGGCCGCGTGATGCGCGACGGCCGGCCGGCGCCGCTCGGCGAGGTCGGCGAGCTCGAGCTGCGCAACCCGGCGGTGATGAAGGGCTACTAGGAGATGCCCGAGGAGACGGCGGCGGTGCTGCGCCGGACGGCTGGCTGCGCACCGGCGACCTGGTGACGGCCGACGCCGACGAGCACCTACACCTTCGTCGGCCGCAAGAAGGAGGTGATCCGGCGCCGCGGCGAGAACGTCGCCCCGGCCGAGATCGAGGAGGCGCTCGTCAGCCACCCGGCGGTCGTTCGAGGCGGCGGTCGTCGGCGTGCCGTCGGAGCTGTCCGAGGAGGAGGTCAAGGCGTTCGTCGTCCTCACCGGCGACGCCGACCTGGCGGCGGTGCGGGCGCATGCCGCGAGCGCTGCTCGCGCCGTTCAAGGTGCCGCGCTACATCGAGGTGGTCGCCGAGCTGCCGCACACGCCGACCGGCCGGGTCGCCAAGCACCAGCTCCCGCGCGAGCGCACGGCGGCCGAGATCGACTTCGAGAGGAGAGCATGACCGACTGGCTGCGCACCGAGATCGGCGCCACCACGGCGGACTCGATCACCGTCCGCGGGCGCGACCTGGCCGGCGAGCTGATGGGCCGCGTCACGTTCACCGAGCTCGCGTTCCTGCTCGTGCAGGGGCGGATGCCGGCGCCGGGCGAGACGCGCCTGCTCGACGCCGTGCTCGTCTCGCTCGCCGACCACGGCCTCACGCCGACCGTGCTCGCCGCCCGGCTCACGTACACCGGCGCGCCCGAGTCGCTCCAGGGCGCCGTCGCCGCCGGCCTGCTCGGCGCCGGGAGCGGTGTTCCTCGGCGTCGTCGAGGACACCGCGCGTGTTCCTGGACGAGATCGTGGCGGCCGCGCCGGGCGCGGGCGACGACGACCTGCGCGGCGCGGCCGACGCGGCGGTCGCGGCGCGGCGCGCGGCCGGCGGGCGCATCCCCGGCCTCGGGCATCCGATCCACAAGGTGCGAGGACCCGCGCACGCCGCGCATCTACGCGATCGCCGCGGAGGCCGGCGTCCTGGGGCCGCACCTGCGCGCGCTGCGCCTGGTGGAGGCGGCGCAGGCGCAGCAGTCGGGCCGGCCGCTGCCGATCAACGGCGCGGGCGCGGCGGGCGCGGCGCTCGCCGACCTCGGCTTCGCGCCGGCGATCGTGCGCGGGTTCGCGCTGCTCGCGCGCACGGCCGGCCTCGTCGCGCACCTGGCCGAGGAGATGGAGCAGCCGCTCGGCATGCCGCTCTTCCGCGAGCTCGACCGCCGCCTGGCCGGAGAGGACGCGTGAGCGGCCGCCTCGCCGGGAAGACGATCGCGATCACGGGCGCCTCGTCGGGCCTCGGCCGGGCGATGGCGCTGCGCTTCGCGCGGGAGGGCGCGCACGTGGTCGTCTGCGGACGTGCGCACCGAGCCGCGCGAGGGCGGCGAGCCGACCGTCGACGTGATCGCCGCCGCGGGCGGGAGCGCCGAGTTCGTGCCGGCCGACGCGTCGCGCTGGGACGACATCGACCGGCTCGTGAGGAGCGGCCGTGCGCCGCTCGGGCCGCCTCGACGTGATGGTCAATAACGCCATCGTCGCCGGCCCGCACTCCAAGGGCCTGCTCGAGACCGGCGAGGACGACTGGGACGCGATCATGGCCGTCGGCCTGCGCGGCGTGTTCCTGTGCTGCAAGCGCGCCGTCCAGCAGATGCTGACCCAGGCGCCGGTCGCCGAGGCCCGCGGCCGGATCATCAACCTGTCCTCGCAGCACGGCATGATCGGCGCGCCGGGGCACGTCGCCTACTGCACCGCCAAGGGCGGCGTCGTCAACCTGACCCGGCAGGTCGCGGTCGACTTCGGCCCGCGCGGGATCATGGTGAACGCGATCGCGCCGGGCAAGATCCTGACCCGGCCGGCGGACGAGCCCGACACGCCCGAGGTGCTCGCCTACTCGCATGCGCGCACGCCGTTCTCGCGCCTGGGCCGGCCCGACGACGTGGCCGCCGCCGCCGTCTACCTCGCCTCCGACGAGTGCTCCTACGTCAGCGGCACGAACCTGCTCGTCGACGGCGGCTGGATGGCGTACTGACCGCGGCGCGCGTGCTCTGGATCAACCCGTCGGGCACCGAGTTCGGCGGGACGTCGGTCGAGCGCTTCGTGCAGACGCTCGGCGATCGGGTGCGCGTCGGAGCTGCTGGGTCTCCAGGTGTGGCGGACGTCGCCGGGGCACGGCCTACGGCATGGCGACGGAGGTGGACGCCGTGACAGCCGCGGCAGCCGGCGAGCGTGTGCACCTGGTCGGCTTCTCGGCCGGCGGCACGGTGGCGCTGGCCGCGGCGCTCGCGCTCGGCGACGCCGTCCGCAGCGTGACCGTCCTCGAGCCGGCCTTCATCGGCGATGACGACTGGGACGCCGTCGAGGCCGAGTGGCGGTCGCGCCAGCGCGACATCACCGCGCTCCCGCCGGACCAGCGGATCGCCCCGTTTCGGCAACTGCTGATGCGGCCCGGCCTCGAGCCGCCTCCACCGCGTCAGACGTTCGTGTGGGGCTTCCGCGACGACCTGCTCGAAGGCATGCTCGGCGGCGAGACCGGCTTCGTGAGCGCCGACCTCGCCGCGATCCGCGCGCCCGTGCTCGCGATCCGCGGCGGCCGCAGCCATCCCCGCTGGGCGGCCGTGTCGCGGCGTCTCGCCGACGTGTGTCCCGACGTCCGGGAGAGCGTGTTCCCCGAGCTGCACCACTTCGCTCCGCCGTTCCGCGAAGAGCCCGAGTTGCTGGCCGCGCTGCTGCTCGCGATGTGGACACCCTCATAACCGGGCCAGGCGCCACAAGAGCGTCACGACTTCCGCACACCCGACGTTCGGGGTCAGACCCCGGTTTGGCGGGGTTGGTGGGGGTTCGGGCTGTTAGTACGCCATCCAGCCGCCGTCGACCATCAGGTTCGCGCCGCTCGTGTAGCTGGCCTCGGACGCCAGGTAGGCGACGGCCGCGGCGACGTCCTGGGCCCGGCCCAGACGCGAGAACGGCGTCCGCGAGCGCACGTACGCGAGGCCGGCCTCCTCGGTGCTCAGGTCGCCGGGGGTGCCGGTGACGATCTTGCCCGGCGACACCGAGTTGCACAGGATGCCGTCGGCACCGTGCTCGACCGCGATCTGGCGCGTCATCTGGATCAGGCCGCCCTTGCTGACCGCGTAGGAGAAGTGGCCGGGACAGCCGACCAGCCCGTGCTGCGAGGTGATGTTGACGATGCGGCCGCGCGCCTCGTCGAGCGGATCCTGGAGGAGCATCCGCCGGACCGCCGCGCGGCAGAGCATGAACGGGCCGCGCAGGTTCACCGCCATGATCGCGTCG
Source organism: uncultured Actinomycetes bacterium (assembly GCA_963707585.1). Taxonomy (GTDB): domain Bacteria; phylum Actinomycetota; class Thermoleophilia; order Gaiellales; family JAICJC01; genus JAICJC01. Next base: position 677,387 of record CAVPQP010000009.1, on the reverse strand, counting down.
AAGTCGCCGTCGTCCGGTGTCGACCAAGGGCTTCGAGTGCCGGCCGGCGATGGCGGCATTGTTCACGAGCACGTCCAGCGCCCCGAGCGCTCGACGGCGAGGGCGACGAGGCGCTCGCAGTCGTCCGGCCGCGAGACGTCGGCGTCCACATGGACGGCGCTTCCGCCCGCGGCGGCGATCACCGCGTCGGTCGGGTCGCCGCCGGTGATCGGCTCGCGGCGGACGTCGGCGAGCACGACGTCGAAGCCGTCGGCGGCCAGCCGCACCGCGATCGCGCGGCCGATGCCCGAGGCGGCGCCGGTGACGATGGCGGCCGCGCCGCTCACCGGTGCACCGGCAGGTAGGCGCCGCGATGCTCCTCGCCGACGAACCGGCCGTCCTCGACGACGCGGTCTCCGCGCGCGAGCACGTGCCGCAGCCGCCCCGGCACCTCGATGCCGTCGTACGGCGTCCAGTCGAGCTCGTCGGCCATGCCGGCGAGCGTGATCCGCGTCGGCGCGGCCGGATCCCACACGACGACGTCGGCGTCGCTCCCCGGCGCGAGCACGCCCTTCTGCGGGGAGAGGCCGAAGATGCGCGCGGGCGTCGCGCAGGCGGCGTCGACGAGCCGCTCGACGGTCGGGCCGTCGCCGGCCGCGGCGAGCGCGAGGCCGATCGGCAGCCGCGCGGCGATGCCCGGAAGCCCGGTCGGCACCCGGGTGAAGTCCGCCACCACCGGCAGCTTGTCGCGGTCGAGGCGCAGGTGGCAGTGATCGGACGCGTACGTGTCGAGCACGCCGCCGGCCAGGCCGGCCCGCAGCGCCGCCCGGTCGGCGAGCGGGCGCAGCGGCGGCGTCATCACGTAGCGCACCGCGTCGGGGCCGTCGTGGTGGGACTCGTCGAAGAGCAGGTGGTGCGTGCAGGCCTCGGCGTGCACGGTCTGGCCGCGCGCGCGGGCGGCGGCGATCGCCTCGAGCGGCCGCCGCCCGGTCACGTGCACCACGTAGGGCGTCGCGCCCGCGAGCTCGGCCATGACGAGGAAGCGGTTGACGCACTCGGCCTCGAGCGCAATCGGCCGGCTGCGGGGGAGCGACCCGAGACCGAGCTCGCCCGCCACGACGAGCGCGCGCGTGAGCACGTCGACGACGCGGCCGTTCTCGCAGTGGGCGAGCACGACCATGCCGAGCGCCGCCGCCTCCTGCATGACGGCGAAGGCGACGTCGTCGTCGGCCATGATCCCGAGCTCGACGTAGGCCAGCCACAGCTTCACGCTGCCGACGCCGAGCTGCCGCCGCGGCCCGCAGATCGCCCGGCCGGTAGGCCTGCGGCTCCCAGATCACCGCGTGCAGGGCGACGTCGGCGTGCGCCGCGGGCAGCTCGTCTGCGATCGACCGCCGCGCCGCCTCGGCCGGGCGCTCGCCGGGCTCGGCGTCGACGAAGGCGAGCGCCGTGGTCGTGCCGCCACAGAGCGCCGAGCGCGTGTCGGCGGCGACGGCGCCGAAGATGTGCGTGTGGACGTCGACCGCGCCCGGGAGCACCAGGCACCCGCTCGCGTCGACGACCTCGGCGCCCGACCGGTCGACCCGGCCGACCGCGGCGATCACGCCGTCGCGGATCAGCACGTCGCCGGGCGCCGACCCCTCGGGGCGCGACGAGCGTGCCGCCGACGACCGCCGTCGCCGGGCTCACACCGCCCCGTCGGGCAGGCAGGGCGCGGCGTCGAGCAGCCGCCGGGTGTAGTCGTGGCTCGGGCTCGCGAGCACGGCCGACACCGACCCGGTCTCGCACAGCGAGCCCTGGTCCATCACGAGCACGGTGTCGGCGACGCAGGCGACCACGCCGAGGTTGTGGGTGATGAAGAGCATGCTCAGGTGCAGCTCGCGCTGCAGCTCCTGCAGGAGCTCGAGCACCGCCGCCTGCACCGACACGTCGAGCGCCGAGGTGACCTCGTCGCAGATCAGCAGGTCGGGCCTGGCGGCGAGCGCGCGGGCGATCGCGACCCGCTGGCGCTCGCCGCCGGAGAGCTCGACCGGGAAGCGGTCGCCCAGGCGCGTCGGCAGCCGCACGCGCTCGAGCAGCTCGCCGACCTCGCGCTCGGCCTCGGCGCGCGAGAGCCGGCGCAGCACCCGCAGCGGGCGCGCGATCGCCGAGCGCACGCGCTGGCGCGGGTTGAGCGACTCGAACGGGTTCTGGAAGACGATCTGGATCCGCCGCCGCACCTCGAGCGGGCGCTGGCGCGCGGTCCCCGCGAGCGGCGCGCCGTCGAACGCGATCGTGCCGGCGGCGGGGACGTGCAGGCCGGCGATGCAGCGCCCGATCGTGGTCTTGCCGCTGCCCGACTCGCCGACCAGCGCGACGCAGCGCCCCGGCTCGACCGTGAACGACACGGCGTCGACGGCGGGACGCGCCGAACGGCTCGAGCGGTAGCGGGCCTCGAGGCCCGTGACGGCCAGGAGGGGCGGCGGCGGCTCGGCGGCCGCCTCGCGCGCGCCCCGGCCGACGGGCGCCGCGCGCTCGTGCAGGTCGAGCTCCATCCAGCGCAGGCAGCGGACGCTGTGGCCGGGGACGGTCTGCTCGAGCGCCGGCAGCGTCTCCTCGCAGCGCAGCTGCCGGTGCGCGCAGCGCGGCGCGAACGCGCAGCCGCCCGGCCACTCGCCGACGCCGACCGAGACGCCGGCGATCCCGCGCAGCGCGCGGGGATGGCGGAAGTCGGGGATCGCCGCGACGAGCGCCCGGGTGTACGGGTGCCGCGGCCGCTCGATCACCTCGGCGGCCGGGCCGTCCTCGACGATGCGCCCGGCGTACATGACGACGATCCGGTCGGCCATCTGCGCGACCACGGCCAGGTCGTGCGTGACGTAGACCATCGCCATCCCGTCCTCGTCGCGCAGGCGCCGCAGCTCGGCCAGGATCCGGTCCTGGGTGAGCACGTCGAGGCCGGTCGTCGGCTCGTCGAGCACCGCCACCGGCGGCTCGCAGACGCACGCCATCGCGATCGTGACCCGCTGCTGCTGGCCGCCGGAGAGCTGGTGCGGGTAGCGGCGCGAGAAGCGCGGATCCGACCCGAGCTCGACCCGCGCGAGCGCCGAGTGCACCGACTCGTCGGCGCGTCCGCCGGCGCGGTGGGCGCGCAGCACGTCGAGGATCGCGTCGCCGATGCGCAGCGACGGGTTGAGCGCGCCGCCGGGGTCCTGCGGCACGTAGGACACCGTCTTGCCGCGCAGGCCGCGCAGCATGCGGCCGTCGCGGCCGAGGACGCTCTCGCCGCCGACCTCGACGGTGCCGCCGTCGATCACGACGCCCGGGCCGCGTGTAGCCGAGCAGCGCGAGCGCGGTCGTCGTCTTGCCGCTGCCGGACTCGCCGACGAGCCCGAGGATCTCGCCCGCGCGACGTCGAACGACACCCCGGCGACGACCGGCTCGCCGGTCTGCAGGTGGATGCTGAGATCCTCGACGCGGATCACCGGCGCGCCCCGGGCCGCGCTCACGCCACCACGCTCCGGGTCGTCCGCGGGACGTACGAGCGGCCGAGGCTGCGGGCGATCGCGTCGCCGATCAGGTTGATGCCGATCGTCAGCAGGCCGATCATCGCGGCGGGCGCGAGCACCGCCCACGGGTTGAGCGAGATGTAGGTGCGGTTCTCGCTGATCATCAGCGCCCAGTCGGAGTTCGGCGGCTGCAGGCCGAGGCCGAGGAAGTTGACCGAGGCGATGATCAGGATCGAGTACGTGAAGCGCAGGCCGGCGTCGACGAGCACCGGCGCGAGGATGTTCGGCAGCACCTCGCGGCCGATGACGGCGACCGTGCGCTCGCCGCGCGCGATGGCCGCCTCGACGTAGCCGCGCGTCGACACCTCGAGCGTCGCCGTGCGCACGATGCGGCTGATGCCGGGCGCCTGGATCGCGGCGACGCCGATGATCAGCACCGCGATGCTCGTGCCGGCGCCGGCGATCAGCACGAGCAGGAAGAGCAGCGGCGGGAACGCGAGCATGCACGTCGACGGCGCGCATCAGCACCGGGTCGACGAGCGAGCGGGTGTAGCCGGCGACGAGGCCGATCGTCAGCCCGACCGCGTAGGCGAGGATGGTCGCCGCGGCGGCGAAGCCGATCACGCGAGCGGCCGCCGTAGAGCACGCGGCTGAGGACGTCGCGGCCGAGGAAGTCGGTGCCGAGCGGCGCCTTGCCCGAGGGGCCGGAGAGCGGCAGGCCGATCGGCGCGCGCGGGTCGTGCGGCGCGAGGTACGGGCCGAAGAGCGCGACCAGCACGACGAAGACGACGATGCCGAACCCGATCGCGCCCGACCGCGTGCGCAGGAAGCGCAGGCGCTCGCTCACGCCGGCTCCCGCAGCTTCGGCACGAGCAGCATGACGATCAGGTCGGCGAGCAGGTTGAGCACGATGTAGACGATCGCGATCAGCATCGCGACCGACTGCACGACGGTGATGTCGCGGTTCTGGACGGCGTTCACGAGCGTCGTTGCCGATGCCGGGGTAGGCGAAGACGCTCTCGGTGATGATGATGCCGCCGATCAGCCACTGCAGGTTCTGGGCGAGGACCTGCACGCTCGGCGCGAGCGCGTTGCGCAGCGCGTAGCGCCAGAGCACGCGCCGCTCGGCGACGCCGTTCAGGCGCGCCGTCTGCACGTACTCGGTCTGCAGCACCTCGACCATGCCCGCGCGCACCATGCGGATGCCGGCGGCGAGCGACGCGAAGAGCAGCGTCAGCACCGGCAGGACGAGCTCCGACGGGTTGTCGAGCGGGCTCGCGCCGGGCGGCACGAGCGCGACCGGCGGCAGCCAGTCGAGCCAGACGAAGAAGATGCCGATCAGCAGCGAGCCGGTCACGAACTCGGGCAGCGCGATCGCGGCGAGCGACCCGATCGAGATCGCGTGGTCGATCGGCTTGCCGGGGAAGATCGGCCCGATCACGCCGAGGCCGATCGAGAGCGGGATCATGAAGAGCGCCGTGATCGCCGCGAGGATGACCGAGTTCTTGCAGCGGCCCGAGATCTGGCTCCACACCGACTCGTGCTGGCCCTGCGCGAGGCCGACGGCGGAGTGCCCAGATCGCCGTGCACGAAGCCGCCGAGCCAGTCGAAGTAGCGGGTGGTGGCCGGGCGGTCGAGCTGCATCCGCTGGGTGAGCACGCGCTCGGCCGCCGGGGTCGCGTTGCGGCCCAGGATGACGCTCGCGGCGTTCCCGGGCAGCACGTTCAGCGCGGCGAAGATGACGATCGACGCGACGAAGAGCGCGACGATCGCGCCCAGGATGCGACGGCCGAGGAACGCCAGCACGGGCGGAGCCTCGCGCCTGACCGCCCGAGGCGCCGCGGCAGTCGTCACGCCTTCCGCCGGATCACGCCTGGAGCCACGCGTCCTGGAAGAGGTAGTTCCCGAGCGCGCCGGCCGCGTGCGGCTTCAGGCCCGCACCTTCTTCGAGACCGCGTCGACCCAGTCGGCGTTCGTCCACTGCAGGTAGCCGCCCTGGTCGTACTGGATCTTCTGCACCTGGTTCCAGTAGTCCTGCGCCTTGGTCTGGTCGAGCTCGCCGATCGCCTTCTGGAGCACGTTGCCGAACGACGCCGACTTGCAGTGCGTCTCGTTGTACGGCGCGTTCGAGGACAGCGCCTGCAGGTAGAAGTACTTGAGCGACAGCATCGGCCACTGCGTCTCGGCGAACGGCATCTTCAGGTAGAGCAGGCTCGGGTTGTAGTAGGAGTTCGCCGGCTCGTTCTTGAGGTTGATCGTGACGCCGGCCGCCTTCGCCTGCTGGGCGAGCAGCGTCGCCGACTCGACGAAGCCGGGGAAGATGTCCGAGGTCTGCAGCTCGACCGTCAGGTTCGAGTGGCCGGCCGCCTTGAGCAGGGTCTTGGCCTTCTCGATGTCCTGCGTCGCGCTGCGGCAGCGTCGAGTCGTAGAACGGCAGCCCCTTGCCGACGATGTCGTTGCCGACCGTGCCGAAGCCGGTGATCGCGCCGTCGATCAGGGCCTGGCGGTCGGCGATCAGCCGGAACGCCTGGCGCACGCGGTTGTCCGATGAACGGCGGCTTCGGCGTGTCCATGTAGAACATCATGGCCTGGGGCGAGGTGGCGACGAGGACGTTGATGTCGCCGCGTCGCCTGGTGCGCCTTGGCCTCCTGGAACGGCAGCTGCGCCATGGCGTCGATCTGGCCCGGAGAGCAGCGCGTTCAGGCGCGCGGTGGGGTCGGAGATCGACTGGATCTTGAGCGAGTCGACGTACGGCTTGCCCGTCACCCAGTAGTTCGGGTTCTTCTTGAAGACGCTCTGCTGGCCGGGCGTGAACGACGACGAACTTGAACGGGCCGGTGCCGACCGGATTCTTGAAGTCGGTCTCGCCGTTCTGGACGATCCAGGTGTTGTAGTAGGTGAAGTTCGCCGAGAGGTCGGCGTCGGGCGTCTTCAGCGGGATCCGCACGAGGTTCTTCGAGAGCGCCTTCATGTTGGCCACGTCGATCCCCGAGACGAACGGGTACGAGCCGGAGTTGGCCGGCTTGGCCATCTGCTGGATCGAGTAGATGACGTCGTCGGCGCCGAACGTCTTGCCGTTGTGGAACGTGACGCCGTGGCGCAGCTTGACCTCCCACACCGTGGCGTCCTTGTTCGGGTTCCACTCGAGCGCGAGGCCCGGCGACGTGCGTCAGGTCGGGGTTCACGATCACGAGCGGGTCGTACAGGTTCTGGATGCGGCCCTCGTCGATCGGCGTGACGCCGAGGAACGGGTTCAGCGTCTCGGCCGTGCCGCCGCCGACGAACCCGAGCCGCAGGGTGCCGCCCTTGCGGGGCGCGCCGGTCGCCGTCGACGCGGGCGAGCTCGAGCTCGAGCCGCCGCCGCACGCGGCCGCGAGCAGCGGCGACATGCCGATGCCGAGGGCCGCCGCGCCCTTGCAGGAGGCTCGCGCGCGAGAGGCGCTCGTCGAACAGCTCCGGCCTGCGGGCAGGGGTGGGATCGTGGCGGTCGGTCACCGGCTCCTCCAGAGGGGATGGGGTACGGTCACTGCGCTTCCGTGGGTTCGCGGACACGGCCGTGGTGGCCTCCGCGCCAGTATGGCGGATCCTCTGCGCGGTTTGAAGTCCGCGACGGCAACGCTGCAACCGGCGTCACATCGATCCCCCCACGAGTGGCGGACAGGACAAGAGCACCCGCCAAAACCAGCTTGGTATGCTATCATACCGGACTTCTCGCTGCTCTCTGGCGAGGTCGTGCGCTTGCCTCTTCGAGGCCGGGCGGCGCGCCCGCCGAACCTCGCCGAAAGGACGCGCCGTGGACGTAACGCTGCTCGCCTCGAACCTCGGGTTCCCCGAGGGCCCGGTCGTCATGCCCGACGGCTCGATCGTCCTCTGCGACGGCAACACCGGGCGAGCTGCTGCGCTGGCAGGACGGCGCGATGAGCACCTTCGCCGACACCGGCGGCTCGCCGTGGGGCGCCATGCTCGGCTCGGACGGCGCGATCTACGTGACGCAGGGCGGCAACGTGCCCGGAAGCGGCGACGAGAGCGCCGTCGCCGGGCATCCAGCGCGTGAACGCGGACGGCAGCGGTCGAGCTGCTCGCCTCGAGCATCGGCGGGCCACGAGCTCGCCGGCCCGAACGACCTCGCCTTCGGGCCCGACGGCCGGCTGTGGTTCACCGACTCGGGCACCGAGCAGGACGACCGCTACGACCCGCGCGCGCCCCGGGCCGCCTGTTCGTGCTCGACGCCGGCGGGGACGGCGAGCTGCTGCTCGAGCGCCCGAACGTGTACCCGAACGGCATCGCGTTCGACGCGCAGAAGCGGATCTACTGGACCGAGTCGATGGCGCACCGCGTCTGCCGGCTCGACGACGGCGAGGCGACCACTTCTGCCAGCTGTCCGACGGCCACGTGCCCGACGGCATGGCGTTCGCCGCCGACGGACGGGCTGTTCGTGTGCACGACGATCTCCGAGGGCGTGACGGTGCTCTCCCCCGAGGGCGAGGTGCTCGAGGAGATCACGCTCGGCCAGCACGCGACCAACTGCATCTTCGACGGCCCGACGCTCTACGTCACGGCGACCGAGGTGGCCGACATCCACGCCGATCAGCGCACCGGCACCTTCTGGAGCGTCGAGACCGACGCGACCGGCGGCCTGCCGCTGATCCCGGGCAAGCTCTAGACGGACGGCGCATCCAGGCGCGGACGCGCACGTCCTGCGCGGCGATCGCCGTCTCGCAGGCGAGGGCGACCGCGAGCGTCCCGAGCGCATCGCGGGGCGTGCACGCGACCGCGTCCGGCGCGCCCGCCTCGACGGCGGCGAAGAAGCGCTGCTGCGAGCGGTGGCGCGCGTCGGCCGTCTCGGACATGCCGAGTCGCGGCCGCCGGCGCGGCCGCGCAGGCGGTACTCCGGGTCGAGGTCGAGCGCGAGGGTGACCTCGGCCGCGAGCACGTCGAGCGTGTAGAGCGGGGGCGAGCCCTCGCTCGTCCAGCCCGCGCTGACGGTGCCGAGGCCGCCGCCGCGAAGCGCAGGAGCACCGACACCGCGTCGTGCAGCCCTCCCGCCTCACGGCCGGCGAGCGCGAGCCGGCCGGCAGCGGCGCCGGCCTGCACGGAGTCGACCCGGCCGGCGAGCGCCAGCTGGAGGTCGATGTCGTGGCTCGCCAGCTCGAACAGGATGCCGCCGCTCTGGCGCGGGTCGACGAACCACGACCCGGCTGCGGCTGCGCCGAGATCGGCCCGGGCCGGCTCGGTCGGGCCGAAGCTGCGGCTCACGAGCAGCCCCGGATGCGCACCGCGCGAGCGCGGCCCGGGCCGCGGCCACGACGTCGAGGCTGCGCCACTGGTAGCCGACCGCGCACACGCAGCCCGACGCCTCCCAGGCCGCGACGATCGCCGGCCGTCGGCGAGCGTAGCGGGCGAGCGGCTTCTCGACGTACGCCGGGATCCTGCGCGCGAGCGCGCCCAGGAGCGGCGCCGCGTGGCCGCCGGGCGGCGAGCAGACGAACACGGCGTCCGGTCGCTCGGCGTCGAGCATCGTCTCCCAGTCGGCGTACGGGCGCGCGCCCGAGCGCGGCGGCCTGCGCGCGGTCGACGATGGGGTCGCAGACCGCCACCACCTCGTGCCCGTGCGGGCCGCCCAGCAGCGCGATGTGGGTGCGTGCGATCGCGCCCGCGCCGACGAACGCGACCCTCACGGCTCCGGCCTGCGCAGGAACTGGTACTGCACGCCGCCGCTCGTGGCCGCGTCCGTCCAGATCGTCATGTGCTCGATCACCGCCGCTGCGCCCTCCGCGAACCCCGGGACGACGATGCCGATGTGGTCGATGCGGGAGCTCCACCCGGCCTCCTAGACGGACACCACCGCGCCGGTCTCGAGCGCGCGCTCGCAGGCGATCGCCACCTCGAGCGTGCGCAGCGCGCTCGCCGGCGGGCAGAACACGCCGCCGGGATCGCCGGCCGCGGCCGCCTCCAGGAAGCGCGCGATCGAGCGCTCCATCGGGTCGCCGTACTCGCCCGAGAGCTCGGCGGTGCCGGAGCGGCCGCGAGATCCGGAAGACCTCGGGGCCGAGCGCGAGCGCGACGGTCGCGTCGGTGGCGAGGATGTCGGTGGCGTACACCTCGGGCTGGCCGCCGGCCGACCAGGCGCTGTGGACGCAGCCGAGCGCCCCGCTCGAGAAGTGGAAGATCGAGCGTGATCGCGTCGTCGATGTTCCCGCGCGGCCCCTCGGCCTGGGCCAGCCGCACCGACCCGGCCACCGTCTGCACGGCCGCGATCTCGCCGGCGATCGCGCGCTGCAGGTCGATGTGGTGGCTGCCGCGCTCGAGCAGCTGGCCGCCGCCCTGCGCGCGGTCGACGAACCACGGGCGGCCGTTCACCGGCCCGAAGTTGCGCCCGACGAGCATGCCGACGCGCTGGCCCGCGAGCGCCCCACGCGCGTCGTCGAGCAGCTCGGTCGCGTGCCACTGGTAGCCGACGGCGCAGACGACGCCGCTCGCCGCCGCGGCCGCCGCGACGATCGCCTGCGCGTCGTCCACGGTGCGGGCGATCGGCTTCTCGAGGTACACGTGGATGCCGGCGGCAAGCGCGGCGACGGCCGGGCCGCGGTGGTGCAGCGGCGGCGTGCACACCCACAGCAGGTCGAGCTCCTCGCGCTCGAGCATCTCCTCCCAGCGCGTGTACGCGCGCCCGCCGCGGGGCGCGGCGATCGCCTCGGCCCGGCCGGGGTCGACGTCGCACGCGGCGACCAGCTCGACGCCCGGGGCGGCGTCGATCGCGGGCGCGTGCCGGGCGAGATCCACCCGCCGCCGATGATCCCCGCCCGCCGCGTCACGCCGGCTCCGCATCGAGCGCCAGGAGCACCTTGCCGAACTTGCCCGGCGCGCGGACATGATCGAGCGCATCGGCCGCCTCGGCGAGCGGGAAGACGCGGTCGACGATCGGCCGCATCCGGCCGTCGGCGAGCGCGGGCACGATCCGGCGGCCGAACTGCTGCACGAGGTGCGCCTTCTCCTCGAGCGGGCGCGTGCGCAAGGTCGTCCCGATCAGGTGCGCCCGCCGGCTCATGAGGTCGCGCAGCACGAGCGCCACCTCGTCGCCCGGACGGGCGCCGACGACGATCAGGCGGCCGCCGCGGGCAAGCGCCTCGACGTTCTGGGCCATGTGCACCGCGCCGACGAGCTCGAGCACGACGTCGGCGCCGCCGAGCGCGCGCACGTGCGCGAACGCCTCGTCGGCCGCCAGCGCGGTCGCGCCGAGCGCAGCGACGCGCGGGCGCAGCTCCGCCGAGCGGACGTTCGCGACCACGCGGCGCGCCCAGGAACGCTGCGATCTGCACCGCGGCGGTGCCCACCCCGCCGCTCGCCCCGTTCACGAGCAGCGTCTCGCCGGAGGTGAGCCCGGCCTGCAGGCAGACGGCGTCGAACGCGGTCAGGAAGGCCTCGGGCGCGGCCGCCGCCTCCGCGTCGTCGAGCGCGTCGGGCACGCGGGCGAGCTCGCGCTCGTGCGCGATCACGCGCTGGGCGAGACCGCCGCCGCCGACGAGCCCGAACGCGCGGTCGCCGACCGCGAACGCCGACACGCCGTCGCCGCAGGCGACCACCCGGCCGCCCACCTCGAGCCCGGGCACGTCCTTCGGCGCGCCCGCGGGCACCGGGTGCTTGCCCTCGCGCTGGAGCACGTCGGCCGGGTTCACCCCCGCGAACGCGGGCGCGATCGCCACCTCGAACCGGCCCGGCGCCGGATCGGGCCGCTCCTCGACGGCCATCACCTCGCGGCCGCCGACCCCGTGGAAGACGACGCACCTCACGCGGGCGGGTAGCGGTCGAGCCACCAGCGGGCGATGTCGGCGCGGCGCATGAAGCGCACGCCCGGGTGCGTCTGGGCGTGCTCGATGAACTGGCGCACCGCCGCGGCCCGGGCGGCCTGGCCGCTCCAGCGCGCGTGCACGGCGAACGTCAGCATCGTGCGCCGCTCCGCGCCCTCGCGGAGCGAGCTCGTCGAGGCCCATGACGGCCGTCTCGAGGAAGTCGCGCGGGCTGGCGAACCCGGGGTTCATCAGGAACCGCGAGTCGTTGTAGGTCTTCGAGTACGGCACCACCAGGAACGGCGCGCCGCCGACGCGCTCGTAGTAGGGCACGTCGTCGGAGTAGCCGTCGGAGTGGTAGACGAAGCCGCCCTGCTCGATCAGGAGCTCGCGCGTGTTCTCGCTCGGCCACGAGCGCGAGTTCCACCCGGCGGGCGGGCTGCCGAGCACGCGCTCGTAGGTCTCGACGGCACGGGCGATCTGCTCGCGCTCCTGCTCGCGGGACATCGTCCACGGCTCGACCCAGCGCCAGCCGTGGCCGATCAGGTCGTGGCCGCGCTCGCGCATCCAGGCGGCGACGGCCGGGTTCAGCTCGAGCGCGACCGCGGCCGCCGAGACCGTCACCGGCACGCCGGCGGCGTCGAAGATGCGGGCCAGCCGCCACACGCCCGCGCGGCTGCCGTACTCGTAGTGCGACTCGGTGCCGGGGTCGCGGTGCGGGGGCTGCACGCCGGGGTCGGCGTACTCGCCCCAGCCGTCGTTGCGGTCGTCGCCCCAGAGCACCGAGTACTCCGACCCCTCCTCGTAGACGAGCACGAGGTTCACGACCACCTGCGCGCCGTCGGGCCACTCGAACGCGGGCGGCGTGCGGCCGTAGCCGACCAGGTCGCGCCGGCGCACCGGCTCGGGGATCACGCCGCAGGCCCCATCGCGGTGAACGCCGGGCGGGCGGTCACCGTGTCGCGCAGCAGCGCCACCTTCGGCCAGGGGGCGAAGTCGAGCGGCATGCGGTACCAGCGCCAGAGCACCGGCGCGAAGGCGATGTCGGCGATGGTGAAGCGTGCCGACCACCGTGCCGTTTGTCGGCGACGAAGCGCTCCATGATGTCGAGCTTCGGGTGCACCGCCTCGATCGCCGCGGCGAGCTCGGCCTGGTCGGCATCCTCGGGCCGGCTCGCCGCCCCGCTCCCAGTCGCCGTGCATGAGGCCGATCAGCTCGGCCGGGAAGAAGGTGCCGCGAAACTGCGTGCTCCAGGCGTCGAGCGCCCAGTCGACCGCCGCGCGCGCGGCCGGCTCGGACGGGTAGAGGTCGGTGCGGCCCTCGCGGTTGGCCAGGTAGCGCAGGATCGCGTTCGACTCGCCCAGCTCGTAGCCGTCGTCGTCGAGGAACGGGATCGTGCCGAACGGGTAGCGGGCGCAGGTACCAGTCGGGCCGCGGCCGGGCGAGCGGGACGTGGCGTGCGCTCGTAGTCGAGGCCCGAGCTCGGCGAGCAGGAAGCGCACCTTCATCGCGTTTGACGAGGCCGGATTGTCGTACAGCACGATCCCCATCGGCCCTCCTCCGCCGGAACGTCACCCTGGCATGCCATCCTACCAGCCGCCGCGGACGCGGCGGAGCGAGGATCACACGGGAATGACGTCCGCGGTGACGTGCAGCGCCACCGAGCCCGAGATCGCCTGGCACACCGGGCAGTGGCGCTCGGCGTCGGCGACGAGCCTGCGCACGTCGGCCTCGGGCGCGGGCGAGGCGATCACCGCGTGCAGGCTCGCGTCGGAGAGGTGGTGGTCGGTGTCGCTCGTCCCACTCCAGCTGCGCCGACACGGTCGTCTCGATCTCGGCCAGCTCGACGCCCTGCGCCCGGGCCATGCCGGTCAGCGTCGAGGTGAAGCAGTTGGCGAGCGCCGCCGAGAAGAGCTCCTCGGGGTTCGACTCGCCGCCCGGCCCGCCGAGCTCGGCCTGGGTCGCCGTCGCCACCGAGAGCGCACCCGAGCCGCCCTCGATCCGTCCGCGCAGCCCCTCCCAGCGGAGGGTGGCCGTGGCCTGCAGCGATTCCACGTCGGCGAGTCTAGCTCCGGGGAACCCGCATGGTAGGTTTGTGGCATCGATCCCCCTGATGGCACAGAGTCGGCAAGCGTGTTCGAGGCGGTCGATCGCGACGCCCGCCTGTCCGACAAGGTGACCGAGGCGATCCTGGCCACGATCGTCTCGAACCGGCTCAAGCCGGGCGACGCGCTCCCGCCCGAGCGCGAGCTGGGCAAGCAGTTCGGCGTGTCGCGCACCGTGATCCGCGAGGCGGTGCGCGCCCTCCAGGCGAAGGGCCTGCTCGAGGTCAAGAGCGGCAGCGGCGTGCGCATCGTCGCGGTCGACGCGAAGACCGTGCGCGAGTCGATGCGCCACTTCGTCAAGGGCAGCATGCTCGACTACGCCAAGGTCGACGAGGTGCGCCGGGTGCTCGAGGTGGCGGCGGCCGGGATCGCGGCCGAGCGCGCCACGCCGGCCGACATCGACCGGATCGACGAGACGATCGAGCAGATGGCCGAGAGCGTCGACGACCTGGCGACGAGCATCGAGGTCGACCTCGCCTTCCACCGCGCGGTCGCCTCGGCGACCCACAACGAGCTGTTCGGCGTGCTGCACGACTCGATCGGCGAGATGCTGGTCGAGGTGCGGCGGCGCAACCTGTCGCTCGGCCGCAGGAGCGCGGGCGCGTGATCGAGATGCACCGGGCGATCCGCGACCGCGTCGCCGAGCACGACGCCGGCCGCCGCCCAGCAGGCGATGCGCGACCACCTCGACCACGTCCAGGCGACCTGGAGCCGGGCGCCGACCTTCGACGCCTGACCGAGTCCGCACGCGCCCGGCACCGCGACGCGATGCCGGGCACCGCTGCTCACCCGAGCGCCAGCTCGGGCTCCTCGTGGGTCATCACCTCGAGCAGCGCGGTGCGGCCGGCCTCGACCGCCGCGACGCAGCGCTCGATCGCCGCCGCGCAGCTCCGCGGCCGCACGCACCCGCTCGGCGTGGGCGCCGAGGGCGGTCGCGACGGCCGTGTAGTCGCCGCCAGGCGGTGCGCGTCGTAGCGGTCGACCGCCTGCGGCATGTACTCGCCGTAGCCGCCCATGAGGCCGTTGTTCATGACGATCGTGAGGATCGGGATGCGGCAGCGGACGGCCGTCTCGAAGTCCATCCCGACCATGCCGAACGCGGCGTCGCCCATGATGTTCACCGCCAGCCGGTCGGGCCGCGCGAGCCGGGCGCCCATCGCCAGCCCGAGGCCGGTGCCGAGCTGGGTCGACTTGCCCCAGCCGAGGTAGCCGCGCGGCACGAGGCTCTCGTAGAACGGCACGATCTGGTCGCGGGGATGGCCGGCGTCGTGGGTGACGACGGTGCGCGAGCGGTCGACGGCGCCCATCAGCTCCCACACGACCCGGTAGGGGCTGATCGGCCCGGCGTCCGAGGTCAGGCGCGGCAGCCACCGGTCGATGAACTCCGACCGCACCCGCGCGATCGTCGCGGCCGCGGACGCGGGCCGGCGCGCGCCGTCCGCGGCGCCGAGCAGGTCGAGCAGCTGCCCGAGCACGAGCCGCGCGTCGCCGACGCAGCCGAAGTCGACGTCGTAGCCGCAGCCGAGGTCGCGCGGGTCGTTCACGATCTGGCCGAGCGTCGCCGCCGCCGGGCAGCGGCGTGATGTAGAGCGAGCGGGTGAAGCTCGTGCCGATGCCGAGGATCACGTCGGCCCGCTCGAAGAACCGGTCGACGGTCGCCGGGCGCGTGCGCGCGGCGGTGCCGAGCGCGAGCGGGTGGTCCTCGGGGAAGGCGCTCTTGCCGTTCAGCGTCGTCGCGACCGGCACGCCGGTGCGCTCGGCCAGGCGCACGAGCTCGTCGCAGTCGCGCCGGCGTAGAGCACGCCCTGGCCGGCCAGGATCACCGGGTCGGACGCCTCGGTCAGCATGCGCACCGTCTCGGCGACGTCGGCGGGGGCGGCCTGCGAGCGCCGCGGCGTCGAGCGCCGATGTCCCAGTCGGCGTCGCCGGCCGGCGCGTTCAGGACGTCGTTTGCGACCGCGACCAGGACCGGGCCGTCGCGGACGACGCGCAGCGCGTGCAGCGCCCGCCGGAACACGTCGGGCGCGCGGCCGGCGTCGTTCACCGTCGCGGCGAAGCGGGTGATCGGCGCGGTAGGCCTGCTCGGTGCGCAGGTTGGGCGCGGAGTCCTGGTCGGCGCGGTCGTGCTCGCCCGGGATGAGCAGGATCGGGCTGCGGTCGCCGTAGGCCTGGGCGACCGCCGCGAAGGCGGCCTCGGCGCCGGGGCCGTACTGGGTCACGCACGGGGCGATGCGCTCGCCGTCGCTCGCGCGGGCGAAGCCGTCGGCGATGTTGACGGCCACCCGCTCGGTGCGGGTGATGATCGGGCGCATCCCCAGCGCGGAGGCGGAGTTGAGCAGCCGGTTCTCGGGGAATCCGACCACGAACTCCGCCCCCTCACGCTGGAGGAGACGCGCGATCCGGTCGGCGACGAGCGTCTGACGTTCCAAGCGCTGCACCTCGCGGTCTCGCGCACGCCGGCCCCGCGGCTCCAGCGGGCCGGCTGGTATACCGTAGCATGGCATACGCCGTGCCGGGATCCCCGCGGTGCCGAGGGAACGCTCAGGCGCCGGTGGGGCTCGGCATCCCCGTGTAGGGGATCGGCTCGGGCGCGGCGTACGTGCCGGTCTTGCTCGTTCGCGATGCCGGTGCGCCACAGGCCGTAGGCGAGCAGCGCGCCGAAGCCGACGCCGTCGCACACCGGCACGCCGACCGCGTCCTGCACGGCCCGGGCGACGTCGGCCATCCCGCCGCAGGCGAGGATCAGGGCCTCGGCGCCGACGCTCCGCGACGGCCCGCTGCGAGGCGGCGACGATGGCCGCGGTCGTCTCGGGGTGCCCGGCGCCCTGCTCGGCCACCGGGATGTCGAGCGCGAGCACGCCGGCGCAGCGGCGGCCGATGCCGCGGCGCCTCGATCATGTCCTCGAGCTCCGGGATGCCGCGGCGCAGCGTCGTGATGACCGCGAACCGGCCCGACACCATGCACGCGGCGGTGAACGCGGCCTCGCCGATGCCGACCACCGGCGCCGTCGTCAGCTCGCGGGCGGCGTCGAGGCCGGGGTCGCCGAAGCAGGCGATCAGGTAGCCGTCGAGGCCGGCGGTGCGCGAGCACCATCGCCGCGACCTCGCCGACCGCGACGGCGGCGTCGGCGGCGCTCTCGATCGAGCGTCGGCCCGCGCGCGGCCGTGACGGCCGTGACCTCGCAGCCCGCGCGGCAGGCTCGCCCGCGCGACGCCGGCCATCGCGTCGGTGTGGCCGCGGTCGGTGTTCGGGTTGAGCAGGCCGAGGCGGAAGCTCACGCCGGACCCGGCGGCCGCGGCGGCGCGGGGGCGTAGTCGTCGTGCACCGACAGGAACCGGCCGCTGCCGGGCGCGACGACGATCTCGCCGTCGCGGTGGACGGTGATGCCGCGCACGAGCGTGCGCACGCAGCGGGCGCGGCTCGTGCGGCCGTCGAACGGCGACCACGGGTTCTTCGAGAGCTGCTGGCTGCGCGCGTCGACCGTCCACTCGGCGCGCAGGTCATAGAGCGCGAGGTCGGCGTCGGAGCCGGGCAGGATCGTGCCCTTGCGCGGATAGAGGCCGATCGTGCGCGCGGCGTTCGTCGCGCTGAAGCGGGCGAACGCGTCGAGCGGCATGCCGCGCCGGTGGTAGGCCTCGTCGAGCACGAGCGGCACCGTCTCCTGCATCACCTGGCAGCCGAGCGGCGCGGCGAAGATGTCCTCCCAGCCGGGCTCCTTCTCCTCGATCGTGTAGGCGCAGTGATCGGAGACGAGGCGAGTCGAGCGTGCCGTCGAGCACGCGCTCCCACATCGCCTCGACGAGCGCGCGCGGGCGCAGCGCCGGGGCGCAGCGGCCGTACGGGCCCAGCCGCACGCAGATCGTCGAGGTCGAGCAGCAGGTGGTGCGGGCACACCTCGGCGGTCGCCCGCAGGCCGCGGCGCGCGGGCGGCGGCGACCAGGTCGACGCTCACCGGGCTCGAGGTGTGCACGATCTGGATGCGCACGCCGACGTGCTCGGCCAGATAGAGCGCGCGGTGCACGGCCTCCTCCTCGACGAACGCCGGCCGCGACTCGTGGTGGGCGAGCGGGTCGCGCCGCCCGGCCAGCGCGCATGCGCTCGAGGCCGTCCTGCAGCAGCGAGTCGGACTCGGCGTGGACGAGCACGAGCGCGCCGAGCTCCTTCGCGTTTCGCATCCCCTGCACGAACTCGGCGTCGGTCACGTGCGGGTAGGCCGGCTCCGAGAACGGCATGAACGCCTTGAACCCGAACGCCCCCTCCTGCCACTGCGCGGCCATCTCGGGCAGCGCCGGCGCGCACAGCGCCCCCCACAGGCCGAAGTCGACAGACCACCTTGCGGGCGGCCATGTCGCGCTTCTGCGCGGTAGAGCTCGGCGGTGGTGACCGGCGGGTAGGTGAGCGGGTGCTCGATCACGGTCGTGATCCCGCCGGCCGCGGCGGCGCTCGTGCCGGTCGTGAAGTCCTCGCGCTCGGTGTGGCCGGGATCCTCGAAGTGGGCGTGCGGGTCGATCGCGCCCGGCAGCACGACGAGGCCCGAGGCGTCGATCACCTCGTCGGCGCCGCGGGCGATCTCGGGATCGCGGCCCACCGCGGCGATGCGGCCGTCGGCGATCAGGATGTCGGCGGCGAAGACGCCGTAGTCGGCCGCGACGGTGCCGCCGACGACGGCCGTGCGCGGCCCGCTCACGCCGGCACCCCGGCGCCCTCGGCGGCGAGGCCGGCGACGACGCGCAGCGGCAGGCCGAGCGACGCCAGATGGCCGATCAGGAGGCTGCGGGCCTGCTCCCACGACCCGCTCAGCCACGCCCGCAGCCCCAGGCCGTCGACGAGCCGGGCGAGCACCGCCGCCTCCATGTCCAGGTCGAGGCCGGCGGGCAGGAACCCCTCGTCGCGGACGCGCCGCAGCATCGCGTGGATCTCGCGCTCCCAGAGCGCATCGGCCGCCTCGAGCTCGGCCTCGAAGGCCCGGTCGCGCCCGGCGTACGTCCACATCTCGGCCCACAGCCGCCACTCCGCCCGCCGCTCGGGCTCGCGCGGCACCGCCACCGCGACGAACGCCGAGAGCAGCTGCGGCACGGTGGCCGCCTCGGCGAGCGCGGCCCGGGCGTGCGGCGATCCAGTCGCGCGAGGTGGCCGCGAACGTGCCGGCGATCAGCGCCTGCTTGTCGGGGAAGTAGTGCATGAGCACGCCGGTCGTGAACCCGCCCTCGCGCGAGATGTCGCGCAGCGTGGTCGATTCGAGGCCTTCGCGGATGATCACGCGCCGCGCCGCAGCGGCGATCTCGTCGAAGCGGCGGCCCCGCGCGGGGACTGAACCTGGTGCTCTCGTCCGTTGACAGCGTTCCTTCTCCCCTGCTTTACTGCGCGGATCATAATCGTTGTGACGGAGGTCGGAGCGTGGATTTCGAATTGGCGGACACGGTTGCGGTCGTCGGCGGGGCGTCGTCGGGCATGGGCGCGGCGGTCGCCCGCGCCCTGGCGGGCGAGGGCTGCCGGGTCGTGATCTTCGCGCGCCGCGCCGACCTGCTGGCCGAGGTCGCCGCCGCGATCACCGCCGAGACGGGGACGGAGGCGCTCGCGGTGGCGGCCGACGCGACCGACCCGGCCGCGCTGGAGCGGGTCGTCGACCGGGCGCTCGAGCGCTTCGGCAGCCTCGACATCGTCGTGAACAACGCCGGCGGCCCGCCTGCGGGCAGCTACGAGGACTTCGGCGACGACGACTGGCAGCCGGCGTACGAGCTCACGCTGGCCTCGGCGGTCCGCCTGACCCGCCGCGCCCTGCCCGCGCTGCGCCGCAGCGGCCGCGGCCGGATCGTGAACCTGACCTCCTCGGCGGTCAAGGAGACGAACGACGGCCTGCTGCTCTCGAACGTCTTCCGGCCGGGCGTGATCGGATGGGCGAAGACGATCTCGCGCGACGAGGCCCGGCACGGCATCACGGTGAACTCGATCGCGCCCGGCTACATCGGCACCGAGCGGCTCGTGCAGCTGTACTCGTCCGAGGCCGACCCGCAGGCCGCGATGCGGCGCGACGCCGAGACGATCCCGGCCGGCCGGTTCGGCACGCCGGCGGAGATCGCGGCCGCCGTCGCGTTCCTGTGCTCGACCGGAGCCGCGTACATCAACGGGACGACGATGCTGGTCGACGGCGGCCTCGCCCGCGGCCTGCTCAGCTGATGCCGCCGCGGGAGCCGGTCGACTGGGCGGCGCTCGCGCGGCCGTCGCTGCGCGGCCTCGAGCCGTACGACCCGGGCGAGACCCGCGACGAGCTCGCCGCGCGCCACGGCCTCGCCGACCTCGTGCCGCTCAACTGGAACGAGGACCTGTTCGGGCCGCCGCCGCACGTGCTCGACGCGGCCGCCGCCGAGCTCGGGCGGGCGGCGCTCTACCCCGAGAGCGCCTACGCCGACTTCCGCGCGGCCGTGGCCGAGTGGATCGGCGTGCCGTCCGCCTGCGTCGTCCCCGCACACGGCGCCCAGGCCGTGATCGGCGCGCTCGCGGCGGTCTTCGTCGACCCGGGCACGCCGGTCGTGATCCCGCAGCCGACCTACGGGCTCTACGCCCAGGTGTGCGCGGCCGCCGGCGCCGAGATCACCCGGGTGCCCGCCGCCGGCCTGCGGTTCGACCTCGAGGCGATCGCGGCTGCCGCACGGACGACGGCGGCCCGGCTCGTGTGGCTGTGCGACCCCAACAACCCGACCGGCCTGCTCGTCGGCCGCGACGAGTGGGCGGCCTACCTCGCAGCGCTCCCGGCCGGGTGCGTGACGATCGTCGACGAGGCCTACATCGACTTCTCCGACCCCGACGTGCGCGTCCACCGCGAGCGCGACGTGCTCGCCGGGCGCCCGGTGATCGTGATCCGCTCGTTCTCGAAGATCTTCGGCCTGGCCGGGCTGCGGCTGGGATACGCGGTGGCCGACCCCGCCGTCACCGCCCTCCTGAACGTCGTGCAGGAGCCGTTCAACGTGAACCGGGTCGCGCTCGCCGCCGGCCGCGCCGCGGTGCGCACGCCCGAGTTCGTGGCCCGCCGGCGGGGCGAGGTCGCCGAGGCGCGTGCGGCCTTTGCCGGTGCGCTCGCACCCGCGGGGATCGAGGTGGTCGCGTCGCAGGCGAACTTCGTGCTCATCCGCCTCGGCGTCGACGATGGCCCCGTGTGCGACCGGCTGATGCGCAAGGGGCTGCTCATCCGCGGCGGGGCGTCGGTCGGCCTGCCCGGCTACGCTCGCGTCACGATGGCGCCCGCCGAGCTCATGCGCACCGTCGCCGGGGAGATCGTCGCCGCCCTGCGGCCCGGCACGCCGTGATCCGCCGGCTCGAGACGGTGGTCGCAAACGGCCTCTGCAGCGGCTGCGGCATGTGCGAGAGCGTGGCCGGACGCGAGCGGGTGCAGATGCGGCTGAGCGCGATCGGCCAGCTGCGCCCGGCGGTTGCGGGGCGGCTGCCCCTCCCGTGCTGGCCGAGGCGCTCGCGGTCTGCCCGGGCGTCGAGGTGCGCGGCCCCGATCCCGAGGCGGGCGTGCCCGTCGACGCGGTGTGGGGGCCGATCGCCGCGCTCGCCCGCGGCTGGGCGGCCGACCCCGAGGTGCGCCACCACGGCGCGGCCGGCGGCGTGCTCTCGGCGCTCGCGCTCTACCTGCTCGAGCGCGACGGCGTCGACGCGGTGCTGCACGTGCGCGCGGCGCTGCCCGACCGGCCGCTCGAGTCGGTCGCGCAGGTGTCGCGGACGCGCGCCGACGTGCTCGCTGGAGCGCAGTCGCGCTACGGCCCGGCCGCGCCGCTCGTGCACGTGCACCGGCTGCTCGCCGACGGCGCCCGCTTCGCCGTCGTCGCCAAGCCGTGCGACATCTCCGCGGTGCGGGCGCTCCAGCGCCGCGACCCGCGGGCGCGCGCCCAGATCGCGGCCCTGCTCACGTCCTACTGCGGCGGCGTGCCCAGCCTGCGCATGGCCGAGCGGATCGTCCGCAGCCACGGCGTCGAGCCCGGCGAGGTGGCCCTTTTCCAGTACCGCGGCGACGGCTGGCCCGGGCCGCTGCGCACACGGACCCGCGACGACCGCGTGTTCGACGTCGACTACGACACGGCCTGGTACGACCCGAGCGTGCCGTGGGAGTACGACATGCAGTTCCGCTGCAAGATCTGCCCCGACGCCGTCGGCGAGGTCGCCGATGTGTCGTGTCCCGATGGATGGGTGCTCGCGGACGGCAAGCCGATCCACGCCGAGGCCGACGGCCGCAACATCCTGATCGCGCGCACCGGCAACGGCCGCGCGCTGCTCGAGCGGGCGCGCGCCGCCGGCTACCTGGTGACCGAGCCGTGCACCGTGGCGGAGCTCGACGCGACCGAGCGCGACCACCATCCCCGCAAGCTCTCCGCCCACGCGCGGGCAGCGGGCGTGCGGCTGGCCGGGCGCCCCAGCCTGCGCATCCGCGGCTACCGCGGCCTGGCGGCGGCGCGGCGGGCGGGCCCGGCGCGCACGCTCTCGGCCGCCTGGGGCGGGTTCCTGCGCGCCCGGCGGGGAGCGACCCGGGAGCCGCTGCCGTGAGCGCGGCGCGGCGCACCATGGAGCGCGCCGACGCGCTCGCAGCCTGCAGCGAGCGGCCGGGCGAGATCACCCGCCGCTACGGCACGCCCGCGCTCGTCGCGGCTCGCGATCTGCTCGAAGGCTGGATGCACGGCGCGGGCCTGACGACCCGGATCGACAGCGTCGGGAACCTGATCGGCGCGCCCACCCTGCCCCACGAGCGGCCGGGCCTCGTGATCGGGTCGCACTTCGACACCGTGATCGACGCGGGCCGCTACGACGGCACGCTCGGCATCCTGCTCGGGATCGCATGTGCCGAGGAGCTGCGCGGGACGCGACCGCGTCCACGACCTCACCGTGGTCGCGTTCTGCGACGAGGAGGGCGTGCGCTTCCCCACGGCCTACTTCGCGAGCCGCGCGCTGCTCGGCATCGGCCCGCCGATCGACGCGGGGATGACGGATGCCGACGGCGCGACGCTCGGCGCCGCCGTGGCGCTCGCGGGCAACCCCGACGCCGCGCCCGGCCGCGGCCTCCCGGAGAGCCTCGTCGGCTACCTCGAGCCGCACATCGAGCAGGGGCCGGTGCTCGACGCGGCCGGCCATCCGCTCGGGATCGTGACGGCGATCACCGGGGGCACGAAGCTCGCGATCACGCTCACCGGCAGCGCCGGGCACGCCGGGACGGTGCCGATGCGGCTGCGCCGCGACCCACTCGCGGCCGCCGCCGAGATCGCGCTCGGCGCCGAGCGGCTGGCGCGCGCCGACGGCGAGGCGGTGGCCACGGTCGGCGAGCTCGCCGTGTCTCCCGGCGCGGCGAACGTGATCCCGGGCCGAGTGACGATGTCGGTGGACGCCCGCCACCCCGACGACGCCCGCAAGTCCCGTCTGGTCGCCGGCGTCCGCGCGGTCGTCGACGAGGTGTCGCAGCGACGCGGGATCCGGGCGGCGATCTCCGTCGTCCACGACGAGCGCTCGGTCGTCTGCGACCCCGGCCTGGCCGGCCGGCTGGCCGCTGCCGCACGGTCGATCGGCCTCGATCCACCGGCGCTGCCGAGCGGCGCCGGCCACGACGCGGCCGTGATGGCCGAGGCGCTGCCCGTGGCGATGCTGTTCGTGCGCTGCCGCGACGGCATCAGCCACAACCCGGCCGAGTCGGTCACCGAGGCCGACGTGGCCGCCGCGATCGAGGTGCTCGTGCGCGTCGTCGGCGGGTCCTGAGAACCGGGCTACGCAGCCACGTGCTCGGGCTCGGCCAGCCCGAGCGCGGGCACGTCGTCGCCGTGCCGCAGCAGGAACCCGGCCACCGCCGCGGCGAGCAGCTGGCCGAGTCCGGCGCCGAAGAGCAGCCGGTGCACGCCGATGTGCGTCACGAGCAGCCCGGCCAGGAACGCGCCCGCCGGCGTGCCGGCGGCGTTGATCGACACCGTGATCGCGAAGATGCGGCCGTGCAGGCGCGTGTCGACCGCGCCCTGGCGGATCGCGAACATCGCGATGATGAACGGCGCCGAGCAGAGGCCCGAGACGAACATGCACGCGATCCCGAGCCACAGCGACGAGACGAGCGGCACGAGCAGCAGCGGCAGCCCGAACAGCGCCGTGAACACGACCACGTGGCGGGCGTGCGTCCCCGGCGGCGGCCGCCAGCCGTAGACGAGCCCGCCGATCACCGAGCCGACCGACGCCGCCGCCCACATCCACCCCGCCACCCCCGCCGACATGTGCAGCGTGCCGCGCGCCCACAGCGGCAGGCCGATCGTGAAGCAGCCGTAGCCGAGGCCCGAGACGACCATCAGCGCGACGGTGGCGCGCAGCTGGGTGTGCGAGGCGACGGCGCGCAGCCCGGCGACCACCGCCTCGAGCGGCGGCTCGGTCTCGATCACGCGCCCGCCGGGCTCGCGCACGCGTCGACGCGACGGCGCCCGCCACGAGCGTCGCCAGCGCCTGCAGGCCGATCGCCCAGGGAGCGCCGACCAGCGTCGACCGTCGCCCCGGCCAGCGCCGGCCCGATGACGAACGCCGAGTCGAACGAGATCGAGTCGGCGGCGTTCGGCCTGGTTCCAGAGCGGCCGCGGCACGGCGACCGGGATCAGCGAGCGGAAGCCGACCGTCGGGATCGGGAAGGTCGCGCCCAGGCCGCCGAGCAGCAGCAGGAGCACGGCGGCCGGCGCGTGCAGGAGCTGGCCGCAGCCGACGACCGCAAACAGCAGCGCCGCCCGCAGGAGCTGGGTGGCGACGATGCCGCGCACACGCGCGTGGGTGCGGTCGAGCCACGCGCCGACGAACGGCCCGGTGAGGATCCCGGGCAGGAGCTGCGCCGCCGCGCCGGCGCCGGCGATCGCCGGGCTGTCGGGTCGCCTCGAGCAGGTAGATGACGACGCCCACCTGGCTCATCGAGTTGGCCAGCCGCGAGAGCGCGACCGCCGAGATCAGCGCCGGGTAGCCGGGCACCCGCAGCAGTGCTCGGTAGCCCCCGGACGCGCCCGTCTCCGCCATCGGCCGCATCATGCCAGCGCGAGCCGCATTGCCGCGGCGGGCGGCCTGATAACCTCGCCGCGTGAGCACCCCCATCGTCACCGGCGTCGACTTCCTCTCGATCGGGACGACGGACTTCGAGCGGGCGAAGGCGTTCTACGGCGAGACGCTCGGGCTGCGCTGCTCGGCCGAGTACGGGCGCGTGCCCGGGGCGGAGTTCGAGGCCGGCAATCTGACGCTCCAGGTGGTCGACTCCGAGGCCGTCGGGATGACGTTCCAGGCCCGCACGCACCCGGTGGCGCTGCACGTCGCCGACGTCGCCGCCGCCCGGGCCGAGCTCGAGGCCTGCGGCGTGCGCTTCATGGGCGAGACGATGGACACGAGCGTCTGCCACATGGCCGTGTTCCAGGATCCCGACGGCAACGTGCTCATGCTCCATCACCGCTACGCCCCGCGCTCCTCGCCGCCGTGAGCCGCGTCCGCGCCGCGGTCGTCCACGCCCCGGGCCGGTTCGCCGTCGACACGTTCCCCGAGCCCGAGCCGGGCCCCGGCGCGGTGCTCCTGCGCATGCAGTTCTCGGGCATCTGCGGGACCGACAAGCACACGTGGCGGGGCGAGAGCCTGCAGTACGCCGGCACCGACCACGAGCGCGAGGCCGCCTACCCGCTCATCTGCGGACACGAGAACGTCGGCCTGATCGAGGCGATCGGGCCCGGCGAGCCGCCGGTCGACGCCGGCGGGCGGCCGTTCGCCATCGGCGACCGGGTCGTCCCTGCGCCCAACCTCACCTGCGGCCGCTGCCGCTTCTGCGTCGGAGCCGGCTACCCGTACTACCTGTGCACGGCGCTCGAGGACTACGGCAACTCGCTCACCTGCGCCGAGCCGCCGCACCTGTTCGGGGGCTGGTCGGAGCTGATGTACCTGCTGCCGGGCACCCGCCTCTTCCGCGTGCCCGACGCGCTGCCGTCCCAGCTCGCGGCGCTGACCGAGATCCTCGCCGTCACGAACGGCCTCGACCGCGCGCGGGCGCTCCCGGGCGGGTTCGGGTTCGGCGAGACGGTGCTCGTGCTCGGCGTCGGGCCGCTCGGGCTGATGCACCTGGCCAAGGCCGAGATGATGGGCGCGGGCGCCCTGATCGCCGTCGACGTGATGGCCGAGCGGCTCGAGCACGCGCGCGCCTTCGGCGCCGACCTCGCCCTGGACGCGGCGGGGACGTCGGTCGAGGAGCGGCTCGAGGCGGTGCGGGCGGCCACGGGCGGCCTCGGCGCCGACGTCGTCTGCAGCTGCTCGGGGCAGGCGGCGAGCCTGATCGAGGCGCTCGACCTCGTGCGGCCGGGCGGCACCGTCATCGAGGCCGGCGCGTTCGTCGACATGGGGCCGGTGCCGATCAACCCGAACAGCCAGGTCTGCAGCAAGGGCGTGACGATCCTCGGCGTCGGCGGCGAGACGCTCGACCAGTATCAGCCGTCGCTCGACATGCTCGCGCGGCACGGGGGCCGGCTGCCGTTCGCGCGTGCGATCACGCACCGGGTCGGGCTCGACGGCGTCGGCGCCGCGCTCGAGCTCGCCCAGACGGGCGCGGCGATGAAGGTGCTCGTCGCCCCGAACGGCGACTGAGCCGGCCCGCCTCAGCGGGTCAGCGGTCGTTGCGGACGTGCACCGACAGGCGCCGGTTCGTGCGCAGCTCGCGGCGGCGGCGGGCGGTGCGGCGCATCAGCGCGACCTGCCAGTGGCGGACGACGAGCCGCGCGAGCTCGGACGGCCGCGGCCGGTAGGTCACCCGAGGGCGCATGGTGACGTCGTAGTGGCCCGCGTCGTAGCGCGCGATCAGGCTGTCGATCTGCTCGAGCGAGAGCTGGCGCGCGGCGCTGCGCAGGGCGACGACGAGCACGATCGCGACCGCGACGATGACCGCGCCCGCGTAGGCGACGGCGCTCGGCCAGGCGAGCTGCCGTGCGGCCCAGAACGTGACGAAGCCGAGCTCACCCGTCATGTCGGCGAGCGCGACGCGCCATGCCATCCGCCGGCGGGTGGCGGCGTGGCGCAGGAGGCGGGCGGCGCTCTTGGCCTCGGCGGCGGCTGCGCGCCGGCGCAGCTCGCATTCGGCGAGCCGGTCGACGCGGGCCGAGAGCGCCTCGGCGCAGGCCAGGGCGAACGGCACCAGGATCATCATCCAGACGAGCAGGGTCATCGCCTCCGTGCGGCGTGAACGACGGCGTCACCCCTGTTATCGGCGCGACCGGCGCGTGTCTCAGCGGTACCACTCGCGCCGCGGCTGCGGCAGCGCGCCGACGCGCTCCCGCCACGGCACCGCCAGCCGTTCGGCGATCGCCGCGAGCCGCTCGAGCAGCGGCCGCGAACGCGTCAGAAGCGCCTGCCGCGACTCGTCCGGGTCGACCACGAGGCCGGCGTCGAACAGCGTCCGCCCGACGATGAAGCCGCTCGCCCCGGCGCGGCAGGCGTCCTCGATCTGGCCGCCGATCACGTCCTCGCTCGCGCCGCCGCCGAGGAGCACCCACGGCACCGCCCGCCCGCAGGCGTCGTCCAGCGCGCGGCAGGCGGCGGCCGAGCCGGGGTACTGCAGCTTGAGCACGTCCGGCTCGAGCGCGGCCAGGCGGCGGGCGCCCTCGGCGACGAGCTCCGCGAAGCGTCCGCCGCCGGCCGCCTCCTCGCCGTCGCGGCGATACACGATCGGCTCGACGATCAGCGCGAGGCCCGCCTCGCGGCAGCCGGCGACCGCGGTGCGCACGACGTCCTCCTGGCGGGCCGCCTGGTCGGGCACGTCGGCGCGGTAGGGCAGGAGCAGCTTCGCCCCCGAGGCCCCCAGGCGGCGTGCCTTCTGGGGCGACCAGCCTTCGAGGAAGGCCGTCTGCGCGACCCGGGCGACGTCGCCGTAGCCCATCGCCTCGAGCGGGACGACGAGCGCGGTCGCGCCGGGAATCGCCCCGGCCGCGATCGCCTGCGCCGCCGCGTACTCGGCGTCGAGCAGGATCATGGTGGCGGCCGGTGCCAGCACGGACGCGACGCGCAGCTTGAGCTCGGTGATGCCCGCGTCGTCCAGCTCGAGGCCGCGCTTCCTGAGCACGGCCTGCAGCGAGTCGCGGTGGTCGACGGCGGCGCCCGTGATCACTCCCCGCGGCGAGGCGAGCCGGTCGAGTGCCCGCGCGCGCTGGGCGGAGTGCATGTGATCCGTCACGCCGTCATCCCCCGGATCGCGTGGCGCGCGACCTCGGTCAGCAGGTGCGCGTCGCGCATGGCGTCCTCGACCGTGTTTCGCACCGGCGCGCCCTCGACCGCAGCCGCCCAGAACCCCTCGAGCTCGCGCACGAATGCCTCCCCGTAGCCTGCCTGCACGTGCAGCGTGTCGAGCCGCAGCCCGTCGGAGCGCCGCACACGCAGGTCGGTCTGCTGGTTGTTGAGGTAGGGCGACGGGAACTCGAGCTCGACCACGCGGTCGGAGAAGTGCAGCGTGTAGCGCTCGCGGTACCACCCGACATCGGCAACGAGCACCTGGACGAGGTGCCAGAGCGCGCTGCCCCCGAGCAGCGACACCGTGCCGGCCGCGCCCTCGCCGTCGGCGAAGATCTGGCCGCCGACGACCGCCCCCGGCGCCACGCCCATGTGGTCGAGCATGCCGTGCACGGAGTTCACGCAGTGCACGACGCCCGACATGAGCGGGTCGCAGTAGCCGCGCAGGGCTGCGCCGTCGACCGCGACGCCGAGCGCCTCGGCGGCCTGCGCCCGCTGGCGCACGCGTGTGTCGGCGATCAGGTCGGCCGGCACGTCGTCGGCGCGCACGAGCGGGCGATGGGCGACGAACGGCCACGAGTCCGGGTCGGAGACCTCGACCGAGATGTAGCGCAGGCCCGCGCCCCCCGCGGGCAGGTAGGCGAGGGCGGCCTCGTAGTTGGGATCGAACCGCTTCATGTACCCCACCTGGACAACGCGGCCGGCGCGGTCGCGCGCGGCGGCGATCGCGGCGCCCTCGGCATCGGTGAAGCAGAGCGGCTTCTCGCAGAAGACGTGCAGCCCCGCCGCGAGCGCTGCGAGCACGGTCGCCCCGTGCAACGGATCGGGGACGGCGACGAGCGCGGCGTCGAGCGGCTCGGCCAGGAGCTCGGCGGCGGTGGCGAAGCCGCGCACCCCGTAGCGCTCGGCGATCGCCGCGCGCACCACGGCCGACGGGTCGGCGACGCCGGCGAGCTCGAACCGGTCGGCCAGGTGCAGCAGGTTCGGGATGTGCTCGACCTGGGCGATCATGCCCGCACCGATCACCCCGATCCGCAGGCGCCGCTCAGGCATCGCCACCGCCCGGGAAGGCGCGCTCGCGCGCCCGCTCGCGCTCGTAGTCCGCGCGCGCCTGGACGACGGCCGGCATGGTCGACACCTCGGCCACGGGCACGTCCCACCACGACTCGTAGGCGCCCACGCCCCGGCTCGGGTCGCACTCGATCACGATCACGGTGGTGCGGTCGGCCGTGCGCGCCTCGCGAAGCGCATTCGCCGAGCTCCTCGGCTGCTGGACACGCGCACGCCGTGAGCGCCCAGGCTGGCGGCGTTTGCGGCCAGGTCGAGCTCGAGCGGGGCGCCGGACAGGCCGCCGTCGGCGCCGCGGCGGCGGTAGGCGGTGCCGAAGCCCTCGGACCCGAGCGACCGCGAGAGGCCGCCGATCGAGCCGAAGCCGCGGTTGTCGATCAGGACGACCGTCAGGCGCACGCCCTCCTGGATCGACGTCGCGATCTCGGACGACATCATCAGCCACGAGCCGTCGCCGACCATCACGATCACCTCGCGGCCGGGATCGGCCATCTTGCACGCCCAGCCCGCCGGCCACCTCGTAGCCCATGCACGAGTAGCCGTACTCGACGTGGTAGCCCTTCGGATCGCGCGTCCGCCACAGCTTGTGCAGGTCGCCGGGCAGGCTGCCGGCGGCGCAGACGACCACGTCCCGCGGCTCGGTCGAGCGCGTTGACCGCGCCGATCACCTGCGCCTGGCCGACGGCGCCGGGCTCGCCGGTGTAGAGCCGCTCCACCTCGGCGTCCCACTCCCGTGCGAGCCGTGCGGCGCGCTCGGCGTGGTCCGCGTCGACCCGGTGGCCGGCGAGGGCGGCGGCGAGCGCCTCGATCCCCGCGCGGGCGTCGCCGACGAGCGGCAGCGCGCCGAGCTTGCCGGCGTCGAAGGCGGCCGACGTTGAGCCCGACGAAGCGCACGTCCGGATCGCTGGAAGGCGGTGCGTGAGGCGGTCGTGAAGTCGCCCAGGCGCGTGCCGATCGCGATCACCACGTCGGCGTCGCGGGCGACCAGGTTGGCCGCGCGCGTGCCGGTCGCGCCGATCGGCGCCGAGCGCACCCGGGTGGTCGTAGGGCAGCGACCCCTTGCCCGCCTGCGTCTCGGCGACGGGGATGCCGGTCGGCGTCGGCGAACGCGCGCAGCGCAGCGGTCGCCTCGGAGTAGATCACGCCGCCGCCGGCGACGATCAGCGGCCGCCGCGCGCCCCGGACGAGCTCGGCGGCCGCGCGCACCGCGCGCCGGGTCGGGCGCCGGCCGCGCGATCCGCCACACGCCGCCGCGCGAACAGCTCCTCGGGGTAGTCGTACGCCTCGGCCTGCACGTCCTGGGGCAGCGCCAGCGTGACCGCGCCGGTCTCGGCCGGGTCGGTCAGCACGCGCATCGCCTCGAGCAGCGACGGCCTGGAGCTGGTCGGGGCGGTTGATGCGGTCGAAGAAGCGGCTGACCGGCCGGAACGCGTCGTTCACCGACGCATCGCGGCGCGCCGGGCAGCTCGAGCTGCTGGAGCACCGGGTTCACCCGCCGCGACGCGAACACGTCGCCGGGCAGCAGCAGCACCGGCAGGCGGTTGATCGTGGCGAGCGCCGCGCCGGTGACCATGTTGGTGGCGCCGGGGCCGATCGAGGACGTGCACGCCCAGGTCTGCAGGCGGTTGCGGTGGCGGGCGTAGGCGACGGCGGTGTGCACCATCGCCTGCTCGTTGCGCGGCAGCACGTAGCGCAGGCCGCCGTGCTGCTGCAGCGCCTGGCCGACGCCGGCGACGTTGCCGTGGCCGAAGATCCCGAGCACGCCGGCGAAGAGCGGCGCCGTCGCGCCGTCGCGCTCGACCTGCTGGGCGGCAAGGAACGCCACGAGCGCCTGCGCAGTCGTCCTCCGCACGCTCGTCACTTGACCGCCCCGAGGGTGAGCCCGCGCACGAAGTGGCGCTGCACCACCAGGGCGAAGATCACGATCGGGAGCGCGCCGATCACGCCCGCGGCCGCCATCGGCCCGTACTCGATCTGGATCTTGCCGATCAGGGTCGACACGCCGACGGGGACGGTCTGCGCGTTCGGGGTCGACGTCAGCGAGAGCGCGATCAGGAAGTCGTTGTACGTGACGATGACGCTGAAGATCGCGGTGGCCGCCAGGCCCGGCGCGGCCAGCGGCAGGACGACGCGGACCAGCGCCGAGAGGCGCGAGTCGCCGTCGACCATCGCCGCCTCCTCGATGTCGCGCGGGATCTCGGCCAGGAAGCTCTGCATCATCCAGATCACGAAGGCCGTGTTCAGGCCGGTGTAGATCAGGATCAGCCCGAGGCGCGTGTCCAGGAGGCCCCACTTGGCGAGCGTGATGTAGAGCGGGATCACGAGCAGGATGCCCGGGATCATCCGCACCAGCAGGGCCACGACGAGCGCCGATTGGTTGAGGCCGAAGCCCATGCGGAAGCGCGCGAGCGCGTAGGCGGCGACCGTGCCGATGGCGAGGCTCACCGCGACCGCGATCGTGACGATGATCAGGCTGTTCTCGAGGTACGACCCGAAGTGGTACGTGTTGAACAGGCGCGAGTAGTTGGCCGTCGTCGGGATGGTGCGGGTAGAGCGTCACGCCGCCGAAGATGTCGACCGGCTGCTTGAACGACGTGTCGACCATCCAGTAGAACGGGAAGATCGCGATCACGAGGATCACGGCGATCGTCACGTAGAACACCGACCCGGGGCATGCGCGCCGGCTCACGTCGCCGCCTTCCGCATCATGCGCACGGCGACGATCATGAGCAGCATCACCATCGCGAGCAGCGAGATCAGCATCGCCGCCGCCTGGCCGTACTGCGTGAACAGGAACGCCGTGTTGTACGCGTAGATCGAGATCAGGCGCGTGGCGGTGCCGGGCCCGCCCTGCGTGAGCACGTAGATCTGGTCGAAGGTGCCGATCGCGTCGATCGTGCGCAGCACGATCGCGACCAGGAGCACCGGCCGCAGCATCGGCAGCGTGTGGTCGAAGAAGAGGCGCAGGCGCCCCGCGCCGTCGACCCGCGCCGCCTCGAGCGGCTCCTGCGGGCAGGGACTGCAGCCCCGCGAGCAGGATCAGGAAGATCAGCGGCGTCCACTCCCACACGTCGACCAGAACGACGCTGTAGAACGCGCTCTGGTTGTGCGCGAGCACGTCGGGCGGGCTGAGGCCGAAGAGCTGGAACAGGGGATCGGTGACGCCGACGCCGGAGTCGTAGAGCAGCCTCCACATCACGCCGACGACGACCGGCGCGATCGTCATCGGCAGGATCAGCCCGACCCGGATCGGCCCGCCGAAGCGGATCTCGCGCGAGACGAGCAGCGCCAGGGCCAGGCCGAGCAGGGTCTCGATGACGACGCACAGGACGACGTACTTCGCCGTCGTCAGCATCGCCTGGCGGAAGAACGTGTCGTTCCAGACGTTGCGGTAGTTGGTGAGGCCGTTCAAGCCGAAGTCGCGCCCGTACAGGTAGTGCGTGAAGCTCGCCCGGACGCCGTAGAACAGGGGGTAGACCGAGACGCCGGCGAGCGCGATCGCCGCCGGCACGAGCAGCAGGTACGGGCTGGAGAGGAAGCGCCTCCCCGGCCAGTCCCGCACCCGCGGCTGCGGTTCTGCCGCTCGCGCCATGGGCTAGCCACTCCTCCTTGCGGAGGCGGGCCCCGCGCCAATTGGCGCACGCTGCACGCGCCAATTGGCGTTGAGCCCGGCTCCGGCGGGATCGCACTCCCGCCGGAGCACCGCCACATGTCGCCCCCTCGAAGCGGGGGCCCGGGGAACCATGGGTTCCCCCGTTAATAGGTGCCCTGCTGCTTCAGGTAGGCGGTGATCTGGTTCGCCGCAGTCGTCAGATGCGACTGCGCGATCTGCTGGTAGCCGGACTTCTGCGCGATCGCCTGGACGAGGGCCTGGTTCAGCGCCGTGCCGAGCAGGTCCTCCATCTTCGGCTCGTCGGGCGTGCGCGGCTTGGGGATGGAGTTGTCGACCGCGTCTGCGATCGCCGGCAGCCAGCGGTACTTCGCCGACAGCGTCGGGTCACGCAGGGCGGAGCCGGTCACGGCGGCGCTGCCCGTGCCCGCGAACTCCTTCTGCACCTTGCTCGACGTGAACCACTCGAGGAACTTGACCGCGCCGGCCGTGTTCGGCGCGCCGGACGCGATGCCGCAGATGAACGTGCCGATGGCCGGGCCGCTCTTGACCTGCTTCGGGGTGGCGGCGAAGTCGATCTTGCCGACCACCTTGGACTGGGTGGGATCGTCGACGACGTGTGCCGTGCCGGTGTACTCGGTCATCGCCGTGCAGTGGCCCTGCAGCATGACCGCGGTCTCCTGGCTGGTGTCGAACGCGGCGATGCCGGTCGGCATGTACGGGATGAACTCGAACAGCCGCTCGAGCGCGCCGACGCCCTCGGGGCCGGCGAAGCCCGGCGACCAGTCGTCGTTGGCGAAGTTGCCGCCGTAGGAGTTGAGCAGCGGCAGGTAGGTCTGCACGATCGGGTTGCCGGCGACGCCGCGCGGCGACCACCCGTACAGGCTCGGCGGATGGGACTTGGTCTTCGCGACGGTGTAGATGTCGTCCCACGTGACGGGCGGCGTCGAGAAGTAGTCCTTGTTGTAGTAGAGGATCTCGACGTCGTCGATGATCACGAGCGAGAAGAGCTCGGGCGTGCCGTTGGCAAACGCCTTCAGGCGCGGGCCGGACTTGGGCGGCCAGTACCCCTGTTCCAGCCCCTTCTGCAGGATGTCCGGGTTGACCTTGAGCCCCAGCTTGTCGAGGCTCTGGACGATCCCGCCGGCGGCGTACTCCGGCACCCAGTTGTCGTCCATGACGTAGATGTCATAGGCGCCGGTCTTCTGCAGGCCGTCGGTCTTGGAGTTCTGGTACCAGGCGTTGTAGTTGGTCTCGTGGTAGTTGGCGGTGATGCCGGTCTCGGCCTTGAACTTGGGCAGGAAGATGTCGCGGAACGGCACCATCGCCGGGTCGGAGAAGCTGCCGATCGTGATCGAGCCGCCTCCGCCGCCGCCGGCGCTGCTGCCTCCGGACGAGCCCGAGCCGCCGCAGGCGGCGGCGAGCGGCGACAGGCCGAGCACCGCGCCCGTGCCGAGCGCGCCCTTGACGATCTGGCGGCGGGTGTACGAGCGCGAGCTGCGCTCACTGGTCGTTGTGTCGCTCATGCAACGCTCCTCCTTCGAGGGCCGGTTCGGACGACGGTGCTGCGGGGGACGGCGGGGGCGATGGCGCTGGCTCCTCCTTGTGTGCGGGCGCAGCGGTGATCGCGGCGCCGGTGGTCGCGTCGAACAGGTGCAGGTGGGCACGGTCGGGCTCGAGACCTACAGGCGAGCCGATGATGGGTTCGACGCCGGCGGCGGCGCGTAAGTTGACGAGCTCGCCGCCGAGCGCGATCGTGATCAGCGTCTCGTTTCCGAGCGGCTCGACCACGTACACCTCGCCGCGCAGCGAGTTTGCGGCGCCGGGGGCGACCATCGCGGCGTGCTCGGGCCGGAAGCCCAGCTTGGCCGCACCCTGCACGGCGTCCGAGCCGAGATCGATCGTGCCGGTCGGATGGGTGAAGGTGCCGCCCGCGACCTCGCCCTCGAGCACGTTCATCGGCGGCGAGCCGCAGAAGCGGGCGACGAACAGGTTGGCCGGGCGGGCGTACAGGTCGGCGGGCGCGGCCAGCTGCTGCAGGCGGCCGTCGTGCATGACGGCGACCATGTCGGCCATCGTCATCGCCTCGACCTGGTCGTGGGTGACGTACAGCGTGGTCACGCCGAGCTGCTTCTGGAGGCGCTTGATCTCGATCCGCATCTGCAGCCGCAGCTGGGCGTCGAGGTTGGAGAGCGGCTCGTCCATCAGGAACACGCGCGGCTCGCGCACGATCGCGCGGGCGAGCGCGACCCGCTGGCGCTGGCCGCCCGAGAGCGCGCGCGGCATCCGGTCGAGCAGGCCGTCGATCGACAGCATTCGCGCCACCTCGGCGACCCGCTCGGCCCGCTCGGGCTTGGGCACCTTGCGCACGCGCAGCGGGTAGGCGATGTTGTCGGCCACGCTCTTGTGCGGGTAGAGCGCGTAGCTCTGGAACACCATGGCGACGTCGCGGTCCTTCGGCTGCAGGCGGGTGACGTCGCGGTCGCCGAGGAACACGCTGCCCGACGTCGGCTCCTCGAGCCCCGCCAGGATGCGCAGCGCCGTCGTCTTGCCGCAGCCGGACGGGCCGAGCAGCGCGAGGAAGGTGCCGTCGGGCACCTCGAGCTCGAGGTCGATCAGCGCGTCGACCCCGCTGAACGACTTGGACACGCCCTGGTACCGGACCTCCACTCAGCCGTCCCTCCGCGCCGGGCCGGTCGATCCGCGCACGACGAGCTCGGCGGGCATGACAACGCTGCGGCCGGCGTGCCCGCCCGCCGCGATCGCCGAGAGCACCATCTCGGCCGCGAGGAGGCCCATCTCCTCGGCGGGCTGGCGGACGGTCGTCAGATCGATGCGGCGATGCGCCGCGAGCGGGATGTCGTCGAAGCCGACCACCGAGACGTCCCCGGGCACCGAGCGGCCGTCGCGCTCGAGCCGGTCCATCAGCGCGATCGCGATCACGTCGTTCGTGCAGCAGACCGCGGTGGCGCCGTCGTCGTGCGGGACGGGGTCGAGGCCGCGGCGGCGCAGAGCGGCGGCGAGCGCGTCGGGGCGGCGGTCGACCGACTCCTCGTGCGCGCCGGAGTGGGCGAAGGCGATACGCTCGTGGCCGAGGCCGGTGAGGTGGGCGACGACCTGCTCCATCGCGGCGTACTCGTCGACGTGGACGGTGCCCAGGCGCGCGTCCCGGCCCTCGAACGAGACGACGACGACCGGGACGCCGCGGTCGAGCAGCTCCGACGGGATCGTCGACCCCGCCGTCACCGCCGGGAAGATGACGCCGTCGACGCGCCTGCCGACGAGCGCGCGCACCTGGGCCGACTCGGTCGCCGGGTCGTTCTCGGTCTCGGCGACGAGCACGGCGAAGCCGTCGCGGTGGGCGCGCCGCTCGACCTGGAGGGCCACGGTGGCGTGGAACGGGTTCAGGGCGTCGGGGATCACGACCCCGAGCGTGCGCGTCGCCCGCCGCTTGAGCGAGCGCGCCACCTCGTTCTGGCGGTAGCCGAGCTCCTCGATCGCCGCGAGCACGCGGCTGCGCGTCGCCGCCGACACGGGCGCGGTCGAATGCAGGACGTTCGAGACGGTGGCCACCGACACACCGGATCTGCGGGCGACGTCGTGCATCGTGACCGTCACCCGACCGCGACTTCCGCCTGCCGGAGCGCCGCCCGGAGCGCCGCGAGCGAGGTCTCGATCCCCTCCTCGGCGCCCATGCGCGGGTCCTCGTGCTCGATCGAGACGTCGCCGTCGTACCCGGCGGCGCGGAGCGCCGACAGGAGCTCGCCCCAGCGCTCGACCGTGCGGCCGGTGCCGACCGCGGCGAAGTGCCAGGTGGCCACGTCCGGGTCGACGGGGTGGCGGAAGTCGATCACGCCCTGGCGGCGGACGCGGTCTGCGTGGACGAGCGTGTCCTTGCCGTGCGCGAAGCCGATGCGGTCGCCGACCTCCTCGATGACGCACAGCGGGTCGATCCCCTGCCACCAGAAGTGGCTCGGGTCGAAGTTCACGGCCAGGTTGGGGCCGGCGTGCTCGGCCAGGCGCAGGAAGGATCCCGGCGAGTACGCCGATGCGCCCGCATGCAGCTCGAGGCAGATGCGCACGCCCGGCGCCGCGGCCGCCGCCCATGCCGTGAGCTCGCGCCAGAACGGCGCGAGGCGATGCTCGAGCTGCCACTCCCAGAGGGCCTCGTCGTCGGGCGTGAGCGCCCACGGCGCGAAGACGGGCGTCTCGCCGCCGTCGCGGCTGCCCGGGCAGCCGCTCATGGTCACGACGCGGCCCACGTCCATCTTGTGGGCGAGCTCGATCGCGCCGCGCACGAGGGCGGCGTGGCGATCGCCGATCGGCGGGTGCGGGTGCAGGGGGTTGCCGGCGGCGTTCACGCACGAGAGCTCGAGTGCGTGGGCGCGCAGCTCGCCGCTCAGGCGGTCGCGGGCGGCCGGCTCGCGCAGGAGCTCGTCGAGGTCGAGGTGGTGGGGCGCCTGCGCCCAGCCGCCCACCCCCATCTCGATGCGCTCGATGCCACGCTCGGCGCACCAGGCGAACGCCTGCTCTCGCGTCAGGTGCGCAAGGCCGTCGTTGAACACGCCGATCTGCAAACGGGACTCCGGCTTCAAGGGTTGAAACGTTTCAACCGATCGCGTATCTTCTGCCTCGAATTCCGCCTTGTCAAGTGGCGTTTTCTCCAGATCGAAACGAGCCCGTGCCGTCCGCCCCATCCGCGCAAAGCCCACCGGCACGGCCGGAGGCGGTCGTCATGGGCAGGGCCGGCGTCGACCTCTACCCGATGCAGCTCGAGACGCGGCTCGAGGACGTCGAGGGCTTCCACAAGTACGTCGGCGGGTTCGCGGCCAACGTCGCGACCGGCCTGGCGCGGCTCGGCGTGCGGGTCGCGATCGTCTCGGCCGTGGGCGACGACGGTCACGGCCGGTTCGTGCGCGCGTTCCTCGAGTCCGAGGGCGTCGACTGCCGCTGGCTTGGCGTGCATCCCACGCTGCGCACGGCGCTCGCCTTCTGCGAGGCATGGCCGCCCGACCGCTTCCCGATCACGTTCTACCGCACGCCGACGTGCCCCGACTGGGAGCTCGCGCCCGCCGCGCTCGATCTGGCGGCGATCGCGGCGGCGCCGCTCGCCTACGTCAGCGGCACCGGGCTCGCGCGCGACCCGTCGCGGCTCGCGACGATGGCCGTCGCCGAGGCGCGCACGGGGGGCGAGGGCATGACCGTGCTCGACCTCGACTGGCGGCCGATGCTGTGGGACGAGCAGGCCGACTACGCCGCGGCGGTGCGCGTGTGCGCGCGCCTGGCCGACGTCGTGCTCGGCTCCGACGAGGAGATCACCGCCGCTGCGGGCGCGAACGATCCGGCGCGGCTGCTGGCCCTCGGGCCGCAGGTGATGGTGCAGAAGCACGGCCCCGACGGAGCGAGCGTGCACATGCGGGACGGCACCCGCGCGCGCATCCCCGCGCATCCGGTCGCGGTCGTCAACGGACTCGGCGCCGGCGACGCCTTCGCCGCCGCGCTCGGCTGGCGGCTGCTGCGCGGCGACACGGCTGCGCAGGCGGCCGCCGTCGCCAACCGCGCCGGCGCCCACGTCGCCGCGCGCCTCGGATGCTCGATCGCGATGCCAAACGAAGGAGACCTCCTGTGACCGACCTCATGCTGCGCGCGCCCGCGCCGCCCGTGACCCCTGCCGAGGCCGGCTGGCGATGGCTCTCCTACCGGTCGGAGGCGGTGCACGGGAGCGTCGCGATCGACACCGGTCCCGACGAGGTGTGCCTCGTCAACCTCGGCGGGACGCTCGCGGCCACCGCGGCCGGCGAGCGGTACAGCCTGGGCGAGCGCGAGACGCCGTTCGCCGGCCTGCCGCACGCGCTCTACGCGCCGCCCGGCACGGCGTGCGTCGTCGAGGGCGAGGGCCGTGTCGGCGTGTGCGCGGCCCGCGCCGACGGCGGCCACCCCGTGCGCGCGATCCCGCCCGCCGACGTGCGCGTCGAGGTGCGCGGATCGGGCAACGCCACCCGCCAGATCAACCACATCATCCCGCCGGAGTTCCCCGCCCACCGGCTGCTGGTGGTCGAGGTGCTGACGCCCGGCGGCAACTGGTCGTCGTACCCGCCGCACAAGCACGAGCAGGACCGGCTCCCCGTCGAGAACGACCTCGAGGAGGTGTACGCCTACCGCTTCGAGCGCCCGGAGGCGTTCGCAGTGCAGCGGCTCTACAGCCGCACCGGCGACCTGGACGAGACCTGGACGGTGCGCGACCTCGACGTGCTGCTCGTGCCGCGCGGGTACCACCCGTTCTGCGCGGCGCACGGCTACCACGGCTACTACCTGAACGCGCTCGCCGCCGAGAAGCGCTCGATGGCGGCGGAGGACGATCCCGACCTGGCCTGGACGCGTGACGCCTGGCCGCAGATGGAACGCGATCCGCGCGTCCCCCTGACCGGAGAGGAGTCACCATGAGGGTCGCTTCCGCACCCGTGTCCTTCGGCATCTTCGAGCTCACGACCGAGGACGAGGGCCTGCCCGACCCGGTCGCGGTGCTCGACGCCATGGCCGACACCGGCTACGAGGGCACCGAGCTCGGGCCGCCCGGCTACTTCGGCGACGCGGCCGGCACCGCCGCGGCGCTCGCCGAGCGCGATCTGGCGCTCGTCGGCTCGTTCCTGCCCCTGCGCCTCTCCCGCAAGGAGCACATCGCCGAGGACATGGCCTTCCTCGACCGCGCGCTCGGCATCCTCGACGAGACGACGCCGCCGGGCGACACGCGCCCGCTCGCCCTGATCTCGGACGCGTTCTGCGAGCCCGAGCGGATGGCCGGCGCCGGCCGGATCGAGGACCTGCCCGACGCCTGGCTCGGCGACGCCCGCTTCGCGCTCCTGGTCGAGAACGCGGAGCGCGCGGCCGAGCGCTGCCTCGCCCGCGGCTACCAGCCCGCGTTCCACTACCACGGCGGCACCTACGTCGAGACGCCGCGCGAGATCGACCGCTTCGCCTCGCTGGTCGATCCGAGCGTGCTCGGCTTCTGCTTCGACAGCGGGCACTCGCTGTTCGGCGGCGGCGACCCCGTCGCCTTCCTCGACACCTACGGCGAGCTCGTCACGCACGTGCACCTGAAGGACGTCGACGGGGCGGTCATGCACGAGATCCGGACGCAGGGGCTCGGCCTCGAGGAGGCCTGGCGGCGGGGCGTCTTCTGCCTCTTCGGCGAGGGCAGCGTCGACCTGGCGGAGATCGTCGAGCGCCTGCGCGGGCGCGGCTACGACGACTGGGTCGTGATCGAGCAGGACCGGCACCTGCGGCCCGGGCAGACGGTCGCATCGCTCGCAGACGACGCCCGCCACAACCGGGAGGTGCTGCGGGGGCTGGGCGTGTAGAACACCCCATGGCGTTCGCCCCGGCCTACCCGATCGAGACCGAGCGCCTGCTCCTGCGGCCGTACCGGCCGGACGACTTCGACGCGCTGCTCGCGATCGAGTCGCGC
This sequence comes from uncultured Actinomycetes bacterium, assembly GCA_963707585.1. Taxonomy (GTDB): domain Bacteria; phylum Actinomycetota; class Thermoleophilia; order Gaiellales; family JAICJC01; genus JAICJC01. The sequence continues at coordinate 637,642 of CAVPQP010000009.1, read as the reverse complement.
GCCGACGTCAACCGCTACCTCTATTCCGAGCCGCGCGGCCCCGCCGAGGTGCGGGCGATGCTCTCCCGCAAGATCGGCGAGACGGCCCTCGGCGACGAGGGCGACACGGTCGCCGTGGCGGTCTGCCTGCGGGCGACGGGCGCCATGGTCGGCGGCTGCATCCTGCACTGGGCGAGCCGCGAGCACGGCCTGGGCGAGATCGGCTTCGTGCTGCACCCCGACCACCACGGCCACGGCTATGCCGCCGAGGCGGCGCGGCCGCTGCTCGAGTTCGGCTTCGCCGACGTCGGCCTGCACCGCATCATCGGCCGGCTCGAGGCCCGAAACGCCGCCTCGGCGCGCGTGCTCGAGAAGCTCGGCATGCGCCGCGAAGCGCTCCTGATCGAGAACGAGTGGGTCAAGGGCGAGTGGCAGAGCGAGCTCGACTACGCGCTGCTCGAGCGCGAGTGGCGGGCGCTGCGCGCCGACGGCCGCGTTTGACAGCGGCAGATCGGTAAGCGTAGACTCACGGTAAGTCATGGCTTACCAGATGATGCTGAGCGCGCTCGCCGACCCGACCCGGCGCCAGATCTTCGAGTCGATCGTGCAGCGCCCCCGCAACGTGCGCGAGCTGGCCGAGGAGCTGCCCGTCAGCCGGCCGGCCGTGTCGCAGCACCTGCGCGTCCTGCGCGACGTCGGCCTCGTCCATGACCGCCGCGAGGGCACCCGCCGCATCCATTCGGCGAACCCGGACGGCCTGGCCGAGCTGCGCGCCTATATCGAGCGCATGTGGACCGACGCGCTCGCCGAGTTCGCGGCGGCCGCCGAGCCGCCGCCCGCGACCCCCGGGAGGAACACCGATGCAGACCGATGACCAGCCCGCCGTGACCACCGCACCCGTGCGTGCGAGCGTCGTCGTGCGCCGGCCGCTCGCCGAGACGTTCGCCCTCTTCACCGACGGGCTCGACGGCTGGTGGCCGCTGCACACGCACAGCATCGCCGCCGACACCTTCGAGGGCCGGGTGCAGGCCGAGTCGGTGACGTTCGAGAAGCACCCCGGCGGCCGCGTGCTCGAGCGCATGTCCGACGGCACCGAGGCGTCGTGGGGGACGATCCTCGTCTGGGAGCCGCCGACGCGGTTCGTGATGAGCTGGAAGCCGACGCTCACGGACGGCCCGTCGACCGAGGTCGAGCTCCGTGTTCACGGCCGAGGGCGACGGCACCCGCATCGACCTCGAGCACCGCGGCTGGGAGCTCCTCGGCGACGACGCAGGCAAGCGCGACGGCTACGCCGAGGGCTGGGAGCAGCTCTTCGCGCACTTCCGCGCGGTCGCCGCCGCCTAGGCCGCCTTGCGCTCGTCGCCGGTGAGCAGGGCGTTGAACTGCGCCGTCGGCAGCGGCTTGCTGTAGAGGAAGCCCTGGCCGACCTGGCAGCCGTGATCGCGCAGGAACGTGAGCTGCGCCTCGGTCTCGATGCCCTCGGCGAGGCACTGGATGCCGAGCTTCGACGCCATCGTGATCATGGTCTCGACGAGGATGCCGGCGTCGCGGTCGTGCGGCAGGTCCTGCACGAACGAGCGGTCGATCTTGACCATGCTCGGCTGCAGGCGGCGCAGCCGCTCGAGCGACGAGTAGCCCGTGCCGAAGTCGTCGATCGCAAGGCGCAGGCCCTGCGAGTGGATCTCGCGGAGCATCGGCTCGAGGTCGGTGATGTCGGTCATCGCGGCCTGCTCGCTGAGCTCGATCATGATGCGGTCGGGGGAGAGGCCGAACGACTCGACCGTCGCGATCACGCGCCGGATCGCGGCCGCCTGCCAGTACGCCTGAGGCAGGTTCACGGCGGCGAAGAGGTCGAGATCGTGGTCGCACCAGCGCCGGGCCTCGATGCACGCCCGTTCGAGCACCCACGCGGTGATCGGCCGGATCAGGCCGGTGCGCTCGGCGGCGGGCAGGAACGCCTCGGGCAGCAGCAGGCCCTCCTCGGGATGGTTCCAGCGGATCAGCGCCTCCGCACCGACGATGCACGACTGGGCGAGATCGACGATCGGCTGGTAGTAGAGCTCGAGCTCGTCGCGGCGCTCGGCCGTCCGCAGCTGGGTGGCGAGGGCGAGCCGGACGGTCGAGTCGCGCTTGGGGGGCTGGTACAGACGGTAGCCGTCGCGGCCGCCGTCCTTGGCGGCGTACATGGCGATGTCCGCATGCTTGAGCAGCGCCTCGGCGGTGTCGCCGTCGATCGGGAAGAGGCTCGCGCCGATGCTCGAGGTGACGTACAGCTCGGTGCCCGCGAGCGGGAACGGCCTCGCGAGCGCGGTGCGCAGGTTCGCGGCGACCGTCTCGGCGGCCGTCTCGGGAGACGTCTCGCACGTGTCCGTGCCCTGGACGAGCACGAGGAACTCGTCGCCGCCCTGGCGCGCGACGACGTCGCCGGCGCGGCAGGACTCGCGCAGCCGCCTCGACACGATCACGAGCAGCTCGTCGCCGACGGCGTGCCCGAAGCTGTCGTTGACGAGCTTGAAGTCGTCGAGATCGATGAAGAGCACCGCGCCGCCGAAGCCGGTGCGGGCGGCGTTCGCGATCGCGACCGTGAGGTGCTCCTGGAACAGCGCGCGGTTCGGCAGGTCGGTGAGCGGGTCGTGCAGCGCCAGGTGGGCGAGCCGCTCCTCGCCGGACCGGCGCGCGGTCACGTCGTAGAGGACGCCGTCGACGAACTCCACCGTCCCGTCGGGCCCGTAGACGGGCTGGCCGTGGCCCTGCACCCAGCGCGTGGTGCCGTCGGCGTGGACGAGGCGGTACTCGATCGCGTACGCCTCGCGCCGGTCGAGCGCCTCCCGGAAGAGCGCCGTCATCGCCTCGAGGTCGTCGGGGTGCACCAGGCTCGCGTAGGGGCGGCCGCCCTCGCCCAGAAGCGCGGCCGGCGGATAGCCGGTGATGGCCTCGATCGACGGCGCGACCGAGCGCATCACCCAGCGATCCTCGAGGCGCTCGTGACGATATGGGGTGCCTGCGAGCACCGTGACCTGAGCCCCGGTCCGCCCGTTCCAGGGTATTCCCGCGCGACTCTGCATGTCCACCCGGTAGTCGGACTCATCTGTCACAAGTGCATCACCCCATCGGGTGAGGACGGCCGAGCGCCGGCGTCACGGATTCAAGCGCATGCCGCTACCGCAGCATGGGGATGCGGACGCGCCGCAATCGGCATGCACCCCTCCGCCCCGGCGCCGACCGTTAGGAGGGTGGTGCAGCCCGCGTCCCACCCGGCCCTCGCGTTGGTCCCCCGACCCGTCCGCATCGGCATCGCCGTCATGATCGCGACCGTCGTGGCGCAGGCCCTCCTGGCCGCGGCGGGCGTGGCCACGGCCGCCGACACGCTCGGCGCGCTGGTCGTGCCGCCGATCGCGGCCGGCCTGGTCGCCGAGCGGGTGCGGCGGACGCATGCGGAGCGGGCCGCCTGGATCGCCGTCGTCGCGTCGCTCGGCCTCCTGATGTGCGGCAACGTCTACTGCGTGCTGGCGTTCGCCGATCCGGCGAACCCGCCGGTGCCGTCCGCAGCCGACATCTTCTACCTCGCCGAGTATCCGACGATGTTCCTCGCGCTGGGCCTGCTGATCCGCAACCGCGCGATCGGCTTCCGCCCGAGCCTCTGGATCGACGGCCTCGTGGCGACGCTCAGCATCGCCGGAGTGTGGACGGCGCTCGATCCGCCCACGGTTGCCCAGTGCAGGCTCGATCGTCGGGGCGCTGACGCTGCACGCCTACGTGGTGGGCGACGTCGTGCTCGCCGCCGGCGCGGTCGGCACGTTCGCGCTCTTCTCCTGGCGGCCGGGCGTCGCCTGGATCGCGATCGCCGGCGGCCTCGCCGTGCAGTCGACCGCCGACCTGCTCACGTCGATGAGCCCCGCCGGTAGTCGGTGAGGCGTCGCTGATGCAGATCGTCGCTTTGCTGTGGAGCCTCGCGGTGGCCGCGATGACGGTCGCGGCCTGGCTGCCGACGACCCGGCGCCCGCACCACACGATCGCGGAGTGGCGGGCGCAGGTGCCGACCGTCGCCTTCTCGACGATCGCACTCGGCACGCTCGTGGCCGGCGTCGCGGGCGACGTCCCCGTGCTGGCGCGCACGCTGGCGACGGGCGCGGTCGCCACGGCCATGCTGCGGCTGCTCTGGACGGCCAACGAGAACGCCGGCCTCGAGTTCGCCCGCAAGCTCGCGGTCACGGACGACCTGACCGGCCTCGGTAATCGCCGCCGGCTGTGGACGGCGATGCGCGCCGCCTGCTCGCGGCGCGAGCGGTTCGCGATGCTCATGGTCGACCTGGACGGCTTCAAGGAGGTGAACGACGCGCTCGGACACGCCGCCGGCGACGTCCTGCTGCGGGCCGTCGCCGATCGCCTCTCCCGGCTCGTGCGGCCCGACGACGTGCTCGCCCGTCTGGGCGGCGACGAGTTCGGGGTGCTGGTGCGAGCGCTGCGACGAGGGCGCGCGCAACGGCGTTCGCGGCGCGGCTCCGCGAGGTGCTCGCGGCCGACTTCGCCGTCCAGGGCATCAGCATCAGCGTCGCCGCGAGCGTCGGCATCGCCGTCGCGACCGGCGACGACACCGCCCCGGAGCTCCTGCGCCGCGCCGATGTCGCGATGTACTCGGCCAAGCGCGGGCACACCGGGTTCGAGGTGTACCGGGAGCACCAGGATCCGGCCAGGACGCGCCTGCTCATGACCGAGGAGCTGCGCCAGGCGATCGCTGCCCACACGCTCGAGGTCTACTACCAGCCCAAGGCGCACCTCCAGTCGAGCTGCGTCTTCGGCTTCGAGGCGCTCGTGCGCTGGCCACGCCCCGACGGCACGCTCCTGCCACCCGCCGACTTCCTCCCGCTCGCCGCCGACGCCGGGCTCCTGTACGACCTGACGCTCGTCGTCCTGGGGCGGGCGCTGAACGACCTCGCCGACCTGCGCCGGCGCTACCCCGAGCTGACCGTGGCCGTGAACGTCCCGGCGGTGGCGATCCTCGACGCGAGCCTCGCCCGCGACATCGAGCGGCTGCTCTCGGCCGCTTGCCTGCCGGGCTCGGCGCTCGAGATCGAGATCACCGAGGAGACGGTGGTGGCCGACAAGGCGCGGGCGCAGGCGCTGATCGCGGGCCTGCGGGCGCAGGGCGTCGCCGTCTCCATCGACGACTACGGCACCGGGTTCTCGTCGCTGCAGTACCTTCGCGAGCTCGACGTCGACTCGCTCAAGCTCGACCGCTCGGTCGTCACCGGCCTCTCGCGCAGCACCCGCGCCACCACGATCGTGGACTCGACCGTCCGCCTCGCGCACGCGCTCGGGCTGCGGGTGGTCGCCGAGGGCGTCGAGACCGCCGCCGACTGGGACGCACTGCATGCGCTCGAGTGCGACGGCGTGCAGGGCTTCTACCTCGGCCGCCCGCTCCCGTTCGCCGCGATCGCCGGCGTGCTCGCAGACGCCGAGGCCGCGTAACGCCCGGGGGGACGGTCGCCTCGCCCGAATGGGGGTGGCCCATCCGCCGACCGCTCGCTATCACGTGACTGCAGCTCGAGCGCCCGGCCCCGGCACTCGAACATGATGCTCCCAGCTCCGAGGTGACCCCCGTGCGCCGAATCGCCTGCTCGCTCTGCTCTGCGTCCGCAGTCCTTGCGGCGCTTGCCTTCGCCGCGTCGCCCGCCGCGGCCGCCGCCAAGGTGAGCACCGACGGCTGCATGCCGGCCACGACGCAGGCGTTCAACACGGCCGTCGGCGGGTTCGATACCGACCAGTACTTCCTCCTGGCCGGCGGCTCGTTCGAGGTGGGCGCACCCGCATGGAGCCTGATGGGCGGCGCCGCGCTCGCGGCGGGCAACACCACGGCAGCCGGCGATCCGAGCACGAACACGAGGTCGCTCTCGCTGCCCACGGGCAGCTCCGCCACGAGCCCGGCGGTGTGCGTGACCGCGGCCGCGCCGACGATCCGCTTCTACGTCCGCAACACCGGAGCGGCGAGCGCGAAGCTGGGCGTCACCGTGTTCTACACCCTTCCCAACGGCAAGCCGGCGTCCCGGCAGGTCGCCCAGATCACCGGCACAGGCGCCTGGCAGCCGACCGTCGCCTTCGACTTCTTCGCCTACCACCTCGCGAACGCCTCGGCGAACGGCACGACCACCGTGTCGTTCCAGTTCCAGCCGCTGGACGCGACCGGTCAGTGGCGCGTGGACGACGTCTACGTCGATCCGTTCAAGCGCGGGTAGGGACCGAGATCCCGGGGCGGCCCTGCCGATAACACGGGGCGATGTCGTACGCCCAGATCGACGAGCTCGTAGAAGAGACGCGGTCGCGCCAGGCCCGGCCACTGACGCCGCGCGAGCGGATCACGGCCGGTGCGATGGCTGCTGCCTTCCTGGCCGTGGCGGTGCCGCTCGCAGCCCATGCCGCACCCGGGGCCGCGCGCCTCCCCGCGATCCTGCTCTTCACCGCCCTCTACGCGGCTGCCTCGGTGGTCGAATTCGAGGTCGGCACCGGCGCAGCCGTCCCCACCCAGCTTGTGCTCGTGCCGATGCTGTTCGTGCTACCGCTCGGCGTCGTCCCGCTGGTCGCCGCGTGCGCCTTCGTCGCCGGCGACCTCGTCCGGGCCGCGTTCCGAACCGGCGAGCGAGCGGTGCCGCTCACGCTGATCGGATCGTCCTGGTACGCGATCGGCCCCACCGTCGTGCTCATGCTTGCGGGCGACGGGCCGCCGGTCTGGAGCCGCTGGCCGGTCTACGTTGCGGCCTTCGCCGCCCAATTCGCGTGCGACGCCGGGAGCACCATCGTCGCCGACGCGGTTGCACTCGGGGTGCGGCCGTCGCTCTCGGTGCGCGCCGTCGGCTGGGTCTACGGCATCGACGCCCTGCTCGCCCCGGTCGGGCTCGCGTTCGCGATGCTCGCGGTGAACGACACGGCGGCGGCGCTCATCGCGCTGCCGCTCGTCGTCGTGATCGCCCTCTTCGCACGCGACCGCCGCGCCCGGACGGACGCCCTGATCGATCTCAGCCGCACGTACCGCGGCACGGCGCTCGTGCTCGGTGACGTGATCGAGGCCGACGACACCTACACCGGCACGCACAGCCGCAACGTCTTCGAGCTCAGCCTCGCCGTCGCCGACGAGCTGCGCCTCGGCCCCCTCGCCCGCCGCGAGGTCGAGTTCACCTCGCTCCTGCACGACATCGGCAAGCTCCGCATCCCCAACGCGATCATCCACAAGCCTGGTCCCTCACGCCCGCCGAGCGGGCGCTCATCAACACGCACACGATCGAGGGCGAACGCATCCTGGGGCAGATCGGCGGCTTCCTCGGGCAGGTGGGCGCGATCGTGCGCTCCTGCCACGAGCGCTGGGACGGCGGGGGCTACCCGGACGGCCTTGCCGGCGACGCGATCCCGGTGCCGGCCCGCATCGTCTCGTGCTGCGACGCCTACGACGCGATCACGAGCGACCGGCCCTATCGCAAGGCCCGTTCGGCCCAGGTCGCCCTCGCCGAGCTCGTCGCCGGGAGCGGCTCGCAGTTCGACCCTGCGGTCGTCGCCGCGGTGCTGGCGATCGTGGCCCGGCGGACCGGCTCGGCCGCACCCCGCCGGCTCGCGGCCTGACCGCGTCGGGCTACCCCTCGGGCTCGGCGGCCGCGGCGCCCTCGATCGACTCGGCAAGCAGCGTCGCGACGTCGGCCACGCGCAGGTCGCGGCCCGACGTCGCGCACGCCGTCGTCGAGCATGATCGTGCAGTACGGGCAGGCGACCGCGAGCGTCTCGGCGCCGGTCTCGGCCGCCTCGCGCACGCGCTCCTCGTTGATCGCGCCGCCGCGCTCCTCCATCCACATGTGCGCGCCGCCGGCGCCGCAGCAGAACGTGCGCCGGCCGCTGCGCTCCATCTCGACCGGCTGCCCGACGGCGGCGACGAGCTCGCGCGGCTCGGCCAGCACGTCGTTGTGGCGCGCCAGGTAGCAGGAGTCGTGGTAGGTGATGCGCTCGCTCGCCGGCGGCCGGGGCGAGCCGGCCGTCGCGCACGAGCTCGGCGAGCAGCTCGGTGTGGTGCACGACCTCGTAGCTGCCGCCGAAGTCCGGGTACTCGTTGCCGAGCGTGTTGAAGCAGTGCGGGCAGCGTGGTCGACGATCTTCGTCACGCCGGCTCGGTTCGAGCGTCTCGACGTTCTGCTCGGCGAAGGCCTGGAAGACGTACTCGTTGCCCATCCGCCGGGCGGGGTCGCCGGTGCAGGCCTCGCGCGGGCCGAGGATGGCGAAGTCGACGCCGGCGGCCTGCAGCAGCTTCGCGGTCGACTCGGCCGACGTGCGGGCGCGCTCGTCGAACGAGGCCGCGCAGCCGACCCAGTAGAGCACCTCCGGCGGCGGGTCGCCCGGCTCGAGCACGCGCACGTCCAGGCCCTCGCGCCCAGCCGCCGCGCTCGGACTGCGGCTTGCCCCACGGGTTCGACGAGCGCTCGACGTCGCGCAGCATCGGCTCGGCCTCGGCCGGGAAGCGCGACTCGACCATCACCAGGTGGCGGCGCAGGTCGACGATGTGGTCGACGTGCTCGATCGAGACCGGGCACTCCTGCGACGCAGGCGCCGCAGGTGACGCAGTCCCAGACGACCTCGTCGGTGACCGCGTTCGGCACGAGCGGCGGCGGCGCGGCCGCCTCTCCCGCCGCCCGCGCGGCGAGCAGGCCGGGCCCGTCGGCGAACACCTGGTCGCGCAGGCCCATGATCAGCAGCTTCGGCGAGAGCGCCTTGCCGGTCGCGTAGGCCGGGCAGGCGTCCTGGCAGCGGCCGCACTCGGTGCACGAGAAGGTGTCGACGCATCTGCTTCCAGGTCAGGTCGGCGACCGTGCCGGCGCCGAAGCGCATGTCCTCCTCGGGCCCCTCCTCGTCGAAGCGCAGCGGCTCGAGCCGGCCGCGCGCGCGGGTGCGGCCGAAGTAGACGTTGATCGCCGCCGTCGCGATGTGCAGGTGCTTCGAGTGCGGCAGGTAGACCAGGAACGAGAGCACGATCAGGACGTGCGCCCAGACGAGCACGCGCTCGGCGTCGTGCGTGTGCGCGCCGTCGCCGAACAGGTGCGAGAGCGCCTGCGAGACCGGCGACCAGCCCGCCGGCCACTCGTTCAGGCCGAGCGCGATCCGCGACGCGTGCCAGCAGCAGCAGCGTCGTGACGATGCCGCGCGATCAGGGCGAGGATCAGGTCGGCCTCGCCCAGGTGGCTGCCCTCGAACCGCGCCGGGCGCTGGATCTTGCGGATCGCAAAGCGCCGTCACGACGCCGACCAGCACGAGCGACGCGAAGACGTCGACGAGCAGCGCGAACCAGCCCTGGTGCCCGAGCCACGGGATCGTCGTGGCCGCGGTCGACGATCGCGATCATCGCCATCACGATCGTCGGCAGGAGCACGATGAAGCCCCAGAAGATGAACGCGTGCATCAGCCCCGGCACGAGCCGCTGGAGCAGCTTGCGCTGGCCGAGCGCGATCACCGCCTCGTTGCGCAGCCGCGGCCGGCACGCTCGCCGAGAGCGGTCGACCGGCTGCGCCAGCGCGCACGAGCCGCACGAGCAGGAGCGCGCGGCGGCGCGAAGAGCGCCGCCGGCGACCGCGACCGCGACGGCCAGCGCGACGCAGGGCGAGCGGGTCTATCCGCCCCTCGCCTTCGCGATCTCGGCGGTGATCGCCGGCACGACCTCGTGCAGGTCGCCGATCACGGCGTAGTCGGCGTTCGCGACGATCGGCGCCTCGGGGTCGGTGTTGATCGCGAGGATCCGCTTCGCGCCCTTGCAGCCGGCCATGTGCTGGGTCGCGCCGCTGATGCCGCAGGCGATGTAGATCTCGGGCGCGATCTTGGTGCCCGGTCTGGCCGACCTGGTCGGTGTGCGGGCGCCAGCCGGCGATCGTCACGGCGCGCGAGCAGCCGACGGCGCCGCCGAGCAGCCGCGGCCAGCTCCTCGATCGGCGCGAAGCCCTCGGCCGAGCCGACGCCGCGGCCGCCGCTCACGACGACCTTGGCGTCGGCGAGCGAGACGCCGCCGCCGGCGTCGGCCGAGTGCGCTCGACGACGCGCACGACGAGGTCGGCGTCGGCGAGCGCCGGCGTGAACTCGACGACCGCCGTCTGCACGGGCGCCGCGGCCGCGGTCGCGCCGCGACGGCGTGCGGCGCGACCGTGAGCAGCTTCGGTCGCGCCGTGCAGGCGCGCCTCCTCGAGCAGGCTGCCGCCCCAGCGCAGGCGCGTGACCGTGGCCGGCTCGCCCGGCGCCGCCTCGATGCAGTTGGCCGCCAGCGGCAGGTCGCAGATCGCGGCGGCGTGGGCCATCACCTCGTTGCCGCGCTCGCTGCCGGCGGCGATCACGCGCCGCCGGCGAGCCCGCCTGCACCAGTCCGGCCAGCGTCCGCCCCCAGGCGTGCGGGCGCGTAGCGCCGCGAAGCCGTCGTGGTCGGCGACGTGGGCGGCGGTGACGCCGTGCGCGCCGAGCCCGGCGGCCGCGTCCGCGGCGTCCGCGCCGATCAGCACGGCCTCGAGCGGCTCGCCCGCCGCCTCGGCGTAGCCGCGGGCGAGCGTGAGCGCCTGCAGCGAGACGTCGTCGGCGCTCGCCGCCGGCGTGCTCGACGAGCACGAGGACGCTCACAGGACGCCCGCCCCGCGCAGCATCTCGACGACGGCCGGCGCGGCCTCGGGCCCGTGGCCGAGGATCTCGGCCTGCTTGCCCTGGCCCTCCGGCACGACCAGCCGCACCTTCTCGAGCGCCGGCCGCGGCGCGCTGCCGGCGTGCGCGTCTCGAGCGGCTTGCGCTTCGCCCGCATGCGGCCCGGGCACCGACGGGTAGCGCGGCAGGTTCAGCCCCTCCTTGACCGTCACGACCGCGGGCAGCGGCACCTGGTAGACGTCGCGGCCGCCCGGCACCTCCTGCTCGCAGCGGACGCCGCCGTCGGCGACCGCGATGCCCTTGAGCCCGGTCACGCACGGGCCGCCCGAGCGCGTGGGCGACCCGGATCCCGACCTGGTAGTCGCCCGCGTCGGCCGACTCGTTGCCGAAGAAGATCAGGTCGTACTCGGTGCCGGCCGCGCGCTCGGCCGCGATCGCCTCGACGATCGCCGCGGCGGTCGCCTGGCCGTCGCACTCCTCGTCGGCCAGGAGCAGGATCGCGCGGTCGATGCCGAGCGCCATCGCAGTCGCGCAGCTGCTCCTCGGCCTCGGCCGGGCCGAGCGTCAGCACGGTCGAGCTGCCGCCGTGCTCCTCGACCAGGCGCACGGCCTCCTCGACGCCGCACTCCTCGTGCGGGCTGATCGTGAAGCCGAGGTGGCGGGTCTCGATCGCCTGCTCGTCGGCGGTCGAGGACGATCCGCCCGCCGGTCATCGGCACCCGCTTGACGCAGCAGAGGATGTTCAGCGGCACGCGTCACCCTAGCTGCGGATCCGCGTGTTCTCGGGGTCGAAGACCGGCGTCGCGCCGGCCACGGCGACCGTGACCGGGTAGCGCTCGCCGAGGTACTCGACGAGGAGCCGCTCGCCGCGCGACCGCCTGCTCGGGCGGCAGGTAGGCCATCAGGATGTGCTTGCCGATCGACGGCCCGGCGCCGGCGCTCGTCACGTAGGAGCCGCGGCCCTTGCGGTCGACCAGGCGGCTGCCGTCGGGGGTCAGGATCGGCTCGCGGCCGAGCATGTAGCGCTTGACGCCGCTCGTCGACGTGTGGTCGTCGACGGTCAGCGTGCACAGGATCGGCGGCCGGGTCCTCGTCGCGCTGGCGCAGGTGCGCGTCGCGGCCGACGAAGTCCTCGTCCTTGACCTTCGGCCCGGCCATGCCGGCCTCGACGACGTTGTACTCGCTCTCGAGCTCGAAGCCGTAGGCGCGGTAGCACTTCTCGAGCCGGCCGGTCGTGCCGTAGACGCCGATGCCGACGGGGACGAGGCCGTGCGGGCGGCCCGCCTCGCACGACCATGTCCCACAGCCGCAGGCCCTGCTCGATCGGCACGTAGAGCTCCCAGCCGAGGTCGCCGACGTAGGAGATGCGCGACGCGAGCACGCGCAGCGTGTCCATCTCGATCGTGCGGCAGGTGCCGAAGCGGAACTCCTCGTGCGAGACGTCGTCGCGGGTGAGCGCCGCAGGATGTTGCGCGCCTGCGGCCCCCACAGGCCGAGCGTCGTCCAGCCCGAGGTGATGTCGGTCAGCTGGGCGCTGCCGTCGGCGGGCAGGTGGTCGGAGAACCACTTGCGGTCGGCCGGCCCGTGGGCGCCGCCGGTGACGACGCGGAAGGCTCGTCGCCGAGGCGCATGATCGTGAGGTCGGCCTTGAAGCCGCCGCCCGGCGAGAGCACCGGCGTGTAGACGACCCGCCCGACGGGGACGTCCATCTGCCGCATCGCCACCCTCTGCACCGCCTGCGAGGGCGCCCGGGCCGGTGATGTCGAAGATCGCGAACGCGGTCAGGTCGACCATGCCCGCGCCGTCGCGCATCGCCAGGTGCTCGGCGTTGATGATCGGCGACCACCAGCGCGCGTCCCACTCGGCCTCGCGCCGGGTGACGCGGTCGCCGTACTCCTCGACGAGCGGCGCGTTCGACCCGTACCACTGCGGCCGCTCCCAGCCGGCGGCCTCGAAGAACACGGCGCCGAGCTCGACCTGGCGGGCGTGGAACGGCGGCCAGGCGCACGTCGCGGTTCGACGCCCACTGCTCGCCCGGGTGGACGATCCCGTAGGTCTTGTTGAAGCCCTCGGCCGCCCGCGCGCGCACGTGTGCGCGCGTCTTCTGGTGCTCCCAGAAGCGGGCGATGTCGGAGGAGTGCAGGTCGATCTCGGACTCGCCGTGCGCCATCCACTCGGCGACCGACTTGCCGATGCCGGGGCCCTCCTTGACCCACACCGCCGCCACCGACCACAGGCCCTTCACCTCGGGCGTCTCGCCCAGGATCGGCATGCCGTCGGGCGTGAGCGAGAGCAGGCCGTTGATCGCGTACTTCACGCCGACCGACTCGTCGCCGACGATCTCCGGGCAGAGCTCGAGCGCGTGCTCCATCTGCTGCTCGAAGTCGGCCTGCGTGAACGGGAACTCGGTCGGCGAGAGCGCCGCCTCCTCGACCGAGGGGATCTCCTCGGGGTCGTGCAGGATCGGGCGGTGGGCGTAGGAGCCGATCTCGAGCCCGGCGCCGTCCTGGCGCTCGTACATGTTCGTGTCCATGTCGCGCACGATCGGGTACTCGATGTGCGACTTGGCGTCGGCGAACCGCGGCACGGGCCCGACGTCGATCATCTGGTGCACCGCCGGGGTGAGCGGGATCGACGCGCCGGCCATGCGCGCGATCCTCGGGCTCCACACGCCGCAGGCGATCACGACGATCTCGGCCTCGATGTCGCCGCGGGTCGTGCGCACGCGCCGCACGCGGCCGTGCTCGACGTCGATGCCGAGCACCTCGGTGTTGGCCTGGATCGTGAGCGCGCCGGCCGCCTGCGCGCGCTCGCGCATGAGCGTGCCCGCGCGCAGCGAGTCGACGACGCCGACGCCCTCGGTGTGGAAGCCGCCGACGAGGATGCTCTCGTCGACGAACGGCACCATCTCCTTGATCTGCGCGGGCGTCACGATCGACACGCCCGTCGACCCCCCACGCGAGCGCCGAGGACATGCGCCGCTGCGAGCTCCTGCATGCGCTCCTCGGTGCGGGCGACCTCGATGCCGCCGCTCCTCGTGAACACGCCGAGCTCCTTGTACTGGCGCACGCTGTCGGCGGTGAGCGCCGTCATCTCCTTGGAGTGGTCGACCGGGAAGATGAAGTTCGACGCGTGGCCGGTCGAGCCGCCCGGGTTCGGGAACGGGCCCTTGTCGATCAGGACGAGGTCGCTCCAGCCCTGCTGGTGCAGGTGGTAGGCGACGCTGTTGCCGACGATGCCGGCCCCGATCACCACGGCGCGGGCGCGTCCCGGTAGCGTGCTCATCCGCGTCTGCCTCCTCGGTCGTCCAACTGGGGCGGCGGGACTTGCCCGCGCCCCTCCGGTCTGGTAGACAACTGATATATCAGAGCCTGACGCCCGCACGCAAGCGCCCATCCGACCGGGCCGATGACGAGTCCGTCCTGCTCTCGGACCGGGCCTACGCGGCGCTGCGCGACCGGCTGATCACCCTCGCGATCGCCGCCCGGCGCGGCGATCGACGAGGACGCCCTCTCGCGCGACCTCGGCATGGGCCGCACGCCGGTGCGCGAGGCGCTGCGCCGGCTCGCGCTCGAGGGCCTGATCGTCGTCTACCCGCGCCGCGGCACGTTCGCGTCGAGCGTGAACATCACGAGCCTCTCCGACATCACCGACGTGCGCGCCCAGCTCGAGCCGCACGCGGCCGAGCGGGCCGCCCGGCTGGCCGACGCCGGCGACCGGCGCGAGATCGCGGAGCTGCTCGCGCTGCTCGCCGAGGGCACGGCCAGCCAGACGTCGCTGATCGAGCTCGACGCCCGCATCCACCGGTTCGTGCACCGCTGCTCGCGCAACCCGTACCTGGCGCGCGACCTCGACCGCTACCTGAACATGTCGATCCGGATCTGGTACGTCACGTTCGACCGCCTGCCGCCGATGCAGGACCCGGTCTCCGAGCACCGCGCGCTGCTCGAGGCGATCGCGGCCGCCGACGCCGCGGCCGCCCGCACGGTCGCGCTCGAGCACGTGCTCGCCTTCGCGCGCGAGATGCGCGCCGCGCTGTAGGTGAATAGATCGGGCCTGGCCCGAGTCTATGCACGGGTGCGGCGGATAGACTCGGCCGTCACGAACGCGAAGGAGGCAGGGCATGACCACCTTCCACTACGGCAAGCAGCCGGCGACTGCCGACCCGCGCGACCTCAAGTTCTCGACGTACCGCACCGCGCGAGGCGCTGCCGGCGCCGCCGGACGACTGGGGCTACGACAACGTCATCGCCGCCGGCGGCTGGGGGATGCTGGGCAACGACCAGTGGGGCGACTGCGTCTGGGCGGGCGCGGCCCACGAGCACATCCTCACGAGCACCGTCGCCGGCACGCCCGGCGAGCCTTCTCCGACGCCGGCGTCCTCTCCGACTACTCGGCGGCGACCGGCTTCGACCCGAACGCCGGGGCGCCCGGCAGCAACCCGACCGACCGGGGGACGAACGTCCGCTCGGCGCTCGGCTACCGGCGCTCGACGGGCATCGTCGACGCGGACGGCGTGCGCCACAAGATCGGCGCCTACCTGGCGCTCGACCTGCCGCGGATCCAGGCGGGCGACTTCACCGAGGTGGCCGAGGCGGCCTACCTGTTCGGCGCCGTCGGGATCGGCTTCCAGGTGCCGCAGACGGCCGAGACCGAGTTCTCCGAGCACAAGATGTGGAGCTACCACGCCGGCTCGCCGAACGTCGGCGGCCACTACGTCCCCATCGTCGCCCACCGCAAGCACATCGAGTGCGTCACCTGGGGGCGGGTGCAGCCGATGGGCGCCGCGCTTCGCCGAGCACTACATCGACGAGGCGTGGGCGATCGTGAACCCCGACTTCCTGGACGTGAACGGCAAGAGCCCGGCGGGATTCGACATGGCCCAGCTCACGGCCGACCTGGCCAGCTGCTAGCTAACCGCTCGCGATGGTGCAGGCCGGGCGGCTCGCCGCGGGCGAGCCGGGCCGCCCCGAGCAGGGCGGTGCGCTCGTTCAGGATCACGTGCACGGGCACGCGCGCGAGCAGCTCGGCGAAGCGGCCCTTCGCGGTCGAAGGCGTCCAGGAACGGCGCCGTCGCGCAGCCTGCGGCAGGATCTTCGGGGCGATCCCGCCGCCGACGTAGACGCCGCCGGTCGCGAGCAGCTTGAGGGCGAGGTTCCCGGCCTCGGCGCCGTAGATCTCGACCATCATGTCGAGCGCGCGGACCGACCGGGCATCGCTGCCCGCGAGCGCGGCCTCGGTGATCGCCGGACGCCGTGGCCTCGCCGCCGCCGCCCAGGAACTCGTGGATCGCCACGAGCCCCATCCCCGAGCACACCCGCTCGTAGCTCACGTGCGGATGCCGCTGCGCCAGGTGCGCGCGCAGCGCGACCTCCTCGTCGTTGCGCGGGGCGAAGTCGGTGTGGCCGCCCTCGCTCGCGAACACGTGGTGGCGCGATCCGTCCCAGAAGAGCCCGGCCTCGCCGAGGCCCGTGCCGGCCGAGATCACCGCGACGTTGCCGCCGATCGACGGGTCGCCCTCGTGCAGCGTGGCGACGTCGTCCGGGGCCGAGCTCGGCGATCCCGTACGCATTGGCGACGAGGTCGTTCACGAGCCCGACGCGGTCGAGGCCGAGCACCGCGCGCGACGCTGCGCCGCGTCGACCGGCCACGGCCAGGTTGGTCGTCTGCACGTGGCCGTCCCGCGACCGGGCCGGCGACGCCGAAGCACGCCCGCTCGACGTCGGCGCGGGTGGTCGCGCAGGAACGCGCGCAGCATCGCCTCGAGGCCGTCGTGGTCGCGGCTCGATGTACACCTCGACGGCGACCGGCCGGGCCGTGTCCGGGTCGAAGAGCGCCAGGCGCGTGTGCGTGCCCCCGATGTCGCCGGCGATGTCCATCGGCGGCAAGGTAGCGGGTAAGCTCGCGGCGCGTGACCGAGGCGACGGATCGAACCTGGCATGTCGGCGACTACGGGCCGCTCGGCTGGGCGGAGACGGCCGTCAAGGCGGCCGCGTTCGTCTGCGCCTACGTCGCGTTCGTCCACGCCCTCGACCGCACGCTGCACGCCCCGTCCGGCATCCGCGTCGCCGAGCTCGTCCTGATCGGCGTGGCCGAGATCGGGCTGATCGCCGCGATCGGCGAGCGCCTGATCGAGCGCGAGGCGATCGCGATGGGGTTCGTCGTCTTCAACAACGCCGCCCACATCGGCATGCTCTACGCGCTGCTGGCCGTGCCCGGCCCCGGCGGGCTCGTCTCGCTCTTCTGCGGGCTCATGTTCGCGGGCGAGGCGGTGAAGCTCGTCTGGCTGCGCACGACCGGCTTCCGGGTGCGCGAGATCGCGCCCCTCGTCGTCCAGGGCCTCGTGCGTCGGCTACGCGCTCATCTACCTGGTCGCGCTGCTGATCTGGGAGTTCCTGAAGTAGGCCTGCCGTGTAGGATTGGCGCGCAAATCGCCAATGCCCGAGGCAGGGGCAAGGGGGTCGGAGATGCGCACGGGTCGCGCTCCGGGGTTCGCACGAGTCGCACTGGCACTGATCCGGATCGCAAACGGATCCACGGCGCTGGTCGCGCCGACCGTGCTCACGCGCAACCTGGGCGTCGCCCGCACCGACAACCAGGCGATCTCCTACGTCTTCCGCATGTTCGGGATCCGCACCGTCCTGATCGGCTGCGAGCTCCTGCTCCCCGACGGCGAGGTGCGGGCGGCCGCCGTGCGGGTGGCGCCGGTGATCCACGCGAGCGACACGGCTGCGGCGGCGCTCGCCGGGCTCACACGCCAGATCCCGGCGCGCTCGGCCCTGATCGCCACCTCGATCTCGGCCCTCAACACGGCCCTCGCCCTGACGGCGAACTGCGGCGGGCGCCGGTCGGCGAGCCCGGCATGAGCGCGGCGCGCCTGCTCAAGGGCGGCATCGTCGTCGGCTGCGGCGTCCTCGCCGGCCGGGCGATCTGGGAGCGGCTGGCCGCCTCGGACGGGCCCGACCCGGTGTCGGGATCGGTCTATCGCGACACCCTCGGCTGGCGCCTCTACGACGGGCCGCCGCGGCCGCAGACCGCTGCGTCGGCTGGGACAAGCTGCCGACGCCGCTCGGCCTCGCGGTGCTGATCGGGCTGCGCAACATCCTGCGCCAGGAGAACCTCTACGACACCTCCGGCGAGCCGGCCGTGAACACGCCGCCCGTGCCGCCGCTCGACCCGGCCTTCCTCGTCACCCGCACCGAGCAGGGCGTCTACAACGACCTCGACCAGCCGAGCATGGGCATGGCCGGCTCGCGCTTCGGCCGCAACGTCCCGCTCGAGGCGACGGCGCACGAGACCGAGGCGAGCATCCTCGAGCCCAACCCGCGCCTCGTCAGCCGCGAGCTCCTGACGCGGCACCGAGTTCCTGCCGGCGGAGACGCTCAACCTGTTCGCCGCGTCGTGGATCCAGTTCATGATCAAGGACTGGTTCAGCCACGGCCGCGGCGACCCGGACCAGGCGTACGACCTCCCGCTCGAGCCGGGCGACCCCTGGCCGGCGCCGCCGCTCACGGTGCTGCGGACGCTCCCCGACACGACGCGGCCGCCGGGCGCGACCTTCCCGCCGACCTTCCTGAACACGGCCACCCACTGGTGGGACGGCTCGCAGCTCTACGGCACCGACCCCGCCGTGGCGAAGATGACGCGCACGGGCACGGGCGGGAAGCTCCACGTCGGCGCCGACGGGACGGTGCCCCTGCCCGACCGATCCCAACGCTCGACCCGCGCCGGGTGCCGGGCTTCTGGATCGGCCTGCAGATGCTCGTGAACCTGTTCACGCTCGAGCACAACGCGATCTGCGACCGCCTGGCGCAGGACTACCCCGGCTGGGACGACGAGCAGCTCTTCGGCCACGCCCGCCTGATCCTCTCGGCGCTGCTCGCGAAGATCCACACGGTCGAGTGGACGCCGGCCGTGATCGCGCATCCCACCATGGAGATCGGCATGCGCGCGAACTGGTACGGGATCGCCGGCGAGCGCGTGAAGAAGGCGTTCGGCCGCATCAGCGCGAGCGAGATCGTGAGCGGCATCCCCGGGTCGGCGCACGACCACTTCGGCGTGCCCTACGCGCTCACCGAGGAGTTCACGATCGTCTACCGGATGCATCCGCTGATCGCCGACGACTACACGTTCCGCTCGGCGGCCGACGGCCGCGAGCTCGAGCGGCGCACGCTGCCCGAGCTGGCCGGCCCGAACTCGCAGCCGGTGCTCGACCGCATCGGCATGCGCGACCTCCTGTACTCGTTCGGCGTCGCCAACCCGGGCGCGATCGTGCTCCGACAACTTCCCCCGCTTCCTGCAGGAGTTCACCCGGCCCGACGGCAAGCTGATGGACATCGCCGCGACCGACATCCTGCGCTCGCGCGAGCTCGGGGTGCCGCGCTACAACGAGTTCCGCCGCCTGCTGCACCTGCGACCGGCGCAGGACTTCGACGACGTCACGGACGACCCCGACCTCGCCGAGAAGATGCGGTCGCTCTACGGCGGCGACATCGAGCGGCTGGACGTGATCGTCGGCATGTTCGCCGAGAAGCGGCCCGCACGGGTTCGCGTTCAGCGACACGGCGTTTCGCATCTTCATCCTGATGGCGTCGCGGCGGATCAACAGCGACCGGTTCCTCACCGACGACTACACGGCTCGACGCTACACGCAGGCCGGGATCGACTGGGTCGAGAACACGCGCTTCGTCGACGTGCTCCTGCGCCACTACCCGGACCTCGGCGCCGTCGCTGCGCGAGCTCGCAAACGGCTTCAAGCCGTGGTCGTCCGTGGGAGGCGAGAGCGGCCGTGCCTGAGACGCTGATCGACGTCGCGGCCCTGCAGGCCATGTCGCAGGCCGAGCTCGACGAGCTCTTCCGCCAGAGCCCCGCCGGGGACATCCCCGACGGCCAGGCCGACGGCACGGTGCTGGTCGCGCCCGGCACGGAGCTGACCGAGATCGCCGCGAAGCTGATCCACCTGCTCGGGTGGAAGGGCAAGGTCTTCCACCGCGACCGCGGCGAGCTCGAGAACCGCGTCCTCCTGACCGGGATTCAGGCCGTGCAGGCCAAGGTGTACAAGGACGCGAGCTGGTTCGACGGCAAGGAGTGCATCGTCCTCGACTACTCGCAGACGTCGCTCGTCGCGCACTGGATCCGGGACGAGATGCGCCTGGTGGCGCCGGACCTCTACCTCGGGATCGTCTTCTGGGACCACACCAAGCTGATCGACTTCGTCCTGCGAATTCCCGGCCGCACGCGGAGGATGAGCGCGGCCGAGACGTGGGCGGCGCAGGTCGCCGTGACGGTCGTCGCCGAGGTGCGGGAGGGGCGCGAGCGGGCGGTCGAGCAGCTGCTGCACTCGATGGGCGACGGCGTGTCGAACGAGCGCGTGATCGCGTTTCGAAGCCTCGCCGGCGTGCACTTCGCCCGGCTCGTGCTGGTGCCGCCGGTCGACCCGCGCGACCCCTCGACGCTGATCTACATGAGCGACGTCGACGGCGCCCACGGACGACCACCTGGCCGAGCTCGCCGAGACGCAGGGCGAGGGCATCGACGCCGTGTTCAGCCACTGCAGCGGCTATCCCGACGTCGCCGGCGGGCGCCGCCGCCCGGCTCGCCTTCCTGCGCGACCGGGCCGTCCGCGCCGACACGTCCTACGTCAACCGGCCCGGCAGGACGGTCGCCCAGGTGCGCGACGAGGCGCTCCTGCGCGACGCGATCGAGGGCTACCTCGACTCGGCCCGGCCCGACATCGACGCGCCGCTCGGCGACCGAGGCGCGCGCGCTCGTGCAGGCGTTCGTCGCCGGCGACGAGCGGCTGGCGTTCGCCCGCACGCCCGCCCCGGGCCCCGACCTCGGCGCGCGGCTGCGCGACGGGCTCGACCTCGTGCGGGTGCCGGCGGTGCTGCTCGTGCTCTCGCCGCTGCTGGCGGTCGCCGCGCCGCCGTGGCTCGTGCTGCTGCGCATCCACGAGCGCCGCGATCCGGCGCCCGACATCCGCCCCGATCCGGCCCGCGTGGCGATCATCGCCGGGCTCGAGGACCACCTCGCCCAGAACCCGTTCACCGCCCTCGGCCAGGTCAAGCCGGGGCCGTTCCGGCGGGGCACGTCGATCGGCCTGCTCTGGATCGCCGACTGGGCCACCCGGCACCTGTTCGCGCACGCCGACCTCGCCGGCGTGAAGACGATCCACTTCGCCCGCTGGGTGTTCCTCGACGACCGCAGCCGGCTGATCTTCGCGAGCAACTACGACGGCAGCCTCGAGAGCTACATGGACGACTTCATCGACAAGGTGGCGTGGGGCCTGAACGCGATCTTCTCCAACGGCATCGGCTACCCGCGGACGAACTGGCTCTTCTTCGACGGCGCCTGGGACGAGGGCGCGTTCAAGCACTACCTCCGCACCCACCAGATGCCCGTGCACGTGTGGTACTCGGCCTACGGGAACCTGACGAACGCGAACATCGAGCAGAACGCGGCCGATCCGCGCCGGCCTGCACGGCCCGATGACCGCGACGCAGGCCGAGCGGTGGCTGGAGCTCCTGTGAGCACGGCCGCGGACAGCGCTCGAGCTCGACGACATCCAGGGGCTCGTCGTGCGCGGATACGCGCACCTCGAGGCGGCCCGCTTCGTGCTGCTCCGGATCCGCGACCCGGCCGCGGCGCGGCGCTTCGTCGCCGACACGGCCGCGGCGATCACGCCGGCGGCGGCCCACGCGCCGGAGCGGGCCGTGCACCTCGCCGTGACCGCGTCCGGGCTGCGCCGGCTCGAGCTCTCGCACGCCGCCCTGGCCGGGCTTCCCGCCCGAGTTCGCCGACGGGATGACCGCACCGGCGCGCAGCCGCGTCCTCGGCGACGTGGGCGCGAGCGCCCCGCAGGACGTGGGACTGGGGTGGGCCGGACGACCGAGCCCGTCGACCTGCTGCTGCTGCTCTACGCCAGCGATGCGGCGGCGCTCGAGGAGCTCGCGCGGCCGATCGCGGCCCGCTACAAGCGCGGCGGTGTCGCCGAGCTGCGCCGGCTCGACACCGAGGCGATCGGCGACCGCGAGCACTTCGGCTTCCGCGACGGCATCTCGCAGCCGGTCATCGCCGGCCTCGGCCACACGGGCCCGGCCGAGCACATCGTGCACGCCGGCGAGTTCGTGCTCGGCTACCCCAACGAGTACGGCCTGCTGACCGACCGGCCGCTCGTGCCCGCCGCCGCCGACCCGGGCGCGGTGCTGCCACCCGATCCGGCCACCGGCGAGCACGACCTCGGCCGCAACGGCACGTACCTCGTGTTCCGCCAGCTGCGAGCAGGACGTCGCCGGGTTCTGGGCGTTCGCACGCGCCGCGCGCCGGACGACGGCGACCCGACCGCCCTCGGCCGCCAAGATGGTGGGTCGCTGGCCGAGCGGCGCCCCGCTCGTCGCGGCGCCCGACGCGCGACGACCCGGCCCTCGCGACCGCCAACGACTTCGGCTACGCCCGCGATCGACCCGGACGGGATGCGCTGCCCGATCGGCGCGCACGTCCGCCGGTCCAACCCGCGCGACTCGCTCGACCCGAGCCCGGCACGCCCGACTCGCTCGCCGTCAACCGCCGCCACCGGATGCTGCGCCGCGGCCGCAAGTACGGGCCGGCGGCCGACGTCGACGGCCTGCGCGCGGGCACCGCGGCCGCCGACGGGGTCGACCGCGGCCTGCACTTCATCTGCCTGGGCGCGAACATCGCCCGCCAGTTCGAGTTCGTCCAGCGGGCCTGGGTGGGAAACCCCAAGTTCGCCGGCCTCTACGACGACGCCGACCCCCTGATCGGGCGCCACAGCCCGCTGGGCGGGACGTTCACGATCCCGGCGCGCCCGGTGCGCCGGCGCGTCACGGCGCTGCCGGAGTTCGTCACGGTGCGCGGCGGGGCCTACTTCTTCCTGCCCGGGATCCGGGCGCTGCGCTACCTCGGCTCGCTCGACGCCGTAGAGTCAGACGTCGTCCGCGGCGAGCGCCGCGATGCCGAGCCCCGTCGCGAGCAGGCCCGCACCGACCAGGCGCACGGCCGTCCGCAGGGTCGCGCGGCACGTGGCCGGCCTGGCGCGAGATCAGCGCCGCCGTCACGTCGGCCAGATCGCAGGCGATGCCGAGCTTCCACCACAGCCTGCGGTCATCCCCCGAGCTTGCGAGCAGGCCGACGCCGAGCGTCGCGTTGCGCGCGCCGAAGAGGCGCATCGCGTAGGCGGCCTCGGGGTATTCCTCGGCGTCGAGGCCGAACGCACACAGCGTGAGCCCGGGCGCGAGCCACGCGGATGCGCCCAGCGAGAGCCGGATCGCGACGAGCGCCCTGCCCGGGACGGTTCGCACCACGTCAGTCGTCGCCCGCGGCGAGCGCCGCCGCCCCGAGCGCGGCGCCGAGAAACGGCGAGGCGAGCAGCACGACCGCCGTGCGGCCGTTGCGCGGGATGCGCCCGGCGGCGAGCTCGGCCATCGCCGACGCGGCGTCGGCCAGGTCGCACGCGATGCCGACGCTCCACCACAGCCGGCGCGCCTCGCCCGAGCTCGCGAGCACGCCCACGCCGAGCAGCGCGTCGCGCACGCCGACGAGCTGCAGCACGTAG
Source organism: uncultured Actinomycetes bacterium (assembly GCA_963707585.1). Classification (GTDB taxonomy): domain Bacteria; phylum Actinomycetota; class Thermoleophilia; order Gaiellales; family JAICJC01; genus JAICJC01. The sequence continues at coordinate 614,451 of CAVPQP010000009.1, read as the reverse complement.
GCCGACTGCGGCCGCGGCCGCGGGTCGAAGCCGCCGACGCGCAGGCTGAGCACCGGGGCCGCGAACGCCCCGCCCCCGATCAGGAACCGCGCCGCGACGAGCAGCTTCCCCGGCGTCGAGGTGACCACCGGTGCATGATACGCCCGTGGGCCCGCTCGACCCGCTCAGGTGCAAGCGCGCGTTCTGCGACGCCCTGGTCGCGCTCGCGAACGCCGAGCGGCGCGTCGATCCGTACTTCCGCGACGGCTTCGACCGCGTGGCGCAGCGGCCGCTCGCGGCCGCCACCCAGGCGCTGATCGGCCTCCTGCGCTCGGACCCGAAGGGCCTGCGGCCGGCCGAGGAACGGGCCGTCCCGGGCGAGGAGGCGGCGACGGCCGCGATCGTCGAAGCGATGTCGGCGTTCCTGCACCGGCAGTATCCCCACGGCGGCGCCCTGCGGGCCGGCAACACGAAGACCTACGGCGTCGTGCGGGGCGAGCTGCGCGTGCGCGACGACCTCGCGCCGCGGTTCTGCCACGGCGTGTTCCAGCCGGGCCGCACCTACCCGGCGTGGGTGCGCTTCGCCGGCCCCGGTCCGCTCGCGCCGCCCGACCCGCGGGACAACGGCATCCTGAGCATCGGGATCAAGCTCATGGGTGTCGAGGGCTCAGAAGCTCATGGACGACGAGCGCTTCACGCAGGACCTCACCGGCATCAGCGCACCGACCTTCACGACGCCGAACGTGACCGAGAACGCGAAGCTGCAGCAGCAGCTGCTGGCCGGGACGCCGGTGTGGTACTTCGTGAACCCGCTCGACTCGCACCTGCTGGACGCGATCATGCAGGGCCTCTACGCGCGCCTGAACACGAGCCCGCTCGAGGTGACCTACTGGAGCTGCGTGCGCCTACCTGCTCGGGCCGGAGCAGGCGATGCACTACCTCGTGCGGCCGGTGTCGGACGACGCGCACACCCGATCCCGCGCCCGCCGGGGCCGGACTACCTGCGCGAGGCGATGGCCGCGACGCTCGCGCAGCGCGAGGTGCGCTTCGACTTCCTGATCCAGCTCCAGGGCGACCCGTGGCGGATGCCGATCGAGAACGCGTCGGTGCGCTGGAGCGAGTCCGAGTCGGTGCCCGTCGGCGGTCGCAGAGCTCGTGCTGCCGCCGCAGCGGTTCGACTCGGCCGCGCAGCTGCGTTCGCCGGCAACCTCGCCTACAACCCGTGGCACAGCCTCCCCGAGCACCGCCCGCTCGGAAACCAGAACCGCGCCCGGCGCACGATCTACCGCGAGCTCAGCCGGCTGCGCCAGCGCATGGACGGCGAGGCCCACATCGAGCCGACCGGCGCGGAGACGTTCTGAGCGTCTACGCCAGCGCGAGCAGGAGCGAACGGCGCACCTGCTCGAGCTCCGTCCGCAGGTCGTCGAGCCACAGGCGGCCGTCGATCGCCTCGCCGATCAGAAACTCGATCCTGTGCGCGGCCCGCGGCGCTTCTAAATTGCTCCATGTCAGCTCCGCGAGCGCTCCCTGCAATGCGTCCAGGTCGTACTCGCGGTCGAGGTAGTACCCGAGGATCTCGCTGAGTTCGCGCTCCATCACTCTCACCTATGCCCCTTCGCAAGGCCTACGTTAGCCCAGACGACCTGCGCGCGATCTTCGAGCGCGGGCGCTACTGGGAGCGGGCCCGCTCCGGCGAGCTCTCCGAGCGCGAGCTGGTGCGCGGCCGCCCGTCCACGTCGTCCGCGCATCCCGCCGACGCGGTCAGCCGCCGGGTCGCCTACTACGACCAGGAGGGGCGCGAGCGTGCCGTCGTCCACGAGCTGATCCTGCCCGACGGCACGATCGGCGGCAGCGGCCGCCCCGACCCGATGCGCGTCGACGAGGACGGCACCCTCTACGTCTCGCACAGCGCGCTACATCATCCGCCGCGGCTGACCCGCCGCCGCGCCGGCCGGGCCCTCAGGCCCGGCTGGCGAGTGCGGGATAGCGCCCGACCGGCATCTCCACGAGGCCCTGCAGCACGAAGGCCTCGCCGATCAGCGTCGCGGCCGAGATGGCCACCGACAGATAGATCGCCGCGGGCGAGAGCGTCGTCAGCGCGTGCAGCGACGTCGTGGTCGCAAACGTGTGCGCAACCACGACGGCGAGCGCCGAGCGCGCCGATGTCGAACAGGCCGAGCACGGCCACCGTGGCGACGATACGAGATGCGCAGGCCGCGGTACGACGACACGACGAGCTTCACGAGCAGCGCCTGGACGAGCAGCCCCGGCAGCAGCAGGCGCACGAGCGCGTACGTGACGTGGCGGTGATCGGCCCCGACCAGGTTCGCCGGCGTGAGCAGACCGCCTCCGCCCACGCTCGTCAGGCGGACCGCCGACACGAGCGCGACCTCGGCCAGGCGCGTGGCGAGGCCGGTGGCGATCAGGATCGCGACCATGGTCGCGACGCCGAACACGGATATGTGATGCGTTCTCATACTTCGGTTATCCCCTGGACGGGGGAGTGCGTCAACGGCCGGGCGCAAGTATTTCCCGCGGGCGCCGATCTCCGGGATATCAGTTGTGTCGTAAAGCAACCGATGCAAATCCCATGGATCTCCCCGCAAGCACCACAAGAGCGCCGCGCCGCCCCTCCGACGGGTACGTGCCCCTGCACGCGCGCGGCGGCGGCACGGTCATCCCGCTGCGCGAGCACCTCGGCACCGCCCTCGTCGAGCGGGGGCTGCTCTCGGCCGGGCAGCTCGAGTGGGCGCTCGAGGCGCATCGCCGCACCGGCGAGCGGCTCGGGCGGGTGCTGCTCGCCGCCGGCCTCGTCCGCCGTCAGGCGCTGTACGGGGTGCTGGCCGAGATCTGGGGCTGCGGCTTCGTCGACCTGGTGCAGTCGCCGCCCGACCCCGCCGTCGCCGGGCGCTTCGACCCGGAGCAGATGGCGATCGAGGGGTGGATCCCGGTCGCGCTGCACGAGGGCACGCTGCACGTGGCGACGTCGGAGCCGCCGAGCGCCGATCTGCGCCGCCGCGTCCTTGCAGCCTGCCCGCCCGAGCTCCGCGACGACGTCGCGGCGATCACCTTCTCGGCCACCACCGACTGGGACGTGCTGACCGCGATCCGGGCCCGGTTCGCGCAGGAGCTGCGGCACGAGGCGGCCTACGGGCTCTCGGACCGGGATCCCGCCCGCTCCGCCAAGGGCGGCCTCACGCGCGCGCAGCGGGTGGCGCTCGGGCTGTCCGTGGCCGGGCTCGTCGCGGCTGCCGCGCTCGCGCCGGGCGACCTGCTGATCGCGGCCGTCGTCGTCCTGCAGACGGTGTTCGTCGCCGGCGTCCTCTTCAAGCTCGTCGCGTCGCTCGCCGGCATCCGCTCGACCCGCCGCCGCGCCCGCCGCGCCGCCCCCGAGCGCGTGGCCGACCGCGACCTGCCGCTCTACACCGTGCTCGTGCCCGTCTACCACGAGGCGAACGTCGTCGGCGGCCTGATCGAGCACCTGCGCCGGCTGGACTACCCGCAGGAGAAGCTCGAGATCCTGCTCCTGATGGAGGAGGACGACACCGAGACGATCGCGGCCGCGCGCGCCGCCGGCCCGCCCGACACCGTCCGCTTCATCCTGATCCCCGACGGACAGCCGAAGACGAAGCCGCGGGCGTGCAACGTCGGCCTCTTCTTCGCCCGCGGCGAGTACGTCGTGATCTACGACGCCGAGGACCGGCCCGAGGCCGGCCAGCTGCGCGACGCCGTGGCGGCGTTCCGTCAGGGCAGCGGATGACCTCGTCTGCGTGCAGGCGCGCCTCAACTACTTCAACGCCCGCCAGAACGTGCTCACGCGCATGTTCACGCTCGAGTACTCGTACTGGTTCGACTACATGCTGCCCGGGCTCGACCGGCTGTCGCTGCCGATCCCGCTCGGAGGAACGTCGAACCACTTCCGCGCCGATCGCCTGCGCAGCCTCGGCGGGTGGGACGCGTTCAACGTCACCGAGGACGCCGACCTCGGCCTGCGGGCCGCGGCGCAGGGCTACACCGTCGGCATCATCGACTCGACGACCTACGAGGAGGCCTGCTCGCAGCTGCGCCCCTTCGTCCGCCAGCGCACCCGCTGGATCAAGGGCTACATGCAGACGGCGATCGTGCACTCGCGCCGGCCGGTGCGGTTCACGCGCGAGGCGGGCCTGCGCGGCCTGGCCGGCTTCGTGCTCCTGATCGCGGGCACGCCGGCGACGTTCCTCGCCACGCCGATCCTGTGGCTCCTGACGGCCGTGTGGCTCCTCGGCGTCGTGCCGGGGACCGCGATCTCGCACCTCTTCCCGCACCCGTTCGACACATTGGCAGAGCTCAGCCTCGTCGTCGGCAACCTGAGCATGATCGGGCTGAACGCCCTCGCCGTCCTGCGGCGGCGCATGTTCCACCTGCTGCCCTTCGCCGTGCTCGCGCCGCTCTACTGGGTGCTGCACTCGATCGCGGCCTGGCGCGCCCTCGAGCAGCTGATCCGGCGCCCGTTCATGTGGGAGAAGACGCCGCACGGCCTTCAGGGCTCGCAGCCGGCCGCCGCCGTGGTCGCCGAGCCGGCAACGGCCCTACCCGAAGCGGCGTAGCCGCCGCTACGCGGCCTGCGGCAGCGCGTCGACGTGCGCGCGGAGGGCCGCGAACGGCTCGGCGAAGAAGGCGGTGCCGACGTCGCCGCGCATGAGCGCGAGCGCGTCCGCTGACGGCATGGGGTCGCGGTAGGGGCGCCTGGCGGTGAGCGCGTCGTAGACGTCGGCACAGGCCAGCACCCGGCTGATGGCGGGGATCGCCTCGCCGGCGAGGCCGCGGTGGTAGCCGCGCCCGTCGACGCGCTCGTGATGCGCGCCGGCGGCGAGCGCGAGGCCCGAGAAGATCGGCACGTGCTGCAGGATCGCCTCGGTGTCGCGCGGGTGGCGCTTCACGAGCTCGTACTCGGCGTCGGTCAGGCGACCCGGCTTGTCGAGGATCGAGTTGGAGACGCCCAGCTTGCCGATGTCGTGCAAGAGGCCGGCGCGGCGCAGGTCGCGCAGCTGTGCGGCGCCGAAGCCGAGCTCGCGGCCGATGCCGATGGCGTAGGCGGCGACGCGGTCGGAATGGCTCGCGGTGTAGGGGCTCTTTGCGTCGATCATCGAGGCGAACGCCTCGGCGATGCGGTCGATGCGGCTGTCGTCGGCCGCGACGAGCACGCCGTCGGCAGGGGCGGCGGCGAACCGCTCGCCCGCGAGGTCGGCGAAGAGCGGGTCCCGGTCGGGCAGCGCCAGGAAGGCGTCTGCGACCGCGGGATCGAACCAGCGGCCGCGGCGCGCGCGCACCATCGCGCGCGCGGCTGCGAGGCCGTCCTGAGCGATGAAGACGTCGGCCGTCTGCGCCAGGCAGGCGATGCGGGCGAGGATCGGGATCGCATCGCCGAGCAGCTTGTAGGGCTGGCCGCGCCCGTCCCAGTGCTCGTCGAGGTAGCGGACGGCGTCGGCGGCGGCATCGGGGAACTCGAGCATCGTCACGATGCGCGCGCCGCGGTCGCAGCGAGTCTCGACGGCCAGGTTGCCCTCGCGGGCCATATCGCGCAGGGCGGTGAGCACCCGCCGCGCCCGTACGAGGCTCGAGTCGTTGCGTCCCGCCTCGCGGGCGACGAACCCGACGGCGTGGCGCGGGCTCGCCCAGTCGATTCGCTTGGCGATCCGCTTCAGCTCGAGGTCGTCGGCGGCGAAGATCTCGGCCATCCGCGCGGCCGACGACGAGCAGCCCGCGTCCTTGAGCAGCATGGCGTAGTAGAGACTCGCGCGCTCCTCGGCGGGGAGCCAGAGCGCGTCGGCGAGGCGCAGCGCGATCAGGCAGCTGCGCTGCGCGTGCCCCGGCGGCTGGCCCTCGGTCAGGTCGAGCGCGTGGGAGAGCGCAGCGACGACCTCGCCCACGGCGAAGGTCTGCGGCGCCGGATCGGACGCAGGACGAAGGTGTGCCGCCATCACCGCGGTTATCGGCCCCGCCCGGCGCCCGTTCAGCCCGCCTCGAGCGATCTACGATGGGCGCGATGACGTCGGCGATCGGCATCCTGCACCCGGGCGAGATGGGCGCCGCGGTCGGTGCCGCGCTGCGCGCCCGCGGGCACGACGTCGCGTGGGCGTCTGCGGGGCGCAGCCCGCAGACGGCGGCGCGGGCGGCGGCAGCGGGGCTCGATGACGCCGGCTCGACCGCCGTGCTTGCGCAGCGGTGCGACGTGATCGTGTCGGTGTGCCCGCCGCACGCGGCCGCGGCGGTCGCGAGCGGGGTGCGCGGATTCACCGGCACCTACGTCGACGCGAACGCCGTCTCGCCCGCGACGGCGCGCACGCTCGGCGCGGACATGGCCGCGGGAGGTGCGACGTTCGTCGACGGCGGCATCATCGGACCGCCGCCGCGGGCGGCGGGGACGACCCGCCTCTATCTCTCGGGCACGGCGGCGACGGCGGTTGCCGAGGCGTTCGCCGGTTCGGCGCTCGAGCCGCGGATCGTGTCGGAGCGGCCCGGCGACGCCTCTGCGGTCAAGATGACCTACGCCGCGTGGACGAAGGGCACCGCCGCGCTCGTCCTGGCCGCCCGCGCCGTCGCCCGCGCGGAGGGCGTCGAGGCCGAGCTCGTGCGGGAGTGGGCGCAGTCGCTGCCCGAGCTCGAGGCGGAGTACGCGCGCGCGGCCCGGTCGGCGGCCGCCAAGGGCTGGCGCTGGGTGGGCGAGATGGAGGAGATCGCCGCCACCTTCGCGGCGGCCGGGCTGCCCGACGGCTTCCACCGCGCGGCGGCGGAGGTGTTCCGGGCTACGGCCCCCAGGCCGTGACGGCGGCGCCCTCGGTGAAGATCATCCCGCCGGCGATCGCGGGCTGGCCCGCGGTCGGGGTCGCCGAGGCGAAGAGCACCTGGCCCGTGCGGGCGTCGAGCGCCTCGAGCGTGTCGGAGTCGACGCCGTAGATGACGCCGGCAGCGACTGTCGCGGGCGAGAACTGATCGCCCTGGGCGTTCGGGTCGCGCCACAGAACGTGGCCGGTCGCGGCCGAGAGGGCGCAGAAGCAGTTGCCCTCCTGGAAGCCGATGAAGACGCGGCCGCGCGTGACGGTCGGCGTGGTGAAGAGCCCGCCGGGCTGGGCCGGGAAGGCCCTCGACCAGAGTCGCGTCCCGGACGGGCTGTACGCCGTCACCGCGCCGACCCCGCCGACGAAGACCCGGCCGCCGCTGACCGACGGCGACTGGTACACGCCACCGGGCGGCGTGCGCGACCAGAGCAGCGCGCCGGTGGCGGCGGCGAAGGCCACCAGCCGTCCCGGCTGCGTCTGCGCCACCGACGCGAAGTCTCCGGAGGTGGCCGCATAGGCCACGCCGCCCGCGACTGCCGGCGAAAGCGCGCCGCCGGTGGTCGCGATCGCGTGGTGCCAGAGCGCCGTGCCGCCCGTGGTGAACGCATACTCGGTGCCCGGCTGCGCCTGGCCGGGCGATCCCGTGGCGACGAACACCCGCCCGCCCGCCACCGTCGGCGCGTCGACCCAGCCGGAGGCGTCGGTGTGGCGGCTCCAGAGGACGTGCCCGGTCGCCGCAGAGAGCGCCACCAGGTCATCGACGGGCGCGCCCACGCCGACGTAGACGACGCCGCCTGCGACGGCGGGCGTCGAGAGCGGCGCGCCCGCGTGCAGCACCGCCGTCCACCGATGCGCTCCGGTGGCAGCGTCGAGCGCGTAGACGACGCCGCCCGGGGACCCGGCGTAGACCGTGCCGGACGCGACGACCGGCGACGGCTCGGGGCCGGATCCGTCCGTGCCGAGGCTGACCGGCACCGACCAGAGCGCGTGCAGGTGGGCGACGGCCGAGCGGGCAGGCGCCGCCGCAGCGCTCGCGACGCCGGCGTGCGCGGCCGCGCCGCCGTACTGCGTGAAGCCCGGTGCGGGCGCCCCCAGCGCCCCCACCGCGCCCACGGCGGCCGCCGCCGCACACGCCGCCACGGTCGTCCACCCCACCGGTCGAACCCTCGGGCCCACGTGGCGGATGGTACTGAGGTCCCGCCTACCCGTTTGGGTGGTTCTGGGCGGCCCGCACGAGCTCGGCGCCCACCTCCGCGGTCGACGCCGTGCCGCCGAGGTCCGGCGTGCGCACGACGCCCCCGCCGAGCACCGCCTCGATCGCGCCCATCACCCGCGCGGCCGCCGCCGGCTCGCCGAGGTGGTCGAGCATGAGCGCACCGGCCCAGACCGCGCCGACGGGGTTCGCCATGCCCTTGCCGGCGATGTCGGGCGCCGACCCGTGCACGGGCTCGAACAGGCCGGGGCCGGTGCCGTCGGGTGAGACGTTCGCGCTCGCGGCGAGGCCCATGCCGCCCTGGATGGCCGCGCCGATGTCGGTGAGGATGTCGCCGAACAGGTTGGACGCGACCATGACGTCGAAGCGCTGCGGCTGGGTGATCATGTAGGCGCACGCCGCGTCGACCAGGATGCGGTCGAGCTCGACGTCGGCGTGCTCGGCGTGGACGCGATCGACGATCTCGTCCCACATGACGAAGTGGTGCGGGCTGGCGTTCGATTTCGTGATGCTCGCGAGCCTGCCCCGCCGCGACCGGGCGAGCGCGAACGCGTGGCGGACGACGCGCTCGACCCCGAGCCGCGTGAACACGTCCACCTGGAGGCCGACCTCGTGGCCCATGCCGACGTGCACGCGGCCGCCCGCGCCGGCGTACTCGCCCTCGGTGTTCTCGCGCACGCACACCATGTCGATGTCGGCCGCCGACCGGCCCGAGAGCGGCGTCGCCACGCCGGGCAGGAGCCGGATCGGGCGGATGTTCAGGTAGAGGTCGAACCGCTGCCTGATCGGCAGCAGGAGCCCCCAGAGCGTGACGTGGTCGGGCACGCCCGGCGAGCCGACGGCGCCGAGGTAGATCGCATCGTGCTCCTCGAGCACCGCCAGGGCGTCGGCCGGCATCAGGGCGCCGGTGCGGTGGAAGTGGTCGCTGCCCCAGGGAAGCGGCGTCCACTCGAGCGTGCACCCGTCGCAGGCCGCGTCGAGGACGCGCCGCCCCTGGTCGACCACCTCCGGGCCGACGCCGTCGCCGCCGATCACGGCGATCCGGTGCCGCCTCACAGAAACCTCGCCTGGCTCACGCTCCGCTCCGATCTCGGGTCGGCGCAAGCATATTCACGCCTCGCCGGGCGATCACGGCGATCTCTATCATCGCGCTCGTATGGAGCGCACGCCGTGATCGTCCTGCAGACGCCCGAGCTGCTCGTCCGGATCGATCCCGGCCACGGCGGCGAGGTGCTCGACCTCGTCGACGCCGGCAGCGGCCGCCAGCTGCTCGGCCGGCCGCCATTCGGCTCCGCGCCCCCACGCGACGACGACCTCGAGGAGGACGTCTGGACGGCGTCCTACCGCGGAGGCTGGCAGACGGTGCTCCCGAACGCGGGCAACGCCTGCACGCTCGCGGGCGAGCGCCACGGCTTCCACGGCCGCGCATCGAGCGCGGTCTGGCGCGTGCTCGACGTGAGCGCGGACGCCGTCACCCTGGGCTGGACCGGCCACGGCCTGGAAGTCGAAAAGCGGCTCGCGATCGAGGCCGGGGCGCTCGCCGTCCGCTACCGCATCACCGCCGAGCGCGACGCGCCGCTGGTCGCGGTCGAGCACCTGGTGGTCGGCACCGAGCTGCTCGAGCCCACCGTCGCGATCGACCTCCCGGGAGGCAGCGCGTACGAGCTCGACGAGCGCACCGGGCCGGCCTCGCCGCCGCCCGACGCAGGCGCTTGGCCCGAGGTGCGCCTGCTGGACGGCTCGCTCGAGCGAGCCGACCGCTTCGACATCGCCGAGCCCGGGGGGCGGTTCCTCGCCGTCGCCGACATGCCCGCCGCCTGGGCGGCCGTGCGCAACCCGGCGCGCGGTCAGGGGCTTGCGCTCGCCTGGGACGCGGACTGGTTCCGGCACTGCTGGCTGTGGCACGAGAACCGCGTCTCGGAAGGCCCCTGGCGGCGGGCCGGGGAGATGCTCGGGATCGAGCCGGCCACGGTTCCCCACTCGCTGGGGCTGGCCGCAGCCGCCGAGCACGGGCAGGCGCGCCGCCTGCGGGCCGGCGAGCAGGCGTGCCCGTGGATCGTCGCGCGGCCGTTTCGGTGCTCCGGGCCGGTCACGGGAGTCGACGTGCACGGCGTTCCGCGCACCTGACCCGACGGCTCACCGGTACCGCCACCGCTCCACGGCTTCGTCGTTCAGCCGGATGCCGAGGCCCGGGCCGGTGGGCACGGCCACCCGGCCCTGGTCGTCGAGCGCGAACGGCTCGGTGAGCAGCCCGTTCACGAGCGGCGATCCCGCCACCGAGAACTCCGAGAAGGTGGCGCCGGCGATGGCGGCGGTGAAGTGCAGGGAGGCGGCGACGAGCACCCCGGTCGAGAAGCAGTGCGGCACGACCTCGACGCCGGTCGCGGCCGCCATCTCGGCGATCTGGCGCGCCACCGTGAACCCGCCGCAGCGGGCCAGGTCGGGCTGGAGGACGTCGACGTGGCCGAGCTCGACCAGCGCCCGGTAGGGACGCAGGCCGGAGTCGGCCTCGCCGGCGGCGATGCGCACGTCGACGGCGTCCGACAGCCGCCGGTAGCCGTCGTAGTCGTCGGCGGCGAGCGGCTCCTCCAGCCAGTGGATGCCGTGCGGCTCGAGCTCGCGCACGAGCTGGACGGCCCGCTTCACCGAGTAGCCCATCCCCCCGTCGAGCATGAGCGCGCGCTCGGGGCCGAGCTCGTCGCGGGCGGCCGCCACGAGCTCCACGTCCCGGGCGATGCTCTCGCCCAGCGGCCCCCAGCCGAGCTTGAGGGCGCGGTAGCCGTCGGCGACGGTGCGGCGGGCGATCGTGCGCACCTCGGCCGGCGTCTGCGGCATCACCTCGCTCGCGTACACGGGCACCGCCGCGATCCGCGGGCCACCGAGGAGCTGGGCGATCGGGACGCCGGCGGCCTGCCCGGCGATGTCCCAGAGCGCGATGTCGATCGCGCTCATGACATGCAGGGCGGCGCCCGCGCGGCCGTAGTGGTAGGTGCCGCGATACATCCGGTCCCAGAGCGCGCCGATCCGGCGCGCGTCCTCGCCGACCAGCAGCTCGCCGAGCCCGCGTGCGATCGCGTGCGAGGACGGCATCTCGACGATCGTCCGGGCGACGTACGGGGACGTGTCAGCCTCGCCGATCCCGACGATGCCCGCGTCGGTGTGCACCCGCACCAGGAAGGCGTCCTGGGTGCCGTCGGCGCGGGTCGTGTCGACCTGGTCGAGACGGAGGATGATCGGCTCGATCGCCGTGATCTGCATTCGCGTCCAGACGGGTCGGGAGCGGCGGCCTGCGATGATACCGGCCCAGGATGAAGGCGCTGACCTGGCACGGCGGAACCGAGATGCGCTACGGCGAGGTGCCCGCCCCCAGGGCCGGCACGGGCGCAGTGCCGTTCCGGGTCACGCTCGCGGGCGTGTGCGGGTCCGACCTGCACCCGTACCGCGGCCACCCGGGGCCGCGCAGGCCGCCGCTCGTGCTCGGGCACGAGGCCGTCGGGTGCCGCGACGGCGATCCGGGCCGCTACGTCGTCTTCCCGATCGTCTCGTGCGGGTCGTGCCCGGCATGTCTGCGCGGCGAGGAGAACCTGTGCGCCACGCGCGGGCTGCTCGGCCTCGACCGGCAGGGCGTGTTCGCCGAGACGGTGGCGGTCGCGGAGGGCGCGCTCACGCCGATTCCGGCGGCGGTGGACGACCGCGTGGCGGTGCTGACCGAGCCGTTTGCGTGCGCGGTGTCGGCGCTGCGCTACGCCGGCGCCGCCCCCGGCCGGCACGTGCTCGTGCTCGGCGGCGGCCCGATCGGCCTGCTGACCGTATGGGCGTGCGCGATCCAGGGGATCGAGGTCTCGGCCGTCGAGCCGGTCGGATCGCGCCGCGCGCTCGCGGCGGAGCTCGGCGCGACGCGGGTGGCCGCAGACGTGCACGCCGGCGTGCCACCGGCGGACATCGCGATCGACGCGGTCGGGATCGAGCCCACCTGGCAGGGCGCGATCGCGCACGTGCGCACGGGCGGGTCGGTGACGGTGATCGGGCTCGGCCAGGCCGAGGGCATGGTCGCGGTCGGCGACATGGTGCGCCGGGCGATCACCCTGCGCGGCCATTACGCCTACACCCGGGCCGACTTCGACGACGCGCTCGCGCTGCTGGTCGAGCACCCGCCGCCGCTGCACTGGCTGACGACGCTGCCGCTCGGCGACGGCGCGGAGGCGTTCCGCCGGCTCGTCGAGGAGCCGGCGGAGACGATCAAGGCGCTGCTGGCCGTCGGCCCGCAGATGGCTGCGATCTAGATGAGACCCTCGCGCACGGCCTGGGCGACGGCCTGCGAGCGTGTCTTCGCGTGCAGCTTCGTGGTCACGTCGTGCATGACGGCCTTGATCGTGCGCTCGCTGTAGCTCAGGTGCTCGGCGACCTCGCGCGTCGGCATGCCGTCGGCGACGAGGCGCAGCACGGTGCGCTCACGGGTCGTGAGCGTGCGTGAGCGAGAGGCCGCGCGGCTCGAGCACGTCGCGCGAGACCGTCGCGAGCGTGCGCAGCAGGCTGCCGAGGACGTCGGGCGGCAGCACGCCGGCACCGGAGTGCACCGCGCGGACGCCCGCGGCGAGCGTCTCCGGCGTGAGCGTGTCCTTGGTCAGGTAGCCGCAGGCGCCGGCCTGGACGGTGTCGAGCAGCGCCGGCTCGTCGAACGCTGCCGCGCAGATCAGCACGCGCGGCCGCCCGAGCGGGCGCAGCCTGCGCACGAACTCGCAGCTGCCCGGCGACGTCGCCGTCGAGCACGACCACGTCGGCGCGCCCGAGGCGCTCGTCGAGCTCGGCCGCGGCCGGGCCGTCGGCCTCCCACACGTCGTCCATCTCGGCGAGCGCGGCGAGGCTGGCCACGAGCCCGCGGCGGTAGATCGGATGTGGATCGATGATGTAGACCCGCACGGCACCCCCACCGCACCGTTTGCTCACTCGCTCCGCACGCGAGATAGTACGAAAGTCTTCGCGCCTCTGCCGAGCATCTGGGGGATCCATGCCACCTGTGGTGACGACCAACGACACGATCATGTGCATCCACGGCGGAACCGTCGTCCTGACTCCGAAGCAGACCGTGGTCATGGCGCAGGGCGGGGCCGTGCTGCGCGAGACCGACCTGATCGGGGCGCCGATCGTCGGCTGCGCCCAGCCGCCGACCATCGCCAGCAAGCCGTGCACGACGGTCGTCTCAACGCTCCCCGGCGGCAGCGCCCCCACGGTCATGGTCGGCGGCCTGCCGGCGCACATCTCGACGCTCTCCGGCATCACCGACGGCGTCCCTCCGGGCACCATCATGGTGGCGGCACCCGGCGCGCCGAACGTCCAGGCGTCGTGACCGAAACGGCAGGGGGACACGGTGGATGAGCCCATCCGCCAGGTCGGCAGGTACCGGCTCGTCCGCGAGATCGGCCGCGGCGGCATGGCCGCCGTGTACCTGGCCAAGCAGGTCGACCTCGACCGCGACGTCGCGCTCAAGGAGCTGAACGCCTTCCACGCCGCCGATCCGGCGTTCGCCGAGCGGTTCGTGCGCGAGTCGCGCGTGGCCGGCTCGATGCAGCACCCGAACATCGTCACCGTGTATCGAGTTCCTGAACGAGGCCGGCACGCCGTACATCGCGATGGAGTACCTCGAGCGCGGCTCGCTGCGCCCGTACGTCGGCAAGACGACCCTCGCGCAGACGATCGGCGTGCTCGAGGGCGCCCTGGCCGGCCTCGCCCAGGCCGAGCGGCGCGAGATCGTGCACCGCGACATCAAGCCCGAGAACCTGATGGTGACGAGCGACGGCGAGGTGAAGATCGCCGACTTCGGGATCGCCAAGGCGCTGACCGACGCGGGCGGCCCGAACCTCACGGCCACCGGCACGACCGTCGGCACGCCCGCCTACATGGCGCCGGAGCAGGCCACCGCCGGAGACGTCGGCCCGTGGACCGACCTGTACTCGGTCGGGATCACCGCCTACGAGATGACCGTCGACCGCGTCCCCTTCCACGACTCGACGACGCCCGTCGCGGTGCTGATGCGGCAGGTGAGCGAGGAGATCCCCTCGGCCGTCTCGGTCGACCCGAGCGTCGACCGCCGCTTCTCCGACTGGATCGACCGGCTGCTCGTGAAGGATCCCGCCAAGCGCACCCAGAGCGCGCGCGAGGCCTGGTACGAGCTCGAGGAGATCGCCGTGGCGGCGCTCGGCCCGCTGTGGCGGCGCGAGGCGCGCCTGCTCGTCTCGGGCACCGACCGGGCGGCCGGGCCGCTGACGCCGGCGCCGTTCGACCGCCAGACGCCGCCGCCGCAGGAGGCCGGCAGCGGCTACGAGACCTACCTGGGCGAGAGCCCGGCGGCCGCGCCACCGCCGCCTCCGCCTCCGCCCGCCGCCGCAGCGGCCGGCGGCGACGCATTCCCGGCCAGCCGGTCGCCGCCGGCCGCGGCGGCTGCGGCCGGGCAGGCGACCGCCGCGCCGGCCGCCGCGGCGCCGGCCGGCTCCGAGACGTTCCAGTGGCCGGCCCAGAGCCGCAGCAGCCGCCGACTGATCATCCCGGCGTGCCTGGTCGCGATCGCCGCGATCGCCGCCGGCGCCTACCTCGTCACCAAGGGCAGCGGCTCGTCGTCGTCCGGATCGGGGACGAACCCGACCACGAAGACCGGCGGCACGGGGACGACGGGGGCGAAGCTCCCGACCGTCACGGCCGTGCCCGCCCAGTTCGAGCCCGGCAACCTCCAGAGCGTCTCCGGCGTTCGACGGCCACGCGTGGGCGATGCACAAGCCGAAGGAGATCGTCGACCTTTCGAGCAGCGGCACCACCGTGCCCGTGCAGATGGGCAAGGGCGGTTCGAGCCTCGACGTCCGGCGACGGCGCGCTCTGGGTGAGCAGCACGAACGGCACGGCCGGCGAGATCCGCCGGGTCGCCCCCGGGCAGTCGCCCGCCGTCGGCCCGCCGATCGCCTACGGCAGCCCGCCGGCATCACCCCGCGCGGTCGTCAGCGGCGGCACCATCTGGCAGCCCACGCGCAAGGGCCTGGTCAAGATCCCCGAGGGCGGCGGCAGCCCCCAGCAGGTGCAGGGGATCGCGTTCGAGCCGTACTCCGTCGAGCTCGTGGCCGGATCGATCTGGGCGACCGACAAGGGCGGGGAGCACCTGGCCCAGGTCCCGCTCGCGACGCCGAAGCCGATCGCGACCGTCGTCACCCTGCCGACCGCCCCGGCAAGGATGTCGGCTGGATCGCCGGCGACGACTCCGCGGTCTACGTCACCACGGCGACGCGGCGTCGTCAAGATCGACCCCAAGCACCCGTCGTCGCAGACGCCGGTGCCGGGCCTGCCGGTGCCACCGGTGCGGATCGACGTCGACAACGGCATCCTGTGGACGACCTCGTACTCGCCGCCGTCGGGCCAGACCGTGACGGGCACGCTCGAGGGCTTCGACCTCGCCCACCGGGCAAGCACACGAACGCGGTCACGTTCACGGCGCCCGCGACGACCTACCTCACGAAGCTCGTCCCGGTGGCGGGCGCCTTCTGGCTGACCGTCATGGGACCGGGCGGCAAGTCGGGCCTGCAGCCGTTCCGCTTCACCGGCTGAGCGGGGTCAGCCGCCGACCAGCTGGCGGGCCGTCTCGAGCTGGAGCTGGTAGCGGTAGCGGTACTGGGCCGCGGGACGCTCGATGTCGGCGATCCAGTCGCCCCACTTGTGCGGGTCGGTGCCGAAGCCGTGAACGCCCTCGCGCAGCCGCGTCGCCTTGAGCGCCCTGGGCCTCGTCGATGAACCACTTGAGCTGCAGGCGGGGATCGTGCGGGAACCCGGCGTACTTGCCCTGATCCCAGATCGACGTGCGCATCTGGAAGAAGCCGAGCGAGTCGCGGTCGCCGTAGTTGTCGTTCTTGAGCCCCGACTCGACCAGCGCCGCCATGACCGGCAGCTCGCGCGGCAGCCCCGCCCGCTGAGCGGCGTCGCCCATCCACGCCGCGATCGCGTTGCGCGAGGCGTGGTCGCCCGGATAGGCGCCGATGATGCCGTCGATCAGGCCGCCGTGCCCCGGCGCCGGAGCCGCCGCGGCGACGCCGCCGAGGGTGCCGTGCGCGCCGACGCTCTGGTGCACGCCGGCCGCGTTCGGCGAGGCCGGCGCCGAGTGGGCGGCCGGCACGGCGCTCAGGCCGAGCGTCCCGCCCGTCGGCGCGTGCTGGTCGGCGCTCACCGCGGGCATGCCCATCCCGACGGGCGGAGCGTCGGGCACGACCCGGCGCGCGCCCATGAAGTACGGCTTGAAGACGTCCACCGACTCGTACTCGACGTGGCCGCCCGGTGTGCGGCGCGGCGATCACCTGGCCGTGGCCGGCGTAGATGACGACGTGCGTCGCGCCCGCCCCGGGGCCCTCGAAGTTCGAGAAGATCAGGTCGCCGGGCTTGAACTGCCCCCACTGCACGGCGTGGCCCTCCTTTACCTGGTCCCACGTCGTGCGCTCGAGCTTCACGCCGATCTGATTGAAGCAGTACTGCACGAGGCCGGAGCAGTCGAACCCGCCCGGGCGATCGCCGCCCCAGACGTAGGGCGTGCCGATGTACTTCGACGCGATGTGGACGACGTGCTGGCCGGCGTCGAGCCCGGCGGCGTGGGCGGCCGCCCGCGTGATCCACCAGGGCGTCGGCGGCGGCCGCGGGCGCCGCCGCGGCGGCCGGCTGGGGCGCCGGCGCCTGGCCGGCGAGCAGGTGCTCGGCCGCATCGACGTGCTTGGCGCCGGCGCCGTCGATCGCCTGGCGGGCGATGTCGGCGACGTCGCCCTCGACGTGCTGGCGGATGTGCTCGGCGAACTCGTACACGGCGGCGCCCTCGGCGGCCGCGGCCATGAGCACGCCGGCCAGGCTCGACTTGGACTCGCGCAGCTCGAGCGTGTAGAGCGCCGCTCCGTCGCCCTGGAACTCGGCCGCGGCCGCTGTCGAGCCCGGCGTTGCGGCAGGCCGACGCCGGGTCGCGGCGGAAGTCCTGCCGGAACTGCCGGATCGGTCAGCAGGCGCTGCAGCACCTCGACCGCGACGGTGCGCTCGTCGTCGCCGAAGCCAGGGCTGCGATGGGTCGCCATGGGCGATTCTAGAGCCGTCTGCGCATCAGCAGCGGCCGGCCGACCGAGATCGCGATGGGCAGGAAGAGCATCGCGTAGAAGAGGCCGAAGGCGACCCAGACCAGGGTGCGCTGGCCCGTCAGGGCGACGATCACCTTGTAGTAGCGGGTCGAGAGCACGATCGCGAAGACGGCGCAGCCCAGAAGCCACACCAGCGCGGCGACCGCGTAGATGTCGACGACCGGCGAGAGCTCGGGCGGCTGCGGCCGTCCGGCCAGGCGCAGGGCGAGCCGCTTGCGCGACCGGGCGCGCAGGTTCGGCTGGCCGAGCAGGTCGACCAGGATGTGGTAGCCGTCGCGGTCGAGCAGCGGGTTCAGGTTGAAGAGCGCGCCCACGTAGGCGCCGAGCGCAACCTGGAAGGCGATGTCGGCGTAGGTGCCCGAGGCGAGCGTCGCCACGATCGCTGCCGTCCCGGCGGCGATCAGGTCGGTGACCGGCCCGGCCGCGCTGACCGCCATCCGCCGCCGGCGCGGCTCGAACCACGCATCCGACGTGTCCACGAACGCGAAGGGGAAGATCAGGATCAGCTTCACTCCCGCCCGGCGCACGCGGCGCCCGAACGACGCGACGGTGAGGCCGTGGCCGACCTCGTGGAAGCGACACGACCGCGAGCCGGCCGAGGATGAACGCAAGCGCCCCCCACCCGACCTTGTTCGCGACCACGAACGGCGTTCCGTGGCGGTTCAAGAAGAGGTGGGCGAACGCCGCCAGGCCGGCCACCGCCACCGCGCCCAGGAAGCACGCAGCCCGGGCACCGAGAAGAGCACCCAGCCGCCGAACCGGTACATCGCCTGGAAGACGCGGTCGGGGTTCCGGAACTCCCACTCGCGCGGCCGCAGCACCCGCTCGAGGGTGCTTCCGCCCTCGGCGAACGGGTCGAACTCGGGCGCGCCCTCGTCGAGCAGTCCGTGCTCGCCAAGGTCGGCGAGGAGCCGTGCGAGCCGGGCCGGGCCGGCCGCCCCCTGCTGCTCCTCGCTCGCCGCCAGGAGGTCCTCGATCGTCGAGCCCTCGGCGAGCATCCGGATCAGGTCGGCCTCGCGATCGCCCATGCGCAGGTACTTCGACCCGTCCTCGTCGCGCAGCACCCAGGCCCGGCCGTCCTCCTCCTCCTCGAGCTGCTTCAGCGCGCACCCGGGCCGCAGCCGCGGCGCGCCCGAGATCGCGACTCGGTCGCGCACGTCGCCCTGGGCGGACATCGTCAGGCCGACGGCGTCGAGCACCTGCGTTCGGCCGGCGGCGGGTCCATCGGGGTGGCGCTCGACCCGGATCGTCGTATCGCCGAGCCGCACGACGCTGCCGTCGCGCAGGCGCGCGCGGCCGGTGAGCGGGCGCCCGTCGACCACCGTCCCATGGCTCGAGCCGGCGTCCTCGACCGTGGTGTCGGCGCCGTCCACCAGCACGCGGACGTGCCGGCGCGACACGGTCGGGTCCGACAGCGTGACGTCGTTGTCCTCGGCCCGGCCCACGGTGACGGTGCGCGTCAGCGGCACGCGGGTGGCGCCGATCACGAGGTCGAGCGGCAGGTGCACGCCCCTGGCCTGCGGCGCGCCGCAGCGGGCACAGTACAGCGCGTCCCGGGACACCTGGCGACGGCACGAGCGGCAGAGCACGTCAGCCGGCGGGTGGTGGCGCGGGCAGCGGCTGCGCCGACGGGTTGCAGCCGTTCACCGTGAGCGGAAACGGCGTCGGCGGCGTCGGCGAGGCGGCCAGCTCCTCCTCCATCGCCGGCTGGCCGGTGCTGCAGTCCAGGCCGCCGATCACGAGCACGCCGTCGGAGCGCCAGTCGAGCGCGGCCTGCACGTTTCGCCGTGTACGGGGGCAGGTCCTTCCCGGGCGACGCCGGGGTGCTCGTCGTCGCGATCGCCGGTCCAGCGGCGTAGGCGAAGAGCGCTCCGGTCGCAAGCAGCGGCGACCACGCGAGCGACGACGGCTTCTTGCCCTGCAGCGAGAGCGCCGTCGCGGCCGTCCACGGCCCGATGAACGCCGTCGCCGCGGTGAAGATGCGGACCCCGGCGGGCTGCGACGTCGACGGGTCGATCGGCCACCGTCGCGATCGAGAGCCCGTCGGGGCTCCAGGTGGGCCGGTCGAGCAGGTAGGTCGGATCGGGAGACGTGCAGACGGGGTTCGTGATCGGCCCGGTGTCGGGGACGTTGACGACGCACAGTGCCCCCGTGGAGCCGCCGCCGGTGCCGGTGACCACCTGGGTGAATGCGAGCAGCCCGCTGCCGGCCAGCGGCGCGAAGGCCGGCCGGTGGTAGTCGCCGCCGCCCGGCACGGTGCGGTCGTTCGAGCCGTCGGCCGCGACGACGTGGATCGTGCCCACGCCGCCGGCGGTCGGCCGGCTCGAGTAGGCGATCATCGTGCCGTCGGCGTTCCAGCTCGGCTCGGTGTCCCTCGTGCCGCTCGCGGCCGCGGTCAGCGCCTTCGACTGGCCCGTTGCACCCGACGGGTACGTCAGGAGCTGCACGTTCGTCCCGTCGTCGTAGGCCACCGCCGGCTGCGTGGACACGTACAGGTAGACGGTCGAGCCCTTCGCCAGCGCGGCGCCCTTCCCGGGCTTCTGGGCGACGACCGAGCCCACCTGGGAGGCCCCGAGCGGGGCCAGCACCGGGATGATGACGGTCTTCAGGCCCTGGTTCTGGAGCGCCTTGGCGGCGGCATCGGCGGGCTGATTGGAAACGTCGGGCACGCCGCCCCCGCCGGGCGCCTCGAGGAACAGGCTGACCGGCGACTTGCCGGCCACCGACTGGCCGACGGCGGGCTGCTGGCAGTCCTTCGCGAGCGTCTTTGCCTTGGGATCCTTCGCCGAGGGCTGCACCGGGCCGACCGACAGGCCGGCCGCCTGCAGCGCCTTCTGCGCGGCGCCGAGCTCCTGGCCGCACACGTTGGGCACCTGCACCTGCTTGGACGCGACCCCGACGATGACCGACACGGCCTGGCCCGCCTTCAGACGCACCCCGGGGCTCGGGTTCTGGCCGACGATCTTGCCCGCCTCGCTCTCGGCCACCTGCTTGGTCTTCGCCGGCGCGCTCGAGAGCAGCAGGCCGAACCGCTCGAGGTACTTCTGGACGAACGACGCCTCCTTGCCGGTGAGCTTCGGCACCGTGATCGTGGGCGCGTGCTGGAGCAGCTTGTAGCCCGCGAGGCCGAGCCCGAAGATCGCGACGAGCGCGATCGGCACCCACCACGCGACCCACGGCCGCTGCCGGAAGACGGCCTGGCGGGTGATGACCACGTCGTCGCTGCCCGGCCTGCGCACGGCGATCTCGAACGGATGGTCGACCGGCCGCCCGACCCAGAGCGTCTTGCCCGCCTTCGCGATCATGTGGGTGCCGGTGCGCCGGCCCGGCCGCGCCGTGCCGCGCTTCTCCTTGAACGCGAACTTGAGCTTCTGCTCGGGATCGGTGGCCGAGAACTCGAGCTCGATCGGGGCGTTTGCGAGGTTCCGCACCGCGAACGCGAACTTGCCCCGCCGGCGGCCGGTCGCCCGCTCGGGGCGCATCTCGGTCTCGACCTCCTGGTAGGGCGCGACCGTGAGCCGGGCCGAGGCCGAGCCGGCGTCGGTGTCCGTCGCGCGCGAGGCGGCCACCACCCGGATCGGCCAGTCGCGGGCCTCGGCCTGGGCCGCCCGCGGCGGGTGCAGGTGCACCTGGGCGTCCTGCTCGTAGCGGCCGCTGGGTGCGCCGTACGGCACGAGGTAGGCGGTCGGGGGCGTGATCGTCCACCAGCCGTCCGGCAGCCCCTCGACGCGCAGGTCGTAGTTGTCGACGATGCCGCTCTGGTTGCGGATCGACGCGACCAGCGACGCGGTCTGGCCGGGCCCGGCCGTCACCCGCACGCCCTCGCGCGGATCGGCGTCGTCGGTCAGCGACCGCAGGGTGATCGAGACCGCGTCGGCGGGGCTGCGGTCGCCGCGGGTGCCCGGGATCGGCTGCATGCCGGGCGGCACCTGGGCCGGCCCGGGATCGGACCCGGCCGGCGGGCGCACCGCCGGCGTCGCCACCGTCGGATCCCAGCGCAGGTACTCGCCGCAGAACTGGCAGAAGTCCGTGTCGTCGGGATTCTCCCGATGGCAGGCGGGGCAGACCCTCACGCGATCTCGGTGGGCGCGTCCGGCGGCGCCGGCGGCGGCGTCTTCGGCTTCGGCGGCTGCTTCACGCGCAGACGATACCGCGCGTTGACCGGCTTCAGCCGATCGATCGCGCGCGCCACGGCCGCCTGCCGCTCGACCGGGATCGTCGTGTCGCAGTAGACGACGAACTCGCGCGGGGCCGACG
Organism: uncultured Actinomycetes bacterium; assembly: GCA_963707585.1. GTDB lineage: Bacteria > Actinomycetota > Thermoleophilia > Gaiellales > JAICJC01 > JAICJC01. The sequence goes on along the minus strand of CAVPQP010000009.1, from coordinate 593,041 downwards.
GCGGGTCGGAGCCGGCCTCGACCGAGAACGTCACGCCGCCGCCGTCCTCGACCCGCAGCGGCAGGCTGGGGAAGGCCGTGCGCAGGCCGAGCTCGAGGCCCGGCAGCGTCCCCCGCGACTGGGCGATCGCCGAGGCGAAGCGCACCTCGTCGCGGCGGTCGGCGAGCGACCGGCGCTCGTCCTCGGCCAGGCCGAGCCACGACGCCATCAGCGCCAGCATCGGCGCCGGGGCGGTGTCGGCGGCAAGCTGCGCCGGCATGCAGTCGAGGCTCGCCACAACCGGGTCGAGCACCCGCTCGAGGCTGCCGACGAAGCGGGCCGCGAGCCCTTCGGCCGCCGAGTCGAGCTTCGGCGGGTCGCTGTAGACGGCCGGCAGGTGCCCGCGCAGGTAGCGCCGCGCCGAGGCCGCCGGCGGCGGCTCGGCGTCGGCGTGCGCCCGGCTCCGGCCGGTGCATGACGACGGTCGCGAGCGGCTCGGTGGGACGGCTCTGGTCGGCCACGTCAGACCTCCCTGTGGGCGGCCTTGACGATGTGCGTGCCCGACGCGATCAGCTCGTGCGGGGCGATCTCGAGGTGCGAGCCGAGCGCCTTGGGCTCCTGCTTGCCGGTGACGAGGTCGGTCTCGTACACGCGCAGGATCTTCACGAACTCGACCCCGGGCACCTGGTGGACGACGCCGAAGAGCTCGCCCTGGTTGAGCGAGCGGCCGAACTCCCAGCCGCGCGCCCGGGCCGTGCGGGTTGCCGCCGATCAGCGGGTTCAGGTAGGTGTAGAGCATGCGCTCGATCTCGAGCTCGACCCGGCCCGGGTCGGCGCCGAGCGCGGCCTGCACGTCGCAGACGACGCTCACGCCGCGCAGCGGCACCGGCGCCAGGTGGACGCGGGTGCCGACCATCCGGCGCGGGTCGAGGTGGGCGGCGACGGTGGCCAGCAGCTCCTCGGGCGGAGTCAGCTCGGCCAGCTCGAGCCGGCGGGCCGAGTCCTCGACCATCGGCAGGAGCCGCAGCCGGATCAGGGCGTCGTCGGGGTCGGGCGGGATGCAGAACACGCGCGCGACCTGGCGCGACGCCTCGCGGCAGAGCGCCTCGAAGTCGTCGGCCGTCACCGCCCGGTAGCGCGTCCGCAGCTCGAGCGGGGCGCGCCTGCGGGCGTCGTCGAGCGTCTCGCCGTCGACGCCGCCCGTGGCCGCCACCGGGTTCGTGACCGCGGCGACGCCGGGGATCGACGACTTCAGCACCGAGAGCATCCCGGCGGCCAGGTTGCCGCGCCGGCCGCCGCCGCTGCGGTAGCCCGACATGCGCACGAGCGCGCCCTTGGGCGGCACGCGCCCGTACTGGCGCCACGAGCCGTCGCCGGCGTTCACCGCCGTCCCCAGGTGCACCTCGCCGGCGGCGGCGTCGAACAGGAAGTGGGCGTCCTCCGCCGTGCTCTCGGCGAAGCTGTCGACGCGCTCCCACCGCTCCCAGATCTCCTCGCGCGGCGGCAGCACCTCGAGCGTCTCGTCACCGGACAGGGTGAGCGCCGGGGCGTAGCGCAGCCGGAACGTCTGCCCGGCCGTGCCGTCGCTCTCGCCGAGGAGCTCGGCCCGGCGGCGGGTGGCGTGCATCGCCGGGATGCGCGCGCCGAGCGCGCCGGCCGTGATCGAGTAGATCTCGGGCGGCAGCGTGTAGGCGGCGGCGACGTCGGCCCGGGTGAACGGATCGACGCGGCAGCGGATCCAGTGCAGCTTGCGCTCGCCGACGGTCGCCATCCCGGTCTGGGCGGGCAGCTCGAGCTCGACCACGCCGCTGCCGTAGTTGAAGCCGCCGGTGTGGTCGGCGAGCACCGCCGCCTCGCGCCAGCCGAGCGCGCCCTCGCCCGTCGAGTACTCCCACCGCAGCGGCGGGTCCTCGGGATCGACGCCGGCGCCGCGCGCCTGCGAGCACTCGACCGCGACGCCGACGACGAGGCGCGAGAGCGGCGTCTCGAAGCCCAGGTAGAGCGCGTCGCCGGGCACGGGCGGCGCGGCGAACGGCGCCTGGTCGCCGCCGCGCGGGCGGGCGACGCCGGAGCCGATGGGCACCTCCCGGGCGACGCCGTCGTGCTCGATCAGGTACGCCTTCGGCCGCAGCGCCGGGATGGTGAAGTCGGCCGACGTCTGGAACACGATCGACTCGTCGCGCGGCGTGCGCAGCGTGCCGACCTCGGTGTCCCACGCCGGGATCGGGGACGGGCTCGACCGCGGCCGCGGCGAGCCGGAAGCGCACCTCGGTCGCGGCCGGCGCGGGCGGCGCGAGCGTGATCCCGAGCAGCTCGAGCAGCGCCACGTGCAGCTTGTCGGGCACGCGGTTCAGCCGGTAGACGAGCATGTCGGTCATCCACGCGAAGAGCTCGATCAGCGTGATGCCGGGGTCGGAGACGTTGTGCTCGGTCCACTCCGGGCAGGCGCGCGCGATGCGGGTGCGGGCCTCGTTCACGAGATCCTGGAAGCGGCGGTCGTCGAGCTCGACCTGGGGCAGGCTCACGGCGATTCCTCCTCCGACGGGACGAGGTAGAACGGGTAGACGAGGTTGCGCACGTCGTTCGTCGAGCGGATGCGGTAGGTGATGTCGATCAGCAGCCGGCCCGGCATCGCGCTCGGACAGGTCGAAGTCGACCTCGAGCACCTGCGCGCGCGGCTCCCAGCGGTCGAGCGCGACGCGCACGTCGTGGTCGATGCGGCCGAGCGTGTGGCCGTCGATGCCGGAGAAGACGTGGTCGTGGATCGCGCAGCCGAACGCCGGCCGCATCGGCCGCTCGCCGGGCATCGTGCCCAGGATGACGGTGATCGCCTCGCGGATGTCGTCGTCGTGCGTGACGAGCGCGAGCGCGCCCTGGCGGTTCACGCGCATCGGGAAGGCCAGACCGGAGCCGATGAAGTCGCCGTGCATGCTCATCCGAGCGACACCTGCGCGCCGCTGACCGAGACGGTGCCGCTCGCCTGCACCGTGATGCTCGCGCCCTTGATGGTCAGGTCGCCCGTCGCCTCGATCGTCAGCGACGAGTTGGCCTTGACGTTCACGTTCTGGCCCTCGATCGAGGTGTCGTCGGTCGACTTCTGCGAGTGCTTGCCGCTCGCGGTGATCTCGACGTCCGCGTCGGTCTCGATCGTGATCGCCTCGGCGGCGTGCACCGACGCCTTGTGGTCGGAGCGAAGCGCGAACGAGCCGTCGGTCTGCACGAGATCGTCGCCCGGCTGGTCGCTGCCGTTCCAGAGCGAGCCGAGCACGTAGGGCCGGCGCACGTCGCCGTGCTCGAACGCGACCAGCACCTCGTCGCCCGCGATCGGCATCATCAGGAGGCCGCGCTCGCTCGCCGGCCGCCGGCGAGGCGATCCGCGCCCACCAGCCCTCGATGTCGTCGCCGAGCGCCGGGTAGCGGACGCGGACGCGGCCCATGCCGTCGGGGTCGGAGTTCTGGGTGACGATGCCGACGACGACCGAGCCGCCCCAGCGCTCGACCGGCGCCGGGTTCAGCAGGTCGACCAGGCTGCGCGGCGAGCGGCCGGTGACCGCAAAGCGCGTCTCGTAGCCCTGGCCGACGCGGTAGACGTGGCTCGCCGCGCTCAGCGTGTAGACGCCGCCGTAGAGCTGGCCGACGCCGTCGATCTGCACGCGCACGCCCGCGGCCAGCGCCGGGTTGCCGCGGCAGGTGCCGTCGGCCTCGACGTAGGCGTTGGCCAGACGCGACGCCATGCTCGTCGCAAGCGCGTCGGCCTCGTCGGAGGAGAGCACCGGCCGGTCGGCCATCGTCATCGAGCCGCCGCCGAGCGCGGAGCCGACGTCGCCGCGGTCGATGCCGATGTCGGAGTCGGTCGTGCCCGCCGACTGGCGCGACTCGATCACGTCCTTGGAGGAGGGGTCCCACGAGCGCACGACGACCTCGTCCACCTGCTGGACGCCGGTCACGCGCGGGCGGAACGTCCACAGGTCGTCGCCCCAGCGCAGCGTGGGCGGCTCGTCGCCGCCGTCGGCGCTCGCCTTCTGGAAGTTCAGCGCGCCCTGGTCGACCGACACCTCGAAGTCGATCCGGCGGGCGAGCCGCCACAGGAACTCCCAGTCGGTCTCGTTGTTCTGCTGCACGAAGTCGTGCACGTCGCCGGCGCTCGAGATCGTGCCGGCGTCGAGGCCGGCGCGGTCGGCGACCTTGGCGGCGATGTCGTCGGAGCTCATGTTCTGGTAGGTCTCGGTGGTGCGGGAGCGGTTGAGCACGTGCGAGGCGTCGTAGCCGCGCGCGGCGAGCACCGCGCCGTGGCGGCCGAACTCCGGCTCGACCGCCGCGATCTGCCCCGAGAGCACGAGCTGGAGCGCGTCGCCGCCCGCCGCCGCGAGCCTGATCTCGACCTGCGCGCCGACCGTGAGCGGGCTCGAGTCGATGTGCTCCAGGCGCGGGTCGGCGATCCGCAGCATGAAGGCGGCCGGCAGCATGAAGCGCTGGTCGGCCCGCACCTCGAGCAGGTTCGCGGCCAGGGTCGAGTCGAGCGCGTCGCCGTCGATCGTCACCTCGACGCCGGAGATCAGCGGCAGCGGGCTCATCGCTCGACCCTCGGCACGGTCAGGGTGCGGCCGCGCGGCAGCGCGAGCGGATCGTCGATCCCGTTCGCCTCGGCGATCGCGCGCCACCGGGTCGGGTCGCCGTACATCGTGTGGGCGATCGACTGCAGGCTGTCGCCGTCGCGCACCGTGTGCATGCGCAGGCCGGCGATGCCGGCGGTGGTCGGGTTCTGGCGCGGGCCGCCGCCCGCGCCGACGACCTTCTCCACCTGCGTGAGCGTGAGGTCGGCCACGGCCCGCAGCGGTGTGCCGTCGACGTCGAAGAGCGTGAAGCGCACGCGCAGGCTGGTGGCGACGGCAGTGAAGCTCGACACCTGCCCCCACGAGAACGTGACGGTCGGCGGGCGGGCGGTCTTCTTGCCCGACTCGACCTCCGGCTGCACCTCGAGCATCGTGAAGAGCTGGTCGGTGACGTCGGCGACGTCGTCGTTGTCGGTGTCGGCCGCGTCGAAGAGCAGCGTCAGCGTGAGCTCGCGCGGGTCGCCGCCGATGAACTCGCGCTGCGGGAACTCCTCGGACAGCTGGCGGCCGTCGCTCCAGCGGTTGGCCTTGCTGACCGTGTAGTCGGTGGGGTTGAACCAGCACGTGAGCGCGTCCTGCCCCTCGATCAGGAGCTGCGCCTGCTGGAACCCGGTGGTGGAGTCGGAGCCTGCCATGTCAGTCGGTGAGCACGAATCCGCGGTGGGCGATCTCGAGCGACTCGGTGGCGGCGGTGTGCGAGCGCGCGTTCAGCACGGGCCCCTCCCAGCGCACGGGGAAGGCGCCCTCGAACCCCCACCGCCGCACCGGCGAGCCGTCGGGGCCGAGCAGCGAGACCGAGATGTTGCCGCGCTTGCCCGCCGACTGGGTCTTCAGGAACCAGTCCATCAGGCCGGTCTCGTGGGTGATGCCGCGGGTGAGGACGAGGTTGGGGTAGCGCATGCGGCCGCGCAGCTTGTGCACGAACGCGTTCTGGCCGCCCTCGGCGTACTCCTCGATCTCGTACTCGGCGGCGAGCCCCTGGCAGTGGGCGAAGCGGCCGATCGTGCAGTCGTCGGCCTTGACCAGGAACCGCAGCGCGCCGACCGGGTCGGGCGTCTTGGAGCCCTTCTTCGTGCTGCGGTCGGAGCCGTTGATCGCCGTCATCACCTGACGGCCGAGCTGCGTGGCGTCCTGCTCGGCCTTCTGCGCCGTCTGCTCGGCCTGCTGCGCGTCGCGCTCCGCGTCGTCGACGGCCTGGTCGGCCTGCCGCTCGGCGTCTGACACCTGCTGCTGGAAGCTCATGGCCACTCTCCCAGCAGGTTCCCCATCCGCTCGCGCTCGGCCAGCAGGTCGCGCCGCAGCCGGTCGACGACCTCCTCGTACATCTGCTCGTGGGCGGCGTCCTGCGCGCCGCGCTCGGCGGCGGAGGCCGCCCGCTCGGCGGCCGCTGCCGGAGCGGCGATCGCGGAGCGGTCGGGCATGTGCGGCACGTGGGGGACGTGCGGCATGTGCCCGTCGGCCGAGGCGAGCGCGTGCCGGGCCTCGGCCTCGAGCCGGTGGGCGGCGCCGGCCGCCTGCTTCTCGAACTGCACGACGGCGCGGCCGGCGCGCGAGAGCTCGAGCGGCACCTCGGCGGCGGCCGCGAGCGCAGCCGCCTTCGCGGCGGCGGCGCCGGGGATCGGCGGCACGTGCGCGCCCCGCAGGTCGCGCTCGGCGGTGCGCACGTCGCGTCCGGCGGCGCGCTCGGCCCCCCTGAGCGCCGCCTCGGCGCGGCGCACGATCGGGCGGTCTGCAAGCTGCTTCTCGAGCCGCTTGCCGAGGTTCGCAAGCTCCTTCTCGGGATCGCGCAGGGCCCCCTCGAGCCGGTGCTCGGCGCCCTGCACCCCGTGGGCGATCTCGCGCTCGAACGCTCCGACCCGGCGCACGTCGCGCGTCGCGGTGCGCACGAGGCCGGTCGTCGCCCGTGCGAGCGGCCGCACGAGCCTCGCCGCGCTTCGCAGCATGCCCCGCTCGGCACCCTCGGCCTGGCGCAGGAGCTGGCCCGGCTCGCGCTCGACGTGATGCGCCTCGCGCCACGCCCTGCTGCGCAGCGACCGGCCCTCGCGCTCGAGATGGTGCGCCTCGCCCCAGGCCCGGCTGCGCAGCGCCCGGCCCTCGCGCTCGAGGTGATGGGCCTCGCCGACCACGCGGTCGCGCACGCCGAGGGCCTCGTGCTTCAGGTGGTCGTACTCGTGCACGGCGCGGTCGCGCCACTCGCCCGCGTCCTTCTTCAGCTTCGACCACTCGCTGCGGGCGGCGTCGGCGACGCGGTGGCCGAGCGCCTCGACCGCCTTCACCTCCTCGTAGTGCTGCACGACCCGGGCGGCGCCGATGCCGACGCGGGCGGCGCGGTAGGCGGCGACGCCCTTGCCGCCGCCGCCCTCGGCGGCCTCGCGCGCGCCCTCGTGGATGTGGCGGACGACCACCTGCGAGCGCCGGGGCGGGCCGGGCTCGCGGATCACGTGGACCACCGGGCGCGGCGCGGTCGGCTCGGTGCGCTCGGCCTCGTGGGCGGCGTGGTAGCGCACGGCCTCCTCGTGCGCCGGGTCGGGCGCGTCGGGCTCCTGCGCAGGCGCGGGAGCCGGGGCCGGCGGCGCGGCGTGCGCGACAGCCGGAAGCGCGGCCCGACCTCCTCGACGGCGCTTCGCAGCTCGGCCCCCCGGGCGACCGGCGGCCGCGGGCGCGACGGCGGCCGCCTCGGCGGGCGCCTCGAGGAACGAGGGCCGGTCGTAGTCGGCCGCGGCCCCGCCCGCGAACGGCACCCCCTCGGCGACACCGTCGCCGAACATCCACCGGGTGGCGAAGTCGCTCAGGCCCGACGCCGCGACCGGCGCCGCGGCCACGGCGGCCGCGGCGGCAGGCCGCGGCGCGAGCCGGCGCGAGGCGGACAGGCGCTTGGGCCGGCGCCGCTCGGTCGACCGTCTGGGCCAGCCGGCGGTCGGCGGCGCGACGCAGGTGGCGCCGGCGCGTCAGGCGCGCGCCGAGCCAGCCGGGGCCGCGGTTCTGCGCGAGCGGCGGCATCGGTCAGCCGCCCTCGCCCGCGCGACCAGGCGAACGCCTGCGCCAGGTCGAGGAACCGGCGCCGGTCACGATGCTCGAGGTCGAGGATCGTGTCGAGCTGCCAGTGGAAGTGGCCTGCGAGTTCGGCCGTCTCCGAGACCAGCGTGTCGGGAGACGGCCGCATCATTCCCCCGACGCGACGTCCTCGATCTGGCTCAGGTCGACCTCGAACTCGATCCCGCACGCCGGGCAGTCGACCCGCCCGGCCGGCTCGCCGTCGGAGTTGATCCGCTCGTACAGGCGCTGGAGGTGGTCGAAGTCGGCGGCGTAGAGGTTCTCGATCACCGCCGGCGTGATCGCCGTCAGATCGCCGATCCGGGTGACGACGCGGGCGAGCAGGAGCACCGTCAGGTAGGCGTCGTTCTCCCGCACCGCCGGGTCGCGCAGCGGCTCGAGCTCGTCGCGGGCCGTGGCGAGGCGCATGACGCCCTCGCGGTGCACCGTGCCCGCCGGGTCGACGTGGCCGCGCGGCAGCGTGAACGCGTACTCGGTGCGCAGTGTCTGCTGAGCGACGGCCGCCATCACATGCGCTCCAGGCCCTCGTGGCAGATGTGGATCTCCTCGACGGCCACCTCGTTGCCGGACGCGTTCAGCGCCGAGCCGGTGTACTTGACCGGCCAGCCCTGGTCGAACTTCCACGTGGCGATCGTCTTGCCGGAGTAGTCGATCAGCGCGATGTTGCCGTCGACGCGGGCGTTGTCGGGCCCCTCCTGGATCACCGTCTGGCGCCACTTCCACACGTCGAGGCTCTCGTCGACGCCGCGCTTGAGGACGATGTGCGACCACACGGTCGCGCCCGGCACGCGCCGGATCGTGGGCCGGCCGTTGTCGTCGACCGAGTGCTGCTCGATGACCGTGGTCTCGGAGTCGAGGCCGGTGCATTCGCGGAACATGCCCACGCCCTCGTGCCCGCCCAGGTCGAGGCGGAAGTGTGACGCGGGTCGTGGCTGCTTGGTTGGCATTGCGGTGCTCCCTTCCTACGGGCTTACGAGATCTCCGACGCGCCCGCCGTGTACTGGCTGATGCGGAAGATGACGAACTCGGCGGGCTTGACCGGCGAGATGCCGATCTCCATCACGACCTGCCCGGCGTCGATCACGTCGGGCGGGTTGGTCTCGCCGTCGCACTTGACGTAGAACGCCTCGTCGGGCGTCGCGCCGAAGAGCGCCCCCTCGCGCCACGTGCGGGTGAGGAAGCTCGACACCGAGATCCGCAGCCGGATCCAGAGGCGCTCGTCGTTGGGCTCGAACACCGCCCACTGCGTGCCCTCCATGATCGACTCGGAGATGTAGTTGAACAGGCGGCGGACGTTCAGGTAGCGCCACTCGGGATCGCTCGAGAGCGTGCGCGCGCCCCACACGCGGATGCCGCGGCCGGGGAACGAGCGGATGCAGTTGATGCCGCGCTGGTTCAGGCCGCCCTGCTCCTCGTGCGTGATCTGGAACGCGAGCCCGTTCACGCCCAGCACGACCTCGTTGGCCGGGGCCTTGTGGACGCCGCGGGTGTTGTCGGTGCGCGCCCACACGCCGGCCATGTGGCCGGACGGCGGCACCATGATCGGCCGCCGCGTGAGCGGGTCCATCACCTCGAGCCACGGGTAGTAGAGCGTGGCGAACTTCGAGTCGTAGCCGGCCGTCGACATGCGCCACTCGAGCACGTCCTGGGGCAGCAGGTCGGGCGGCGGATCGAGGATCGCGATCCGGTCCTTGGCCGCTCTCGGCGTGGGCGAGCATCTTGCCCTGGATGTCGCGGAACATCGTGTCGTCGCCGCCCTGGGCAGATCGTCGCCAGGTCGGGGATGCACAGCATCGTGATCTCGTCCACGGCGGCCAGGCCGCCCAGGCCGCGGCGATGGGCGACGTCGCCCTCGAACTCGGTCGGGCTGACGGCGACCGGCTCGACGGCCGGCACGCTCAGCGTGTAGGTGCCCTCGCGCGGGGCGGCCTCGGCCGACGCGCCGCCGACCTCCTCGAGCGTGACCAGTGACGAGCCCGCGTTCACCTTGGTGACCACGTTCTGGCGCCCCTTCTTGAGCGTCAGGCCGTCGAACTCCTCGCGCTGCGGGCCGGCGGTGACGACGACGCGGTAGGTGGCCTGCTCGGCCTTGCCCTCCTCGCCGTCGCCGCCGGCGGCCGGCGCCTCGGGCGTGATCTCGATCGACACCTGGTCGGAGACGCCCTCGCGCGCCGTGGCGCGCAAGAGCTCGCCGTCGCCGCTCGCGGGCGGGAGCGCCGCCTGCGGCTGCTCGCCGCCGTCGGCGCCGCCGACGCGGACGATCCAGCACACGCCGCCGCCGTTCTGGAAGAACCCGTAGACGGAGTGGGCCAGGTAGGCGCCGGGCATGAACGGGCCGTTCTCGGGCTCGTTCGGGTCGCCGTAGAGCTTGGCGAACTGCGTCCAGTTGGAGATGCGCATCGGCCGGTTGACCGGGCCGCCGGGCGCGATGCCGACGAACGCGGCGACCGACGTCCCCACGCCCTCGATCGGCTTGGACTGGGCCGGGATCTCCTCGACGTAGACGCCGGGAGTCAGGTAGCTGGGCATCGTGCTGTCACCTTCCTTCGTTCACGCGCAACTCGTTCAGCAGGGCTCGGGACGGGGACACCGCAACGCGGCGCGGCTCGGTGCCGGACCCGTCCAGGATCTCCATCTCACCCTCGTCCCGCGGCCACAGGATCACCTTGGTGCCGGGAACCGCCTCGCGCGCCTGGCGGCCGATCTGCATCGCGAAGTGCGAGCTGCGGTCGAGCAGCAGCACGTCGGGCCGCAGCCGGCGGACGCGGTCGAGGATGTCGGGGGCGGCGCCGTTGCCGACGACCACGTCGGCGCCTCCGCCCGTGAGGACGTCGGTCATGCCCACGAGCGCCACGGGCTCGAGGTTCGCCAGCAGCACGCACGGGGGGCGAGGATGGGCGTCGGCCACAGGCGGGCAGTGTGGCGGGCGCGGGCGGCGCCGGCCAGAGGACCTCGGGCAGCGCTTCGCGCACCTGCGCCTGCCCGACCGGGCAGGGCGCCGATCAGCGCAGGGTGACGGCGATCTCCTCGCCCGGGACGACGACCGCGACCTGGCCTCGGCCCCCGACGCCGCGCGCACCTGCAGGCGGTGGCGGCCTGCGCGCACGGACGCGAGCGTGAAGCGGCCTGACGGCGTCGGTGACGGCGAATCCGCCGGTCTCCGGCAGCACCACCCAGGCGCCGGCGGCGGGTGCGCCGTCCTTGGCGTGCACGGCCCCCGAGATGCGGTGGAGCTCCTCGACGCCTGCGGCCGGACGCCCGCGGACGCCCATCCGCAGCGTCTGCGTGCGCACCGGCGGGGCCTGGTCGACCTCGCCGCCGGGCCGGCACCACACGCCGACGCCGAAGTCGACCGACGCCTTGTGACGGCCGCCGAGCGCCGCCCAGAACGCCGCGCCGAAGCCGTCGCCGGGCGGCTGCGCGACCCGGGTCAGCAGCTGGTGGTCGTACGCCCACTCCTCGGCGAGCGCGCCCGTGCGGACGTCGTCCGGAAGCGCCGGGTGGGCGTAGGCGACGGCGAGCGCCGCCGAGAGCAGGCCGTGCTCCTCCGCGGGCGTGTCCGCCCACGCGGTGATCACATAGGACACGTCGATCAGCACGGGCGGGGGCCGCTCGATCGTGCGGCCGTCCACCTGGGCGTGCTCCCACTCGACGCGGCGCTCGGCGCGCGACTCCGCCACGGCGTACAGGTACACGTCGAGCGTGGGCGCCTTGAGGCCGGCCGCCCAGGCCTCGGTGGGGGCGTCGAACGACACACCGGCCCCGTCGATGCCTCGCTCGCCGAGCTCGCGCTCGAAGAGCGCGCGGATCGCCTCGTCGAGGTCGCCGAGCACGGTGTGCATCCCGCCCGTCGTCGCGATCGCGTGCACGGACGTCACGGTACCGGACCGGCACCCGACCCCCGCGATGGGCGAACGGGCAAACAAAGGGGAAGGCCGGTCGCACCGACGGGCGCGCTAGCCCGCCAGCCGTTCCAGCCCGAGGCCGCTCGTGAACACGCGCTCCGGCGGTCGGACATGAGTCGCGTGCCCCAGTCCACCGAACCGCCGTCCGCCAGGCTCATCTCCGAGCCGGCGACGGAGGCGTCGATCTGCAGCTGGAGGCCGGCGTAGTAGGCGACCGCGTGCGACCGCGTCAGGTCGACGACGACCCGGCTCCAGGGGAAGGCACTCCTGAGCGGCGCGAGCGCCTCGACCGCGCCCTCGAGCAGCTGCAGCCTGCGACCGAGCCTGCGCGCATCGTCGCGGCCGACGGCGTCGCGCGGATGCTCGACGTCCGCCTGCGGAGCGGCGCCCCACTCACGCAGGAGCGCATGCACATGGGTGTCGGAGAGCCGCACGCAGACGTCCTCGACGCGCGACCCCATCGCACGCGCGGCCGCGATGAGCCACAGGTACGCCTCGACGTGCTCTCGCAGCGCCCCGAGCTCCGCGGCATGGCCCGGTCGCGACCGCCCGGCCGTCACGAGCGCGTGGAGCAGAAAGTGCTGGTGCGCGCCGGGGGCATCGAACGGCTGCAGGCGGAGAACGCGATGGCAGGCGCAGAGCCTGACGACCTCGGTCCCGGCGCGCCGCCGCACTGCAGCCTCCAGGGACAGTGCCGATGTCGGATCCGAGACCACCTCGGTGGCGCGGACGGTGGCGAGGACGTTGTTCTGGTCGATCCCGCCGAGCGCCGCGTTCAGGCCCAGCGTCGACCGCGGCGATCGAGACAGCGGATCGCGACTCGAACGGGCCGTCAGCCGGTCAGCCGCGCGTCAGCTCCCGGCGAGCTGCGTCACGGCGATCCTGAGAGTTAGCGCGCACGGGTGTGCGGGCGACCTCGATCGCCGCGGAGCCCCGGAGGCGTCAGTCGCTCCCCGCCCGCACCATAGTGGCCGGCGCACCGGCCCATGCTCAGACCGCGGTCATCCCACCGTCGGCAGCCCACACGGCGCCCGTCACGTACGGCGTCAGGTCGGATGCGAGGAACGCGATCACCGCCGCCACCTCCTCGGGCTCGCCGGGCCGGCCGAGCGGGATCCCGCGCAGCAGCGTCTCGGCGTCGGACGGCGTGACCCAGTTCGTCATCGGCGTGTTCGTGTAGCCGGGGATGACGCCGTTCACGCGGATGCCCTCGGCCGCGTAGTCGGCCGCCATCACGCGCACGAGCCCGTAGACGCCGCCCTTGCTCGCGCTGTAGGCGTCGTAGCCCGGCGCGACCCCGTAGAGGCCGGTCGGCGAGCACGTGCACACGACCGCGCCGCCGCCGGAGGCGAGCAGCGCGCGGATGCCGTGCTTGGCGGCGAGGAAGATCCCGGTCAGGTTGATGTCGATCGTGCGCCGCCACACCGTCGAGCGAGAGGCGGTCGGCGCGGTCGTCCTGGCCCGCGAGCTGCACGCCGGCGTTCGGCACGATCACGTCCAGGCCGCCCCAGGCCGATGCGGCGGCCGCGACCGCGGCGGCGACGTCGTCCTCGCTCGTGACGTCCGCGCGCAGGACGAGCGTCTCGCCTCCGCCCGCTGCCGCGATCTCGCCGGCGACGGCGCCCGCCGCGGCCTCGTCGAGGTCGATCAGGCCCACCCTCGCGCCCTCGGCCGCGAACCGCAGGGCGGCGGCGCGGCCCATTCCGCTGCCGGCGCCGGTGATCACCGCACGTTTGCCTTCGAGCATGCTCACGATCCCCTCCTCCTACTCACCGACGTATGCGGTGACGTTGATCTCGACCCGGATGCCGGGCACCTGGCGCAGCCGCTGCCGACCGTCGTCCGCACCGGACGCGGCTCCGCGAACCGGCGCGCGTACACCGCGTTGAAGCGCGGGAACTCGGTCTCGTCGAGCAGGTGCACCGTGGCCTGGACGACGTCGGCCAGCGTGGCGCCGCCCGCCTCGAGGATCGCCTCGATGTTCGAGATCACGACCTCGGTCTGCTCCTCGACCGTCTCGCCCTTCACCTGCGCGGTCACCGGGTCGATCGGGCCGCAGCCCGTGACGAACACGAAGTCGCCGGCGCGACCCTGCGAGTAGGCGCCGAGCGGCGGCCCGGCCTTGTCGGTCTGGATCACCTGCTTGGGCATGTGCCTCCTCCTATCGGGTCTTCCCACGCGCCGCGATCGGCCACACGGCCTCGACGACGTCGTCCCGCACGCCGACGAGCGCGTCGGCGAGGTTGACCGACGTGCAGACGTGGTAGGGCACGAACCGCAGCTTCTGGCCGACCTCGACCGAGACGCCGTCGCCCAGGCGCACCATCCCGTGCTCCTCGGTCGTGCGCATGACCGCCGCGTCGACGTCGACCGCGCGCGCGATCTCGTCGCCGCCGCCCGCGACCCCGCCGCGGTCGCCGCTGAACGTCTTCGTCCCGGCGTCGACCGTCGTCCAGCCGGCGCGGCGCGTGCTGATGACGGTCGCGAGCACGGAGAGCGCGACGTCGGCGGGCGTCGCCGCGCCGTAGCCGACCTGCATCGCGTCGAAGAACACGTAGGTGCCCGCGCGCACCTCGGTCACGCCGGGCACCTCGGCCACCCCGGGCCCCGTGATCGTGCCGCCTGCCGTGACCTGGGCGATCGCGAACCCGTCCGCGCGCAGCCGCTCGGCGACGTCGACCATGATCCGGCCCTCCTCGTGCCCGGCGTCGGTGTTCGACATCCGCGCGAGCCGCTCGCTGAACTTGCCCCGGTGGGTGGTCACGCCCTCGAGCTCGAGCCCGGGCAGCTCGGCCAGGAGGGCCGCGAACGCCGCGATCCCACGGTGGTCGTCCGGGGGCAGGCCGACCCTGTTCAGGCCCGTGTCGATCTCGATGTGGACGCGGATCACGGCCCCCGCGGCGACGGCCGCCGCGCTCAGGCCGCGCGGCCTGGATGTCGCTGTCGACGTTCACCGCGATCCGCGCCCGGCCCGCCATGCGCGCCACCCGCTCCCACTTGTCGCGGCCGACCGTGGGGTAGGCGATGACGACGTCGGTGCAGCCCGCCTCGACGAACACCTCGGCCTCGGTCGGCTTGGCGGCCGCGATGCCGCACGCCCCGGCCGCGAGCTGCTTCTCCGCGATCGCCGGCGATTTGTGCGTCTTTATGTGCGGCCGCAGCCCGTGCCGTTGCGGTCGGCCATCGCCTGCCACGCGGCGATGTTTCGCTCCATGCGGTCGAGGTCGACGACGAGCGCCGGCGTCGGCACGTCGGCGACGGCCATCCCGGGCTCGGCGCTCGACGGCTCAGGCGCCGCCACCGGCTCCTCGAGCGTCGTGCACTCGATCCGCACCCCGTGCGGCGGCTCCCCCGCCGGGAACCCCGCCGGGCGGCCGCGGCCGCTCCCGAGCGGCGGCACCGGGCACGCCGGGCGGCCCCAGCCGGCGCAGCTCGCACTCGACGTCGTCGACGCCGAAGCAGATGTGGTGCAGGCCCGTCGCCGTGCTCGGCCACCCACCGCGCCAGCGGGTGGGCCGGGTCGAGCGGCTCGACCAGCTGCAGGTAGGTGTTGCCGAGGTCGAGGTAGGTCAGCCGCACCGGCACCTCGGGCGGCTCGTCCACCGCCACCACCTCGAGTCCCAGGCGGTCGCGGAAGTGGAGGAGCGCCGCCTCGGTGTCCGCGACGGCGACTGCGACATGGTCGAGACGCCGGATCATCGCGGCGGAACCGTAGCGGCGGCACGCGGTCCGATCGCGGCGACGACGTCGGCGAGCAGGCCGGGGCCGCCGACGTTGCCGGGCACGACGACGTAGTCGGTGCCCTCGGCGAGCCGCCACAGCGCGACGCCGGGCAGGATCGGCCCGATCACACGCGCGACCCGGGCGTCGAGCCCGGCCCGTGCCGTCACCGCCGAGGTGATGCCGCCCTTGGCGACCACGACGCCGGCGCGCACGCGGCGGGCGACCTGCGCGAGCGCGGTCGCGACCCGCCGCTGGCTCGCCGGGATCGACGAGGCCCGGGTCGCGCGACGCGCCCGGTCGCCACGACCGCCAGCCCGAGCCGGTCGATGCACGCGCGCGCGGCATCGGCCAGCCGCTCGACCTCGGCCGTCCGACGCCTCGCCCGCGAGGGCGCGCACGTCGGCCGCCACCGCCGCTCCGGGGTACGTCCGGACGAGCGCCTCGAGCTGGGCGGTCGTGGCGGGCACGAACGACCCGCACAGGACGAGCACGCCGCGATCGCCGCGCGGCGCCGCCGCCGCGGCGCGGGCGCCCGATCCCGTGAGCACGGCCGCGAACGCGGGCGCGCAGCGGACGATCACGCCGATGCGCGCCTCCTCGGCGGCCCGCAGCCCGCGCGCGATCGTGCGCAGGTCGGCGTCGGTCTCGGCGTCGGGGATCACCGCCGCGGGCCGGCCGAGCGCGGCCGCCGCGGCGATGGCCGCGGCGACGTCGTTTGCCCCGGTCGGGCGGCGCAGGCGGTCGAGCGGGATCCGCGACGGCGTCGCGCGGCCGCAAGCCGGCCGCCGCTGCGCTCGTCGGCCCAGCGGGCGCAGGTCGGCGTCGGCGTAGGCGAGGTCGCCGTCGCGCGCGTACTCGGTCTCGTGCGAGCGGGACGCGCTCGCCGTCGCGCTCGATCAGGTGCACGCCGCCGATCGTGACGCGGCCGGCCGCCGGCAGCGCCGGGCACGAGCAGCAGCGGCACGCGCGCGCGCGCCGGCGCGACCACGGCCCGCAGCGCGTCGTACTCCTCCCACACGTGCGCGCGCAGCGTGCTGTCGCCGCGCAGCACGAGTCGCGCGCCGCGGATGCCGCGCGCGGGCCGCGGCCGCCGCCGACGCCACCAGCTCGCCGCGCCTCGGCGCCGGTGTGCGCGCGCGAGTTGGTGAGCACGTGGACGGCGCGCTCGCCGGCGCGCACGCCGTCCCACACCGCCGGATCCGACCAGTCGAGCACGACCGAGCACGTCGCTCACCGCCTGCGTCCCGGTCGGATCGTCGTCGAGGACGACCGTGATCACGGCGCCCGGCCCGACTGTGCGCTCGCGCCGCCATCTCGGCCGCGATCCCGATGATCGCGTCCTCCTGGCCGACGACGACGCGGCGCCTGCCGAGCTCGACGATGATCTCGCGCGGATCGAGCCCGAAGCGCTCGCCGGCCCGGATCGCGTGCAGCAGGTAGCTGGCCGGGACGGCGGCGTAGCCCATCGTCGCCGTCAGCCGGTCGATCTCGATCGGCCGCTGCATCACCTCGGCGCGCACGACCTCGTCGGCGACGTCCTGCAGCGCCCACAGGTCGATCGCCGGTCGCGATGCCCATGCGCTCGAGCACGGCGACCAGCGCCTCGGTCTGGGCGTTGCCGGCGCCGGCGCCGAGGCCGGCGAGCGAGGTGTCGACGAGCGTCGCGCCCTCCTGCGATCGGCGGCGGCGGAGTTGGCGACGGCGAGCGAGAGGTTGTTGTGCTCGTGGATGCCGACCGCGACGTCGGCCGGCAGCGCCTCGCGCATCGCCGCGACCCGGCGGCGGACGTCGTCGGGCAGGAACGCGCCGGCCGAGTCGACGATGAAGACGCCGGTGCTGCCGGCGTCGGCGACGATCCTGCGCTGCCTCGGCCATGCCGGCCGCGTCGAGCAGGTGGGCGGTGTTCAGGTGGCTGTGCGCGGTCATGCCGAGCTCGCGCGCGAGCCGAGGTGCTGGACGCCGATGTCGGCCTCGGTGCACACGGTCGAGACGCGCACGACCGTCGCGCCCGCGTCGCGGGCCGCCTCGAGATCGCGCTTGGTGCCGATGCCCGGGCAGGATCGCGACCGCGATCTCGGCGCGCGTCGACGACGCTCGCCGCGGCCGTCAGCAGCTCGGCGTCGGAGTGCAGCGGCCGGCCGTACTGGAGCGAGCTCGGCGCCGAGCCCGTCGCCGTGCCCGACCGCGATCGCCCACACGCCGGCGCGGTCGAGCGCGCGCCGCGATCGTGCGCGACCTGGTCGACGCGGTACTGGTGCGCGATCGCGTGCGAGCCGTCGCGCAGCGTCGTGTCGACGATGCGGACGCGCGGGCGCGCTCACGCCGCCGCCCCCGGCGTGCAGCTCGGCGACGCGCACCGCGGCCGACGGTCATGATGTCGAGGTTGCCGGCGTAGGCGCGGCAGGTTGTCGCCGGCGCCCTCGACCTCGACCATCACGGTGACGACGCCGTCGGCGAACAGCGGCGCCGCGGTCAGGCGGTAGCCGGGCACGTAGGCGGCGACGTCCGCCACCGCCGCGTGCGATCGCGGCCTCGATCGCCGCGCGGTCGGCGTCGCCGACCTCGGCGTAGATCGTGTTGCGCATCATGATCGGCGGCTCGGCCGGGTTCAGGATGATGATCGCCTTGGCCGCGCTGCGCGCCGCCGATCGTCTCCAGGCCGCGCGCGGTCGCGGCGGTGAACTCGTCGATGTTCTGCCGCGTGCCCGGTCCGGCCGAGCGCGACGAGACCGTCGAGACGGTCTCGGCGTAGGGCAGCGGCGGCGACGGCGGCTGATCGGCGGCCACGATCGGGATCGTCGCCTGCGCGCCGCAGGTGATCAGGTTGACCTCGGGCGCGTCGGCGTGCTCGCGACAGGTTCACCGGCGGCACGACCGCCGGGCCGAGCGCCGCCGGCGTCAGGTCGACGCTGCGGATGCCGCGCGCGGCCAGCAGCCGCGCGTGCTCGGCGTGGGCGCCGGCCGACGTCGCGTCGAAGGCGAGGTCGATCTCGGCGACCAGCTCGAGCAGGTCGGCGAGCCCGAGGTGCGGTGACGGTGTGGCCGCGCTCGCGCGCCGGCGCAGGCCGTCGGACTCCGGGTCGATGCCGGCCATGCCGACGAGCTCGAGCAGCGGGCTGCGCTCGACCTTGATCATCAGGTCGGTGCCGATGTTGCCCGGTGCCGATGATCGCGACCCGGACGCGTGCGTCGCGTCGGGCTCATGCCCGCGTCGGGACGCGGATGCGGCGGGCCGCGTGGGCGATCGGCACGCGGCCGAAGCGGTCGAGCCGGAACGGCTCGAGCAGCGCGCGGGCGCCGGCCGGTCGCGATCATCTCGGCCAGCGCCTGGCCGGACGTCGGCGCGAGCGTCACGCCCTGCATCGCGTAGCCGGTCGCGATGTAGACGTTGTCGAGGGCGCCGGCGCGGTCGAGGATCGGCAGGCCGTCGGCGGTGATCGGCCGCATGCCGGCCCACTCCGACTCGATCTCGGGCGTCTGCCACGGCAGGAACGACTCGCCGCGCGCCGGCGACGATCGAGTCGATCCGGCGGCGGTCGAGGCGGTTGTTGATGCCGCTGAACTCCATCGTGCCGCCGATCCGCATGCGGTCGCCGAACGGCGTGCAGCCGACGTGGACGTCGACGAGCAGGATCGCGTGCGCCGGCACGACCGTCGGGCTGGATCGAGAAGCTGTAGCCCTTGCCGGCCTCCATCGGGATGCGAGATGCCGATCGAGCGCGCGAGCGGGCGTCGTCCACGCGCCGGCCGCGAGCACGACGGTGTCCGCCTCGATGTCGCCGGCGGCGGTGCGCACGTGCGTCAGCCGGCGGCCCTCGCGCACGAGCTCGAACACCTCGGCGCCCTCCTGGATCTCGACGCCGTCGCGGCGCAGCGACGGCGGCGAGGCCGGCCGTGAACGTGTCGGAGCGCGACGTGCCAGTGCTGGTCGATCAGGAACCCGGCGATCACCTCGTCGGAGCAGCGCCGGCTCGAGCTCGTGCAGCTCGCCGTCGGTGATGACGTCGTCGGGCAGCTCGTAGCCGAACTCGCGCATCGGCGCGAGCTTCGCGAGCTCGGCGCGCGCGTCGGTCGGCGCTGCGGGCGGCGTAGACCATGCCCTGCTTGTGCAGCTCGAACTCGACGCCGTCGGCGCGCATCTCCTCGACAGGTCGAACACGTCGTGGCCGAGCCGCGCGATCGCGGCGGTGCCGTGGGCGTGGTCGCGCTCGTTGCAGTACGTCCAGAAGCGCAGGAGCCACGGCGCGAGCCGGTTCCAGTCGCCCGGCTTGAAGTAGAGCGCCGAGTCGCGGTCGAACAGCGCGCGCATCCCGTAGAGCGTCAGCCCCGGCTCCGGCAGCGGCCCCGCCTGGGCCGGGCACAGCCAGCCGCCGTTCGCGAACGAGGCGCCCGAGCCGACGCGGTTGCTACTCGACGATCGTGACGTCGACTCGCCGGCTTGCGCAGGTAGTAGGCGCAGCAGAGGCCGGCGACGCCGCCGCCGACGACGACGACCCTGCCGCTCATGCCGGCGCCCTCGCCGACCGCGGCGGTCACCTGGAGCTCGATCAGGATGCCCGGCACCGCGAAGCCGGCGACGACCGTCGTGCGCGCGGGCCGCGGCGGCGCGGAAGCGCTGCGCCCAGACCTGGTTCCACGTCGGCGAAGTCGCCCGCGTCGGCGAGGAAGCACTCGACGCGCAGCACGTGATCCGCAGTCCGACCCGGCCGCGGCGAGCACCGCATCGATGTCGCGCGAGGACGATCTGCGCCTGCTCGTCGAAGTCGCCGCCGACGCACCTGCGAGCGTCGCCGGGTCGACCGGCGGCCCGGCCCGACAGGAAGAGCAGGTCGCCGCAGCGGACGGCGTCGGAGATCATCGGCTCGGCGCCGCCCATCGTCGAGCCCGCGCCCGACCTGGATGTGACGCAGGCTCACGATGCGTCTCCCGGGCGCCCGGCCGCTGGTCTGATCACCGGATCAACGTAGCACAACGCCGTGGGGTCGGGCTATCCTTTGCAGATGCGGGCGGAACCGGCCAAGGTCACACTTTCCCCGGCGCCCCGGCGAAAGCTCACCGAGACGGTCGCCGAGCAGCTGCTCGCCGCCGTCCGCGAGCTGCCGCCGGGCACGAAGGTGCCGTCGGAGCGCGAGCTGACGAAGGAGCTCGGCGTCGGCCGCTCGACCGTGCGCGAGGCGCTGAACGGCCTCGCGATGCTCGGCAGTCGTCGAGATCCGCCACGGCCAGGGCGTGTTCGTCACCGGCGAGCCGGTGCCCGTCAGCGAGCCGTCGGCGATCGACGCGGCGCTCGAGCGGGGCGTCACGAACGAGTTCATCGAGGCGCGCCTGATCGTCGAGGTCGAGGTGGCGCGGCTGGCCGCCCGCCGGCGCACCGACGACGACCTCGCCCGCCTGGCGGCGGCGCTCGACGAGCAGGAGCGGCGCCTGCGCGGCGACGTCGACGCGCTCGTCGACGTCGCCGCGTCGTTCAACGTGCTGCTCGCCGAGGCCGCGCACAACGAGGTGCTGAGCGCGATGATCCAGTCGTTCGTCGCGCTCATGATCGAACGCGGCCCGCGCGTCTACCAGCCTCGAGGGATTCCGCGAGTGGGACATCCAGGAGCACCGCGGGCTCTACGAGGCCGTCCGCGACCGCGACGCCGACCGCGCGGCCAGGCTGATGCGCGAGCACATCGAGGAGCTCGCCCGGCGCTACCGCGCCGTCGGCGCGTACTGAGACGTCAGTCGTCGTAGGTATCGACCTCGAATGACGTGAAGCCGTGGTCGACGTTCGTGTTGCTCACGAAGAAGTTGAAGCCGACCCCGGGCGCGCCCTCTGAGAAGACGTCGTCGGTGGCCGAGATCACCTCGACGCCGTTGATGAAGCCGCTTGATCACGTCGCCCTTCGATCGAGGCCTCGACGACGTCGCCGTCCTTGACGCCGAACTCCGTGCCCGACCTTGCGCGCGAGCGACGTGAAGTCGCCGATCGCGCCGTTCCAGCGCACGATCTCGGCGTAGCCCTCGTCGGTCTTGAGCGCCCGCCAGAAGACCTCGTAGCCGGTGCAGCTGTGCGGCGTGATCGAGCTGCGCAGGCGGATCTCGACCTCCTGGAAGTACTTGTCCGTCGGGTTGCGGCAGAACACCGTCGCCTTGCCGTACTGGTTCGCGCCCCCACTCGCCCGAGAGCACCGCCGTCGGGTCGTCGTAGTCGCCGGCGGTGCCGGCGTCGTCGATCGCCGGCCTCGTCGTGCACCTGCTCGGCGCGGCGCTCGGCGACGGTCATGCGCGTCACCTTGCCGCACACCTCACCGCCGTTCTGCGTCATGCAGTCGATCCAGTCGATCCCGTCGGTCTGGCCGTTGATCCACATCCCGCCCTCCGAGATCGGATCCTCGTCGTGCTCGAACCGTGTGCTGTATGACCTCACGGGTACGCGCTTCTCGGTCATTGACTGCTCCTCGAGTTGATCTATCGAACAGGCCCGACGCCGGCGGTCGCGCTGCCGTAGCGGCCGAGCACCGGCCAGACGTCGACCACGACGATCGTCGCGGACGACGTAGTAGATGTCGTAGAAGTTCACGGTCGTCGGCGAGTAGCCGGGCATCAGCTCGACGCGGTCGCCGACGCCGCAGCTGCGAGCCCGCGGCGAGCTCGAGCGCGGTGTGCTCCTCGTGGATGAAGTGCTCGCCGTGCTCGATACGGATCGCCCCGTCGCCGCCCACCACCTCGGGCAGCGTGCGGTCGATGCCGATCGACTTGCGCCCGCAGTCGAGCACGGCCGACGTCGCCGTGGCGCGAGATGACCGTCGCGAGCACCGTCAGCGCGGCGTCGAACCCGGGCACGAGGTTGCGGTGGAACGCGTCGCGTGAAGATGTAGGAGCCGGCGTGGATCTCGGTGATGCGCGGGTTCGCGCCGGTGATGTCCCAGGTGCCGAGCCCGCCCGCGGCGACGATGTCGGTGGCGAGGCCCGTGCTCGCCGAAGGCGTCGACGACCTCGAGCAGCACGTCGTTCGCCGCCTCCGCCTTCTCGATGCGAAGCGCGCGGTCGGGCTCGAGCATGCAGTGGCCCTCGTAGCCGAGCACGCCCCGCAGCCGCAGGCCCGGCCGGCGCTCGACGTCGGCGGCCAGCTCGACGCGCCTCCTGCACCGAGCGCACGCCGGAGCGGTGCAGGCCGACGTCGACCTCGACGATCACGCCGATCTCGCTGCCGCGCGCTCGCCGCGGCCTCGGCCAGCTCGGCGACGTTGGTCGCGGCTCTCGACGGCCACGATCAGGCCGGCCGAGACCGGCCAGCCGCGCCAGCTCGGCCGCCTTGACCGGGCCCGACCGCCTGGTTCGCGATCAGCACGTCGGTGAGGCCCGCGTCGATCATCGCGCTGGCCTCCCAGATCGTCGCGGTGGTGAGGCCGATCGCGCCCGGCGTCGAGCTGCATCCGCCCGAGGATCGGGCTCTTGTGGATCTTCGCGTGCGGCCGCAGCGCCGCCGGCAGCGGCGCCATCCGCCGCGCCATCTCGGCGATGTTGCGCTCGACCCGCGGGCAGGTCGAGGATCAGCGCCGGCGTCGCCGGAGCGTCGCGCGGTCGGCCGATCATCCGCCGCGCGACGTCCAGCCGCTGCTCGACCGCGCGTCACCTACACCACCGGCCGGTGTTGCAGCTCCTCCGCGGTCTCGGTGCGCTCGTGGATCACCGCGCCCGCCTTCTCGAGCCACGACTCGTCACCGCGCACCTTGAGCCAGAGCAGCACACCGATGCCGACGACGAACCAGACGGCCGACGATGAACGGCGACTAGTTGTACGGATGCGCAGGGAACGGGTTGAACGACTTGTAGAGCGAGTAGATGAGCACGATGCTCGTGCCGACCGGGAAGATGAAGTGCAGGAACCAGTTGAACTCCGTCGCGCCGCTCGCGCCAGTAAGTACGCAGACGACGCCGAGGTTCGCGACGACGTAGACGAAGATCACGGCGATCACGAGCACGAAGCCGAGCGTCAGGATGAACGAGCTTCTGCGGGGCCGAGCCACTGGCCGAGCGCGAGGCCGAGCACCATCGACAGCACGAACTGCGCGGTGACGGCGGTGGTCGGCGTCTTCGGGTGGGATGCACCTTGCCGAAGGACGACGGGCAGCGACGCCGCTGCGGCCCATGCCGTACCACATGCGCGTGGCCACGTTCTGGCAGGCGAGGCTCGCGCCGATCACCGACGTGAACATCGCGAGCAGGGCGAGCCACCACAGGCTGCCCCACACCCGGTGCGCGATCACGAGCGCCGGCAGCTCGGGCGATGCGATCAGCTTGTTCAGGTTGTTGACGCCCCAGCCGATGACCTGGCCCCAGATCACGATGACGAGCATCACGCCGATGATCGCGATCGACGCCATCGTCGCGCGGGGCACGTTGCGGCGCGGGTTCTCGGTCTCCTCCGCCAGCGGCACCGCCGCCTCCCAGCCGGTCAGCCCCTGCACGGTGAAGACGACCGCGAGCGAGAAGCCGCTCGAGGTCGCGATGTTCCCGGGGTTGAAGCCGTACGTGAACGACGACGAACGTGAAGCCGCCCGGGCCGGGATCGAAGAGGCCCCACAGCCCGAGCGCGAGCACGATCAGGAACTCGATCGCGCCGACGACCACGATCGTCTCGATCGAGAGCGCGATCCCGAGGTAGCCGATCAGCGCGATGATCGGCAGGCCGACGATGACGAGCATCCACCAGTGGAACCACGTCCAGCCGTAGTTCGACTGGAACTCGCCCTCGAAGATGAGGCCGAGGAACGCGAGCGACGGGCCGGCGACGATCGGCGAGTAGAGCACGAACATCCAGCCGGTGAGGAACCCGAGCGCGGGCCGACCGTGCGGCTGACGTAGGTGAAGTACCCGCCGGCCGAGGGGAAGTTCTTGGCGAGCTGCACGAGGCACATGCCCGAGGCCGAGCACGATGATGAAGCCGATCAGATACGCCAGCGGCGCGTGACCGCCGGCGTAGCCGACGATCGTCTGCGGTGAAGAAGAACGCCGCGATCGCCGGCGCGATGTGCGTGACGTTCTGCATGATCGCGCCCGGTGAGGCCGACCGCCCCGGCGCGAAGCTCCGTCTCGGCGACGTACACGTTGCCTGGCTGCTCGACGAAATCTCCTGAATCTGGGGGAGTGCCTGCGCTTGCCATACCTCTCCTCTCAAACGGTCGGGTGAGAGTCCTTGGGCCTGGACATGGCCGAGCTCACTGGTCTGATCACCGGCTCAGGCGATAATCTCAAGGGCCATTCGGTTTGTCAAGACGGCGAAATGCGGCGCACGTTCGGGGCCGCGATCAGAGGTTGCCGACGCCCTCGGGAAGCACCTGGCCGCCGTCGATCACGATGGTCTGGCCGGTGATGTAGCCCGCCTCCTCGGAGGCCAGGAAGCGCACCGCCCAGCCGACGTCGGCGGGCTCGGCGAGACGCTTCATCGGGATCGAGCGCACCATGTCCTGCGACGAACTCGGCGCCGAACGACTCGATCCCGGGCGTGCGCACGTTGCCCGGCTGCACGGCGTTGACCGTGATGCCGTCGGCGACGACCTCGAGCGCGGCGCTTCGCATCAGCCCGAGGAGCGCCGCCTTCGACGCCGCGTAGTGTGAGAGGTCGGGCGCGCCGACGAGCGGGCCGGTGATCGACGACGTCAGCACGATCCGCCCGTAGCCGCTGCCGGCGCATCGCCGGCAGGCACGCCTGGATCGTGTGCAGCGCGCCCTTCACGTTGATGGCCATCACCCGGTCGAACTCGGCGTCGGCCATCGTCGGCGATCGGCGCCGACGGGTAGATCCCGGCGTTCGCGGCCGCGATGTCGATCCGGCCGTAGCGCTCGAGCACCTGCGCCGCCATCGCGTCGACCGCCGCCCGGTCGACGACGTCGGCCGCCGACGGCCATCGCGTCGTGACCCGCCGCGCGCAGCGCCTCCGCCGCGCGCGCTCGCCGGCCGCCGCCTCGACGTCGACGACGACGACCTGCGCGCCCTCCTGCGCGAGCACCTCGGCGATGCCGAGGCCGACGCCGCTCGCCGCTCCGGTGACGACCGCGACCCGTCCCTCGAGCGTCTTCATCAGAGCACCGCGATCGGGTTGAACGGCGAGCCGGTGCCGCCCTTGATCCGCAGCGGCGCAGGCCATGACCAGGAACTCCCACCGACCCTCCTCCTCGCACGCGCGCGCGATGTCCTCGAGCTGGAGGCTGTCCGAGACGACCATCCCCATCGCCGTCACCTGCAGCGGGTGGATCGGGTAGAGCATCTCGTCGACCGTGCTCGGCACGGTCTCGCCGTCGCCGTCGGGCAGGAAGGCCGCGATCCCGCGCTCGTGCATCCACGGGATCGTGTCGACGTGCAGGCCCGCCTTGCCCTCGCCGTCGTAGCCGTTGTCCCACGCGCCGAGCTCGGTGCGGCGGCGGTGGTGGCCGGTGCGGAACACGAAGATGTCGCCCTCGCCGAGCCGCACGCCCTCGGCGCGCTCGATCTCCTCGAGCTCGGCCCGCGAGACGGCGTCGCCGGGCTCGAGCCACTTCACCCCCCGGTAGCGGGGGACGTCGAGGAGCACGCCGCGGCCGATCGACGCCGCGCGAGTAGTCGTCCATGTCGAGCACGAGCGAGCCCTTGCTCGTGACGAGCGACGCGGGCCGGCCGCCGTAGAGCAGCCCGTCGTAGGAGATGTGGTTGAGCGCATCGATGTGCGTGTGGCAGTCGCCGTGGCTCTCCATGCCGAGGAAGCACATCGAGAAGCGCAGCTTGCCGGAGCCGATGTCCCAGTCGTGCATCTGCGTCATGTGGTGGATCGCCGGGCTCGGGTTGTCCGGGCCGGCGACGGTGTTCACCGGGATCGCCATCGACACGTGCCGTCCCGCCGTGACGAGCGCGCACGCGCGCGTGACGTGCTCGGGCGTGATCAGGTTCAGGGTGCCGAGGATGTCGTCGTCACCCCAGCGGCCCCAGTTCTTGACGGACTCGAAGATCGCCTCGAACTCCTCGAGCGAGACGTTCGGCGCGCGGTGCGGGGAATCGGTCATGGTGCAGGTGCTCCTTCCGGCAGGTTCGGCGAGCCAGTCTCTCAGATTTGCCGCCGCCGGGTGCTCGGGTGATCTGACCACGCCCGGTCAGGGCCGCACCGGCGCGGGATCCGCATCGCCGCGGCCGCGGCGGACGGCGACGCCCGACAGCGAGCACGGCGGCGCCGACGACGGCGCAGAACACGTAGCCCGCGTCCACGAGGCCGATGCCCGCCTCGACGATGCCGAAGGCGACGACCGGCACCACGAGCCCGATGTAGAGGACGAGGAAGTACGTGGAGGCGACCTGGCTGCGCCGCTCGGCGGGCGCGCGGGCGGTGAGCAGGCCGAGGCCCGCGCCGACGATCACGCCCTGCGCGAGCCCGGCCGACGACCGCCGCGGCGACGAGTCCGGCGACGGTCTCGAGTGCGAGCGCCAGGCCGAGCAGGCACGAGGCTCGCCGCCAGGGCCAGGCACCCGGCGGGCAGCGCCACGCGTCGGGGCGAAGCGGCGCGCCACCACCTGCCCGACGACCGACATGACGAACAGGGTGGCGACGAGCGCGCCGGCCGCGGTGGGAGCGGTGATGCCGAGCACCTCGCGCAGCATGCCCGGCCCGACCGACCCGAAGACGCCCGACACGCCGAACGCGGCGACCCCGGCGGTCGCCGCCGGCAGGAACACCGAGCGCACCTCGCGCGGCGGCACGATGCCGGCGAAGTCGAGCTCGAAGCGCCGCCGCGGGACCGTCTCGGGCAGGAGCGCGTGGGCGACGAGGCCGGCGGCCATGAGCACGAGCTCGACCACGTACACCGTGCGCAGCGGGTGCGGGGCGAACTGCGCGAGCACGCCGGCGAGGGCGGGGCCGAGCGCGAGGCCGCCCAGGTTCGCACCCACCGCGAGCTTCGTGGCCCGCGCGCGGTCGGAGCCGAGGTCGACCAGCCACGCCGTCGCAGTGCCGGTGTAGAGGCCGGCCGTCACACCGATCAGGAGACGGCCGGCGAGGAGGAGGCCGAGCCCGTGGGCGGCGATGAAGAGGACCATGGCCGCGAGCCCGATCACGAGGCCGGCGGCAAGCGGCGGCTTGCGGCCGATGTGGTCGGACAGGCGGCCGGTGACGGCGAGCCCGCCCATCACGCCGACCCCGTACACGGCGAAGACCACCGTGATCACAAGCGGCGTCAGGCCGAACTGGTCGGCGTAGGCCGGGTAGAGCGGCGTCGAGACGGTCGTCGCCGCCATCACCACGGCGAAGATCGCTGCGAGCGTCAGGCTCGGAAGGACGGAGGAATGCGGGCTCGCGCAACGCCGCGGCAACCGTAGCCGCAGGACGCGCCGGTAGGGCGGCTCCTCGCTTCGGGGGAGGGGCAAGATCCTCGGTTCGGAGGCGGTCAGACACCCGGTTTTGGCCAGGGCGCAAACGCGGGCTGGCGTCCAGACTGACGGGATGCCGACGCGAGTGCTCTCCCTCCTCATAGCCGCCCTCGCCACGCTCCTCGTCGCTGCGGCCGCCGCCCGACCGGCGGCGGCCGCCACGGCGCCGCCGCCGCGCACCGCCCTGCTCTACCGCATCAACGCCGCCCGGGCCGACCACGGCCTGCGTCCGGTCTACCCGTCGGTGCGCCTGCAGCTGGCCGCGTCGCACCACTCCGACGACATGATCGTGCGCGACTACTTCGCCCACACGAGCCCGACCGGCTCGACGGTGCTCACCCGCATCGAGCACACCGGCTTCGTCGCCGGGTACGCCTGGCTCGGCGGCGAGACGCTCGCCTGGGGCACGGGCGCCTCGGCGGCACCGCTCGCGCCACCGTCGCCGCCTGGCTCGCGAGCCCCGAGCACCGCGCCATCATGCTCTCCCCGAGGTTCCACTGGGTCGGCATCAGCCGCGCCTGCGGCCGCTACGAGCACCACGGCGCCGCGTGCGTCTGGACGGCCGACTGGGTGAAGCGCTGGTAGCACGGCCCTAAAGCGGCGGCGACGGTCGGCCGATCTCCCGGGTCACACCTGCCGCCGGCGGCGACGGCGGCTCTGGTCCCAACCCCGGAGGTCGGGTGCCCGGACTCTCATCTTGGCTGCGACGGCGGACGCGCGCACGAGGCGCGGCGTCGGCATGGCCGGTGCTCGTGCTCGTCCTCGTGCTGGGCGGTGCGGCGATCGACGCGATCGCCACGCTCCAGGACCGGGCGAGCGCGGATGCGGCGGCCGAGCAGCGGCTGGGGCATGGTCAAGGCCGACCTGCTGGCGCTCCAGTACGCGCCCCTCGAGGCGCGCACGAGCACGGGCGGGTCGCCCGCCTTCGCGCAGCGCCTGCTGCGCACGGGTGAGCGCCGGGTGACCCGGACGCTCGACGAGCTCGCAACCGGCCTCCGCCCGCCGGCCCTCCTCCAGGTGCGGCCGGCGTTGCGCGGCAACTTCGCGACGCTCCAGCGCATCGAGCGCCTGGGCGCGCGCCCCGGCCGGCTACGGCGCCGCCTCGGAGCAGATGATGGGCGTCTCGCAGCGGCAGCTCGCGCTCCCGACCGCGCTCCTGGCCGAGGCCGCACACGCCTACGCCGCCCGCGCCGCCCGCGCGCGGACGCAGGCGACCGTCGGCGCGGTCGTGTCGATCCTGATCCTGTCGTGCGCGTTCGCCTTCTTCTACCGCCGCTCCGTCGGAGCGCGGGCGACCTCCGAGAAGCTCGCCCGGGAGAACGAGCGGCTGCTCGCCGTGAGCCGTGAGGAGGCCCTGACCGATGCGCTCACCGGACTGCACAACCGGCGCGCCCTGATCGCCGACCTGACGGCGCTCCTGACCGCCGAGAGGCCCGGCGGCGATCGTGCTCGCGCTCTTCGACCTCGACGGCTTCAAGCCGTACAACGACACGTTCGGCCACCCGGCCGGCGACGCGCTGCTCGAGCGCCTGGCCGACCGGCTCGCGGCGGTCGTCCACGGTCGCGGCACGGCGTACCGCATGGGCGGCGACGAGTTCTGCCTCGTCTGCCCCGCCGCCGGGCACGAGGCAGCTCGTCCAGGCGGCGGCGGCCGCGCTGTCCGAGCACGGCGACACCTTCGATGTCGGCTGCTCGCACGGCGCCGCCCGGCTGCCGGCCGAGGCGGCGACGGTGTCGGCCGCGCTGCACCTGGCCGACCTGCGGCTCTACGAGAGCAAGACCTCCGGCCGGCCGTCGGCCGGCCGCCAGAGCACCGACGTGCTGCTGCAGCTCCTGCGCGAGCGGCGCGCCGACCTGCACGACCACGTCGACGGCGTCGCCCGCATGGCGGAGCTGACCGCGATCCGGCTCGGGCTCAGCGTCCGCGAGGTGCGCGACACGCAGCTCGCCGCCCATCTGCACGACGTCGGCAAGGCGGCGATCCCCGACGCGATCCTCGACAAGCCGGGCGCGCTCGACGTGAAGGAGTGGGACTTCATGACCCGGCACACGCTGATCGGCGAGCGGATCGTCCGCGCCGCCCCGGCGCTCGCGCACGTCGCCGACCTCGTTCGCTCGAGCCACGAGCGCTTCGACGGCACGGGCTACCCCGACGCCCTGCGCGGCGAGCAGATCCCGCTCGGCGCGCGCGTGATCGCCGTCTGCGACGCCTACGACGCCATGGTCTCCGAGCGCGTCTACCGGCGCCGGGTCACGCCGGCCGAGGCGCTGCAGGAGCTCGCGCGCTGCGCCGGCACGCAGTTCGACCCGCAGGTCGTCGAGGCCTTCTGCGCGGTGCTCTCGGACACGCTGCCGTCCGCGGAGGCAGGCCGCGTAGCGAAGGCTCGCCGAGGGCCGGTGTTCATCCGGTCTGGGTGAGGCTCTCCGCTGCCTCGCCGCGACCGGGCCTCCGCGACGACCTCGCGCCGCCTGAATGGCGTCGCGGCCTGACCACCGGTCCGGACTCGTGGACGCGGCCGGCCGGGCCGCGTTCTTCCCGGCGAAGGCGGCCGCGCACATGTGGCGCGGCCAGATCGAGGGTGCGGTCGACGCCGCCCTCCAGTCCCCGGAGACGGCGCGGGCGATCGACCGCGCCCTCGCCGGCCCGCTCCCCGAGCAGGTCGCCCGCTCGGCGGTGCAGCACCACGTCCTGGAACGGCTCGTGGCGGAGCTCGCCGAATCGGGCGAGCTCGAGCGTCTCCTGACGAGCGCGCTCGGCAGCAGCCGGACGCGCGCCCTCGCCGACCGGCTGATCGCAAGCGACGAGATGGGGCACGTCCTGGGGGCGGTCGTCGGCAGCCCGGAGGTGCGCGGTGCGCTGGCGCAGCAGACCACCGGCCTCGCCGAGGACGTCCTCACCGGCCTGCGCACCCGCGCACGCCGGCTCGACGACCGGGCCGACCGCCGCCGCGCCCCGCCCGGGCCGACGCCCTACGGCGGGGTCGCCACGCGCGCGCTCGCGCTCGCGGCAGACGTCGCCGCGGCCGCCGCGATCTATGCGTCCGTCGTCGGGCTTGCGTCGCTGATCGGTCTGCTCGTCGGCGGCCTGCGCCCGGAGTGGCTCGTGGGCATCCTGCTCGCGATCGGCTGGAGCCTCGTCGCCGGGGCCTACTTCGTGCTCTTCTGGAGCACGGCCGGCCGCACGCCGGGGATGCAGCTCATGCGCGTGCGCGTCCGCACGGCCGACGACGGGCGCAGCCCCTCGGCGGGGCGATCGTCGTGCGCATGATCGGCCTCGTGCTGTCGATCGTGCCGCTCTTCGCCGGATTCCTGCCCGTGCTCTTCGATCGCCGCCGGCGCGGCCTCGCCGACATGCTCGCGGGCACGGTCGTCGTCAACGACGAGGAGTGACGCTACGGCGCCGGGTCGGCCGCCGGGTCGTGCGGCGGCAGCAGGGTGAGGAACCGCTCGAGCGCCCGCCGGGCGCGCCCGGGTGCGTCGGGGCCGGCGTGCACGCAGTCCTCGATCGCCGCGGCCAGATCGGTCATCGCCGCGGACACAGCGGCTGCGCCGACCGCAGGGCGCCCGATCGGCGAGCGTCCTCGACGCGGCCAGCATCGTGCCGGCGACATCCCACGCCGCGTGATCCGGGTGCAGCCGGCGCCAGCCGGCGACGACGTCGCGCAGCAGGTCCTCGCGCAGCGTGTTCGGCACGCCGCCTGCGCCGATCCACCGCAGCGCCTCCGCGCTGCTCGCCGCCCATTCGCAGCCCGAGGGGGCGCCGGTGCCCGTGGGCGAGTGCGCAGCGTCGCGCGTTCCGGGTGAGGACGAGGCTTCCAGGGCCGCCTTTCTCGGAGACAACGCGGCGACAGTACCCCATCGGAATCCGAAGCAAACGCCCGCCCCCGGCGGCCCCGCTACAGGATGCCGAGCTCGCGAGCGTGGCTCACGGCCTCGGCCCGGCTGTTCACGCCGAGCTTGCGGTACGTCGAGATCGCCTCGGTCTTGACCGTGTGCCGGGAGAGAAGAGGCGCTCGCCGATCTCGCGGAACGACAGGTGCGTCGGCAGGTAGCGCAGCACGCGCAGCTCGGCCGCCGTCAGGTGCCCGGCCCCCGGGATGGTCGTCGCAGGGAACGCGTCGAGCGTGAGCCGCAGCGAGTCGAGCTGCTCCTTGAGGCTGGCCGCGTCCGCGCCCCCGCTGCTCACCGCGCGCCGCGCCTGCGCCTCGAGCGCTCGCGCCCCCGGGCCGTCGCCGAGGCAGAGACGCGCGTGGGCGAGCACGATCCGCGCCTGGGCCTCGCTCCAGGCCGCGGCGGCGCGCTCGTCGAGCTTCTGCACCGCCCGGCGGACGCGATCGCGCGCCTGCGTCTCGTGGCCGTCCTTCGCGAGCATGAGCGCCCAGACGGCGTCGACGATCGCGGTGTCGGGGTGGCCTTCGATCCCGTGCTCGTGGAGCACCGCGTCGGCATCCTCGGCGAGCGTGCGGGCGCCCTCGCCGTCGCCCTCGTTCTGCGCGATCAGCTCGAGCTGCGCCAGGATGCTCGCCCGCAGGGCCGGAGCCGCGATCGAGGCGAGCCGCAGGCCGTCGTCGAGGCAGCTCCGCGCATCGTCGCGGTCGCCCGTGAGCTCGGCCGCGACGCCCTCGTAGTAGCGGCAGAGGGCCGGTCCACGGGCTGCCGGGCGGCGTCACGCTGGCCGCGAGCACGCGCATCCGCCCCCATCGCGGCGATCCCATGCGCCGCCACCGCCGCCCGCAGCAGGCGCGAACGCGGGCCCCGCACCGTCGTCGGCGCTGCCGCCGACCGCCGGCAGCGCCTGCGTGGCCGCGCCCTCGGCGACGGCGCTCCAGTGGTGAGCACGCCTCGGCCGGCCCGGCCGTGAGGCAGGCCCACGCCATCGCGACCGAGAGCACCGGCGAGCTGCGCAGCTCGTCGTCCGAGAACTCGCCCAGCAGCCGCTCGATCAGGGCCGGTGCGGCCGGACAGCTGGTAGGCGGGCAGGATGCGCGCGATCAGCGCCCCGGCGCGCTCGATGTCGCCGGCGAGCCGGGCGTGGTGCACGGCCGCCTCGACGTCACCCACCGCCTCCCACCAGCGGCTTGCGCGGGCGTGGATCTCGGCCTCGGCGCCGGCGTCGCCCCGGCGCAGCCGGCCCCGCAGCACGTCGCGCAGGACCGGGCTCAACCGGTACCACTCGCCGCTCTGGTCGAGCGGGACGATCAGCATGTTCGAGCGCTCGAGCGCAGCGAGCGTCTCGCCCGACCCCGACGTATCCGAGCACCGCGTCGCAGAGCGAGCCGCTCATGCGCTCGAGGACCGAGGTCCGCAGCAGGAAGTCGAGCGTCGGCGGTGGCAGCGGGGCGAGCACCTCGTCGGACAGGTACTCCGACGCGATCCGTGCAAGCGCGCCGGCTGCGCGCGACGTCGGGCGCCGAGATGCCGCCCTCGGCGAGCGCGCGGGCGGCCAGGGCCACTCCGGTCGGCCAGCCGTCCGTGCGCCGGTGGAGCACCTCGGCGTCCTCGGCAGCGATCTCGACCCCGTTCACAGCGAGCACGGACGCCGTCTCCGCGGCCGACAAAGCCAGGTGGCGCGCGCCGAGGCGGACGACGTCGTCGGCCGCGAGCCGGCGGCCGAGCGCGAGCGGAAGCTTCGTCCGCGACGCGATCACGAGCTGCGCCCCGTCCGGGAGGGTCGTCGACGAGGGTCGCGACGACCTCGAGGGCCGGGGCCGGGGCCAGGTGATGTGCGTCGTCGAGGACGAGCACGAACGGCGGCTCGCGGCCGGCGAGCGCCGAGCGGATCGACTCGCGGAGCGCCTCGGGATCGCCGTCGCGCTCGGTCGCGCGCACCCAGGTGAACGGCCGGCCGTCGGCCTCGGCCCACTGGGCGAGTCACCGTCGTCTTGCCGTAGCCGGCGGGCGCCGTGAGCAGCACGACGCGCGCGTGGGACGTCTCGGCCAGCCGCAGCAGCAGCGCCCGGCGCGGCACGATGCCCGGGCCGCGCGCGGGCACCTCGCCGGCTCGGTCGCGACACGCGCTCGCTCCCG
Source organism: uncultured Actinomycetes bacterium (assembly GCA_963707585.1). Lineage (GTDB taxonomy): Bacteria > Actinomycetota > Thermoleophilia > Gaiellales > JAICJC01 > JAICJC01. Next base: position 559,364 of record CAVPQP010000009.1, on the reverse strand, counting down.
GTCGCGGCCCTCGCGACGGCGGCGCCCGCGATCACGTCACCGGCTTCGGAGCGGATCGGGACGACCGACACGGTCGAACCTGCAGCGCGCCGAGGCCGACTCGAAGCTGCCGGCCCGGCCGCGAAGCGCCGCCACCAGCTGGCGCGACACACGTGCCGACGCCCCTCCGGGCAGCACGTCCAGCGCGTTTCGGCCCACCGCTGCGCCCGGGCACCCAGGCGTCGCGCAGGCCGTCCTCGCCGCCGAGGCGGAGGATCCGCAGGTCATGGTCGAACACGAGCATGCCCACGTCTGGCAGGCCGCGCAGCACGGACTCGACCAGCTCCGGATCGGAGTCGCCGAATTCCGCCACCGCATACGCCGAGGCGCCGACGGCGCCTGCGACCCTCCTGCCCTCCGCCGGGGCAGTGCCCCTGGCCGGATCGGCCCCCATTTTGTCCCCCCCAGGATGTTCAGAGCGGACTGTGGCATCCCGCCCCGCTCCCCGCATCCGTGTAAACCCGCATAGCGCTGTTCGGATTTCACCGCGCCGAGCGGTGCCAGCATGTGTGTGCTACCACCACATCCACGGCGAAAACGCGTCGGGAAGCGGTATAGACCATGCTAGAGTCGCGTCCGAAAGGGGACGTGATGAGGATCGCAGAGGCTGGCGAGCCGTGCAGCCCGATTCCGACGGATCGGGCGTCATGCCGGTTAGGGTGCTCGTCGGCGAGGACAACTATCTGGCGCGCGAGGGCATCGAGCGGATCCTCAACCAGACCGATGACGTGACGCACCTCGGCACCTGCGCCGACCTGGACACGCTGCGGGCGGCCGTCGCCGACGCGGCGCCCGAGGTCGTGCTGACGGACATCCGCATGCCTCCGACCCACACGGACGAGGGCCTGCGGCTGGCGGCCGAGCTGCGCGAGACGCATCCCGATGTCGGTGTCGTGATCCTGACACAGCACGCCGAGCCGGCCTACGCGATGGCGCTCTTCGCGCGCGGGCACGGACCGGCGCGGCTATCTCCTGAAGGAGCGGCTGAGCAGCCAGGACGAGCTGCGGCAGGCCCTGCTCGAGGTCGCCGCCGGGCGGCTCGTACCTCGACTCCGGCCTGGTCGCGCCGATCCTCGACCACCAGAAGCACCGCGACCCGCGGCTGCGAACGCTCACGCAGCGCGAGGTCGAGATCCTGACGATGGTCGCCGAGGGCAGGTCGAACGCGGCGATCGCCGAGGCGGCCGGCGTCACGGTGCGGGCGGTCGAGCGGCACATCAACTCGATCTTCGCGAAGGTCGGGCTGGTGGCTGACAGCGACGTCAACCGGCGCGTCAAGGCGACGCGGCTGTACCTCGCCGCGGCCGACGCGGACGCGATCTGAGGGCGCGCAACCGCACCGCGGCTCGTCCCATCCGGGCGATGCCCCGCCCGCGCGCGCCGGGGAACGATCCCCGCGTGACCGCGGCCTACGGCGAGAACCTCGAGTGGCGACCGCAGCGACCGCGCATCCGCATCCTGTCGCTCGTGGTCGCCTGGGCGATCTCGGCGGCGGCGCTGCTCGTGGCCGCGACGATCGTCCCCGGAGTCACGATCCCCTCGTACGGCGGGGCGATCGTGACCGCAGCCCTCGTGGCGATCCTGAACGCCGTGTTCCCCCCGGTCGTCGCCGCCCTGCGGCTGCCGTACACCGTGGCCTCGGGCTTCATCGCGATCCTGCTCCTCGACGCGCTGATGCTCGAGCTCGCCTCGGAGATCCACCACCATGCGATCCAGTTCAGCTCGTTCGGGGCCGCGCTCGCAACGGCGCTCGTCGCCGCGGCCGCGGGGGTCGTCCTGACCGTCCTGATCGGGACGAGCAAGGAGGACACGTACACCATCCGGGTCGTGCGCCGGATCGCCCGCCGCCGCGGCGGCGTGGTCACCACCGACGCGCCCGGCCTGATCTTCCTCGAGATCGACGGCCTCGCCGCCCCGGTGCTCCAGCGGGCGATGCGCGACGGCAACGCCCCGAACCTGGCCCGCTGGATGGAGGAGGGCACGCACCGGATGGTGGAGTGGGAGACCGACCTCTCGTCGCAGACCGGGCGCGAGCCAGGCCGGGATCCTGCTCGGCTCGAACGCGGACATCCCCGCGTTCCGCTGGGTCGAGAAGGAGACCGGGAAGCTGATGACGTGCTCGGCGCCCGACGACTGCGCCGAGATCGAGCGCCGCCACGGGGCGACGACGGGCCTGCTCGCAGACGGCGGGGCGAGCCGCGGCAACCTGCTGTCGGGAGGCGCGGACGAGGTGATCCTCACCGTCAGCCGGATGCAGGCGGAGAAGCAGTCGAATCCCGGCTACCGCGCCTTCTTCGCCAACGGCTCCAACGTCACCCGGGTGCTCGTGCTCTTCCTCTGGGAGATCGGGCTCGAGTGGTCGGCCGCCCTGCGGGCGATCCGCCGCGACGTGCGCCCACGTGGCCATCGCGGCGGCATCTATCCGCTGATCCGCGCCGGGCTCTGCGTGGTCGTTCGCGACCTGATCGTCTTCGGCGTCCTCACGGACATGATGCGCGGCTGCCCGGCCGTGTACGCGACCTTCTCGAGCTACGACGAGGTCGCACACCACTCCGGGACTCGAGCGCGCCGACACCCTGGAGGCGCTGCGCAAGCTCGACGAGCAGTTCGGCCGGATCGCACGGGCGCGCCGCTACGCGCCGCGGCCGTACAAGGTCGTCGTGCTCTCCGACCACGGCCAGACCCAGGGCGCCACGTTCAAGCAGCGCAACGGCTACGGCCTTGACGAGCTCGTCGAGAGGGCGCGTCGAACGCGGCGTCGTCGCCCGGGTCGGCGGAGGCGACGAGCACGACTCGGCGATGAGTCAGGCAATGCGCGAGGCGACCGGGATGAGCGACAAGGACCCGGAGGCCGACTCCGCGCGTGACGTCAAGGAGCGCGACGTCATCGTGCTCGGGTCCGGCAACCTGGGCCTGGTCTACCTGATGGAGTCCGACCGCAGGCTGACGCTCGAGGAGATCGAGGCGAGCCACCCGCAGCTCGTTCCCGCGCTGCGCGCGCACCCGCACATCGGCTTCGTGCTCCTGCACTCCGAGCGCGACGGCCCGGTCGCGCTGGGAACCGACGGAGCGCACTATCTCGCCGACGGCCGCATCGAGGGCACAGATCCGCTCGCCCCGTTCCCGGCCGGCGCCGCCGATCACCTGCGGCGCACCGACGGCTTCGGCAACGCCCCGGACATCCTCGTGAACAGCTTCTACGACGGCGCGCTCGAGCAGGGCTGCGCGTTCGAGGAGCTGATCTCGTTCCACGGCGGGCTGGGCGGGCCGCAGACGCGGCCGTTCCTGCTTGTGCCCACCGGAGCTGCCGCTGCCCGACGCGCCGATCGTGGGCGCCGCCGCCGTCCACGACCTGCTGCTCGGCTGGCGGCGCGCGCTGCATCCCGAGACGGCACCGCCGCCGCGCAGCGCCGAGCCGGCCGGAGCGAGCGCGCCCGCGCAGGCGGCGGCCCGGCAGGTGTGACCGGCGGGCAGCCGGGGGCGGCCGCGCGGGTCACCTGGCTCGGCCACAGCACGGTGCTGATCGACCAGGGCGGCGTCCGCGTGCTGACGGATCCGGTGCTGCGCAGGCGGATCGCACACCTGCGCCGCTCCGCGGCGGTCGCACCGGAGGCCGTCAGCGACATCGACGTCGTCCTGATCTCGCACGTCCACTACGACCATCTCGACATGCGCTCTCTCGCCCGCCTCGGCCGGTCCACCGCGATCGTCGTGCCGGACGGCGGCGCCGGCCTCCTGCGCCGCCGCGGCTTCCGGCAGGTCGTCGAGGCGGCGGCGGGCGAGACGCGTCGCCGTGGCCGGCCTGCACGCCGTGGCGACCCACGCTGAGCACGCCGCCCGCCGGCTGCCCGGCGGCCGCAGGGTGCCGGCGCTCGGCTACGTGATCGAGGGGCCGAGGCGCATCTACTTCGCGGGCGACACCGACATCTTCCCCGGGATGGCGGGGCTCGGCCCGGATCTCGACGTCGCGCTGCTGCCGATCGCCGGATGGGGCCCGCGGCTGCCCCCGGGCCACCTCGACGCGGAGCGCGCGGCGCACGCCCTGCGGCTGCTCCGGCCGCGGATGGCGGTTCCGATCCACTGGGGCACCTACCACCCGCTCCACCTGCCCCCGCCGGCCGCCGACCCGGCGGCGGAGTTCGTCCGCGTCGCGGCCGCATACGCACCCGACGTGCAGGTGCGCGTGCTCGCGGTCGGGGCGAGCCTCGACCTGTGAGTCGCGCTCATCCGATCCGGACGATGCGCCGGCGGGGCGCGGGCTTCAGCATCGCAGCATGAGCTCAAACGGCCAAACGAATCCCGACGCCGAGACGGGCGGCCTGGGCGCACGCTTCTGGGTCGGGCTCGCGGCGGGCGCGGTGGGGCTCGGGATCGCGGCGGTGCTGGTGTTCGTGATCTTCGGAGCCGTCTGGTACGCCTGGGGGCTCGTCGGCGCGGTGATCGCGTTCATCGTCGTCGCCTCGGGGCTGATGTACCTGAGCGACCGCCGGGCGCGCCGCCGCTGGTCGTGAGCGCCCCCCGACACCCGGCCGCGCGGAACGACACCTCGACGCGGCTCGCGGCGCTGGTGGCGCTCTTCGCCGCGGTGGTCGCCGCCATCGTGCTGGTGGCGACCGTGTTCCGGAGCCCGGTCGCCGTCGCCGTGGCGGTGGCGGCGCTGGCCGTCGCCGGCGGCTGCTCGTGGATCGCGCTCACGCGATCCGGCGTCGTCCGCCTGCTGGCGCTCGCCGCCACCCTGGTCGCAATCGCGGTCAGCCTGACGGCGCTCTTCATGGGCGGGGCGCACAGGGGGGTCATCGCCTTCGCCGCCGCGCTCGCGCTCTTCACGGTCGCCGCGCGCGCCGCGCGCGGGCGCCGGATCAAGAGTCGCGCGCGTCCGCGCCCGGTGGCCGCTCCCGAGCCGCGCAAGGACGCCCGTGCGGTGCTGCTCATGAACCCGTGGTCGGGCGGCGGCAAGGTCGAGCGCTTCGCGCTGGCGGACGAGGCGAAGAAGCGGGGGATCGAGACGATCACGCTGCAGCGGGGCGACGACCTGCGGCAGCTCGCGCTCGACGCGGTCGAGACGGCAACGGTGATCGGGATGGCGGGGGGAGACGGCTCCCAGGCGCTCGTCGCAGAGGTGGCCATGCGGCACGATGTGCCCTACGTGTGCATCCCGGCGGGGACGCGCAACCACCTGGCCCTCGACCTCGGCCTCGACCGCGACGACGTCGTCGCCGCGCTCGACGGCTTCACGGACGGCGTCGAGCGCAGGATCGACATGGCGCTCGTGAACGACCGCGTCTTCGTGAACAACGTCTCGCTCGGCGTGTACGCCGAGATCGTCCGCTCGGACGCCTACCGCGACGCGAAGCTCGCGACGATGGAGCGGATGCTCCCGGACCTGCTCGGCCCCGGCGCAAAGCCCATGGACCTGCGCTTCACCGACGGCGCCGGCACGGCCCACGAGACCGCCCAGCTGCTGATGGTCTCGAACAACCCCTACCGGCTCGACCACCTGATCGGCGTCGGCTCGCGCCCGCGCATGGACACCGGCGTGCTCGGCATCCTCGCCGTCGAGATCAAGAGCGCGGCCCAGGCGGCCGCCCTCTACGCGCTCGAGACGGTCGGACGGGCACGGGACTTCGGCGGCTGGCTGGAGTGGTCGGCGCCCACGTTCACCGTCGACTCGGACGCGCCGATCGCCGCGGGCATCGACGGCGAGTCCATCAGCCTCCCGGCGCCGCTTCGCTTCGAGCTCGTCCCCCAGGCGCTGACGGTGCTCCTGCCGCCGACCGCGATCGGCCTCTCGCCGGCCGCCCTGTCGCCGACCCTCTCGCGTGCGGGCGTGAAGGAGCTGTGGTCAGACGTCCGGCCCGGCGACGATGCGCCGTAGCGACGTCCTCGCCGACCTCGCCCGCATCGACGCCGCTGTCTACCGCACAGTGGCGGCGACCCCGACCCCGGCCCTCGACCGCAGCTTGCGACGGCTCTCGCGCGCCGCCGACCGTTCCGCCCTCTGGATCGGCGTCTCCGCCGGCCTCGCGCTGTGCGGCGGCGCCCGCGGACGGCGGGCGGCGCGGGCCGGCCTGGGGTCGATCGCGGCCGCGTCGGCGATCGTGAACCTGGGACTGAAGCCGCTCCACGGCCGAGCCCGCCCGGACGCCCGCGGCGGCTGAATGCGGCGCCCGAGCGGCTGGTGCCGATGCCGCGCTCCGCATCGTTCCCGTCCGGGCACTCAGCCTCGGCGTTCGCATTTGCGACCGCCGCCGGCGCCGAGCTGCCGCTGCTCGCGTTCCCGCTGCGGTCGCTGGCGGCCGCGGTCGCCTACTCCCGCGTGCACGGCGGCGCGCACTATCCCGGCGACGTCATCGCGGGGTCGCTCATCGGCGGTGCGACCGCGGCCGCGGTGGTGCGGCTGCAGCGGCACGCCTGAGCGCCGACGTCGTCTTGCAGACACCGCAGTCCCCCCGGAGCCGTCGCTCCAGGGTGGACGCGGCGTACCGCCCAGCGGTCGGGCCCACCGGTGCTCCTACTGCAGCACCTTGGCCTTGATCTTGTCGTACTCGTCCTGCGTGATCGCACCGCTGTCGAGGAGGTCCTTCGCCTGCCCGATCTGCGCCGTCGGCCCGCTGGTTGCGGCGGCAGGCACATAGCCCGACCGCTCCGCGGTTGCGATGCTGCGCTGCGCCATGTTGTCGGAGTTCGTGATCAGTAGGCGAGCAGCCCGATCAGCGGGGCGAAGAACAGGAATATCAGCCACGCCGCCTTCTTGCCCCCGGACGCGTCGTGACGACGGAACACATCGACGATCACCTGCAGCAGCATCATGAAATAAATGACCATGAAGAAGATCACGAGCAACGACCACAGGAACTCGCCCAGTGACATCACGACCATCGTCGCTTCCTCCTTGTTCGCCAGCGGATCTCCACATTAGAGCCGGTCGGCCGGACGGCCGAGCCGACCGCTGGACCTCGTCCGACGGAGTCGTATTGGCGCAGTCCGCGACCGGCATCATCCTGACCGGGTGAACCGGAATCATCCCCTTCGGACGACGCAGGCGCCCGGCGGCGCCGGTTCGCTTCGTGCCAAGAGAGCCACTCGCGACCGGGGAGGTGAGCGGAGATGACGCCGTCCGAGGCGTCGGCACCGCGGCTGGCGCTGGTGTGCGGGCTGCTCCTCGCGCTGATCGGCCTGCTCATCCTGGTGCCGCAGTCGCCGGCGGCGCGTTCCATCGCGACGATCCTCGTGGCCCTGGGCGTGATCACGGCGGTGTGGGCGGCCAACGTCGGCCGGCGGTTCGTCCTCGCCGTCGCGGCGGTCGTCGGGCTCGCCACGGTCGCATCGGTCGCCGCGGCGTTCGTGGACGCGCGCAGCTCGGACACGGCCGACACCGTGATCCTGACGATCATGGTCGTCGCGGTGCCCGTCGCGATCGTCGGCGGCCTGCGCGACTCGCGCACGATCAGCGTCCAGGCGGTCTTCGGCGCGATCTCGATCTACCTCGTGCTTGGGGTGATGTTCGCGCTCCTGATCACCTTGACGGTGCGCTTCTCGAGCGAGCCGTACTTCGCCCAGGGCACCGACGGCTCGCTCTCGCAGCGCGTCTACTTCAGCTACGTGACGCTGGCGACGCTTGGCTACGGCGACCTCACCCCGGCCACCGATGTCGGCCGGCTCCTGGCCGTCGCCGAGAGCATCATCGGGAACCTCTACCTTGTGACCGCGGTCAGCCTCGTCGTGTCGCGCATCGGCCAGACCAACCGCCGTGCCGAGAGGCGCAACGAGGGCTGAACTCGCCCCGATGGGGTGAGGCGACGGCGGCGCCGGTGAGCGACGATCGGACGATGGAGTCGGATGCAGTCGGCACGTCTGCACGTGACCGCCGCGGGGTGGCCGACAGCCGTACAACCCTACGCCGGCTGACGATCCGAGACGACGCGTTCGTGCAGGAGGCGATGGCGTCAGAGACCGCCAACATCGCCCAGTCCCGGCTCGATCCGAAGACGCACGCGCTCGTGCGGATGGGAGCGATGATCGCCCTCGGGGCGGCGGAGCCGTCGTATCGCCAGACCGCAGATGCCGCACGCGTGGCGGGCGCCTCGACGGAGGAGGTGGTCGGCACCCTGGTCGCCGTGATGACCGCGACGGGCGTGCCGCGGGTGGTCGCCGCCGCGCCGGCCGTCGGCCTCGCGATCGGCTACGACGTGCACGCCGCGCTCGAGCAGCTCGAACTGCCGGTCGAAGAGAAGGCCCAGGCTGCGCGACCCCCTCCGGCGCCGCAGACGACGCGCGCAGAACGAGGGGTAGGCGCACGGATCTGGTGGACACCTCGACCGTCGACGTCTATCTCGTCGTCGACGTGTTCCTGCTGCTCCTGATCGGGGTCGGGCCGAAGATCGCCCTGGTGCCGTTCCTGGAGGTGACGGACGGCATGGACGCGGCGACCAGGGCGCGTGTGACCCGCAAGATGCTCACCACGGCGACCGTGGTCGCGCTGCTCCTGGTCACGTTCGGCGAGATCCTGCGCCGGCTGCTGCACTTCTCCACCGGGGCGCTCTCGGTGGCCGGGGGCATCGTCCTCTTCATCATCGCGGTGACGATGATCCGCGGCCCCGACGACGCACAGGAGGAGCACCGCGGCGATGACGCGCCGGATCCGATGCAGCTCGCGGTGTTCCCGCTCGCGATTCCCTACCTGCTGAACCCGGCCGGGATCGTCGTGCTCGTGACCCTGTCAGCCGACGCCAACTCGGTCGGGCTCTTCCTCACCGTCATCGGGACGCTCGCGCTCGTGCTCGCGATCGACGTCCTCGTGTTCCGGGCGGCGAACCGGGTCAGCGAGCACCTGGACAAGAGCCGGATGCTCGTGACCGAGAAGGTGTTCGGGTTCCTGCTCGCAGCGCTCGGCGTCCAGCTGGCGCTGAACGGCCTCGCCGACGCCGGCGTGATCTCGCTCGCGGGCCACTGATGTGCGCTGCGTCAGCCGTCTAGAGCCCCGTCTGGGCGGTGAGCCGGCCTCCCTTCACCGCGGCCGCGAACGCCTTGTAGTCGCGCTCGTTCTGATCCGCGTACGCCGCGGCGTAGTCGCAGATCGCCCGATCGAACGTGTCGCCCGACCCGAGGTACGCCGCGATCGCGACCCGGTCGCCCGACCGGGCATGCGCGCGGGCGAGCGTCCACCCGCACATGCCGCCGTAGATCGACATTCCCCGCGGCACCATGGTCTCGATCGCCGCCGAGCCCTTCCAGTCCTTCAGCTGCCGGCCGTAGAAGTCGCGGCTCCTGCCGTCGAGGCCGGCGGCGACCCGCGTCCAGCCGAGGAAGATGTCGCTCGAGGCCTGCATCACCCGCTGGCCGGCGACGACGCGCTCGCCGCTGTTTCGGAACGTGCTCTTGCCCACGAACCCCTCGAGCACCGAGGGGCCGGCCTCCTTCAGCTGCAGGAACAGCGGATCGCCGTTGTCGCGGCCGACGAGCAGCGCGATCCACGCACGGGTGCCGACGCTCCCGACCCCGACCACCTTGCGGGCGACGTGGACGAGCCGGTACTGCTCGACCAGCTGACGGCGGTCGGCCTGGAGCGAGCGCCGGTAGGAGTGCAGAATGGTTCGCAGCGACGCGTACAGCTCGTCGACGTCGAGCTCGTCGGCGAGATTCTCGATCGGGTCGATCAGCGGCGGATCGGGGGCGATCCGCGGCTCGTCGCCGACGGTGTGCGTGAGCTTCGAGAACGCGGACATGCTGTCGCGCGTGCGTGCCTTTGCCAGCTGCTTCTCCGTCCGCGCCACCATCTTCTTCGTCGCCAGGCGGCGCAGGTCGGCGATCCGCGCCTCGATGTCGAGATTGGCGTACCACACCTCGAGATTGCGCATCCCGGCGAACCGGCGCATCGCCTCGCGGTAGCCGGCCACCGACTGGCGCACCGCCTCGCGGCGATCGCCCTCGGCATACCCGTTGTCGCGGCCGGCCACCTCGAGGCTCACCGCGAGCCGCTTCACGTCCCACTCCCACGGGCCGGGCAGCGTCTCGTCGAAGTCGTTGATGTCGAACACGAGCCGGCGCTCCGGCGAGCCGAACACCCCGAAGTTCGACAGGTGGGCGTCACCGCAGAGCTGCGCCGTGATGCCCGTCCGCGGCTCCGCGGCCAGGTCGGCGGCCATGATCAGCGCCGCGCCGCGGTAGAACGTGAAGGGCGAGACGAGCATCCGCCCGTAGCGGATCGGGACGAGCTCGGGCACGCGCGTCTCGGCCTGCTGCTCGAGCAGCGTGACCGGATCCGCGCGGTCGGCCGCCGGCTTGAAGGCCGCATGCTCCGACCGGGGCACGTCGCGCCTGGCCGCACGTCCGCGCTCCGTCCGCTCCGCCACGGTCGGATGCGCAACGGCTTTGCGCGCCGCCTTCGTCGTACCTGTCGTCACCGCACTCACGTCGTACCTCCTGATTGCTCGTTCGATGTCTCGGCAGCCGGCACCGCAGGATACGGGGAACGGCCCTCGCCCGGCTCGACCGTGAGCGTGAGCCCGCGGAGCGCCGTGATACGGACGGGGTCGCCAACGCCCGCACCGGCCTCGCAGTGCGCCTCCCACAGCTCGCCGTGGACATGGACGCGGCCGTCGGGGCGGCACTCCTCGACGACGTCGGCACGGTGGCCGATCATCGCCTCGGGGCCGGTCTTCGCACGCCAGCGCCGCGCAAGCCTGCGCCCCCACACGATCTCGCCGACCTCGCCGATCGCCCCGACCACCAGCACGAGCACGTTCGCGGGCGACGGGAGGAAGAGCGCGAGCACGATCGCGATGGTCATGACCACGTCGCGGACTCTGACCAGCGCGCGCGGCTCCGACATCATGCCGTGTGGACGATGTCGGCGGCACGTCGCCGTGGCACCATCAGCGATATGCGTCTCGCCCTCGCGGAATCCTCGTCGTGACCGCGACCCTCGTCGCAGCGGGCTGCGGCGGCTCGAGCCAGTCGAGCGCCGACAAGGCCAAGAGCACCGCCTGCGCCGCGAGCGCCGACGTGAAGACTCAGGTGGCGAAGCTCACGGGCATGACGGTGGGCACGGCCTCCGTGGACGCCGTGAAGAAGTCGCTCCAGGCCATGTCCGCCGACCTGAAGACGATCAAGGCCCAGACGCCGGAGATCAAGGGCGCCCTGAAGCAGCAGCTCCAGCACGGCCAACGCGGCGTTCAAGACCGACCTGCAGCAGGTGTCGTCGAGCATCACGTCCGCCGGATCGCTGTCCGGTGCGGCCACGGCGCTCACGACTGCGGCCGCGACCCTCTCGGCGAGCTACGACAAGGCGTTCGCGAACCTGAGCTGCTGACTCGCGGCCGCGCGGCCCGGGCTATCCGGGCGGCACCGGCGGGTGGGCCTGCACATGCGCACGCGTGAGCCGCTCCGCCGCGTCGGCGTCGCCCGCGGCGATCGCGTCGGCGATGCGCTCGTGCTCGTCCGCCCACGCCTGCGGGCCGGCCGGCTCGGCCGCCTGGGCCTGGTAGATCGGCACGCCGAGGCGCGGCACCCACAGCATCTCGGCGAACCGGGTCAGGTGCGGGTTGCCCGACGCTGCGGCGAGCGCCAGGTGAAAGGCGCGGTTGGCCGCGAAGCTCTCGATCTTGCGGCCGGCGGCGCCGCGCTGATCGGCGATCGCTGCGCGCATGGCGGCGATCGCGGGCGCATGCCGGCGCTCGGCCGCAAGCCGCGCTGCGCCCGGCTCGAGCGCCACCCGCGCCGACCAGGCATGGCGCATGTCGCCGAAGTCGAGCTCCGATACGGTGGCGCCGCGGTTGGGCGAGAACTCGACGAGCCCTTCGGCCGACAGCCGCCGCAGGGCCTCGCGAAGCGGTGTCCGCGACACGCCGAGCTCGTCGGCGAGCGAGGCCTGGCGCAGCTTCGCGCCGCGCGGCAGGTCGCCCGACAGGATCCGCTCGCGCAGTGCGGAGTAGACGTGGTCGACGACGCTCTGGATCTGAAGCGGTCCGGTGGCCGGCTGGGCGCTCATGGTCTTTGCATACATTACGCCGTCGCCCGTCGCGGTCAACCGCGAAGGGTATCGAGCCCTCCCGGGATCGGCTCCCGGGAGGGCTCGGCCGGCCTCAGAACGAGTCCTGCGACCCGACCGTCAGCCCGTAGACGACCACCAAGCTGACGATCACGCCCACCATGGCCGGAAGCGGCGCAGCGAAGAGCATGAAGAACCACAGGATCGCCGCGGTGCCCGCCAGGCACACGCCGAGGTAGTACCCGGTCGCGCTGTGGGCGAAGATCATGCCGGCGGCGACCAGCTGCATGATCCCCCAGACCAGGAAGGCCCAGCCCCAGAAGGTGAGGTTGGTGTAGATGAGGTGTGATCTGAAGTAGCTGCCGTGATCGAGCGCCGTGAAGCCGTTGATCACGTTCAGGGCGCCGAGCACCCCCAGGGTCACGCCCCCGAACGCTCCCCAGCCGCTCAGCTTGATCCCCGCCCTATCGGTCGGCCTCGGTCCAACCGTGCGGTCGTCATCGTGGCACCTCCATGACGTCGATGGTCGGGATCGATCGTCACTGCGGCCGGCGCCCCCGGCCTCACCCCGAAGGGACGATGTGCCGCGCCGGACACGGCCCGAGGAGGCCGCTACACTCGCCGCCATGCTGGTGGGGAGGGCGGCGGAGTGCGCGCGCATCGACCTGCTCCTCGGCGCGGCGCGTGACGGCCACGGAGGGGTGCTCGTCGTGCGCGGCGAGCCCGGGATCGGCAAGACGGCGCTGCTCGGGCATGCGGCGGCGGCCGGCGCGGGCATGCGGACGATGCGCACGCGCGGCGTCGAGTCCGAGGCGTCGCTGCCATTCGCCGGACTGGCCGATCTGCTGACACCCCTCGCAGGCGCACCTGACAGACGTCCCGGAGCGCCAGGCGGACGCCGTGCGCGGCGCCCTCGCCATCGGCGCACCGCAGGCGGCCGACCGGCTGGCCGTGCTCCTGGGCAGCTTCAACCTGCTGTGTGCGGCGGCGGCGGCGCGGCCGCTGCTCGTGCTCGTCGACGACGCGCACGGGCTCGACCCGGCGTCACGTGAGGCGATCGCGTTCGCGGCCCGCCGCACCGGCGCCGACCCGATTGCGATCGTCGTCGCCACCCGCGACGACGGCGACGACGACCTGCCCTCGATGCGGCTCGCACCGCTCACCCACGAGGAGTGTGCGGCCGTCCTCGAGGGCCGCGGGCTTGACCCGGCGACGCTCGCGCACGCCGTCGCCGAGGCGGCCGGGAACCCGCTCGCTCTGCTCGAGCTGGCCACGCCGGAGGCGGGCTACGAGCCGGGCCGCTCGACGCTCGAGCAGGCGTACGCTCGGGCGGCGGCGAGGCTGCCCGAGCCCGCCCGGGCGGCGGTCATCCTGCTCGCCGCGAGCCGCAGCGCGAGCCCGATCGTGCTCGCACGCGCGCTGGACGCCGAGGGGTTCGACGAGACGGCGTTCGCCCCGGCCGAGGATGCCGGGATGGTCACCGTCGACGCCGGCCGGATCGGCTTCCGCCATCCCCTGATCCGGTCAGGCGTCCATGCCGCGGCGTCGGCCGCCGAGCGGCGACGCGCGCATGCGGTGCTGGCCGCGGCCTGCGCCGAGCCGGAGCTGCGGTGGGACCGGGTTGCGCACCTGGCGGCCGCCGCCACCGGCCCGGACGCGGATCTGGCGGCGGCGGTCGAGGCGCTCGCCGCCGACGTGCGCCGCCGCGGCGGCTCGACCGAGGCGGTCGAATGGTACGAGCGGGCCGCTGCCCTCAGCGCCGCGCCGGCCGATCGCCGCCGGCGTCTGCTCACCGCCGCCGACGCCGCGGTCGCAGGCGGGCTGCACGGATCCGCCGGGCGGATCCTCGACGAGGTCGAGCCGGAGTGCCACGACGCCGGCGATACGGCCAGGGCCGAGCTGCTGCGCGGGCGCATCGACGCCCGCAGCGGCTCGACTGCGGCGGCAAGCCGGCGGTTCCTGCGGGCCGCCCGCGCGCTCGAAGTGGAGGATCCCCCGGCTGCGGCGGCGCTCTTCATCGAGTCGGTCGACGCGTCGATCCGCGCGGGCCGGCCGGCCGAGGCGCTGGCCGCGGCCCGGCGCGCGCGCGAGCTCTCGCCACCGGGGGCGGAGGTCGCGCTCTCGGCGCGGATCGCCGAGGCCGCCGCGCACGTCTTCCTCGGCGACGCCGGAGCGGCGGAGCGGCGAGATCGACGACGCCGCCGCGGTGGCGGAGGCGGCGGCGGTGCGGGCCGACCTGCAGCTGCGCGCCTACCTCGGCATGACGCTCGCGTTCGCCGAGCGGGTGGAGCGCGCGGCCGAGGTGCTGGACGGGCTGATCGACGAGTGCGAGCAGTCGGCCCCGGGTGCGCTCACCTACCCGCTCGTCAGCCGGGCATGGCTGCGCCGGCTGTGCGGGGCGTGGCCGGGCGCCCAGGCCGACGCCCAGCGGGCGGTGCGGATCGCCGGTCAGCTCGGCCGTGCCGGCGACGAGTGCTGGGGGCTGAGCGTCCTGACGTGGCTCCTGGCCGCGCAGGGACGGCCCGACGGCGAGCTCCTGGAGCGGCAGCGGTCGCTCGCCGACCGGCTCGACCTGCCGTACCAGGCGATGTGCGTGCACGCATGTCACGGCCTGCACGCGCTCGCAACCGGGGCTGCCGACGACGCGGCCCGGGAGCTCGCCGCGGCGCTGGCCACGAAGCGCGCGTGCGGCATCGCCGATGCCACCACGCAGCCGGTGATCGGCGCCGACCTCGTCGAGGCGCTCGTGCGCTGCGGCCGCCCCGAGGATGCGGCCGCCGAGGCCGCCGCGCTGCGCGCAGGCGCCGCCCGCGCCGGGCGCGGCTCGGCGCTTGCCCTGGCCGAGCGCGCCCAGGCCCTCGTCGCCGCCGAGCCGGCGGCGCATTTCGAGCGGGCGTGGGCCCTGCACGCCGGCGCGCCGGACCGGTTCGCCCGCGCGCGGACCGCGCTCGCCTGGGGCGACTCGCTGCGCCGCGACGGTCACCGGGTCGAGTCGCGCGAGCTGCTCGCCGACGCCCGCTCGGAGCTCGAGCTGCTGGGCGCCGCCGGCTGGGAGGAGCAGGCCGCATCGGGGCTGGCCCGCAGCGGGCAGACGCTGCGGCGCGGAGGCGCCGGGCGCGACGAGCTCACGCCCGCCGAGGTCGAGGTGGCGGGGCTCGTGGCCGAGGGCAAGACCAACCGGGAGACCGCGGGCGCGCTGTGGATGAGCGAGAAGACCGTCGAGGCGCACCTGTCGCGCATCTACCGCAAGCTCGGCGTCCGCAACCGGGCCGAGCTTGCCGCGAGGCAGCTCGGGCCGGGCCGCCCGGCGTAGGGGAACCCCCGACGCGACGCCGTCCCCTGCATTCCTACCGTGGGAGCGTCCGCTCAGCGAACGAAGGAGACCATCGTGACTCACGTGTCGTCGCATCCGTTGCCGCCGCAGCCCGCCGGGAGGTGGCTGCGGATCGCCGCCCTCGCGTCGCTCCTGTGCGCGCTCACGCCGATCGTCCCGCTGGCCTCGCCGTCGTTCCTGCCGTGGTCGGCGCCGATGGTGGACGGGCCGTACGTCGCGGTCGTGCTCGCAGCGGGTGTGCTCGTCGGCGCCCGCCGCCACGCCGCCGGGCCGGAGCGGCGCCTGGCCTGGACGGCCCTCGCCCTGGTCGCGCTCTGGGTGCTCATGCTCGTCGGCCTCGGCCTCGCGCTGCTGTACGGCGGCTGACCGCCTACGCGGGTTGTCGGGTTCCGGCGGGCGTGCGCCTCCCCACCACGAGCGCCTGCACACCGGGAAGGGGGATCGGCCCTCCCGGACGTGGTATTCGGCCTCAGGTGGCCGCATCCGGAACCCGATGATCCCCGCGTGATCGCAGCCGTGCTCAGCGCGCTCGCCCTGGCCGGCGCCTCGGGAGCGCCCGTCCTCCCCGTCTCGACCGCCGCGGGCTGCACGGCCGCGCCGACCCGGGCCGCGCTCGTCGCGGGCGCGTGGTCGTGCACGATCACCGCCGCCGAGGCCGTCGCCCAGCCCGGCGACGAGGTCGCGGTCGCATCCGGTGCCTACCCGCCGACCCGGATCTCGGCGAGCGGAGCCGCCGGAGCGCCGATCGTCGTCACGGCGGCGCCGGGGCCGGTCACGATCGACGCCGGCACCGGCAGCCACGCGCTCAACGTGACCGGCGTGCACGACGTCGAGATCGACGGCCTCGCCCTGACCGGCGGGTCGGCGCAGACGGTGTGGGTCGACGGGTCGGCCGGGATCGACCTCACCGGGCCTCGACGTCAGCGGCTCCGCGGGCCACGGCGTGCAGGTCAACAACTCCACCGGCGTCACCATCGCCTCCTCGCTCATCCACGCGAACGCGAACGCCGGCATCATGGAGACGGGTGCGGACAGCGGCGACACCTTCTCTGGCGACACCGTGTCGGGCAACGGCGCGGGCGACTCGGCGTACCTCGGCTCCGGCATCGAGGTCGGCGGCGCCGGCACGCAGATCGTCGGCTGCACGATCACCGGAAACGGCGGGTCGCGGCTCTTCGAGCACGGCGTCTACGTCGCGTCGGTCGCGACCGGCTGGCTGATCTCGGGCTCGACCATCTCCGGCTCGAGCGGCGCCGACGTGAAGGCCGCGGGGTCAAACGGCACGATCAGCACCTCCACGCTCGGGAACGCGCGCCTTGGCGTCTACGCCCGCGGCGTCGCCGTCACGCTCTCGCAGGACCACATCGAGGGCTCGTTCCGCGACGGCCTGGTCGTCGCCGGCGGCACCACCCTGCTCACCGGGAGCGTCGTCTCGAACGACGGCAAGGGGTACGGGAAGGCCGCGCAGGCCGCGATCTACTACGGCGGCGGGAAGCTGCGGCTCTCGGGCTCGACGCTCCTCCTGCGCGGCGTGCCGGTGAAGCCCCAGCGGCCGCGCTAGCGTGCGCGGGCCGCGGGCGTCTCAGCCCGGAGCGCGCTCGCGACCGCCGCGATGCTCGCGTCGATGTCCGCCTCGGTCGTCGACCAGTTCGAGACCGAGACGCGCAGAAGCCGCTCCCCCCGCCAGGTGGTCGCGCCGAGCCAGCAGGTTGCATCCTCCTGCACGCGCCGTTCGACGAGATCGGTGAGGCGCGCGTCGCCGACGCGGACGAGCACCTGGTTCAGGACGACGTCGTTCACGACCTCGACGCCGTCGAGCAGCGCCAGACCGTCTGCGAACCTGCGGGCGAGCGCGCAGCACCGGTCGACCAGATCGGCGACACCGTCGCGGCCGAGCGCGCGCAGCGCCGCCCACGTCGCGAAGCCGCGGGCGCGCCGGGAGGACTCCGCCACGAAGTCGCCGCCGCCGAGCGCGCGCCCTTCCACCTGCCCGGTCAGGTAGGCGGCGACGTAGCTCATCGCCGCGGCATGCACCTGCGGGTGGGCGCAGAACACGTATCCCGAGTCGTACGGGACGTTCAGCCACTTGTGCCCGTCGCAGCCCCAGGAGTCGGCGAGCTCGAGCCCCTCGACCAGATGAGCCGTGCGAGGGCTGGCCGCCGCCCAGAGGCCGAACGCGCCGTCGACATGCAGCCAGGCTCCGCGGGCCCGCGCGGCCGCCGCGATCGCCCGCAGGTCGTCGCACGCACCCGTGTTCACGTTGCCGGCCTGCGCGCAGACGATCGCCGGCCCCTCCGGAGCCGATGCCAGGGCAGCACGGAGCGCTGCGGGGTCCATCGCGCCGCTTCGAAGTCGCCGGCACCTCGTCCACCGCCGCGCCGCCGAGGCCGAGCAGCCGCAAGGCGCGGTCGACCGTGGCGTGGCGCTCGGCGCCGGCGAGCACACGCACGTGCGGCGCCCCGAAGAGCCCGTCGCGGCCGACGTCCCAGCCGTGCTGTGCGAGGACGTGCAGGCGGGCCGCCGCGAGCCCCGCGGTGTTCGCGGCCTGGGCGCCGGTCACGAAGCCGACCGAGGCCGACGCCGGGATGTGGAGCAGCTCCTTGAGCCACCCGCCGGCGACGTCCTCGAACCCGATCGCCGCGGGTGACAGGGCGGGGTTGAAGCCGCACTGATCCCACCCGCTCGTGAACATGTCGGCGACCAGCGCTGCGTCGACCGACCCGCCGATCACGAAGCCGTAGTAGCGCGGCCCGCCGGACGCCATCAGGCCTGGCCGCGCCGCCGCGATCAGCTCGTCGATCACGGTCGGAAGCGCCGCCGGACCGTCGGGCAGCCCCCGGTCGAGCGCCGCGACGACGTCGTCGCGCCCGGCGAGCGGCGTCACCCGCGCGTCGCGCAGCCCCTCGCGGTAGTCCGCGATCGCATCCGCAGCCTCGTGCAGCGCCCGGCGAAGGTCGTCCATGAAGCAGATCCTACGGCGGGCGCCCGCTTACGGATTGCGCGTGTCGGAGAACTCGTCGTCGATCACGCGCTGAAGCGCCGTCACGGGCTCGTCCTCGCGCGCACCGACGTAGTCGGCGTTCGTGTGCGCGACCACCTGGCGCAGCACGGCGATGTCCGCCCGCAGCGCCTCGGGGACCGATTCGCTGCGCAGACGGATCGACTCACCGGTGACCGTCCACGCGTTCGCCGCCGACGACGCGACACGTGTCGCAAACAGCGACATCCAGCGCTCGTCGGCCGGGTCGTTCAGGGGAAAGTCGACCAGCACCATCCCGGAATCCGCCGGGTCCGGATGCATGTCGGGCTTCCCCAGCCTCCGCTCCTGCTCGCCAGCCATCGCACTCTCCTCGCTCTCTGGGCGCCTGTACGCTGCTCCCGCCGGGCACCCGGCGGCATCATCCGCTGCGGACGAAGCTCGCCGGGCGCTGCGCCGGCCATTCGTCCAGATCGCATCATGGGCGTCCACCCCGCCCGCGACACACTTCGTCAAGTCCAACTGAACGGGGATCAGATGACCGACGAAGGAACGCCTACGACGGACGCACCGGCAGCGAGCGCCGAGCCCGTGAGCGCCGATACCCAAGCCCCCCATCACGGCAACAGCCGCCGCCGCAAGCTCGGCCTCGGCCTGCTGGTCGCGCTCGCCTCGCTCATGCTGGGCATCTCGGTGCTCGCGATCTGGGCGGACAAGGTGTTCCTCGACTCGACGAACTGGGCCGATACGAGCGCCGCAGCCCTGCAGCAGCCCGAGGTGCGAACGGCCCTCTCCGGATACCTCGTCGATCAGATCTACGCCAACGTGAACGTGCCGCAGGCGCTCTCGCAGGCGCTGCCGACCCGGGCCAAGGCGCTCGCCGGGCCGCTGGCGGTCGCGGGGCAGCCGTACGTCGAGCGCGCGATCGCGGCCGGGCTCGACCGGCCGCGCGTGGTCGAGCTGTGGCGCAACGCCAACCTGCGCGCCCACACGGCGCTCCTCAAGATCCTGGACGGCGGGTCGGGCCCCCTGACCACCGCGAACGGCACGGTCGCGATCGACCTGCGCCCGCTGGTGAGCCAGATCTCCTCGACGCTGACAAGCCGCACGGGCGGCCGCGTCAGCCTGCCTCCGGACGCGGGCCGGATCGTGCTCCTGCAGTCCAACCAGCTGAGCGCCGCGCAGAGCACCGTCAAGCTCATGCGCCTGCTGGCCCTGCCGCTGCTCCTGCTCTCGCTGGCGGTGTTCGCGCTCGCCCTGTACCTCTCCCGCGCGCGCCGGCGCACGCTGCGCGCGTGCGCGTTCGGCATGCTTGCCGCCGGCCTCGTGCTGGTCATCGTGCGGCGGGTGCTCGGCGACTACTTCATCAACTCGCTCACGACGCTGCCCGACGTGCGCGCGGCCGCCCACGTCACCTGGTACATGGCGACCGATCAGCTCGCAAACGCCAACGTCACGCTGTGCTCGGTTGCCATCCTGGCGCTGATCGGAACATGGTTTGCGGGTCCGGGACGGCGGGCGACGGCCTCGCGGCGCGCGCTCACGCCGTACCTGCGCGACCCGGGCGTCGCCTATGGCGCCTACGCGCTCGTGCTGCTCGTGCTCATCATCTGGGCGCCCGTGAACGCGACCCGCAACCCGGTGATGATCCTGATCCTCGGCATCCTGGGAGCGATCGGGATCGAGGCGCTGCGCCGGATCGTCATCCGCGAGTTCCCGGACGTCACCGAGCGCGACCTGGGCCGGCGGCTGCAGGCAGGGCTGGAGCCGCGCGCGGGCGAGCGTTCGCCGCGAGCCGGCGCCCGCGCCCGCCGCGCCGGCGGAGGCCGGCCGCTACGCCGCGCTCGATCAGCTGGCCTCGCTGCACGACCGCGGGGTTCTGAGCGACCAGGAGTTCGCGACCGAGAAGGCGGCGCTGCTTGACGCACGCCTAGGCTCACGGCGAGGCGCCGACGGCAGCACGCTGATCTGCTGCGCGCGGCCGCGGGCCGACTCGTCGTCGACCACCTAGCGCTCGTACTCGTCGCGCGGGCGGAACCACGCCCCGGTGTCGTTGCGCCCCTTCGGCGCCCGGTCCAGCCACTGGTACATGCCCCAGAGCGCGTCCAGGCCGCGCGCGTACGCCGAGTAGGTGTGGTAGACGACTCCGTCCTCGAGCGCGAAGGCGCTCATGCCGGGCTGCTCGCGCACGTAGGTGGCGGTGTCGGTGCCGGTCATCGCGGCGTGCTCGGCGGCGCGGCCCTCGTTCGCCGGCCTCCCGGAGCCACGTCGTGTCCGTCGGGCGGTAGTTGTAGTCGACGGTCCCGGAGCGCTGCTGCTCCTCGGTGAACGAGGTGTTGAAGTCGAAGTTGAAGTCGCTGTCCAGCGACGAGGCCCACGGGAACGTCCAGCCCATGCGGCGCTTGTAGGCCTGCAGCGCGGTCGATCGGGGCGCGCGACACCGCGATCATCGCCGACGTCGTGGTGCTCCAGGTGGACGGCGAAGCCGTTGAAGCCGTCGGCGATCGCCGAGCACGACGGGCAGCCGCCGGTGTACTCGGGTCCGAACATGAAGTGGTAGACGAGCAGCTGCGAGCGCCCGCCGAAGAGGTCGGCCAGCGACGCGGCGCCGGCGTCGGTCTCGAAGCGATAGTCCTTCTCGACGGGGACCCAGGGCAGCTGCCTGGCGCTGGCGGGCCACCTCGTCGCTGCGGCGGGTCAGCTCCTTCTCGGCCTCGAGCAGCTCGAGGCGGGCGGCGAGCCACTGCTCGCGCGGCGGTGGTGTGGGTGGTCATGCGGATGTCTCCTTGGTGGTCATCGCGTCAGCCCGAGCCTGGCCGGCGTGTTCAGCTCGCAGGTCCGGGAGCGTGTCGCCGGTCTCGAGCAGCGTCTTGAGGTTGGCCAGGACGCGCGGCCAGCCCTGGCTGATCAGCGAGCCGGTCATGCCGCCGGGCTCGAGGTCGTCGTGGATCACCGTCAGCTTGACCTGCTCGCCGAGCGGCTCGATCTCGAAGGTGACCTTCGAGCGCGGCTCGGCGGCCAGGCGGTCGCGGGCGTCGTCGGTGAGATCCAGCGACTCGGCCCACTCGGGGGTGAACGTGTGCCACGTGTAGGAGAGCCGGCGGTAGGGCTCGGACTCGACCACGACCTGCTCGGGGTCGGCGATCGTCACGCCGCGCGTGTGCCAGGTCATGGTCGAGCCGGGCTTCCAGTCGGAGTCGAACGTCGATCGCCCAGTAGCGCTCGGTGAACGCCGGCTCGGTCAGCGCCTGCCAGAGCCGTTCGGGCGTGGTCTGGATGTAGGTCGTGTAGACGAACGAGGGCTTGCTCCATGGGGGTGTCCTCCAGTGCTCTTTTGAGATCGGCGAGCGCGTGGACGCGGTCCTGCTCGTAGCGCGTGATCCAGCGTTCGGCGATCTCGTTGATGGGCGCCGCGTTGAGGTAGTGGTGCTTCTCCCGGCCGCGGCGAACGGTCGTGACGAGATTGGCCGCCTCGAGCACGGCGAGGTGCTTGCTCACCGACTGGCGAGCCATGTCCAGCCTCGAGCACAGCTCGCGCAGCGTCTGGCCGTTGCGCTCGTTGAGGCTGTCGAGCAGCAGCCGCCGGCTCGGATCGGCCAGCGCCCTGAAGACCTCGTCCATGTGCGAATAGGCAGCCATCTGGCTGCCTATAATATGCAGCCACACGGCTGCCTGTCAAGCGGGGCCAGGCGAAGACCGCATGGGCCGTGCAGGGATCGAACCTGCGACCTTGGGATTAAAAGTCCCCTGCTCTACCAGCTGAGCTAACGGCCCAGAGGGCGCCAGTGTACGTGGTAGCGTCCGCGCCGATGTTGCGGATCGGCCACCGCGGTGCGGCCGCGCTCGCCCCCGAGAACACGATCGCAGGCGTGCGCGCGGCGCTCGCAGCCGGGGTGGACGGGATCGAATTCGACGTCTGCCCCGGGCTCGTGGTGGCGCACGACCGCGGCCGGCCCGGCCCGGCGCTCGCCGGCTTCCTGGCCGACCTCGGCGGGCTCGCGCCGGCCGGGACGGTGCTGATCGTCGACCTGAAGACGGCCGGATACGAGCGTGAGGTGCTGGCCGCGTGCCGGGCCGCCGGGGTCGCCGAGCAGTGTGTGTTCTCGACCGAGCGCTTCGACGCGCTCGCGGTCCTGAACGACGTCGCCCGGACGAGCGCGACGCTCTCGGCCGGCCGGGCTTGGCTGCCGCTCGGCCGGCGGACGCCCGCGGTCGCGATGTACCACCGCTCGGGCGCGCGCGACGCGACGGTGCGCCACGACGCGATCACGCCCGGAGCTGGTCGCGGCCGTCCACGAGCGCGACGGCAGGGTGTACGCATGGACGGTGAACAGCCGTGCCGGCATCGCGCGGATGCGTGCGCTCGGCGTCGACGGCGTGATCACGGACGACCCCAGGCTCTTCCACGACGAGCCTGGCGAGGGCCGGTCTGCCTGCCCCGATCAGCCGCCTCGTGTGCGATAGTGGGGAACCGAACACGGCGTACGAGCGTACTATCTCGTAGAACGCGATGACACCGACAGCCGACACAATCACGCAGTTCCCGCTCTCGCAGCGAGTGGTGTGGCTGCGCTACCTGGAACGGACGCGCGAGGCAGGCGACGACTACGCCGAGGTCGAAGCGTCCGCGTGGGAGGAGCTCCAGCAGGCGCTCGAGCGCATCCCGCGCACGCCCGAAGACCGCCCCGCCTGACCCGGTATCCTGCCCGCGCGCCCCCATCGGCTAGCGGCCTAGGCCCCCGCCCTTTCAAGGCGGTAACACGGGTTCGAATCCCGTTGGGGGTACTGGAGAGTCCCGAAACTCGTTCTGAAAACGAACGTGGCTGTAGTTTCAAGCCTGCCCGCTGAAGAGCCGCTTCATCGCAGTTCTCTCGGAATGACGAACTCGCGCAGGACGGCCCGGCCCCACGAGAGCTCCGTCCACGCGCCCTCAAACGTTAGGGTGGCGAGGCCCCCGGTTGGAAACTTCGTCCGCATCCGCTCGAGCGCAAGGTCGTCGCCGGCGCCGGCCAGCCCGGTAGCAAGCTCCTCGATCGCCGGGTTGTGACCGATCATGACGACCGATTCGACGGCGTCGGACAGCCGCTCGAGCCGGCGCCTGAGTGTGATGGCATCCGCGCCATACACGTCGTCGGAGATTTCGACCCCGATCCCGGACGGGAGTCCACCGCGGACGCCCTCCCACGTCTGCACAGCCCGGACCGCCGAGGAGCAGACAACGAGCTGCGGGGCCAAGACCGAATTGCGAAGGTACCTCTTGAGCCTCGCGGTCGCACGACGGCCACGAGGTGCAAGCGGTCGGTCGTGATCCGCGAGCAGCGGCTGATCCCAGCTCGACTTCGCATGGCGAAGCAGGTAGATCCGGCGCGTCGTCGTTCGCTGAACTCTCTTACGCTTCGCCACGTGGCTGACCAAGCCCTCGGTCTGCAGGTCCGCTCACATCCCAGGGTACCCGGAGGCCGGTCGAGGCTGACGGGCGCAGAGCCACGGGGTTCCGGATTGTGGATTTCCTGACAGCGCCGGTGAGGCAGTCGGATGCTCGTCGGAGAGCCGCGCCTAGCGCGAGGCGGTGCCGTCGGCGATATCGAAGGCGTGCGCGGTTTGAGCGTAGCCTCGTAGATGCCGGGGGGCGTCCACAAGCCGAACGTGCCGTCGCGGCCACCGCGAGGCGGGACGAGGACCGGCCGCTCGGGCTGGGCCGCCGGCGCCGTAGGGGCGACAGCCGGCACGCCGAGCCACGGCCCGCCGGTCGGACAGCTCAAGCCTGGCCGACCGGCGACAATCCACTACCCGATGTCGTCGGAGGGCGACCTGCCACCTCGCCATACACGCTTACGACGACCTTTCCGCGGGCATCGCCATTCTGCATGTAGAGGATGGCGGCGCGGGCCTCGCTCAGCGGGTATGTCCTGTCGATGACCGGGGTGACCTTCCCGGCTTCGATGAGCTCCTTGAGCTCGGTCATGTCCTTATGGTTCTCTTTGGGCATCAGCGTCGAGAGCTTCTGACCCACGAACGGCGAGAGCAGGAGCGCCCGGATCTGACGATCGTTACCGCCGAGCCACCTGCCGCCCGTCTCACCCCCGATGATGACGAGCGTCCCCCGCGCTGTCAGGGCGCGCCGGAGGCGCGACAGCGACGAGTTCCCGCCGATGTCGAGGATCACGTCGTGGCGCCGCGCTCCGTCCGCGAAGTCGTCACGCCGGTAGTCGACCACGTGGTCGGCGCCCAACGAACGGACCATCTCCACCTTCGCGGCGCTGCACACTGCGGTCACCTCTGCACCAAACGCCTTCGCGATCTGCACAGCGAACGTCCCGACGCCCCCCGAAGCACCGATAACGAGCACCCTCTGCCCAGGCTGAACCCGTCCGTGGTCGCGCACGGCCTGCAGGGCG
The DNA here is from genome assembly GCA_963707585.1 of uncultured Actinomycetes bacterium. GTDB lineage: Bacteria > Actinomycetota > Thermoleophilia > Gaiellales > JAICJC01 > JAICJC01. Next base: position 534,627 of record CAVPQP010000009.1, on the reverse strand, counting down.
GGTGAGCCGGAGACGGCGACCGCCGCAGCCTGCTCGAACGTGAGGTTGTGCGGCTTGGCCGCGAGCTTGCTCTCGGGAGCGCGCGCGTACTCGGCGAAGGCCCCCTTGCCGATGCCGAACACCTCGTCGCCCGGCTCGAATCTGGTCACATCCTTGCCGACGGCCTCCACCACCCCGGCCACGTCCATGCCGAGGACAGGGATCTTGGGCGCGCGCAGGCCGTAGCCCGCGAGGCGGACGGGGTAGGGGAGGCCGGTCATGATGTGCCAGACGCCTCGATCCACGCCGGCCGCGTGTACGCGGATGAGCAGCTCGTCCGCGGCAATCTCGGGCATGTCCACATCCCGGTACTCGAGGACATCGGTCGAGCCGTACGCGTCCCGGACGATCGCCTTCATGGTGCATCTCCTCGCCGTGTCTTGAACATCAGGCCGGCTCGACGTCGAAGCTGAACATCATCCCGCTCTCGTGGTGCTCGGCGATGTGGCAGTGCGCCATCCAGAGACCGGGGTTGGTGACGTCGAGCAGGATGTCGACGGTCTCGCCGGTGCGGACGAGCACGGTGTCCTTCCAGACGAGGTTCGCCTCGGGGACGCCGTCGCGGGCGAGGACGACGAAGCGGCCGGCGCCGTGGATGTGGAACGGGTGGTGCATCGGATGGTCCGAGTCCATCTCGTTGACGAGCCGCAGCTTGACCTGGTCGCCGACGCGGAACTGCCAGTCGATCGCGTGCGTTCTCGGCGCCGGTGCTGCGGTCGACGAGCATCCAGCGCATGTTCGCGGGCGTCGTCATGCGGTTGACCTCGACCATGTCGTCCTCCCACTCGATGCCGCCGGCGTCGGCGTCCTGTTCGTGGGCGTGAGAGTGGTCGTGCCCCCCGGCCTGATGGGCATGACCTTCCTCTGAGCTCTGCGCTACGAGGTCTGCGGATATGAGCTTCATGCCGCACTTCGGGCAGCGGTCGGGCTGCTCGCTTGTGACCTCGGGGTGCATCGGGCAGACGTAGCTGATCGGGGCGGCGGACGGCGAGCAGCTTCATGCCGCACTTGGGGCAGCGGTCGGGCTCCTCGCTGACGACCTCGGGATGCATCGGGCAGGCGTAGACGACCGGCCCCTCGGGGACGCCCATGTCCATCTCGGCGACGAACGCGAGCGTCTTGTCCGGCGCGGCGTCGAGGTAGGCCGCGAGCCGCTGCCGTTCCGCCGTCCACTCCGGGTTCGTGCGCAGGGTGTCGAACTCGGCTGCGAGCGACGGCGTGGCGCGGCTCGGCGCTGACGTCGATGCGTGGCGAGCGTGTACGTGCGCTCGGGCGTGCGGTGCTCGAGTGTCAGCTGTCCCGGCTCTGCGAAGAGCACGTCGACGACGACTCGCTCCGACGGCGCGAGATCACGCGAGTCGACGAACTCGCTCGTGCTCGTCGCGGCCGCTGTCGCCGCCGACGAGCTTCATCCGGGCGCCCGGCAAGCGCGACGTTGAAGACGCGCGTGTTCGCCGTGTTCGTCAGGTAGAGGCGGACGACCTCGCCCCGCCGTGCGCCGAAGCGAGAGGTCGGTCTCGCCGGCGACGAGCAGGACGTTGCCGAAGCGGCCCATCGCCGCGTACGTCGTCTCGGTGCGGCTGAACGGCGCGATCTTGCCGTCCTCGACGAGGACGTCGTCGAGGGTCAGGAGCGAGCTCGCGGTGCACCGGCGGCCAGTAGTCGGGCTCGGTCGGGTCGACGAGGATGTTGCCGTACAGGCCGAGCTCCTGGCCGTAGTCCTCGCGGATGTGCGGGTGGTACCAGTAGACGCCGGGATCGGGGAACGAGATCCGGTAGGTGAACGGCCCGCCGACCGGGATCGGCGCCTGCGTCTCGTGCGTGCCGTCGTAGCGGTTCTCGAGGCGCAGCCCGTGCCAGTGCACGGTCGCCTCGAGGTCGCCGTCGTTGACGACGTCGACGATGAGCTCCGAGCCCTCGCGGACGCGCAGCGTCGGGCCGGGGATCGAGCCGTTGTAGGCGAGCATCCGCACGGTGTCGTCGCCGATCCGCTTCGCGACCGGCGCGATCCGCAGCTCGAAGGTGTCGCCGTCGGCGAGGTCGAGCACGTCGGGATCAACGGCGTTGGGCAGCCCTGCGACCGCAGTCGAGAAATGCGTGTCGGTGGTCGGTTGGTGTTCGTTGCTGTCCTTGTTCATGAGTCAGACCTTTCTTGCGCGCCGCTCGCGGCGCGTGGGGAGCGTCGGCGCTCCGCCGCGGTGTTGTGGGCCGTCGGCATCCAGCACCGGACGGTTGATCCAGGTGTGGCCCGGCGCAGACGGGTCATGGTCGCGGCCCTGGCGAGCCTCGGCACGGCGCGGGATTCCATGCACACCGACGACCGGTGTTCGCATCTCCCTCGCTCATGGGCACCCCCTTCAGAACACTGGCTGGCACCGGCCGGCACCAAGCCCGCGTCTTCCCGAGGCTCACTCGCGCCTACGCAAACGGACGTCAGAGCTATCGAGCCGCCCGAGCAGAACTCAGAGTCTGCGTCGTCTCATCGACGGGCTGCCGCGGGCGGGTCAGCGTGCAACCACTGTATCAGGCACCCATCCGTCTAGTGGCGACGCGCACGAAGTGCGATCGGCCACCTACAGTCGAACTCGCCGCGCACGGCTCGGCGAGGCACCAATATGGGTACGGCGGTGTGCCCGACGTCAGGGCAGACGACGAGGATCGATCCCGCAGTCGCCACGATGACCGCAGGCGTGCGGCGGCCGGAACGCGTCAGGCGGCGAGGGCGTCGGGGCGAAGCCGCCCATGGACGCGGCAGAACGCTGCCACGACCTGCGGGTCGAACTGAGTGCCGGCGCAGCGCCGAAGCTCATCGAGCGCCGCCTGCGGCGTCATGGCGCCGTGGTAGGAGCGTTCGGCGATCATCGCGTCGTAGGAGTCACACACGGTGATGATCCGCGCGCCCAGCGGGATCTCCTGGCCGCGCAGGCCGTCGGGGTAGCCGGCGCCGTCCCAGCGTTCGTGGCTCGAGCGGATCAGCGTGGCGGCACGGTTGAGCGTCGGCGCCGCCTGCAGGATCCGCTCGCCGATCAGCGTATGCCGGCGGACGAATGTCCACTCCTCCTCGCTGAGCGGCCCCGGCTTCTCGAGGATGGCGGCGGGGACGGCGATCTTGCCGATGTCGTGCAGCTCGGCGGCGCGGCGGACATCGACGACCTCTTCCTGCTGGAGGCCAAGTTCCTGCGCGACCGCGACCGCGAGGTCGGCGACGGTGGACATGTGCTCATCCCAGCCGGGCGCGTGCTCGGTGAGCGCCTGGATCAGCGTCTGGCTGATCTCCTTGCCGGTGGCGGCCCCGCGGGCACGCTTCTGGGCATACATGCGCTGGTCGGCGGTTCGGAGCGCGTCGATCGTGTCCGTCGACTCCGCCGGCAGCTCCACCGCGCCGAACGAGGCCCGGACGGAGAAGCCCTCGCCCGTGTCCCCCATCGCTGCGGCGGCACCGGCGACGACCGTCGGCCCGGCGCCCGGAGCGCACGGGACGATCACGCAGAACTCGTCGCCACCCATCCGGTACGCCGATCCGGCGTCGCCGACGGCGGCCGCCAGGCGGGCGCCCAAACGGGTGAGCAGGGCGTCGCCGGCCGGATGCCCGTACGCGTCGTTGTAGGCCTTGAAGCCGTCGAGATCGAAGAGGCCCAACACGAACGGACGGCCGCCGTCAGTCTGGACGGATGCGTCGAGGTCGTCGAGCAGGGCGCGGCGGTTGCCGAGGCCGGTGAGCGGGTCGGTGGACGCCTCTCCACGGCTGTGCCTGACCATGAGCATGTACTCGCGGAACGTGAGGCCGTAGCGGGCGATCACGCCGATCAGCGTCAGCGCGGCCATCGCCGCGGTCCACGGCCGGATCACGTACTCGGTCGAGTCGCGCACGAGCAGCGCGACCGCGATCAGCGCGCACGCGCTGGGCATGATGACGAACCGCCAGCCGTCTGCGTGGAGGCGTTGCCGCGCCGCCGTCGGCTGCCAGGCAGCGTGTGCCACAAGGAGCGCGCACAGGAGCCAGCCGGCGTCGATGATCGTCCCCACCTGGTAGGTCCCGTCGACCGTCTTCACGAGGAAGAGGCCGTCGGTGACGGTGAACGCGCCGAAGCCGGCGGCGAGACACAGCCATGCGCGGTCGGCGTGCCAGCCTTCGAGCGCGATCGCGCCGATCACCATCCCGAGCAGGACGAGGTCGCCGATCGGGTAGGCCAGGTTGGTGACGAGCTCGGCGGTCGAAGAGCCGGCGCTCGAGCCGAGCACGGCGGAGACGACGACGTCGGCGCTGACGGCCGCGACCGCGGCGGCGGCGATCACGCCGTCCAGCCACATGCTCGTCCGCCACGTCGAGAGGCGGGTGCGGACGAGCAGCACGATCCCGAGGTAGGTGAACGGGTAGATCCCGAGCCAGAGGCCGTCGGCGACGCTCGGGATCGGGAGCGGGTTCCGGTCGATCAGAAAGACCGAGTAGTACACGTTCCCGACCGCCCACGACACCATGCCCAGGCTGAGCAGAAGCCACGCCGTGCGTTCGCGCCGATGGGAGCGGGCGCGAAGGGCGGTCACGAACGCACACACGAAGACGACCGCGTCGTTCACCCATTTCTGGAACAGGCCGTCGAGGACGTGGCCGCCCCAGTCGAACTGGGCGTGGCCGGCGTAGCCGGCGAACAACACCGCCGCGACGGCGAGCAGGCCGTAGGCGACGGCGTGTTCGGAGGGGTGGCGAAGGCGGGCGATCGGCGGCATCTGTGTTCTCGAGAGTGGGTACCGTCCGCCGCGGTTCCGCTCCCCGGTTATCGCCGCTGCCCCCGCTCGATTAAACGGGTTGGGGTGCGACTGCGGACGCGACAGTGCAGTACCCGCGGCGGGCGTGCGCTGCGGCATGTGTGCGCTGCGGACGCTGACCCGCGGTCCGGGTGGCTACAACGCGCGCTGGTGGACGCGTTTCGGGGTCGACGCGAGGACACCGTCGAGCGGACGCGGTACCCGGCTGGGGTGAAGCGCCTCCACCAGCGGCCCGGCCAGCTCGACCTTCCAGTTGTTGAGAAAGCCGCGCAGCTGATCGGGCGTCGGTCGTGCCCGGTGCGCCGGCTGCTTCTGGTAGGTGCGGAAGGCCCCGAGCTTCCCGTGGCCGGCAAGGACCGCCTCGGTGGCCGCGACGCCGAGGCCGCGGACGAGCTCGTCCTCGAGATCGCGGTCGCAGACGAAGAACCCGAGCGCCTCGAGGCCGGCGCGGCCCGGTGCCGGAGCGACGCCGGCGCGCTCGAGCGCGCGGCGGACGGCGGGTTCCTCGCCCGCGTCACACAGGCCCGCCACGGTCGTACCCGTGCCCACGGGAGCGTATGCCGCAAGGACGCGGCCCATGGCCTGCGCCCCGCCCGCGCTGACGACCGAGACGCCCTCGGCGGCGAGATCGCGCCCCCGCAGCCGGGCGAGCGTGCGCACCGCGATCTCGTCGCTGCGACCCTCGACCAGGATGACCGCGCGTGGTGGCACGGCCGTAGTGTGGCTGCAGGGGCGGGCACACCCCCCGCCGGTCCGCGGGTGCTAGCTTTTCGGCAATCCTCAGACGCCAACTCGACAGGGGGTCGTGATGAGTCAGACGCTCAAGGGTGCATGCTTGTGCGGAGGCGTGGAGTACGAGGTCAAGGATCCCGAGTCGCTCGGCTACTGCCACTGCACGCGCTGCCAGCGGTGGACGGGCTCGAGCCTCGCGGGCGTGGTGGTGGCGAAGGAGAACTTCCGGTTCACCAAGGGCGAGGATCTCGTCACGCGCTATGAGAGCGAGTTCGCGCCGCGCCACTTCTGCAGCAACTGCGGATCCAGCCTCTACGACGATCTCGGCGCGCAGTACTTCGTCGCCGCTGGGCTGATGCGCGAGCTCGACCTCGAGCCGACCTTCCATCTCCAGGTCGCCTACAAGGCCGACTGGCACCAGATCGGCGACGAGGCGCCCCAGTACGCCGAAGGCGCCTAGAGCACGGAATACGGACGCCGATCGTGCCTGACCGCGGCCATCCGACCGTGCGGCGACTCGTCGCCGTGGGGCTCTGCCTGGCGTTCCTGGTCGGCGCGATCGGCGCGAGCGGCGGCGGCGCGCGGGCGGTCACGCCCGACGGCGGCGTCCTCTACGTGGCGAACGACGACGGCACCCTGAACGCCTACCAGGAGGGGTCGTGGGCGCTCGTCGGCAGCTGGTCCGGACTGCCGTTCACCGGGGGCATCCGGGGGACGGCGTTCGACGGCCATGACCTCTACTTCGCCGTCGGCGGCGACGGGGGCGCAAACGGGAACGGAAGCCTCGTCAAGTGGGATCTCGAGACCGGGACGGTCGTGTACGACGTCGCGTACCCCTTCGGCGTCGACCAGCTGAACACGTGCGGAGGCAGTCTGTACCTCCCCGTCGGCGAGATGGCGAGGACGTCGCAGACCTGGGAGCAGATCGACGAGACGACCGGCGCGGTGATCGGCGGCGTCCAGGCGGGCCTCGGTCCGCACAACACCCTCTGCGTGAACGGGCACTGGTACTTCGGCGGCCGCTATGCCGACCACCTCTATCAGAGCGGCGGGCCGCCGATCGGGCCGTCGCCGTCGAGCGTCGCCGGCGTGCGGCCGTTCACGGTCGGGCGAGGCGATACGCGGGCGTGGATCACGTGGACGGACTATCGCGGCTTCTCGGTCGCCGACACGGCGACCGGCCGGATCCTCGACTCGGTCAACTTCGGCCCGCTTCCGGCCGGCTGGACGCAGACGACCGCAAGTCACGGCATCAGCGTCGACCCGGCGAATGCGGCCGTCGACGTGCTCGACATGACCCAGAATGCCGTGCGCGTCTATACGACGACGGACACGCCGGCACTGATCGCGACGATCCCGCTCGACCACCCGATCTACCGGGGGTTCGACTCACCCTGCGCCTACGACTGCGCCAAGGTCGGCTGGATCCAGCACTCCGTCGACGGCGCCTACCTGTTCGTGGGCGAGAGCGGCGACGTGATCAGCACCGCCACCGATACGGTCACGACGTACATCCCGCCGCTTGCGAACACCCGCCACGGGTTCATCGACGTGCTGTGGCAAAACGGCGTGCCGGTGTCGGGAAACCACTTCGGCTACGGCCGCTGACTCAGCTCGTCAGGATGCCTCTCGCGGGATGGCTAGCCCGTGGAGTCCTCACGGCCAAGCTCGGCGACGAGCGCATCCACGTTCGCGGCGATCTGGTCGCGGATGCGGCGGACCTCGTCCGGCGGCCGGCCTGAGGGGTCGTCGAGCTCCCAGTCGACGTAGCGCTTCCCGGGGATGTACGGGCACTCGTCGCCGCACCCCATGGTGACGACCAGGTCGGCCCAGCGCATGTCGGCGGCGTCGAGCTCGTGCGGCACGTTGCCGGCCACGTCGATGCCGAGCTCGGCCATGACGGCGGCGACCTCGGGGTGGACGCGCCCAGCCGGGCGGCTCCCCGCCGAGCGCGCCCGATGGCGACCGCCGGCCGCGCGGGCGAAGAGCGCCTGGGCCATCTGGCTGCGCCCGGCGTTCTGGATGCAGACGAAGAGCACGTGGCTCATCCCGCGGTCGATTCTATGCCCCGTCGCAGCGCGCCCGCGACGGCGACGAGGAGCACGAGCCCGGCCGTGACGATCGCCGCCAGAAGCGCGAAGCCTCCGCGGGCGCCGGCATGGTTGACGAGCGGACCGACCGACAGCGTGACGACCACCTGCAGCAGCATCGAGACGAGCAGGAACGTCGACGACGTCCGTCCCATCACCTCGTTCGGCACGACCTTGAACAGGTACGCCGAGGTGATCACCCGGAACGCCGACGAGCAGAAGCCCGCGAGGAACAGCACGGCGTAGAAGGCCGCGACGGCGACCGCCGGCCCGGCCAGCGCGGCGTAGCAGGCGATGAGCGCCACGAGCACGCCGACCATCGCCCGCCACTCCCCCAGGCGCAGGACGACCAGCGCGGCGAAGACGCCCGACACCATCGCACCGACGCCGTAGGTCATGTCGGCGAGGCCGTACGCGGTCGCGCCGAGGTGCATCACGTCGAGCACGTAGGCCACGATGACCACGTTCAGGCTGATCGTCGCCACCCACGGGATCACGCTCGCGACGCCGAAGCCGGCCACCGCGCGGTGGCGGCGCAGGTAGGAGAGCCCGGCGCGGGCCATCGCGAGGGCCGACTCGTGCGGCCCTTCGGGCGGCACCGGCCGGTGGTGCAGCGCAAGCAGCGCGGCGGCCGAGATCGCGTAGGTGGCGGCGTCGATCGCAAACGCCGTCCCCAGGCCGAACCGGACGAGGATCGGGCCGCCGAGCGCCGCTCCGGTCAGGCTCCCGCTCTGCCACGTGACCTCGACGAGGCCGCTTGCGGCGGTCAGCTGCTCGGGCCGGATCACCTCCTGGAGCAGGGCGGTGATCGACGGCCAGAAGACGCTGTGGCCGATCCCGACGAGGAACGTGAGCGCATACAGCGCCGGCAGCGACGGCGACCCGGCGTAGGCGAGCGCCGCCATGGCCGCACGAGGACGAGCCGGGCGAGGTCGGCCGCGATCGCGAGCGTGCGGCGCGGGTAGCGGTCGGCGAGTGGCCCGGCGAAGGGCAGCACGACGATGCCCGCGCCGAGCCCGATCGCCCACACGAGCGCGACCGACGTCGCCGAGCCGGTGCGGTCGAGCAGATACCAGCCGAGCGCGACGATGTGCAGCCCCGACCCCGCCGACGAGAACACCTCGCCGGTGAAGTAGAGCCGAAAGTCCCGGTCGGCCAGCGGGGCGAACGGATTCACGCGGCGGAGCCTCGCTCCGCGCGCCCGGCTGACGCCCCACGCGCGCCCGGCACCCCGGGGCTACACCTCGGCCGCGGCGGGATCCGGGCGCACGATCACCGTGTCTGCGACCGGGATCACCTCGTCGGCGGGCAGGTCGGCGCGTGTGGCGTGCTCGCGGACGGCGTCCGCACTCGTCGCCTGGTAGACGCAGACCGTGCCGACGGTCCCGTCCGGCTCCTCGAGCACGTAGCTGCGGATCCAGCGGATGTCGCTTCCCATCTCCTCGTCGCCGACGCGGCGCGACCGGTCGGCCGCCTCCGCGAGATCAGCCGCCGTGCGCCAGCCACCGCGGCGCAGGATCACATACGTCTTCATGCCGGACCTCCGCTTCGTCGTTGCAGCAGATGCGGCGCGGGGACGCCGTGTGACCAAGGACGCGGTGAGGGGCGGGCGATCTTCCCGAATCGAAGAACGGCGACCGGGAGCGCTGCACTGCCGGTGCTCCGGCCCCCGGCCGCCGTTGCGCCGTCCATACCCAGAACGTCGCACCGGCACCCACGACAGGCCGGATATGGTCTCCTCGCCGATGAGCGGAAACGCGATCTCCCGTGCAATCGCCGCACGCGGCGTGGCCGTGGGCGCAATGCTGTTCGAGTTCGACACCCCGGGGATCATGCGCATCCTGGCCGCGGCCGGGGCCGACTTCGCCCTCTTCGATCTCGAGCACACGGGCTGGGACGCGGGGTCGCTGCGGCGCGTGCTGGCAGCAGGCCGGAGTACCGGCGTGCACCCGATCAGCCGCGTGATCCGGGGCGAGTACGCCCACATCGCGGGCGCGCTCGACGCGGGCTCGCGCGGCGTCATGGCGCCGATGGTCGAGACGGCCGAGCAGGCGCGGACGCTCGTCGAGTGCGCCCGGTACCCGCCGCTCGGGCGCCGCGGCTTCGGCGTGCTGATGGCCGACGAGCTCACGGGCGGCGCCGGGGCGAGCGCCGAGCGGGCGAACCGCGAGAACGTGGTCATTGCCCAGATCGAATCGGCGCGCGGGATCGAGAACGCCGAGGCGATCGTCGCCGAGCCGGGGATCGACGTGGTGTGGCTGGGGCAATTCGACCTCTCGCTCTCGCTCGGCATCCCCGGCCGCTTCGACCATCCCGACTACCGGGCGGCGGTGAAGCGCCTGGTCGAGATCTGCCGGCGGGGCGGCACGCCGATCGGCCAGCTGATCGGAGACGCCGCCGAGGGCGCCGCGCTGCGCGAGCAGGGGTTCGACGTCCTCGCCTACGCCGACGTGTGGGTGTTCGAGCGCGCCCTGCGCGAGCGGGTCGACGCGTTGCGGCCTCCGCCGGGTCCGTGAGCGTCGCTCTTCGCCGACGCGCTCGCGCCGGCCGCGCTCGCCGAGCTCTGGAACGCCGGCTTCTCGGACTACCTGGTGCCGCTGCAGCTCGACGAGGCCGCGCTCGCGCGAGCACATCCGCGCGCACGACATCGACCTCGCCGCCTCGCCGGTGGCCACGGCCGAGGGCGCGGCCGCGGCGTTCGCCCTGCTCGGCGTCCGGGGCGCCAACGGCTGGATCGGCGGCATGGCGACGGCCCCGCCGTATCGGCGCCGCGGCCTCGGCAGACGCGTCATGGCGGCGGCCCTGGAGGCGGCGGCGCGGCGCGGGTGCGACACCGTCTGGCTCGAGGTGGTGGATGCGAACGCGGCGGCGATCGGGCTCTACCGTGAGCTCGGCTTCGCGACCGTCCGCGACCTGGACGTGTGGTCGCTCGACCCGCAGCCGGCCGGCCTCCGCCCTCGCGGCCGGTCGACGTGCCCACCGCCCAGGCCTGGATCGCCGCCCATCGCGGCGGCGCCCGAGCCGTGGCAGCGTGCCGATGCGACCGTCGGCCCGGCTGCGCGAGGGCGGCGTGCCGCTCGAGGCCCTCGTCGTCGAGCGGTCGGGCGCGATCGCCGGGGCCGCCGTCCACCGCACCGGTGGCGGGTCGGTGGGCGTGCTCCAGATCGCGGCGCTCGACGATGCGGCGGCGGCAGACGTCCTGCTCGCCGCGGCCGGCGGCCGCGCCGTGCACCTGGCCAACACGCCGGCCGGCGGTGCGTGCGCGCGCGTGCTCGCGGCCCTCGGCGCCCGCCTCGTCGCCCGCCAGCACGAGATGCGCCTGGGGCTCTGAGCGCGGGTCGCTACGCCGGGGCGCGTTCGCCCGCGTCGGCGCTCGGGCCGACGGCCGGCTGGGGCCGGCGATCGCCCTCCCACACCAGGCTCGCGACGAGCACGACCGTGATCAGGAGCGTCGCGGCCAGCGCGACGTGCACCGCGATCACGGCCCACGGCAGCCCGTTTCGGTACTGGTACTCGCCGACCGCGGCCTGGCACCCGAGCAGGACGATCCCGGCGAGCGAGAGCCGCTGCGCGCCGCTGCCCCGCGAGCGCCGCCACAGCCACACGGCGACGGCGGCGAAGAGGACGGTGAAGGCCGTCGCCACCCGCACGTGCAGCCAGGCCGCGTCGTAGAAGTTCCCCAGTCGCTCGATCGGCGTGCTCGTGCTGCCGGGGTGCGGGCCGGCGGCGGTCACGAACGCGCCCGACGTGATGAGCGCCAGGTAGGCGGCGACCGCCGCCCACGCCAGCAGCCCGAGCCGGCGCTCGGCCGGCGCCGTCGCCGGATGGTCGGGGCGCAGGGCGCGCACCGTCGCCCACGTCGAGACGGAGACGACCGCCATCGCGAGCAGGAAGTGCGACATGACGAGGTACGGGTTCAGGTCGAACTCGACCGTGACGGCGCCGAGCGGCACCTGGGCGACGGTGCCTGCGGCGGCGATGGCCAGGGCATGTGCGATCCGGCGGTCGAGCCCCGCCACCCGATAGGCCATCACCGCCGTCGCGACCGCCGCCAGCATGGCCAGGCCGGAGATGGCGCGGTTCGAGAACTCGATCAGCGCGTGCGCGGAGTCCTGGGGGACGACGCCGCTCGTCGTGCACGTCGGCCAGTGCGGGCAGCCGAGCCCCGATGCGGTCAGGCGCACCAGGCCGCCGGTCGTGACGACGAGCCACAGGAGCACCAGCGTCGCCACCGCGGTGCGCTGGAAGGTGCGCAGCGAGATCGGGCGCGATCGCAGACGCGGGAGCGACCGGGTGTCGGCGTGGGCCATCCCCTGCGAGTGTACCCCCGGCCCCGCCGCGAGCGGAGCGTTCCCGGAGCCGGGCGCGCTCTCCACTCCTTCACGGGAATATCACGCAAATACCGTCCTCGGCCGGTTTGGCCGATTGCCAAGTGGGTAGCGCGGCTGGCACAGTTTGGGAGTGGTGGGTACGCGGTCTACGGTCGGTGGGCACGGCGCGGCGGTGCAGCCGCAGCGTGCGCCGAAAGGCGAGTTCGTCTCGGGCGAGCTGGCGGCCGACTGCGCCCGCTTTCTGGCCGAGACGCGCCGCCGCGTGGAGCAGCGGCGCACCGTCGAGAGCCGCCCGCTCGCACGCGCCGACTCGTGGCGCGGATCTGAGTAGCGCCGCCGCCCGGAAACGCCTCCAGCACAAGTAGGCTGTGCGCATGACCGAGTCCGAGCGCCGCCAGAGCCCCTCCGGACGGCGTGTCTTCGACGAGGCGCAGGACGCCACCCGGCGCACGCGCCTTGCGAACGAGCGCACCTACCTGGCGTGGTGGCGCACCGGGCTCACGGCGATCGCCGTCAGCCTGGCCGCGGGTCGGGTCGTGCCGACGCTGTCGCACAGACCGCGCCTGGCCGTACGAGATCGTCGGCGCCGGGTTCGCCGTCCTCGGCGTCGCCTGCATCGTGAACGCCTACCAGCGCGAGCGCGAGATCGACCGGGCGCTGCAGCGAGGGCCGCTTCGCCGACGATGGACTCCGCGCTCGACCCTCGTCCTGACCACGGCTCGGCGTCGATCCTCGGCGTGCTCACGCTTGGGCTGATCGTGGCGAATCCGTGACCGGCACGCCGTCCGCCTGGAGCAGCTCGCGCAGCATCTGGGCGTTCGTCGGCGCCTGGGCGATGTCGCCGCCCGCCGGCGTGGGTGCGGCCGTTGTTGTTGAACATCGCGTACGTGCGCTCCGAGAGCGACGAGAGCTGGCGCAGCGGCGCGGACCACTCGGCGAGCTCCTCGCGCGAGTACAGGTAGTCGAACCGCTCGGCGGCGCTTCGACCGCGCACGTTCCAGGTGGCGGCGTTGCGGCCGTGCAGCCGCAGGTACGCCGTGTCGGAGGTGGCCGCGACCACCGTCGGGACGAGGTTGCGCGCGTCGGTGCGGGGTGCGTCGACCATCACGTAGGTCGCGCCCAGCGAGCGCAGGAACGCGAGCGTGCGATCCGCGGCCTCGGGCTCGAGCCAGCTGCGGTGGCGGAACTCGACCATCATCTCGTCGCCGCCGAGCTGCTCCTTCGCCCACTCCAGGTACTCGAGCGAGGCGGGCTTCAGAACGACGTAGGGACGGGAACTGCATCAGGATCCCGCCGAGCTTGCCCGCCTCACGCAGCGGCTCGAGCGCCGCCCGGAAGCGGCGTGAACACCTCGCCGCGCAGCTCGCGCGACGGGTGGTCGACGCGGCCGCGGTCGTCGAGCGGCGCCTCGGCGCGCAGGTCGGCCGGAAGCTGCTCGGCGCTTCACCGGGTGGCGCGTCATCATCCCGAACGCCTTCACGTGGAAGACGAAGCCGGGCGGCGTGCGCCGGGCCCATGCGGCGGTCGCGTCGGGGCTCGGCAGCGCGTAGTAGCTCGCGTTCAGCTCGACGGTGTCGAACTGCTCGGCGTAGTGGTGCAGACGGGCCTCGGCCGTGCGCACCGACGCCGGGTACCACGTCTTCGTCAGCGTCTCGTCGGCCCACGAGCACGTCCCGATGCGAACGGCGGAGCTCAGAGAACGTAGCCCCCGGCGGGCTCGAGCGGCAGGTCGGCCGCCACCCACTGCTGCAGGCCTCCGGCCAGATTGCGGGCGTCGTAGCCGGCCGCCACCAGGGCGTCGGCGGCGTACGCGCTGCGCGCGCCGGTGCGGCACACGATCACGAGCGGCCGGTCGCGCGGCAGCTCGCCGGCGCGCGCGGCCAGCTCGCCGAGCGGGATCAGACAGCGACCCGTCCATGTGGCCGGCCTGCCACTCCTCGACCTCGCGCACGTCCACCGCGAGCGCACCCTCGTCGCGCAGCGCGCCGCCGGCCTGCGCCGGCGTGAGCTGCGGTGCCAGATCCATCCGCGCAGTCTACGCGCGGCCGGAGCAGGCTCAGGCGGGGCCGGGCTGCGTCGCGCCGACGTACGTCGCCTGGAACCAGCCGAGCGAGAAGCGCTCCATCCGCACCCAGTCGCCGGTGTGCGGGGCGTGCACGACCCAGCCGTTGCCGATGTACATGCCGACGTGGCCGAGGTCGTGGAAGAAGACCAGGTCGCCCGGCCGCAGCTGCGCCCTGGTGATCTGCGGGCCGAGGTGGAACTGCGAGGCGGCGAAGTGGGGCAGCGCGACGCCGTACTTCGCGTACAGCCACATGACGAGGCCGGAGCAGTCGAAGCCCTTCGGCGTCGCCCCGCCCCAGACGTACGGAACGCCGATCTGCTGCAGGGCGTCCAGGGCGACGTGGTCGCGCAGCTCCTGGCCGGGGTCGGCGGCGTCGGCGTGCAGGTCGGCGGTGAGCCACTTCTGCGCCTGGAGCGCGAGCTCGGCCTGGCCGATGCGGTCGGCGGCCGTCATCACCGTGATCTGGCGGCCGAGCATCGCCACGAGCCGATGGCGCTTGCGCAGCTGGCGGCGGATCTGGTGGCGGCGGATGACGATCTGGCGCTTGTCGGCGCGCTCGCGCACCTGCGCGGCGGCGATCGTGCGCCGCTCGGCCGCGATCGCCTCCTTGGCGGCGTTGATCGCCCGCACCGTGTCGGAGACGGCCGTGTCGAGGCGCTGCTTCAGATCCATCCCGCCGGCCACCTGCGAGAGCGAGTTCGCCTCGAGCACGATCTCGATCGTGCGCGGGTCGCCGCCCTTGTACTGCTGCACCAGGAGCCGGGCGAGCACGCCCTGCTGGTAGCGGAGCTTCGCCTTCTCGACGATCAGCCGGTGCGTTGCGATGCGCATCCGCCGGCGCAGGACGCCCAGCTGCCAGACGACGCGGTCGTACTGCTCGGTGAGCACCTCGGCGTGGTGATCGAGGTGGCGGATCTCGGTGCGCACGTGCGCGTAGCGGGCGCGCTTGGCGTCGAGCACCCGGTCGGCGAGCGCCGGCTGCGCGTGCAGGCAGACGCCGGCGAGCGCCGCAACCGATGCGGCCGCGAGCACGCCGGCGAGGCGACGCAGAGAGGACCCGTGCTCCATCCACCCTGTCGTCGTCCGGGCGACGGGAAATTGAGCGCCGGGCTAAAGACCGGGCCGGATTCGGCCGAATCAGAGTGGGAGCATGCAGATCACCATCGACTGCCCCGAGTGCGACTGCCGCCAAGCGGCCGCTGCAGGCCTGCGCTGGCGTGCGGAGCTGCGGGACGGCCTGAGGACGTCGCCGCCTGGCGGCGGCGGCTGCACGCCCACCACCTCGGCGTGATCCTGGCCGAGCCGCGCAGGGACACGCTGGAGGCGCCGGTGCAGCTGCCGCGGCCGCTGCGGCTCGTCCTTCGCCTCGACCAGCTCGTCGACGCCACCGAGACGATGATCGTCCCCGACACGGTCGCCCCGCCGGCGAACCCGCTCTCGTTCGACTGGCACGAGCGCCGCGGCCTGCGCCGCCTGCGCAAGAGCGCCTAGGTCGCCGCGATCGCCCCGGCCGCGGCCGGACGCAGGTCGAGCAGCTCGGCGGGCAGGTGCAGCGGCTCGACGGCGACGCCGCGCGCGTGCATCTCGGCGATCAGGTCGGCGTAGGCAGCCGCCTCGATCGGATCCGACGGCACCCACTCGTTCAGGTAGCGCACGCCGGCGACGCCCGCCTGGTAGAGCTCCTTCAGGCAGCCGAAGCAGGGGCGCAGCGTGCTGTAGCAGTGGGCCGACTGCACCGTGTAGCCGAGCCGCGCAGCCTGCAGCAGCGCGTTCTGCTCGGCGTGCACGCAGATGCAGACGTCGTAGCCGCGGCCCGGGGGCGTAGTCGTCCGGATGCGCGCAGCGGTGGCAGCCGCCCTCGTCGCAGTTGGGGAAGCCGGTGGGGGTGCCGTTGTAGCCGGTCGCGATGATGCGCTGGTCGGCCACGAGGATCGCGCCGACGTGGCGGCCGAGGCACGCGGCCCGCTCGCGCGTCGCCACGGCCAGCAGCATGAAGTACTGCTCCGGCGTCGGCCGCACGGGGGCCTTGCGCACGTTTCGGTCGGCCATGGGGCCAGCCTAGCGCCCGCGGCTCAGGACGTCCGCTGGCGCAGCCGAGCGTGCGCGCGAACTCGCGCTGCGCCGACTCGTCGACGTGCCACACGATCGGCCCGTGCACGATCACGTCCTCACCGCGCTCCTTGAGCAGGTCGGGCAGGAACGTCTCGACCAGCCACTCGCGGCCGTGGGCGACGGTCGCGCGGGCGCGGACTCGCACCAGGTCGTCGTCGAGATGCTCGACCTCCTCGACCCAGGGGACGCGCACGAGCCGGGTCGGCCCCGCCGGCATCAGCCGCGCCACCTCGGCGACGAGCTCGCGGCCGCCGTCCTCGCTCGACGCGAAGAACTCCACCTCGACCTCGCGCGCTCCGCGCGGCTGCACGTGGACGGACTGGATATAGGAGTTGTGCACGCGCACGACCTCGCCGCCGATCGCCCGCAGGCGGGTCGAGCGCAGGCCCACCTCGTCGACGACGCCCTGCAGGTTGAGCGGCTGAGATGCTGATGTTGTCGCCGACCGAGAACCAGCCCTCGAAGAACATGAAGAACCCGGCCAGGATGTCGGTCAGGAACCGCTGCGCCGCGAAGCCGACCAGCACCACGATCAGCGACGCGCCCGCGACCGTGCCGCTGCGGCCGCCGAAGCTGAGCGCGCCGAGCGCCAGGATCAGCGCGGCCCCGTAGGCGAAGTAGCGCACGCTCGTGCGGATCAGCGAGACGGCCGTCTCGCGGCGCTTGAGCGACGTCATGACGCCCGTGTCCGCCGGCCCCTCGCCGGTCATGTGCTTCGCCTCGTTGCGGCGCACCACCCACCCGGCCAGGCGCCCCGACAGGCGCGAGACGAGCCAGGCCGCCGCGAACACGCCGACGACCCACGCGGCGGTCTGCCACGTGGGAGTCGGAAGTGCAGTGAGAACGCTCGCGCCGGTACCCATGTCCACAGTGTGCCGCAGAGGCTCCGGCGGCGCGCCGGTCTTTACGGAGTGTTCGTCAGATTGAAGGTCGCCGGTGTCTTCAGCGCGCCCTTCTTCAGGTTCGCCGTCACCTTGTACTTGCCGGCGGTGGCGTTCGCCGTCACGACCACACGCACGTAGCCCTTCTTGCCGGTGGCGTGCGTCCAGGTCGTGCGGCCGTTCGCGAAGGTCAGACTGGGGCCCGTGGTCGGGGCCTTGAACGTGACCAGGAGGCCCACCCGGGGGTTCCCCTTGGCGCCGACGACGCGGGCCGAGAGCTTGTGCGTGAACGCGGTCGAGACCACCGCCGACTGCGGGGTGCCGCCCGTCGCGGAGATCCGCGGGCCGGTCGTCGCCGCGACCGCGACCACCGGGACGAGCAGCGCCGCGCAGGCGACCGCCGCGCTCCTCCGTGTGATGGACTTCAACTGCATCAGACCCACCTCCTGCCGTAGGAACAACGCGCCAAGTATCAGGGTGCCCCCGGGAAATGTGAAGGGGGTTGGGCCGCGTGTCGGCCCCGCCCTTGTATGCCGGCGGTGAATGCTCGATACTCGGCCCACGTGCCGTGGGTCGGGAGACGGCACCAAAACCGGGAAGGGGGATCCGATGGCGAGCTCCGATGCCGCGGTCGAGCACACGACGTCGGCTGCGATCGAGGAGAAAGCGAAGCTGCAGCGGCACTTCGGCCGCTTCGACATGTTCTTTTTCCTGATCTGCACGCTGGTGGGGCTGGACACGATCGGCGCCGTTGCGAGCAACGGCGCACAGGGGTTCACGTGGCTCATGTTCCTCGGGCTCGTGTTCTTCATCCCGTACGCATTCCTGACGGCGGAGCTCGGCGCCGCCTTCACCGAGGAGGGCGGGCCGTACATCTGGACGAAGCTCGCGCTGGGCCGGCTGATCAGCGGCGTGAACGCGATCATCTACTGGATCTCGAACCCGATCTGGCTCGGGGGCACGCTCACAATCACCGCCGTGGCGGTGTTCAACGAGTTCTTCCACAACCTCGGCAACGGCGAGTACATCTTCGGCCTGGTCTTCATCTGGTTCTCCGTCTGGGCCGCCATCCTGTCGTTCGGCGTCGGCAAGTGGATCCCGACCCTCGGCGCATGGGGCCGGATGATCGTGCTCGGCTTCTTCTCGATCACCGTCGTGATCTATGCGATCAAGCACGGCGTGCACGGCGTCTCGGGCGGCAGCTTCAAGCCGACCTACACGGCGTTCATCGCGCTCGTGCCGATCCTGTTCTTCAACTACGTCGGCTTCGAGCTGCCGAACGCCGCGGGCGACGAGATGAAGAACCCGCAGCGCGACGTGCCGTTCACCGTGATCCGCTCGGCGATCGCGTCCATCGTGCTCTACGGCGTTCCGATCCTCATGATCCTGCTCGTGCTGCCGCTGAGCCAGGTGACGAGCCTGGGCGGCTTCATCGACTCGATCAAGACCGTGTTCACCGTCTACGGCGGGCACGTCGGGGCAACGCCGGCGCAGACGACGCTCACCGGCGCGGGCAAGGTGCTCGGCGACATCGCCGCCGCCGCCTTCATCTGGGCGCTGATCTCGAGCGGCACGACCTGGATCATGGGGGCCGACCGGGCCGAGGCCGTGGCCTGCTACGACGGCGCCGGCCCGCGCTTCCTGGGACGGTTCTCGGCCAAGTTCGGCACGCCGATCGCCGTCAACTTCATGTCGGGCGCCATCTCGAGCATCTTCATGGTGCTCGCCTTCTATCTGACGAGCGGGAGCACCGCGAAGTACTTCAGCGCGGCGCTCAGCCTGGCCATCTCGACGACCACCATCTCCTACCTGGCGATCTTCCCGGCGCTCTACCTGCTGCGGAGGAAGCTGCCCGACGTGCACCGCCCGTACCGCGTCCCCGGCGGCGACACCGGCGCGCTGATCATCTCCCTGCTCTGCTTCGGCTGGTCGGCGCTCGCGACGCTCGCGCTGCTCTGGCCGGGCCTCGGCCAGTCCAACCCGGACTCGCAGCTGCCGAGCGGGTTCGAGGGCCAGCGCCTGCAGTTCGAGCTCAGCCAGCTCATCCCGCTTGCGATCTTCGTCGGGCTCGGCGTGCTGTTCTACATCCTCGGCAAGCCGACGCGGCAGGCCCAGGCCGACATCCCGCTCTCGGCGGGCCTCGAGCCGGCAGCCGGCGACTGACCGATTCCGTTTCGGAGGGCGGCCCGCCGCGGCCGCCCTCCGGGAGCCCCATTCCGCCTCCGGAGGGACACACATGTTCAAGCGCATCGTCCTGGGCCTCGACGGGTCGCCGCAGTCCGACCGGGCGTACGCCGTCGCGCGCGACCTGGCCGCGCTCACCAAGGCAACCGTGACGATCGTGCACGTGCGCGAGATGATGCTCGCCCCGGCCGTCGGCGGCGTGCCCCGCCGGATCAACGAGGGCGAGATCGAGACCAAGATCCGCGCCCAGGCGGCCGAGCTCGAGGCGGCCGGCGCCGGCGGCGACCTGCGCCTGATCGCCTCGACCTATGCCGGGGGGCCGGCGAACGACATCGTCGCGGTGGCGCACGAGGTCGGCGCCGAGCTGATCGTCGTCGGCACGCGCGGCCTCAGCCTGATCGCCGGGATCCTGCTCGGGAACGTCACGCAGCGGCTCCTGCAGATCGCCCCCTGCCCGGTGCTGGCGATCCCGCCCGAACAGGACTAGCCGCCGCCGCGATGGAGATCGCCGAGTTCCGGGAGGCCTTTCCGGTCACGCGCACCCGCGCCTACCTCTTCAGCGGCGCGCTCACTCCGGCAGCGACGCCGGTGCGGGAGGCGTGGGACGGCTGGACGGCGCGCTGGAGCGAGGATCCGAACAGCGTCTACACCGGCGAGATGATGCTCGGTGCGATGGACGGCCTGCGCGCGGCGTTCGGATCCCTGATCGGCGCCGACGCCTCGACGATCGCGATCACCGACAACACCTGCCGCGCCGCGAACATCGCCGTCCGCGTCCTTGCCGAGCGACCGGGCAACGTCGTCGTCGACTCGGGGACGTACCCGTCGAGCGCCTACCCGTGGTATGCCCGCGGCGACCGCGAGGTGCGCTTCGTGCCCACGGACGGCGTGCACGACGCCGCGGGTGCGCTCGCCGCGCACATCGATTCCGACACCGTCGCCGTCTGCCTCACCCACGTCGCGCCGTTCACCGGCCGCAGGCACGACCTGCGCGCGATCGCCGCCGTCGCCCACGAGCGCGGCGCGAAGCTTTTCGTCGACGCCGCGCAGTCCACCGGAGTCGTGCCGATCGACGTCGGCCGCGACGGCGTGGACGCGCTCGTGACCACCGCGATGAAGTGGCTGCTCGGGCCTCCGGGGATCGGGTTCCTGTACCTGAGCCCGGAGCTGCTCGCGGAGGCGCCGACGTTCGACGTCGGCTACCTCGGCCTGGATGCGCCGCTCGGGGAGTGGCCGCCCGACGCGATGCCGGCGGTCTTTGCCGACGCGCGCCGCTACGAGCTCGGCCTGCCGAGCCTCCCCGGCGTGTTCGCCGCCCGCGCCGGGATCGACCTGCTGACCGCGGTCGGCATCGAGCGGCTGCACGCCCACGTCGAGGGCCTCGCGACGCGCTGCATCGAGGCGCTGCGCGAGCGCGGCGCCGACGTGCTCACACCGGCCGACCCGCCCAGCCGGGCGGGAGTGATCGCGGTGCGCCACGCCGAGCCGCAACGGGTGTTCGACGAGTGCCGCAGCCGCGCGGTCGACATCGGCGCGATCGGGAGCGTCCGCGTCGACCCGCACGGGTTCAACACCGCCGCGGACATCGACCGATTCCTCGCCTGCTGGGACGCGGTCGCGGGCTGATCGCCGGCACGTGTTAGGGTGGCGGCGTGTCGGCTCTCGACCTGCTCGGCATCGGCTTCCCGCTCTGCGGAACGCTCGTCGTGGCACTGCTCTGGTGGCTCTTCAAGGGCGCCCTGCCCGCATCGGCCGAGGACGGGATCGACGGCGCGGCCGGCGACGGCGGCGGCTCCGACCGCGTCCCGCCCCCCACGCCCCGGCCCTGGTCGCGGACGGGCGGCCGCAGGCCGCCGGGGCCGCACGGCGACCGGCCCGACGCGCCCCAGGCGCAGCGCAGGGGGCCGGCGTCACGGCCCCGGGCGGGCAGCCGGGGGTAGAGTCCGGGCCGTCGTCCGCAGGGGAGCGAGGGCTTGCCGTACACGTCGTTCTGGCACCACTACGTGCAGCAGCACGCAAACGGCGGCGGTCCGGCGCTCACGTTCAACCCGGCGGCGGCCTTCGCGGTGGCGGTGTGCCTGTTCGTGATCGCGTGCTGGGCGGCGAACCAGGTCCAGTCGCGGTGCGAGGGCTGCGGCGCGATCCCGGCCCGCTGCCGCTGCCTGCGCGGCCGCGTGCGAGGGCGGTAGGCGCCGTGGACGACTTCTACTCACCGCTCTTCTCGTCCCACTGGTGAGCGCACGACCACGCCGCCCGGGTGGCGGCGGAGGTGCAACGGGCCGCCGGCCCACGGCCTGCAGACGCGCCGGCGCGCAAGACGCGGCGGAGCCGGTCGTTCGCCGTCCCATCCCATCTCGGCTGGGACCGCCTCGTGCGCCTGTTCTCCTAGGGTGCCCGCCATGACGATTCCGCTCACCGGTGGCTGCAACTGCGGCGCGGTTCGGTACGAGGTCACCGGGCCGCTCGTGCGTGCGAGCTACTGCCACTGCACGCGATGCCAGCGGCGAAGCGGCGCCGGGGCGTCGGCGCAGGCCCACCCCGCTCCAGGCACCTTCCGGATCGTCGCCGGCCGGGAGAAGCTGCGAGCGTGGCGGCCGCCGGAGGGCGGTGGTGAGAAGTGGTTCTGCGGCGACTGCGGCTCGGCGATGTTCGGCTCGAACCCCAGCCACCCCGAGTCGATTGGCATCCGGATGGGGACATTCGACGACGACCCGGGCATCCGGCCCACGGTGCGGCAGTTCGTCTCCTACGCCGCGGCGTGGGAGCCGCTCCCCGACGACGGCCTGCCTCGCTTCCCCGAGAGCCGTCACGCGCCCGGCGCGGAGCCCATCTGAGGCCTGCCGGATGCCCGCCTGTCGGGGCTACTTCGGATTGAGTGCAGCAACCAGCCCGGACTGGTCCTCAGCACTCACGATCAACCGGCGCATCCGAACCGGGAACGGCCCCAGCCGGACCCAGCTCGGCCTGTCGAGCGTGATCTCGACCAGGTCGGTGCCCGCGCCGTTGACGAGAGCGGTGCCTCTCCAGTAGTTGACGCCGCGCAGAACGCTGAGCCGCAGAGGGCCCGGCAGCTCGCCGAGGCCACCGGTCAGCGGGCGGGCAGACGCGACATCCTGACGCGGAAGCGCGGCGTGAAACCCCCAGCCCATGCGGACGTCAACCGTTGACGCGCTCGCGGTCACACGCGGCGCCCTGCGACCGGCGCCGAGTCCGGCCACGAGCACGCGGCTGGGTCGGTCGACCTTCATCGGGAACATCGCTTCGCCGTCCATGTCGTCTCCTTGGCGCAGTCCCAGACGCATCCAGACCGCGTACTTGATCAGATCGGCGGCCTCGCCCGGGCGGGGTCGCTGCTGACCCTCGTCGGCGCCGGCCATCAGCACCCCGAGGATCTCCTGCTCGTGCTCCTGCCGAAACGCCCGCGGGTACCAGGCCAGGAGCCGCTGGTAGCGTCGCTCGAGCTTCGCGGCGTCGCTCACATGACCACCCCGGCCGCCGGCTTCAGGCGCGACATCGCAGCATGAGCGTTGGCCTGCAGCCGGGCCGCCTCGGCGGCCAGCAGCTCCCGGCCCGCGGACGTCAGCCGGTAGTAGCGGCGCAGGCGGCTCTCCACGACCTCCTCCCGCTCGACCTCGACCAGCTTGTCCATGCGCAGCCGCTCGAGCGCCGCGTACAGCGTCCCGGCCTTCAGCTCGACACGACCGGCTGAGATCGTCCGCACGTCGGTGATGATCCCGTAGCCATGCTGGCTTCCCGAGGCCAGAGCCGTCAGGATCAGGAACGTCGCCTCCTGCATCGTCCGTTTGGCCATGCTGGACATCATATAAAGTTCAACTGTCTATGTCAAAACCGCGGCCTCGATCAGTTGCCGACCGCAGGGTCGCGCCCAAACACGTTCACCTCTTGCGGGCAGCGGCAGGCGGTGGCGATCCTCCCGGCCCACTCCAGGGCTGCCTCCCGTGAGGGCACATCGATGATGGTCATGCCTCCCAGCGGGTGGGAGCCGGCCGTGACCGTCCCGTCATCGGCCACAGTGACGGGATCCACGCCCTCGTCCAGTCCGCCGGCGAAGACGAAGACGCCGGCGTCCATTGCATCCTGGATGACCCTGTGCGCGGCATCGGCGACCGCGGGCCCTTCCTCGTCCGGGATGTGGGCCATCGCGTCGGTGGGGAATGAGATCAGGTACCGAGTCATGGCATGCCTCCGTGTCCAGGAGCCACGAGTGGGCGGTACTGGGTTCGAACCAGTGACCTCCTGCGTGTAAGGCAGGCGCTCTCCCGGCTGAGCTAACCGCCCGCGGCTCCAGTCTAGAGCGTTTGCGGTGCGCGCTGCCTACCGCAATCGGGGCCCGAACCTCCCCCAGATTGCGTAGGCTCTCCATGCTTCCGCGAAGGACAATCAGACCATGCCCGATCCGTTTCCATCGGACACCCTGCGCGAGATCGCCGACCGCGCGCGCCTTGCGCTCGGAGCCGACCGCGCGCTTGTGCTCCCGCTCGCGGGCGGAGACCCGCTGCCGCCGGGCCCGGAGGGCGGTCCCAGCCTGTCCGCGCCGATCCGCATCGACGGCGATCCGGTGGCGACGCTCGTCGTCAGCCGTGACCCGGGCGGGGCGCCGTTCGGCGAGGAGTCGGCGCTTCTGACGACGGTGTGCGAGCTCGCCGCGCACGCGATCGCCGCGTCGCGGCGGGCCGACCTGCGCACCGAGCAGCTCACGCTCGTGCAGGCCGTGGCGGGCGCGGTCGGCGGAGCAACCGCGATCGACGAGGCGTTCCGGATGGCGGCGACCGCGGTCTTCGAGCACACCCGCTACACGGGCGTCACCGCGACGATGGTCGATCGCCGGACGGGCGAGCAGGTCGTCGTCGTCGACCTCGGCAGCGACGTCGCGACGACGCAGAAGATCCGCCGCCCGCTCAACACCGGGCTCGTCGGCGCCTGCATCCAGGAGCAGGCCCAGCTCATCCTGGCCGAGGCGACGGCCGACCCGCGCTACTCCTGGTCGGCGGACGGGCGGTGGGAGTCGCTCGTGCTGACGCCGGTGCTCGTCGAGGGCCGGTGCGAGGGCGTCCTCGAGCTGGCAGACGCCGAGCCCGACCGGTTCGACGCCGCCGACGCCGCGCTGATGCAGGTCGTGGCCGACCAGGTGGCCACGGCGCTCGTCGGCGTGCGCATGCGCGAGCGCTCCAAGCGCCTGCAGCACGAGTCGCAGCGGCGCGCGCAGCGGCTCGAGCTCGCCTCCGACCTCTCGCGCGAGATCGCCGCGACGGGCACGGTGGACGAGCTCCTGCGGACGGTGACGGTGACGCTGCACCGGCACACCGACTACACCGCCGTCTGGGCGGCGGTCGCCGACCACCGCCACGGGACGCAGCGGATGTGGACGATCACGCGCGGGCGCGACGCGGTCACGGTGTCGGCGCACCCGCTCGACTCCGGCGTCATCGGCCAGGTCGTCCGGACAGGCAAGCAGGCGCTGCTCGGCCGCTCGCACCTGGCGGACGCCGGCGGCGCGTGGGCGGCGGCCGGGTACGAGTCGCTGCTGGCGACGCCGGTGCTCGTGGGCCGCCGGTGCGAGGCCGTGATCGGCCTCTCCGACCTGCGCACCGACCAGTTCGACAACTCGGACGCGCTGCTGATGCGGACGCTGGCCGAGCAGGTCGCGGCCGCGCTCCACGGCGCCGCGCTGCGCGAGGAGTCCGACCGGCGGGCGACGCGCGCTGAACGTGATCGCCGAGGTGGCCCGCGCCCTGCGGTCGCCCGAGACGGCCGAGCAGGCCGTGCACGATGCCGCCCAGGCCATCAGCCGCTACACCGGCTACTCCGGCCTGACGGCGTGGCTGGTCGAGCCGGCCACCGACGAGCGGCGGGCGGTCTTCGCCCGCGACCGCGGCACCGACGTCTACACGGGGCCTGCGCGTCCCGACCGCGTCGGGCATCCCCGGCGCGGCGATCACCTCGGGCAAGGTCCTGCGCCTCGGCCGCGCCGGCGACCACCCCGCGTTCTCGTGGCCGGGCCGCGACCCGAACAACTCGGTGCTGGTCACGCCGGTGATGGTCGAGGACCGTGCGCCGCCGCCTTCGTGATCTCCGACGAGCATCGCCAACTGGTTCGACGGCGACGACGAGGAGCTCGTCAAGGCGATCGCCGACCACCTCGGCCGCCGCCATCCGGGCGGTCGAGCTGCGCGAGGAGTCGGCCCGTCAGGCCCGCCGCCTCGCCCTCGCCGCCGACATCGCGAAGCTGCTCGCTGCCGAGGACACGCCCGAGAGCGCGCTGCGGGTGGCCGTCGAGGCCGTGCACGACCGCGCCAGCTACGACGCCGTGATGGCCATCATGGTGCTCCACGACTCCGACGAGCAGCTCGTCGTGGCCGACGTCGGCGCCGACCGCGACGGCTTCGCCGGGCTGCGGCGGCCGCTCGGCAGCGGGATCACCGCGCGCACGGTGGCCTCGGGCGAGCAGACCCTCATCAACCGGCACGAGGACGACCCGGCGTACGCGCCGTGGGGCGCAGGAGGAGTCGTTCGACTCGCTGCTCTCGACCCCGGTGATGGTCGACGGCCGCTGCGTCGCGGTGCTCGAGATCGCCAGCCGGCCGATGAACCAGTTCACCGACTCCGACCGCGCGCTCATGGCGACGGTGGCCGAGCAGCTCGCGGCGGCGCTGCGCGGCGTGCAGCTGCGAAACCAGTCCGAGCTGCGCGCGCAGCGGCTGGCGCTGACGGCCTCGGTCGCAAACGCCGTCGCGGCGGCGGACACCGTCGAGGACGTGCTGCGCGCCGCCGTCGACGCGATCTTCGAGCCGACGGACTACGGCGCCGTGACCGCGATCCTGGCCGTGCCCGGCGCCGGCGAGCACCTGGTCGTCACCGACCGCGTGCGGGTCGGCGAGTCGGTCGCGGGCGACGCGCCTGCCGATCCATGCGGGCGCCGCCGGGGCCGCACTCGCAGCGCGGCGAGCAGATCGTCGTCGGGCGCCTGCCCGACGCCGCGGCCGCCGACACGGCCGCCGCCCAGCTCGCCTACCAGTCGGCGCTCGTGACGCCCGTCTTCGACGGGGCGACCGCGGCGGCGATCGCCCTCTACGACCACCGCCGCGACCGGTTCGACTCCTCCGACGCCACCCTGATGCAGACCGTGGCGGAGCAGATCACCGCCACGCTGCGCGCCGTCCGCCTGCGCGACGAGTCCGAGCAGCGCACGCAGCGGCTGGCCCTGACGACCGAGGTCGCCGGCGCGATCGCCGGGGCCGAGTCCATCGACGAGGTGCTCACTGCCGTCGTCGAGACGATCTACCAGGGACGCGGATACTCTGCGGCGCTGGGCATCCGGGCCATGCGCGATGCCGGCGTCCAGGTCGTCGTGGCGAGCCTCGGCGAGGAGGGGTCGACCGCGCCCGGGCTGCACCGCCCCCTGGACGCCGGCACCGTCGGGGAGGTGATCGCGTCGGGGACCCAGCTCGTGCTCGCCGACGCTCGCTCGCATCCGGCATACCACTGGCCGCGGCCGGTGCACCTGCCGTCCGAGCTCCTGACGCCTGTCATGCTGGACGGCGAGTGCATCGCGGTCCTGGGCGTCTTCGACAAGCAGCCCGACCTGTTCGGGCCGGCCGACGCCCTGGCGATGCAGACGGTCGCCGACCAGGTCGCCGCCACCTGCCGCGGCGTGCTCCTGCGAGAGCAGTCGGAGCGCCGCTCCGAGCGGCTTGCCGCCCTCGAGCGCCGGCACCGCGAGCTGATGGAGCGGCTCGTGCGCGCCCAGGAGCAGGAGCGCTCCCGCGTCGCCGCCGACCTGCACGACGACACGATCCAGGTGATGTCGGCGTGCGTGATCTCGCTCGACAGCGTGCGCCTGGCGATCGCGGACGGCAACGCCGAGCGCGCCGCCCGCGGCCTCGAGCAGGTCGCCGAACTGATCTCGGGCGCCGTCGAGCGCACCCGCCGGATGACCTTCGACCTGCGCCCGGCCGTGCTCTGGCACCACGGCCTCGTGGTCGCACTCGAGCAGTCGCTGCACACGATGGAGGGCGAGATGGGCATCGCGGCCACGCTCGACGTCGAGGGCTTCGACGAGCGGATCGACTCCACCATGGAGACGCTCATCTTCCGGTCGATCACCGAGATCCTCGGAAACGTGCGCGCGCATGCCGGCGCCGAGTCGGTCGTCGTGCGGCTTGCGCGAACGGGAAACGTCGTCCACGTGCGCGTCGCCGACGACGGCCGCGGCTTCGACCTCGAGGGCGCGCTCGCCCGCGCCAGGCGCACGAACCACCTGGGCCTCGAGACGCTGATGGAGCGAGTGGACGCTGCGGGCGGAACGGTCGCGATCACGACCGCGCCCGGCGAGGGCACGGTGGTCGAGATCACCCAGCCGCTGTGGCCGCAGGAGTAGCGAGGAGCGCTAGCCCAGCTGGCGGTCGAGGTTGACCGCGGCGCTGATCAGCGACAGGTGCGTGAACGCCTGGGGGAAGTTGCCGAGCGCCTCGCCGGAGGGGCCGATCTCCTCGGAGTAGAGGCCGAGGTGATTGGCATAGGTGAGCATCTTCTCGAAGACCAGCCGGGCCTCGTCCACGAACCCCGCCCGGGCGAGCGCCTCGACGTACCAGAACGTGCAGATCGAGAACGTGCCCTCGTCGCCCTGGAGGCCGTCGGGCGAGGCCTTCGCGTTGTAGCGGTAGACCAGGCTGTCAGCCACGAGCTCGCGCCCGATCGCGTCGAGGGTGCGCAGCCAGCGCGGGTCCTTGGGGGCAATGAACTTGGTCAGCGGCATCAGGAGCAGCGACGCGTCCAGCACGTCGGAGCCGTAGTGCTGCACGAACGCCCCCCGCTTGGGGTTCCATCCGCGGGCCATCACCTGTTCCGTGATCTGGTCGCGCACCTCGAGCCACTTGACCATGTTCGCGGGCAGTCCGCGGAAGCGCGCCATGCGCACCGCGCGCTCGATGGCCACCCACGACATCAGCCGCGAGTACGTGAAGTCCTGGCGGCCGCCACGCGTCTCCCAGATGCCCTCGTCGGGCCGGTCCCAGTTGTCGCAGAGCCACTCGACGATCCTCTGCAGCTCGGTCCAGGAGTCGTACGAGATCGGCTCGCCGTACTTGTTGTAGAGGTAGACCGAGTCCATCAGCTCGCCGTAGATGTCGAGCTGGAGCTGCGTCGCGGCGCCGTTGCCGATCCGCACCGGCGCCGAGCCGGCGTAGCCCTCGAAGTGGGACAGCGTCTCCTCCCGCAGGTCGGCGCGGCCGTCGATGCCGTACATGATCTGCAGCGGGCCGCCCTCGCCGAACGACGTCTCACCGAAGCGGTCGGTCAGCCACGTGATGAACGCCTCGGCCTCCTCGGTGAAGCCGAGCCGCAGCAGCGCGTAGAGCGAGAACGCGGCGTCGCGCACCCAGGTGTAGCGGTAGTCCCAGTTGCGCTCGCCGCCGACGTGCTCCGGCAGGCTCGTGGTGGGCGCGGCGACGATGGCGCCCGTCGGCCGGTAGGTGAGCAGCTTGAGGGTCAGGGCGGAGCGGTTCACCATCTCGCGCCAACGGCCCTTGTAGACCGAATGTGAGAGCCAGCCGCGCCAGAAGCGCACCGTCGCGTTGAACGACTCGGTCGCAGTCGCCTCGCTGATCGGCTTGAGCCGGTGACCGCGCTCGACCTGCTCCAGCACGAAGGTCGCGCTCTGGCCGTTTCCGAGCGTGAACTCGGCGGTCGCGTCCCTGCCGTCACCCGCGAGCGGGACGTTGGTCGCGAGCGCGAGCGAGAAGGCCGGCGAGTGGAACACCGCGCCGTCCGAGCTCAGGTCGAGCTCGTGCTCCTGGCGGCCGTAGTCGAACCGCGGCCGGCACGCGAGCCCGAAGCGCATCTCGCCCCGCACCACCACCACCTGGCGCACCAGCCGGCGCGCATGGCGCGGATCGCGGTGGATCGGCATGAAGTCGTGCACCTCGCCGACGCCGTCGGGCGTCAGGAACCGGGTGATGAGGACGTTCGTGTCCGGGAAGTAGAGCTGCCGGACCGTGTGGCCGTCGTTCACGGGCGCGATCCGGTAGTAGCCGCCCTTCTCGGCGTCGAGGATCGATGCGAACACGCTCGGCGAGTCGAAGCGCGGGCAGCAGAACCAGTCGATCGTGCCGTCGGTGCCGACGAGCGCGACGCTGTGCAGGTCGCCGATGACGCCGTGTTCGGCGATGGGCAGGTACGCGCTCATGTGCTCGGGGAGGTGTACCGGATCAGACCGGGTGCGCACAAGCGGGACCGGCGCCCCGCCCGGATATACTCCTGCGGCCGCCGGGCGGGGCCTTGGCTTGGCCGGACGGCGACGCGGGGGCGTAGTTCAGCTGGTTAGAACGCCGGCCTGTCACGCCGGAGGTCGCGGGTTCGAGTCCCGTCGCTCCCGCTCTCTCCACCCGATCCAGCTCGCGTCGGTCTAGGCGTCCTCCAGGACCTCCGCGAACGCGATGATCACGCCCCCGGTGGCGTGCTCGAGGGTTGCGCCGACAAGGGCGCCCGCCTCTGCGGCGGCGGCACTGGCCGCCGCGTAGTCGGCGAAGTAGAGATCCAGAAGCCGGTATGCCGGGGTCGGGCTGCCGTCTTCCTTGGGCCAGACCTTCGCCGCCTGCAGCCGGTTCAGGCCGGGGAGCCTCCGGGCCAGTGCCAGCTGCTCGGGGTACGCCGCCTCGAACGCGGCCGGGTCGGTCGGGTTGGAATAGACGAAGCTGATCTTCGTCGGCGTGCTCTCGGTCATGGTTCCGTTTCCCTTCTGGTCGAGTACCGTTCGTCGAGCCTATCCGGAGGAATTGCAATAAACCATGGCCGAGACGCCTCAACATCTTGCCGATCGTCCAGCCCTCGAGGACGCCGCGCTCGGCTTCGACGTCTCCGGCCAGCCGCACGACCTGCTCTCGGAGCTGCTCCGGAGCGTCCGTCTGAGCGGAGAACGGATCGTTGCGTACGCTCCGGCACGGACGTTCTCGATCGGCTTCGCCGGCATCGGCACCCTGCACCTCGTCGACGGCGGCGAGCTCGCGCTCCGGGTCGACGGCGACCCGCACGTCGAGCGTGTGACTCGGGGCGATGTCATCCTCCTCCCGCGGGGCGACGCGCATCACATCGGCGACGCCGGCGCGCCCGCGGCGGCCGAGCCGGCGCGCTGGCTCTGCGGGACGTTCACGATCGGCGACCCGCAGGCGAGCCACCTGCTCGCGAGCCTCCCGGCGGCGATCGTCCTGCGCGGGGCGCGCGGCCCGGCGCTCGAAGGGCTCGAGGTGGCCCGCAGGATGATCGTCTTCGAGATGGAGTCGCCCTCGCAGGGGTCGGCCGTGATGATCGCCCGCATCCTCGATCTGCTCTTCATCCAGATCCTGCGCGCATGGGCCGCCGGCACGGACGCCGAGCCGAACTGGCTGGCCGGTGCCCTCGACCCGCAGATCGGGCCGGCCCTGAGCGCGCTGCATCGGGATCCCGGCCACGACTGGACGGTCGCGGAGCTGGCCCGAACGTGCAGCCTTTCCCGGTCGGCGTTCGCCGCCCGATTCGCCGGTCGCGTCGGCAAGCCGCCGGCCACCTATCTCGCGCACGTACGACTGGACACCGCCACCGACCTGCTCCGCGACACCCCCCTTCCGGTCACAGTCATCGCGGAGAAGGTCGGCTACACGTCAGAGGCGGCTTTCAGCCGCGCGTTCAGGCACCGCTACGGCACGCCGCCGGGTCGCTGGCGACGCGACGTACGAGCAAGACACTCGTGAACGGTCAATCGCATCATCGATGAATCGAAAGTCGACCCGGCGCCGGCTCGAGCAGATCCAGCAAGCGGCGACGCGGTGGGCTCGCCTCGAACAACTCGTCGGTGCACTTGGCTGGCCCGATCGCCTCGTGATCGCCCTCGAACAGGCGTCCATCGGAAGGACACGCACCCCGGCTCGGCCCCGGTCGGCGCGGAGTGGCGGGCGAGGATCGCCGCGACGTCGTCCCCGCGCCGCGCTGCGCCCGATAGCGCGCGATCACGACGAGCACTAGAGCGGGACCCCGTCCAGCGCGTGCGCCCGTGCCGGGACGTCGCGGCCGAAGCTGTCGGGGTTCGTGCCCAGCCGCTGCGCCGTCTCCAGAGCGATCCTCTGCACGACGGCGGTGAGCGGGAACACCGACAGGAGCTCGCTCGGGCCGTCGGCCGCGATCACGCGCACCGGCACGCCGCACGACTCCGCCGAGCGCGCCACCGCCAGCAGGCGCTCCTGCGCCGGGCCGCCGCCGTCCAGGCAGATCAGCGTGTCGGCAGGGCCGACGGCCACCGATGGGCCATGCAGATACTGCTCGGCGTTCAGCCCGGCGGTCGCCACGTAGGCGGTCTCGCGCACCTTGAGCGCGCCCTCGGCGGCCGTCCACTGATTCGGGCCCATGCCGATGAACTCCATCGCCCGCGCGGGCGGCTCGATCCCGATCGGGGGGCCGTCCACCACCGCGGCGACGGCATCGGGGACGTCCTCGAGCGGGCCGAGATCGGCGCCGAGCGCGAGGGCGATCTGGGCCAGGCGCAGCATCGCTCCGGTGTGGCTCGCCGTGTAGGCGGCGGAGCGCTCCGGCGCCACCGTCTCGATCTCGGCGCCCGGCGCTCCCTGCGACGAGATCACCGCGGTCGGCACGCCCTCGGCGCGGGCGCGCTCGAGCACCTGCGACGTGTAGCGCTTCGTCCCCCGGTGGCTGAGCAGGATGAGGCCGTCGCCCGCGGCCGGGCGCGGGCCGTGCAGGGCGGCGTCGATCGCCTGCACCGGCCACGCCTCGACGCCGGCCGCGCGCAGGAACCACGCGCCGGTGTTGGCCGCGTGCCAGCTCGTCCCGGTGCCGGCGAGCAGCACGCGCCGGCCGCGCAGCCGACCGGCGGCGGCCTGCACGGGGGAGGTGTCCTGCAGCAGCCGCCGCAGCTCGCCGGCCTGGGAGGCCATCGTCTCCGCCATCACGCTCGTCACAGGAACGGTCCTTTCGTGGCAGCTCACCCGTGCGGGGAACCCGGTGCTCGTAGTTTCCACGATGACGGCCGGGCCGCGCCCGGCCGATCTCCGGGAGAGCTCCGCCGAACTCCGCGGGCTCCGAGCCGACGGCCGCGTCGAGCGCCGCGCGCACGCAGGTCGCAGACCGGCTCAGACCGCGGCGTAGCGCGCGCCGAGCGCCCGAGCGAGCGTGCGGTGCGCCGGCCCCGTGCCGACGAGGAACGACCGGGCAGGATCGACCCGGTGCGCGGCTGCGAAGGCGAGCGCCAGGCCGGGGAGCGGCGGCCGGCACCAGCACCGCGGCGGACCGCCGGCGTGCGGGCACAGGGCGGCGTCAACCGGCCCCGCGACGGCCTCCGCGAGCTCGGCCCGAGCCGCCTCGAGCAGGTCGTCGCGCCCGTCCGGCCGCCAGTCGAAGACCAGGTGGGGCGCCTCCGGGTCGCCATGGCGGATCGCGTCCTGGAAGCCCGGGCGGCCGACCGCAGCCGCCGCGACGAAGACGCCCGGACGGGCGCCCTCTGGAGCCGCCGCGCGCTCGAACTCGATGCGCTCGACCACGGCGAAGCCCTCGTCGGCGGCCGGCGGCTCGAGCTCGCGCGCCGCGCGCATCTGCGCCGTCGGCATGAGCATGCCCGGCTCGCGCCGCGCGAGCGCCCGCAGCTCGTCGGGAGCGGGCAGCGCGCCGGCGTGCGCGATCAGCCGCGTGACGAGGTTCACCTGGGCCTGCGCAAGCGGGGTGTCCAACCACACGCACCGTACTGGCAGGCCGTGGCGTGCGCCGGCCTCGACGACGTGGCTGCGCGCCGCCCTGGTGAGGTAGGTGTTGTCGAGCACGACGCCCGCGGCACCGTCCGCGAGCGCGCCGTCGAGCGCGGCCGCGAGGGCACGCAGCGACCCGCCGCGCTCGTCGCGGTTCAGGCGCAGGTGGCCGCGCGCCGTGTACTCCGTGGCGACCCGGCTCTTGCCGGCCCCGGGGATCCCCATCACCATCACGACCTCCGCACCGGCACGGCGCGGCCGTCGCGCGGGGGACGACGGGCGCCCGGCGAACGCCTCTGCGAGCGCCGCCCGGTCGCCGTCGCCGAGCACGAGTCCGCGCGGCCCGGGCGGCCGAGCGCGCCGTCTCGGGACGGCGGGCGCCCGGGATCGCGACCGGCCCCGGCCGGCTGCCGAGCAGCCAGGCGAGCGCGACCTCGGCCGGGGTCGCGGCGTGCGCCGCGGCCACCCGTGCCAGGACGTCGCTGCGGGCGAGGCGGCCGGCCCGCCGCGGCCCGCCGAGGGGAGCGTGCGCGATCACGGCGATCCCGCGCTCGGCGCAGCGCTCGAGCACCCCGCCGCGCAGCGCGTCGTCGTCGAAGGGGCTCCAGGCCAGCGAGACGGCCGTGATCGGGACGAGGGCGAGCGCCTCGTCGAGCTGACCGCGGTTCACGCCCGAGAGCCCGATGCCTCTGACGACGCCCTCGTCGAGCACGCGGCCGAGCGCGCGCACCGACGTGCGCCACGGCGTCCGCGGGTCGGGCGCATGCAGGAGGTAGAGATCGATCGGGATGCCACCCAGCGCGGCGATGCTGGCCTCGCAGTCGGCCCGGATCGCCTTCGCACGGCCGTCGGGCACCCACGCGCCGCCCGGCCGCGCCATGCCGCCCTTCGTGATCACCCGCGCCGTCGCCGCCGCGCCGCATGCGCGCAGAGCGCGCGCGAGCAGCCGCTCGTTGTGGCCGCGATCAGCGTCGTCGTGACCGTAGGCGTGCGCCGTGTCGAAGACCGTCACACCGGCGCCCGCCGCGGCGGCGATGGTCGCAGACGCGCGCTCCTCGTCGCGATCGCGCGTCGGTCGACAGCCGCATGCAGCCAAGGCCGATGCGCAGCTCGTCTGGGTCAGGCCATGCGGGACGACCGGTCGCCGTGGCCCGATCCTAGCCGCACCCCGGCGTTGGGCGCGAGCGCCTCAGGCGGCGAGATCGGCCGGGAAGCTGATCGCGGTCGCCGGCGTGGGGCGGCCGATGTGGTAGCCCTGGGCGAGGTCGCAGCCGAGGCCGCCGAGCAGGTCGAGCGTCGAGCGCTCCTCGACGCCCTCGGCGACCACCTGCAGGCCGAGGGCGTGCGCGAGCTCGATGGTCGCGCGCACGAGCGCGAGATCGCGCTGTCCGTCGCTCGCCGGTCGAGGCCGGAGAGGAACGTGCGGTCGAGCTTCAGCTCGCCGACGGCGAGCCGGCTCAGGAACGGCAGCGAGGTGAAGCCGGCGCCGAAGTCGTCGATCGAGACGACGCAGCCGAGCGCGCTCAGCTCGGCGATGACGCGCTTGCAGCGCTCGAAGTCGGAGATGACGCGTCGTCTCGGTGATCTCGACGACCAGCGCCCCCGCCGGCAGCCGGTGGCGGCCCAGGTGCTCGCGGACGAGGTCGGTGAAGCCGGCGTCCAGGATGTTCGTCGCCGAGACGTTGATCGACACCGACAGGTCGCGGCCCTCGGCGCGCCAGCGCGCGCACTGGCGCAAGCGCCTGGTCGAGCACGAGCGTCGTCAGCGGCCGCATCAGGTTGCCCTCCTCGGCCAGCGGCAGGAACTCGAGCGGCGGGATGTAGCCGAGCCGCGGGTGCGGCCAGCGCAGCAGGGCCTCGACGGCCGAGATCGCGCCGTTGCGAAGGTCGATCTGGGGCTGGTAGTGCAGCTCGAGCTCGTTGCGGGCGATCGCGCCGCGCAGGTCGTCGACCAGCTGCAGCCGGTCGCGCTCGGCGTCGACCGTCAGGTCGTAGACCGCGAACGCCGTGCCCGCCTGCTTGCACCGGTACATCGCCTTGTCGGCGCAGCGCATGAGGTCGTCGCCGGTCGCGGCGTGCTCGGGGGCGATGCGCGATCCCGATGCTGGCGCCGATGCGCACGCTGACCATGTCGAGCGCGAACGGCTCGGCCAGCGTGGCCGAGAGCCGCTCGGCGACGAGCGCCGCGCGCTCGCGGTCGGCGCCGACCAGGAGGACGGCGAACTCGTCGCCGCCGATGCGCACGAGCAGGTCGTCGTCGGCCGAGGCAGGCCGCAAAGCGCGGGCCGATCTGGCGCAGCAGCTGATCGCCGGCCGGGTGGCCGAACGAGTCGTTGACCTCCTTGAAGTGGTCGAGATCGACGAAGAGGAACGCGAGGCTGCGCGCGGCCGTCGCCGGATCGGCGAGGTCGGCGAAGAACGCATCGAGCACCGCGGCCAGGCGGCGGCGGTTGCGCGAGCCCGGTGAGCTGGTCGGTGACCGCCTGCTGATGGCGCTCCTCGGTCAGGCGGCGCAGGCTCGTCGACCGAGAGTCCGAGCCGGACGCAGACGACGAGCAGGGTGGCCGTCGCCAGCCCGACCGCGACCGGGTCGACGCTGGTGCATGCTGCCGTACACGAGGATCGCGAGCCCCGACGCCGCCCCGAAGCCCGGAAGCAGGAAGCCCGGCGCTGACTGGTGGGCGAGCACGTCGGGACTCTCCCGCCGCAGCCACACCGCCGCCGACATGAGCAGCAGCGCGGTCGGCCACGCGATCGCCGTCGACGATCCCGCCGAAGTGCGACGACGGCTGGAACACGATCCAGCGTGTCGCCGAACGCGTTGATCGCACAGCCGACGGCGACCAGCCGCCAGGCGCCCCAGCGCGGGCCTGAGACGAGCACGCTGCCGCCGACGGCCATCGCCAGCAGGAGGGCGTCGCCGACCGGGTAGGCGAGCTCGGTCGCGACCGCCGCGGCGCCGCCGCCGGCGGCGTGCATGACGCTCTGGAACGCGAACGCCGCGCAGAGCGCGGCCGCGCCGAGGCCGGCGACGGCGCCGTCGAGCCAGGTGGCCGGCACGAGCCGGCTCGACTCGCGCCGCAGCAGGAGCGCGAGCGCCAGGTAGGCCGCGCGGGTAGAACGCGACGTAGAAGATGTCGGCGACCGACGGCGTCGGCGGCGTTGCGCCGTGCAGCGACTCGATGGTGAGCGCGATGTCGCCGGCCGTCCACATCAGCATCGAGAAGCCCAGCGTGAGCGTCACCGCCCGCGCGGGCCGGCCGCGGAACGCCCGGGCGAAGGCGAGCGCGCACACGACGACCTCGAACGCGTCGACCGACCATCCGTCGAGCCAGGTCGAGTAGGCGCCGGCCGGGCGCACGATCAGGCTGACGGTGAATCCGAGCAGCAGGCAGCCGAGCAGCGCGTACGCCGCCCGGACCATCGCCGGGGCGCGCCGGCTCGGCCGCTTCGGAGCGCGGGCGCCCGCCGCTTTCACCAGCGAGGACACGCTCCCAGGTATCGGCCGGGAGCGGAAGAAATTGACTAGTCGACGGCCACGATCTGCGCCGTCCACGCCCCCTGCGGCGCCTCGACGGCGACGCGCTCGCCGATGGCCGCGCCGTGGATCGCGCGGCCGAGCGGGGAGTCGGGGGAGCAGGTGCCGGGGCCGCCGGCGGCGCTCACGACGACCTCGAACCGATCGCCGGACTCGTCGGCGAGCGTCACCCGGCTGCCGGTGTGCACGCGGCCGGCCTCGGCGGGCGTGTCGATCACCCGCGCGGACGCGATCTTGGCGCGCAGCAGGACGATCTGGCGCTCGAGCAGGCCCTGCTCGTTCTTGGCCGCGTGGTACTCGAAGTTCTCGCTGAGGTCGCCGAAGCCGCGGGCGGTCGCGATCGCCGCGATCGCGTCCTCGCGGCGCGGGCCTTCGAGATGCGCCAGCTCGGCGGTGAGCCGCTCCATCTCGGCCGGGGTGAGCTCGATCTCGGACATCGCCGAACCGTAGCCGCAACCGGACGCGCCGCGGCGGTGGTGTAGCGTTTCGGCGTGCCCCCCGCCGCCGTCCCGGACGCGCTCCCGACGAGCCTCGTCGGCTCCTATGCCCAGCCGGACTGGCTGATCGACCGCGAGCGGCTGCGCGACCGCTTCCCGCCGCGCGTGCGCGCGACCGAGCTCTGGCGGGTCGACCCGAAGTACCTGGAGCAGGCCCAGGACGACGCCTCGCTCCTGGCGATCCGCGATCAGGAGCGCGCGGGCCTCGCACATCATCACCGACGGCGAGGCCCGCCGCGAGAGCTACTCGAACCGCTTCGCGACGGCGCTCGCCGGCGTCGACATCGACAATCCCGGCACCGCGCTCGACCGCAGCGGCCATCCCAACCCGGTGCCGCGCGTCGTCGGCCCGATCGAGCGCATGCACCCCGTGCAGGTGCGCGACGTCGAGTTCCTGCGCGCCAGCACGAGCCGCCCGATCAAGATGACGGTGCCGGGCCCGTTCACGATGTCCCAGCAGGCCCAGAACGACTTCTTCGCGAGCGAGGCCGAGCTCGCCCTGGCCTACGCCGGCGCGGTGCACGACGAGATCGCAGACCTGTTCGCGGCGGGCGCCGACATCGTCCAGATCGACGAGCCGTACATGCAGGCGCGGCCCGAGAAGGCGCGCGAGTTCGGCGTCGCGGCGCTCGAGCGCGCGCTCGCGGGCATCACGGGCACGACGGCCGTCCACATCTGCTTCGGCTACGCGGCCATCATCCACGACCGCCCGTCGGCCTACTCGTTCCTGCCCGAGCTGGCCGCCTGCTCGTGCGACCAGATCTCGATCGAGACGGGCCAGTCGGGCATCGACACCGCGGTGCTCGAGACGCTGCCGGGCAAGCGCATCATCCTCGGCGTGATCGACCTCTCGGACGTCGACCGTCGAGTCGCCCGAGACGATCGCCGCGCGGGTGCGCCGGGCGCTGCCGTACAAGCGGCCGGACGAGCTGGTCGCGGCGCCCGACTGCGGCATGAAGTACCTGCCGCGCGACTCGGCCTACGGCAAGCTCGAGTCGCTCGTCGCCGGCGCCGCGATCGTGCGCGCCGAGAGCGCTCAGTCGTAGATCGACCGGCCGGCGCCGGGCGCGGCGTTCGCGCCGTACGGGGCCACGTCCTCGACGTACCCGGGCTGCGCCTCGACGCGCGCGAGCCAGGCGCGCACGTTCGCGTGGGGCGCGAGGTCGATCCCGGCCTCGTCCGGCCCGGTGCGTGTAGCCGTAGAGCGCGATGTCGGCGATCGAGTACGCGTCGCCGACGAAGAACCCGCGACCGTCCAGGTGGTCGTCGAGCAGCCGCAGCACCTCGCGCGGCGAGCGCGCGCCGCCGCAGCGCGTCGGGATCGTCCGGTGCGAGCCGCCCGGTCAGCAGCCGGAAGCGCAGGCCGGCGATCGCCGGGATGACGTCGGTCTGCTCGTAGACGAGCCAGCGGATCACCTCGGCCCGCGCGAACGCATCGTCGGGCAGGAACGGCGTGCCCTCGGCGAGGTACGTCAGGATCGCGGCCGACTCGGGCAGGAAGCGGCCGGCGCCGGTCTCGAGCACCGGGGTCGTGCGCGCCGGGTTCATGCGCGCGTAGGCGTCGGTGAGCGTCTCGCCGGCGAAGATGTCGACGGGCACGCGCTCGTAGGCGATGCCGAGCTGCGCGAGCAGCAGGCGCACCTTGTAGCAGTTGCACGAGCCGGGGTAGTCGTACAGGCGCATACCGTCAGAACGCCGCCGACCGTCGCCGCGTGAGCGCACTGAGTTTCGGCCGCGGCGGAGGTCCATGTGATGATGGGAGCGACAGCCGCCCGCCCGGCGCAGCGTCGTCCTGTGCGACGTGCGCGGCGCCGAGCCCGACGCCGCGACCGTCGACGCGCTCGCCCGCCTGCAGCTCGCGGCGCGCCGCAGCGGGCGCGAGATCCGGCTCGTGCACGCCTCCGCCGAGCTGCTGCGGCTGGTCGCGTTCATGGGCCTCGCCGAGGTGCTGCCCGAGGCGGCTAGGCCTCGAGGCGGGGCGGCAGGCCCCACAGCGGGAAGAGCGTCGCGGTGCTCAGGAAGAACGTGAACTCGACGATCCGGCCGTCGGCGATCTCGAGCACCTGCAGCGCCCAGGGGTCGTAGCCGCGAGCCGGTCTCGCTCGGCTTGTACTGCGCGAACGCCGGCGAGCCGTTCGCGGAGACGGTCGGGAGCACGCGCGAGCCGCTGCAGCCGATGCCCGGGCCGACCCACCACGCCAGGATGTCGTCGCGGCCGCGCAGCCACAGGTCGAACGGCGGCATCGACTGCGTCGCGTCCTCGTGGATCAGCGACGTCAGCGCCTCCATGTCGTAGCGCTGGAACGCCTCGACGTAGCGGGCGAGCAGCGCGCGGTCGGCCTCGCTGAGCGGCGGCGCCGGATCCGTCGGCGCTCACTGCGCGCGCGTCGAGCGTCGCCCGCGCCCGCTGCAGCGCGCTGTTCACCGAGGGCACGCTCGTGTCGAGCAGCTCGGCGACCTCGGTCGCCTTCCAGCGCAGCACCTCGCACAGGATCAGCACGGCGCGCTGGCGCGGCGGCAGGTGCTGGAGCGCGGCGACGAAGGCGAGCCGGATCGTCTCGCGCGCGGCGGCCACGTCGGCCGGGTCGCCGTCGCCGCCGACGGCGGTGTCGGGCACCGGCTCGATCCAGGTGACCTCGGGCAGCGTGTTCAGGTGCGCGATGTCCGGCTCCCGCGAGGGGCCGAGATCCATCGGCCGCGCCCGCCGCTCGCGGCCGCTCAGCATGTCCAGGCAGACGTTCGTCGCGATGCGGTAGAGCCACGAGCGCAGGGCCGAGCGGCCCTCGAAGCGGTCGAGGCTGCGCCAGGCCCGCAGGAGCGTGTCCTGCACCGCGTCCTCGGCCTCGAACGGCGAGCCGAGCATGCGGTAGCAGTATCCGGTCAGCTCGCGGCGATGCTCCTCGAGCTCACCGAACGCCGGCGAGAGCTCTCGCGTGGACCCCTCCACGAGGGCCATCCTAGACGCTCCGGATCCGGATCGCGACCGCCATCACGACCTACGACCGGGCCGTCCGCCGAAACTCATCGGTCCGACCTAGAAGAAGCGGCCGCGCCCGCCCCGCCGCGCCTCCCGCCGAACGGGCCGCCGCCGCGGCGCATGAGGATGCGCATCCCGATCACGACGACGACGAGCGCGATGCCGAGCGGGCCGTGGGCGCCGTGGAAGAACACGGAGGCCATGGTATCGGGCTCGCGCGCGGCGCCGTGTGACGTATACAAGGCTCCAATGGAGCAAGCTCCCTGGACGAGCTGCGGGAGCGGCGGGCGTTCGAATGCCGCCTCGAGCCGGCGCGGGCGCTGCGCTCGCTCGACGAGGCGGCGGCGTTCCTGGCCGACCGCGGCATCCTCACGCGCACGCCCGACTCGGCGCTGCCGAGCCTCTTCGGGGCGTGCCACCAGCCGCCGTACCGCGAGGGCGGGCGCGGATTCGCCGCCTGGCCGGCGACGGCCTACCCGTGGTTCGCGGAGCTCGCGGAGCGCCCGACGTGGTCGAGCTCTCGGTGCACAACGGCAAGCGCGTGCTGCTCGACGGCGGCGACGGCCGCCCTCGCCGACCCGCTGTGCCGGGCCGGGCTCGCCGCGGCCGCGGACGGGCGGCGGCGACCCGGCTGCCCTGCTGCGACCATCTGCGACGCGGCGGGGCCCTCGCCGCTCGACGACCTCAAGGTCGAGCTCGAGTGGGACGCGGCCCGCCTGCGCCGCGCCCGCCGGCCGCTCGAGCGCTCGGGCGCGCTCCTGAGCCGCAGCGTGACGGTGCCCGCGGAGCACGGCGGCCACGTGCACTCGAGCGTGCTCGCCCGCTGGGACCAGACCTTCCCGCAGCCCGTCGCCGGGCTCGCTCGCCGACGTGCTCGTCGCCTGCGTGCGCGCCGCGGTGCTCGCGCCGCAGGCCGAGCTGCCGGCGCTGGTTCTCGTGGCCGGCGAAGCCCGATCGCCGCGCTGATCGACCGGCTCGTCGCCGATGGCCGGCTGGTACGGCCGGCGGCGGGCTGGGTCGCCGCACCCTAGTCGTGGTGGCAGGCGTGCCCGGGCTCGGGCGGCGGCACGTCGAGCGCGGGGTTGCGGTCGAAGAAGCCGACCGGCCGCAGCTGGAAGCCGCAGCGCACGACCGGCATCACCGGCCAGTCCTCGAGCCGCGGGAAGTGGTGGGCGCCGAACACGTACCAGAGCACGACGTCCTCGTCGATCAGGCGCGCGGTCGGCCGCCGTCCAGCGCGGCAGGCCGTCGCCGCCCGCGTGCCTGGTTGGGGTACTCGCCGGCCGGGTAGCGCTCGTCGGGCCGGTACTGCGTCACCCAGAGGTGGTGGTCGATGAAGCGGGCGCGCTCGCGCACCTGCGAGTCGGGCTGCTGCCATCGGGCGCACGTTCTCGCCGGGCACGAGCTCGTAGGCGACCGGGTCGCCGATGCGGTTGCGGCGCGCGCGGTTCTCGACCCGGAAGCGGCGCGCCGTGTCGGGTCGACCGAGCCGCTGGGCCGCGACTCGCGCTCGTAGGCGAGCCGTCTCGCGCGCCGGAACGCGCTGCCGTCGCGGGTTGTCCGGGCCCCAGGCGTCGACCGCCGCCTCGATGTCGCAGAGCGACGTTCGCCGTCGCCGTCGATGTCGAGGTCGAGGCGCGCGCAGAAGAAGTGCTGGTGATGGCTCGTGACGATGCCGTCGCCGAGCGGCAGCGAGTGCGGCGAGCGCTCGGCCGAGATCCAGCCGGCGGTGTGCAGGATGCCCGTCAGCTTGGCCTCGAACTCGATCGAGGCGTCCTGGTAGAGGTACCAGAAGAAGCCGTACTCGTAGTTGCCGACGGTGACGATCGACGAGATCACGAGCCGGCGCGAGCGGCGCCCGGTCGACGCGGCCGGAGTGGTCGTCGGTGTGCTTCCAGAGCAGGTTCGCGTCCTCCTCGTGGAGGCAGATCGCGTTTCGGATCGTCTGCGGCTCGCCGGCCCAGGTGTTCGTGACGCGCGTCGAGGTAGGCGATCTCGCCGAGGCAGTCGCAGCCGAGCTCGAGCGAGTTCGTGAGCGGCCCGAGGCCGTACTCGCCGATGTCGAACGACGTTCTTGAAGTGCGTCGTCGGGTTGGGGTCGCCGTACGGGATCGACGAGCTCGGCGATCGAGACCCGGTGGCAGATCGGCCGGCGCTCGCCGGCGTCGCGTCGTAGCCGAGCGTCGTGCAGCGACGAGCGCCCTCGCGCGGATGGAAGCCGATGCGCAGGTCCCACTTCTGCCAGGCCAGATGCGTGGCCGTCGAGCGTGAAGCTCGGGCCCTGCGGCTGCGTGATCTCGATCGGGCGCTGGTCGGCGCGGTAGGGCCGCCCGCCGCCGTCGCGGTAGTCGCCGCCGCTCGCCGAGGGCAGCGGCGTCCCCGGCCGTGGTCGTCGACGCGCAGCGACGCGCATCTCGTCGAGGTCGACGACCGCGACGAGGCCGTAGAGCGGGCGCGAGTAGGGGTTGTCGCCGTGGTCGTCGCGGCGCACCCACGAGATCGCGCGCGCCAGGCGCGCCGGGCCGGGCTCGAAGCCGCCGCTCGACCACGGCTCGACGTGCACGTCGGCCGGATCGACGCCGCGGGCGCGCACGGCCGCGACGTAGCGCGGATCGGCGCGCACGGCGTCGACGACCGCCACGAACTCGTCGAGGTGGATCGCCGGCTGCACGCCCTCGGGCAGGTCGTCCGCCGAGACGACGCTGCCGTCGCCCGCGAGCGCCACGACGACCTCGACGCCGCGGCGGCGGCCGTTGTCGAGCAGCACGCAGAACGCCTCGCGCGGCGGCGCCGCGGCGCCCGCCTTCCACGCCAGGTAGTCGGCCTTGACCGGCTCGCGCAGCTCGACCGAGACGACCCGCACCTGCTCGGACAGGCCGGCGGCGCGCCGGGCGAGGCCGGCGGCGAGCGCGACCTCGTCGGCGCGTGAGCGGGTCGAGCGGGTGGCGTACTCATCGCCGGGCACCCCGTAGCTCGGCGCGGCGCCCGGATGCAGCGCGCGGGTGACGTAGTCGTCGGCGAGCGGCCGCCACCGCTCCCACAGCGCCTCGAGCTCGGCGACGGGGTCGGCGTCGGTCCAGTCGACGCGCAGGTCGGTCACCGGCCAGGAGACGGCGTCGCAGACCAGCATCCCGGCCGAGTGCACCGCGCCCTCCTCGCCGCCCGCGTCGAGCCCGGCCCGCAGCGCCGCGACGAGCCGGTCGCCCAGGTGCGCCGCCGGGTCGGCCGCGAATGCCGCCGCCATCGCCGCGGGAGCGCGCCTCGTCGGCGAGCAGGTTGCCGGCCGCGGCGCAGTCCGCGCCGGTCACGTGCGCGTGGCGCCCGAGCGTGTGCGTCGCCCGAGAAGGCGGCCGTGCGGCCGAACGCGTCGACGACCGTCAGCTGGCGGTAGTCGGCGTCGGCCGTCGCCGCCGTGACGGCGGCGAGCGCGTCGGGCGCCGGCGCGCCCGCGGCGATGCGGTCGAGCAGGGCGGCGCCGAGCGACGGGTCGGTGACGTTCTGCGTGCAGGCCGCGCCGACGCGGGCACGCGCCCAGGCGCAGCGGGCCGCGACGGCCGGGCTCGACGACATGACGATCGCGCCCGACCATCCCCGTGCGGGCGCAGCAGCCGACCAGCGAGAGCGTCACGGGCGCACCGCGATCACCGTCACCTCGACCAGCCACTCGGGCCGCGCGAGCGCCTGCACGACGAGCCCCGTGAACACCGGGTGGACGCCCGCCATGCGCTCGCCGAGCACGCGGTAGACCGGCTCGCGGTGGCGGATGTCGGTCAGGTACACGTGGCACGAGACGACGTGCTCGAGCGCCGCGCCGCACTCGCGCGAGCAGCAGCTCGACGTTGTCCATGACCTGCTCGCGCCTGCCCGGCCGGGTCGCCGACGGCGACGTTCTCGCGCGTGTCCAGATCCTGCGCCACCTGGCCGCGCAGGTAGATCGTGTCGCCCGCGACCACCGCCTGGGCGAGGTCGTTGCCGAGGCGCTGCTCGGGGTAGGTGTCGGCGGTGTTGAACGGCCGCACGCGCAGGTGGCCGCCGACCGTGATCGGCTCGCCACCGGTCACGCCCGCGCCTCGCAGCGGCTCTTCCAGGCCGGCGTAGCGGCGGACGAGGTCGGCGGGGCCGGAGAAGTCGTAGGTGTTGTACACGTGCAGGAGGTGGGCGAATGCGGGCGACTGGGCGAAGAGCTGGAACGTGAGCCGGTGGCCGGCGTAGTCGGAGTTGAGCAGATCGCGGGCGAACGCGAACAGCCGCCGGCGGTCGTCGGCGCCGAACCGGCCGACGCGATAGTACTTCTGCAGCAGCGGTCCGATCTCGGGCGACGTCGAACGAGGCGGCGTCGGGCGTCACGCACAGCTGGCCGCCGCACAGGTCGCGGGCCAGGTGCATCATCGCCGGGAGCTGCGGTGCAGGCGACGACGCGGCCGGTCGCAGAGCAGCGCCTGGTTGGGCATCAGAAGGCCGCCCGGGCTCGGCTCGGCGAGCTCGATCGCGGCGGTCAGGTGGGCGTTGATGCTCTCGCGGTAGCAGGCCAGCTCCGCCAGCTTCTCGCGCACGCCCTGGTGCATCTTGACGCCGGTCTGGGCGGCGCTCGCGTAGGCGGTGCCGACGAGCAGGTCGGCGAAGCGCAGGTGCCGCTGGACGAACGGGAACATGCTGTAGCGGTGCAGCGTCGCGCGGATGAACGCGGCCGCGCGCGTGTGCTGGTGGAAGAACACGTCCTCCCACGGGATCTCGACGTCGTCGAACACGATCATCGTGTCGATCTCGTCGAAGCGGTTCGAGAGCGGGTAGTCGGCGGTCGGGCGGCGGCCGGTGAACGACGAGCGGCAGATGTGCGTGATGCCGGGCGCGG
The DNA here is from genome assembly GCA_963707585.1 of uncultured Actinomycetes bacterium. GTDB lineage: Bacteria > Actinomycetota > Thermoleophilia > Gaiellales > JAICJC01 > JAICJC01. Next base: position 489,820 of record CAVPQP010000009.1, on the reverse strand, counting down.
CCATGTCGGCCACGAAGCCGACGGCGTACTCGGAGAGCTCGGCGTCGCCCCAGTCGCCGATCGTCGGCTTCACGAACGCCTGGTTGGCGTAGGCGGCCGCCGTCTCGAACTTGGCGCCGCGCACGACGATGCCGGAGTCGGTCTCGGCGACGACGCGCAGCAGCACGTCGGGGTCCTGCTCCTGCGGCCGGCGCGAGCGGTCGCCCTTGGGGTCGGTGTTGGCCGAGACGTGGAACGGGTCGGCGAGCGCGGCGTGGCGGACGTGGTGGCGGATGTGCTCGGAGTAGCGCCGGGTCGATCTCGTTCAGCACGTCCTGGCCGTCGTAGAGCGACCACATCTCGCCGACCGTCTCGTCGCCGACGCGCGTCACGATGCCGCCGACGTCGTCGAGCACCGTGTCGACGGCGAGCCGCTTGGCGTGCCAGTCGGCCTTCGTCTGCGGCAGCCTCGAGCCCACCGGGCAGCGCTCGCCCGTCTCGGGGTCGACGTAGGACATCCGCTCCTGCGTCGCCGGCTCGTGGGCGAGGTCGTAGATGCGCGCGCGGACGTCGACGATCGGCTTGAAGGCCGGGTGCGTCGTCACGTCGGACACGCGCTCGCCGTCGATCCACACCTGCCGCCCGTCGCGGATCGACTCACGGTATTCAGCGCCTGTTCTGATCATGCCGTGCAGCGTCGCCGATCCCGATACATCGGTCAAATCGGCCTTTCATCCTCGGTATCATCGGATCCGACGATGTTCGATCCGGCCGCCCGCTTCACGCTGCGCCAGCTCTCGTGCTTCGTCGCCGCATGCGAGGACGGCGGCATCGGCGCGGCGGCCGGGCGGCTGCACCTCGCCCAGGCGACCGTCTCGGCGGCGATCGCCGACCTCGAGCGCACGCTGGGAGTGCAGCTGCTCGTGCGCGGCCGCCGGCGGGCGGCGACGCCGTCGCCGGCAGGGCGCGAGCTGCTCGCCCAGGCCGCCGACGTGCTCGCCGCGGCAGGCCGGCTCGACGAGCGCTCCGCGGCCCTGCGCGGCGACGTGTCCGGCGACCTGCCGGTCGGCTGCCTGCTCACGCTCGCGCCGGCCGTCGCGCCGGCCGTGTGCCGGGCCTTCGAGGGCCGCTGGCCGCGCGCCCGGGTAACGCTCGTGCCCGCCCACCAGGCCGAGCTGCTCACGCACCTGCGCGACGGCACGATCGCGCTTGCCATCACCTACGACCTGGGCCTGAACGCGGCCACGAGCTTCGCGCCGCTCGCGGATGCGCCCGCCTATGCGCTCGTCGCGGCGACGCACCCGCGCGCCGGCGCGGCCTCGGTCGGTCTGGCCGACCTGGCCGGCGAGCCGTTCGTGCTCCTCGACCTGCCGCTCTCGCGCGACTACTTTCTCGGCCTCTTCCGCGATGCGGGCGTCGAGCCGGCGGTCTCGCGCCGCGTCGCCGATCCCGAGCTGGTGCGCAGCCTGGTCGCCTGGGGGTACGGGTACACGCTCGCGAACGCCCGCCCGGTACCGGCGCGTGCGGTCGACGGCACGCCGATCGCGGCCGTCCCCGTGCGCGGCGAGGCGCCGCCCCCGCAGGTCGGGCTCGCGCGCCGCGCCGGCCTCGAGCCGACGCGCAGCGCGGCCGCGTTCGCCGAGACGTGCGCCGAGACCTTCGCCGAGCGCTGGGCGACCGGATGACCGCGCTCACCGCCATCACGGAGGCGTCCGAGGACGTCCGCGCCTCGTCGTCGCGCAGCGCCAAGGTGACCCGCCTGGCGGCGTGCCTGGCCGGCCCTTGCGCCCGACGAGGTGCCCGCGGCGGTCGCGTTCCTCTCCGGCGACCTGCTGCAGCGCCAGACCGGGGCGGGCTGGGCGTCGCTGCGCGACCTGCCGCCGCCGGCCGCCGAGCCGAGCCTCGACGGTGCTCGAGGTCGACGCGGCGTTCGCGGCGATGGCCGTCCTCGCAGGGGCCCGGCTCCGGCCGCGGCCGGCGCGACCTCCTGCACGGGCTCTTCGCCCGCGCGACCGACCCGGAGCAGCGGCTCCTGCGCGGCCTCGTCGCCGGCGAGCTGCGCCAGGGCGCGCTGGAGGGCGTGATGACCGAGGCCGTCGCGCGGGCGGCCGGCGTGCCCGCGGCGGAGCTGCGGCGGGCGCTCATGCTGCGCGGCGACCTGCGGCGCGGTCGCGGCGACCGCGCTCGCGACGGCGGCGCCGGGCCTGGCCGCCTTCCGGCTGCGAGGTCGGCCGGCCGCTCCAGCCGATGCTCGCCCAGACGGCGCCGAGCGTCGCGGCCGCGCTCGAGCGGCTCGGCGCGGCCGCCGATCGAGTGGAAGCTCGACGGCGTGCGCATCCAGGTGCACCGCGACGGCGACGACGTCGGCCGTCTTCACGCGCACGCTCGACGACATCACCGCGCGCGTGCCCGAGGTCGTCGAGGCGGCGCGCGCGCTGCCGGTCCGCGCGGCGGTCCTCGACGGCGAGGCGATCGCGCTGGCCGGCGACGGCCGGCCGCAGCCCTTCCAGGTCACGGCGGCGCGCGATCGCCGGACGCCGCGACGTCGCGGCGCTGCGCGACCAGGTGCCGCTCACGGCGTTCTTCTTCGACGTCCTGCACCTCGACGGCGACGACCTGCTCGACCGTCCCGGCGCGCGAGCGGTCCGCGGCCGCTGGCGAGCGCGGCTGCCCGCGGATCGTGGTGCCGCGGCTCGGCACGAGCCGATCCGGCGGCGGCCGAGGCGTTCGCCGCCGACGCGCTCGCGCGCGGCCACGAGGGCGTCGTCGTCAAGGCGCTCGACGCGCCGTACGAGGCCGGCCGGCGCGGCGCCGGCTGGCTCAAGGTCAAGCCGGTGCACACGCTCGACCTCGTCGTGCTCGCCGCCGAGTGGGGCCACGGCCGCCGCCAGGGCTTGCTCTCGAACCTGCACCTCGGCGCGCGCGACCCGGACGGGCGGCTTCGTGATGCTCGGCAAGACGTTCAAGGGCCTGACCGACGAGCTGCTGGCGCTGGCAGACCGAGCGGCTGCTCGCGCTCGAGTCGCGCCGCGACGGCCACGTCGTCCACGTCCGGCCCGAGCTCGTCGTCGAGATCGCCTTCGACGGCATCCAGCACGAGCCCGCGCTACCCCGGCGGCGTCGCGCTGCGCTTCGCGCGCGTCATGCGCTACCGCCCGGACAAGCGGCGCGCAGGAGGCCGACACGATCGCGACCGTGCTCGCGATCGGCGCCGCCGCCGGTGGCGCGATCACGCCTCGGCCGGCGCCGGATCCGGAGTAGCGGCCCCGTTGGGCGCCGCCGCCCGAGCGCGCAGCATGTCCAGGAGGGCACGAAGCACTCCGGCAGCACGATCAGCTCGGCTCCCTCGGCGGCCGCGGCGCGCATGTGGGACACGGCCAGCTCGACGCAGGCATCGCCGTCCAGCATCACCGGGGTGGCCTGCACCGCGGCCACGCGAACCGTCGGGAACGTGGGCATCCGGCCACGGTACCGCCGCCGCGAGCGATCAAGAGTGCTGCCCCGGGTATGCTCGGGGCGTGTCGCTCTACGCCGCGCTCGCCGACCTCGGACTGACTGTCGCAGGCTACGAGACCGAGCGCCGGGCGGTCGACGTCTCGACGGGCTTCACGCGAGTCACCACGACCGTCGTCCTCCGCGGCGGCGGGCACGAGGGGCGCGGCGAGGACGTCACCTACGAGGCCGCTGACCACGCCGACTTCCCGACCGGCCTGCCCCTGAGCGGCGTGCGCACCCTGGGCGAGTGGAGCCGGCGGCTCGACGGCCTGGAGCTCTGGAGCCACGAGCCGGGCATGCACGCCGCGCTCGACTACCGCCGGTGGGCGTTCGAGAGCGCCGCGCTCGACCTGGCCCTGCGTCAGGCCGGGACCTCGCTCGCAGGGGCGGTCGGACGCGAGGCGCGGCCGGTGCGGTTCGTCATCTCGACCCGGGGCGACGTCGACGGCTGGATCGCCGCCGACCCGACGCTCGAGTTCAAGCTCGACCCCGAGCCGGAGTGGGACGCGGCGTGGATGGCGCAGCTCGCCGCCTCCGGCCGGGTGCGCGTGCTCGACCTGAAGGGCTACTACCGCGGCACCGCCGTCGAGACGCCCGCCGATCCCGGCTTCTACCGGGCGGTCGTGACCGCGTTTCCGGAGGCGGTGATCGAGGACGCATGGCTCGACGGCCCGGCCCGCGAGGCGCTGCGCGGCGCCGAGGAACGGCTCTCCTTCGACGCCCCGATCCACTCGCTGGCCGACGTGGACGCGCTCGCCGTCTCGCCGCGCTGGCTGAACGTGAAGCCGTCCCGGTTCGGCACGATCGCGCGGCTGCTCGAGTGCATCGAGGCCTGCGAGGCCCGCAGCGTGCGCATGTACGGCGGCGGCCAGTTCGAGCTCGGGGTCGGCCGCCGCCAGATCCAGACGCTCGCAAGCGTCTTCTACCCCGACGCCCCGAACGACGTCGCGCCCGCCGACTACAACCAGGGCGAGCCGCGCACCGGCCTGCCGCAGAGCCCGCTCGAGGCGCAGACCGCGGTCGGCTTCTAGCGCTCCCCGCTGCCCCACGGCAGCGACGCGTGGTCGGGGCGGCCGGGCTGCGAGCGCGGGAACGGCGCGTAGGCCTCGTCGGCCGAGCGCGTCTCGCGCTCGACGCCCGCACCGTGGCTGCGGGCGAGGCCGGAGACCGGGTAGACCACGTCGTCGTCGGGGCGGGCGCCGACCATCAGGACGACGCACGGCGCCTCGCCGCCGACGAACACGTGCTCCGTCCAGGCAGGGCAGTGGACGAAGTCCCAGGCGCGCAGGCGCCGCTCCTCACCCTCGACCAGGAGCAGGCACTCGCCCTGGAGGACGAGGAAGTCCTCCTGGATGCTCTCGCCGTGGTACATGCAGTTGGGCTTGCCCGGCTCGAGCACCCGCAACGTGATCCCGAGCTGCGGGAAGGGACGCTCGCCGGACTCGAAGCGGCAGCTCGGGCCGAACGCGGCGTCCACCCGCCAGGCCGCGTCGGCCACGTTCACGACGAACCAGCCGTCACCCGCCGGCTCGCGGCCCGCCCCCGTCTCGCGGAGCGCCGCCTCGGGGACGTCGCTCAAAGCGCGCCGCCGGCCGCCCCGGGCGCCGTCGCGTCGGCCGCCTCGCCGGTCGCCTCGCGGACCAGATACTCCTCGGCCAGGAGCGGATTCTCGCGACGCGCGCTCGCACGACCGTAGCAGGTCGGACATGCTCGAGACCTCCTCGACCTGCTCCTTGATGAACCAGGCATGAACTGCTCGCCGGCGTAGTCGTTGGCGTCGCGGGCGCGCGGCGCGCGAGGGCGTTGATCTGGCTCGTCACCTCGCGCTCCTGCGCGAGCGCGAAGCTCGACCGGCGCGACGGTGTCGGCGAACTCGGTCGTCGGCGCCGCGACCCCCGGGATCGTGACCCGTTCGCCGGCATCGAGCAGGTACTGCACCATCATCATGGCGTGGTTTCGCTCCTCGAGCGCCTGCCGATAGAAGTACGCGGACAGGCGCGGCAGCGTCTCGGAGTCGTAGTGGATGGCGATCGCGATGTACTGCTGGGCAGCGCCGAACTCGTAGGCGATCTGCTCGTTCAGCGCCTTCGTGACAACCGGTCTCAGACATCGATCCTCCTGACGGATGGACTACGGGGTAACCTACCCGCCAGCATGATCCGGGTGCGGTCAATCCATCCCTCGCCGGTGAATCCGGCTTTCCGCAACCATCTGCCGGTCAAGATCCGGTTCGGCGACGGGTGGTCGGCTGACCTGGCGGCGGTGCTTGCCGACGAGGGCGCGCCACCGCCCACTGGTCGTCATCGACGCGGGCCTCGCCGACCTGGTACCCGGGGTGGCCGACGCGCTCGCCGCCGTCCCCGGCGCCGTGACGTTCGAGAAGGCGCCAGGCGAGCCGACGGTCGAGCCTCGTCGAGCGGGCGGCCGAGGCGCTGCGCGAGCAGCGGCTGCGACGCGGTCGCCGCGATCGGTGGCGGGTCGGCGATCGACACCGCCAAGGCGGCGCGGCTGGTCGCCGGTCAGGGTGGCCCGTACATGCGATTCGCCCGCGGAGAGGCCGTGTACGAGGCGCCGCGGACTCCCGCTGGTCTGCGTTCCGACGACCGCCGGGCACCGGCAGCGGAGGTCTCCGGCGGCGCGGTCATCACCGACGAGCGCACCCACGTGAAGGCCGGGATCGCAAGCCCGCACCTGCGCGCGCAGCACGCGCTGGTCGACCCGGCGCTGACCTACGGCCTGCCGCCGAAGATCACGGCCCACACCGGCATCGACGCCCTCGCGCAGGCGATCGCGGGGATGGTCGTCACCGTCCGCACGCCGATCGGCGACGGCATCGCGCTCGAGTCGATCCGGCTCGCCGGCGGGGCGCTCGTGCCCAGGTCGTCGCGCGACGGCTCCGACCGCCGAGGCTCGCGCACAGATGGCGTGCGCGAGTCTGATGGCGGGCCTGGCATGAACATCTCCGACTGCGGTTCGGAGCACTCGCTCGGACAGGCGATCGGCGGCCGCTTCGGCCTCCCCCACGGTCTGACGATCGGCCTCGTACTGGCCGAGACGATGGATCGCGACCGCGCTGCACGTGCCCGACCAGTTCGAACGGATCGCCGATGCGCTGGGCGAGCCCGGCGACGGTCCCGCCGACGGGTCGCGCGCCGTCACCGCCGTCCGCCGGATCCTGGCCAGCTCGAATTCCCGACGCTTGCGGCCGTCGGCGTCACCGACGACACCTCGACGGGCTCGCCGAGAGGCGCGCTGGCCGACTACTTCATCTCCGTCGCGCCGGCGCCCTGGTCGGCGGAAGAGGTGCGTGCGGCGTACGCCCAGGGGCTTGCGCTCGGTGCAAGCCGGATTGCGACGCATGGGCGGCCGACGGTAAGCGCCGATCGGGACCCACCCGGCGCGCTCCTGCACTGGGAGTCGCTTCCCGGCCACGTGCAGATCCTCGATCGACGCTCCCGACGCCGTGGTGCTGCTCTTCTTCTTCACATCACGTTGTTTCGCCAACCGATCGCGTTCCGCGCGTCTTTACGGCGTCTTCTGGGGCATCCCCGGCACCTATCTCGTGGTGATCGCGTCTCGCAACGAGGCGCCAGGCGAAGGCGCGAGCTCGACGGCGACGAACCTCCCACGACGCCGACCACTGACCGCGACCCCGGAATCCGGCTCCCATCTAGAGCGCGATGACCTCCACCTCACAGCTCCAGCATCACTGCCCTGGTCGGGCGACGATGAGGCCGACCGCTTGATCGCAAGCGACCCCAACGCACTCTTGATTGGCTTTGTGCTGGATCAGCAGGTCACGGTGCAAAAAGCATTCTCGGGCCCGCTCGAGCTGCAACGCCGGCTCGGCCACCTCGACCCCGCCAGGATCGCCGCCACAGATCCCGCCAAACTGGAGGCGGTGTTCAAGCAGCAAGCCCGCGATTCACCGGTTCCCGGCGTTCGATGGCCACGCGAGTGCAGGCGTTGTGCGCGTTCATCGACGAACGCTACGACGGCGACGGCGGACGCGTATGGACAGAGGCCACCAGCGGCGCCGACCTCAAGCAACGACTCGGAGAGCTACCGGGAATCGGCGACATGAAGGTGCGCTCGCTGATCGCAACGCTGGTCAAGCAGTTCGGGGTGCGCCCGGACGGATACGAGGAGGTGCTGCCGAACCACCCGACGCTCGGCGACGTCGACTCGGCCGAGGCGCTGGCCGAGCTACCAGGCCGGCAAACGCGCGGCCAAGGCGGCCAAGCGGGCAGCCGCCTCGTGATCATCGAACGCTCGATGCATCCCGGCTGGCTCTCCAACTCCTACCTGGTCGGCGATGCCGCCGGGGGCACGGGCGTCGTCATCGATTCCGGTGGCCCGATCGCGCCGCTGATCGACGCGGCCGAGAGCCACGACCTCACGTCACACACCTTCTGATCACCCATGCCGACGGCGACCACATCGACGGGCGGCCGTGGTAGTCGAGCGCTTCGCGACCCGGTGGCCGCGCACGAGATCGAGGCTGAGCGCATGGGCGGTGTGACCGGCCACCTGGCCGACGGCGACGACGTCCGCACCGGCGACCTCGACATCACCGCGCTCTTCACGCCCGGGCACAGCCCGGGCCACCTGTCGTTCCTGATCGACGACTGCTGCTTCACCGCCGACGTGCTGTTCAAGGACACGGTGGGCGGGACGCATGCGCGACTGCTACGCAGAGCCTGCACCATTCGATCATGGACGTGCTGATGGGGCTGCCGCACTACGACGGTGTCCTGCCCGGCCACACCGATGCGACCACGATCGGCGCCGAGTGGGAGTCAAACCCGTTCATCCGCATCTGGCGGGGCGCCGACGAGCCGGGCGACGAGGCCTGCACGGTCGCCGAGCGGCCGGCGACGCTCCTGCTCTTCGCCGGCGACTACGACGGCGGCCACAAGGGCTGGGTGCGCTGGGAGGACGGCTCCCAGGACATCGTCCCGGGCAGCCGGTTGGAACGAACCTGATGCGGTCGGGCGCGAAAGCATCCTCGAGATGACGGCTAAGGCACCCGACCTGGCGATCCCCGAGCGGGGCCGCAACATCGCGATGATCGTGATCACCGTGCTGCCGTTCATCGGCCTGCTCGCGGCGGTCACGCTCCTGTGGAACCAGGCCGTCGGCCCGACCGACCTGGCCCTCTTTGCGGGGCTCTACGTGATCTGCGGCTTCGGGATCACGATCGGCTTCCACCGCATGCTGACCCACCGGGCGTTCGAAGCGATCGCGCCGCTCAAGGCCGCGCTCCTGATCGCCGGATCGCTCGCGATCCAGGGCCCGGCGATCGACTGGGCCGTCGACCACCGCACCCACCACGCCTTCTCCGACAAGGAGGGCGACCCGCACAGCCCCCACCACGGCTTCGAGGGCTCGATCTGGGCGCGGCTGCGCGGCCTCGGCCACGCCCACGTGGGCTGGATGTTCGACCACAGCCGCACCGACCGCGAGCGCTACGCCAAGGATCTGCTCGCGGACCGGCTGATCGTTGCGATCTCGAACCTGTTCGTGCTGTGGGTGGTGCTGTCGTTCGCGATCCCGTTCGCCCTCGGCGGCCTGATCACCGGCACCTGGAAGGGCGCGTTCACCGGCCTCATCTGGGGCGGCCTCGTGCGGCTGTTCTTCAACCACCACATCACGTGGAGCGTGAACTCGATCTGCCACGTGTTCGGCCGGCGGCCGTTCACCGCCGCCGACCGGTCGACCAACAACTGGGTGCTCGCGCTGCCGTCGCTGGGCGAGGCGTGGCATCACAACCACCACGTGTTCCCGACATCGGCGTTCCACGGGCTCGGCTGGCGCCAGATCGACCTGTCCGGCCTCGTGATCGCCGTCTGGGAGAAGGTCGGCCTCGTCCGCAACGTGCGCCGGCCGACCGCCGAGCAGATCGGCCGCAAGCGGCCCGCGCCCGCGGGCGTCTAGACCGGCGCGTCCCCAGGGCGTAGACTCGCAGGCACGGCAGCGCTTGCACCGGGGTGGTCCGTGTCGGGTCGACGCATCGCGTTCGTGGTCGTGGCCCTCGTGGTCCTGGCCTCCGGCGTGGTGGCGCACTCGGAGCACGCCGCGGCGGCCCACCGGCGGGCGCCGGTACGGATGAATGCAGACGCCCTCGAGATGCGCGACCTGCCCGTCGTGGTGCCGCTTCCGCCGGCCCGCTTCCACGGCCCGCGGCTGCGCACGCCGGTACCCGTGCTGATGTACCACGCGATCGGGGAGCCGCCGCCGGGCGCGCCCTATCCCGCGCTCTTCGTCTCGCCCGCCCTCTTCCGCGCCCAGATGCGCGCGCTCGCCGCCGCCGGCTACCACCCCGTCACCCTCGACCGCGTGTGGCGAGCCTGGCACGGCCGCGCGCCGCTGCCTCGGGAGCCGGTCGTGCTCTCGTTCGACGACGGCTACCGGGGCGACTACGGCGTTGCCATGCCGGCGCTTCACCGGCGCGGCTGGCCGGGTGTCCTCAACCTGCTCGTGGCCAACCTGCACCGGCACGGCTGGGGCCTCAAGACCTGGATGGTGCGGCGGATGATCGGAAACGGCTGGGAGGTCGACTCGCACACGCTCACGCACCCCGACCTGGACACGGTCTCGCCCGCACAGCTGCGCCGCGAGGTGGGCCGCTCGCGGGTCATCCTGCGGCGCCTCTTCGGTGTGCCGGTCGACTTCTTCTGCTACCCGTCCGGCGTCTTCGACCCCGCGGTGATCGCCGCCGTGCGCCGGGCCGGCTACCTGGGCGCGACGACGACGCTGCCCGGCCTCGCGGTGCCCTCCGAGGCCGACACCCTGCGCCGCGTGCGCGTCGACGGCGGCGAGCCGGCGGCCGCGCTCCTGCAGGCGATCGCGCAGGCCTGAGCGGCCGCTCCGACCACACGGGCGGTCATGCTACGGCCGTGGACGACCTGATCCTGCTCGGGGACAACCTCGACCTCCTGCCCCGGTTCGCCGACGGCGCGTTTCGCATGATCTACCTGGATCCGCCGTTCAACACCGGCGGCGAGCGCAGCGCCCGGCCGCTTCGGGCCGTCGCCGCCGACGACGGCGACCGCACCGGCTTCGGCGGGCGCCGCTACCGCACGGAGCTGCTCGAGCGCTCGTCCTACCGCGACAGCTTCGACGACTATCTGGGCTTCCTCGAGCCGCGCCTGCGCCACGCCCGCCGCCTGCTCGACGAACGCGGCACGCTCTACCTGCACCTCGACTACCGCGAGGCCCACTACGTGAAGGTCCTGTGCGACGAGCTCTTCGGGCGGGAGTGCTTCCTGAACGAGATCGTGTGGGCGTACGACTACGGCGGCAAGCCGCGGCGGCGCTGGCCGGCAAAGCACGACACGATCCTCGTCTACGTGCGCGACCCGACCGCCTACTGGTTCGACTCCGACGCCGTCGAGCGCGAGCCCTACATGGCGCCGGGCCTCGTCACGCCCGAGAAGGCCGCGCGCGGGAAGCTCCCCACCGACTGCTGGTGGCACACGATCGTGCCCACCGCGGGCCGCGAGCGCACCGGCTATCCGACGCAGAAGCCCGAGGGCCTGGTGCGCAGGATGGTGCAGGCCTCGACCCAGCCGGGCGACCGGGTGGCCGACTTCTTCGCCGGATCGGGCACGCTCGGCGCCGTCGCCGCCGCGCTCGGACGCCGCTACGTGCTGATCGACCAGAACCCCGAGGCGGTGGCGGTCATGGAGCGCCGGCTGGGGGCGACCCGCGCTCGAGCACTCTGACGCCGGCGGCCGTGCCGACGACGGCAGCGCCGGCGATGCCGAGGAAGAAGCCGTGCTCGACCACGCCGGGCACCTCGCGCACGCCCGCTGCGAGCGCCACGGGATCGGACCAGTCGCCGCGGCGGCAGTCGAGGACGGCGTTGCCCTCGTCGGTCACGAACGGGCTGCCGTCGGCTTTTGTCCGCAGCGTCGGCTCCCAGCCCCGCCCGCGCAGCAGCCGGCCGGACACCGGCAGGGCGAACGTGACCACCTCGACCGGGAGCGGCGCGCGCTCGCCGAGGTGCGAGACGAGCTTCGCCTCGTCGGCCACGACCACCATCATGTCCGCGGCGCAGGCCACGACCTTCTCGCGCAGGTGGGCTCCGCCCAGGCCCTTGATCAGGTCGAGGCTCGGATCGATCTCGTCGGCCCCGTCGATGACGACGTCGAGCCGCGGCGTCTCCTCGAGCGTCGTCAGCGGGATGCCGAGGCGGCGGCAGGCCGCCGCCGTCGCGTCGGACGTGGGCACCCCGGCGACGCCGTGCAGCTCGCCGGCTGCGATCCGCGCCGCGAGCGCCTCGAGCATCAGGGCGGCCGTCGAGCCGGTGCCGAGCCCCAGCCGCATGCCGTCGCGCACGTAGCGGGCGACCGCCTCCTCGCCCGCGGCGCGCCGCAGCGGATCGACGGCGCTCACGCCGCCATCGCCGCCCGGGCGGCGGCCGGGTCGGTGAGCGGCGCACGGCACGCGAACCGCTCGCAGATGTAGGCGGCGGGCGCACCCGCGACGGCGTGGCGGCCCTCGAGCAGCGGGATGCCCGCCGCATCGTCGCCGTCGCCGAACGCGTAGACGACGGTCGGGTGAAAGCCGTCGCGCACCGCGTCGGCCAGGGCGGCCGTGGCCGGGTCGGCAAGGCGGCCGACGACGGCCACCTCGCGGGGAGCTGACAGGTGCAGGTCGAGCGCCGCGAGCATCTGGCCGAAGCCGTGCGGAGCGCGGCGCATCCCGTCGGCCGCCAGGCGCATCGCCGCGGCGGCCTGGGCCTCGAGCTGCGGCTCGGCGTAGATCCGCGCAAGCCGGATCAGCACGTGTGCGAGCAGCGAGTTGCCCGACGGGGTCGGGTTGTCGTCGAGCTCCTTGTACGGCGCAACGAGCTGCTCGGCGTCGGCCGCCGACTGGAAGAAGCCGCCGTTGCGCGCGTCCCCGAAGCGCTCCACGGCGTCGGCGGCCAGACGCCGCGCCGGCGCGAGCCACTCCACCTCGCCGGTCGCGAGCGCAAGCTCGAGCAGGCCGTGGCAGACCGCTGCGTGGTCGTCCAGGTACGCCGGGATGCGGGCGCTGCCGTCGCGGTACGTGCGGCGCAGCCGGCCGTCGCCGCCGGTCATCTCGGCGAGCAGGAACCTGGCGCAGGCGCGGGCGGCTGCGAGCAGGTCGGGGCGGCGCAGGCGCCAGCCGCCCTGCGCGAGCGCGGCGAGCGCGAGCCCGTTCCAGCACGCGATCGCCTTGTCGTCGCGTCCGGGCTGGGGCCGGCGCAGACGCCGCTCGAGCAGCGCCGCGCGCAGGGCGTCGAGATCCGGTGGCGGCTGCCCGTGCGCCCGCAGCACCGTCGTTCCACCCTCGAAATTGCCCGCCGCCGTCACCCCGTAGTAGGCCGCGGCCGCGGCGGCGCCGGCGGGACCGAGCGCCTCCTCCAGCTGCGGCGGCGTCCACACGTAGGTCGTGCCCTCCACGCCGCCGGTGTCGGCATCGAGGGCCGAGGCGAAGCCGCCCTCGGGCAGGCGCAGCTCGCGCAGCATGAAGTCGAGCGTGCGTCCGGCGACCTCGGCGTAGCCACGGTCGCCGGTGACGGCGTGGCCCTCGAGATAGGCGGTCGCAAGCAGCGCGTTGTCGTAGAGCATCTTCTCGAAGTGCGGGACGAGCCACAGGCCGTCGACCGCATAGCGGTGGAAGCCGCCGCCCACCAGGTCGTGCATCCCCCCGAGCGCCATCCCGTCGAGCGTGCCGGTCGCCATCGCGAGGGCATCCGCGTCCCCCGTGCGCCGGTGCAGGCGCAGCAGGAACCCGACGGCGGAGGCGGCGGGGAACTTCGGCGCGCCGCCGAAGCCGCCGAAGCTCTGGTCGTAGACCGACCGCAGCGCCGGCACTGCGCCCGTGAGCAGCTCGTCGGTGAGCGGCTCGCTCGACGGCGCGGCGGCGGCCGCCGCCCGCAGCGCCTCGCGCACGTTTGCGCCGACGCGGTCGACCTCCTGCCGCTGCTCCCGCCACGCCTTGTCGATCGCGTACAGCAGCTGGCGGAAGCCGGGCAGGCCGTGGCGCGGCTCCGGCGGGTAGTAGGTGCCGCCGTGGAACGGCTCGCCCGAGGGCGTGAGGAACACCGTCATCGGCCAGCCGCCGTGCCCCGTCATGCCGACGACCGCGTTCATGTAGACCGCATCCAGGTCGGGACGCTCCTCGCGGTCGACCTTCACGTTCACGAACAGGCGGTTCATCACTGCGGCGGTCTCGGGGTCCTCGAACGACTCGTGCGCCATCACGTGGCACCAGTGGCACGCCGAGTAGCCGATCGAGAGCAGGATCGGCCGGTCGCCGGCCCGCGCCCGCTCGAGCGCCTCCTCGCCCCACGGATACCACTCGACCGGGTTCTCCGCGTGCTGGAGCAGGTACGGGCTGGTCTCGCCGCCGAGCCGGTTCATGCCGTCACCTTATCGGCAACCCGGAGCCTTCCACCGCCGCCGCCATCCTCTATGGTGCGGGCGCGATTCGAACCGGGGGTCGAGAGGCGGTGCCGAGCGATCATGATGTGGGAGCGGCGGCCGGGGCCGAGGCCCGCCCGCGGACGCGGGCAGCGCGGCGACTCATCCTGCCGCTGGCGCTCGCCCAGTTCATCTGCAGCTTCGCCGGCTCCAACATGAACGTGATGATCACCGACATCAGCCACGATCTGAACACCGACGTGCAGGGAGTGCAGACGGCGATCACCCTGTTCCTGCTGATCATGGCGATCCTGATGATTCCGTGCAGCAAGCTGACCGACCGCTGGGGCCGCAAGCGGTGCTTCACTGGGCGGCCTGACCCTGTACGGCATCGGCGCGCTGCTGAGCGCGGCGGCGCCCGAGCCTCGGCGTGCTGATCCTCGGCAACTCGGTGTTCGAGGGCGTCGGCACGGCGCTGCTCATCCCGCCCGTCTACATCCTGGCGACGATCTGGTTCGAGCGACCTCACCTCGCGGGCGTGGGCGTTCGGCGCCATCAGCGGGCTGGGCGGCGTCGGCGCCGCGGCCGGGCCCTTGATCGGCGGCGTCATCACCACGGCGATCAGCTGGCGGGTGGCGTTCCTGTTCCAGGCGGCCGTGGTGCGGCATCATCGTGCTCCTCAGCCGCAAGCTCACCGATCCCGTGGCGGCCGATCCGAGCCGTCCGTTCGACCTCGTGGGCGCGGTGCTGTCGGCGGTGGGCATGTTCTTCATCGTGTTCGGGATCCTTCAGGCGGGCGTCCGAAACGCGCTCTTCGTGCTGTTCATCGCGATCGGCCTGGCCTTCCTGGTCGCCTTCTTCCTCTACATCCGGCGGCTGGAGCGCCGCGGCAAGGAGCCGCTGCTCTCGACCCGGCTCTTTCGCGACCGCACCTGCAACCTCGCGCTGCTCACCCAGAACCTCCAGTGGCTGCTGCTGATGGGCGTGTCGTTCGTGGTGTCCGTCTTCCTGCAGGAGGTGCGCGGCTACAACGCGATCCAGACCGGCGTGGTGTTCACGGCCGCCACCATCGGCGTCCTCGTCTCGTCGTTCGCGGCCGAGCGGCTCGCCAAGCGCTGGCCGCAGCGGACGCTGATCATCGCCGGCTTCGTGCTCACGGTCGCCGGGATCGGCGTCCTGCTCTGGCTGGTGCACTCCTCGTCGCGGGTGATCGCCTTCGGGCCCGGGCTGCTCCTCGATCGGGCTGGGGCTGGGCGTGATGCTGACCCCGTCCGTGAACGTCGTCCAGTCGAGCTTCCCGGAGGCGCTGCAGGGCGAGATCTCCGGCCTGTCGCGCAGCGTGTCGAACCTCGGATCCTCGTTCGGCACCGCCATCGCCGGCACCATCCTGGTGTCGGTGGTCGCCCTGGGGACGCGCTCCTACGCGGTGGCCATGATCGTGCTGGCCGGCTTCGGCCTGCTCGGCCTCGTGGCCGCGATCAGACTGCCCGTGGAGGCGTCTAAGCGATGACCTGGCGGATCTGGTGCACCGCCACCATGATCACCGAGGCGTCGTCGCCCGGCGCCGCGGCGAGCGTCGTCATCAGCGAGGCGAGCCGCTCGTACGGGTCGGTGCGCGCGGCCAGGTAGCGGTCGACTGCGTCGTCGATCGAGGCGTCGCCGGACTCGGCCAGCACCGCCGAGGCGATCTGGCGCCGCAGCAGCCGCAGGTCGTCGGCGAGCGACGCCCAGGCGAGCC
Source organism: uncultured Actinomycetes bacterium (assembly GCA_963707585.1). Taxonomy (GTDB): domain Bacteria; phylum Actinomycetota; class Thermoleophilia; order Gaiellales; family JAICJC01; genus JAICJC01. Next base: position 474,211 of record CAVPQP010000009.1, on the reverse strand, counting down.
GCTGCCAGCGCGTCTGGGCGGGCAGCTCCGACGCCCGCCGCTCGATCACGTCCAGGTACAGCCGCTCGCCGATCACGAAGAAGGCATGGGCGACGTCGGCGATCGACCGCGAGTACGAGCGGGAGACCGTGATGATGTCGGGGGCATAGACCAGGTCGGGCGCGATCGCGGCGAAGCGGGCGGCGTCGCGGGCGACGTCCTGTGCGAGCAGGTGCTCGAGGCGCTCGTCGCGGGCAAGCCGCCAGGCGGTGGTGGCGACGTCGCCCATGCACGCCACGAGCTCGGCGAACGGGGCCTGCGCGAGCTCGACCTCGTGACGCAGGTCGATGTGCGGCACGTGCGTCAGATACCAGCGCGCGAGCTGCTCGACCATCGCGTCGACGCCCGTCATCAGATCCGCCTGGACGTCGTTCGGCACCACCCGGTCGAGCTTCTCGACGGCGTCCCACGGCTCGCGCGCATTGCTGACGTCGCGGGCGACGATGAACGCGCCGGCCACCTCCTCGGCGCCCGCCCCGGTCTCGGCGACCATCCGCGAGACGAACGTGATCCCCATCGAGTTGATGACGTCGTTCGTGACGATCGTCGCGACGATCTCGCGCCGCAGCGGGTGCGCGGCCATCAGGTGGCCGAAGCGCTCGACGACCGCCGGCGGGAAGTACTCGGCGAGCGACGCGTCCAGGTAGGGGTCGTCGGGGAACGACGACGCCAGCACGTGCTCGCGCAGGAGCCGCTTGGCATAGGCCAGGAGCACGGCAAGCTCGGGCCGCACGAGGCCCGTGCCCGCGGCGCGCCGCTCGGCCATCTGCTCGCTCGTGGGCAGGAACTCGAGCGCGCGCTCGAGCAGGCCGCGGGCCTCGAGCTCGGTCATCAGGTCCTCGTAGGCCTCCATCCGCTGCGCCGACACCGCCGTCTCCTGGCTCAGGATCTGCACCTGGAGGTAGTTGTCGTAGAGGACGTGGGCCACCACGTCGTCCGGCGACGCTCTGCAGCACCTCGTTGCGCTCCTCGAGCGTGAGCTCGCCGGCCTCGACCGCGAGCCCGAGCAGGATCTTCAGGTTGACCTCGTGGTCGGAGCAGTCGACGCCGCCGGAGTTGTCGATCGCGTCCGTGTTGATGCGGCCGCCGTGCATCGCGTACTCGATGCGGCCGCGCTGGGTGAGGCCGAGGTTGCCGCCCTCGCCGACGACCTTGACGCGCAGCTCGCGCCCGTCGGCGCGCACGGCGTCGTTCGTGCGGTCGCCGACGTCCGCATGCGACTCCGACGACGCCTTCACGTAGGTGCCGATGCCGCCGTTCCAGAGCAGGTCGGCCGGGGCGCGCAGGATCGCCTGGATCAGCTCGGTGGGCGTGAGCCGCTCGGCCTCGACGCCGAGCGCGGCGCGCGCCTGCGGCGAGAGCGGCACCGACTTCGCCGAGCGCGGCCAGATGCCGCCGCCGGCGGAGATCACGGCGCGGTCGAAGTCGTCCCACGACGACGACGGCAGGGCGAACATCCGCTCGCGCTCGGCGAACGTCGCCTCGGGGTCGGGGTCGGGGTCGATGAAGACATGGCGGTGGTCGAACGCGGCCAGGAGCCGCATCTGCCGCGACAGCAGCATGCCGTTCCCGAACACGTCGCCGGACATGTCGCCGACGCCGACCGCGGTGAACGGCTCGGTCATGACGTCGCGGCCGAGCTCGCGGAAGTGGCGGGTCACGCTCTCCCACGCCCCGCGGGCGGTGATGCCGAGCGCCTTGTGGTCGTATCCGTCCGAGCCGCCCGACGCGTACGCGTCGCCGAGCCAGAACCCGTACTCGGCGCTGACCGCGTTGGCGGTGTCGGACAGGTGGGCGGTGCCCTTGTCGGCGGCCACGACCAGGTACGGGTCGGGGCCGTCCAGGACGCGCACGCCCGGCGGGTGGACGACCTCGCCGCCGACCATGTTGTCGGTCAGGTCGAGCATCCCCCGCATCAGGGTGATGTACTGGCGCCGCTCCTCCTCCATCAGCGCCTTGCGGTCGGACGGCGGCCGCTTGAGCACGAAGCCGCCCTTGGCCCCGACGGGCACGATCACCGCGTTCTTGACCATCTGCGCCTTCATCAGGCCGAGCACCTCGGTGCGGTAGTCCTCGAGCCGGTCCGACCAGCGGATGCCGCCGCGCGCGACGGTGCCGCCGCGCAGGTGCACGCCGGCCATGTCGGGCGAGTAGACGAAGATCTCCCACAGCGGCACCGGCCGGGGCATGTTCGGCACGTCCTTGCAGCGCACCTTGAACGAGAGATGCTCCGAGCCGCCCTCACGGGCATACGCGTTCGTGCGCACCGTCGCCTGGATCAGGCCCAGGTAGCCGCGCAGGATGCGGTCGTCGTCGAGCGAGGTCACCGCGTCCAGGTCGGCCGCGATCTCGGTGACGAGCGCCTGCTCGGCCTCGTCGTCGCCGTCCCGGGCGGGGTCGAAGCGCGTCTCGAAGAGCTGCACGAGCTTGCGCGCGATCGCCGCGTTGCGCACGAAGCAGTCGTTCTGGTACCGGGACGTGAACGTCGCCCCGAGCACCTGGCGGTACTCCCGGTACGCGCGCAGCACCGACACCTGCTGCCACGAGAGGCCGCCGGTCACGACCAGCCGGTTCAGCCAGTCCGAGCCGGCGCGGCCGTCCCACACGGCGCCGACCGTCGAGCTCACGAGCGTCGGCGTAGGCGTCGAGATCGAGCGGGTTGCCGTCGGGGCCGAGCACGCCGAAGTCGTGCAGGTAGCGGCTCTCGGCCGTGTCGCCCTGCAGCCGCGTCGGCACCTCCTCGACCACGGTCAGGCCGAGCTGCTCGAGCAGCGGCAGGAGCTCGGTCAGCGGCGCCTTGCCGCCGGTCTTGTAGAGCTTCACCCGCGTCAGCGGCTCGGCCGGGCCGACCTCGTTCTGGAGCGCGACGACGTAGGGGCGGTCGTCGCCGAGCCGCTCGAACTGCTCGACGTCGAACCGGGCCACGTCGACGCCGGCGGCGCTCTTGTAGTACTCGGGGAAGAGGGCGGCGTAGCGGCGCGCGAGCTCGTGGCCGCGCATCTCGCCGACGCTCTCGGCGAGGGCGTCCGACAGGGCGTCGTCCCACGACCGCGCGGCGGCGGCCACCTCGCGCTGCAGGTCGGTGAGCGGCACGTCCGGGATGCCCTCGTCGCCCACGTGGATCGTGAAGTGGAACCGGGCCGGGTCGGTGGCGAACGAGAGCTCGTAGTCGGCGACGACGCCCTGGAAGCGGTACTCGAACAGGTGCTCGAGCCGGATGCGGAGGTCGGTCGAGACGCGGTCGCGCGGGCAGGGCGACGGTCGCCCACACCGTCCGCCACATCGGGTCGACGCGCACGAACACGCGCACGTTGCGCTCCTCCTGCATGGCGGCGAGCGCCATGATCGTCGCCCGCAGCTCCTGCGCCGGGGCGGCGAAGAGCTCGTCCTTGGGGAAGCTGTCGAAGAGCTCGACGACCGCCTTGTAGTCGTGCGATCCCGAGATCAGGTCCTCCCAGCGCATGATCGCCTCGAGCTTGCGCCGCACGAGCGGGATCTGGCGGGCCGACTCGGCGTAGGCCTTGCTGGTGAAGAGGCCGATCATGCGCAGCTCGCCGACGAGGTTGCCGTCGGCGTCGATCCTCTTCACGCCGATGTAGTCCATCCGCGCGCGGCGGTGGATCGCCGTCTCGGCGTTCGTCTTCGAGACGACGCACGAGCGGGCCGCCGAAGATGCGCCCGCGCACCGCCGGCTCGAGCTCCGAGACCGGCACCGGGTGGCGAAGCGCGACCGCGTGTCGTCGGACATGATGCCGAGGCCGGAGCCGGGGACGACGGCGATCGTGGCCTCCTCGCCGGTGCCGGCGATGGCGTACTCGCGGTAGCCGAGGTAGATGAAGCTGTCGTCGGTGAGCCACTGCAGGAACTCGGTCGACTCCTGCACGTCGTCGGCCGACCAGCGCGAGCCGGCCGCCTGGGCCGTCTCGATCATCGTCTCGATCCGCTCCACCATCGGCAGGAAGTCGCGCACCGCCAGGCGCAGGTCGCGGAGCACCGACACGAGGTCGTCGCGCAGCGACTCGAGCGCGTCGTCGTCGAGGCGGCGGTCGGCCTGGAAGTACATGACCGACTCGCGCCGCGGGGCGCCCCGCGCCGGGCGTGATCGCCTCGATGCGGCCGTCCTTCGCTGCGCTCGACGCCCATCACGGGGTGCACGACCGCCCGCACCTGCAGCCCGTGCACGTGCATCTCGGTGCTGACCGTGTCGACGAGGAACGGCGAGTCCTCGACGCTGACCTCGACCACCGAGCCGGCGGAGTGCCAGCCGTCGGTCTCGGTCGCGGGGTTGTACGCGCGCACGGCGAGCTCGCCGGGCGCGCGCTCGTTCATGAACGCAAAGAGGCCGGCGACGTGCGCGGCCAGCTCCGCCGTCTCGAGCTCGCCGACGAGCAGCGCCGGCACGCGGCGGACGTAGGCGCGCACGAATTCGGCCAGCAAGCCGACACGGCTTGCGCCCAGCTCCTCGAGCAGCGAATCGACCAGCGCAGCGTCGCTCGAGTCGGGCTCAGCCACGGCGTGCGCCTGAGGCTCGCTGCTCACGAGCCGTGATCGTATCTCAGGCGGCCGCTGACGGCGGCGCCGAATCCGGCGCGGGCGCCTTGGGCTCGGCCGCGAAGCGGTAGCCGACACCGGGATGGGTGTGGATGTAGGTGTGTGTCGGCCGAGCGGCAGTCGAGCTTGGCCCGCAGCTTGCGGACGCACACGTCGACCGAGCGGTCGCGCTTGGTGTGCGGCATCCCCCACACCCGCCGGCGCAGCTGGTCGCGGCGTGAGCGCGCGGCCGCTCTCGGAGGCCATCGCGTGCAGCAGCCGGAACTCGAGCACGGTCAGGCCGGCGTCCTCGCCGTCGACGAACACCCGCTTGAGCTCGGAGTCGATGACGAGGCCGGGCTGCTCGATCGCGCCGTTCGTGGTCTGGAACCCGCCCGAGGTGCGCCGCAGCGCCGACTCGACGCGGGCGACGAGCTCGGGCATCCCGAACGGCTTGCACAGATAGTCGTCGGCGCCCATGCGCAGGGCGTGCACGCGGTCGCGCTCGGAGACGCGCGCGCTGACGACGACGACGGCCGCCTCGACCCCGTCCGCGCGCACCGACTCGATCACCTGCCAGCCGTCGGTTCCGGGCAGCATCAGGTCGAGCACGATCGCGTCGGGGCTCGCGTAGCGGATCCGGCGCAGCGCCTTCAGGCCGTCGTCGACGGCGTCGACCTCGTAGCCCGCCGCGCGCAGGTAGGCGGTGATCGCCGCCGAGATGACCGCGTCGTCCTCGACCACCAGGATCCGGCGCTTGCGGCCGTTCGCCGTGCCGTTCCTCATCCGACCGGCGCCGGGGGACGGACGCGCGTCGCCGGCACGACCGCACGCGCCGCCTCGGCGACGGCGAGCACGTGCAGGGCGACGCGGCGGAGGCGGGCGTCGGGGACCGCCGCCGCCCCGTCGCGCAGGAGCGGCCGCTCGGCGCGGTCGAGGATCCGCTCGAGGGCGGAGTCGACCCGGTCGAGCAGCGCCCCGTCGCGCCGCTCGAGGGCGTCGAGCGTCACCGCGAGGGCGACGAGCGCGGCGTTCATATCGGCCCCCATGGGTGGCGGCAGCGTGTCGAGCAGACGGTCGATGTGGCGGCTGTGGAAGTCGACGTCCTGCAGGGTGCGGATCAGGCGCACGTCGTCGGTCTGGGCGAGCGGCGATCCCATCAGCGCGTCGACGGCGAGCTCGATCGCGCGGTGGTGCGCGGCCCGCGGGCCGGGGAGCCGCGTCGCGACGCCGCGTCCGAACGCGATCACGGCAGACTCGAGCTGCTCGATCCGCCGCACATAGGTCGAGCGCGAACCCATGTCACGCATTGTGCCTGCGCCACCGCGGACGGGGGTTTCCGCGTGGTGACGATCGCGTGAAGCTTTGGAGAAGTCATCGCGGGGGAACCCTGGTTCCCCCGCGGGCCCCCTCCTTCGGGCGCACTCGCCACGTCGGTGGCGCTCCGGCGAGAACGCGGTTCTCGCCTCCGCTGCGGTATTCGAAGGAACTAGGCGGCGGAGCGCTCGGCGAGCAGCATGTCGGCCAGGCCCTCGCGCAGGCCGCCGCGGGCGACGACGAGCGGGACGCCGAGCACGAGCTGGGCCTCGCGCAGGATGAGCGCGCCGGCGAAGAGGACGTGGGCGCGCTCGATGTGGATGCCGTACGCCCGCGCGAGCCGGTCGGACGGCTGCCGGGCGATGATCCGGATCGCCCGCTCCATCCGCCGCTCGTCGAGCGTGCGGCCGACGAGCTTGCGCAGCGCGCGGGCGCTCCCGCCGGTCGCAAGCGCGGTCGCGACCTGGATGTCCTCGAGGTCGCCGAGGTGGTCGCGCACCTCGTCGACGGCGCGCTCGACCGCCCGCCGCGACGGCGGATCGCCCTTGAGGAAGCGGCTCGTGAGCCGCAGCGAGCCGATGTCGATCGAGAGCAGGGCGTCGGGCCGGCGGTCGGGGCTGCCGACCGCAAGCTCGGTCGAGCCGCCGCCGACGTCGCAGACGCCGACCGGCACCTCGAGGCCGGTGAGGCCGGCGGTGGCGCCCTCGAAGGCGTAGCGGCCCTCGTCGTGCGCCGAGAGCACCCGCGCCGCCACTCCGGTGACGTGGCTCAGGCCCGCGACCAGGATCGTCGGCGTTCGCGCTCTGGCGCCCGGGCGCGGTCACCACGACGTCGATGTGCGACGCCCCGTGCGCCCGTGCCAGCGTCGCGTAGCGGCGCGCGCAGGCCATGGTCTGCTCGAGCTTCTCGGGCCGAGATGGTGCCGGTGGCCTCGATCTCGTGCCCGAGGCCGAGCACGGTGCGCTCGTTGCGCAGCGCGACCACCGCTGCCGCGCTGCCCCGGCGCGCGACCAGGAGCCGGCCCGTGTTCGAGCCGATGTCGATCACCGCGACGGTCATGACGGCAGTGTGACCGGCGCGTCGGCTGTCCCTGCGCGCGGTCATGTGGAGTGCCTCGATCTCGGCCGCGAGGCGGCTCACGGGATGGCGGCCTGCGAGGCACGGCGCCGCGCCCGCCGGATCAGCGCGAGCTGCGCGCCGCCCGTGCCGTCGCCCGGGAGCCGCTCCCAGCTCCCGTCCGGCAGGAGCTGCCACGAGTAGTCGGCGATCCCGAACAGCAGGTCGAACATCTCCGCCACCTGGGCGCGGGCCGCCTCGTCCTCGACCGGCACGAGCACCTCGAAGCGGCCGTCGAGGTTGCGCGGCATCAGGTCGGCGCTGCCCAGGAGATACGTCGCCGTCTCGCCGGCCTCGATGATGAATGCGCGGCTGTGCTCGAGCCAGCGGCCGAGGACGCTGCGCACGCGGATGTTCTCGCTCATGCCCTCGACGCCGGGCCGCAGCGCGCACACGCCGCGCGACACGATGTCCACCTGGGCGCCCGCCCGCGACGCGTCGTAGAGGGCGTCGATCACCTCGACGTCGGTGAAGTTGTTCACCTTGATGCGGATGCGCGCGCGCTGGCCGGCCCGGGCGGCGTCCGCCACCGACGCGAACAGCTCGAGCAGGCGCGGGCGCAGGGTGTAGGGCGAGACCAGGAGCTTGCGGAAGTTCTGCGGACGGCCGAAGCCCGTGAGCAGGTTGAACAGGTCGGCGACGTCGGCGGTGATGTCGTCGTCGGACGTGAACAGGCCGAAGTCCTCGTAGACGCGAGCGGTGACGGCGTGGTAGTTGCCGGTGCCGATGTGCGCGTAGCGGCGCAGGCCGCGGCCCTCGCGGCGCACGATCAGCGTCGTCTTCGCGTGCACCTTCAGGTTGGGGAAGCCGTAGGCGACGTGCGTGCCCGCCTCCTCAAGCGCCCGCGACCAGTGGATGTTGCGGCTCTCGTCGAAGCGCGCCTTGAGCTCGACGACGCACACGCTCTGCTTGCCCTCCTCGGCCGCGCGGATCAGCGCCGGGATGAGCGGCGAGCGCTCGCTCGTGCGGTACACGGTCGTCTTGAGCGCCACCGAGTCGGGATCGCGGGCGCCGGCGTTGATGAACTCCTCGACCGTCGACCCGAACGAGTCGTAGGGCAGGTGGATGAGGACGTCGCCGGCTGCGATCGCCGGCGAACATCTCCTTGCGGTCGCCGCTTGTGAACGCCGGCGGCATCACCCCCACCCACGGCTCGAACTTCAGCTCGGGCCGGTCGATGTCGGCCAGCTGGGAGACGTCGGCCAGGTCGAGCATGCCGTGGATGCGGAACACCTGGCGGTCGTCGACGTCGAGCGAGTCGACCAGCCGCCGCAGCATGCGCGCCGACATGTTGTGGGCCACCTCGAGCCGGACGACGTCGCCGAAGCGGCGCCGGCGCAGCTCGACCTGCACCGCCTGGAGCAGGTCGTCGGCATCGTCCGACACGTCGAAGTCGGCGTCGCGGGTGACGCGGAACGGCGCCGACTCGACGACCTCCATGCCCGGGAAGAGCCGCGGCAGGAAGTGTGCGATCACCTCCTCGAGCGGGAACATGACCTGGTCGCGGCCGACCGTCACGAACCGGTGCATGCCCTCGGGCACCTTCACCCGCGCCAGGCGCTCCTCGCCCGTGGCCGGGTCGCGCACGAACACGCCCAGGCTGAGCGACAGGCCCGAGATGTACGGGAACGGCTGGCCGGGCCCGATCGCAAGCGGCGTCAGCACCGGGTAGATCTCGCGCTCGTAGTGCGCGGCGAGCGAGCGCAGCTCGGCCCGCGTGGCCTGCTCGACGCGGCCGATCTGGATGCCGGCCTGCGACAGGCCCGGCAGCAGGTCGCGCTCGTACAGCGTCGACTGCTTCGCCACCTGGTCGCGCACGCGATCTGCGATCTCGTCCAGGGTCGCGAGCGGGGCGCGGCCGTCGGGCGAGCGTACGTCGAGCCCCGACGCCGCCTGGCGCTCGAGGCCGGCGACGCGCACCATGAAGAACTCGTCGAGGCCCGTCGAGATGAACGAGCACAGCCGGATGCGGTGCAGCAGCGGCACGGAGGCGTCCTGGCCGAGCTGGATGCAGCGCTCGTTCCAGTCGAGCCACGACAGCTCGCGGTTCAGGAACCGCTCCGGCGGGGGCGGCTTCTGCCGGCGGGCGGCGGGCACCGGGCGGCGGCGCCGGGCGGTCTGGAGCTCGGTCACACCGGCGCCGGCCTCACCCTTGTCCGCCGGGTCCGCCATCGGCCTACCCGAACCGGCCCGTGACGTACGCCTCTGTGCGCTCGTCGGACGGGCGAGTGAACAGCTCGACGGTGGGGGCGTGCTCGACGAGGATGCCGCAGCGCGAGCCCGACTCCTGGACGTCGACGCTGAAGAACGCGGTCATGTCGGCGACCCTCGCTGCCTGCTGCATGTTGTGGGTCACGATCACAATCGTATAGTCGTTCTTCAGTTCCGCAACCAAGTCCTCGATCCTCTGCGTCGCGATCGGATCGAGCGCCGAGGCCGGCTCGTCCATCAGGACGACGTCGGGCTCGATGGCAAGCGCGCGGGCGATGCAGAGCCGCTGCTGCTGCCCGCCCGAGAGCGAGAGCGCGCTCGCCTTCAGCCGCGTGTGCACCTCGTCCCACAGGCCCGCGTGCCGGAGCGCCTTCTCGACGCGGTCGTTCAGGTTGTCCTTCATGCCGTGCAGGCGCAGGCCGAACGCGACGTTGTCGAAGATCGACTTCGGGAACGGGTTCGGGCGCTGGAACACCATCCCGATCCGGCGCCGCACCTCGACCGCATCGACCCCCGAGCCGTTCAGGTCGTGGCCGTGATAGCTGATCGAGCCGCTCACCACCGCGCCGGGGATGAGGTCGTTCATGCGGTTCAGGCTGCGCAGCAGCGTGGTCTTGCCGCAGCCCGAGGGGCCGATGAAGGCCGTCACGAGCGTCTTGTGGATGTCCAGGTTCGACATCGCGGATCGCGACCGAGCCGCTGTAGGCCACCGCGACGTCCCTGAGGCCGAGGACGACCGGTTTGCCCTCCGTGGGCGTTGCCGAGTGCTTGGCTGCGATGTCGGCCATCTGCGCCTGCGATCTGGCGAGAACGATGTCGGCGCGCTCGGCGCCGCTCTCGTCCTGGCCGCTCTGCTCTGATTCAGTCATTGTCCGCATCTTGTCTGATCCCCGGGGTCCGTCGTCGCGTATGGTCATGAATGCTCACCTCGCCCGCTCGATCTGGCGGCGGGTGCGCAGCGAGAGCGCCCGCCCGATGATGCCCATGATGAGCACCCCTGCCATCAGCACCAGGGCCGCCGCCCACGCGGTCTGCTGATCCGCCACGCTCGGCGACTCGGAGTCGACGAAGATCGTGAGCGGGATCGAGGCCATCGCCTGGTGGACGTCGGTCACCACCGCGTTCGCGAAGATCGACGACGTGAAGAGGAGCGGCGCCGTCTCGCCCGCGGCCCGGGCGACCGCGACGATCGTCGCGGTGACGATCCCGCCCACCGCCGTCGGCAGGATCACCGTGACCACCGTGCGTGCGCGGGTCGCGCCGAGTCCCATGCCCGCCTCGCGCAGGCTCGTGGGCACCAGCAGCGAGCACCTCCTCGGTCGCGCGCGCGATCAGCGGCACCATCACGATCGAGAGGCCGATCGACGCGGCGATCGCGCTCTGGCCGTTTCCGACCACGAGCAGGCCGAAGATGAAGATGCCGATGACGATCGTGGGCACGCCGGCGAGCACGTTCAGCACCAGCCGCACGAGCTCCGCGACCGCCGGCGGCGCGAACTCGGTGTTGAAGATCGCGATCAGGACGCCGACCGGCACGGCGATCAGCGTCGCCATGGCCGTCATGATCAGCGTGCCGACGATCGCGTTCTTGATGCCGCCGCCGGTCTGGCCGAACGGCACGGGGTTCTTCGTGAAGAAGTCGGCGTTCATCGCCGGCAGGCCCTTGCGGGCGACCGAGACGACGACGATCAGGAGCACGATCGATCGCGAGCACCGCGGCGGCGGTGGCGATGAGCTCCATGATGCGTGCCGACCAGCTTCCGCCGCCGCGCCCGCGGCGTCACGATCGTGAGCGGGTTCACCTCGGTGCTCATCGCGTCCCCATTCTGCGTCGGATGCGGCGCACGATCAGCTGCGCCGAGATGTTGGCCACCAGGCTGAACACGAGCAGGATCGTGGCCAGGTAGGCCAGCGAGGACGTCTGCAGCGACGTCGCCGCGCCCTGGTACTGGTTGGCGATGCGGCTCGCCAGCGTGTCGGCCGAGCCGAAGATCGACGTGGGCCGGCCGAGGGCGCCGCCGATCGTCTGGCTGACGGCGATCGCCTCGCCGAGCGCGCGGGCGAGGCCGAGGATGACGGCGGCGACGAGGCCGCCGCTCACCTGCGGGATGGCCACGCTGCGCACCATCTCCCAGCGGGTCGAGCCGAGCGCGAGCGACCCCGCCTTGAGATCGCCGGGAACGCTGTCGAAGAGCTCGCGGCTGATGCTGGCCACGATCGGGACGACCATGATCGTGAGCACCAGGCAGGCGGGCAGCAGGCCGACGTTCGACGGCGTGCCCGAGAACAGCGGGATGAAGCCGAGGTGGTCGTTCAGCCACGGCTCGACGTGCGCTTCGAGGAACGGCCCCATGACGAGGATCCCCCACAGGCCGAGCACGACGCTCGGGATCGCCGCCAGCAGCTCGACCAGCGCCCCCACCGGCGCGCGCAGCCGCCGTGGCGCGAGCTCGCTCAGGAAGAGCCCGATCGCGATCGCGATCGGGACGGCGAGGATGAGCGCGAAGAGCGACGTGACCGCCGTGCCCCAGATCAGATCGAGGGCGCCGAACTGGTTCGTGACGGCGTTCCACTCGGTCGACGTGAGGAAGCCGAGGCCGAACGCCGAGATCGCGTCCCCGGCCTGATCGACGACCTTGTAGGCGATCAGGATGAGGACGATCGCGACCGTGAGCGCGGCCGCTCCGGCCAGCCCCCGCAGCAGCATGTCCCCAAAATGGAACCGCGCCTTCGGCGGAAGGGCGATGTCCGTGTCGACCTGCGTGCTCAACTGTCTAAACCTGCCCTTCTCGGCGGGAGGGCGCCGGCGCTGCGGTGGGAGGTCGCAGCGCCGGCGCCACTCTCGGCTAGGCGATCGTCGCGATCGCCGTCTTGTCGGACGCGACGACGGCAGCCGGCAGCGGCGGGAAGCCGAGGTCCGGGCCGAACGCCTGGCCATCCGTGATGGCGTACGTCAGGAACGCCCGGAGCGCGGCCGCCTTGGGCGACGACTTCGGCACGATCGCGTACGTGTACGTCGACAGCGGGTAGGCACCGCTCGCCGACGCGGGCGGGTTCACGATCGGGATCGACCCGTCCGGCTGCGCGGTCGTGACCGCGTCTGCGGCCGCCTTGATGCTGGGGACGCCCGGCACCGGGTACTTGCCCGGCCGCGTTCTGGATCAGCGCCTCGTTCAGGCTGTCGGCGGCGATGTAGGAGATCGCGACGTAGCCGATGGCGCCGTCGGTGCTCTGGATGGCGGCGGCGACGCCGGAGTTCTTGGCGGCGCCGGTGCCGGTCGTGAACGGCGGCTGGGTCGAGGCGCCGACCTTGCTCTTGAAGTCGGGGCTGACCGCCGACAGGTAGCTCGAGAACACGAAGCTGTCGCCCGAGCCGTCGCTGCGGTAGATCGGCGTCACCTTCGTCGAGGGCAGGTTCACGCCCGGGTTGAGCGCCTTGATCTTCGGGTCGTTCCAGCTCGTGATGTTGCCGAGGAACATGTCGGCCACGATCGGCCCCGTCAGCTTCAGGTTGTTCGAGACGCCCTTGACGTTGTAGGAGACGACCGTCGCGCCGAGCGCCCACGGGATCTGGACGCAGCTCTTGCAGGCCGTGGCCTGGTCAGTCGTGAGCGGCGCGTCGCTTGCGCCGAAGTCGACCGAGCGCGACGTGATGGAGTCGATGCCGCCGCCGCTGCCGATCGCGCCGTACGTGATCGTCACGCCTGCCTTGGTGGCGTAGTCCGGCTCCCACTGCGAGACCAGCGGATACACCAGGGTGCTGCCGGCGCCCGTGAGCACCTTGCTGTTGCTGCTGCCGCTGCTGTTCCCGGCCGTGTCCGTGACGGTCTTCGTCCCGCCACTCCCGCACGCGGCAGCGAGCACCACCGAGCCGGTGGCGATCAGCAGCAGCGCGGACCTTCGATACCTGTGCATGCGTGACCTCTCATCGTCGTTCACTGCGATGTGTCGATCGTGCCTGGGGCCGAGGGCGCATGGGGTTATTCCGCGGTGAATGTGTGGTGAAGAGTCGGATAAGGACGCGCGCCCGGGGCTCCCAGTGTCGAGCGCTCGCGCGAACCGTCCCCTATGCTCGCGGCATGCCACGGCAAGAGTTCCAACACGAGCTGGACGAGATCGAGGCGCTGCTGCAGGACGAGGGACGTCTGTGCGGCCGCTCGCTCGAGATGGTCCTGGCGGCCCTCGAGACCGCCGACGAGGCCAAGGCGCAGCAGGTGATCGCCGCCGACGACGAGGTCGACAGCATCTACCTGCGCGTCGAGTCGACGATCGAGTCGCTGCTCGCGCGGCAGGCCCCGGTCGCGGTCGACCTGCGGCTGGTGCTCTCGATGATCCACGTGAACCTGCACCTCGAGCGGATCGGCGACCAGTGCGTCAACATCGCCAAGCTGGCGCTGCTCCTGCCCCCCGACCCGCCGCTTCCGGCCGAGCTCCTGCACGACTTCGCCACGATGGGCCGGCAGGCGCAGGCGATGATCGCCGAGGCGATGCGCTCGTTCGGCGCGCGCGACCTGGCGGGCGCCGAGTCGCTGCTCGCGATGGACCAGGTGATCAACCAGACGAACCACGGTCTCGCCCGGCGCATCCTCTCGCTGGCAGACGACGAGCCGTCGCACGAGGCGGGCCTGCGGGCGATCCTGATCGCGCGCTGCCTGGAGCGGGTCGGCGACAACGCCGTCGACATCGGCGAGCAGACCGCCTACCTGGTGACGGCCGAGTTCCGCGAGTTCACGGACGCATCGCGCACCGCGTCGGTCTGACGCACCCGCGACACCGGATCGTCACCGGCCTTTCTCCGCGCCGTCACCCCGGCCGCGGCGGAGCCTGGCACGCTTCATGCATGCCCACCGGATCCCGACCGCCCCGCCGCCGCCCGCTCCTGTGCGAGCTGCACTCGCACACCACCTGGAGCGACGGAGAGCTCGACCTCGACCGGCTGGTCGACCTCCACGGCGCGCGGGGATTCGACGTGCTCTGCATCACCGACCATGTGGTCCGCGCGGCCGACCGTACCTCCCACGCGGTCGGCGCGCGTGACCACGCCGCGTACCTCGACGCCGTCGACGCGGCCGCCGAGCGGGCGCTGCGCGACCACGGACTCCTGGTGATGGCGGGCCTCGAGCTGACCTACAACGACGAGGACGCCGACCGAGCCGTCCACGCCGTCGCCGTGGGTCTGCGCCGGTTCGTCGGGGTCGACGGCGGGCCGCGGGCGGCGATGGCGGAGGCCCGCGCCGCGGGCGCCGCCATCATCGCCGCCCATCCGCATGCCGACGAGCGCGACCCGACACCCGGCCGGACGACGCGCGGCGTCTACACCGACCCGTCGCACCTGCGCGACGTCGTCGACCGGTACGAGCTCGTGAACCGGCACACCGTCTTCCCCTGGGTCGCCCGCGAGCGCCTGCCGAGCGTCGCCTGCGGCGACGTGCACGTCGCCGAGCACGTGACGACGTGGAAGACGCTGCTCCCGTGCGCGCAGACGCCCGCCGAGGTGATCGCGTTCCTGCGCTCGCAGGCGCCGGCGCACCTCACCCGCGTGGACGATCTGCCGGCGGCCGGCGCCGCCGAGATCCACGCCGCGTAGCTTGGCTCACACCCTTTCGGGTCACTAGCACATGGGAATCTGCGCAAGTATTCTCGGTGTACGTGACGCATCGCGCTCCGAACCGTCCTCTGCGTCGCCGTGCCGGCCTGGCTGTCGCGGCGCTGCTCGCATGCCTCGTCACGGCCGCTGCGCCCGCCGCCGCGCAGACCGCGGCGCAGACGGTCGTCGTCGCGCAGACACCGGCCGCAGGCACGCCGGACGTCCTCGACGGCGTCGTCAACTCGGTCGCCGTCGTCGGGTCGGAGGTGGTCGTCGGCGGAACGTTCACACAGGTGCGGCCGCCCGGCGGCACCATCCTGGATCGCAGCGGACTGTTCGCGTTCGACCCGGCGACCGGCACGGTCGATCCCAACTTCGCACCGGCGATCGGCGGCGGCCAGGTGAGCGCGGTGGCGGCGTCGGCCAACGGGCTCTCCGTCTTCGTCGCCGGCACGTTCAACGTCGTCGACGGGAAGCTCCAGAACCGGCTGGCGAAGCTCACGCTCGCGACCGGCCAGCTCGACCCGGCCTTCCACGCGGTCGTGACGGGGACGGCCGTGGACACGATTGCGGTCAGGTCGCCGAACCTGTACCTCGGCGGCGCCTTCTCCGCGATCGACGGCGCCGCCCGGGGCCGGTTCGCTGCGGTCAACCTCGCGACCGGCGCGGTGAACAAGAACGTGACCGTCAGCTTCACCACCAAGCGCCGCGGCACCCTGCGGGTTGCGCACATGGCGATCAACCCGGCGGGCACCCGGCTGCTCGCCACCGGCACGTTCACCCAGGTGAACGGGCTCGGCCGCAACCAGATCGCGATGCTCAACCTGGCGACGGCGAAGGTGTCGGTCGCCCAGTGGCAGACGAACCGGTTCAAGCCCGCCTGCGCGCAGCGGTTCGACACGTACATCCGCGGAGTCGACTTCTCGCCCGACGGCAGCTACTTCGTGGTCGTCGACACCGGCGGCTACTACGGCGGCCCCGCCACCGGGTCGCTCTGCGACAGCGTGTCGCGCTGGCCGGCGACCGCCACCGGTACGGCGCTCCAGCCCGCCTGGATCGACTACACCGGCGGTGACAGCCTCACCCAGGTCGCGGCCACCGGCTCCGCCGTCTACGTGGGCGGCCACCAGCGGTGGATGAACAACCCGCACGGGAACAACGTCGCCGGCCCCGGCGCCGTCCCGCGCCTGGGGATCGCGGCGCTCGACCCCGTGAACGGGATGCCGTACTCGTGGAACCCCGGCCGCAACCCGCGCGGAACCGGCGTGTGGGCGCTCACCGCCACCGCGGACGGCCTGTGGGTGGGAAGCGACACCGGCTACATCGACGGCGTCTACCACGACCGGCTCGCACTCATGCCTACGGCAGGTGGTGAGACGGTCGCCGCGCCGCAGCCGGCCGCCCTTCCCGGAGAGCTCGTCACCCTCGGCGCGGCCGACCCGGCCGGGCAGAGCTTCGACGGCGTCACCCTCGGGGCACCCACAGCGATCACCGGCAGCGGCGTCGACTGGACGCAGGCCCGGGGTGCGTTCATGCTCGCCGGGCAGCTCTACACGGGCTGGTCGGACGGCACGCTGCAGGTGCGAAGCTTCGACGGCACGACCTTCGGCGCGCCGGCGACGATCGACCTCGCCGGGCTCACGGCGGCCGACTTCCCCGTCGCCGACCTGACGGGCATGTTCTACGACGCGGCGCTCGGCCGCCTCTACTACACCGTCGCCGGCGACCCGAGCCTCCACTACCGATACTTCGAGCCGGAGAGCCAGACCGTCGGCGCCCAGACGTTCACGAGCGGCACCGGCATCGACTGGAGCGGCGTGCAGGGCATGACGATGGCCGGCGGCGCCGTCTACTACGAGGCGCCGGCGACGGCCGGAGCCTCGACGTGCGATCTCTACCGCGTGACGTTCACCGCCGGTACGCCGGTCGCAACCTCGCGCACGGTCGTCGCCACCGCGCAGCCCGCGGACACGCGCGGCCTCTTCCTGCTCGCTCCGTAGCGCCGTCGCGCCGGATCAGGGGATGAGGTGCGCGCGGATGAGCGCCGTCACGGGCTCCGGCGTCTCCAGGTTCACGAGGTGGGCGCCGTCCGGCAACACCACCAGGCGCGCGCCCGCGATCCCCGCCGCGATCGCGCGGGCGTGCTCCGGCGGCGTCGAGGGGTCGGCGGCGGCGGCGATCACGAGCGTCTCCGCCCGGATCGCCGCCAGATCGGCGCGCAGGTCCATCGCCCCGACCACCTCGCAGCAGGCGGCGTAGCCGGCGGGCGGCGTGGCGGCAAGCTGGGCGCGGATGGGCGCGACGACGTCCGGCCGGGCGGCGGCGAACGCTGGCGTGAACCAGCGCGCGACGACCGTGTCGGCCACCGCCTCCATGCCCGACGCGCGCACGAGCGCGGCCCGCTGCGCCCACCCCTCGGGCGGGCCGAGCAGGGCCGAGGTCGAGCACAGCACGAGCCGCTCGACGCGCTCGGGCGCGTGCGCGGCCACCCACATCGAGACCATGCCGCCGAGCGAGACGCCGCACAGCGACGCCCGCTCGATCCCCTGCCGGTCGAGCAGCGCGACCAGGTCGCCGCCGAGGTCGGCGAGCGTGTACGGCGGCGCCGGCACGGGCGAGCGGCCGTGCCCGCGCATGTCGTAGCGCAGCACGTGCCGGGTCTGCCCGAGCGCATCGGCCTGCGGATCCCACATCGCGAGCGCGGTGCCGAGCGAGTTGGACATGACGACCGTCGCGCCCGCGCCGGCGCCCTGGAGCACGTGATGGACGGCGCAGGCGCTCATCGACGGGCAGTCAATCACGTCTGGACTACGGTTCGCGCCGTGACGGAGACCATGCGCGCAGCCGTGTACGACCGCTACGGTCCCGCCCGCGAGGTGCTGCGCGTCACCGAGATCGAGCGGCCGCAACCGGCGCCCGGCGAGGTGCGCGTGCGCATGCGCGTCTCAGGCTGTGAACCCCACCGACTGGCGCGTGCGCAGCGGCTCGGGCGGCGGCACGCCGCCGTTCCCGTACCTGGTGCCGAACCAGGACGGCGCCGGCGAGATCGACGCGGTCGGCGCCGGCGTCCCGGCCGCCCGCATCGGCGAGCGGGTGTGGGTGTGGTTCGCCGCCCAGAACCGCCAGCACGGAAGCGCGGCGCAGTGGGTCTGCCTGCCCGCGCGCCAGGCCGTCGCGCTCCCGGACGGCGCCTCGCTCGACCTCGGGGCGAGCCTCGGCATCCCCGCGCTGACCGCCCATCGCTGTCTGCTCGCCGACGGCCCGATCGCCGGCCGCACGGTGCTCGTGGCGGGCGGCGCCGGCGCCGTCGGCCACTTCGCGATCGAGCTCGGCCGCCGCGCCGGTGCCCGCATCCTGGCGACCGTCAGCTCCGACGAAAAGGCCGCCCTGGCCCGCGCAGCCGGGGCCGACGTGGTCGTGAACTACCGCGCCGGGGATACGGCCGCGGCGATCCGCGCCGCCGCCCCGGGCGGCGTCGAGCGGATCGTCGAGGTCGCCCCGGCAGCCAACGCCGCGCTCGACGTCGAGGTGATCGCGCCCAACGGCGTGGTCTGCGCGTACGCGGCGGACGGCGACCTGACGACGCCCGTGCGGCCCCTGATGGCGCGCAACACGAGCCTGCGGTTCGTGCTCATCTACGGCGTGCCGGACGCCGCCCTGGACGCGGCGATCGCCGAGATCACGGCCGCGGTCACGGCAGGCGAGCTCACCGAGCTCCCGGCGCACCGCTTCGGCCTCGACGACATCGCGGCCGCGCACGAGGCGGTCGAGTCGGGCGCGGTCGGCAAGGTGCTCGTCGACGTCGATTGAACCCGCAGCGGCCTTCACCGCATGAGCGCCGCACCTTCACCGCGGCGACACCCCGCGCCGCCTCAACGGCGGCGACACTGCGGACATGCGCACGCGAACGCACACCGAGCCCGAGGAGCTGCGGGCGGCGCTCGACCGGCTCGACGACCAGGTGATGCGCTACGGCCGCGCCGTCGAGACGGCGACGCTCGCGCGGGCGGCGGGATACTTCGTGCCGTCGATGCACTCCGACGGCGCCGGGATCGCGCGCGGCGCGGGCCGCCTGGCCGACCGCGCCGCCGGCGCCGAGAGCCGTGACCACGACCGCGCCCGCGCCCTGCGGAAGGTCGCAGGCCACCTGCACGAGCTCGACCTCACGCTCGCCGAGCACGGCACGAGCGACGAGGCGCTCGGGGTGGTCGCGAAGGCGCTCGGGGCCGCGCTCGACGTGTTCGCGCGCCCCGACGTGTCCGGCCTGACGCGGCTGCAGGACCGCGTCGACCTGCTGCTCGACCACGTCGAGCAGCATCCGCGTCTGCGGCGCATGGCGCTGCACCTGATGGGCATCGGCACCGCCGCCGAGTTCGCGTGGGCGAACCACCCCCACCTGCGCCCGGCCACCGCGATCCGCTGACGCCGGCTGCTACGTGCTGACCGCGGCGACGTCGACGAACCACTCGGCGCCCGGCACCATCCCCGCCGGGAGCGGCTCGCCGCCGCGGATGCGGGCGAGCGCGGGCGCCTTGGCCGCGCCGGTGACGAGGAAGAGCGTCCGTGCGGCCGCGCCGAGCGCAGGCAGCGTCAGGGTGTGGCGGGCCATCCCGGCGACGACGTCCGGCGGGTCGATCACCCACCGCTCCTGCTCGAGCAGCGAGATCGAGCCGGGGAAGAGCGATGCGGTGTGCCCGTCGTCCCCCATGCCCAGGAACAACAGATCGAACCGGGGCCGGTCGCCGAAGAACGCGCGCAGGAGCGCCTCGTACTGGTCGGCGTCGGTGAGCGGATGCACGTTCTGCGCCCGCACTGGGACGTGGTCGAGCAGCGACTCGCTCGCCGCGCGGTAGTTCGAGCGCGGATCGTCGAGCGGCACCTGCCGCTCGTCGCCGAAGAACACGTGCACCCGACCCCAGTCCACGCGCTCGGCGAACTCGGGCGATGCGAGCAGCGCGTGTGCGGCGTGCGGCGTCGAGCCGCCGGACAGGCACACCGCCGGCCGCTCCCCGGCGGCGGCGACGGCCTCCACGAAGGCCTCGGCGGCCTGCCGGGCCACCGCGACGGCGTCGGGCAGGACCGTGACGTTCACGTGCCGCGCGCGAGCGCCGCCGCGAGCGCCCCCTCGAACACGGCGTCGGGGACGCGCACGTCGAGCGCCCGCCCGAGCAGGGTGGAGGCGTCGAGGATCGGCAGGACGACCGGGTGCTCGGTCGCCCACGGGCCGGACGCATGTCCGACCTGCACGCGCTCGCGCCGCTCGATCACGAACTCGGACTCGGCGCAGCGCGCGGCGACCCGCTCGACGTGCGGCCGCTCGTGGTGCTCGAGCGCGACCGCGAGGTCCAGGCGCGACCCGAGCCAGCCGGCCAGCAGACGGGCCTCGTTCGACGGGCCCCTGCACGTCGACCGCCTGCAGTCCCCGGAGCACGGCGGCGGCAGGCGGCGGGTCGAACAGCGATGCGATCGCGTCGCGCCACGGCTCGAGCCGCAGCCACGCGAGATCCGTCACGCACGGATCGAGCCGGCCGACCGTGTCCACGCCCTCGAGCGACGAGACGTTCGAGTCGACGATCGTGGACGTGGCGTGCGTGGCGAGATCGGACAGGAGCGAGAGCTCGGCCGGGATCGGGCCCTGCCACCACACGAACGTCGGCAGGTCGGTCACGAGCAGCGAGAGCACCGCGCTCGGCAGCGCGTCCGGCCGGGCCGAGAGCAGGATCTGCTCGGAGCACACCTGCTGCATCCCGCCGCCCAGCCAGCACGAGGTCGACACGGTGGCACGCACGCCGTCGGCGCGCGCACCGGCGACGATCGCGCGCAGCGGCCGGCTGCCGCCGATGCGCTCGAGCGCGCGCTGCGTGTAGGCGACGTCGTCGGGCGTCGGCGCGTAGACGACCAGGTTGAGCGTGGTGGCGCGCACGGCCCCCGGGCCGCCCTCATGGCTGGCGGCGAGCGCCCGCTCCACCTCTCCCAGATCGGTCAGCTCGACCGGAGGGTTCGCGATCACGGCCGCCGCCAGCGGCGCCCGTCGCGCGTGATCAGCTCGACCGCGAGCTCCGGCCCCCACGACCCCGACTCGTACACCTGCGGCGTGCCCGAGCGCCACTGCTCGAGCAGCGGGTCGCAGATCTCCCACGAGCGCTCGACGCCGTCCTGGGGCGTGAACAGCGTGCGGTCGCCGCGGATCGCGTCCAGGATCAGCGTCTCGTAGGCCTCGGGGACGTCGTGCATGAAGGCCGAGCCGTACAGGAAGTCCATGTTCACGGTGCTGATCGCGACGGTCGGCGACGGCGCCTTGGCGCCGAAGCGCAGCGAGATGCCCTCGTCGGGCTGGATCCGCAGCACGAGCGAGTTGGCCTCGAGGTGCTCGGCGGCGCCCATCGAGAAGGGCAGGTGCGGCACGCGCTTGAACTGCACGGCCACCTCGGTCACCCGCTTGGGCAGCCGCTTGCCGCTGCGGATGTAGAACGGGCGTCCCCGCCCAGCGCCAGTTGTCGATCTCGAGCTTCGCCGCGATGAACGTGGGCGTGTTCGAGTCGAGCGGGACGTTCTCCTCCTCGCTGTAGGCGACCACCTCCTCGCCGGCGACGAACCCGCGCCCGTACTGGCCGCGGACGGTGTTTTCGAACGAGAGCGGCCGCGTCGCCCGCAGGACCTTGGTCTTCTCGTCGCGCACCGCGTCGGCCTCGAACGCCGCCGGCGGCTCCATCGCCACGAGCGCGAGCACCTGCAGGAGGTGGTTCTGGACGATGTCGCGCACGACGCCGGTCTCCTCGTAGAACGCGGCCCGGTGCTCGACGCCGAGCGACTCGGCGACGGTGATCTGGACGTGGTCGACGTAGCGGTTCGTCCACACCGGCTCGAAGATGGCGTTGGCGAACCGGAACACGAAGATGTTCTGGACCGTCTCCTTGCCCAGGTAGTGGTCGATGCGGTAGATCTGGCGCTCCTGGAACGAGCGGTGCACCGTCTCGGCCAGCTCCTTGGCCGTCGCCAGGTCGTGGCCGAACGGCTTCTCGATCACGACGCGCGCGAACCCCGGCGGATCGTTCAGGCCCGCCTCGCCCATGTGGTTCACGATCACGGGGAAGAAGCTCGCCGGCGTCGAGAGGTAGAACACCCGGTTGCCCTCGGTGCCGTGGCCGGCGTCGATCCGCTCCAGGCGCTCGCCGAGCGCGCGGAAGTGGTCGACATCGTCGAAGCCGCCGCTCTGGTAGTGCAGCGAGTCGGCGAAGGCGGTCCAGTAGTTCTCGTCGACGGGCGTGCGCGAGAACCGCTCGAGCGATGCCCGGGCGAGCTCGCGGTAGTCGTCGTCGGACATCTGGCGGCGCGAGTAGCCGACGACCGCGAAGCGGTTCGGCAGGAGGCCGCGCATGCCCAGGTTGTAGATCGCGGGCAGGAGCTTCCGGTGGGCGAGGTCGCCGGTCGCGCCGAAGATGACGAAGACGGCCGGCACGGTCGCGCCGCCGGCGCGCAGGCCGGTGCGGAGCGGGTTGGCCGACGGATCGCTGTGCAGCACCTGGGCCATCGTCTACCTCGACCCGACCGCGAGCGACTCGAGCTCGTCCGGCGTCACCCTGGCCACGGGCCGGCCGCGGCCGCGCAGCGCCTGCAGGTCGCCGATCGCCTGCGCCCGGATGAGCGTCCCGAACCCGAACGCCTTGCCCGGGATGGGCAGGTCGCCGGGGTCGGGATCGACCACCTGGATGAAGCAGCCCACCTGCGGGCCGCCCTTGTGCAGCTGGCCGGTCGAGTGCAGGAAGCGCGGGCCGAACCCGAACGTCGTCGCCACGCCGTAGCGGTCGCGGATCGCCGTGCGCACGGGCCGGAGGCGGGCCTCGTTCGGCTCGGTCGGATCGACGTAGGCCATGATCGCGACGTAGCCGCCGGGCGCGACCGCCGCGAGCACGTCGGCGATCGGGTCGGAGCCGGGATCGGGCAGCTCCCCGGAGCGCTCCCAGTCGGACAGCACCCGGTTTGTGTTCTCCTTGGACTCGGCCACGTTGGGCTGGTCGAACGGATCGATCCCGAGCAGCATCCCCGCCGCCGCGGTGGCCACCTCCCACTGCAGGAACTCGTTGCCGAGCTCGTGCGGGTCGGAGATCTCCCGCGTCAGCACCGGGTGGCCGGCCTGGGCCAGGTCGTGCATCGCCCCGTCGTGCGAGCCGTCGCTGCGCAGGTGCACGAAGACGCGGTCGGAGCCGTACACCCCGGGGTCGCCGAGCTCCTCGCCGGCGACCGGGATGAGCCCCGTGCCCTGCTTGCCGGTCGACTCTGCGATCAGCTGCTCGGCCCAGAGGCCGAAGCTCGCAAAGCGGCCCTCGGCGACGATGGTGACCTTGTTGCGGCCCTGGCGCTGCAGGCCGCCGAGCGCAGCGCCGAGCGCCACGCCGCCGTGCAGCTGCGGCCCCCGCTCGTCGCGCTCGATCGTGTCGAGGAGCGCGGCGACGTCGATGCCGGCAAGCGCCGCGGCGACCAGGCCGAAGTAGGAGAGCACCGAGTAGCGGCCGCCGATGTCGGCCCGGTTTGCGAACACGCGCCGGTACCCGCGTTCGCGCGCGGTGCGCTCGAGGTCCGTGCCCGGGTCGGTGACGACGGCGAAGCGGGACGGGTCGCCGCCGGTGCGCTCCCAGAAGTACGCCTCGTGGGAGCGCGTCTCGAGCGTCCCGCCGGACTTGGACGCGACCAGGTACAGCGCGTCGGTGTGCTCGGACGCGCGCACGGCGTCGGGATACGTCGTGTCGGTGACGTCCGGGCGGTCGGTGTCGAAGGTCTGCCGCAGCACCTCGGGGCCGAGCGACGAGCCGCCCATGCCGAGCAGCACCGAGTGTGGCAGGGTCGCCGAGAGCTCCGCGGCCCATTCGTTCAGCTCGACGGCCTGCGCGCGCATCTCGTCGACGACCGGCAGCCAGCCGAGCCGGGCGCCGATCTCGGCCTGGTCGCCCGGCCAGAGCGATGCGTCGCCGGCGCGCAGGCGATCGAGGAAGCCGGCATCTGCGAGCTCGGACTCGGCGGCCGCCACCGCCTCGCCGAGCTCAGGCTGCGCCGCGGGCACGCAACGCCTCCATGCTCTCGCCGATGGTGGCGATCAGCGAGTCGAACGACTCCGAGAACGACCTGACGCCATCGGTCTCGAGCTTGGCCGTCACCGCGTCGATGCTCACGCCCGCCGCCTCGACCTGCTCGAGCACCCGGCGCGCGCCGTCGACATCGGCGTCAACCGTGCGCCGCACGCTGCCGTGGTCGAGGAACGCCGCGATCGTGCCCTCGGGCATGGTGTTCACGCAGTCCGGGCCGATCAGCTCGTCGACGTAGAGGACGTCCGAGTACGCCGCGTTCTTGGTGCCGGTCGAGGCCCACAGCGGCCGCTGCACCGTCGCCCCCTTCGCCGCAAGCGCCTGCCACCGATCCGAGGCCGTGATCTCTCCGAAGCGCTGGTAGGCGAGCTTCGCGTTGGCGACCGCCGCCTTGCCGCGGAGCGGCGATCCCTCCGGGCAGCTGCGCGTCGACGGCGGTGTCGACCCGGCTGACGAAGAAGCTCGCCACGGAGTGCAGGTCGTCGATCGGCTGCCCGGCCTCGACCCGCCGCTCGAGGCCTCGGATGTAGGCCATGTGGATGGCCTCGTAGCTCTGCAGGGCGAAGAGCAGCGTGACGTTCACGTTGATCCCGGCCGCGATCGACTCCTCGATCGCCGCCGTGCCGGCGGAGGTGCCGGGGATCTTGATGAAGATGTTGGGCCGGTCGATGCGCTGGAAGAACTGCGGCGCGCCGGCGATCGACGCCGCCGTGTCGTTGGCCATCCCCGGGGGCAGCTCGAACGAGACGAAGCCGTCGAGGTGGCCCGACTCGTCGTAGACGTGCCGGATCTGGTCGGCGGCCGAGCGGACGTCCTCGATGGCGAGCTCGAAGAACACCTCCTCGGGGCTCAGACCCTGCGGTGTGCAACGCCGCGACCGCGCTGTCGTAGTCGTTCGAGTCGGCGATCGCCTTCTGGAAGATCGTGGGGTTCGACGTCACGCCGACGACTCCCTCGTCGACCATCCGCCGGAACTCGCCCGACACGAGCCAGCCGCGCCGGATGTTGTCGAGCCACGGGCTCGTGCCCGCGGCCGCAAGCTGCTTCAACGTGTTCGTCATGAGGTACTCCTCCTTGACCGTCGGCCGCACGGATCGAGGCCCGCCCGCGAGCTCATCCGGACGTTACCACCGGCCCCGTGGCGTCCCGGTACCCGCATCACCACCCCTTCACCCACGCCGCGGCGGCAATCCGAAGCGGCGCAGGCGCTCCGGCGCCCGCGGGATCACCGTCGCGAGCGCGTGCACGAGCCCGGCCTGCGTGGCGATCCCGTAGGCGGTGCGCGCGACGTAGATGCGCAGCGCGCAGTCGACGAGCGTCTCCGAGCCGAGCGAGCGCAGGGCACGGGCGCCGTCGACGTAGACGCCGAGCTGGTAGTCCTGGTAGGGCAGCGGGTCCCAGAAGGTCATGGGCGCACCCGTGCGGGGGATGAGCCGGGCCGGCACGACCGCGCCGGGGAAGCGCGAGCCCATCGCGTAGGTCGCAAGCCCCTCGTCGAGCACCGGGTCGCGGGCCTGGTCGTTCCCGACGAGGCCGTAGAACCACTGGTGGGCCACCTCGTGCGTCGTCAGCGGCCCGGCCGTGCCCGTGCCGAGGAAGATCATCGTCGGGTACTCGATGCCGACCGATGCCTGGCGGGGCATGACGGCGACGTGCAGGTCCGGGTACGGATAGGCGCCGAACCGCTGCGCGAGCACGCCGACGTCGCGCGCCACCTCGGATGCGACCGCGCCGGGGGAGACGGCGAGGCCGCGCGCGACGCCCACGACCACGCGCACGGGCCGAGGCGCCCGCGCGACGGCGGTGGCGACGCGGAACCGCCCGACCGCGACCGCGAAATCGCGCACCGCCCGCGCCGTCCACACGCCGCCGGCCGAGGGGACACCCGTGGCGATCGCGCGCAGGCCGGGCGGCACGCGCAGGCGCACGGCGAAGTCGGCGACCGGCGACGCGGAGGTCTCGGCGAGCAGCTTCGTTGGCGGGTCGGTGGCCCAGCCGACCCCCGGCTGCCACGGCAGGAGCGGGAAGAACGAGCCCAGCCGCACGGCGCTCCCGATCCGGGCGAGCCGGTCGAGCACCGGGCCGGGCAGTCGCAGCCGGAAGCGCAGCGACACGTGCACGGTGCGGCCCGCGGCGAACGTGCGCCCGGTGCGCAGCGACGAGCGTCGTCGGATCGGGCAGCACCGGTACGACCGGCCGCCCGCCGAGGCGCACCCCGGCGACCGTCAGGTGCGCGCCCTCGTGGGCCTGGAGCGGGCCGTTCGCCCACAGCCGGAACACGAGCCGGCCGGTGGGCAGGTCGGGCGTGAACGCCACCGCGAGCGTGCCGGTCACCGGGCCGCGGCGCGGCACCCGCACCGCGATCCGGTAGCGCGGCCGCGCCGCCGGCGGCCGTGCGTAGGCCGGATAGCGGGTGCAGATCGCGGGCCGGCGGGCGCCGGCGACCGGCGCCGCCGAGTTGCTCGTGCAGGCCGCCGCGATCAGGCAGGCCAGGAGCGCCGCGCCGCAAGCGCCGCGCCCGCCGCCCGCATGTCCGAACGCTCGTAGGTCTCGCATCCCCTCCGCTCGAGCTCCTCCCCCGCCGCGCGGTCGACGACGCCGCCGATCGCAATGCATTTGACGCGCGCGCGTGCGCATTTGTCTGCCACGGTCACGACGACCTTGCCCTTCGAGCGTGCCGCGGTCGATCCGGCCCTCGGCCGTCAGGCACACGTGCGCGCCCGCGAGCACGCCGTCGAGCCCCGCAGCCTCGGCGACGAGCTCGGCGCCGCTCACGCCGCGCGCGCCGAGCCGCATCAGCATCGCGCCGATGCCGCCGCCCGCCCCCGCGCCCGGAAGCGCGGCCGTGGGCAGGTCGAGCGCGGCCAGCCGCCGCTCGAGCGCTGCCACCTGCGCCGGGGAGGCGCCCTTCTGCGGTCCGAAGACCGCCGCCGCCCCCTCGGGTCCGAGCAAGGGGTTGCGCACGTCGAGGGCGGCCACGATCTCGGCGTGTGCGGCGGCGGTGCCGAGCGCCTCCTGCAGGCCGGCGCCGCCGTCGGTGCTCGCCGTGCCGCCGACGCCGACGATGATCCGCCTCGCGCCGGCGGCCACGGCGGCGGCGATCAGCTGGCCGGCGCCGAACGAGCTCGCCGCGAGCGGGTCGGGCGGCAGATCTGCGACCGTCTGGCGGCCGCAGGCCTCGGCCACGTCGAGCGCCGCCTCGCCGCCTGCAAGGAGCGCGAACCGGGCCGCTCGCGGGCGGCCCAGCGCGTCACGGACGGTCGCCGTGCGCCACTCGCCGCCGCGCGCGTGCAGGAGCGCCTCGGCCGTGCCCTCGCCGCCGTCTGCGAGCGGCACCAGCACGACGTCGTCGCCCGGCCGCACGCCGCTCCAGCCCCGGCGCAGCGCCGCGGCCGCCTCGGCGGCGGTATAGGTGCCCGCGAGCTTGTCCGGCGCGATCACGAGCCGCACGACTGCCCGCTCCCACGGATTAGCATCCTCGCCATCGGCGACGCACGTTACATCTGGGAGCCCTCCGCCGAGGTCGTGGAGCGCGCCCGCGTGACCGCGTTCATGCGCGAGCACGGCATCGCCGGCTGGCGCGAGCTGATCGCCCGCAGCCAGGACGACATCGAGTGGTTCTGGGACGCCGTCGTGCGCCACCTCGGGATCGAGTTCCAGACGCCCTACACGCAGGTGCTCGACGCCTCGCGCGGCCCCGCCTGGCCGCGCTGGTTCATCGGCGGCGAGATCAACCTGACGCACAACTGCGTCGACCGGCACGCGCGGACGGCGCCGGACCGGCCCGCGGTCGTGTGGGAGAGCGAGGACGGCGCACGTCGCAGACGCGCACCTATGCGCAGCTCGAGGCCGAGATGAACCGGCTCGCGAACGCGCTCCTTGCGCTCGGCGTCGGCAGGGGCGACGCGGTCGGCCTCTTCCTGCCGATGTCGGTGCAGGTCGTCGTGGGCTTCTACGCGATCGCCAAGATCGGCGCGATCGTCGTGCCGATCTTCTCCGGCTTCGCCGCGCCGGCGGTCGCCGCCCGGCTCGCCGATGCCGGCGCCGTCGCCCTGCTCACCGCCGACGCCGTGCCGCGGCGCGGGCGGCCGGTGTCGATGAAGGCGATCGCCGACGAGGCCGTCGCGGCCGCGCCGAGCGTGCGTGCCGTCGTCGTGTGGTCGCGCCTCGGGACGGACCCGCCGATGCGGCCGGGCCGCGACCACGGCTGGGACGAGCTCGTCGCGGCGCAGAGCCCGGTGCTCGCACGCACCCGCGCTCGACCCGGAGACGCCGATGATGGTGATCTACACGTCGGGCACGACCGGGCGGCCGAAGGGCGCCGTGCACGTCCACGGCGGGTTCCTGGTGAAGATCGCCGAGGAGTGCGCCTTCCAGCTCGACGTCGGCACGGACGACCGCTTCATGTGGGTCACCGACATGGGCTGGATCATGGGGCCGCTCGAGGTGGTCGGCGCGGGCGCGCTCGGAGCGACGCTCGTGATCGGCGAGGGCGCGCCCGACTATCCCGGCCCCGACCGCCTCTGGGACATGGTCGAGCGCCACCGCATCACCATCCTCGGCGTCTCGCCGACGCTGATCCGGGCGCTGCGCCCGCACGGCGACGAGCCGGTCGACGCGCCACGACCGCTCGTCGCTGCGGATCCTCGGCTCGACCGGCGAGCCGTGGAACCCCGACCCGTACCGGTGGCTGCACGAGGTCGGCGGCGAGGGCCGGGCGCCGATCATCAACATCTCCGGCGGCACCGAGGTCGGCGCGTGCTTCCTCTCGCCGATGCCGGTCATGCCGCTCAAGGCGTGCACGCTCGGCGCGCCGGCGCTCGGCATGGCGATGGACGTCGTCGGACGCCGACGGCGAGCACCTGCCGCCGGGGTCGGTGGGCGAGCTCGTCTGCCGCAAGCCCTGGCCGAGCATGACGCGCGGGCGTCTGGGGCGACCCGGAGCGCTACCTGCAGACGTACTGGTCGCGGTGGCCGGGCGTCTGGGCGCACGGCGACTGGGCCTCGGTCGACGACGACGGCTGCTGGTTCCTGCACGGCCGCTCCGACGACACGCTCAACATCGCCGGCAAGCGCATCGGGCCGGCCGAGTTCGAGTCGGCCGCCGTCTCCCACCGCCGCCGTCGCCGAGGCATGCGCGGTGGGCGATGCCCGACCCGGTCAAGGGCGAGGTGGCGTGGCTCTACTGCGTGCTGCGGCCCGGGTTCGAGCCCGGCGACGAGCTGCGCGCCGAGGTGCGCGGCGCCGTCACCGACCGTGCTCGGCAAGGCGTTCGCGCCGGCCCGTATCGGCTTCGTCACGGCGCTCCCCAAGACGCGCTCGGCCAAGATCGTGCGCCGCGCCGTGCGGGCCGCCGCGCTCGGCGACGACCCCGGCGACACGTCGTCCATCGAGGACCCGGCCGTGCTCGACCAGGTGAGCGCCGCCAGGTGAGCCGCGGCCCCGTGCTAGGCTCGCTCGCCGTCGACGCTGGGAGGGTCACGTGACCGAAGGGCTCTTGGAGGGCAAGCGCGCGCTCGTCGCCGGGGTGGCGAACAAGCGCTCGATCGCCTGGGCGATCGCGCAGGCGCTGCACGGCGCCGGCGCCGAGCTCGCCTTCACCTACCAGGGCGAGCGGCTCGAGGGCTCGGTGCGCAAGCTCGCAGCCGAGGTGTCCTCGGACGTCGTGATCGAGTGCGACGTCTCTGACGACGCGAGCATCGACCGCGCCTTCGCCGCCGTCGCGGATGCCGGCGGGCTCGACATCATGGTGCACTCGATCGCCTACGCCCCGCAGGAGACCTTCACCGAGCGCTACGTCGACACCTCACGCGAGGCGTTCCAGGTCGCACACGACATCTCCGCCTACTCGCTGATCGCGATGGCCAGGCGCGCCGAGCCGCTGATGGCCGCGCGCGGCGGCGGCGCCATGGTGACCATGACCTACATGGCCAGCGAGCGCGCCTTCCCCGGGTACAACATCATGGCCAGCGCCAAGGCCGCGCTCGAGTGCGCGGTGCGCTATCTGGCCTACGAGCTCGGGCCGAACGGCATCCGCGTGAACGCCGTCTCCGCCGGACCCGGTGCGCACCCTCGCGTCCGCGGGGATCGCCGGGTTCAAGGACATGGAGGAGATCATCGAGCAGCGCACGCCGCTGCGGCAGAACATCCAGGCCGCCGACGCCGGCCAGGCCGCGCTCTACCTGTGCAGCCCGATGTCGCAGATGGTCACGGGCACGGTGCTCTACGTGGATTCGGGCTACCACGCCATGGGTATCTGAAGGCCGAGGTGCTGCGGCTCACCGTCCTCGGCGGAAGCCCCGCCTGGCCGAACCCGGGCCAGGCGGCGAGCGGGTACCTCATCGAGACCGACCAGGTGCGGATGCTGGTGGACTGCGGCTCGGGCATCGCCACCGAGCTGCGCGAGCACGACCCCGGGCCGCTGACGGACATCGTCATCAGCCACTTCCACGCCGACCACTGGTTCGACCTCGTCCCCCTGCACTACGCGCACCGATTCGGCTCGTGGGCCGAGCGGCCCCACGCGACGCTGCATCTGCCGCCGGGCGGCCGCGCCGTGCTCGACACCGTCGCCTCGGTGTGGGACGGATCGGTCGAGACGTTCGAGGCCGCGTGGGACATCCTCGAGTACGACCCGCAGGCCGACCTGCGCGTGGGCGACCTGCGGCTCTCGTTCTCGCCCACCAAGCACTACACCACCTGCTATGCGATCAAGATCGACGGGCCGCAGGCGTCGATCGCCTACTCGGCCGACACGGCGCCGACCGAGCGCCTGGCCCGGTTCGCCCACGGCGCCGACCTGTTCGTGTGCGAGGCGGCGCTCGCGGACGCGGCCAAGGACGACGCCGGCGAGCGCGGGCACATGGACGCGGCCGAGGCCGGCCGCGAGGCGACTCGGGCGGGCGTCGCCCGGCTCCTGCTCGCCCACGTCCCCGCCGAGATCGGCGAGGAGCGCGTGCTCGAGATGGCGCGCGCGGAATACGACGGCCCGATCGAGATCGCACGGCCGCAGCTCGCGATCGAGCTCTAGCCCGAGAGCGTCACGCGGGAGATGCCGAGCATGCCCTCGGCCGCCTTCTCGGCGGCGCGCTGGAGGCTCTCGGACATCGACGGGTTGACCGCCGCGGTCTCGGCGAGCATCTGCACCGACAGCCGGGCGTGGACGGCGAGCGCGACCGCCGTGATCACCTCCGACGCGCGGAAGCCGACCATCGCACCGCCGAGGATCGTGCCGTCGTCGGGGTCGGAGAGCAGCTTGATCAGGCCGTCGGTCTCGCCCTCCATCACCGCCCGGGGATTGGCGCGGACGAGGTGCTTGGTCACCCGCACGGACATCCCGTCCATGCGCGCCTGCCGCTCCGAGATGCCCGCCTTGGCGATCTCGGGCCGGGTGAAGACGCACCAGGCGACGCCCGTGTAGGCGACCGGGTCGACCGGCACCCCGAGCGCGTGCAGTGCGGCCGTGCGGCCGTGCAGCGAGGCGGTGTTGGCGAGCATGATCTGGCCGGTGACGTCGCCGCAGGCGTAGATGTGGGGGACGTTCGTGCGGCAGAACTCGTCGGCGGGCAGGACGCCGCGCTCGCCGAGCGCGACGCCCGCCGCCGCCAGGCCCAGGTCGGACGTGTTCGGGCGCATGCCGATGCAGAGCAGCAGGTGGGAGCAGGTGAGGTCGCGGCCGTCCTCGAGCACCAGGCGCACCTCGCCGGGGTCCTCGCAGTCGACGGCCGCCGCGCGGCCGTTCTTGACCACGTCGAGGCCGCGGCGCAGGAACACCTCCTCGAGCACCTCGGAGAGGTCGGGGTCGTCGTTCGGCAGCAGCGACTCGCGTGCCGAGACGAGCGTCACCCGCGAGCCGCAGCGCGAGAAGAAGTCGGCGAACTCGCAGCCGGTCGGCCCGGCGCCGAGGACGACCAGGTGCTCGGGCAGGTCGCGAAGGTCGAACACCTGCCGCGTCGTCAGCACACGGTGGGCGTCGGGCTTGGCGAACGGCGGGACGAACGGCGAGGCGCCGGTGCACACGAGCAGGGCGTCGAACTCGATCGTGTGGTCGCGGTCGTCCACGTTCGCGACGAGCTCGTTCGGCCCGGTGACGCGGCCGCGGCCGGGCAGCACGCGCACGTTCACGCCGTCCATGCGCTCGCGGACGCCGCGGCTCTGGTGCAGCGCGATCGCCCGCGCCCGGGCGAGCGTCCGGCGCAGGTTGACCGACGGGTAGCCGTGCGCGAAGTCGAGCCCGTCCTCCTGCGCCCGGGCCACCTCGAGCACCGCATCGGCGGTCGTGAGGAGCGTCTTCGACGGGATCGCGTCGGTCATCGTGCAGTTGCCGCCGAGCGACATGTCCTCGATCAGGGTGACGTCGGCACCCAGGTGCGCAGCGGTCGTGGCCGCGGCGTATCCCGGCCGGTCCGCCGCCAAGGATGACGAGCCTCATGCGCGGCATCGTAGACTCCGCACCATGAACGAGATCGCAACCCTGCTCGACCCGCCCGTCATCCGCAGCGGGTTCCCGTCGCTGCGCGACGGCCGTGTCTTCCTCGACAACCCCGGCGGCACCCAGGTGCACCAGTCCGTCTACGACGCGATCGCCGGCTACTACCGCGACAGCAACGCGAACCTCGGCGGGCCGTTCGCCACATCGGTCGCGTCGGACCGCATGCTCGCCGAGGCCCGCGCCGAGGCGGCCGCCTTCCTGGGCGCCCAGGCGGACGAGATCGTGTTCGGCGCGAACATGACGACGCTCACGATGCACGCCTCGCGGACGCTCTTCCGCGAGCTCGGGCCAGGCGACGAGGTGCTCGTGACCGGCCTCGACCACGACGCGAACGTCGCGCCGTGGCTGCTCGCGGCGGAGGATCGCGGCGTCACCGTGCGCCAGGTCGGGATCGACCCCGAGGTGTGCGTGGTCGACCCGAACGTGTTCGCCGGCATGCTCAGCGACCGCACGCGCGTCGCCGCGTTCGGCTGGGCGTCGAACGGCGCCGGCACCGTGAACGACGTGGCCGCCCTGTGCGCGCTCTGCCGCGAGGCCGGCGCGCTCTCCTACGTGGACGCCGTGCACTTCGGCCCCCACGGGTCGATCGACGTCGCCGCGGTCGGATGCGACTTCCTCGTGTGCTCGGCCTACAAGTTCTTCGGTCCGCACGTCGGCATCCTGTTCGGGCGCTCGGAGCTGCTCGAGCGCCACCGGCCGTACAAGGTGCGCCCGGCGCCCGACGAGCCGCCGCACTCGTGGGAGACGGGCACGATCAACCTCGAGGGGATCGCGGGCGCCGCCGCCGCGATCGCCTACCTGCGGTCGCTCGGCATGGACGCGATCGCCGCGTACGAGCGCGGCCTCACCGTCCGGCTGCTGGACGGCCTGCAGGCGATCGACGGCGTGACGGTGTACGGCACGACCGAGCTCGAGCGGCGCGTGCCGACCGCCGCGTTCAACGTCGCCGGCCGGCCGCCGGCGGCGGTGTCGGCGGCGCTCGCAAGGCGCGGCATCTTCGTCTGGGACGGCAACTACTACGCCCTTGAGCTGATGCAGCGGCTCGGCCTCGAGGGCTCGGGCGGCGCCGTTCGCGTCGGCGCGGTGCACTACAACACGCCGGCCGAGATCGACATGTTCCTGGACGCGGTGGGGGGGCTGGCGTAGCGCCTCAGGCTTGACACGACTTCACCGTTTATGCAAAGGTGCCTGCATGGGCCGTACTTTCACGATCCTTGCGGTGCTGCTCGCCACCCTCGCCGGAGCGGCGCCCGCATCGGCGCATCCGAGCGGCACGGCGACGGCGACGCTCACGGGCACGCCGAACCCGGTCACGGCGGGCGGCTCCGTCGCCTACGTCACGAGCTTCACGAACGGCACGTCCAGGTCGCTCCAGAACGCGCGGGTCGACGTCCCCGCGCCGGCGGGCTTCAGCGTGGCGAGCGTCGTCTCCGCCGGCTCGTGCACGACGTCCGCCACCGACGCGGCCTGCCAGTTCGGGACGCTCGAGGAGGGTGCGACCGCCACCGCCACCGTGATCATGAGCGTGCCCTCGTCTCCGGGCTCGGTCGGATCCTCGGTGACGTGGACGACGAGCGACGGCGACTACGACGACGACGACGTGACGCTCACCCCGAGCACCTCGATCGCGGTGCAGGCGCCCTCCCAGAACGCGGTCGCCACCTACCTGCCGCCGCCGGGCGGCAACGTCAACACGGGCACGACGACCAGCCCCGCGAACCCGCAGTCGACCGGGGTCGACGTACCGGCGACCCCGGCCGGCGTCGCGACGTCGCTGGCCGAGGTGAACGCCACCGGCCCCACCGACGCGTGCGGACCGGGCGCGACGTGCTTCGGCCAGATCTCGGTGGTCACGGTCGCGGCGCCGGCCTTCCCGGCGACCGATCCGCTGCACCTCACGTTCCGGATCGACAGCAGCGAGCTGCCGAAGCACTTCGACGCCGACGACGTCAAGAAGCTGCCGCTCTTCCACGACGGCGTCGCTGTCGGAAACTGCACCGGCGCCCCCGGCGTTGCGTCGCCCGCGTCGTGCATCTCGGCCCGTAAGCTGACCCGGCCGAAGCACTGCAAGAAGGGCCAGTTCACGGTCGAGCTCGACGTGCTCTCGACCACGAACGGCCGCTGGCGCACCTGATCAGGCGGTGACCGGCCCCAGGCCGAGCGCCGCCCGCAGCTCGGCCGTGCGCTGCTCGGAGACGACGTTGCCCTTCTCGCGATAGAGGCCGAGTGCGCGGACAAGCTCGCGGTCGGCGGCAGTGCGGTCGCCGCGCGCAGCCGCGACGCGGGCGGAGACAACCGCAGCGTCGGCGACGACGTTCGGCGCCTGCGCGCCGCGCAAGAGCTCGACGGCCGACTCGGCCGTCGCCGCCGCCAGGTCGAGCCGGCCCGCCAGGAGGTGCACGTCGGCGCGCACGCTGCGCACCAGAGCCAGCGTCTCCAGGTCGTCGTCCGCCGACCCCTCCTCGGCCTTTGCGCAGGCGGCCTCAGCGTCCTCCGTCCGGCCCTGGGCGAGCAGCGCCTGCGCCCTCACGGCGTCCATCGTCGAGAGCAGGTAGCGCTCGCCCATCGCCTCGAGGAGCTCGCCGTCGCGCACGAGCTGGCGCTCGGCGGCGGCCGGGTCGCCGGCGAGCAGCTCGACCGCGCTCGAGTCGAGCGCCGTCGATGCCGCGAGCACGCCTCCGCCGACCTCCGACACCACCGCGCGCGCCCGGGTGTAGAGCTCGCGGGCCCGGGCGAAGTCCCCGCGCATCGCCTCGAGCTGCGCGGCCCCGCACAGGGCGAGGCCGTGGGTGCGATGGTCGCCGCCCGAGCGGCGCTCGATCTCGCGGCAGCGCTCGATCGCCTCGGGCACCGGCAGCGGCCCCTGAACGCACGCGATCGTGTGCGCGCCCATGTTGCGGCGCTCGTTCAGCGTCGCGCCGGCCCTGTGCGCGCACTCCACCGCGCGCTCGACCGCCTCGGCGGCGGCGCCGTACCGCAGCGCGGTCGCGTGGACCGAGCCGATGATGCGCCACGCCTTGGCCAGGCCGAGCTGGTCGCCGACGAGGTCGAAGACGCGGATGGCTCGCTCGGCCTCTCGCAGCGCCCGCCGGCCCCAGGCGTCCTCGTTCCTGTGCAGCTGGACGAGCAGGAGGCCGAGCCCCGCCTCGGCCCGCAGCCGGTGGTCGCCGATCGTCTCTCCGGCGGACATCGCCTCGCGGCAGACGCGCTCGGAGTCGGCGAACTCGCCAACGTCCATCAGCGCCTCCGCCAGGTCGGGCAGGAGCCCAAGGCGGTCGGGGTCGAGGGCCGGCATCAGGTCGACCGCCCGGCGCAGGAGCGAGGCCGCGGCCGACATGTCGCCGCGCGCGAACGCACGCTGCCCCGCGCCCGCCAGCCGCTCACCGGCGCGCCTGCCGAGGTCGCGGCCGTGGTCGTCGAGCGGGCCGAGCTCGGCCAGGTAGCCGTGCGCCTGCTCCAGGTGATAGGCGGTGATCTCGATGTACTCGGACGCGCGCTCGCCGTTCACGCATGTCGGCCCAGGCGACGAACCGCTCGTGCAGCTGCGCCCGGGTGCGCTTCAGCAGCCGCCGGTAGACGGCGTCGCGGACGAGGATGTGCTCGAACTGGTAGGCGTCGTCGTCGCCCATCACCGGCGTGTGGCTGCGGATGAACCGGCGCCGCTCGACCGCGCGAGGTGCTCCGGGACGCCCGCGCCGGTCGGGCTCGGCGACGAGCTCCGGACGACCGCGGCGCTCGGGAACACGAGACCGACCACCGCCGCCGGCTCGAGCACGGCCCGCTCCGCCTGGGCCAGCCGGTCGAGACGCGCGGCGAGCAGCGCGAGGATCGTCGGCGGCACGTCGGTGCCGGCATCCGCGCCGGCGTCGTCCGAGCATCGCGGCCATCTGCTCGACGAAGAGCGGGTTCCCGTCGGACGCCTCGACGATCCGATCGAGCGTCGCCGGGGCGACCGCGCGGCCGTCGAGCAGCCGCTCCGCCATCGTCCGGGCTGCGCTCGCCGGCAGCCGCTCGAGCGCGATCTCGAGCCCTGCGGCGCCGTGCGTGCCGTCGCGATCGAGCACCTCGGGACGGGCGGTGCAGACGACCAGGCACGGCCGCCGCATCGACTCCGCCAGGTGCTCGAGCAGATCGAGCAGCGTCGGCTCCGCCCAGTGCATGTCGTCGACCACGGCGACGAGCGGCCGCGCCGCGGCCAGCGTCTCGAACAGCCGGCGCACGCCCCAGAACGTCTCCTCGACCGTATGCACGGAGCCGGCGAGACCGATCGCCGACGCGATCCGGTCGGCGACGCCCGCGTCGCCGCCGGCGAGCTCGACCACGAGCGCCCGCGCGCGATCGGGCGGGTCGTCCTCGGTGATCCCGGCCGCTTCGCGCACCGCCTCGGCGAGCGGCCAGAAGGTGATCCCCTCGCCGTACGGCAGGCAGCGGCCGCGCACGACGGCCGCGTCGCCGCCGAGGCTCGCCGGCGAACTCGCGCAGCGAGGCGCGACTTGCCGACGCCGGCCTCGCCGACCACGGTGACGACCCGGGCCGCGCCGTCCGCCACGGCGGCCGCGAGCTCGGCCCGCAGCGCGCTCGAGCTCTGCATCGCGGCCGACGAACGCCGAGGCGACGGCCGCGCTCGTCGCTGGCAAGCCCGACCAGGCGGAAGGCCGGCACCCGCTCGGCCTTGCCCTTCAGCTCGAGCGGATCGACCGGCTCGGCCGTCGACGGCGTCGCGCACGAGCGCGTGCGTGAGGGCGCCGAGCAGCGTCTCCATCGCCGGCGCCGCCTGCTCGAGCCGCGCGGCCACGTTCACGGCGTCGCCGGTGGCCAGGCGCTGGTTGCCCGCCGTCTCGTCGGTGACCACCTCGCCGGTGTTCACGCCGGTGCGATTGGCCATCGTGACGCCGTAGTCGCGGTCGAGCTCGACGTTCAGCGCGTCGAGGCCCGCGCGCATGTCGAGCGCCGCCCGAACGGCCCGCAGCGCGTCGTCCTCGTGCGCCTGCGGGAGCCCGAACACGGCCATGACGGCGTCGCCGATGAACTTCTCGACGGTGCCGCCGTGCCGCTCGATGGCGGCGCGCATGACGTCGAAGTAGCGGCCCATGACCTCGCGCAGCGACTCCGGGTCGAGCCGCTCGCCGAGCGCGGTCGAGCCGGCCACGTCGCTGAAGAGCACCGTGACCGTCTTTCGCACCTCGACCGCAGCCTGCTCCCGGAGCGGCGTGCCGCAGAACCCGCACAGGCGGAAACGGGGCGGGTTCTCCTCACCGCACGCGGGGCAGACGAGCATCCGGTCAAGTCTACGAGGCGGCCTGGTCGATCCAGTCTCCGAAGGCCGGCGCGTCCGCGGCCGGCGCCGCGCCGACGCAGATCACGCGCGTGCCCGGCTCGAGCGGGCGGAAGCTGCGCGGCAGCGCCGGATCGGGCGCCGCGACGATCGTGCCGGGGCCGGCCTCGTAGGTGTCCGTGCCCAGCGTGAACTCGACCCGTCCCGCGACGACGACGTAGATCTCGTGCTGGCCGGTGTCGGCCTCGTCGTGGGCGGTGTCGATCTCCTCGCCCGGGTCGCAGACCATCGCGTTCACGCCGAAGGCGGTGACGCCGAGCGCGGCGTTCAGCGCCTGCCAGCGGCCGTACGCGGTGGGGGTGACGGGGTGTGCGGCGAGATCGACGAACGGCATGGCGGTCCTTTCGGGAGGTGGTCAGTCGAACAGGGTCAGCTCGGGCGGCGCCTCGCCCTTGAGCACGTCGAAGTCGAGCTCGACGAAGGCGTATCCGCGGGCCTCGCACATCACCCGCGCCTGCGGTGCGATCTCGGGCGCGACGAGGATGCCGCGGCAGGGCGCATGGGCGGGGTCGAGGTCGACGCGCTCGCAGTAGCGCGTGAGCTGCTCGACGTGGGCGGCGACCGCCCGCGTGCGCTTCACCTCGACCACGACCGTGCGGCCCGTCGGCGTCGCGGCAGAAGAGGTCGATCGGCCCGGTGTCGGTGAAGCGCTCGCGCTCCAGCACCACAAGGCCCGTCTCGATCGTCTCCGGCGCGCGCTCGAGCAGCCGGTGGATCTGCCGCTCGGCGTCCTCGCGCTCGAGCACCGCGTCGTCGGCGAGCGCGAGCGCCGTGTCGTGGTGCACCTCGTGGACGACGACGACCAGCGTCTCCTGCGAAGCAGGTCGATAGACGCGGATCACGTCGCCGTCCTGCGTCACCGATGTGGGCCCGGCCATGTAGTTGAGCGGCTTGAACCCGGTGTCGGTGTGCACGCAGAGGCTGCCGTCGTCCTTGAACAGGATCACCCGGTCGCCGGCCCCGAGCCGGGTCGTGGCGCGGCCGTGGTAGGCGATCTCGCAGCGGGCGACCAGGATGCGCACGAGGGCCACAATACCGACGCGGTGCATCCGCATGACCGGCCAGGGTGTAACGATCCGGGGGTGCCGCGACAGGT
The DNA here is from genome assembly GCA_963707585.1 of uncultured Actinomycetes bacterium. GTDB lineage: Bacteria > Actinomycetota > Thermoleophilia > Gaiellales > JAICJC01 > JAICJC01. The sequence goes on along the minus strand of CAVPQP010000009.1, from coordinate 435,409 downwards.
ATGGGTGTGAACTCCGAGCCACACGCGGCCGACAGCCCGCAGGCGCGGTTCCGCCAGGTGTTCGGACACCTGCAGGCGGTGGCCGACTACGCCGCCCGCCGCGGCAGCCCCGACCCCGAGGCGGTCGCCGCCGAGACCATGGCGATCGCATGGCGCAGGATCGACCGCGTCCCTGCTGACGATCCGCGGCCGTGGCTGTTCGTGACCGCCCGCAACCTGCTCATGGCCGAGCGCCGCCGCGAGGCGCGCCGGTCGATCGCCGACCGCGCGCTGGCGCAGCCCGACGCCGTCGTGACCGCCGAGGCGGGCGACGCGGCCGTGACGCAGGCGCTTCACGCGCTTGCGCCCCGCGACCGCGAGGCGCTCGTCCTGATCGCGTGGGACAACCTGACCCCAGCGCAGGCGGCCCAGGCGCTCGGCATCACCGCAGTGGCCTTCCGCGTGCGCCTGCTCCGCGCGAGGCGCCGGTTCGAACGGCTGCTCGCCGCCGAGAGCACTCTCCGCCCCTCCGACGTGATCGAGGTGAAGTCCGCATGAACGCCATGGATCGCCTGCGCGCGGCCGTGCCCGCTCCCGTCGAGCTCGCGACCGACCGAGAGGCCCTCTTCGCCCGCATCGTCGCCGGCTCCTCCGCACCGGCCCGCGAGGGGCGCCGGCCGCGGCGACCCCGCCGCCGCCTCGCCATCGTCGCCGGCCTGGCGATCGCCGCAGCGCTGACCGCCGGCACGGCGTTCGCGGTCGGCGGCCTGCTCGGCTGGCATACGGACAACTCGCTCGTGCAGAGCCCGCGGGAGTGGCGCCGGCTCTACCGGGACGCGGCCCGCGAGCTGACGCTGCCGCCGGGGATGCGATGGCCCTATCGCAGCCTGGCGCCGGACACGATCACGTCGCGCGACGAGCCCGGCGGCATGGCCGTCGGCATCGCCCAGGTCTCGTGGGAGTGCTACTGGACGTCCGCGATCCGCGCCGGCGACACGGCCGCCGGGCGGCGCGCCGAGGCTGCGCTCGCAGACATCGTCCGCCACCACATCGTCGTCGCGCCCGCCGGCTCACCGGAGAACGTCGCGCCTCCCGCAGGGACGCGGGCGCCGTTCGAGATCTACGCCTCCGACGGTGGCCTGGGCTACGACAAGCGCAACTACGCCCGGGCCGCGGCCGGCGATCCGAGCGGCATCGCCCAGAGCTGCCGCGCGAACCGCGGCGACCTCAGGATCCCGCCCGTCCGCTGAGCCCCGTCCGGGCGGATCTTCCACACGGTGTCGATTTGCGTGCACTCCGTTTGTCGTATCGGTGATCATCCACCCAAGGAGGACACGATGAAGTACATGCTGCTTGATCCACCAGGGCTCGACGCCGCTCCCCGGGACGCGACGAGTGGGACGGCCTGTCCGAGGACGAGCAGAAGGCCGTCTACGCCGCCTACGGGGCGATCAACCAGACGCCCGGCGTCACCCCCGGCGTGCAGATGCAGCCGCCGGAGACGGCGACGACCGTGCGCGTGAAGGACGGCAAGACGCTCATGACCGACGGCCCGTTCGTCGAGATCAAGGAGGCCGTCGGCGGCTACTGCTTCTTCGAGGCGGACGACCTCGACGCGGCGATCGCGCTCGCGGCCCGGATCCCGGCGGCCAGCATGGGCGGCGCGATCGAGGTGCGCCCGCTGGTGGAGCGATAGCCATCCTCGAGGACGTCTTCCGCGAGCAGTGGGGCCGCGTCCTCGCTGCCCTGATCGGCTTCCTCGGCGACTTCGAGCTCGCCGAGGAAGCCGCGCAGGAGGCGTTCGCGATCGCCGCCGAGCGCTGGCCGCGCGACGGCGCGCCCGAGCAACCCCGGCGCCTGGCTCGTGACGACGGCGCGAAACCGGGCGATCAACCGCATCCGCCGCGACCGCACGCTGGCCGCGAAGACCCGGCTGCTCGAGGTGCGGGAGGCGACGGAGGACACCGTGGACGAGACGACCTTTCCCGACGAGCGGCTCGAGCTGATCTTCACCTGCTGCCATCCGGCGCTCGCGACCGAGGCGCAGGTGGCGCTCACGCTGCGCACCCTCGGCGGCCTGCACCACCCCCGAGATCGCCCGCGCCTTCCTCGTCCCCGAGCCGACGATGGCCCAGCGGCTCGTGCGGGCCAAGCGCAAGATCGCGGCGGCCGGGATCCCGTTCCGGGTGCCGCCCGACGACCTGCTGCCCGACCGGCTCGCCGCGGTGCTCGCCGTCGTCTACCTGATCTTCAACGAGGGCTACGGCGGGCGCGGCGACCTGGCCGCCGAGGCGATCCGGCTCGGGCGCGCGCTCGCCGAGCTCATGCCCGACGAGCCCGAGGTGCACGGCCTGCTGGCGCTGATGCTGCTGCATCACGCCCGCCGCGAGACGCGCTTCCGCGACGGCGAGCTCGTGCTGCTCGCCGACCAGGACCGCTCGCTCTGGGACGCGGCCCAGATCGACGCAGGGCCGGGCGGTGCTCGACCGCGCGCTCGCCCTGCACGGCCGCGGGCCGTACGTGGTGCAGGCGGCGATCGCGTCGCTGCACGCCGACGAGCCGCGCGACTGGCCGCAGATCGCCGCCCTCTACGGCGAGCTCTCCCGCCTCACCGGCTCGCCGGTCGTCGAGCTCAACCGCGCGGTCGCCGTGGCGGAGGTGCAGGGGCCCGAGGCGGGGCTCGCACATCGTCGATGGGCTCGCGCTCGCACGACTACCACTACCTGCACGCGACCCGCGGCGAGCTCCTGCGCCGGCTCGGCCGCACCGCGGAGGCCCGCGCCGCCTACGGCGAGGCCCTGCGGCTCGTGCACGACGACGCCGAGCGGCGACTGCTCGAGCGGCGCATCGCCGCGCTCTGAGACCGGCGCCGCCACTACGATACGCGCCATGTTCCAGAAGACCACTCTCCAAAACGGCCTGCGCGTGGTGACCGCACCCATGCCCGCCGCCAAGTCGGTCGCGGTCATGGTGATGCTCGCCGCCGGCAGCCGGTACGAGACGCCGCCGACCAACGGCATCGCCCACTTCGCCGAGCACATGTTCTTCAAGGGCACCGAGCGGCGGCCGACGGCCAAGGACATCTCGGCCGAGGTCGACGGCATCGGCGGGGAGTTCAACGCCTTCACGAGCAAGGAGTACACCGGCTACTACATCAAGTGCGCGGCCGAGCACCGGGCGCTCGCCCTCGACGTGCTCGCCGACCAGCTCCTGAACTCGAAGTTCGACGCCGAGGAGGTGGAGCGCGAGAAGGGCGTGATCATCGAGGAGCTGAACATGTACGTCGACACGCCCCGCGACCACGTCGACAGCGTGTACGACCAGCTGCTGTTCGGCGACCAGCCGCTCGGCTGGGACATCATCGGCACCAAGGAGACGATCCGCGCCGCCGGCCGGCAGACGTTCCTCGACTACCTCGACGCGTGGTACGCGCCGACGCGGATGGTGGTCGGGGCGGCGGGGGCCGTCGACGGCGAGTTCGCGGCCGAGGTCGAGCGCCAGTTCGGCCACCTGGCCGACCGGGCCACGGGCGCCGCGCCGCCGACCCGGGTCGAGCAGGACGGGCCGCGGGTGAAGCTCGAGACGCGCGACTCCGACCAGGCCCACCTGCGGCTCGGCGTGCGCGGCATCCCCACGACCCACCCCGACCGCTACGTGATGCAGGTGATGGGCGCGATCCTGGGCGGCGGCATGTCGTCGCGGCTCTTCACCGAGGTGCGCGAGCGGCTGGGCCTGGCCTACTACGTGTTCTGCCACCACCAGTCCTACGACGACGCCGGCACGCTGTTCTCGCAGTCCGGCGTCGACATCAACCGCATCGACCTGGCCGTGCAGACGATCGTGCGCGAGTTCGGGAAGCTCGTCCGCGAGCCGGTCGACCCGGTCGAGCTGCGGCGGACGAAGAACTACCTCAAGGGGCGCATGGTGCTCCAGCTCGAGGATCCGCGCGGCCTGCTCACGTTCGGCCTGCGCCGCGAGGTGCTCGAGGACCGGCTGGCCGAGCCGGAGGAGGTGCTGGACGGCGTCGAGGCGGTGACCGCCGCGGACATCCAGCGGCTGGCGGGCGAGGTGATCCGCGACCAGGGGCTGAACTTCGGGCTCGTGGGGCCGTTCTCGGACGACGCCCGCTTCCTCGAGCTCCTGTCGGTGTGACGCCCGCCGGGCTGCGCCTCTACGCGATCCCGTACTCGACCAACGTCGAGCGGGTCGCGCTCGCGCTCGGGCACAAGGGCGTCGCCGCCGACGTGGTGATGTGCGACGCGGCCGACCGCTCCCCGATCCGCGACGCGAGCGGCCAGGACCTGGTGCCCGTGCTCGACGACGGCGGGTTCTGCGTGACCGACTCGAGCCGGATCATCGAGCACCTCGAGCGCCGGTTCCCGGATCCGCCGCTCTTCCCGGCCGATCCGGCCCGGCGCGCCGAGGTGGACGTCTTCGTCGACTGGTTCAACCGGGTCTGGAAGGTGCCGCCGAACGCGATCGAGGCCGAGCTCTCCCGGGCCGAGCCCGACCACATTCGCGATCGGCGCGCTCGAGCACGAGCTGCGCTCGACGCTCGAGACGTTCGAGGCGATGCTCGACGGCCGCGACTACCTCATGTCCGGGTCGCTCTCGGCGGCCGACTGCGCCGCCTTCCCGTTCCTCAAGTACGGGCTGTGGATCCAGCCGGCCGACGACGAGCGCTTCCACCAGATCCTCGCCCGCAACCTCGCGCTCGACGGCGACCACCCGCGCGTCGACGCCTGGATCCGGCGCGTCGCCGCCCACCCGCGCACCGACGGCATCGTCACCTACGACGGCGACTGAGAACGCTACGGCGTGGACTTCGAGCGTCGTACGGGAAGTTCGTCAGCACCTCGCAGCCGCCCTCGCGCACGACGCCGATGTCCTCCAGGCGCATGCCGCCGAAGCCCTTGCGATAGACGCCGGGCTCGATCGTGACGACGTCGCCGACGAGCAGGTCGTCGCCGGACCAGCCCCAGGTTCGGAGCCTCGTGCACCTCGACCCCGACGCCGTGGCCGAGGCCGTGGAAGAAGTCCTCGTCAAGCGTCTCGCCGTCGGCGAGGCCCCGCGTCGTGCGGTAGCCGCCGGCCTCGATCGCGTCGCAGGCCGCCTCCCACACCGCCTTGCCGTTCACGCCGGCGGCGATCCGCTCCTCGCTCACGCGCAGCGCGTCGTACACGTCGCCGTGCATGTGCCGCAGCTGCTCCGGCGCCTCGCCGAAGCAGAACGTCCGCGTCATGTCGGCGTGGTAGCGGCTCGTCGTGTGGCGGGGGAAGATGTCGACGATCACCGACTCGTGCGGCCGGATCGGCCCGTGCCCGCGCTCGTGCACGTTCGCGCCGGTCGGGCCGTTGCCGACCAGCGGCGGCTCGCCCTCGGCGCCGTGCTCGCGCAGCACGTCGCTCGATCTCGTCGTCAGCCGCTCGGCGGTGAGCGTCTCGCCGTCGAAGAGCAGGCCGTGACCGCCCGGCGAGGACGCCCCGAGCACCTCGACCACGCGCGCGAACGCCGCCTCGGTCGCGCGTCTGCGCCAGGCGGATGCCTTCGCAGTGCGCGCTCGTCCTTCACCCGCCGGCGCAGCTCGTAGCCCTGCGCGGTCGATGGTGCACCGAGACGCCGTGCCCGCGCAGGTAGTCGGCCAGCTCGACCGGGAAGCTCGGGCGGCACGGCCACCTCGGTGACGGCGAGCCGCTCGAGGGCGCGGCGGACGATCTCGAGCTCGACGTCGTGATAGCTCATGCCGCCCTTGACGAGCTCGCGGGAGCCGAACTCGGACCCGGTCCAGACCTCGGTGGCGGTCGACGTGCGCCGGGCGACGTCGGCCTCGAGCTCGGACGTGACGATGATCCGCTTGCCGTCGGTCTCGACGTAGGCGAACGGGTCCCCGATGGTGATCCCGGTGGCGACGAACAGGTCCGGGATCGCGGATCGGAATCGGCGAAGATCAGGTGAGAGGTAGGCATGCCCGCGCAACGCTACCACGTGCCCGCGGAGGCGCTGGTAGCGTTCGGGCCGTGTCCATCGCCCGCTTCGACGAGCTCCTGCGCCGGCAGCTCGAGCGCATCGCCGCGCTGCAGCCCGAAGGCCTGCGGATCTGGGACGCCCACACGCACCTCGGCGTCGACGAGGACGGCTTCACGCTCACGCCCGAGGAGCTCATGCAGACGATGCGCGAGCACGGCGTCGAGCGCGCGTTCACCTTCCCGCTGAACGACCCCGAGCGACGCCCCGCCTACCGCGTCCCGAACGACCGCGTGCTCGCATGGGCGGCGGCCTCGGACGGGATGCTCGTCCCGTTCTGCCGCCTCGACCTGACCGAGGGCCCGATCGAGGAGGCCGAGCGCGCGCTCGACGCCGGCGCCCGTGGCATCAAGCTGCATCCGCGCGCGCAGGCCTTCGACTTCGGCGAGACGCGCGCTGAACCCGGTCTTCCGGGTCGCGGCGGAGCGTCGCGTCCCGATCCTGATCCACGCCGGCCGTGGCCTGCCGGCCATCGCCGACGATCTGCGCCACCTGGTCGAGAGCCATCCCGACGCGCAGCTGATCCTGGCCCACGCCGCGATCGCCGACCTCGAGCAGATCGCGCGCACGCTGGTGAACCACCCAAACGTGCTCTACGACACGTCGGTCTGGAGCACGACCGACCTGCGCACGCTGTTCGCGTCGGCCTCGCCGGAGCAGATCGTGTTCGCGAGCGACATGCCCTACGGCATGCCCGGCACCGCCGGCCTTCGCGCTCACGCTCGTCGCCCGCCGCGCAGGCGCGACCGACGAGCAGATGCGGGCGATGTTCTGGGGCAACGCCGAGCGGGCCGAGCCGCGGCGAGCCCGCCCCGGCCCTCATCGCCACCGCTGCTGACGCGCGAGCGCACGATGCCGCTGCAGCGGCTGCGTATCCACGACTACCTGGTGATGACGCAGACGCTGATGTGGTCGCGCGCCGGCGACCGGCCCGGAGCGCTCGGCCTCGCGCTGCGCGCCTGCGACACGAACGGCAGCGACGAGCTGGCGGAGGTCGCCGAGCTCCTCGAGGCGCGTGCAGACGCTCTGGAACGAGGGCCTCGCGATCGACGACGAGGCGTCGGGCTGGATCTACACCCGCTCGGCGATGCGCCTGCTCCAGATCGCCGACGCGCTCGTGCAGGACGTGTGATCGCAGCCGTCGTGCTCGCCGCCGGCGAGGGCCGGCGCTACGGCGGGCTGAAGCAGCTGCATCCGGTGGACGGCCGGCCGATGCTCGAGCACGTGCTCGCGATCGTCGCCGCGGCCGGGCCCGGAGCACCGCGTGGTCGTGCTGGGCGCGCGGGCGGGCACGATCCTCGAGCGGATCGACCTGCACGGCGGCCGAGCCCGTGATCAGCGATCGCTGGGATGCCGGCCAGGCGGCGTCGCTGCACGCCGGGCTCGCGGCGCTGCCCGACGAGGCCGACTGGGCGCTGGTCGTGCTCGGCGACGGCCCCGACCTCGACCCGCCGCGCCGTCGGCCGCGTGACCGCCGCGGCGCAGGCCGGCGGCACCGCCATCCTCGCGGCCGACTACGGCGCCGGCCGCTCCCATCCGGTGGCGATCCCGCGCGCCCGCTGGCACGGAGATCCCCGCACCGCGGCGAGCGCCCGGTGCGCGGCCTCCCGGCCGAGGCGGTCGACTGCCGCGACCTCGCCGCCGCCGGGCGACGTCGACTACGCCTGATCCGAGCAGCGCCGGCGCAGCCGCTCGACGAACCCGGCGGGGACCGGCTCGTCGCAGCAGCATTCGCGCACGACCGAGCGCAGGCTGCGCTCGAACACGTACCGGTCGCTGCAGTACGCTGCACTCGCGCAGATGGCCGTCGATGCGCGCCGCCTCGGCCTCGGTCAGCACGCGGTCGAGATAGGGCTGCAGCATGCTCTCGGCGCCGCGGCAGGGATCGGCGCTCATGCCGCCTCCCCGCTCCCGGCCCGGTCGGCCAGCGCGCGCTTGAGCAGCCGCCGGCCGCGGTAGAGCCGTGACATGACGGTGCCGATCGGAATGCCGAGGATGTCGGCCGCCTCGGCGTAGCTGAAGTCGCCGACGTCGACCAGCACGACCACCTCGCGGAAGTTCGGCGGCAGGTCGCCGAGCGCCGAGACGATCGCCGTCCCCGACAGGCGCGCGAGCACCTCGTCCTGCGGCTGCGGGCTGGTCTCGGCCAGGCGGTTGTACAGGTAGTAGTCGCCGTCGTCGTCGAGCGGCTCCTGCACCGGGCGCCGGCTCTGGCGCCGCAGCTCGTCGAGGTTCGCGTTGCGCATGATGGTCGCCAGCCACGCGGCCAGGTTCGTGCCCGGCCGGTAGCTGCGCCACGCCCGGAACGCGCGCAGATAGGTCTCCTGGACGAGGTCCTCGGCCACCTGGCGGCCGCCCGTCAGGCGCACCGCGATCCGGTACAGCTGCTCGGCGTGGATGAGCGCGTCCTCCTCGAAGCGGGCGCGGTCACGGGCCTCGGACGCCGCGACGACGCCTGGGGGCGGATCGGAGGCAGCCATCTCCGCGAGCGTATCAGCCATGAGCAGCATGCCTCGTGACTAACGCCGCAGCCTCCCGGGCCATTCCCGACGGGTTTTAGTCACCTGAGCTAATATCCGCCGGCGATGTCCTCGCAAGACCCCGTCCGCACCGACGTGCTCGTGCTGGGAGCGGGCCTCGCCGGCCTGTATGCGGCGCTCCACGCCGCCGAGCTCGGAGCGGCCGTCACGCTCGTCACCAAGGGCTCGCTGCAGGCCTCGAACTCCTACATGGCCCAGGGCGGCGTCGCCGCCGCGGTCGCCGCCGGCGACTCGCTCGCGCTGCACGCCGCCGACACCATCACCGTCGGCCGCGGCCTGTGCGACCCGGCCGCCGTGCGCGTCCTCGTCGACGAGGGCGTGCGACCGCATCGCCGACCTCGAGCGGATGGGCGTCGCGTTCGACCGCGACGAGCACGGCGCCTACCTGCTCGGCCGCGAGGGCGGCCACGGCCGCCGCCGCATCCTGCACGCCGGCGGCGCCGCCACCGGCGCCGCGATCGCGGGCGCGCTGATCGCCCGGTCCGCCGCCACCCCGCGCATCGACGTGCTGGAGCACACCGCGGCGATCGCGACTCGCGGGCGAGACGCGAGCTGCGCGCGGCGCCTGGGTGCTCGGCCACGACGAGCTGCGGCTCGTGCGCGCGCGCATGACGCTGCTTGCGACCGGCGGCGCGTGCGCCCTCTACGAGCGCACGACGAACCCGCCCGGCGCCACCGGCGACGGCATCGCCCTCGCCCACCGCGGCCGGCGCGGCGGTGCGCGACATGGAGTTCGTCCAGTTCCACCCGACCGCGCTTCGCGCCGGCGGGCGCGCGTTCCTGATCTCCGAGGCGGTGCGCGGCGAGGGCGCCTGGCTCGTCGACGGCGACGGGCACCGGTTCATGGCCGACGTGCATCCCGACGCCGAGCTCGCGCCCCGAGACGTCGTCACCCGGGCGATCGAGGCGCTGATCGCCTCGGGCGACGGCGCGTATCTGACGCTCGCGCACCTCGATCGCGACCGCGTCCTCGCCCGCTTCCCGAACCTCGCGGCCGGATGCGCCCGGGCCGGGCTCGACCTGTCCTCCGACCGCATCCCCGTCGCCCCCGCCGCCCACTACCTGATGGGCGGCATCGCCACCGACCTCGACGGCGCGACCACGATCGCCGGCCTGTACGCCGGCGGCGAGTGCGCCGCCACCGGCGTCCACGGCGCCAACCGGCTCGCGTCGAACTCGCTGCTCGAGTGCTTCGTCTTCTCCCACCGCGCGGTCGACTGCGGCCTGCGAGCCGCCGCCGCGAGCGCGGAGGACGGCGCGCCGCCGGAGCGGCCGCACCAGCGGGCGCCGCTGCCCGAGCTGCGCCGGCGCATGTGGGACGGGGCGGGCCCGGTCCGCGACGAGGACGGCCTGCTCGCCCTGAGCGCATGGATCGGCGACGCAGCCGCGCTCAAACCCCATGCTCGTCGCCGGGCTCATCGCCACGAGCGCGCTTCGCCGCACCGAGAGCCGCGGCGGCCACCTGCGCAGAGACTTTCCCGACCCCGATCCGGCCCAGGCCAGGAGCAGCGAGTGCCCACCGCTTCACTCGACGGTGTGATCGACCGCGCCCTGGCCGAGGACGCCGGCCGCGGCGACCCGACCACCGAGGCCATCGTCCCCGACGGGCTGAAGGCGATCGGCGGACGTCGTGCTGCGCGAGCCCGGCGTCGTGTGCGGCCTCGACGTCGCACTTGACGTCGTCCTGCGGCTCGACCCGGACGCCGTGATGGAGGTGCTCTCAGCCGACGGCGAGGAGGTCACGGACGCACCGGCGGTCGTGGCCCGCATCGAGGGCTCGGCGCGGGCGATCCTCACCGCCGAGCGCACCGCGCTCAACCTGCTGCAGCGCGCTGTCCGGCATCGCCACGGCGACCCGCACGCTACGTCGCGGCGGTGCAGCGGCACGGGCGTCGAGATCCTGGACACGCGCAAGACGGCGCCGGGGCTGCGGCGGCTCGACAAGCTCGCCGTCGCCTGCGGCGGCGGCACGAACCACCGCAGCGACCTCGCGGCGGCCGTCCTGATCAAGGACAACCACATCGCGGTCGCGGGCGGAGTCGCCGCGGCCGTGCGCGCCGCCCGGGCGGCCGCGCCCGGCCTGCACGTCGCAGGCCGAGGCCGACACGCTCGACCAGCTCGACGACGCCATCGCGGCGGGCGCCGACAGCGTCCTGCTCGACAACATGACCGTCGCCGGCCTGCGCGCCGCGGTCGCACGGGCCGCGGGCCGCGTGCGGCTCGAGGCATCCGGCGGCATCACCCTCGACACCGTGCGCGCGATCGCCGAGACCGGCGTCGACGCGATCTCGATCGGCGCCCTCACCCACTCGGTGCGGGCGCTCGACATCTCGCTGGAGGTTCACCCGTGCCCACGCTGACCGAGACCGGCGTCGCGACGCTGCAGGCGCAGGTGCGCGCGCTCGCGGCCGAGCGAAACGCCGTCATCCTCGCCCACAACTACCAGCTCCCCGAGGTGCAGGACGTCGCCGACCTCGTCGGCGACTCGCTCGGCCTGTCGCAGGCCGCGGCCGCGACCGACGCCGACGTCATCGCCTTCTGCGGTGTCCACTTCATGGCCGAGACGGCGGCGATCCTCTCGCCGCAGCGCACCGTGCTGATCCCCGACCTCGACGCCGGCTGCTCGCTCGCCGCCACGATCGACGCCGACGCGCTGCGGACGTGGAAGGCCGAGAACCCGGGCGCCGTGGTCGTCAGCTACGTGAACACCACGCGCCGAGGTGAAGGCCGAGAGCGACTACTGCTGCACGTCCGGCAACGCCCGCGCGGTGATCGAGGCGGTGCCGGCCGACCGCGACATCCTGTTCCTGCCCGACATGTTCCTCGGCGCCTACCTCGAGCGCGTCACCGGCCGCAAGATGAAGATCTGGCCGGGCGAGTGCCACGTGCACGCCGGCATCCGCACCGAGGACGTGGCGCGCACGCTCGACGCGCGCCCCGAGGCCGACCTGCTCATCCACCCCGAGTGCGGCTGCGCCAGCCAGTGCATGTACGCGGCGGCGCACGACGAGGCGATCGGGCGCCGGACCCAGGTGCTCTCGACCGAGGGCATGGTGAACCACGCGGCCACGCTCGCCGCAAGCGCGAGTTCGTCGTCGCCACCGAGACGGGCATCCTGCACCGGCTGACGCGCGAGGCGCCCGACAAGCGCTTCTACGCGATGTCGGAGCGGGCGGTGTGCCGGTACATGAAGATGATCACGCTCGAGAAGCTGCGCGACTCCCTGCGCGACATGCGCCACGTCGTCACCGTCGATCCCGCCGTCGCCGCGCGCGCCCGCGGGGCGATCCAGCGCATGGTCGAGATCGCCTGACGCGTGCTGATCCTCGTGCCGACAGCGATCGAATCCGCGATCCTCTTCCCGAACGGCTCGCCCGGCCGGATCGCGCTCTGCGGGTTCGGCCTCGCGGCGGCGGGCGCGGGCGCGGCGCACGCGATCGCCGTCAACCGCAGCGCGGCCTCCGACGGCGTCGTGCTGGTCGGCGCAGCGGGGACGTACGACGCCGAGCGCCACCCGGTCGGCTCGGCGGTCGTCGCCGGGCGCATCCGCTGCGACGGCATCGGCGCCGGCGCGGGCGCGGCCCACCGCTCGGCCGCCGAGCTCGGCTTCGCCGAGTCGGACGCGATCGACCTCGGCGACGACGTCGAGCTGCTGTCGGTGGCCGCCGCGGCCGGATCGCCGCAGGAGGCCGCCGACCGGCGGTCGCGCCATCCGACGCGGCCGGCGAGGAGATGGAGGGCTACGCCGTCGCGGTCGCCGCCCAGCTCTTCGGCGTCGGGCTGCACGATCGTGCGCGGCTTCTCGAACGTCGCCGGCGAGCGTGACCGCTCGCGCTGGCGGATGCAGGAGGCGCTCGAGCGCGCCGCCGGCGCTCGTGCTGGAGGCGGTCGGATGAAGCTGCGCCTCGGCCTCTCGACCTGTCCCAACGACACGTTCGCGTTCCACGCGATCCTCGAGCGGCGGATCGACCTGCGCGGGCTCGAGTTCGAGGCCGACCTGCTCGACGTCCAGCAGCTGAACGACGGGCTCTTCGCCGGCCGCTACGACATCTCCAAGGCGAGCTTCTACGCCGCGCTCCTGCTCGCCGGCGACTACGGCGTCCTGCGCGCCGGCTCGGCGCTCGGCTTCGGCGTCGGCCCGCTGCATCGTGGCCGCCCGGCCGGACGCCCGGCCCGAGACGGCCGCGCGCGTGCTCTGCCCCGGCGCGACGACGACGGCGACCCTGCTCTACCGCTGCCTGCACCCGCGGCCAGGGCGAGATCGACCACGCGGTGTTCTCGGACATCGGCGCGGCGCTGCGCCGCGGCGATGCCGACCTCGGCGTGCTGATCCACGAGGGCCGGCTGACCTACGAGCGCGACGGCCTCCTGCTGGTCGAGGATCTGGGCGACGTCGTTCGAGCGGCTGGCGCATGCGCCCGTGCCCCTCGGCGGGATCCTCGCCCGGCTCGAGCCTGCCCGACGACGTCGTCGACCGCTTCACCGCCGTCCTGCGCGACTCCATCGCCTACGCCTGGGCGAACAAGGACGACGTGCTCGGCACGATCCGCCGCCACGCCCAGGAGCTCGGCGAGGACGTGATCTGGCCCTACGTCGACCTGTACGTCACCGACCACACCGTCGACCTCGGCAGCGACGGCGAGGCGGCGCTGCGACACGCTCGAGCGCACCGCCGCGCAGGCCGGGGCGCTGCCCGACGGGACGCCGCCGCTGCGCGTGCTCGGAGCCGCGCCCGGCGCTGGGACGGCGCGAGCGCGTATTGCCGACGGCAAAACCTCGGTTTAGCCGGACCTCAACGTGCCGGCCGTTCGGCCCGTGGCGAGTGCCCGAAGAACCACCGCTCGAGCGGGGCGAGCAGCTCCGGCTCGGTGAACCGCTCGACCTCCTGCGGCTTGCCCTCCTCGGCGGAGACGTCGAGATCCGCGTCGATGGCGGCGTTGGCCGCGTCGAGCGCGTCGCCCATCTCGTAGCCCTCGAACAGGTAGTCGTCCGGCGCGCACGAGACCGTCGGCGCGCTGGGCGAGGTCGACCGCCCGGCCGACCGCCCACACCGCTCCCGGCTTGCGCTCGATCCAGATCGTGACGACCTCGGCCGCGCCGTCGTCGCCCACACCCCGGATCGTTCGTTCGGCAAACCACTGGGCGCCGCTGCCGTTGTGTTGCATCGCCAGGCCTCCAGTCGTCGGGCGGACCTGCAGTCTAGGCGCAGGCCGGGAGCGCGCCAGACGCCGCGGGTATGATCGCGCCCGATGCGAGCCGACCGCGGCGGCCTTCGTGCGCGACACCGTCAGACCGCAGCTCGCGGCCTGGGAGCGCAGGCGCGGCCTACCCGCGCGAGGCGGTCGCCGGCATCCGGGCTCACGGGGCTCTTCTGCCCGCGCCGCCGTCGGCGGCGCCGGCCTCGGCGTTCCCCGAGGGGATGGAGGTGTTCGAGGAGCTCGGCCGCGGCGACGCCGCGCTCGCGTTCTCGCTCTCGATGCACAACGCCGTCGCGGCGGCCGTCGCCGGCTGCGAGGACGACGGGCTGCGGACGCGCTGGGCGGCCGACCTCGCGGCCGGCCGCGCGCTGGGCGGGTTCTCGCTGACCGAGCCGCAGGCCGGGTCGGACGCGACGGCGATCACGACCCTCGCCCACCGCGACGGCGACGGCTGGCGGGTCACCGGGCGCAAGGCGTGGGTGTCGCTGGCCGGCGAGGCCGACCTCTTCCTGGTCGCCTGCAAGACCGCCGACGCGCCGGGCCACGCCGACATCGCCCTGCTCGCGGTCGATGCCGCCGCGGCCGGCGTCAGCTTCCCGGTGCGCTACCGCACGGCGGCGGCCGCCTTCCTGCCGATCGGCGAGATGCAGCTCGCCGACGCGCCGGCGGTGCTCGTCGCGCCGCCGGGCGCGGGGATGCGGGCGGCCCTCGGCGCGATCGACGTCGCCCGCTGCGACATCGCCGCGATCGCGTGCGGCCTGCACGCCGAGGCGCTCGACCTCGCCCTGCGCTACGCCCGCGAGCGGCACGCCTTCGGCCGGCCGCTGCTCGCGCTCGACACGATGCGGTTCGCGCTCGCCGACGTGCTCACCGACCTCGAGGCGGGCCGGCTGCTCTACGCCCGGGCGGCGGCGCTGCTCGGGACGCCCGCCGGAACGACGGCGACGGCGCACGCGAAGCGGTTCTGCCCGGACGCCGCCCTGCGGGCCGCGATCGCCTGCAGCGAGGCGATGGGCGCCTACGGCTGGCTGCGACGACACGCCGCTGCCGCGCTTCATCAGCCTGGCCAAGATGCTGCAGGTCGTCGACGGGACGGCCGAGATCCAGCGGCTCGTCATCGGCCGCGAGCTCGAGCGGATGGCGGCGGCGCTGCCATAGCGCCGAGGCGCGCCGTCAGTTGGCGAAGTCCTCGGGGGAGACGTTCTCGAGGAACTTCTTGAACTCCTCGACGACCTCGCCCGCCTCCTCCGGCTCCTGGCCGAACTCGATGGCCGAGTCGTCGATCACCTGGTCGGCGACGAAGATCTTGGCGTCGGCGCGCACCGCCAGCGCGAGCGCGTCGGACGGGCGCGAGTCGATCTCGACCTCCGACCCGTCGATGCGCAGGGTGATGCACGCGTAGAAGGTGTTGTCGCGCAGCTCGGTGACCGCGATCTTCTCCACCTTCGCGTTCAGCTCGCCCAGCATCGAGGTGACCAGGTCGTGCGTCATCGGCCGCGGCGTCGGCGTGCCCTGGAGCTTCATCAGGATCGCGGCCGCCTCGGGGTGGCCGATCCAGATGGGCAGGAACTTGCTGCCGTCGAGCGTCCGGAGGAGCACGATCGGCTGCTTGCCGACCATGTCGAAGGACACCCCGTAGATGCTCATCTCCTGCATCCTCGGGTCCAGTATAGCCAGGGGCTCCGGGCCGCTATCCGGCGTAGCGGAAGCACGTCGACGGCGTGATCGTCGACCATCCCGACGGCCTGCATGAAGGCGTAGCAGACCGTCGGCCCGACGAACCGGAAGCCCTGCCGCTTGAGCTCCTTGCTGAGGGCCCGCGACTCGGCGGTCTCGGCCGGGACGGGGCCGCTGCTCGGCGTCCGCCGCGGGGGCGGCGCGGGCACGAGCCCCCACAGGAAGGCGTCGAGGCTGCCGTGCGCCTCGCGCACGGCGCAGCACGGCCTGCGCGTTCGCGATCGCGGCCGCGACCTTGAGCCGGTTGCGGACGATGCCGGGGTCGGCCAGGAGGCGCTCGACGTCGGCCGGGCCGAAGCGCGCGACCGCATCGGCGTCGAACCCGGCGAAGGCGCGGCGGTAGCCCTCGCGCTTGCGCAGGATCGTCGCCCACGAGAGCCCCGCCTGCGCGCCCTCGAGCACGAGCATCTCGAAGAGGTGGCGGTCGTCGTGCGACGGCACGCCCCACTCCTCGTCGTGGTAGGCGACGTAGAGCGGATCCCCGGCCGGGACCCAGCTGCACCGCGGTCGCGTGTCCTGCGAAGCTGCCATGGGCGATCCTGGATTCGAACCAGGGACCTCCGCCTTATCAGAGCGGCGCTCTAACCGACTGAGCTAATCGCCCGGGGTGACGCATACTACCGCCCGGCGACCGTCGGTGCGAGCACGGAGCGGTTCCGGGCCTCAGTCGGCCCAGGACACGCGCTCGGCGCGCAGCTGGTCGACGATGCGGCCGAGCTCGGCCGGCGAGCTGAAGTGGATCTCGACCCGGCCGCCGCGCGGCCCGCGGCGCACGGCGGCGCGCAGCCCGAGCGACTGCCAGGCGGCGTCGACGGCCAGGTGGGCGAGCTCGTCGTCCATCGCCCCCGGCGCCCGCTTGGCGGCGGGCTTCGGCTTGCCGGCCCGCTTGGCCGCCACCTCGCACTCGCGCACCGACCAGCCGCGGGCGACCGCGGTCTTCGCCAGCCCGACCCGCTCGTCCTGGCCGGACGCCTGCAGGAGCGCGCGGCCGTGGCCCTCCGACAGCGTCCCCGCCGAGATGAGGTCGAGCACCTCGTCGGGCAGCTCGAGCAGCCGCATCGTGTTCGCGACGGCCGGGCGGCTCTTGCCGACCCGGCGGGCGATCTCGGTCTGGCTGAGATCGAGCTCGTCGGCCAGCACGGCGTACGCGCGGGCCTGGTCGACCGGGTTCAGGTCTTCGCGGGCGACGTTCTCGGCCAGCGCCAGGATGAGCAGCTCGCGCTCGTCGGCGGCGCGCACGATCGACGGGATGGTGCGCAGGCCGGCGATCCTGCGCCGCCCGCCAGCGCCGCTCGCCGGCCACGATCTCGTAGCCGTCGCCCGTGTCGCGGACGACGATCGGCTGCACGACGCCGTCGGCGCGCACCGAGTCGGCCAGCCGATGGATGGCGTCGTCGTCGAAGACGCGCCGGGGCTGGCGCGGGTTGGGCCGCACCTGGGACACCTCGAGCTCGACCATCGACGCCTGGCCGGTCGGGAACTCGGCGACGAGGGCGGCGAGTCCGCGGCCGAGGCCGCGGGGACGGGCGGGCTCAGCCACGTTCGACCACCTCCAGGGCGGCGCGGTAGTAGGCGTCGGCGCCCGCCGACGACGAGTCGTACGCTCGTGATGGGCAGGCCGTGGCTGGGCGCCTCGGCGAGGCGGATGCTGCGCGGGACGACCGTGTCGAAGACGAGCGGCCCGAAGTGGCTGCGCACCTCGCTCGCGACGTCGCTCGCAAGCCGGGTGCGGGCGTCGTACATCGTCAGCAGGACGCCGGTGACGCCGAGGCGCGGGTTGATGCGGGTGCGCACGAGCTCGACGCTCTGCAGCAGCTGCGCGAGCCCCTCGAGCGCGTAGTACTCGCACTGCACGGGCACGATCAGGCGGTTGGCCGCGGCCAGCGCGTTCACGGTCAGGAGCCCGAGCGAGGGCGGGCAGTCGACGAAGACGTAGGGGTACCGCTCCTCGGTGCCGGCGAGCAGGTCGCGCAGGAGCGTGCCGTGCTCGGCGCCGTTCGGCAGCTCGACCTGCGCGGCGGCCAGATCGGGGTGCGAGGGCACGAGAGAGAGGTTCGGCACGGCGGTCTCGACCACCACCTCGTCGAGCGGCCGGCCGTGCAGCAGGTCGTACGTGCTCGCGGCGAGCTCCTCGGGCCGGAATCCCAGGCCCGTCGTCGCGTTCGCCTGCGGATCGAGGTCGATCAGGAGCACCGGCGTGCCCGCCTCGGCCACGCACGCGGCCATGTTGATGGCCGTCGTGGTCTTGCCGACACCGCCCTTCTGGTTCGCAAGGGCGTACACGCGGGCGCTCATGGCCGAGATCGTACCCGCACAAGCGGACGCGTGGTGGCCATTCCCGGCCGGCGCGGAAACCGGTCGGGCGTCGGCGCGGTCTTCGCGAGGACGATCAGACGACGGTTCGGTGCCGACGTCCACGGTTTCGGCGAGCGCGCCGCCGACATGGGCGCCGCCGCCTCGACGCCTCGAGATGTCCGTCGCCGCCGTGTAGAGCACGACGTGCCCGCCCGACGCGGACGAGCGGCAGGCACAGCTCGGCCGCGGCCGGCGGCGGCGCGAGCGCCCGCGCGAGCGGCGCAGTCGAAGGCGTCGCGGCCGGCCCCGCGGGCGAACTGCTCGGATCGGTCGTGCACGACCGCGCACGGCGCCCCGCTGGCCTCGACCGCGCGGCGCAGGAAGGCGCACTTCGACCCGGTGGCCTCGAGCAGCGTCGTCTCGACGCCGGTGACAAGCGGCGAGCGGGATGCCCGGGCTGCCGCCGCCCGAGCCGACGTCGACCGCCGAGCCGGGCGCGAGCCGGCGCAGGACCGGCACCGCCGTGAGCGCATCGTCCACGTGCACCGCCCACGTCGCTCCGGCTCGCGGATCGAGGTGACCGAGACCGGAGCGGCGGCGAGCAGGTCGCAGTAGATCCGCAGCCGCGCGTCGGGGTGTTTCACGTTTTACACCTCGGCGGAATCGTCCTCCGGGAGGACGATCACGTGCCGGTTGGGCTCGACGCCCTCGCTCGAGGTCGCCACGCCGGCGACCTCCTTCAGGTGCAGATGCACGATCTTGCGCTCGACCGACGTCATCGGCTCGAGCGCGACCGGCCGGCCGCTGCGGCGCGCGTCCTCGGCCGCCCGGTCGGCAACGCCGCACAGCGCCCGGCTGCGGCGGTCGCGGTAGCCCTCGGCGTCGACCACGACCTCGACCGGCTCCGACTGCTGCCGGTGCACGATCGCGTTGGCCAGGTACTGCAGCGCGTCGATGGTCTGGCCGTGACGGCCGATCAGCAGGCCGAGGTCGCCGCCCGACACGGTGCCGATGACCTGGCCGCCGGCCTCGTCGATCTCGACGTCGGCGTCGATCCCGAGCGCGCCGACCACTCGGCCGAGCAGGTCGCGGACGAGCGCGGCCGCCTCGGAATCGTCGGGCACCGGGCCGGGCGCCGGCTCGCGCGGCGCGGCGCACCGGCGCGGGCTCGGGCTCCTCGGCGAGCGCCGCGATGACGCGCGCGGGCTCGTAGCCCACTCCCAGGAGGCCGCGCTGACCCTCGGACAGGACGACGAACTCGACCTGGTCGCGGTCGAGCGTCGGATAGCGGCGCTCGAGCTCGTGCAGCGCCGCCCACCGCGCCTCGCCGACGGTCTCGCCGCTGGCCTCGACCCGGACGGCCGGCTCGGTCACCGCTTGCGACCACCCCGGCGCTGACCGGAGCGCCGGCCCGGCTGCTGCGACGCGCGGCGGCCGCCGCCGCGCGCGGGCCGCGCCGCGCCGGCCGGCTCGGGCGCCGGCTTGCCGCCGCCACCCTTGGTGTTCCCGCCGCCGCCACCCTTGCTGCCACCGCCACCGCCACCGTCCTTCTTGGCCGGCGTCTTGCCCGCAGGCGGCGGGAAGCGGTGGCCCATGGTGCGCTTGATCATCCCCTGCTGCCCGATCGTCCAGAAGTTCGACGTGATCCAGTAGATCATGACGCCGGTGCTGAAGCTGCAGGACGAACGGGACGAACACGATCGGCATCGCCGCGAGCATGTACTTCTGCTGGCGATCGGTGACGAACGAGAACAGCAGGGTCGAGCCGAGCATCGACGCCGACGTAGAGCGCGATCAGCGTGTACTCCTCCACCGTGGTGAGCTGGTTCAGCGGCAGGAAGATGTTCGGGATGCCGAGGAAGCTCTGATCGCCGGTCGGATGGATGTGGTAACGCAGCACCGAGTTCAGGGCGATGAACACCGGCGCCTGGATCAGCAGCGGCAGGCACGAGCCGAACGGGTTGACGTTGTGCTCCTTGTAGAGCTCCATGAGCTCCTGCCTGCATCTTCTGGCGATCCTCGCGCGAGTTCTTGCCCTTGTACCGGTTCTGCAGCTGCTTCACCTTGGGCTGCACGACCTGCATCGCCGCCATCGAGCGGAACTGGCGGATCGTCAGCGGCAGCATCGCCAGCCGGATCGTGAAGGTGAGCAACGACGATCGCAAGGCCCCACGAGTTCAGCCACTCGTGATAGTGGTTGAGCAGCCAGACGAGGGCGTCCTGGATCTGCGTCCAGATGATGATGTTGCCGAAGATCACGGGCGCGCCACCGGGTCGTACCCGCCCCGCGACCACGGGTTGCAGCGCAGCACGCGCCACACGGCAAGGCCCAGGCCCTTGAGCGGGCCGTGCGTGCGGATCGCCTGCTCGGCGTAGTGCGAGCAGGTGGGCTCGTACTTGCACACCCTCGGGGTGATCGACGTCGTCGCGACGAACGGCATGAGCGCGATCCGGATCGCCCGCAGCACCAGGATCAGGAGCCGCGAGATCACGGCTGCGCCTCGGCCGAGCGCAGGAGCTCCTCGACCTGGCCGCACAGCCAGTCGAAGCCGCGGGCATCGACCGTCGCCGCGATGCCCGGCCGGGCGATGAGGACGTAGTCGGTCGCGGGATGCAGGAGCGCGGCCTGCCGGCCGATCGCCTCGCGCAGCCGCCGCTTCACGCCGTTTCGGTCGACGGCGCCACCGACCCGGCGGGGGACGGCGTAGCCGACGCGGGCCTCGCCGTCGTCGTCTCGGCGGCGGTAGCGCAGCGTCAGATACCGCCCGCCGACCGCGCGGCCGAGCTGCGTTGACCGCGTCGAACTCCCCTGCGCGGGACAGGCGGCCGCGCCGGCTCGACGGGGACGGGGCGTCGGACGTCACAGGCTGTCTATGCGGACAGGCGCTTTCGGCCGCGTGCCCGCCGCCGCTTGAGCACTGCCCGGCCGGCGCGCGTGCTCATCCGCTTGCGGAATCCGTGCGTCTTGGCACGCTTGCGGGTGTTTGGCTGATAGGTGCGCTTCATGTGCCCGGCAGTATAAAGCAGCCCCTCGGATCTCCCGCCGTCGCAACCGGACGCGACGGTGAAGCTGTGGAAAGCATCGAGACAGCGGCTGGCCACCGCCGATGGCAAACCCCGCGCAAACGGCCGCTTTCGGGCGCGCGGAAATGCCGTCGACCGCAACTGTCCACAGCTGTGGACAGTCCTGTGGGTATCCACGAAATCCCTGCAAAGTGCGTGTTTTCTCACAACCGGCCCCTCGCCGTACCGCCTTGCCGCCCGGTCGGCCACAGCGTAGACTCGTCCGCTCATGCCTTCCGAGCCGGCCGCCGCCTCCCAGACCTGGGAGACCATCTCCCAGCGCCTGCGCGAGTCGCTCAACGCCAGCACCTTCGCGAACTGGTTCGGCGCCGCGACACCGGTCGAGCAGGACAGCGGCCGCCTGGTCGTCGCCGTCCCGAACGAGTTCACGAAGACCTGGATCGAGGGCCACTTCGGCAGCCTCCTGAACGCCGCCGCCGCCGAGCAGGAGCTCGTGCTCGAGCTGCGCGTCGCCGTGTCCGAGGCCGTCGCCGCCGCCCGCAGCACCCCGGCGCCGGCCGAGCCGGCCGACGAGAGCGCCGAGCCGGCGCCCGCCGCGGCCCTGCGCGGCCTGAACCCGCGCTACACGTTCGACCTCTTCGTGATCGGCCCGAGCAACCGCTTCGCCCACGCCGCCGCGCTCGCCGTGGCCGAGTCGCCGGCACAGGCGTACAACCCGCTCTTCATCTACGGCTCCACCGGGCCTGGGGAAAACACACTTGCTCCAGGCCGTGGGGCAGTACGTGGTGCAGCAGCATCGCGGTCTCAGCGTCCGCTATGTGACGACCGAGACCGTCCTGAACGAGTTTGTCGACGCTTTGCGGGACAAAAACACTGCCGGATTCAAAATACGGTATAGAACGTACGACGTTCTCCTAGTGGACGACATCCAGTTTATTGAAGGCAAGGACACGCTCCAGGAGGAGTTTTTCCACACCTTCAACAGCCTCTACGAGGCCGGCAAGCAGATCATCATCTCGTCGGATCGCCAGCCGCGCGAGCTGGCAACCCTCGAGGCGCGGCTGAAATCGCGCTTCGAATGGGGCCTCATCACCGACATCCAGCCGCCGGATCTCGAGACGCGCATCGCCATCCTGCGCAAGAAGGTCGCCACCGACCGGATCGACGTCGCCGACAAGGACGTGCTGACGTTCATCGCCGACCGGGTGACGTCGAACATCCGCGAGCTCGAGGGGGCGCTCACCCGCGTCATCGCCTACGCGTCGCTGACCGGCCGGCCGATCTCGGTGGCCGTGGCCGACGAGGTGCTGAAGGATCTCTTCCCCGGCGGCAGCGCCCGCGCCATCACGATCGAGCAGGTGCAGGCCGCCGTCTGCGAGTGGTTCGGCCTGAGCCAGGCCGACCTGCGCGGCGACAAGCGCCCGCAGTCGATCGCCTACCCGCGCCACATCGCGATGTACCTCTGCCGCGAGCTCACCGACCAGTCCCTGCCGAAGATCGGCGCCAAGTTCGGCGGCCGCGACCACTCGACCGTCATGCACGGCGTGCGCCGCATCGGCGACCTGATCCGGGAGGACCGCGACGTCTTCAACGTCGTCCAGGAGCTCACCGCGCGGATCAAGCGCGGCCGGTGAACAACCGGGGGCATCTGGGTGTGGACAGCCTGTGCGCTCATCGGCATGGTCCCCCAGGCTGCCGCGCACGCGACCCTGCGCCGGAGCCCTATCCGGGGGACCGGGGGGAACTACCGCGTCCCGCTCCCCACGTCCGTCCACACCGCAACCGCCCGCCGGGACGGGCCTTGCGACCCTTTTCCCCACCGTCACAAGCCCCTACTCCTATAACCTCTAAACGAATTCCTTCTAAGAGCCCGTAACAGCGGGAGGGAAGTTCACGCGCATGAAAATCGTCTGTTCCCAGGATGACCTGCTCGGCCGCCTGCAGATCGCAACGCGGGGCGTGTCCCAGCGCTCGACCGTCCAGATCCTCTCCGGTGTGCTCCTGCGCGCTGAGGCCGATGGGCCGGTCGAGCTCGCCGCCACCGACATGGAGCTCTCGGTCCGCGTCACCGTCCCGGCCCAGGTGCACGAGCCGGGGTCGACCGTCCTGCCCGGCCGGCTCCTGCTCGAGATCGTGCGGGCGCTGCCGCAGGCCGAGGTGACGATCGAGCAGACGCCCGGCACCGGCGCCGTCCGCATCCAGTGCGGCCCGAGCGAGTACTCGCTGCACGCGCAGGGCGCCGAGGACTTCCCCCACCTGCCCGAGCCGAGCGGGCCGTCGTTCTCCGTCGAGCGGCAGTCCTTCGTCGCGACGATCAACCACGTCGCCCGCGCCGCCTCCCGCGACGAGTCGCGGCCGGTGCTGACGGGGATCCTGGTCGAGTTCGGCGACGGCCGCGTGACGATGGCCGCCACCGACAGCTACCGGCTGAGCGTGAAGGAGGCCGTCGTCCCCGGCGCCGGCGGCGACGCGCAGGCGATCGTGCCGGCGCGGGCGCTCGTCGAGCTCTCGCGGATCGCCGCCGCGCTCGACGCCGACAGCATCCAGGTGTCGGTGGGCGAGAACCAGATCCTCTTCGGCATGGACGGCGTGTGGCTCTCCGCGCGCCGCATCGACGGCCAGTTCCCCAACTACCGCCAGCTGCTGCCGCAGGCGTTCGAGCACGAGATCCCGGCGGCCCGCGACGAGCTCCTCGACGTCGTGCGGCGGACGTCGCTCATGGCGCAGCGCACGCTGCCGCTGCGGCTCGCCTTCGACGCAGGGCAAGCTCACGATCAGCGCCCAGACGCAGGACGTCGGCGAGGCCCGCGAGTCGCTCCCGGTCGACTTCCACGGCGAGCCGCTCGAGATCGGGTTCAACGCCGAGTTCCTCCGCGACGGCATCGAGAGCGTCGAGGGCGACACCGTGCGCCTGAAGCTCATCAGCCCGCTGCGCCCGGGCCTCGTGCAGGGCGAGGACGGGAGCTTCTCCTACCTGATCATGCCGATCAGGCTCTCCACCTGAGCCGCCGTGCTCGTGGCCGCCGTCCGCGGCAGCTGGTTTCGCTGCTACGAGCGCCTCGAGGTCGCGTTCGCGCCCGGGCCTGGTGGGCATCGTCGGCCCCAACGGCGCCGGCAAGACGAGCCTGGTCGAGATGATCCACTTCGGCGCGCTGGCCTACTCGCCGCGCACGACGACCGAGGCCCAGGTGATCGCGTTCGGCCACGACTTCACCCGGGTCGAGGTCGACGCCGAGCTCGGCTCGGGCGGCGTCGCGGGTGCAGGTCGGGCTTCCGGCCGGGCGAGCCGAAGCGGGTGGTCGTCGACGGCGTCGCGGAGCGGTCCGCGGCCGGCCTTCTGGCCCGCTTCCCGGTGCTCGTCTTCACGCCCGACCGCATCCGGCTCGTGCAGGCGGGGCCGGCGCTTCGGCGCACCTACCTCGACCGCGCGCTCGTGCGGCTGTGGCCGGCCCTGGCCGAGGTGCCCGGCCGCCTACGCTCGGGCGCTCGCCCAGCGCAACCACCTCCTGCGCCGGCTGCGCGCCGGGCGCGGCGCCGAGGAGGCGCTCGTGGGGTGGGACGACGTCACGGCGAGGGCCGGCGCCGAGCTGACCGCCGCCCGCGAGCGCCTGTGCGCCCTGCTCGCGCCCGCGTTCGCCGCGCGCCTCGAGCAGCTCGGCGGCGTGCCGGGCGACGAGCCCCTGCGCCTGCTCGTCGAACACCGACGCCGGGCGCGCTTGCCGGCGTCGCTGCGCGACCGCCGCCGGCGCGACATCGAGCGGGCGGCGACCGGCGCCGGGCCCCACCTCGACGACGTCGAGCTGCGCGAGTCCGGCCGCGACCTGCGCCGGTTCGGGTCGCAGGGCGAGCAGCGGCGGGCGCTGCTCGCCCTGATCCTGGCCGAGGCCGACCTGCTCACGGCCGAGCGCGGCGAGCAGCCGGTGCTGCTCCTCGACGACGTCACCGGCGAGTTCGACGCCGAGCGCCGCGGCCTGCTGCTCGAGGCCGTCGCCCGCTTCGACCAGGCGATCGTGACGACGACCGACGAGGCCGACCTCGGCCCGGGGGTGGCGGCGCTCCTGCGGGTGGCCGGCGGGAAGGTGCGGGCGTGAGCGACCTCGAGCGGATCCGCACCGACGCGGTGATCGGCCGCCGCGCGCCGGCGCCCGACCCCGTGCTCGCCGCGGTGCGCGAGCGGTGGCCGGCCGTGGTCGGCGAGACGGTCGCGCGGCACGCGGTGCCGGCCCGGATCGCGGCGGGGGCGCTCGTCGTCGCGTGCTCGAGCTCGGCGTGGTCGTCGGAGCTCTCGCTGCTTGCCCCGACGGTGGCCGCGCGGCTGCAGGCCGAGCTCGGCCGCGACCTCGAGCTGCGCTTCGAGGTGGGCGACGTGCCCGCTCCGGCCGACCCGCCGCGCGAGCCGCTGCCGCCGCCCGCGCCGGGTGCTGCGGAGGAGGCCGGGCGGCTCGCGGCGGGGGTCGGCTCGGACGCGCTGCGGGCCAGCCTCGAGCGGGCGATCGCGCGCACGCTGCGCGGCTGATTTGTGACGCCTTCGGGGCCGCTCGCAAGGCGGGATCCGACCCCTCCCTCTGGTACACTTCGAGTAGTCCATTTTCCGCCTATTCAAGCGGGTTTCGTTTGACCGAATCCGGGTACGACGCCAAAGACATCACCGTTCTCGAGGGCCTTGAGGCCGTTCGCCGGCGACCCGGCATGTACATCGGCTCCACCGGCCCTCGCGGACTGCACCATCTCGTCTACGAGGTGGTGGACAACAGCGTCGACGAAGCCCTGCAGGGGCGGTGCGACCACATCCGCGCCGTCCTTCTGCCGGACGGCCGGGTCACCGTCGAGGACAACGGCAGCGGGCATCCCCGTCGCGGTGATGCCGGAGCTCGGCATGCCCGCTGCCGAGGTCGTCATGACCAAGCTGCACGCCGGCGGCAAGTTCGGCGGCGGCGGCTACAAGGTCTCCGGCGGCCTGCACGGCGTCGGCATCTCGGTCGTGAACGCGCTGTCGGAGTCGCTCGAGCTCGAGGTGCGCCGCGACGGCCACGTCTGGCGCCAGCACTACGAGCGCGGCGAGCCGCAGGCGCCGCTCGAGAAGGGCGAGACCCTCACCGGCGCCGCGACGGGCACGACGATCACGTTCCTGCCCGACGGCGACATCTTCGAGGAGACCGACTTCAACTTCGAGACGCTCAGCCAGCGGCTGCGCGAGATGGCGTTCCTGAACCGCGGGCCTGCGCATCGAGCTCATCGACGAGCGCGCCGAGGGCGAGCGCGCCGACTTCATGTACGAGGGCGGCATCCGCGACTTCATCGAGTACGTGAACGCGAGCAAGGACGTGGTGCACAAGGAGGTCATCTACTTCGACAGCCAGTCCGAGGACGGCGAGGTCGAGGTGGCGATGCAGTGGAACAACTCCTACGTCGAGTCGACGTTCTCGTTCGCGAACAACATCAACACGCACGAGGGCGGCACC
Source organism: uncultured Actinomycetes bacterium (assembly GCA_963707585.1). Lineage (GTDB taxonomy): Bacteria > Actinomycetota > Thermoleophilia > Gaiellales > JAICJC01 > JAICJC01. Next base: position 409,149 of record CAVPQP010000009.1, on the reverse strand, counting down.
CACCTGTCCGGGTTCAAGGCCTCGCTGACGCGCACGCTGAACGACTACGCCCGCGCCAACGGCCTCCTGAAGGAGAAGGAGGAGGCGCTGACCGGCGACGACTGCCGCGAGGGCCTCGCCGCGATCGTCTCGGTGAAGCTGCGCGAGCCGCAGTTCGAGGGCCAGACGAAGACGAAGCTCGGCAACCCGTCGATCCGCGGCGTCGTCGAGTCGGCGTGCAACGCCAAGCTCGGCGAGTACCTGCACGAGCACCCCAACGAGGCGCGCGCGATCGTGAACAAGCTGATCGCCGCCAGCCGTGCCCGCCAGGCCGCGCGCAAGGCGCGCGAGCTGATCCGGCGCAAGACCGCCCTCGGCGGCGGCGGGCTGCCCGGCAAGCTGGCCGACTGCTCGCTGTCGGATCCCGGCGCGGCCGAGCTCTACCTGGTCGAGGGCGACAGCGCCGGCGGCAGCGCCGTCGAGGCGCGCGACCGCAGCTTCCAGGCCATCCTGCCGCTGCGCGGCAAGATCATCAACGTCGAGAAGGCGCGCATCAACAAGGTGCTCTCCAACAACGAGATCCAGGCGATGATCACGGCGATCGGCACGGGCATCGGCGAGGAGTTCTCGATCGAGGGGGCGCGCTACCACAAGGTCGTCGTCACCTGCGATGCCGACGTCGACGGCGCCCACATCCGCACGCTGATCCTGACGTTCCTCTTCCGGCACATGACCGAGCTGATCGAGGCCGGCTACGTGTACATCGCCCAGCCGCCGCTCTACAAGCTCAAGGTCGGCTCCGACGACCGCTACTTCGAGAAGGAGCTGCAGCTCGAGGAGTGGCTGATGCGCGAGCGCCTGAGCAAGGTCGAGGTCACCGACCGCACCGGCGAGGAGGGCCGCCTGACCGAGTCGCGGCTGCAGCGGCTCCAGCGCGCGGTCAAGGAGTACGAGGGCTGGGCGTCCAAGCTCAAGGAGCAGTACGGGCCCGCCGCGGTCGCCTACGCGAAGGACCACCGCCTGATCGAGCACGACATCTCCTCGGTCGACGACCTGCGGACGTACTTCGAGTCGCAGGTGCCCGACGAGGAGCCGCACCGGGTCGAGGTGATCGGGCCCGAGGACGGCGGCCTCAAGGTGCGCATCATCGAGAAGGCCACCGGCGCCGCGCTCGCGAGCGTCATCCCGGTCGAGCTCTTCCGCAGCCCCGGCTACCAGAGCCTGCGCGGCATCCATGCCCGGCTCGTCGAGCTGACCGGCCCGCCACCGTTCACGGTGCGGATGGGCAAGGTGGCCGAGACGGTGCACACGTTCGAGTCGCTGCGGCCGGTCATCCTCGAGATGGCGAAGGAGGGCCTGAACCTGCAGCGCTTCAAGGGCCTCGGCGAGATGAACCCCGAGCAGCTCTGGGAGACGACCATGAACCCCGAGAACCGGGTGCTGAAGAAGGTCTCGGTCGACGACGCAGCGGCCGCCGACGCGATGTTCACGACCCTGATGGGCGATCGCGTCGAGCCGCGCCGCGAGTTCATCGAGCGGAACGCCCGCGACGTGAAGTTCCTCGATATCTAAAGGGCGCGTGACGCATGGCGATTGACACCCTGGGCGGCGGCAGGATCGAGCCGCAGGACCTCGCGGAGGAGATGCGCACGAGCTACCTCGATTACGCCATGAGCGTGATCGTGTCGCGGGCGCTGCCCGACGTGCGCGACGGCCTGAAGCCGGTGCACCGGCGGGTGCTGCACTCGATGAACGAGGCCGGGCCTGCAGCCGGGCCGGCCGTACTCGAAGTGCTCGCGCGTCGTCGGCGACGTGCTCGGCAAGTACCACCCTCACAGCGACACCGCCGCCTACGACGCGCTCGTGCGCATGGCGCAGTGGTTCGCGCTGCGCTACCCGCTCGTCGACGGGCAGGGCAACTTCGGCAACCAGGACGGCTACGGCGCGGCCGCGATGCGCTACACGGAGTGCCGCCTCGGCCGCCTGGCGGTCGAGCTCCTGCGCGACATCGACGCCGACACGGTCGACTTCGTGCCCGAACTACGACGGCCGCCAGCGCGAGCCGACCGTGCTGCCGGCGCGGTTCCCGAACCTGCTCGTCAACGGCTCGGCCGGCATCGCGGTGGGCATGGCGACCAACATCCCGCCGCACAACCTGGCCGAGACGATCGACGCCTGCGTCGAGCTGATCGACAACCCCGACGCGACCCTCGACGACCTGATGAAGCACATGAAGGGCCCGGACTTCCCCACAGGGCGCGACCATCATGGGCATGGCCGGCATCCGCGAGGCCTACGAGACCGGCCGCGGCCGCGTCGTGATGCGGGCGCGCGTGCACCACGAGGAGCTGAAGGGCGGCCGAAACGCGCTGATCGTCACCGAGGTGCCCTACCAGGTCAAGCGCGACGGCGACGACGGCCTCGTCAAGAAGATCGCCGAGCTCGTCACCGACAAGGTGATCCCCGAGATCTCCGACGTCAACAACCACTCCGACCGCAGCGGCACGCGCCTCACGATCGAGCTCAAGCGCGACGCGATCCCCAAGGTCGTGCTGAACAAGCTCTTCAAGCACACGCCGCTGCAGACGCACGTTCGGCGTGAACATGGTGGCGCTGGTCGACGGCGTCCCGCGCACGCTCTCGCTGCGCCAGGTGCTCGTGCACTACCTCGACCACCAGAAGGAGGTCGTCACCCGGCGCACCAAGTTCGAGCTCGATCGCGCCGAGCGCCGTGCGCACGTGCTCGAGGGCTACCTGATCGCGCTCGACAACCTCGACGCGGTGATCGCCCTGATCCGCGCCGCCGACGACGCCGACACCGCCCGCTCCGGGCTGATGCAGCAGTTCAAGCTCAGCGAGATCCAGGCCCAGGCGATCCTGGACATGCGCCTGCGGGCGCTGACCGGGCTCGAGCGCAAGCGCGTCCAGGACGAGCACGCCGACCTGCTCGAGCGGATCGCCGAGCTGCGCGCGATCCTGGCCGACGAGGCCCGGCTGATGGCGCTCATCCGCGAGGAGCTCGAGGAGATCCGCGACCAGTTCCGCGACGACCGCCGCACCGAGATCGTGCCCGCCGAGGGCGAGATCGACCTCGAGCAGCTGATCGCCGAGGAGGACATGGTCATCTCGATCACGCGCTCGGGCTACATCAAGCGGCTGGCCCTGAACGCCTACCGCGTGCAGGGTCGCGGCGGGGTCGGCGTGATGGGGATGGACACGAAGGAGGACGACTACATCGAGCACCTGTTCGTCGCCTCCACCCACGACTACCTGCTGTTCTTCACGACCGTCGGCAAGGTGTACCGGATCAAGGTGCACGAGCTGCCGACCGGCAACCGCCAGTCGAAGGGCCGCGCGCTCGTGAACGTGCTGCCGCTGCGCCAGGACGAGAAGGTGCGCGCCGTGATCGACACGCGCGACTACAGCGAGGGCCGCTATCTGCTCTTCGCCACGCGCAAGGGCGTCGTCAAGAAGACCGAGTTCAAGGCCTACGACACCGTGCTGCGCGCCGACGGCATCATCGCGCTCAAGATCCGCGACGGCGACGAGCTGGTCGGCGTGCGCCTGACCGACGGCGAGGACGACGTGCTGATGGTGTCGCGCAACGGCCAGGCGGTGCGCTTCTCCGAGAAGGACGTGCGCGCGATGGGCCGCGACGCCACCGGCGTCGCCGGCATGAAGCTGCGGGCCGGCGACGAGGTGATCGCGGTCGAGATCGCCCGCGACGACCAGGACCTGCTGGTCGTGACCGAGAACGGGTTCGGCAAGCGCACGCGCGTCGAGGAGTACCCCGCCAAGGGCCGCGGCACGATGGGCGTGCTCACGATCCGCTACACCGAGGCGCGCGGGCGCCTGGCCGGGGCGATGATCGTCCGCGACGGCTACGAGGTGATGCTGATCAGCCGCGACGGCACGATCATCCGCCAGGGCGTCGACGGCATCTCGCGCATGAGCCGGAACACGCAGGGTGTGCGGCTGATGAACCTGCGCGGCGACGACACGGTCGGCAGCATCGCCCGCGTCACCGAGCCGCAGCCGGAGGATCCTGCAGGCCGAGCTCGACATCGGATGGCCGTCGGGCTGACGGCGGCGTCGACGCCCGCGGACTAGACCGAGCGCAGCTCCCGCGCGGCGACGTCCGGGTCGACGATGTTGACCCAGATGCCGGCTCCGAGCTCGACCGATGCGGCCACCGCCAGCCGTGGCCAGATCTCGACGTGCCAGTGGTAGGGGTGCGTCGCCGTGCAGCGGCGGGGCGTGCAGGACGGCGTTCCAGGCCAGGCCCTCGCCGAGCACCGCGCGCAGCCGCCGGGTCGCGTCGCAGAGCGCCGGGGCGAGCACCTCGGGCGCCGCCACCTCGTCGCCGTGCGCGTCGGGCACGATCCAGAGCTCGTAGGCGAACCGGCTCCAGTGCGGCGCGAAGGTGCGCAGGCCGCCGGCGTGGCGGATCGTGCGGTCGTCCTCGCCCGCGGCGGCCGCGCACAGCGCGCATGGCGGCGCGAAGGCCGGCATCTCCTCGGCGACCGCCGGCGGCACGTCGGCGAACGGCACGAGCTGCGAGTGCGAGTGGTCGAGCGACGCGCCCGCCGCCGGCCCCTCGTTGATCGCGGCGAGCAGGTAGGCGGCGCCGGCGGCGCGGTGGTGCTCGCGGCGCAGGCTCCAGGCCTCGAGCGCTGCGCGCACGACGGCCTGGGGCAGGTCGGCGAACGCGGTCACGTGCGCCGGGCCGTGCACGACCACCTCCTGGCCGGGGATGGCCGGGAACTTGTTCGGGACGACGCGCACGGTCCAGCCGGGCGTGTCCGGCGCGTCTCCCGGCCGGCCGAGCGCGAGCACCTCGGGCGGCGTCATGGCCTCGTGCCCCTCGCAGAACGGGCACGTGGCGGCGTCGGCGATGCGGGTCGTGCGGCCGAGCGCGCCGGGCCGGGCCGAGCGGCCGGGCGCGACGACGACCGGCACGCCCGTGAGCGGGCTGCGGCGGAGATCCACGACGGCCTACTCGGGCCGGGGCGTGCCCGTGAGCGCGTGCAGCAGGTCGATGGGGATCGGGAGCACCGTCGTCGAGTTGTTCGTGCCGGAGATCTCGATCAGCGTCTGCAGGTAGCGCAGCTGGAGCGCGATCGGGTGCTCGGCGATCACCGCGGCGGCGTCGGCCAGCTTGGCCGAGGCCTGGAACTCGCCCTCGGCTGCGATCACCTTCGCCCGCCGCTCGCGCTCGGCCTCGGCCTGGCGCGCCATCGCCCGCTGCATCCCGCTCGGGATCTCGACGTCCTTCACCTCGACGACGCTCACCTTGATCCCCCAGGGCGCGGTCTGCTCGTCGATGATCTGCTGCAGGATCTGGTTGATCTTGTCGCGCTCGGACAGCAGCTCGTCGAGCGTGTGCTGGCCGAGCACGCTGCGCAGCGTCGTCTGCGAGATCTGCGACGTCGCGAGGCCGAAGTCGGCCACCTCGACGATCGCCGCGGTCGGATCGACCACCCGGAAGTAGGCGACCGCGTTCACGCGCACCGGCACGTTGTCGCGGGTGATGACCTCCTGCGGCGGGACGACGAGCGTGATCGTGCGCAGCTCCACCTGCACCATCCGGTCGATGATCGGGATCAGCAGGAAGAGCCCCGGCCCCTTCGGCGCGCCGAGCAGGCGGCCGAGCCGGAAGACCACCCCGCGCTGGTACTCGCGCAGCACTCGCACGGAGCTCGCAAGAAGGGCGATCGCGAAGGCGGCGAGCACCGCCACGACGATGATCGGAGCGAGCGAGACGAGCACGATCACGTGGTGACTCCTTCGGTTGAATGCGTATGCACGGGCGCGACCCGGAGGGTGAGCCCGTCGACTCCCTCGACCACGACCTCACGGCCGGGGGCGATGTCGCCGTCGGTCGTCTCGGCCTGCCACAGCTCGCCGTGCAGGTACACCTGGCCGCGCGGCTGCAGCGTCGTGCGGGCGACCGCCGTGCGGCCGACCATGTCCTGCACGCCGGAGCCGATCGCGACCGGGCGGTGCCGCGCCTCGACGACCTTCGTGGCGACGACCGCGAGCAGCGTGCCCGCGGCGACGCTCATCCCGATCACGAGCAGCGGGCTCACGCCCTCGCCGGGCGTGCGGAAGAGCATGAGGCCGCCGGCCGCGATCGCGATCACGCCGGAGATGCCCATCAGTCCGTGCGCCGACACCCACGCCTCGAGGCCGAGCAGGCGCGACGCCGAACACCATCAGCACGACGCCGGCCAGGTTGATCGAGACGATCGAGAACCCGAAGAGCGCGAGGAGCAGCGAGACGACCCCGAGCGTCCCCGGCAGGATGACGCCGGGGTGGAAGACCTCCCACGCGATCCCGATGATCCCGGCCAGGAAGAGCAGATAGAGCAGGTTCGGGTCGATCAGGATGTTCAGGAGCTCGAGCGTCCACGGCATGTCGATCGTCTCGATGCGGGCGTTCGCCGTGTGCAGCACGATCGGCTTCTGCGTGTAGGTCGTGGTCGTGCCGTCGACCTGGCCGAGCAGCACCGGCAGGCTGCGGGCGACGTGCTCGATCAGGTTCTGGTCCAGCGCCTGCGGGCGCGGTGTACTCGTTCGCGTTGGTGACGATCAGCCGGGCGGCGTGCGCGTTGCGGCCGTGCGACGTGGCCAGGCTCTCGATCTGCGCGACGGCGTCGTGCTTGATCTTGCGGCGCCAGGTCGGAGCCGATGTTCTGGCCGTTCGCGTTGATCGGCGTGGCCGCGCCGATGTGCGTCGTCGGCGCCATCGCGGCAACGTCGGACGCCATCGTGATGAACGCGCCCGCCGACGCCGCCCGGGCGCCCTCGGGGCTGACGTAGACGATCACGGCCACCTTCGAGCCGCAGGATGGCCTGGATGATGTCGTTCATCGACGTGGAGTCGCCGCCCGGCGTGTCCATCAGGATCACGAGCGCAGCGGCGTGGTCGCTCTCGGCGCGGCTGATCGAGTCCTTGACGAAGCTCGCCGAGACCGGGTTGATCTCGGTGTTCAGCCGCATCGCCAGCACGAGCGGCTGCGAGCTCGCGGCCCCCGCCGGCGTCGACGGACGACGCCGGTGAGGATCGCCCCGCACGCGATGATGACGCCGATCAGAATCCGTCTTGGCACTCGGCCTCCCTGTCAACCGCAGTGTAATGCCCGCGATCTGCGGCCACGAGGACCGCGGTCACCTCGTCCGACGTGTGCGCCCGGCCGGCGACGACCAGCCGGCCGTCCGCGTCGACCCCGTCGCAGCGGCCGCGCGCGCCGCCGGCGAGCTCGACCTCGCGGCCGCGCAGCTCGTCGCGCTCGAAGCCCCGCGAAGCCGTGCTCCTCGAAGCGCCGGTAGCCGGCCTCGATCGCGGCGACGAGGTCGGCGAGGAGCTGGGCGCGGTCGACCGGCGCGCCGCGCAGGATCCGCAGCGACGTCGCCGGCACCCGCGCCTCGGGTGGGAGCTCGTCCGGCGGTCAGGTTCGCGTTCACGCCGACGCCGACGACCAGCCGGCCCTCGCGCAGCTCGGCGAGCACGCCCGCGAGCTTGCGTCCGGCGACGACGACGTCGTTCGGCCAGCGCACCTCGGCGTCCGGCCACGTCGCCTCGCACACGGCCTCGGCGATCACGAGCCCGAGCGGCGGCAGCCGGTCGGGCGGCGTGCGCGGGGCGAGCGCGATCGAGAACAGCACGCCCGCCCCCCACGGGCTGACCCATGCCCGGCCCATGCGCCCGCGGCCGGCGGTCTGCTGCTCGCACGCTGCGACGGCTCCCTCGTCCAGCCCGCGCACGAGCTCCTGCGTGCTGGGGCAGCTGGGCCGGTAGATGTAGGGATGTCCGAACCGGCCCCGAAACAGCGGTGAGACGGCCTCGGGCCGGAGCGTGTTCTCCACGTCACCACTAGAATACTGCGCTCATGTTCCCGCAACCCAAACGCGCGGAAGCGCGTCTGAAGGTCCGTGATCGGGTACGTGACCGGCCGGCGTACGAATCCCTGTCCGACCTGGTGCTCGCCGTGCGGGCCAAGGACGGCGACCAGCGCGCGCTCGCGGCGCTGGTCGAACGGCACGCGCCGGGCGTTCGCCGGCTGACCGCGTACCTGCTCGCGGACACCCAGGATGCGGAGGACGCCGCTCAGGAGGCGCTGGCAAAGCTGTGCACACGGATCGGACAGTTCAGGGGGGAGGCCCGGTTCCAGACGTGGCTGCACAGCCTGGTGGCGAACACCTGCCGCGACATGGCCGATCGCCAGCGCCGCCGCCGCCACCAGCCGCTCGATGCCGTCGCCGAGGCGCCCGCGACGGAGGTGCCCGAGGACGTGGCCGTCCAGCGCGAGCAGCGGGCCGAGCTGCGGGCGTGCATGGCGAATCTGTCCGACGACCAGCGCCGGGTGCTGGTGATGAAGGACGTGCTCTCGCTCAGCTACGAGCAGATCGCCGCGGAGATGGGCATGCCCGTGGGCACGGTCAAGTGCCACGCCCATCGCGGCCGCCTGCGCATGCGCGACGCCATGGCGCCGGGCCTCGCGGCGGCCGGTCTGTGACGGCGCCGCTCGATCGCGACGGCATCCGCGCGATCATCCCCCACCGCGAGCCGTTCCTGCTCCTGGACGAGGTGACCGACCTCGAGCCGGGCGTGCGCGCGACCGGGCGCTATCTGGTCAAGCCCGACGACTGGTACCTCGCCGGCCACTTCCCCGGAAACCCGATCATGCCGGGCGTGCTCCAGGTCGAGGCGCTGGCCCAGCTCGGAGCCGTCTGCGGGCTCGCGCATCCCGACTACGCCGGCAAGCTCGCCCTGTTCGCCGGCATCGACGACGTCCGCTTCAAGCGCATCGTCCGCCCGGGCGACGTGCTCGACCTCGAGTGCGCCATCACCCGCCTGCGCGGGCCGATCGGCAAGGCCGATGCGAGCGCGCACGTCGGCGGCGAGCTGGCCTGCCGGGCGACGCTCACGTTCGCGCTCACCGCGCTCGAGGCGGGAGCGTGATCACCGCCTGCCGGCGCGGCGTCGAGGTGCTCGGCGTCGGCTCCTTCGCCCCCGCGCGCGTCGTCACGAACGACGAGCTCGCGACACGGATGGACACGAGCGACGAGTGGATCGCGAGCCGCACCGGCATCCACGAGCGCCGCATCGCGGGCGACGGCGAGTCCTCGGCGGAGCTCGGCTACGAGGCCGCCCGGCGGGCGCTCGAGGCGTCCGGCATCGACGCGTCGAGACCTCGGCGTGATCGTCGTCGCCACGGCGAGCCCGGACTACTACTTCCCCGCCAACGCGACGCTGATCGGCGAGCGGCTGGGCGCCGCGGGCGTGGCCGGCTACGACCTCTCGGCCGCCTGCACCGGGTTCGTCTTCGCGCTCGCCCAGGCCTACGGCCAGGTCGCCGGCGGGCTCGTCGACACGGCGCTGGTGGTCGGCACCGAGGTGTTCTCGCGGCTGCTCGACTGGGACGATCGCTCGACGTGCGTGCTCTTCGGCGACGGCGCCGGCGCCGTCGTGCTGCGCAGCAACGGGTCGAACAGCGGTCTGCTCGGGTTCGAGCTGGGGTCGAACGGCCAGGGCGGCGACCTGCTGAAGGTGGCCGCGGCCGGCCACGCGCGCAGTCCGGCCGCGGGCCCGTACGTGACGATGGACGGCCCGCAGGTGTACAAGTTTGCGACCACCGTGAGCGTGGAGTCGGCGGCCCGCGTGCTGGACGCCATCGGGCTGACGGTGGACGACGTCGACCTGTTCGTCCCCCATCAGGCCAACCAGCGGATCATCGAGCACGCCGCGCGGCGGCTCGGGATCCCGGCCGAGAAGGTGGTCGTCGAACGTCGACCGCTACGGCAACACGTCGGCGGCATCGATCCCGATCTGCCTCGACGAGGCGTACCGTTCGGGTCGCATGCGGCCCGGTGACATCGTGCTCATGGTCGGATTCGGCGGCGGCCTCTCGTGGGGCTCGTGCGTGATGGAATGGTCAATCCCTCTCAAGGAGCGAGGATGAGCAAGGTTGCGTTCTGTTTCCCGGGGCAGGGAAGCCAGCGCGTGGGCATGGGGCGGGACCTCGTGGCGCAGTTCCCCGAGGCGGCGGCGGTGTTCGACGAGGCGTCGGCCGAGCTCGACTTCGACCTGCGCAAGGTGTGCTTCGAGGGGCCGATCGAGCAGCTGTCCGAGACCGAGGTGACCCAGCCCGCGCTGGTGGCGACCTCGCTCGCGGCGCTGCGCGCGATCCAGGAGCGGCTCGGCATCAAGCCCGACGTCGTCGTCGGCCACAGCGTGGGCGAGTACGCGGCCATCGCGGCCGCCGACAGCGTCGACGTCGGCCTCGTCACGCGGCTCGTGCGCGAGCGCGGCCTGGCGATGGCGGCGTCGCGGGCGCGCGGCGCCATGGCGGCGGTGCTCGGCCTCGCCGACGAGGAGGTCGAGCGGCTGTGCGCCGAGACCGGCGACGTGTGGCCGGCCAACTACAACTGCCCCGGGCAGCTCGTGATCTCGGGCCGCGAGGACGGCGTCGCCGGCGTGGGCGAGAAGGCGCGCGACCTCGGCGCGAAGGTCGTGCGGCTGCGCGTCTCCGGCGCGTTCCACAGCCCGCTGGTCGAGGACGCCGCCCACCGGCTCGAGCCGGCGCTGCGGGCCGCGCACTTCGGCGAGCTCAAGACCCGGTTCATGTCCACGGTGTCGAGCAAGCTCGAGACGGTCGACCGCGTGCCCGGCCTGCTGGTCGAGCAGGTGACCGCGCCGGTGCGCTTCACCCAGTCGGTGCAGGCGCTCGTCTCCGACGGCGTGCGCACGTTCGTCGAGGTCGGCCCCGGCGGGGTGCTCTCGGGGCTCGTCAAGCGCATCGACCGATCGGTCACGGCCGTCTCGGTGGGCACGCCGGACGAGCTGTGGGCGGCGGAGGCGAGCATTGCCAGATCGTGAGCTCGAGGGCCGCGTCGCCCTGGTCACGGGCGGCTCGCGCGGGATCGGCGCGGCGGTGTGCGCCGAGCTCGGCGCCGCCGGCGCCGAGGTCGTCGTCAACTACGCGAGCGCGGCCGACGCGGCCGAGGCGGTGTGCGCCGCGGTGCGGGCCGCGGGCGGCACCGCCCACGCCGTCGCCGGCGACGTGTCGACGCCCGAGGGGGCGGCGGCGCTCGTGGCGCACGTCGAGTCCGAGATCGGGCCGATCGCGATCCTCGTGTGCAACGCCGGCATCACCCGCGACAACCTGATCATGAAGCTCTCGGACGACGACTGGCGCGCCGTGATCGACACGAACCTGGGCGGCGCGTTCTTCACCTGCCGGGCGGTCGCGCGGCCGATGCTCAAGCGCCGCGGCGGGGCGATCGTGACCATGAGCTCGATCGTCGGCGTGCACGGCAACGCCGGTCAGACGAACTACGCCGCCTCCAAGGCGGGCCTGATCGGGCTCACCAAGTCGCTCGCGAAGGAGCTCGGCAGCCGCGGGATCCGCGTGAACGCGATCGCGCCGGGGTACATCGCGACCGAGCTGACCGACGCGCTGCCGGAGGCCGCCCGCGATGCGATCCTGGCGCGGCACGCCGCTCGGCCGGCTGGGCGATCCGGCCGACGTCGCCCGGGCGGTGCGGTTTCTGGTGTCGGACGCGGCGGCCTTCGTGACGGGAGATGTGCTGGCGGTGGACGGAGGGTTGGGGATATGAGCGCGAACGGCAGGCGCCGGGTGGTGATCACCGGCATGGGGGCCGTCACCCCGAACGGGCTCACGATGGCCGACATCGTGGGCGAGCATCCGCGCGGGCCGGTCGGGGGTGTCGCGGATCGAGGGCTTCGAGATGCCCGAGGGCACCGTGAACATCGCCGGCCAGATCAAGGAGTTCGATCCGACCGAGTACATGGACAAGCGCACCGTGCGCAAGACCGACCGCTTCGCCCAGCTCTCGGTGGCGGCGGCGACGCAGGCGGTCGCCGATGCCGATCTCGACATCGCCGCCGACGCGGCCCGGATCGGCTGCTCGATCGGCACCGGCATCGGCGGCCTGAAGACGCAGGAGATCGCGCACGCCAAGCTCTTCGAGGCCGGCCCCGACCGGCTGAACCCGTTCTGGGTGACGGCGCTGATCGCGAACATGGGCGCCGCCGAGGTGTCGATGGCGCTCGGCACGCGCGGCCCGCTCACGACCGAGTGCACCGCCTGCGCCGCGTCGGGCATGTCGCTCGGGAACGCGACGATCTACATCCGCGCCGGCATGGCCGACGCGATGCTCGCCGGCGGCGTCGAGGCGCCGATCGTGCCGCTCGCGCTGGGCGGGTTCGGCACGATGCGGGCGCTCTCGCGGCGGCTGGACGACCCCGAGGGCGCGAGCCGGCCGTTCGACGCCGGCCGCGACGGCTTCGTCCTGTCCGAGGGCGCCGCCGTCGCTCGTGCTCGAGGAGCTCGAGCGGGCCCGCGCGCCGCGGCGCGCGCATCTACGCCGAGGTGCTCGGCTACGGCATGTCGAGCGACGCCCACCACGTCACCGAGCCCGATCCGGTGGGGACGAACCCGGCCCGGGCGATGACGATGGCGATGGACGACGCCGGCGTCACGCCCGACGACATCGGCTACGTCAACGCCCACGGCACCTCGACGCCGGCCGGCGACTCGGCCGAGACGCGCGCGCTCAAGCTGGCGCTGGGCGACGAGCACGCCGCCCGGGTCCCGATCTCGTCGACCAAGAGCGAGACCGGGCACCTGCTCGGCGCGACCGGCGCGATCGAGGTGTGCGTGACCGCGCTCGCGATGCGCGACGGCTTCCTGCCGCCGACGATCAACCTGACCGACCCCGATCCCGAGTGCGACCTCGACTACATCCCCAACGTCGGCCGCGAGGCGGACGTGCGCGTGGCCATGTCGAACTCGTTCGGGTTCGGCGGGCACAACGCGGTGCTCGTGCTGCGCCGGTGGGACGCCGGCGACTGAGGGTACGGTGGCGGACGCCGTGGCCGACAACATCAACGTCGACATCAGCCGCGCCGATGACCCGGGCGCGCCGCAGCGAGCCGCCGCAGCGGACGCGCAACACGTGCCCGACGTGCGCGTCGCACTACCGCGAGGACGAGATGGTGCGCAACCTGCGCGTCTGCACGAACTGCGGCCACCACTTCCCGGTGACCGCGCGCGAGCGGATCGTGCAGCTGGCCGACGAGGGCACGTTCGCCGAGATCGCCGCGGGCCTGCGAGTCGTCCGATCCGCTCGAGTTCATCGACTCGCGGCCCTACCCCGAGCGGGTCGAGGCCGCGATGCGGTCGACCGGTCTGCGCGACGCGGTGCGTGGTCGGCGCCGCCGCGATCGGCGGCACCCCGGTGTCGCTCTCGGTGATGGACTTCTCCTTCCTGGGCGGATCGATGGGCTCGGTCGTGGGCGAGAAGTTCGCCCGCGCCGCCGACCTCGCCCTCGACCGGCGGCTGCCGCTCGTGTCGGTCGCGGCGTCGGGCGGCGCGCGCATGCAGGAGGGCGTGCTCGCGCTGATGCAGATGGCGAAGACCGTCGCGGCCGTCGACGAGCTGCAGGAGGCCGGCCGCCCGTTCGTCTCGGTGCTCGTGCATCCGACCACCGGCGGCGTCGCCGCCAGCTTCGCCGCGCTCGGCGACGTCATCATCGCCGAGCCGGGCGCGCTGCTCTCGTTCTCGGGCCCGCGCGTCGTGAAGCAGACGACCCGCGAGAGCCTGCCCGACGACTTCGGCCTCGCCGAGTCGAACTTCCGCCACGGCCACGTCGACCTGATCGTGCCCCGGCCGGAGCTGCGCGACATGGTCGCGCGCGTCGTCGCGCTGCTGGCGGGCGGCACGCCGTACCGGCCGCCGTCGCTCGTCGGCGAGATCGACCCGGTCGGCGCCATCGGGCGTGCGCTCTCGGGCATGCGCCGCCGCATCGGCGGCGTGAACCCGTTCCGGAACGGCGGCGGCGATGTCGAGCACTGAGCGCACCGAGCGGTTCGGGTTCTTCCGCCGCCGCGGGGCCGAGCGCGACGCGTGGCATGCCGTGCAGCTCGCCCGCCACCAGGACCGGCCGTACACGCTCGACTACCTCGACCGCATCTGCGACGACTTCCTCGAGCTCCACGGCGACCGCGCCGAGGGCGACGACCCGGCCATCGTGGCCGGGATCGGGTCGTTCCGCGGCCAGTCGGTCGCCTTCGTCGGCCACCAGAAGGGCCGCGACCTCAAGCAGCGCACCTACCGCAACTTCGGCATGCCGAGCCCGGAGGGCTACCGCAAGGCGATGCGCGTGTTCGCCCTGGCCGGCCGGCTCGGCTTCCCGGTCGTGACCCTGATCGACACCCCGGGCGCCGCCCCCGGCGTCGGCGCCGAGCAGCGCGGCCAGTCGGGCGCGATCGCCCGCTCGCAGCTCATGCTCATGCGGCTGCCGGTGCCGGTGGTGGCGTGCGTGATCGGCGAGGGCTCGTCGGGCGGCGCGCTCGCGATCGGCGTCGCCGACCGGGTGCTGATGCAGCAGAACGCCATCTACACCGTGATCTCGCCCGAGGGCTGCGCCGCGATCCTGTGGAAGGACGCCGGCGAGGCCAGGCGGGCGGCCGCGGCGCTGCGCCCGACGGCCGAGGCCTGCCTCGCGCTCGGGGTGGTCGACGCGATCGTGCCCGAGCCGTCGGGCGGCGCGCACCGCGACCACGCCCGCGCCGCGGAGCTGCTCGCGGACGCGATCCAGGTCGAGCTCGAGGTGCTCGCGGCGATGCCGCCCACGCAGCGGCGCGCCGGCCGGCGGGCGAAGTTCCGCGAGCATGGGCGCCTACCAGGAGTAGCTTGCGGTGGCCGTTAGGCTGCCCCGGTGACGCGACGCCTGAACAGGTGGGAGGCGGGGTCGGTCGGCATCGCCGCGCTCCTGGCCGCGCATCGCGGCGTGCGCTCGATCGTCGCGTCGGCGCCGAACACGGCCGTGTTCGTGGTGTCCGCGCTCGCCCTGCTGGTGCTGGCCTGGATGGTCGGCGTCGCGCACCGAGCAGCTCGGCGAGAGCAGCGGGCCGAAGGTCGGCGGCGTCCTGAACGCGACCTTCGGAAACGCCGCCGAGCTGATCATCACGATCTTCGCGATCCGCGCCGGGCAGCTCGACGTGGCGACGGCGTCGATCACCGGTTCGATCCTCGGCAACACGCTGCTCGTGCTGGGCGCGTCGTTCGTCGTCGGCGGGCTCCGCCACGGCGTGCAGACGTTCGATCGCCGCGTCGCGGGCATGAACGCGTCGATGCTCGCCCTGGCGGTGATCGGCCTCGGCATCCCGACCGCGTTCGCCGCCGCCCGTGGCACCGGCGCGGACACGCAGGACATCTCCGACGTGACCGCCGGCGTCCTGCTCGTGCTGTACGTGCCTCGCCTGATCTACTACTTCCGCAGCGGCTCGGGCGCCCATGCCTGCCGACCGGCCTGCCGCACCTGCCGGCGCGGCTCGCGATGGTGATGCTGCTGGTCTCGACCGCGGCCGTCGCCGTGATCTCCGACGTCTTCGTCGGCACGCTCGAGGGCGTGATCGCCGACGTCGGCATCTCGGCGACGTTCCTCGGCCTCGTGATCGTGCCGATCGTCGGCAACATCGCCGAGAACGTCGTCGCCATCAAGATCGCCTACCAGAACCAGATGGACTTCTCGATGGCTCGTGTCGCTCGGCTCGTCGCTGCAGGTGGCCGCTGGGCGTCGCCCCGGTGCTCGTGTTCGTCTCGCTGCTGACCCCGCACCACTTCGACCTCGTCTTCCCGACGATCCAGGTGATCGCGCTGGCCGCTGCCGTCACGATCACCGCGCTGATCGCGGCCGACGGCGAGTCGAACTGGCTCGAGGGCGCCCAGCTGATGGCCGTCTATCTCATCGTCGCGACCGCGTTCTGGTATCTGTGAGCGGGCGCGAGGCATGGCGGTTCGGCCTGGTGCTGGCCGTGTCGGTGCTCGCCGTCGGGCTGCACGCGGCGTCGGTCAGCGGCCAGGTCGTGTTCGTGCGTGGCGGCGGTCGCGCTCGCGGCGCTGGCCTGGGCGCTCGCCGAGGCCACCGAGCAGGCCGGCGAGAGCGCCGGGCCGCGCGCGTCGGCGCTGCTGAACGCGACGTTCGGCAACCTGCCCGAGGTCGTCATCGTCGTGCTCGCGATCCACGCCGGCCTGGACGACATCGCCCGCGCCTCGATCATCGGCTCGGTGATCGGCAACATCCTGCTGATCCTCGGCCTCTCGCTCGTCATCGGCGGCTGGAAGAACGGCACCCAGACGTTCACCGAGCGGGTGGCCTCGACCAACGCCTCGATGCTCGTCCTGGGCGTCGCCGGCCTGGGGCTGCCCGACCCTGTTCGAAGCGCTCGAGCACGACCCACAACGCGACCGAGCTGCTGTCGCGCTGGACCGGCGCGGCGCTCGTCGTCGTCTACGCCGCCTACCTCTACTACAGCTTCCACATGCCCGGCCCTGCGCGATCCCGGCCGGCACCCGGGCACGCGCTGGTCGCGGCGCCAGGCGATCGCCGCGCTGGCGCTCGCCGCGATCGGCACCGGGGTCGTGTCCGAGGTGCTGGTCGACTCGATCCGCCCGGCGGTCGACGCGCTCGGGGTCCCGCGGGCGTTCGTCGGCCTCGTGGTCGTGCCGTTCGTCGGCAACGTCGCCGAACACTTCTCGGCCGTGCGGCTGGCCTACCGGAACCGGCTCGACTTCGCCATGGGCATCGCCTACGGCATCGGGCATCCAGATCGTGCTCGTCGCCTCGGCGGTCGCCGTGCTCGCCGGGGTGGTCGATGGGCAGCGACCTGACGCTCGTCTTCGATCCGCTGCAGCTGGCGGCGCTCGCGGCCGCCGCCCTCGGCGCGACGCGTGGTCGCTCGCGGCGGCGAGACCAACTGGCTCGAGGGCCTTCAGATGCTCGCCGATCTACCTGGTGGTCGCGGTCGCCGTCTGGCTGCGGTAGCGCCGGCTACCGGATCGGGTACCACTTGCCGTGCACGGCCGGCAGCACCTGGGCGGTCACGAACGCCGGGGTGATCGTCGTTCCGGGCTCGTAGTTGTACGCGCCGTTCGGCAGCTGGCGGGCGAGCAGCCACGCGCGCGAGCGCCTGTTGCGCAGGCCGCACGCATGCCGGGCCTGGATCGCCCACGACGTCGACTGGCTGTCGGCCGCCGCGCCCGGGCAGGAGCGCGTAGCCGTGCGCCGACGTCTGCGCGGTGCAGCAGGTAGCCGATCGCGTGGGTGATCGACGGCTCCCGCAGCTCGCCCCGGCTGCATGCAGCGCGAGCACGGCCGCCGCCGTGTCGTTCGAGTCCGGCGCCGCGCTCGGCGACCATCCGTAGCCGCCGTTCGGTGCTGGCGGGAGCGGATGTACGCGACGCGTGCGGGCGGGCACGGACGACCCGGCGGCGCGCAGCGCGAGCACGCCCCAGTAGGTCGAGTTCGCGGCCGGGCCGATCCCCCCGGGCGAGCCGATCTTGCCGCGCAGCGCTGCGACGAGGTTGCGGCCGGCGAAGCTCGCCGGGTTGTGGCCGGCGGCGACGACGGCCAGGATGCCGCGCTCGAGTTCGTAGGCGTTCGCCCACGAGCCTGCGCGCGAGGCCAGGTACGCCGTGGCGGTGCTGCCCGCCGCTTCGGTGCACGCCGCCGGCGGCGACGCCGGCCGCGCGCAGCCCCATCACCGTCCACTCCGTCAGGGTGGGGCTCGGCGTTCCGGTGCCGGCCTCGGCGAAGCCGCCCGAGGCGGTCTGGCGCGAGAGCAGGTAGTGGATGCCGTCGGCGGCCTGTGCGGCCGGCGCCGCTGCGAGCAGCGCTGCGAGGGTGACGATGAGGGCGATGGTCTTCATGTCTGCTCCAATGGGACGAAGGTGCCGTGCAGCTTGCGTGCGTAGCGGTCGAGCATGCGGATCAGGGTGGGGCCGGCGACGAGGGCGAGGATGACGTTGCCGGCGGCGTGGGCGACGTCGAACCAGATCCCGGTCGAGACGAGCGCGACGAACGAGGTGGCGCCGCCGCCGAGCGAGCTCCACGCCCACACGTCCATCAGCCAGTCGAAGAGGAACCCCCAGGCGAGGCCGAACAGGGCCAGCGCCTAGCGGTTGCGAAGCAGCGGCGCCGCCATCGCCGGCGGTCACGCCGACCATGCCCCACCCGGTCATCTGCCACGGTGTCCACGGTCCCTGGCCGAGGAAGACGTTCGACGCGAGCGCGGCCGCCGCGCCGGTCGCGAGCCCCGCCCGCGCCCCGAGCGTCACCCCGGTCACCGCGACGATCATCGTCACCGGCTGGACGTTGGGGATCGCCGCGAAGAGCACCCGGCCGCCGGCCGCCGCCGCCGCAAGCGCCGCGACGAGCGCCAGCTCGCGGCCGCGGTTCGGGCCGGTCTCGATCGCGACCAGCCCGAGCGTGATCGCCGCCAGCAGGGCGAGGGCGACGGTGTCGCTAGACATGGGCCGCCTGCCGGGGCTCGGTGAGCAGCGCGACGGCGTCTGCGAGCGACGCCCGGCCGAGCGCGAGCCCGAGCTGGGAGACGAAGAAGATCCCCGTCGCGAGCGAGTCGCGCGGCGCGCGGTCGGCCAGCACCCGGCCCGGCGGCCATGCTCGTGACGACGTCGGCGGCCTCGGCGGCGAAGTCCATGTCGTGGGTGACGACGACGACGGCCGTGCCCTGCGCTGCGAGCGTGCGCACCAGCTCGACGAGCGCGAGCTTGCGCCGGCCGTCGACGCCGCGGGTGGGCTCGTCGAGGACGAGCAGGTCGGGCTGCATCACGATCACCGACGCGATCGCGAGCCGCTGCCGCTCGCCGCTCGAGAGGTCGCGGGGATGGCGGTCGGCGAACGCGTCCAGGTCGAGCCGCGCGAGCGTCTCGGCGACGCGGCGGTCGCGCTCCGGCGCGGTCGACGCCGAGGTTCGCGAGCGCGTAGGCGACCTCCGCCGTGACGGTGTCGTGGACCAGGTAGTGGGCGGGGTCCTGGCCGACGTAGCCGGCCAGCCGGGCCGCGGGCTGCAGACGGCCGCGGTCGAGGTCGAGCAGGCCGCAGACGGCCCGCGCGAGCGTGGTCTTGCCCGCGCCGTTCTCGCCGATCAGCACCGTCACCCGCCCGGCCGCGAAGGCGGTGGACGACCCCGTCGAGGGCCGCGACGTCGCCGAGCCGCTTGTGCGCCTTGTGCGTGCCGGCGGCGATCTGCGCGGCCGCCGGGGCCGCCGCACCGACGGGCTCGGCGCGGCCCGTGAGCGCGCGCGCATCGCGCACCGTCAGCGGCAGCTCGTCGCGCCCGGCGCCGGCGAACGCCTGCGTCACCGGGGGCAGCAGCCAGGGCGCCGATCCGGCCAGCGCGCGCGCCGCCACCGGCGGTGACGCATCGACGGTGATCCGGCCGTCCTCCATCGCGATCACGCGGTCGGCCTCGGCGAACAGCCGGCCGGTGCGGTGCTCGGCCAGGACGACGGTGACGCCGCGGTCGCGGTTGATGCGCACGACCAGGCCGAGCAGCTCCTCGGCGACGACCGGGTCGAGCTGGCTCGTGGGCTCGTCGAGCAGCAGGATCGGCTGGCCCATCGCGAGCACCGACGCGATCGCGACCCGCTGCTGCTCGCCGCCCGAGAGCACCGCGACCGGCCGCCGGGCAAGCGGCGAGGCGCCCACGGCCGCCAGCGCCTCGCGGGCGCGGATGCCGATCTCGTCGCGCGGGATGGCCCAGGTTCTCGAGGCCGAAGGCGGCCTCGCGGTCGGGACGGCCCATGACGAGCTGCGCCTCGGGGTCCTGGAAGACGAGCCCGACGTGGCGCGCGAGCTCGCCCGGCCGGTGATCGCGGGTGTCGAGCCCGGCGGTCTCGACACGCCCGCTGCAGCTCGCCGCCGTGGAAGTGCGGCACGAGACCGAGCGCGGCCCGAAGCAGCGTCGACTTCCCCGACCCCGACCCGCCGACGAGCAGCACCAGCTGGCCGGCGCCGATCTGCAGGTCGACGCCGTCGAGGGCCGCCGTGCCGGCGCCCGGGTAGCGGTAGGACACGCCCGCGAAGCTCAGCGCCCCCATCGCACCATCCCGGCCGCGGCCGTCGAGCAGCCCGAGGAGCGCCGCCGACCCGGCGATCGCCGCCGGCTGCAGCGGGTCGCCGAGCGTGTCGTAGTACTGGAAGGCGGTCGCCCCGGTCAGGAGGCCGACCGTGACGAGCGCGGTGGCTGCCGCCCCGACGGCAGTGAGCGCCCACTCGCGTGCGGTCGCGCCGCGCTCGGGCGCGCGCGTGCGGCCGGGGCCGCCGTAGCCGCGCGCCTCCATCGCCTCCGCGACGCCGAGCGAGCGCTCGAGCGAGCTCGCGAGCAGCGGCCCGAGCAGCCCGGCGGCGGTGCGCGGCGACGTGAGCCGCGCGGCGCGCGTGCGGGCGGCCAGGGCGATCCCGCCCGCGTCGCGCTCGAGCGCCGGCACCATGCGCGTGGCCAGGGCGGCGATCATGGCCGAGCGCGGCGCCACCCGCGCGGTCGCGCGCAGCAGCAGGTCGGCGTCGGCCAGCCGCACGAAGGCGGCCACCGCGAGCGCCGACGCGGCGACCCGCATCCCGGCGCCCGCGCCGTAGGCCAGCTCCTCCGCCGTGATCTGCGTGTCGAGGATGGGGATGTGC
The DNA here is from genome assembly GCA_963707585.1 of uncultured Actinomycetes bacterium. Lineage (GTDB taxonomy): Bacteria > Actinomycetota > Thermoleophilia > Gaiellales > JAICJC01 > JAICJC01. The sequence goes on along the minus strand of CAVPQP010000009.1, from coordinate 388,652 downwards.
GGCCCTTGCCAGAGCACGGTCAGGCCCTGGACGGAGACGAACGGGTTCAGGAGGAACACGATCACGCCGGAGCTCACGGCCGTCAGGGCGTACAGCCGCCGCGGCGGCGGCGCGGCGAGGAGCAGGAGGCCGGCGCCGGCGGTGGCTGCGGCCAGCCACAGCGGGCTCCACGCCGCCACCGCGGCCAGGAGCGGCGCGCCGGTGACGAGCGCGGCGGGCAGCGGCTTCACGGCCGCCCTCCGTAGGCGATCACGTGGCCGGCGCCGTCGAGCGCCACGGCGTAGGCGTCGTGCACGCGCGCAGGGCGCGCGGCGAGCGTCGTCGCGGCGGCGCACGCCGCCGCCTCGGTGTCGCCTGCGACGATCAGCTGCGCCGACGTGCCGGTCGCGGGCCCCGGCTGGTAGGCGGCGATCACCGCGTGTGCGCGCGGATCCGGCGTCTGGCCGCCCCGGCCGCGGTAGACGACCACGTGCCCGGCCGAGAGCGACACGGTGAGGCCGCGTCCGCGCCAGAGGTGCGCCGAGAGCGCCGCCGTGGCGGCGGCGAAGGTCTCGACGCGCACCGAGAACGGCTCGCTCCTATGGACGACACGGGCGCCGGCGCGCCGAAGCGCCGTGGCCAGCTGCGCGGCGCAGGCGGGGCCGGTCACGCTCACCGCCGGCCGCCGTCCGCCGTAGCCGTGCACGAAGGGATCCGGCCATGCGCCGATCGCCACCGGCACCTGGATCAGGTCGTTCCAGTAGCGGTAGTCCCACCACTCACGGTCGCCCGCGTGCAGGGTGTAGTCGGCGCTGCCGACGTTCGCCTGGATACCGTTGATGAAGTAGAGCCACGCCATCCCGTGGGACTGGTCGCCCGCGAGGCCGTCGATCGCCTGCACGAAGCGGCCGCCGTAGCTCGTCGACACATGTGCCACCCGGCGCAGCGCCATCAGCGCCGACTGCCCCGGCGCGGCCCGCGCCGCCGAGAGGGTGCGCTGCCCGAATCCGCTCGTGACCCTGACGAGCGCGGCCCGCGGCCCGCTCGGCGGCGTCGCCACCGAGGAGCCGCAGGCCGCGACCGTCACGGCCGTCAGGACGAGGCCGGCGAGAGGACGTGCACCCATATCGTGCGCGACCGGATCGTGCCGGCGCGCGTCGCGCGGACGGGGTAGGTGCCGGTGCGCGTGAACTGGACGGTGAGACGGCCTGCGGAGTCGGCCCGCGTGGCGATGCCGCCCACGCTCACCCAGGCGCCGCCGGCGGCGGTGCCATGGCCGGCGTCGTTCCACGACGAGACGACGAACGTCGCCGTGCCGCCCCGGGTCACGTCCTTCGGGCCCGAGAGTCCGAGCGTGGGCTCGGTCGCCCCGGTGTTCGGGTCGAAGGTGGTGTAGTAGAAGAGCACCGACAGGCCCCGAGTCGCCGGGACCGCTCCCGCGCCGATCGACGACAGCGTGTGCCCCACCTTGAACGCCCAGAAGTGGGTCGCATCGCCCGGGACGCCCGCGATCGAGTTGACGAAGAACCCGCAGCAGTCAAACCACTGCAGGCCGACGGGGAAGTGATGCTGGCGACCCGCGGCGAGCAGCGCCCCGAGGGCGGTCGGGCTCGAGAGCGGGTGGCCGGCGAACGTGCCGGTGATGGGCACCGGATGGGACTGCGTGACGGTGGCCGCCGGGCCCTCCACGCGCACCTTCACGTGCACGGGGGCGGCGGCGGCTGCGGTCTGGGCGGCTCCCAGGCCGAGCGCGGCCCACAGGACTACCGCGGTGACCAGGTGATGGAGGCGAATTCTCGCCAACGTGTCCTCCTTCCTCGAGAGGCGTCGTCGTTCGGCGAGCGGCAGGTCTTCTGGCTCGGGCGCGTCTCCCGGGATCTCCGGGCCGCCCGGCTTGCCTTCCCGGCCGTAAGGCCAGTGGCCACCCATCGGGTGCGCCGGACGGACGCCCTCACAGCGGCGGGACCGCGCCGGAATCGCACCGGCTTCCCTTGACCGCCCGCGGGGCGCCCACTGTACCACCACTGCGGTAGCGTGGGCACGTGTACGTCGCGGTGGCGGGAGCGGGGCGGGCGTCGGCCGAGGTCGAACGGCTCGCCGAGGAGGTCGGGCGGCTGCTCGCGCAGGCCGGCGCCGTCGTCGTCACCGGCGGCCTGGGCGGGGTGATGGATGCGGCCTCGCGCGGAGCGGCCGCAGCCGGCGGGCAGGTGGTGGCGATCGTGCCGGGCGAGTCGCGGGCCGGTGCGACGGCGCACGCGGGCACCGTCGTTGCCACGGGAGCGGGTCAGGCGCGCAATCTGGCGGTCGCCGCCACCTGCGACGGCATGATCGCCGTGGGCGGCGAGTGGGGCACGCTGTCGGAGATCGGCCTGGCGGGCAAGCTCGGACGCCCGGTCGTCGCCCTCGGCGGCTGGGAGGTACGCGGCGTCGAGATCGCGGCCGACCCGGCGGATGCGGTGGCGCGCCTGCTCGCGCGGCTTGCCCCGCCGCCCTCAGGCGGTTACTCGGAGCGCTCGAAGGCGGGATAGCAGCCGAGGTAGCCGATCTCGGCGACGTTCTCCTCGAGCACGCGCAGCGCGGTTGCGACGGCGGGGTCGAGCGGGTGGCCCTCGAGGTCGGCGTAGAACTGGTAGTTCCACGGCCGGCCCGGGATCGGGCGCGACTGCAGCGACGCCATGTTCACCCCGTAGCGCGCGAGCGGCTCGATCGCCGAGAGCAGCGCACCGGGATGGTGGTGGGTGACGAAGCGCACCGCCGTGTGCCACAGGCGGGCGCCGTCGCGGTCGATGCGGGTGTGGGTGGCGACGCTGACGAAGCGGGTGTAGTTCTCGGCGTGGTCGGAGACGTCGTTCAGGAGCACCGTCAGGCCGAACCGGGCCGCCGCGCGCCGCGACGAGATCGCCGCCTGGCTGCGGTCGCCCGCCTCGGCCACCCGGCGGGCGGCGGCCGCCGTCGACGGCGCCACCTCCGGCAGCGTGTCGGGCAGCGACGAGAGGAAGCGGCGGCACTGGGCGAGCGCCGCCGGGAAGGAGTGCACCCGGGCGAGCGCGTCGATGTTCGTCCCGGGCAGCCCGACGAGGCAGTGCGGCACCGGCAGCATGGTCTCGGCGACGATCGCAAGCGGCGCGTGTGCGAGCAGGTCGTACGTCTCCGGGATGGCGCCGGCCAGCGAGTTCTCGATCGGGAGCACGCCGTAGCTCACCTCGCCGCGGCCGACGGCGCGCACGACGTCGGCCCACGACCGGAACGAGCGCAGCTCGGCGTCCGGGTAGAGCTGGGCGCCCGCCTCGGCGGCGTAGGCGCCCTCCTCACCGGGGTAGGCGACGGTCATCGGCATCGGGCTCTCCTCCAGTACGAAAAAAGCCCCCGCACTGCGGAGGCTTCGAAACGGCACGGATTGCTTCTGCGTACGCGTTCAGACGCCTCCGGGCAGGGTGGTAAACGGGAAGGTGAACGGCGCACGGTACATTGCGCGCCATGCTATCAGAGGACGATCTTCTGGCCGCCATCGCGGCGGTCGCCGGGAAGGCGCGACTCGGCGTTGCGGTCGGCATCGGCGACGACGCATGTGTCCTTGCGGGCGGCCTCGTCGCGTCCACCGACATGCTCGTCGACGGCGTCCACTTCGACGCCGCCCGCATGTCGCCCGCGCGACATCGGCCACCGCGCCGCCGCAGCGAGCCTGTCGGACATGGCGGCGATGGGCGCCGAGCCGGTGTGCCTGCTCGCCGCGGTCGGCGTGCCCGCCGGCTACGCCGCCGTCGCCGACCTGGCGGCGGGGATGGCCGAGCACGGCGTCGCAGCTCGCCGGCGGCGATCTCTCCCGCAGCGCGGCCGCTCGTGCTGACGGTCACCGCCATCGGCCGCGCCGAGCGGCCGGTCCTGCGCTCCGGCGGCCGGCCCGGCGACCTGCTCGTGGTGACCGGGACGCTGGGCGGCCAGGCGGCGAGCGGCTACACGGCGCGCGTGACGCCGCGGCTCGCCGAGGGGCGCGCGCTCGCCGGGATCGCGACGGCCATGCTCGACCTCTCCGACGGCATCGCCACCGACGTGCGCCGCCTGGCCGCGGCTTCCCGCACGGGCGCGGTCGTCGAGCTCGATCGGCTGCCGCGCGCGGCGGGTGCGACCGTCGAGCAGGCCGCCGCCGGCGGCGAGGACTACGAGCTCCTGGCTGCGGTTCCCGCCGGCGCCGCGATGCCGGTGCCGGTGACCGTGGTGGGCCGGCTGACCGACACGGGTGCCGGTGTCGCTTGTCGGCGCCGCCGGCGACGTGTCGGCTCTGCGGGGCTGGGACCACTTCGCGTGATCCCGATCCTGGGCGGGCTGGGCGCCGCCCTGTGCTGGGGCGCGTCGACGGTGGTCGCGTCGCGCTCGACCCGCATCCTCGGGTCGCAGCAGGCGCTCGCCTACGTGATGCTGCTCGGCTTCGCCGCCCTCGTCCTGCTCGCGCCGGTGAACGGGCTGCCGGCGCACGCCGGCTCCCACCCGTGGGCGTGGGCGCTGCTCGCCGGCGCCGGCTCGGCGGCGGGGCTGCTCGATGATGTACCGCGCGCTGCGCCTCGGCAAGGTGGGCGTCGTCGCCCCGATCGCCTCGACCGAGGGCGCGATCGCGGCGGTGATCTCGATCGCGCTCGGCGAGAAGCTGACGGCCGGCGTCGCCGTCTGCCTGGGCGTCGTGGCGTGCGGCGTCGTGCTCGTGACGATGCGCGGGCGCGCGTCCGACGTCCACCTGCGCCCGTCGCTGTATGCGCTCGGGGCGTCGTGCCTGTTCGGCGTGAACCTGGTCGCGAGCTCCCGCGCGGGCGACGCGCTCGGTCCGCTCTGGACGATCCTCGTCGCGCGCATCGTCGGCGTGTCGCTGATCGCGCTGCCGCTGATCCTGCGCGGCTCGCTGCGCCCGCCCGGCCGGGCCTGGTGGATGGTGGCCTTCTCGGCCGCCGCCGAGGTGATCGGCTTCACGTTCTACGTGATCGGCTCCCACCACGGTGTCGCCATCCCGGCCGTGCTCGGCTCGCAGTTCGCCGCCGTGGCGACGATCGGCTCGTTCGTGATCTTCGGCGAGCGCATCGGTCGCGCGCCAGCTCGCCGGCGCGACCGTGATCGTGATCGGCGTCAGCGCCCTTGCCGCGCTGCAGGCCTGACTCAGCGCTGGCAGGAAGGCCGCGAGCTCGTCCTCGAGCCGCCGCCGCGGGATCGCTCCGATCAGCTTCTTCTGCATCTCGCCGCCCTGGAACACCATCAGCGTCGGGATCGAGAGGATGTCGTAGCGGGTCGCCGTCTGCAGGTTGTCGTCGACGTTCAGCTTGGTGAACTTGACGCGGCCGGCGTGCTGCCTCGGCGAGCTCGTCGAGGATCGGATCCATCACCCGGCACGGGCCGCACCACGGCGCCCAGAAATCCACGACCACCGGCTCATCCGACCCGACCACCTCGGACTCCCAGGTGGCGTCGGTGACCTCGACCATGCGTTCGCTCACGACCGGTTCTCCTGTCCTCGTGCGGGAGATTCGACTATAGCGGTGGGCGTGACGCGACCAGCGACGCGACGCCGCCCGACGGCAGGGGGCCGTCGAGGTGTCCGCGCACCGCCCGCAGGCGCAGCGCCGGCACCTTCCACACCGCCTCCGCGACGATCGCCGCGGTCATCTTGCTCGCGCCCGCCGTGCGGTCCAGAACGTGATCGGCACCTCGACGACGCGGCCGCCCATGCGCAGCGTGCGGTAGGTCAGCTCGATCTGGAAGACGTAGCCCTGGCCGTGCACGCGAGTCGAGGTCGAGCGGCCTCGAGCACCCGCCGGCGGAAGCACTTGAACCCGCCCGTGAGGTCGCGGATGCCGACGCCGAGCAGCGTGCGCGCGTAGAGCGACCCGCCCCGCGAGATCAGCCGCCGGTGCGCCGACCAGCCGACCACGCCGCCGCCGGGGACGTAGCGCGAGCCGAGCACCAGGTCGGCGTCGGCTGCGGCGGCGAGCAGGCGCGGCACGGCCTCGGGCGGGTGCGACAGGTCGGCGTCCATCTCGAGGATGTGGCTGTAGTCGCGCGCGAGCGCCCAGCGGAAGCCGTCGACGTAGGCCTGGCCGAGCCCCTGCTTGCCCGGGCGGTGCAGGACGTGCACCCACTCGTGCCGGGCCGCCAGCTCGTCGGCGAGCGCGCCGGTGCCGTCGGGCGAGGTGTCGTCGACGACCAGCACGTCGCCGGGGATCGGCGTCTTCGCGCGCACCGCCGCGAGCGCGTCCACCACCCGCTGCAGGTTCTCGCGCTCGTTGTACGTCGGCAGGACGATCACGAACCGGTCGGGCACGCGGCCACCCTATCATTGGCCTCGTGGAATCCCCGCCGCTCTCCAATGCGGCCATCGCGGAGCGCTTCGATCTGATGGCCGACCTGCTCGAGCTGGAGGGTGCGGTGGTCTACCGGGTGCTCGCCTACCGGCGGGCGGCGCAGACGCTGCGCGAGACGGCCGAGTCGGTCGCGCGGCTGTCGGCCGAGAAGCGCCTGACCAGCCTGCCCGGTGTCGGGCAGACGATCGCCGACAAGGTTGCAGAGCTGCTCGAGACCGGTGAGATCGCCGCGCTCGTGCGCCTGGTCGACCGCAACCCGCCGGGCGCCGTGCAGGTCATGCGCATGCAGGGCGTCGGCCCGAAGACCGCCCGGCGGATCTTCGCCGAGCTCGACCTGCGCACGGTCGAGGACGTGCGCGAGGCCGCGACCGCCGGCCGCATCCGCACCCTGCAGGGGCTCGGTGAGAAGACCGAGGCGACGATCCTCGCCGGGCTGGCCGACGGCGACGGCGCCGCCGCGGCCCCGCGCCGGTCGATCGCCCGGGCGCTGGGCGCTCGCCGACATGGCTGTCGCCAGCTCCTGCGACGGCTGCGACGGCGTCGTCCGCTGCGAGGTCGGCGGGCAGCGTGCGCCGCTACCGCGAGACGGCCAAGGACGTCGACATCGTCGCGGCCGTGACCGACCGCGTCGCCGCCGCCGAGGCGTTCGCCGCGGCGGAGTGGGTGGCCGAGGTCGAGTCGCGCGGCGACAGCCGCGTCGCCGCGCGCGCCCACGACGGCACGCTCGTCGAGCTGCGGATGGTGCCGCCCGGCGTGCTACGGCAACCTGCTCCAGCACCTGACCGGGTCGAAGGCCCACAACGTCGCCCTGCGCGAGGCGGCGGTGCGCGCCGGCCTCAAGGTGAGCGAGTACGGCATCGAGCGTCGTCGAGTCGGGCGAGGTGTGGAGCTCCGACGAGGAGGCCGACGTGTACGAGCGCCTGGGCCTGCCCTGGATCCCGCCCGAGCTGCGCGAGGGCCGCGGCGAGCTCGAGGCCGCGCGGGCGGGACGGCTGCCGGAGCTGGTCGCCGTCGCGGACATCCGCGGCGACCTGCACACGCACACCGACTGGAGCGACGGCAAGGCGACGCTCGAGCAGATGGTGGCGGCCGCGCGCGGCCGCGGCTACGAGTACCTGAACGTCACCGACCACTCGCCCGCGGTCGGGTTCGGGATGGGCCTCGACGCCGGCCGCCTGCATGCGCAGATCGAGCGCGTCCGCGCGCTGGCCGAGACGCTCGCGCCCGGCTTCACGCTGCTCGTCGGGCGCCGAGGTGGACATCCTGCGCGACGGCTCGCTCGACTACTCCGACGAGCTGCTCGCCCAGCTCGACGTCGTCGTCGCGAGCGTGCACGCCTCCCATCGCCTGTCGGCCGCCGACCAGACCAAGCGGGTGTGCGCGGCGCTCGAGAACCCGCACGTCGACGTGCTCGGCCACCCCACCGGGCGGCTGATCGGCCGTCGCGCGGCCGAACCCGCTCGACATGGAGGCGGTGGTGGCCAAGGCCGTCGAGACGGGCACGGTGCTCGAGGTGAGCTCGCAGCCGCACCGGCTCGACCTGAGCGACGTGCACGTGCGCCTGGCCGCCGAGGCGGGCGCGAAGCTCGCGATCGACACCGACGCGCACTCGGTCGCCGCGCTCGACTACCTGCCGTTCGGCGTGATGAACGCCCGCAGGGGCTGGACCGGGCCGGCGAGCGTCGTCAACACGCGCGCGTGGCCGGAGCTGCAGGCGCTCCTGAAGGGCGGCTGACCGCGGTCAGCCGGGGAAGACGATCTCGCCGTCGAGCACGGCCTCGAGATCGCGCGCCGTCACCATGACGACGTCGGCCCAGTAGAACTGCCGGCCGAGGGCGTCGAACACGTCGACGACGCCCGGCGCGGTCTCGGCCAGCTCCTCCGGCGAGACCTCCACCATGATTGCATCCGTTCGCATCCCTTCGAGCGTACGGGCGCGGGGGGCGGGGGGCTATGCGGGGCGTGGGTGGTGTTTCGCACCCCACGCGCCTCACCCGGTGTCGGCCAGATGGTTCAAGAGCTCGATCACCTCGAGCGGGCCCGAGACCACCGCGTCGGCCGCCTCGATCAGCGCGCGCGGCGCCTCGGCCGAGTTCACCGCCACGCAGATGGTGGCCTCGCGGAACGCGTCCAGGTCGCTGCGGTCGTCGCCGACGAACAGGAGCTCGTCGATGCGGTGGCGGCCGCGCAGGCGCTTGACGGCCGCGCCCTTGTCGACCGCGACCGGCGGCCGCACCTCGAGCACCATGCGGCCGAAGTTGTAGGCCAGCCCGGCGCGCTCGAGCTGGGGCGCGATCTGGGTCTCGAGGTAGCGGCGGGCGTGGTCGGCCCGCGGCGAGTTGCGGTAGTGGATCGTGAACGTGATGCCCTTGTCCTCGACGTGGCAGCCGAGCTCCGGCAGGAGGCCGTCGTTGCGCACGAGCTGGAGCGCCTCGTGGATCGAGGTCTGGTACTTGGCGGCCTGGGGCGCCAGGTGCACGTCGCCGTCGCGCCACACCTCGAGGCCGTGGTTGCCCGAGATCGCGACCGCCTCGATCGGCACGAGCGTGCGCGCCTCGGCCGGCCGGCCGGCCGGTCACGCAGGCGACCAGCGCGTAGCGCGTCGTCAGCCGCTCGAGGGCCTCGAGCGCGGCGGGCAGGACGCGCGCCTCCTCGGGCACGGCGACGATCGGGGCGAGCGTGCCGTCGATGTCGCACACCACCGCCCCGCGGCGCGGGTCCGCGCGAAGCGGCGCCACCAAGCGGGCCAGGCTCCCGTCCACGATCCCTACAATACCGGCCGTGTCGCGCCGGACCCTGGCTCTCGTGGGCATCGGACTGGCGGCGGGGTTCCTGTCGGGCGTGCTCGGAGTCGGCGGCGGGATCGTCATCGTCCCCCTCCTCGTCGCCCTCGTCGCCTACCCGCCCAAGACGGCGATGGCGACGTCGCTCGCGGCGATCCTCTTCACCTCGATCGCGGCCGCCGCGTCGCACGCCCAGGCGGGCAACGTCGACTGGCGCGACGCGGCGCTGATCGGCCTGCCGGCCACGCTCGGCGCCGTCGGCGGCGCGTGGCTGCACCAGCGCGTCGACCAGCGCCGGCTCGTGCTCGCGTTCGCGTTCTTCCTCGTCGTGACCGCGGGGAAGCTGGCGCTGTGACGCACGATGTCGTCGCGGCGCTGCTCGGCCTGCTCGCGGGCGTGCTCTCGGCGCTCTTCGGCGTCGGCGGCGGGATCGTCTTCGTGCCGACGCTCATCTTCCTCGGCAACTCCGCCCGCGTCGCCGTGGCGACCTCGCTCGCGGCGATGGTGCCCGTGGTCCTCGTGGGCTCGTGGCGTCAGACGCGCTACGGCGCGGTGCAACTGGCGCGACGCGACCGTGATCGGCCTCGCGTCGGTGCCGACCGCCAAGCTGGGCGAGATCGTGGCCGACTCGCTGCCAAACGATGTCCTCAAGCGCCTGTTCGCGCTCGTGCTCGTGATCGTCGCGGTGCAGCTCGCCGTCCGGGCGCTTCGCCCAGCCAGAGCCGGAAGTCGAGTAGGCGCAGTGGCGTGCCACCTACCGTTATGCACGCAGCCGGGTCAGGCCGCCGGGTGCAGCACGGCGTCGGCCTTGCGCTTCAGGTCCTCGACCACGGCCGGGTCGCGCAGCGTCGTCGTGTCGCCGAGCTCGTGGCCCTCGGCGACGTCCTTGAGCAGCCGGCGCATGATCTTGCCCGAGCGCGTCTTCGGCAGGTCGTCGACGATGATGACCGCCTTCGGCCGGGCGATCTTGCCGATCTTCTGGCCGATCCACTCGCGCAGCTCGGCCGCCAGCGCGTCGCTCGGCTCGTGGCCGGCGCGCAGGAGCACGAAGCAGAGCGGCGTCTGCCCGGTGAGCGGGTCCGGCGCCGCCGTCGCCGCCGCCTCGGCCACCGCCGGGTGCTCGACGAGCGTCGACTCGAGCTCGATCGTCGAGAGCCGGTGGCCGGACACGTTCATCACGTCGTCCACGCGGCCGAGCAGCCAGAAGTAGCCCTCGGCGTCCTGGCGGGCGCCGTCGCCGGGGAAGTAGACGTGCTTGCCGAACCGCGAGAAGTAGTTCGACACGTAGCGGCCGTCGTCGTGGTAGAGCGTGCGGAACATCCCCGGCCACGGGCGGGTGATCACCAGGTAGCCGCCGCTCCCGGGCTGCGACCGGGTCGCCGTGCTCGTCGACGACCGCCGCCCGGATGCCGGGGAACGGGCGCGTGGCCGAGCCGGGCTTGGTGGTGACGAGGCCGGGCAGCGGCGTGATCAGGATGCCGCCGGTCTCGGTCTGCCACCACGTGTCGACGATCGGGCAGCGCTCGCCGCCGATGTACTTCCAGTACCACACCCAGGCCTCGGGGTTGATCGGCTCGCCGACCGATCCCAGCAGGCGCAGCGAGCTCAGGTCGTGCGCGGCCGGCACCTGCGGGCCGGACTTGATGAACGCGCGGATCAGCGTCGGCGCCGTGTAGTACTGGGTGACGCCGTAGCGCTCGATGATCTGCCAGTGCCGCTCGGGCCCGGGGTGCATCGGGTCGCCCTCGTAGAGCACGCTCGTCGTGCAGTTGGCGAGCGGCCCGTAGACGATGTAGCTGTGGCCGGTCACCCAGCCGATGTCGGCGGCGCACCAGTAGACGTCGTCGTCGTGGATGTCGAAGATCCAGCGGTGGGTGACGGCGACGTAGGTCAGGTAGCCGCCCGACGTGTGCACCGCCGCCTTCGGCTTCGCCGTCGTGCCCGAGGTGTGCAGCGCGTACAGCATGTGCTCGGCCTCCATCGGCTCGGCCGGGCAGGTGTCGCTCTGGGCGGCGATGAACGCGCCCCACTCGTGGTCGCGGCCGGCCTGCATGGGCGACGTCGGCGCCCGTGCGCCGCAGCACGACCATGTGCTCGCACGGTCGGCGCGAGCTTCGCCGCCGCGTCGGCGGTGACCTTGAGCGGCACGCGACCGCCCTTGCGCCACGCCTCGTCCTGGGTGACCAGGGCCTTGCGCCCCGGTCGACTCGAGCCGCTCGCCGAGCGCCTCGGCCGAGAAGCCGCCGAACACCACCACGTGCGGCGCGCCGATGCGGGCGCAGGCGAGCATCGCGACCGCGAGCTCGGGCACCATGCCCATGTAGAGGCCGACCACGTCGCCCTTGCCGATGCCGAGTCGACCGCAGGCCGTTCGCGAACCGGCACACCTCGCCGAGCAGGTCGGAGTACGTGATCGCGCGGTCGGGCTCGTCGACCGGCTCGGACACGAAGTGGTAGGCGACCTTGTCGCCGCGCCCGGCCGCGACGTGGCGGTCGAGGCAGTTGGCGCTCACGTTCAGCGTGCCGTCGGCGAACCAGGTGCAGTGCGGGGCGTCCCACTCGAGCCCCTTGGTGGGCGGCTCGCGACCACGTCAGGAACTCCTGCGTGCGCGTCGAGCCAGAAGCCGTCGAGGTCGCGATCGGCCTCGTCGTACACCGCCGGATCGGAGACGACCGCGCCGCGGACGAACTCCGGCGAGGGCAGGAACTCGCGCTTCTCCTGCAGCAGGACGTCGATGGCGACCTCAGCCGCCTCGCGGGTCGTGTCGCTCACCCGATCCCCCTTCCCCGCCGGCGCGCGAGCCGCCTACGACTCGTACTCGAACTCGTCCTCGTCGCTTCGCAGGACCTTCTTCAGGCCGAACGCCGCGGCGCCGGCGATCATGGCCGCCCAGCACGAGCTTGCGCAGCTTGTGGCTCTTCTTCTTCGTCTTGCCGGACAGGCGCTCGGCGGTCAGCCGCAGCTCGGACGGCGGCCTTCATGACCTCGTCGGTGACGGCCTTGTTGGTCGGCGGCCTTGCGCGGGCCGTCGGCCTGGACCTTGGTGTAGATCGCCTTCGCCGAGTCGAGCGCCGTCATCGCGTGTGCGCGCAGCTCGTCGTCCTGGGTGACCCGCGTCACGAGCGGGGTGATGGACTCGGCAACCTTGTCAGTACGAATCTTTGTCGGCATGGTGCACCTCCGGGTGGGGGTTTGCGGTCACACTACCACTGTGCATTTTGAAAAGATCCGCACGATCCTCGCCGATCGCGGCGAGCCCGCGTACCGGTTCCGACAGGTGTACGAGGGCGCGACGCGCGGCCTCGCGCAGGAGTACTCCGAGCTGACGCCGCTGCCCGCCGCGCTGCGCGAGCACCTGGCCGCGGAGGCGCCGCTGCGCGAGCTCGCGGTCACGGACGGCGCGCGAGTCGGGCGACGGAACGATCAAGCTCGGCATGGCCACACACGACGGATTCCCGCTCGAGGCGGTGCTCATGCGACATCGCAACCGCCGCACCGCCTGCCTCTCGTCGCAGTCGGGCTGTCCGCTCGCGTGCACGTTCTGCGCCACCGGCGTCCATGGGCCTCGGCCGCAACCTGACCGCCGGCGAGATCGTCGAGCAGCTGCTCGTGCTCGCCCGCATGCTGCGCGACGCCGGCGGCGGCCGGATCGGCAACGTCGTCATGATGGGGATGGGCGAGCCGTTCCTGAACTACGACGCCGTGCTCGACGCGTGCCGCACGATCACCGACCCGGCCGGCTACGGGCTCGGCGCGCGCCACATCGCCATCTCGACCGCGGGCTGGGTGCCGGGCATCGAGCGGCTGGCCGCAGGAGCCCCTGCAGGTGAAGCTCGCGCTCTCGCTGCACGCCCCGACCGACGCGCTGCGCACGACGCTCATGCCGGTGACGAAGCGCTACCCGCTCGCGCGGCTCATGCACGCGTGCCGCGACTACCGCGCCCGCACCGGCCGGCGGGTGTTCGTCGAGTACCTGCTGCTCGACGGCGTGAACGACTCCCACGCGCGATGCCGTCGCGCTCGCCCGCGCTGCTCGGCGCCGGCGAGGGCTTCCACGTGAACCTGATCGCCTACAACCCGACCGCGGCCGGCTTCACCGCGCTCGCCGCCAGCGCGCGTCGACGCGTTCGCGGCCGAGCTGCGCCGCCGCGGCGTCGCGACGAGCTACCGCCGCTCGCACGGGTCGGACATCGAGGCCGCGTGCGGCCAGCTGGCCGTGGCCGGTGCGGCGCAGCGGCGCCGAGAGCTGCGCCGCGCGGCGGTACGATAAGCCATGTCTCCCGCGGGCACCATGGCAGCGTGGGTGATCCGGCCCGACCGGCTCGGCGATCCCCATCCAGGCGATGCAGCTCGAGCAGATCGAGGTGCCGGAGCCCGGCCCCGGCGAGGTGCGGGTGCGCGTGATGGCCGCCGGCGTGAACTACAACGGCGTGTGGGCGGCCGCCGGCCTGCCGGTGTCGATCTTCCGCTACACGGGCTACGACTTCCACATCGCCGGCTCCGACGCCTCGGGCGTCGTCGACGAGGTCGGGCCGGGCGTCACCCGCTGGAAGCCCGGCGACGAGGTCGTCATCCACTGCAACCAGAGCTGCGGCGAGTGCGCCGAGTGCAACGGCCACGACCCGATGGCGTGCTCGCGGCAGCGGATCTGGGCGTACGAGTCGAACTGGGGCAGCTTCGCCGAGCACTGCCTGGTGCAGGCCCAGCAGCTCCTGCCCAAGCCGCCGCAGCTGACCTGGGAGGAGGCCGCCTCCTACGGGCTCACGTACTTCACCGCCTACCGCATGCTCGTCGACCGCGCCCGCATCCGCCCGGGCGACAACGTGCTCGTGTGGGGCGCCGGCGGCGGCCTGGGCACGTTCGCCGTGCAGCTGTGCGCGCTGCACGGCGCAAACGCGATCGCCGTCGTCTCGTCCGACGACAAGATCGACCTCGTGCGCGAGCTGGGCGCCACGGCGGTCATCGACCGGCGCGAGTTCGCCCTCGCCGACCCCGACACCGGCGAGCGCAACCTCGACGAGATCAAGCGCTTCGGCGGCGCGATCCGCGAGCTGACCGGCGGCGTCGACTGCGACGTCGTCTTCGAGCACGTCGGCGCGGCCACCTTCTTCACGAGCGTGTTCGTCTGCCGCACGTTCGGCACGATCGTGATCTGCGGGGCGACGTCCGGATTCCAGCTCGACTTCGACGTGCGCTACCTGTGGATGCGGCAGAAGTCGATCCTCGGCAGCCACTTCGCCAACGCCTACGAGTGCCAGCGCGCCAACCAGCTGATCGCCGAGGGCAAGATCAAGCCGGTGCTGTCGCGGGTGTTCCCGTGGGCGGAGTGCCCGGTGCCGCACCAGATGATGAAGGAGAACCAGCACGTCGGCAAGATGGTCGTGCTGGTCGGCGCCGAGCGCGAGGGCGAGGGCCGGCGGGCGTGAGCGAGCGCCGCTTCGCCGCGCCCCGAGGACGTCGACCTCGACTACGCCCGCGACCTGGGCGACCCGGGCGAGTTCCCGTTCACGCGCGGCATCCACCGCGACATGTACGCGGGCCGGCCGTGGTCGATCCGCCAGTACGCCGGCTTCGGCACGGCCGACGAGACCAACCGCCGCTTCCGCTTCCTGATCGAGCAGGGCCAGCGCGCGCTCTCGACGGCGTTCGACCTGCCGACGCAGATGGGGATGGACGCCGACGACCCGCTGGCCGAGGGCGAGGTGGGCCGGGTGGGCGTCGCCATCAACTCCGTCCGCGACATGGACGCGATGTTCGCGGGCATCCCGCTCGACGAGGTGTCGACGTCGATGACGATCAACGCCCCGGCGGCGGTGCTCGTCGCCATGTACTACGTCGCGTGCGAGCGCCAGGGCCGCGACCCGGCCCTGATCCGCGGCACCGCGCAGAACGACGTCCTCAAGGAGTACGTCTCGCGCGGCACCTACATCTACCCGCCGCGGCCGTCGCTGCGGCTCGCCGCCGACGTCATCGAGTGGGCGACGAGCGCCGCCCCCCGCTTCAACGCGATCTCGCTCTCGGGCTACCACATGCGCGAGGCGGGCTGCACGGCCGCGCAGGAGATGGCGTTCGCGATCGCGAACGCGATCGCCTACGTGTCGGCGGTGACCGAGCGCGGCATCGACGTCGACGCGTTCGCGCCGCGGCTCTCGTGGATCTTCAACACGCACATGAACTTCTTCGAGGAGGTCGCCAAGTACCGCGCGCTGCGGCGGCTGTGGGCGCACGTGATGCGCGACCGCTTCGGCGCCAGGGATCCGCGCTCGATGATGCTGCGCACCCACACCCAGACCGCCGGCTCGGCGCTGACGCTGCAGCAGCCCGAGAACAACATCGTGCGGGCGGCGGTGCAGGCGCTGGCCGCAGCGCTCGGCGGCGTCCAGTCGATGGCGCTCTCCTGCTTCGACGAGGCGATCGCGATCCCCACGCAGCACGCGCAGACGCTGGCCGTGCGCACGCAGCAGATGCTGCAGCACGAGTTCGGGATCACCGACGTCGCCGATCCGCTCGGCGGCTCATGGCATGTCGAGCGGCTGACCGACGCCCTCGACCGCGACGCCCGGGAGCTGCTCGACCACATCGACTCGCTCGGCGGGGCGGTGGCGGCGATCGAGGCCGGCTTCTACCAGCGCGTGATCTCGGACGAGGCCTACGAGCGCGAGCGGCGGGTGGCCGCGGGCGAGGACATCGTCGTGGGCGTGAACGCCTACGTCGAGGACGCCGTGGCGCTGCCGGAGCGCTTCGACGTCCCGCCGCAGCTCGCCGGCGACCAGCGCCGCAGGCTCGAGGTGCTGCGGCGCGAGCGCGACGGCGCCGCCGTCGGCGCCGCGCTCGAGGCCCTCGCGGCCGACGCCGCAGGCGAGCGCAACCTGATGCCCGCGATCATCGCGGCCGTCCGCGCCGAGGCGACGCTGGGTGAGATCTGCACGGCGCTGCGGGCGGTGTTCGGCGCGTACCGGCCGGCCTCGGCCGCCCAGATCTGAGCCTGCCTAGACGGCGGTGATCGCCGGCGCGAGGGTGCGCACGTAGGCGGCGATGTGCTCGACGGTCACGACCGGGAAGCCGTTGCGGCGGCAGAACGCCTGCAGCTGGGCGCCGCGCGCCATCGTGCCGTCGTCGTTGATCACCTCGCACAGCACGCCGCCCGGCGTGAGCCCGGCGAGCCGGGTGAGGTCGACCGCGGCCTCGGTCTGGCCGCGCCGGTCGAGCACCCCGCCCGTGCGGGCGCGCAGCGGGAAGACGTGGCCGGGGCGGACGAGGTCGGCCGGACGGGTGGAGGGGTCGACGGCGACCCGGATCGTGCGGGCGCGGTCGGCGGCCGAGATGCCCGTCGTGACGCCGGTCGCGGCCTCGATCGAGACGGTGAAGCCGGTGGCGTCGGTGCCCTGGTTGGCCGGCACCATCAGCGGCAGGTCGAGCTCGTCGCAGCGCTCCTCCGGGAGCGCGAGGCAGATCAGCCCGCGCGCGTGGCAGGCCATGAACGCGATCGCCTCCTGGGTGACGAACTCGGCCGCCATGCACAGGTCGCCCTCGTCCTCGCGGTCGGGATCGTCGCAGACCACGACCATCCCGCCCGCCTGAAGCTCTCTGAGCGCGCGATCGAGCTCGCCGGGCATTTCGGGGACGGCGCTCACGGGCGCCGGATCATAGCCGTGCTACGCACTCGGCGCGGCGGCGTGCTCGGCGATCAGGGCCTTCGCGGCCTCGACGTCGTCGCTGCGGTTCACTCCCAGGCAGGCCGTGACGCGGTCGGCGTCGTCGAGGTAGTAGGCGACGAAGTCGTCGGCGTCCATCGACCCGCGCACGTCGACGCGGCCCGTGCCGGGGCCGACGTACTCGAACCACGTCCAGTCGCCGATGTCCGAGAAGAAGTACGGCACGACCGCGTAGGGCGCGTCCTCCTTGCCCGCCCAGGTGCGGCCGACGTAGCTGCCCTGGTTGAGCGCGACGTCCCAGTGCTCGACCCGCATCCGCCGGCCGTGCACGACGCTCTCGTAGGCGGCGATGTCCCCGACCGCCCACACGTCGTCCGCCGCCCGCAGGTGCTCGTCGACGTGGACGCCGTTCTGCACGGTGAGGCCCGCGGCCTCGGCAAGGCCGGTGTTCGGGTCGACGCCGATGCCCGCCAGCTTGATGTCGTAGCTGCCGGCCGGGAGCTCCTTCGTGCCCGTGTGCACCTTGACGCCGTGGGACTCGAGCTGGCGCTGGAAGTAGACGGCCACCTCGGCGCCGAACAGGTGCTCCCAGACCACGCTCTCGGGCACGGCCATGGTCACATCCCAGCCCTTCATCCGCGCGCTGGCCGCGGCCTCGACGCCGATGAACCCGCCGCCGATCACGCCGAGGTGGCCGGTGCCCGCGGCGAGCCTCTGCGCGAGCGCCGCCGAGTCGTCGATCGTGCGGATGCTCCCCGCTCCCGGGAGCGTGCGCGGCGTCGCGCCGGTCGCGAGCACGACCCGGCCGTACTCGACGGCCTCGCCGCTTGCCAGGGTGACCGTGTGCGCACCGGTGTCGAGCGCCGTCGCCTCGACGCCGGGCTGGACGTCGACGTTCTGCTCCTGCCACCACCCGGCCGCGTGCATGTACACCTCGGAGGCCGGTTTCTCGCCGCGCAGGAACTCCTTGGTGAGCGGCGGCCGGTGGTAGGGCACGTGCGGCTCGCGGGCGAGGATCACGACGGACCCGTCGCCGCCCTGCTCGCGGTACTCCTGGGCGACCATGCCGCCCGCGAGGCCGCCACCAACGATCACGTTGTCGTATCGCACTGCCGTTCCCCCTAGATCGAAGGCTCCCACCGGAACGAGCGCAGCCCCACCGCCGCGAGCACCGCCGTCGCGCCTAACAGTACCCCGATGTCTCCGGTCACATGCGTGAGCGAGAGCCCTCTCACGGTCGTGTCGCGCAGGCCGTTTGCCAGGTAGTACAGCGGCAGGGCGCGGGCGATCACCTGGACGAACGCCGGCATCGCGGCGACCGGGAAGAACACGCCCGAGAGGAACATCATCGGGTTCGTGATCACGTTCGCGACCGCGTCGCCGGTCTCCGGGTTGGACACGACCGAGCCGATCGCAAACCCCATGGCCAGGAAGCACAGGCACCCGGCGAGCGCGACCGGGATCGCCGCCCACGCCGTCGAGGAGATCTGGATGCCGAAGGCGACCCGGCCGAAGAGCGAGCAGCACGACCACCTGCATGAGCGCGACCGCGAGCGACGCGGTGATGCGGGCGGCGAAGAACTCGCCGAGCGGGATCGGCGTCAGCTTGAGCCGGCGCAGGATGCCGCGCTGGCGCCAGTCGACCAGGATCGTGGCCAGGCCGATCACCGCCGAGATCATGATGGCGAGTGCCACGATCCCCGGCAGCAGGAAGTCGATGTAGCTGAGCGACGCCGAGTCGACCGAAAGCGCCCGGAACGTCAACGCCGGCGCCTGGCCGGTCACGGCGACCGAGACGCCGTCGGCCGCGCCCGCGACGATCCCGCGGATGATGCCGGCCTGGTCGGCCGACGTGTTCGACGTGTACAGCCTGACCGCGTACGTGCCTCGCCCCGGCCGGCGTGAACACGATCGCGCGCGTCGCGGTCGCCGTCTGCGCACCTGGTGGATCGCCTGCGCCGCTGTCGGCGACGTCTTGACCGTGACGCCCTTCGTGTGCGTCGAGCACGCGCACGACGGCCGCGGGCGCCGGCGAGCTCACCGGAACGACTGCGATCGTGCCCGCGTTGATCGAGCGGCCGAAGAGCAGCCCGAGCAGCGTCATCAGGATCATCGGGAACAGCGAGCGACCAGAAGAGCGTGATCCGGCGCCGGAACGTCATCTGCAGCTGCGCCCGGGTGGTGGCGGCGAACCGGCCGAAGTTCATTCGCGGTACTCCCGCCCGGTCAGCTGCATGAACACGTCCTCGAGGTCGGCGCCCTTGA
This sequence comes from uncultured Actinomycetes bacterium, assembly GCA_963707585.1. Taxonomy (GTDB): domain Bacteria; phylum Actinomycetota; class Thermoleophilia; order Gaiellales; family JAICJC01; genus JAICJC01. The sequence continues at coordinate 369,628 of CAVPQP010000009.1, read as the reverse complement.
CCGACAGGTTCTGCACGGCCTGGCCCTCGGCCCGGGCGCGCTCGAGCACCTCGAGCACCGTCGCCTGCGCGTCCTTGACGTAGACCGTGTGATCGCCGGTGGCGTCGGTGTAGGAGACGCGCGCGTCGGCGTGGAGCGCCGCGACGAGCCCCGCCGGCGTGTCGAGGGCGACGATCCGGGCCTCGTCCATGATCGCGACCCGGTCGCACAGCTGCTCGGCCTCCTCGAGGTAGTGCGTCGTCAGCACGACCGTCTTTCCCTGCTCGCCGTTGATCGAGCGGATCACGTCCCACAGGTTGTGCCGCGCCTGGGGGTCGAGGCCGGTCGTCGGCTCGTCGAGGAAGACGATCTCGGGGTCGTGCACGAGCGCGAGCGCGATCGCGAGCCGCTGCTGCTGGCCGCCGGAGAGGCGCTTGGCGTAGTCGTCGGCCTTCGCCTCGAGGCCGACGAGCGCGAGCGAGATCCGGGCGCGCTCGGCCGCGTCGGGGCGCAGGTAGAAGCGGGCGAAGAGCTCGAGCAGCTCGCGCGCGGTCAGCATGTCGAAGAGCGACGTGGACTGCAGCTGGACGCCGATCCGGGCCTGGATCCGGCGCGGGTCGGGCCACACCGGCTGGCCGAGCACGGTGATCTCGCCGCCGTCGGGCTTGCGCAGCCCTTCGATCATCTCGAGCGTCGTCGTCTTGCCGGCGCCGTTGGGGCCGAGGATGCCGAACGACTCGCCCCGCGCCACCTCGAAGCTGACACGCCGTCGACGGCGGTGTGGTCGCCGTAGCGTTTCGTCAGGCCGGCGACCGAGATGGCAGCGTCCATCGCCGGACAGCGTACTCCCGGCGCGGTCAGCCGGCGTTGCGCTTCGGCACGAGCACCTTGCGCCGGAACTCGCACACGATCTCGCCGCGCTGGTTCGTCCCGATCGTGTCCACCGTGACGACGCCGCGATCGGGCTTGGAGCGCGACGGGGCGACGTCGACGCACCGTCGTCTGGGCGTAGATCGTGTCGCCGTGGAAGGTCGGCTTCGCGTGCTTGAGCGACTCGACCTCGAGGTTGGCGATCGCCTTGCCGGAGACGTCGGGCACGCTCATGCCGAGGACGAGCGAGTACACCAGGTTGCCCACGACGACGTTCTTGCCCGAACTGCGTCTCGGTCTCGGCGTAGTGGGCGTCGGTGTGCAGCGGGTGGTGGTTCATCGTGATCATGCAGAAGAGGTGGTCGTCGGCCTCGGTGATCGTCTTGCCCGGCCAGTGCTTGTAGACGTCGCCGACCTCGAAGTCCTCCAGGTAGCGGCCGAAGCGCAGCTCGCGGGCGTCGAACTCGCGGCTCACAGCGGATTCCTTGCGAGCAGCCCGCGGGCGATGATGAGCTTCTGGATCTCGGACGTGCCCTCGCCGATCAGGAGCAGCGGCGCGTCGCGGTACAGGCGCTCGATCTCGTACTCCTGCGAGTAGCCGTAGCCGCCGTGGATGCGCAGCGCGTCCTCGACGACCTCGTTGCAGATCTCGGTCGCAAACAGCTTGGCCATGCCCGCCTCGACGTCCGAGCGCTCGCCGGCGTCCTTGCGCCGCGCCGCCGACAGCATCAGCAGGCGCGCGGCCTCGATCTTCGTCCCCATGTCGGCGAGCTTGAACTGGATCGCCTGGTGCTTTGCGATCGGGCGGCCGAACGCCTCCCGCTCCTGGGCGTAGCGGATCGCGATCTCGAACGCGCGCTGGGCGACGCCGACGCCGCGGGCGGCCACGTTCACCCGGCCGACCTCGATGCCCGACATCATCTGCTGGAAGCCGCGCCCCTCCTCGCCGCCGAGCAGGTTTGCGGCCGGCACGCGGTGGTCGGCGAACACGAGCTCGGTGGTCTCGACGCCGCGGTAGCCGAGCTTGTGCAGCTGCGGCGGCACGGTCGAGCCCGCCGTCGGTGGCCGCGCCGGGCTCCTTCTCGATCAGGAGGCAGCTCATGCCGCGGTGGGCGGGGGTCGCGTCCGGGTCGGTCTTCACGAGCGTCGCCACCATGCCCGAGCGAAGCCCGTTCGTCACCCACATCTTCTGGCCGTTCACCACGTAGTCCGAGCCGTCGCGCACCGCCCGCGAGCGGATCGCCTGCACGTCGGAGCCGCACTCGGGCTCGGTCATCGAGAAGGCGCAGCGCATCTCGCCCGTCGCCATCCGCGGCAGGAACCGCTCGCGCTGCTCCTCGGTGCCGTCGCGCACCAGCATGTCGGCGACGATGAAGTGCGTGTTGACGATGCCGGAGACGCTCATCCAGCCGCGCGAGAGCTCGCACACGGCCAGGGCGTAGGTGGTGCAGGTCGAGCCCGAGCCCGCCGTAGCGCTCGGGGATCGTGAACCCGAAGATGCCCAGCTCGCGCAGGCCGGCCACGATCTCGTCCGGGAAGACGTCGTCGTGCTCGAGCTGCGAGGCGACCGGGATCACCTGCTCGTCGACGAACTGGCGCACGACGCCGACGATCTCGCGCTGGTCCTCCGAGAGCTCGTCGAGCACGCTGCTCACGCCGGCACCGCCCATGCCGGCGGCCTCGCCGCGGGCGACCACCTGCTCGGCGATCTTGCGCGACGCCTCGTCGATCATCTGGCCCTCGTGCATGACGGCGCCCTTGCGCTCGACGTGGGTGGCGTGGTGATAGGCCTCGAGCAGCCGCCGGGCGGCCTCGAACTGCTCGGGCGTCGGCATGAAGACCTCGTTGGCGACGTCGACCTGGCTCGGGTGCAGCACCCACTTGCCGTCGAACCCCACCAGGCGGGCGCGGTGGCACAGCCGCCGGTACTCGTCCACGTTCTTGATGTCCGTGTACGGCCCGTCGATCGCCTGCAGCCCGAACGCGCGGGCCGTGGTGACGATCTTCGAGAGCACGTAGTGCCACTGGTCGCCCGGGTAGTCGGGGTCGACCGACCCGATGACGAGCTGGGCGACGCCGATCGCCGCCGCGTAGTCGCCGGGGCCGAAGATGATCGTCTCGATGCGGTCGGTGGCGGTCGCGATCTCGCGCAGGTTGACCGTGCCGCGCGCGTTCTCGATCTGGGCCTCGATCCCGATCCGGTGGTCGATCCCGTGCTGCGTCTCGAGCTGCGTCAGCAGGTGGTCGACGAAGTGCAGCTGCGCGGCGTCCTCGACCTTCGGGATCATGAGGCAGTCGAGCTTCGCGCCGGCGCCGCCGACCACCTCGACGATGTCGCCCAGGCACCACTGCGTGGTGACCCCGTTCACGCGCACGACACGGGTCTTGCCGGAGTAGTCGTGCGTGTGGAGCGCGGCGACGACGGTGGCGCGCGCGCCCTCCTTCTCGAGCGGCGAGACGGCGTCCTCGAGGTCGAGGAAGACCTGGTCGGCGGGGAGCGTCGCCGCCTTGGCGAGCATCTTCTCGGATGAGCCCGGCACCGCCAGGCAGGAACGGCGCAGCCGCAAGAACGCACTCCTCGTCTCGGGGAGCCGCAGTCTATCGGCGCCGCTGCGCCCGGCCTGCTGGTGCGTACCGGCTGCCCCTGAAGGAGGGGGCTCGTGGGGAACCCTGGGTTCCGCCACGGGTTAGAGGATGCCGATGCGGCCGAGCGGCCAGTAGCGCACGCGGGCGATCCCGATCATGCCGGAGCGCGGCTCGAGGCCCCAGATGCGCGAGTCCTCCGAGATCACCCGGTTGTCGCCGAGCAGCAGGTAGTAGCCCTTCGGGATCGTCTGGCGGGGCAGGTTGTTGGTCGTCTTGCCGTGGGTGTAGGGCTCGTTCAGCTTGAAGGCGGGCTTGCCCTTGTCCTTGATCCACACGTGGCCGCCCGCGGCCCACACCGTCTCGCCGGGCAGGCCGACGACGCGCTTGACGAACGTCGTGCCCGCGAGGCCGTCGCGGAACTTGAGCTGCGGCGTGGTGCAGACGCCGGTCGAGTCGTTGTGGCCGCTCGTGCAGTGCGGGGGGTGGAACACGACGATCTGGCCGCGGCCGGGGTCTCTCGAAGTCGAGGCTCAGGCGGTCGGCGAGCACGCGGTCGCCGGGCTCGAGCGTCGGCATCATGCTCCCCGTCGGCACCCGGTAGGGCTTGACCACGAACGCCTGCCCGAGCCACGCGATGCCGAGCGCGACCACGAGGGTGACGACGGTTTCGAGCACGGTGCGAACCGGCTTCGGCAGCGCGGAGAGTGGGCCCATGTCGCGCAGGTTATCGACCGCTCATGTGACCCGCTGTAGGTCGCGCCGGCGGGCCCGGCGGTTCCAGCGCGCGGCGACATCTTTACCCGCGCATAACTCCAGGAGGGGTACCCTGCTGCCGATGGTGTCGGCATGAGGCGACGAATCGCGACGTGCGTTGCGGCGGCCCTGGCCCTCGCGGTTCCGGCCTCGGCGCAGGGCGCGACGGTGTTCACGCTGACCGGCCACGGCTGGGGGCACGGCATCGGCATGTCGCAGTACGGCGCGCTCGGCTACGCCCAGCACGGGTGGGGCTACGCCCAGATCCTCGACCACTACTTCACCGACACCCACATCGCGCCGCTGCCCCGCTCCGTGACCGAGCGGGTGCTGCTCTCGTCCGGCCCGGCCGTGCACTTCGGCGCGTCGTCTGCGATGACGCTGCGGCCTGCCAGGGGCAGGGCGATCGCGCTCCCCGCCGGCACCTACCGCCTGCAGCGGGGCGGCTCGGCCGGCCGTCTGCAGCTCGTCGCGAGGGCGACCGGCGCCGTCACGAAGGGGCTCGTGGCTCCCGTGCAGGTGAACCCGCGCTCCCAGCCGCTGCGGCTGGACGACTCGGCCGGCATCGGCTTCGACGGCGACCACTGGCACGGCTCGTTCCGCATCGTCGAGTCCGGCTCGACGCTCGAGTGCGTCGACGTCGTCGGCCTCGAGAAGTACCTGCGCGGCGTCGTCCCGAGCGAGATGCCGGCCTCGTGGCCGCTGCCGGCGCTGAAGGCCCAGGCCGTCGCGGCGCGCTCCTACGCGGTCGCGACCCGCAACCGCTCCGGCACGTTCGACGCCTACGCCGACACCCGCAGCCAGGTGTACGGGCCGATCGAGCACGAGGCGAGCGCCTCGACCGCGGCCGTCGCCGCCACCGCTCACCGCGTCGTCTGGTACAGGGGCACCGTCGCGACGACGTTCTTCTCGTCGAGCTCCGGCGGGCGCACCTCCTCCGAGCAGGCGGCGTGGGACACGACCTCGGGCCAGCCGTATCTGGTGCCCGTCATCGACCGCTACGACAGCGCCGGCGGCGCCAATCCGTACCACACGTGGCCGACCCAGACCTACACGTCGACCGGCCTTGCCAGGGCGCTCGGCCTCTCGGGCGTCGTCGGCTCGCTCACGATGAAGGTCGACCCGGCGTCGCAGCGGGTGCTCTCGATGCGGATCACGTCGTCGGGCGGCACGACGACGCGCACCGGCGACCAGGTGCAGGTCGAGATGGGCCTGCGCTCGACCTGGTTCCGGCTGCTGCAGCGCACCCTGACGGTGCCCGCGACCGCGGTGGCGGGAACGCCGATCACGATCACCGGGCACGTGTGGCCCATCCCGTCCGGCGGGGTGAGGCTCGAGCGCCGCGGCGCGCCCGGCACGGCGTGGAGCGCCATCCCGACCGCGCTCCATGTCGGCGTCAAGGGCAACTTCGTCATCCAGCTGTCCCCGACGGCCGATCGCGTCTACCGGCTCGCCACCGCCGGCAAGGCCGTCTCGCCGCACGTCAGCGTCGCCGTGCAGCCCGCGCTCACGCTCGCCGTCTCCTCCGGTGGCAGGTTCCGGGCAACGATGGCGCCGGCGCTCCCCGGCGAGGAGCTCGACCTCTACCGTGAGAACGGATCGGTCTGGACGCTCGTCGAGGCCGGGCACGCCGACTCGAGCGGTCACGCACTCTTCACGACCGCGCCCGCGACCGGCAACTGGCGCGTGCACTACGTCGGCGACGCCACCCACCGCCGCGGCCACTCCGACCCGATCTCTGTTCCCTACGGGAGTCGAGCAGCTCGTCGGCGGGCACGTCGCGCAGCACCCGCGCGGGCACGCCGACGACGATCACGCCCGGCGGGCACGTCGCGCACGACCACCGCTCCGGCGCCGACGAACGCCTCGGCGCCGACCTCGATGCCGGGCAGGAGCGTCGCGCCGCCGCCGACGCGCGCGCCGCGGCGGATGGTCGCGCCCTTGATCAGCGCGTGGCGGCGCTCGGTGCGGCCCATGAAGTTGTCGTTCGTGGTGACGACGCACGGGGCGATGAACACGTGCTCCTCGAGCGTGCAGTACGCGGTGATGTAGGCGTTCGTCTGGATCTTCGTGTGGGCGCCGATCGTGGTGTCGTTCTCGATGCACACCCCGCGGCCGATCACGACGTCCGCGCCGATCGTGCAGCGCTCGCGCACCGTGGCGAGGTCGCCCACGACGCAGCCGTCCCCGAGCGTCGATCCCGCCGAGAGCACGGCGCCCGCCGACACGCGCGTCCCGGCGCCGAGGCGCAGCGGCGCGAGCTCGCCGCGGCGGGCCGTCGAGCGGGCCGAGAGCACCGGCCGGCGGCCGAGCACGGCGTTGTCGCCGATGCTCGCCCCGGCGCCGACCACCGTGCCCTCGTGGACGGTCACGTTGGCGCCGAAGCGGACGTCTGCGCCGATCTCCGCGCCCTCGCAGAGCACGAGGCCGGGGGCGTCGCCCGCCGGCCACATCATCGCTCGGCCGTCCGCAGCGCGATCGTCTCCCCGCCCCGGTCGAGCGACGTCTGCATCGCCTCGAGCACCTCGACCACCCGCACGCCCTCGTCGACGTCCGTGCGCGGCTCCGAGCCCGTCGCGACCGCGTGCAGGAAGTGGCTGCACTCGAGCGAGAGCGGCTCGCGCGGGTCGATCCGGGGCACCCAGATGTCGCCCGTGTGCGTCGAGATGCGCCCGGCCGGGGTCTGCACGTCGCCCTTGTCGTAGACCGTCACCTTGCGGTCGGGCTCCATGTCGTCGAACACGGCCATCTTGCGCGAGCCGATCACGGTCATCTTGCGCATCTTGTGCGGGTCGAGCCAGGACAGGTGGAGGTGGCCGATCTGGCCGGTCGCGAAGCGCACGTACGCGAAGGCGACGTCCTCGACGCCGGGCTGGACGTACGCCTCGCCGCGCGCCCACACCTCGACCGGCTCGGCGTCGATCAGGTGCAGGACGACGGACAGGTCGTGCACGCCGAGCGACCAGAGCACGTTCTCGTCGGGCCGGATCGTGCCCAGGTTGAGGCGGTTGCCGTACACGTAGCGAACGTCGCCGAGCTCGCCGGCGTCGATCAGCTTCCGCAACAGCGCGACCCCCGGGTGGTACCGCAGCAGATGGCCGACCATCAGCACGAGCCCGCTGCCGGACACGAGGTCGCGCAGCTCGCGCGCCTCGGCCGCCGTCCAGGTCATCGGCTTCTCGACCATGACGTGCTTGCCGGCCAGGATCGCCCGCTTGGCCATCTCGAAGTGGGTCGGCACGGGCGTCGCGAGCACCACGGCGGCCAGGTCGGGGTCGGCCAGGAGGTCGTCGTAGCTCGCCGTGAACCGGGCCTGCGGGTAGGCCGGCGCTCGGGCCGCGCGGGTGGCCTCGTCGGCGTCGCAGCACCAGCGCAGGTCGGACTGCGGCAGCGTGCCGAAGTTGCGAAGCAGGTTCTTGCCCCATCCGCCCAGGCCGACCATCCCCACGGTGACGCGGTCGCCGCTCACAGCTTGACCACCCGGTCTGAGGCGGCGGGCACGGCGTTTCGGAAGTCGAGCACGAGCCGGGCGTGCTCGGCCACGCGGGCGTAGTCGATGCCGGAGTGGGCGGTGACGACGCAGACGATGTCGGCCTCCTCGAGCAGGGCGTCGGTGAGCGGCGCCGAGGCGAGATCCATGTGCTCCGCGGCGAGGCTCGGCACGAACGGGTCGTGGTAGGCGATCTCGGCGCCGCGGTCGCGCAGGAGTCCGATCAGCTTGAGCGCGGGCGACTCCCGCAGGTCGCCGACGTCGCCCTTGTACGCGACCCCCAGGACGAGCACCGAGCTGCCCGCGACCGCCTTTTGGTGCCCGTTCAGCGCCCGCGCGACGCGCTCGGCGCAGTAGTACGGCATGTGCTGGTTGACCTTGCCCGCGAGCTCGATGAACTCCGTCGGGAAGTCGAGCTCGCGCGCCTTCCACGCCAGGTAGAACGGGTCGATCGGCAGGCAGTGCCCGCCCAGGCCCGGCCCCGGTTGGAAGGGCATGAACCCGTACGGCTTGGTGGCCGCGGCGGCGACGACCTCCCACACGTTCAGCTGCATGCGGTCGCACAGCATCGCGAGCTCGTTCACGAGCGCGATGTTGACCGAGCGGAAGATGTTCTCGAGCAGCTTGGTCAGCTCCGCCGCGTCGCACGAGGTGACCGGGACGAGGTGCTCGACGCACGTCCCGTAGAGCCCGAGCGCCCGCTCGAGGCACTCCGGCGTCAGCCCGCCGACGACCTTCGGGGTGGTGCGGACGGTGAAGTCGGTGCGCCCGGGGTCGATGCGCTCGGGCGACATGGCGAGATGGAAGTCGCGCCCCGGCACGAGCCCGCTCGACGCGAGGATCGGCGCGAGCACCTCGCGGGTCGTGCCCGGGTAGGTGGTCGACTCGAGCACGACGAGCTGGCCGGCCCGCAGGTGCCGGGCGATCGCGGCGGTCGCCTCCGTGAGGATGCCGAGGTCGGGCTCGCGGTTGCGCGAGAGCGGCGTCGGCAGGCAGATGATCACCGCTCCGGCGTCCGCGACGGCGGCGACGTCGCTCGTCGCCCGCAGCCGGCCGCTCGCGGCGAGCTCCTGCAGGAGCGGCGAGGGCACGTCCTCGATGTAGCTCTCGCCCCGGCCGATCGCCGCCACCTTGGCAGCGTCGGACTCGATGCACACGACCGTGTCGCCCGGCGCGGGCAAACTCGACCGCGAGCGGGAGGCCCACGTAGCCGGCGCCGACGATGGCGATGGGAGCGTCCATGGCGGCCAGGATGCTATCGGTGCGGCCTGCGCCGCCGATGCGACAACCGCGGCGATGCGTGCCGACGCGTCGCCGTCGCCGTAGAGCGGCGGATGCTCCGCCGGCCGGCGCAGATCGCGAGCGCGGCCGCGACGGCGCCCGCATCGAGCCCGCCGGCGAGCCGGTTCCAGTCGCAGCTCGATCGTCTCGACCCACTCGCTCGTGTCGCGCAGCGTGATGCACGGCACCCGGTGCAGGTAGGCCTCCTTCTGGACGCCGCCGGAGTCGGTCAGGCACACGGCCGCCGACATCAGCAGCGCGGTGAACTCGAGGTAGCCGAGCGGCGCGGTCAGCGTCGCGGCCGCCTGGGCGCGCTCGATCAGGCCGGCGCGCTCGAGCGCGGCGCGCGTGCGCGGGTGCATGGGGAAGACGGCCGGTCGGCCGATCGCCTCGAGCACGTCGACCAGTGCCGGCATCGCGGCGGCCGAGGTGTTCGACTGCCGGTGGACGGTGACCAGGGCGTAGCCCTCCGGCTCCAGGCCGAGCCGCTCGACCGCACCCGAGCGGCGGGCGGCGGGCGCGAACGTGCGGGCGACGTCGACCATCACGTCGCCGACCAGGTGCACGCCGGTCGTGATGCCCTCGGCGGCGAGGTTTGCGACCGCCGTCTCGCTCGGGCAGAAGCGCAGGTCGGCGAGCACGTCGGCGACCACGCGGTTCACCTCCTCGGGCATGGCGCGGTCGAACGAGCGCAGGCCCGACTCGACGTGGCCGAGCCGCAGCCCGAGCTTGGCGGCCACGAGCGATCCGGCCAGGGTCGAGTTCGTGTCGCCGTAGACGAGCACCAGGTCGGGCGCCTCGCCGGCGAGCACCGGCTCGAGGCCGATCGAGCATCGCCGCCGTCTGCCCGGCGTGGGTGCCGGCGCCGGTGGCGATCTCGTGGTCGGGCGGCGCGAGCGACAGCTCGTCGAAGAAGATCTGCGAGAGCTCGGCGTCGTAGTGCTGGCCGGTGTGGACGAGCACGTGGTCGCAGACCGCGCGCAAGCGCCGCCGAGAGCGGCGCGGCCTTGATGAACTGGGGCCGGTTGCCGACCACCGAGACGACCTTCATGGCTCGCCAGCCTACCGGCGAGGCGGGCGGTCAGGCCCCGAGCAGCGCCTGCAGCACCTGCTCGACCGGCCGGGTGCCGATCTTGCCGGCGTGCTGCCAGGCGATGCGGCCGTGCTGGTCGACGACGACCGTCGTCGGCTTCCCGTACAGGCCGTACCGGTAGGCGACGTCGTCGTTCGGCTCGAACACGATCGGCCAGCTCCAGTGGTAGTGGCTGGCGAACGCGATCGCGCCCGGGCGCTTGTCGTCGATCGCGATCCCGAGCAGCTGCACGCGCGAGCCGAACCTGTGCGCGAGCTGCGCGAGGCCGGGCGCCTCCTGGCGGCAGGGCGCGCACCAGCTCGCGAAGAAGTTGATCACGACCGGCTTGCCGGCGTAGGAGCGCAGGCTGACGTGGGCGCCGGTGAGCGTCGTGCCGGTGACCGCGGGCGCCGGCCGCCTGGCGGCCGCCTTGATCGGCGTCGCCGTGTGCACCTCGAGCAGCGACGCGTGCATGCGCCCGTACACGACCACACCGAACACGGCCGCCGTCGCTGCGACCAGGGCCACGCTCATGAGCAGCCTGCGCACGGGCACATCGTACGCCGCGACGGCGCGTCCTAGTCGAGCGTGAGGGCTGCGTCGAGCCGGCGCGCCACCGCCGCGACGAGGGCGGCGGTCTGCTCGAGGTCGCCGAGGTCGACGATCTCGTTGGGGGAGTGCATGTAGCGGTTGGGGACGCTGATCACGCCGACCGGGATCCCGGCCCGGGTCAGCTTGACCGCGTCGGCATCCGTCCAGGTCGACCCGGCCGAGGCGCCGAACTGGTGCGGGATGCCCTCCTGCTCGGCCACCTCGCCGATCAGCTCGAACATCGCCGGGTGCACGCCGGAGCCGCGCTCGATCACGGGCCCCTTGCCGAGGGCGATCTCGCCCACCTTGCGCTTGGGCACGTTCGGGCTGGTCGGAGGTGTGGGTCACGTCGATGACGATCGCCGCGTCGGGATCGAGCCCGAACGCCGACGTGTAGGCGCCGGCGAAGCTCGTCTCCTCCGAGACCGATGCGACGCCGACGAGCTGCCACGCTCCCGGCGTCTCGGCGTAGAGCCGGGCCGACTCGGCGGCGACGAACGCGCCGGCGCGGTTGTCCACCGCGCGGCTGGCGAGCCGGTTGCCCGCGCAGGTCGACCACCGGCTGCTCGATCACGCACAGGTCGCCGGTGCGCACGACCGAGCGGGCCTCGGCGCCGTCGGCGGCGCCGATGTCGATCCAGAGGTGGTCGACGCGCAGCTGCTTGTCCTTGTCCTCGGGCTCGGCCAGGTGGGGCGCCTTCTGGCCGACGACGCCGATCACCGGGCCGTCCTTCGCGAGGATGCGGATGCGCTGGGCGACGAGCACCGCGGGCGTCCAGCCGCCGACGCCGGAGAACCACAGGTAGCCCTCGTCGTCGATGTGGGTGACGACCAGGCCGATCTCGTCGATGTGGCCCATGCACGACCACCGAGCGCTTGCCGGCCGGGTTGACCGCGGCGTACGCCGAGCCGAGCGCGTCGCCGCGCACGTCGGCAAAGCCGGCCGCGTAGTCGCGCCACACGCGCGCCGCGAGCCGCTCGTCGCCCGCCGGCCCGGCCGCGGCAAGGAGCGCGCGGAAGAAGGTGTCTGACTCTGCCCGCATCGGCGCCGTAGGCTAGCGGGTCCGGCGGCGGCGCGTTGGTAGACTGGCCGACCCGGGGCCGTTAGCTCAGCTGGTAGAGCAGGGGACTCTTAATCCCAAGGTCGAAGGTTCGATCCCTTCACGGCCCATCGCCGCCGCGGCGCAGCGCGCCGCGGCGGATGGCCGCGCCAGCGGGTGACGCTGACGCTGTCGAGCTCCGTGCCGACCGAGTCCGAGATCCCCGCGTCGTCGAACTCGAGCCGTGTCGCGCTGCGGGCGGCCCTGACCTTGACGACCACGAGCTGCCAGCGCGTGTTCGAGAGCCCGAGGCCGCTCGCGCTGACGGTCGCGACGACCCGGCCCCGCCACTTCACGACGAGCACGTTCTCGGCCGCGGCGGTGCCGGGCCTGGGCGAGAAGGAGAACTGGACGCGGTACAGGCGGTTGGGTGTGGTCGGCACCATCTGGTAGATGCCGCTCGACGCGTCGGAGTCGAGCTCGGCGAACTGGCTGCCGGAGGCCGGGTCGCCCGCGACGTGGTTCTGCAGCTCGATGACGGGCCCGAATGCGAGCCGCCAGCCCGGGATCGATGCGAACGGCCGTGAGCTCCCGTCCGGGACGAGCGGGTGTTCGAAGCCGCCGTTGCGGACGTGGTTTGCAAGCGGCGGTGGGGCCGCCGCCGCGATCGAGCCGCCGCCGGCGACGGTGATCGCCGTCGCAGCGGTGCCCACAGCCAGACGCAGACGTGTCATCCGACCCTCCTGCTCCCTCGGTGGTGAGACCCCTCGCAGGTGACACCGCACGCCGGGGGGCGAGCGTTACACGATGGGCGGTGCACCGGCCTACATCCACGCGTGCGTGCGCCGAACACTGGATGGTGGTATCGCTCGTCGCCCAGAACCCGGTGCTCCTCCTCTTCGGCGTGTGTGCGATCGGGTTCCTGGCCGGCCGGGTCTCGATCGCTGGCTTCTCGCTGGGAGTGGCCGCCGTGCTCTTCGTCGGCATCGCGGCGGGCAGCGTCAGCAGCACCTGGGTGGTGCCGGAGGACGTGTGGGTGCTCGGCCTGGCGACGTTCGTCTACACGACCGGGCTCGCGTCGGGGCCGAGCTTCGTCGCCGCCATCCGCCGCCGCGGCCTGCCGATCAACGCGGGCGCGCTGGCCGCCGTCGGCGCCTCGGTCGCCGCGGTCGCCGTCGCGACAACGGTGATCCACGCGACCGGCGCGGTCGGCGCCGGCATCTTCGCAGGCTCCGGGACGACCACTCCCGGGCTGGCGGCGGCGGTCGGGTACCTGCAGCAGCACTCGAGCGCGGCCGTGTTCGCCCGGATCGGCGCCCAGCCGATCGTCGGCTACTCGCTGTGCTATCCGCTGGGGGTGCTGATCCCGCTCCTGACCTGCCATGCCATCCTGCGCCGCGACCGCTCGCCGCACGACGCGAAGCTCGTCGAGCAGACCGCCCGCATCGAGGACGTCGAGAACGTCACCCTGGCCGAGCTCGCGGCCGAGCTCGAGAACCGGGTCGCCTTCGGCCGCGTCCTGCACGACGGCGCCGTGCACGCCGCCGAGCCCGGCGTCTCGGTGCATCGCGGCGACCTCGTGACGGTCGTCGGCTCGCCGCAGGACGTGCTGACCGCCGTCAACCTCGTCGGCGAGCGCATCGCCACCGAGATCGCCGACGACCGCTCCGACCTCGACTTCCGCCGGGTGCTCGTCTCGAACTCCGCGCTCGCCGGCCGCCACATCGGCGACATCGGCCTCGAGGCGCTGGACGCGACCGTGACCCGCATCCGCCGCGGCGACTCCGACCACGTCGCCCGGCCGGACTTCGTGCTCGAGCTCGGCGACCACGTGCGCGTGGTCGCGCCGCGCGACCGCTTCGCCCAGCTGAACGACCTCTTCGGCGACTCCTACCGCAACCTGCGCGAGCTCGACGTGCTGACCTTCTCGATCGGGATCGCAGCGGGGATGCTGCTCGGCCTGCTGCCGCTGCCCCTCCCCGGTGGCGGCGCCTTCACGCTCGGCTTCGCCGGCGGGCCGCTGATCATGGGCCTTCTGCTCGGCGCGCGCGAGCGCACCGGGCGGCTCGTGTGGCAGCTCCCGCATGCCGCCAACCTGACGCTGCGCCAGTTCGGCACCGTCCTGCTCCTGGCGGGCATCGGCACGAAGGCGGGCGGGTCGTTCGCCGAGACCGTCACGTCGCCTCAGGCCGTCTCGATCGTGCTTGCAGGCGCGGTCGTCACAACCGTCATGGTGCTCGTCACGGTGTTCGCCGGCGGCCGCCTGCTGCGCCTGCCCGCGTCACAGCTCGCGGGGATGGTGGCCGGGGTCGCGACCCAGCCCGCCGTGCTCGCGTTCGCCTCGACCCATGCGGCCGAGGAGGACGACGTGCTCGTCGGCTACGCGACCGTCTACCCGGTGGTCATGATCACGAAGATCGTCGCAGCCACGCTCCTGCTCACCGCCCTGACATAGCCCGCACCCGGATCGGGGGACGTAGTGCTCCGCGCCGGATCCCCCGTTTTCGGTATCGCACGCTCAACAGGTGCTGCCGAATTGTAAAGACGAACGTCCGTCGCCGCCTGTGACGGACCGGTTGTCCTTCCCCCCTTAGAAGAGGATCCGATGAATCGCAAACGTCTCGTGCGGACGGTTGCCGCCGCCGCGGTCGGGCTGCTCGTTGCCGGCACGGTCGCCTACGCGGCCTGGACGGTCAACGGCGGCGGCACCGGCACGGCCTCGGCCACCAGCGCCGTTCCGCTCACGCTCTCCGGCGGCACGCCCTCGGGCGCGCTGTATCCCGGCGCAACCGCAGATGTGGACACGTCCGCGTCGAACACCAACCCCTTCCCGGTGCACATCGCGAGCGTCGCGATCGACACCAGCCAGGGGTCGAACGGCTTCGGCGTCGACTGCCGGCCATCTCGGCTGCAACCTGGGCTCCCTGTCGTTCACGACCGCCACGAACGGCGGGTCGGGCTGGGATGTCGCCGCCAACTCGTCGATCGACCTCGACGCGGCGAACTCCATCACGATGGGCGCGGCTGCCAATGACTCCTGTCAGGGCGCCACGTTCACCGTGTACCTGACCGCCACCGCCGCCAGCGCGTCGTAGGCAGCATCCGATGCTCGCCCGTCTTCGGGGCATGCCGCGCACGCGTGGCGGACTCCTGGTCGTCGCCGTCCTCCTGGCCGGCGCGACCACCGCATCCGCGTCGTGGCACCTCCCCGGAGGCGGGGTGGGCGTCGCCCACGCGAGCATCGACTTCCACGCCCCGAGCGTGACCGCCGCGACCGTTGCGCCTCCCGGCGTGACGGGCGCGGGCGGCGCGCTCCAGCCGGGCGGGCCGTTCGTCGTGTACGCGAACGTCGTCGACCCCGGGCGTCTCCGGAGTCGCCTGGGTGCGGGCGAACGTGTCGAACCTCGAGAGCGGCGCCACCTCGGTGTCGCTCTCGCCGTGCGCCTCCGGCTGCACGGTCGGCGGTGTGACCTACGGCTGGTCGACCGCGGTGCAGACCGCGAACGCCGGCCTGGCGCAGGGGACGCAGAGCTACGGCGTCTGGAGCCAGGACAACGCCGGCAACCTCGGCACGACCGCCACGCGCTCGGCGATCGTGGACTCGACGAAGCCGACGGTCAGCGCCGCCGCGGTGGCGATGGCGTCACCGGCCACGGCCGGCTGGGTGAAGGCCTCGGGCACCTACACCGTCTATGCGAACGCGACCGATGCCGGGTCTCCGGCGAGCGGGATCGCGGCGGTGACGGCCGACGTCTCGGCGATCACGCCCGGCCAGACGGCGCTCGCGCTCACCTCGTGCACCTCTGTCGTGCACGGTCGGCGGCGTGACGTACGCCTGGAAGAGCGCGGCGACCGCGGCCGGCTCGCCGCTTGCCGACGGCAGCAAGAGCTTCTCGGTGACCGCCAAGGACGCGGCGGCGAACTCCCAGAGCGCGAGCTTCACGGCCACCGCCGACAGCACCGCTCCCGCCGTGACCGCCGCCGTGATCGTGAACACCACGCCGAGCCTCGCCGGCTATGCCAAGCCCGAGCGGCGCCTACGTCGTCTACGCGAACGCGACCGACGCGGGCGGCCTCGCGACCGTCACGGCGAACGTCTCGAACCTCACCTCCGGCGCGACGGCCGTCGCGATGCCGGCGTGCGCGTCGAGCTGCACGCAGGGCGGCGTGACGTACGCGTACAAGAGCGCATCGCAGACCGCCGGCGCGGCGATCGCGCAGGGCGCGACGGCGTTCTCGGTGACCGCAACCGACAAGGCCGCGAACGCGGCCACCGGCTCCTACTCGGTCACCGTCGACGCGACCGGGCCGACCGTCTCCGGCGTCGCCATCGCGAACACGACGACCAGCACGCCCGGCCTGATCAAGAAGAGCGGCGCCTACATCGTCTACGCGAACGCGTCCGACGCGTGCCGGCATCTCGTCGGTCAAGGCCAACGTCTCGACGATCACGAGCGGCCAGACGGCGCTCACGCTCTCGGCGTGCGCGTCGGCCTGCACCGTCGGCGGCGTCACCTACGGCTACAAGAGCGCGTCCAAGACGGCCGGCTCGACCCTCGCCGCCGGCTCGGTCGCCTTCACGGTGACCGCCACCGACGGCGCTCTCCAACGCGACCACCGCCAACGGCTCGGTCACCGTCGACAACACCGCGCCGACGCTCTCGGCCGAGACGGTCGCGACCACCGTCACCGGCGTGCCCGGCTTCCTCAGCCAGGGCAAGACCTACGTCGTCTACGCGAACGCGACCGATGCGAGCGGGCTCTACTCGGTGAGCGCGAACGTGAAGAACCTGACAACCGGGGCGACCGCGGTCGCGATGCCCGCCTGCGCGAGCGGCTGCACGGCCGGTGCGCGTCACCTACGGCTACACCAGCCCGACCGAGACCGGCAACGCGTCGATCACCGCCGGCAGCAAGTCCTACACGATCACCGTGACCGACAAGGCCGGGAACACCGCCAGCGCCTCGCCGACCGTCACGATCGACAACACCGCGCCGACGGTGGCCACCACCTTCCCGACGGCGGCCTACGCGGCGGCTGGTCGGCCGGCTGCAGCACCCCGGCCACGGCGGACATCTGCGGCACGGTCAGCGACGCGACGAGCGGCATCGCGAGCGTGCAGGTGAGCCTGCGCCAGGCCGCCGCGCCGAGCCTCTACTGGAGCACCACGACGACCTCGTTCTCGTCGGCCGGCGAGCTGCTCATGCCGACGACCGTCACCCTGCCGAACTGGACGTTCCCCGCCGCCGCGGCCTGGTTCGTGACGAACTCGGCCTACACGATCCGCACCGTTGCCACCGACGGGGCCGCGAACACGGCCACGACCTCCACGACCTTCACCTTCAAGCCCTAGACCGATGCGATTCTTCCTCTCGACCGCCGTGCTCCTCGCCGTCGCCGCCGGCGTTGCCGTGTCGGCTGCGGCCCGCCCCGGCCCGTCGCATCCCGGCCGCCTCGAGCTGCTCGCCTCGGTGAAGAAGACCGTCACGGTCACGGGCGTGCCCGTCACCGGCCTCTACCCGGGCGCGTCCAAGACGCTCGCGGTGACCGTCAAGAACGGCAACCACTTCAAGATCAAGCTGGCGACGGTGAAGACCACCCTGGCGCAAAGACGTCGCTCACAGGCTGCGCCGGATCGGCCACGAACCTGACGGTGACGCGCCCGAAGAGCGCGCTCAAGATCGCGCCGATGAAGTCCGGCAAGCTCACGCTGAGGGTGACGATGCCGCGGTCGGTCGTGAACGCGTGCCAGGGGGCCAGGTTCTCGATCGCCGATCTCGGTGAAGGCCGTCAAGGGCTGACCGCGAGCCGCCCGTCGCGCAGCTCGAGCACCTCGTCGGCGAGGTCGAGCCCGGCCCGGCGGTGCGTGATCAGGAGCATCGCCGATGCCCTCGGCGCGCGCCGTCTGCAGAAGCTCGTGCGTCAGCGCGGCGGCCGCGGCGGCGTCGAGGTGCGCGGCGGGCTCGTCGAGCACGAGCAGCGCGCACGTCGGCGAGCAGCGCGCGGGCGAGCGCGAGCCGCTGCCGCTGACCGCCCGAGACGCGGTGCCGCCGCTCGCCGACGTGCGTGTCGAGGCCGTCGGGCAGGCTCGCGACCCAGTCCGGCGCAGTGCGCGCGGCGCAGCGCGTCGGTGAGCTCGGCGTCGGTCGCGTCGGTGCGGGCGATGCGCAGGTTCTCGCGGATGCTCGTCGGGAAGAGGTGCGCATCCTGGCCCGCCAGCCCGACGATCCGGCGCACGTCGGCCTGCGCGTAGAGCGCGCAGGTCGTGCGCCGTCGAGCTGCACGGCGCCCGCGTCGGGATCGCGGAAGCGCACGAGCAGGTTCGCGAGCGTCGTCTTGCCCGCGCCGCTCGGGCCGATCAGCGCGACCATCGCGGCCGGGCCGCAGATCGAGGTCGACTCCGTCGCAGCACCCAGCGGTCCGTCGCCGTAGCGCAGCCCGCACGCCGCGCAGCGCGAGGTGGCCGGCGCCGCGGCGGCGCGAGCGGCGACTCCGGGTCGGCGCACGGGCGGCGTGCGGTCGGTCAGGTCGAGCACGCGCCTGGCCGACTGCGGCCGTCCCGGCCAGGCTGCGCCGCCGCCGCCGGCAGCGGCCGGACGGCCTCGAACGCGCCCAGCGCGAGCAGCGCCAGCATGCCCGAGCAGCACGCCCGAGAGCGTGCCCGCCCGACACGGCCGGCATCGAGACGACGAGCACGCCGACCACCGCGAGCCCGGCGAGCGCCGTCACGGCCCCCTCGGCCAACGCCGACGACGAGCGCCGTGCGCCGGCGGTGGCGCGAGCAGCGCGCCGTCGCAGGCGTCGATCGCGCGGCCGCGGCCGCGTCGGCCGCGCCGTAGGCGACGAGCTCGGGCGCGGCGGCGAGCGCCTCGACGAGCTCGGCCGTGCAGGCGCGCGCGGGCCGGTGCCTCGCGCCGCGAGGCCGCGCTGCGCGGCGCTGAGCCCGACGGCCGGCAGCGCGACGCCGGCCGTGACAGCAGGAGACGCCGCGAGGACGAGCGCGGCCGCCGGGCAGGGCGACGGCGGCGATCGCCACCGCGAGCGCACCGGCCAGCAGGGCGACGGCCATCGGGCCCGAGCGCGCGCAGCCACAGGTTCTGGAGCTCGTCGACGTCGGCCACGAAGCGGCAGAGCAGGTCGCCCGTGCGCACGCCCGGCAGGCCGCCGGGCACGAGCGGCTCGAGCCGGGCGAACAGGCGCGCGCGCATCGTCCCGAGCGCCCGCAGGGTGGCGTCGTGGCCGACGAGCCGCTCGAGGTAGCGCAGCACGGCGCGCGAGACGCCGAAGAAGCGCACGGCGACGATCGCGACCGCCGAGCGCCAGGATCGGCGGCTGCTGGGCCGCGCGCGAGATCAGGTAGCCGGACGTCGCCAGGAGCCCGATGCCGGCGCCGATCGCGAGCGCGCCGAGCACGGCGGCGAGCGGCCAGCCGGCCGGCGTGCGGCCGCGACAGGGCGGCGATCCGGATGAGCGCCGGGCGCGTCGCGGCCGCGCTCACGCCGGTCTCCTGCGCGAGCGCGGGCGTGCAGACGCGGCCGCCGCTCGAGGCGGACGATGCGGTCGGCGACGCGGGCGGCGAGCGCCTCGTCGTGGGTGATCAGGACGATCGTGCGGTCGCGCGGGCAGGCGCGCGAGCGCCGCGGCGATCCCCTCGCCCGCCTCGGCGTCGAGGTTCGTCGTGGGCTCGTCGAGCAGCAGCAGCGCGGCGTCGCGCAGCAGCGCGCGCGCGAGCGCGACGCGCCGCGTCTGCCCGGCCGAGAGGCCGGCGCCGCCGTCGCCGACGCGCGTCGCGTACCCGTCGGGGAGCGTCGCGAATGAACGCGTCGGCGCCGGCGCGGCCGGCGGCCTCGGCGACCTCGGCATCGCTCGCATCCGGGCGGCCGAGCCGGATCGCGTCGGCGATGGTGCCGGCCTGCAGGTGCGGCCGCTGGGGCAGCCAGGCCACGGACTCGCGCCAGCGCGCGAGGTCGACGGCCTCGAGGTCGGTGTCGCCGACGAGGACGCGGCCGTGCTGCGGGTCGCTCGAAGCGCAGGAGCAGGCGCGCGAGCGTCGTCTTGCCGGCGCCGGACGGGCCGACGACGGCCACGCGCTCGCCGGGCGCGAACGTCAGGTCGACGCCCGCGAGCGCCGGCTCGCTGCGGCCGGGGTAGGTGAACCCGGCGCCGACGAGCCGCACCGGCGCGTCGCGCAGCCCGGCGGCGGCCGCGGCCGCGGCGGGCGGTGGCGGCAGCGCGTCGAGCTCGGCGAACACGCGCTCGGCCGCCGCGAGGCCGTCGGCGCTCGCGTGGAACTGGGCGGCGGCGTTGCGCAGCGGCAGCGTAGAGCTCGGGTGCGAGCACGAGCACCGCGAGCGCCGGGCGCGAGGGCGATCCCGCCGCGGTCGAGGCGGATGCCGATCTCGACCGCGACGACCGCGGTGCCGAGCGTCGCGGCGAGCTCGAGGACGAGCGCCGAGAGGAACGCGACGCGCAGCGTTCCCATCGTCTCGCGCCGGTACTCCTCGGACGTCGCCGCGATGCCGGTCGACCTGGGCGGCGCCGCGGTTGAACGCGCGCAGCGTCGGCAGTCCGCGCACGACGCTCAGGAAGTGGCTGCCGAGCCGGCCGAGCGCGGCGTGCCGCGCCCGCGCCCGGCGTCCGGCCTCGCGGCCGACGAGGTACCCGAAGACCGGGATCAGCGGCAGCGTCGCGGCCATGATCACGGCGGACTCGAGCGTCGACGAGCGCCACCCAGACGAGGATCGCCACCGGCACGACCGCCGCCAGGACGAGCTGCGGCAGGTAGCGGGCGAAGTACGGATCGAGCGCGTCGACCCCGTCGACCGCGGCGGTCGTGACGTCGGCCGGCGATCGCCCCTCGGCGCCCGTCGCCGAGCACGCCCGCGACGAGCGCGCCGGCGCAGCTGCCGCGTGGTCGCCGCCGCCGTCAGATGGCCGCCGGCCTCGAACGCCCACGCGAGCAGCCCCGCGCGCGAGCGCGGCGGCGGCCAGGACGACGAGCGGCGTCGCGAGCGCCGCGAGGTGGCGATGGTCGAGGAACGCGCGCGCGACGATGTCGCCGATGCAGCGTCGCCTGGACGATCACCGCCGCCGCCGTCGCGAGCGCCAGGACGACGCACGCGCCCAGGAACCGGCGCACGGCCGGGGAGGCGCGCATCAGCCGCGGATCGACCGGCCGCATGCCTCAGTCGCCCGAGGGCGCTCCCGCGAGGCGTCCGGCTTGCCGCGAGAGCATCTCGATCGGGCTCTTGATCGGGCCGAGGTCGTCGCGTCCGACGCGGTGGCGGAACACGTAGTACGTCCAGCCCTGGTAGACGCAGGACGACGGGCACGAGCGCCAGCGCGACGACCGTCATCACGGCGAGCGTGTAGTGGCTCGACGACGAGTTCCAGACCGTCAGGTCGAAGGCCGAGCTCGTGCTCGACACCATCACCCGCGGGTACAGGTTGAGGAAGATCGTGGCCGTGATCGAGGCGCGATCGTGAGCGTCGTCGCCGTGAAGGCGAGGCCGTCGCGGCCGCGCGCGGACGATGAACGGCACCGCGATCGCAAGCCCGACCGCCGAGAGCGGGATCACGCCGGGCACGATGCCCTTGTCGTGCGCCGAGACGGCGTTCGCGTACGTCCATGCCAGGAACCCGAACACGAGCACGGCGGCGACGAGCGAGAGCCGGCGGGCGGCGTCGCGCGCGCGCTCGACCAGATCGCCCTTCGTCCGGATCGACAGGAAGACCGCGCCGTGCAGGGTGAAGAGCGCGAGCGACGTCAGGCCGGCGAAGAGCGAGTAGGGGTTGAGCAGCGTGAGGAAGGTGCCGGTGAACTCGTGGCTGCTGTCGATCGGGCACGCCGCGGACGATGTTGCCGAAGGCGACGCCCCAGAGCAGCGCGGGCAGCGCCGAGCCGATGAAGATCGCCCGATCCCACCACGCCCGCCAGCGCGGCGAGTCGTGCTTGCCGCGGTACTCGAAGGCGACGCCGCGCACGATCAGCGCGACCAGGATCACGAAGAGCGCCAGGTAGAACCCCGAGAAGAGCGTCGCGTACCAGCCGGGGAACGCGGCGAAGGTGGCGCCGCCGGCGACGAGCAGCCACACCTCGTTGCCGTCCCAGACGGGGCCGATCGTGTTGATGATGACGCGGCGGTCGGTGTCGTCGCGGCCGAGGAACGGCAGCAGCGTGCCGACGCCGAAGTCGAACCCCTCGAGCACGAAGTAGCCGATCCAGAGGACGGCGATCAGTCCGAACCAGAGCGTCTGCAGGTGCCAGTATCCGGTGGGCATCGTCGTCCCTTCCTAGTACGCCATCGCGAGGTCGCCGGTCTCCACGTGCTCGTCCTCCGGGGTCTGCGGCGGCACGGTCTTCGCGTACCTGAACATCAGCCACCCGTCGACCGACGGCCAGCACGCCGTAGAGCAGCGTGAAGCCGACCAGGGTGATCAGGACCTCCCACGCGGGCACGCTCGGCGAGACGGCGTTGCGCGTCAGGAGCAGGCCCTGGACGACCCACGGCTGGCGCCCCATCTCGGTGAAGATCCAGCCCGCCGTGTTGGCGAGGATGGGCAGGGCGATCGCCCACGTCGTCAGGCGCAGGAAGCGGTGCGAGCGCTCGAGCCTGCCCCGCCAGAGCAGCCACATGCCGTAGGCGCGTGAGCAGCGAGCAGCGCGACGCCGATCCCGGCCATGATCCGGAACGACCAGTAGGTCACGCCGATGATGGGCCGGTAGTCGCCCGGGCCGTACTTCTGCCTGGTACGCGCGCCTGCAGCGTGTTGATCCCCTCGACCTTGCCGTCGAGCGTGTTCGTGGCGAGCACCGACAGCAGGTTGGGGATGCGGATGTCGAACGACGAGCGGGTCGGGTGCTCCTGGAACGGCGCCACCGAGAAGAGCGACATCGGCGCAGACGTCCGGGTGGTGTAGAGGGCCTCGGCCGCGGCCATCTTCATCGGCTGCTGCTTGGTCATGAGCTGCGCCTGGCCGTGGCCGACGATGGTGGTGAAGAAGGTCGCCACGAGCACGACCGGCAGCGCGATCCGGATCGCGCGGCCGAACATCTCGACGTCGCTCCCCTGCCGCAGGTGCCACGCGGACACGCCGACCACGAGCATCCCGGCCGTCATGACGGCGGCGCCGATCGTGTGCGGGAAGGCGTAGAGGACGGTCGAGTTCGTCAGCACCTCGAGGATGCTCGTCAGGTGCGGCGTGGCCGGTCGCCGGGTCGATCGTGTAGCCGACCGGGTGCTGCATCCACGAGTTGGCCGCGAGGATGAAGAACGCCGAGAGATTCGTGCCGATCGCGACGACGTAGATCATCGCCAGGTGCAGGCGCTTCGGCAGCCGTCCCCAGCCGAAGATCCACAGGCCGAGGAACGTCGACTCGAGGAAGAAGGCGGCCAGCCCCTCCATCGCGAGCGGCGCGCCGAAGACGTCGCCGACGTAGCGCGAGTAGGTCGACCAGTTCATGCCGAACTGGAACTCCTGCACGATGCCGGTGACGACGCCGATCGCGAAGTTGATCAGCATCAGCTTGCCGAAGAAGCGGGTCAGGCGCAGGTAGGCGGCGTCGCCGCTGCGGTACCAGAGCGTCTGGAAGACGGCGACGAGCCACGTGATCCCGATCGTGATCGGGACGAAGATGAAGTGGTAGATGGTGACGTCGCCGAACTGCAGGCGGGCGAGCTGGAGGGCGCTCACCGCACGACCAGCACCGAGCACCGCGCCTCGTGGGCGACGCGTTCGCTGACGCTTCCGAGCGAGCGCAGACCCTGCAGGCCGCGGCTGCCGATCACGAGCAGGTCGGGCTGCAGCCGGGTCAGCGCCTCGACGGGCGCCTGCGGATCCTCGCGCAGCGGGATCTCCGGGCCGCCGACGGCCTCGAGCAGCGAGCGCACGGCCGTGAGCGCGACGCCGCCCTGGCCGCCGGTGGCGACCACCGCCTCGAGCTCGGCGCCGGCGGCATGCGCGATGTCGGTGGCGACGCGGATCGCCCGGCCCGACTCGGTGGAGCCGTCGACCGCCACCACCACCGTGCGCGGGAACGGCTCGTCCTGCGGCGCGCGCGCCATCAGCACCGAGCAGGGCGCGTCGTGCAGAAGCTGGGTGGCGACGCTGCCGAGCAGGATCCCGGACAGGCGGCGATGGTCGTGCGAGCCGACGGCGACGAGCGTCGCCTGCTGGCGGCCGATCTCGGTCAGCATCATCGGCCCCGGAGGGCCCTCGACGACGGTGGTCTCGACGACGAGCGACTGCGGCAGGAGCGGCCGGGCGGCATCGACGGCGGCCTTGAGCTCGTCGCGGGGGAAGGAGGCCGTGCGCGCCAGGGGCGGCGACCAGCCGACCGCGACCGACGCGCCGGTGTTCCAGACGCTGCAGAGGACGACGCGGGCGGCCGCCGGCGCGAGCCGCGCGACCTGTGCGACCGCCTCGCGGCTCTCGTCCGTGCCGTCGACGCCGCAGACGATCCGGGCGAAGATCGATGGCTCTGCGGCGGCGTCGCCGGGCGTCGGGTCGGTGTCCATCTGCGTCATTCCCCTCTCCTCATTCACCAGGTCTTGAGTGCCGCCGGTGCGGCGGACTCCTCCACACGGATGCGCGCGTCGACCGCCAGGCAGCCGTTCGGTCGCGCCATCACCGGATTCAGGTCGAGCTCGACGATCTGATGGAAGTCGGCGGCGAGCTGGGCCAGCCGGCGCAGCAGGTCGGCCAGCGCGGCGGAGTCGGCCGGCGCCGCACCGCGCATCCCCGCGAGCAGCGCGCCCGCCTTGCCGGCCGCCACGAGCGCGTCGGCGTCGACGTCGGTGAGCGGCGCGGGCGCGAACCGGATCTCGCCCAGGAGCTCGGCCATCGTCCCGCCCATCCCGAAGGCGACCACCGGGCCGAACACCGGGTCCTGCATCGCCCCGGCCATCACCTCGACACCGCCGCGCACCATCGGCTGGATCACGGCGGGGAACCCGACCGTCGTCGTGGCCGCGGCAAGCTCCGCCGGGGTGCGCACATCGAGCACGACCCCGCCCCGCTCCGTCTTGTGCACGCCCGCGCCTCCGGCCTTGACCACGACGGGGAACCCGAGCGACTCGGCCGCGGCGAGCGCCTGCGACCCGGTCTGGGCGACGCGCTGGGCCGCGGTCGGGATCCCGTAGGCGCCCAGCAGGTGCTCGACCGCGTCGGGGTCGAGCCAGCCCTCGCCGCCGGCCGCAAGCGCCTCGGCGACGATCGCATCGGCGGCGGCGCGGTCGACCGCGGCCTCCTGCATGCGGCCGATCGGCCGGCGCAGCCACTCGGCCCGCTCGGCGATCCGGCCGAGCACGCGGGCGGCGGTCTCGGGATAGGCGAAGCACGGCAGCCCGTCCCCGGCGCGCGTGGTCGCGCCGCCGGTCACCACGATCAGCACGGGCTTCTCGGCCTCGCCGCCCTTGATGGATCCGGCGATCGCGGAGATCACCGCGTCGGGATCGGCGACGGCCGTCGCCGTCACGAGCACGATCATGGCGTCGACGTCGGGGTCGGAGAGCACCCACGGCGTGACCGCCGCGAACACCTCGGGCGTCGCCGACCCGATGATGTCCACCGGGTTCAGCACGGTCGCCTCGTCCGGCACCAGCCGGCCGATGTGCTCGCGCGTGTGCTGCGAGAGCGACGCGAGCTCGAGGCCGGCGTTCGAGCAGGCGTCGCCGCAGAGGATCCCGAGGCCGCCGGCGTTCGTCAGGATCGCCACGCTGCGGCCGCGCGGCAGCGGCTGCGACGCGAGCACGTCGGTCAGGTCGAGCAGCTCCTCGAGCGTGGCGGCCCGCAGCACGCCGGACTGGCGGAAGAGGGCCTCGACGGCGGCATCGGATCCGGCCAGCGCGGCGGTATGCGACTGGGCGGCGCGCGAGCCGATCGGGGTGCTGCCGCCCTTGAGGGCGATCACCGGCTTGCGCCGCGCCACCCGGCGGGCGATGCGCCCGAACCGGCGCGGGTTCCCGAACGACTCCAGGTAGAGCGCGATCGTGCCGGTGGCGGGATCGTCCTCCCAGTGCTCGAGCAGGTCGTTCGACGACACGTCCGCCTTGTTGCCGACCGAGACGAACGACGAGACGCCGAGGCCGCGCCGCTCGAGGCCCTCGAGCACCGCCAGGCCGACGGCGCCGCTCTGAGACGAGACGGCCACCGTGCCCGGTGCGAACCCGGCCGGCGAGAACGTCGCGTTCATCTTCACCTCGCTCGAGGCGAGGCCCAGGCAGTTCGGCCCGATCATGCGGGCGCCGTAGCTGCGGACGAGCGCGAGGAGCTCGCGCTCGGCGGCGGCTCCATCTGGCCCGGTCTCGGCGAACCCGGCGGTGATCACGCACACCGCCCGGCATCCCGCGACGAGCGCGGATGAGACGGCCCCGTGGACGGCGGCCTGAGGGACGCACACGACGACGAGATCGACCGGCTCGGAGATCTCCTCGATGCCGCGCACCGCCGGCACTCCGGCCACCGGCTCCCCGGTGCGGTTCACCGGGTAGGCGCGGCCGCTGAACCCGGCCTCGACGATGTTGCGGAAGACGGCGCCGCCGATCGCCCCGGGCCGCGCGGATGCGCCGATCACGGCCACGACCTGCGGCCGGAAGAACGCGCGCAGCGAGCCCTCGACGGCGGTGTGGTCGCGCCGGTCGACGGCGTCGAGGAAGCGGTCGCTGGGTGCGATCCGCAATCGCACGAGGATCTCGCCCGACTCGAACGTCCGCTCGACGTCGTAGCCGGTGTCGGCGAAGACCTGCAGCATCGCGTCGTTGTCGGCCATGACGTCGGCAACGAACGTCTCGATGCCCTCCTGGGCGGCCGCCTGGGCCAGCTGCTCGACGAGGCGTGTGCCGACTCCCAGCCCCTGCAGCTCGGTCGCGACGGCGAAGGCCGCCTCGGCGACCAGCGGGTCGCGCAGGCGGGCGTAGCTCGCGACCGCGACCACCTCCTCGTCGCCGCCGTCGCCGCGCATGACGCCGATCAGCGCCCCGCGCACGCTCCAGTCAGGGTCGATCAGCCCGTCGAGCATGTCGGGGCCGACCCGGCGCGTGCCGTGGAAGCGCATGCGCAGGCTCTCGTCGTCGAGCCGGCGGAAGAATCCCAGCACCGCGTCGGCGTCGTCCGGGAGCGGCGGCCGCAGCCGCAGCGTCCGTCCATGGCGGAGGATGACGTCGCGGACGTGCGACGTGGTCGGTGAGTCGGGGGGACTCGACATGGGCCACAGGCTAGGCGCCGATGTCGACCGTGAACATCGGTGCCTTCGCCTAACCCGCGGTGCGGGCTTCTACCGACCGGGACTGTAGACGGCCGGACGCCAATCCGAAAGGCGGCGCCCGGCGCCCGCGCCGACCTCAGGCCGCGGGCTCCAGGGTGATCGCCCCCACCGGGCAGGCGGAGCAGATCCGCTCCGCCCGCTCGGCGGCGAGCGTCGCGTGCAGCGCGTGGGCGCACCCGGCGTCGTCGAGCGCGACCTCCTCGGGGTCCTGGGCGACGCACTCTCCGTATCCGACGCAGGTGTCGGGGTCGATGATCAGGCGCATCTGCATGGTGGGTTCCTTTGCGTTCGTGGGTGGGTGGTCATGCCGCCACCAGGCGGCGGGCATCGTTCAGGCGCTGCGGCGCGTCCATGAGCAGGACGCACGCCGGGCGGCCGTCGCCGTCACGGCCGACATGCAGGCCATCGGCCTCTGTCCACTCGCAGACCGCAGGGGCGAAGCCCACCTGCTGGATCCGCAGCGGCCCGATGTCGGAGAACCAGTACGGGTCGCGCACGTAGGCCTCGGTCGCGCCGAGGGCGGCCGCGGCAGCGTGCGCGCCGGTGGCGCGCGCATTGTCCCAGTGCGGGACGGCGATCCGGCCGAAGCGCGGATGCGGGAAGGCGGCCACGTCGCCGCAGACCCAGACGCCGTCGCAGCCGGGCACCGCCAGCCGCTCGTCGGTCGCGACGCTCGTGCCGCCGCCCAGGGCGGGCGGGAGCGTCGGCGCAATGCCCGCGGCGACGAGCACGACGTCGGCGCGCAGGTCGCCGTGCGTGGACGTGCGCACGATGTGCCCCGTGCCGGCGCGGTCGAGACGCTCGATCGCACACCCGCCGAGGAACTGCACTCCGAGCGCGGCGAGCGCGCGGGCTGCCGCCGACCGCACCGGCGGATGCAGCCGCCCGAGCGGCTCGTCGCAGCGCTCGGCGAGGGTGACGCGATGGCGCCGGCTGAGCGTCGCCGCCGTCTCGCACCCGATCAGGCCGCCGCCGATCACGACGACCCGGCGCCCCGCCCTGGCGAGGCGGGGCAGGACGGCCGCCGTCGACGGCGCGTCGACGTTCTGGTCGGCCGTCTCGATCCCCGGCAGCGGCGGCCGGGCGATGCGCACGCCGGTCGCCCACACCAGCCGCTCGAAGTCGACCGGCCGCTCGCTGCCGTCGCCGCGGGCGCGCACGAGCAGGCGCCGGTGGCCGGCGTCGAGCTCGACCGCCCAGCCGTCGACGTGGTCGATCCCGGCCGCGGCGAGGGCGTCGGCGTCGGCCAGATAGGGGACGGTGCCGCGGTGCAGCGCCCGCTTGGAGAGCGGCGGCCGGTCGCAGGGCAGGCCCGGGCCGATCATGGTCACCGGCGCGCCCAGCGCCGCGAGCCGCGAAGCGCAGGCGTACCCGGCGACCCCGTTTCCGACGACCGTGACCCGGTCGGGGTGCGTCATCGCTCCACCCCCTCTGCCTCTGCGACCGGAATCGGGTGCGGCCGGCGGGCCGCCTCGGGCGCCCGGCGCGGCCGCGGGGCGATCGGTCGCAGCATCCACCGGTACCAGGCGGAGCCCGCGACGACGGCGGCGGAGCACCCGTACATGGCGAGGCCCCACGCCGAGCGCGAGTCCGTGCCCTGCATGACGCCGTGCACCAGGGCCGAGCCCCACATGGCGTAGCCGAAGTAGTGCAGCGAGCGCCAGGCGCGCTGGGACATCCAGCGGGCCTGCTTCAGCCGGAACGACAGGGGCAGCGCGATCGCGAGCCAGAGCGCGGCTGCGCCCACGACGACCCCCGGCCGCGGGTCGAGGCCGACCAGGGACGCGACCGTGACCTTCGCCCACCGGTCGAGCATCAGCGTGACGATGTGGATTCCGAGCGCCACAAGGCCGAGCGAGCCCAGGAAGCGGTGGAACCCGAGCGCGGCGGCGGGCGGCTTCCACGACCGGGCCGACAGGCCGATGCCCCAGGCGACGACGAGCGTGTAGCACGCGAATGCCACGAAGGCGCTCGCCCGGGCGACGTCCCACAGGATCATGGCCGCGCCACCCGCTCCCAGGCCGGCGTCGTGCGCACGTCGGCGCCGACCGACACCATGGCCGCCTCGGCCGTCGCGTCGATGCGGTCGGGCCGCAGCGCGAGCACCTTCGCCAGCACGTCGGCGGCCACCGGGTCGTCGCTGATGACCGTGGCGTGCGTCGCCGGCCCGGGGGCACCGGTGTCAGGGTCGATCAGGTGGTGCGCCTCGCCGCCGTCGCCGTTGCGCCACCGCCTGCGGCCGTATCCGGACGTCGCGACGCCCTGCCCGGCCCGGACGAGCACGTGGGTCGCCACGGGCAGCTCGCCGGGGCGCGACCGGCGCAGGTCGACCGGGCCGGCCGCCTCGACGGCGACGAGGTGGTCGCCCCGGGCCGCGACCAGGTCACCGCCCGCGTCGACCATCATGGACTCCTCGTCGCAGCGCGCGCACAGAAGCGCGGCCGCCCGTCCGGCCATCCAGCTCTTCGCGATCCCGCCGAGGTCGAGCCGGGTGCCGCGCGGGATCCGCACGGTGCCGCGGCCGAGGTCGACCTCGATGCGGCCGTCGAGCCGGTGCGGGTCGGGCGCGGCGGCGGTGAACGCCTCGGCCTCGAGGAGGCTCTTGCGATAGCCCCAGGCGATCAGGGCGCCTCCGACCAGCGGCTGGAACACGCCGCCGGTGCGTCGCGTCCACTCGATACATGCTTCCAGCATGCGCAGGGTGTCGGCCGAGACGGCCACCGGGGTGCCGCCCGCGGCGTTCACCCGGCTCACCTCGCTTGTGCGCCGGAAGCGCGACCAGCGCGCCTCGTCGTGCTCCACGGCGGCCGCGACAGCGTTTGCCAGGCTCGCCGGGACGCCGCCGCCGTGGTGGATGCGCCAGGTCGTGCCGGTCGCCTGCCACTCCCACGCGGCCGTCGTTGGGTCGGTCAGGGTGCCCATCACGGCGCCGGGCTCGTGTGGGTGGTCGGGGCGGGCGCCGGTGCGACGGCGACCGGGGCGGGCGCCGACACCGTCGGCGCCGGCGAGGAGACGAGCGACGTCGCATACGACGTCGCCGGCACGCTGGCCGCCGCGGCTGCGCCGGCCCGCTGCGCCTTGCGGATGCCGACGAGGAGCTTCCGCTGCGACCGTCGGGTGCGGACGATGAGCCGGTCGTACCGGACGACCATCTGGTGCATGCTGCGCGTCGTCGCCCGGTCGTGGGCGACGGCCTGGGCCGCCAGCGAATGCCATGAGCGGGCATCGGCCTGCCAGGCGGTGGTGATGGAGCTCTGGTGGATCGACCAGGCGACCGCGCCGCCGCAGATCAGGGCGATCACCGTCGTGTAGACGCGCAGGGCGGCGTTAGTCATCTCCGCCTCCGTCGTCGCCGCCGACAGGGCTCGTGCGGGTGACCGGGGCCGACGTGGCCACGGGCGCGGCCGCCACGACCGGGGCGGGCGCCACCGTGGTGACGACCGGCGCCGCCGCGACGACGACAGGCGCCGGCCGGGGATGCACGTGGATCTTGGGGACGCGCGGCGGATGCCAGGCCATGAGATGCGGGGCGCGGCGGCGCGGGACGCCGGACGTGAGCTCGTGCTCGAGCTGGGTGCGGGCCAGGGCCGAGGCCTGGAGGCCGCTCCCGAGGCCGAGGTCGTGGCGGGCGGCATAGCCGCCGCCGGCGACGATCAGGCCGGCCAGCACGGCTGCGCCGGCGACGGACGGGTGGGCGATCACAACGGTCCTCCTCGGTGGTACGGGGAGCCGGATCGCTCCCGATACCCACCGTAGGAGGGAGGTCTGAGCTAGACGTGAAGCGGCGGTGAGACAGCTCTCACATCGCCGTTTCCCTGCTGCGGCGCGACGCGCGGAAGCACGACGACGAAGCGCGCCCCCTGGCCCGGAGGGCTCTCGGCGGCGATGGTGCCGCCGTGCGCCTCGACGATCGCGCGGCAGATGGCAAGGCCGAGGCCCGCGCCGCCGGTGTCGCGGCTGCGGGCGCTGTCCGCGCGCGTGAACCGGTCGAACAGCGCCGGCAGCAGGGCGGGGTCGATCCCCTCACCGCTGTCTGCGACCTCGATCCGCACCCGGTCTCCGGCGACAGCCGCCGAGACGGTGATCGAGTCACCCGCGACCGTGTGGCGCACGGCGTTCGAGAGCAGGTTCAGGAACACCTGCTCGAGCGCGCCCTCGTCGCCCTCGACGTACGCTCCGGGCGTTGTCCGAGCCTCCACGTGCGCTCGCCCAGGACGCGGCAGCGCTCGACGCTGGCCGCCGCGAGCGCGGCGACGTCGACCGTCGTGCGCTCGCCGCCCTCGCGTGCGCCGGCGCGCGCCAGCCGCAGCAGGCTGTCCACGAGCTGGCCCATCCGGTCGAGCTCGCCGATCGCCACGCCGACCGCCTGCCGCAGCTCGGGCGAGCCGCCGTCGGCGGGGAGCGCCACCTCGAGGTGCCCGCGCGCGATCGTGAGCGGCGTGCGCAGCTCGTGCGACGCGTCGTGCACGAACTGGCGCTGGGCGGCGAACGCGACCTCGAGCCGTTCGAGCATGGCGTCGATCGCGGTCGCGACCTCGCCGATCTCGTCGTGCGTCGTCACCGGCCCCATCCGCACCGACAGGTCGCCGGCCGTCACCCGCGAGGCACGCTGGGCGATCCGCGAGAGCGGCCGCAGCGCGCGCCGGGCGACCCACCACGCGGCCGCGGTGGCGGGCAGCAGGCCGATCAGGCACACGATCAGCATCGCGTCGAGCAGGCGGCGGACGCCGGCGTCGGCCTCGGCGACGGGCACTCCGGCCAGCACGACGGAGCTCCCGCGCGCGGCCGTTGCGACGACGAACCCCTCTCCGTCGACCGTCAGGGTGCGCACGCCGCCGACCGGAGGCCACTGATGCTGCTCGACGAGCCTCCGCGCCTCGGCGTTGTTGGCGATGAACGTCCCGTTGTGGGAGATGGTCGCGAGCAGCTGGTCCGAGCCGCCGCGCGCGCCGAGGTAGCGCTTGATCGCGTCGTCCTCCGTCGCCGTGTCGTCCTTGCCGGCCGCAGGCGGGCTCGCTCGCGGGGCGATGAACGCGACGTTCACGCGGCCGCCGCCGGCCAGCGAGTCCCCGCTCTCACCGCCACCCCCGCCGCCCCCGCCGCCGTCACCGCTCTCGCCGCCGCCCCAGGTGCCGCGTACCGCCTCCGGTCGACGCGGGCGGCGTCCACGCCCCGCCGCTGCTCCCGCTGTCGGTCGATCCGGTAACGGGAGGAGGGATGATCACGTTCGTCGCGCCGCCGCCGGTCCGGCGATGGTGGCGCCTGGGCGCTTCGCCGGCGCGGCGCTGCCGGAGCGCGGCTGTTTGCCGGTGGCCCCGACCGGCCGCTCGCCCGCGAGCGCCAGGTCATGGGCGGCGGCGCGGGCGTCGGCGACGAGTGCCTGGTGCACCTGGTGGGCCTCGATCAGGTAGACGGTGAGAAGCCCCGCGGCCAGCACGCCGGCCGCAAGCAGGGCGCTGACGATCGCCAGGCGGGCGCGGATCGCAAGGTGGGGCGGCCTCATGCCGCCCGCTCGCGCACGAGCCTGTACCCCATGCCCCGCACCGTCTCGATCGGCGAGCGCCCGTTCGCGGCGAGCTTGCGGCGCAGGTACCCGATGTACACATCGACGAGGTTCGACCGCGGGTCGAAGGTGTAGCCCCACACGCCGTCGAGGATCTGCTGCCGCGAGAGCACCTGGCCGGGATGCCGCATCAGGTAGGCCAGGAGCGCGAACTCGCGCGCCGAGAGCGGTACGCGGTCGCCGCCGATCTCCGCCTCGCGCGCGAGCAGGTCGAGCACGAGCGATCCGACCGCGATCGACGCCGACCCCTGAGGCTGGTCGGGCCGGCGGGTGTGCGCACGGATGCGGGCGGCGAGCTCGGCGAACGCGAACGGCTTGACGAGGTAGTCCGTCGCCCCGAGGTCGAGCCCGCGCACGCGGTCTGCGATCTCGCCGCGCGCGGTCAGCATGATCACGGGGAGCGCCGGATCCATCGCCCGGATCGCTGCGAGCACGTCGAACCCGTCGATGCCCGGCAGCATCACGTCGAGCACGACCACGTCCGGGCGGCCGTCGCGCACGCGGTCGAGACCCTCCTCGCCGCGGGCCGCGGTGTCCACGGCGTGGCCTTCCGCGGCGAGGCCGCGTTCCAGGAACGCCAGGATCAGCGTCTCGTCCTCGATCACGAGGATCTTCATCAGTCCCCAGTCTGGCGGGCGGATGTAAGGGAACTCTCACCCACCTCAACAGACCGCGAACAATTGCGGCACGTCCACTGTGCCTCGGGCGCGGCTGCGCCGAATCGGGGCAGCCCCGCATCCTGGCGCGGGCGACTACCTATCCGCTACTGCAGCGTGCCGAGGTAGGCGATCAGCGCGTTCATGTCGGCCTGGGAGAGGATTCCGCCCCAGTGCGGCATGCTCACGATCGGCGCCTTGCCGATGACGCTCCCCGAGCGGATCACCGCGGCGATCTTGGCGGGCGTGTTGAACTGGGCGCGGAAGTCGGCGCCCGAGAGCACCGGGATGGTCTTGTCCGGCGACTGCGGGTTGGGCACGCCGCCGAGCCCGTTCGGGCCGTGGCAGTTGATGCATCCGTCGCGGACATACAGCACTGATCCCTGCACGGCGAGGCCCTGATCGGTGGGGACGACCGGCGGCGTCGCGTCCGCCACGACCGGCAGGCCGGCGCGGACGTACGCGACGAGCTCGGACACCTGCCGCGGCGAGATCACGCCGTGCCACACCGGCATGTACGGCTTCTTCGGGTTCGCGCTCGCGCCGAGGCCGTGGTTGATGATGTTCGTGAGCTGCGCCACGGTGAACGCCTTGCCGAGCGTGTTCAGCGCGGGGACGTCCGGGGACACGCCGCCCGCGCCGCCGATGCCGTGGCACTGGGCGCATGCGAACTGGACGAAGTCGTGCGCCCCGGCCGCGACGGTGTTGCTCACCGGGGTCGTCTTGGAGCCGGGCGCCGGCGATGTCCGCTGGATGATCGTGGTCGCGCTCGAGGCGCTGTCGCGGCCGACGAGCCAGGCCGTGACGGCCACCGCGACGATGACGAGGGCGATCGCCGCCACCGCGATTCCGACCACCCCGCCGCCGCTCGGCGGGCTGCTGCCCTCGTGTCCGCTCGCCATCCGCGGCGACCCTAGCCGCACCCGCCGATGAGGGCAAGCGTAGGAACTACGGATTGTCCAGCGGGGCAACTTCGTGTATCGATGCAGCCGTTCCCCGGATGCGCCCAGGCGCTTCGCGCCCGGCACGCTTCAGCAGGCGGGCCGGTGGCGGTCCTTCCCCGATCTCAAGGAGCCCTCTCAGATGGTCGAACGAACCCAACGGAATCAGGTCTGCGACACGCGAGGACCTCCTGACCGCGATGCACAGCGAGGCGTTCGCCTACGCGTCGTACATGCTCTTCGCGTCGACCGCCAGGGCCGACGGGCGCAAGGAGGTCGCAGACCTCTTCGAGACCGTCGCGGAGACCGAGCTCCACGAGCACTTCGCCCGGCTCGCCGAGGAGGCGGGGCTGGTCGGCGACGACGCCCAGAACCTGCGCTCGGCGATCGAGGCCGAGTCCTACGCGATCGAGATCATGTACCCGTCGTTCGCCGAGCACGCCGCT
The DNA here is from genome assembly GCA_963707585.1 of uncultured Actinomycetes bacterium. Classification (GTDB taxonomy): domain Bacteria; phylum Actinomycetota; class Thermoleophilia; order Gaiellales; family JAICJC01; genus JAICJC01. The sequence goes on along the minus strand of CAVPQP010000009.1, from coordinate 335,094 downwards.
TCCGCCGGCGATGCCGGCGCGGCCGGCGCGTTCACCGCGGCGCGCGGCGACGACGTGGGCCACCTCGAGTCGTTCCGCGAGGCGCTGCTCGACGTGACGCCGTAGGCGGCCGCGCCGGTCAGGCGGCCGGGCCGCGGACGATCATCACCGGGCACGGCGCCTGCTGCGCGCACTGGTGGCTCACCGAGCCGAGCAGCAGGCCGCTGAACCCGCCGTGCCCGCGCGAGCCCACAACCAGCATGTCGGCGACCTTGGACGCCTCGCACAGGACGTTCGCCGCGGGCCCGTTGTGCACCACCCGCTCGACCTCGACGCCCTCGAGGTCGGCGGCGACGGCCCGGCAGGCCTGCTCCAGCATGTCATCGGCCTTGCGTCGCATCTCGGCCTCGAGGTCGAGGGTGTAGGGGGGCGGGAAGGCCTCGGCGGCGTACATCAGCGTCGAGACCTTCCATGCGGTCACGAGCCGCAGCCGCGCTCCGCGCAACCGCGCCTCCGCCGCCGCCCATCGCACGGCGGCGAGCGAGTGCTCGGAGCCGTCGACGCCGACGACGATCAGGGGCGTGTGCGTCATCGGCCGCGTCAGCGCCGCTCGACGAAGACGAAGCGGCGCAGGACCAGGACCTCCCCGGGGTGCGGCGTGTAGTCACGGCCGTAGTGGTCGAAGAGGCGCTTCTCCTCGTCCACGCTCAGGTCGTCGTCGGCCCGCACCTTCGGCGCGCTGTCGATCGTCGCCTTGTCGGCCGCCACCTGGACGCGCTCGTCCGACCTGGTCGCCCCCTCGGCGGGCACGAGGTGCAGATGATGCCCGAGCAGACCGCTCGAGACGAGCAGGAACTCCGGCTCGCCCGTGTCCTTGGTGACGTAGACGTCCACGAGCTTGCCGACGTGCTCCCCGTCCTGCGAGACGACGTCCAGCTCGTGCCAGTCGCGAACCTCGAGTGGTGATGGCATGTGTGATCCCCCCGGTGTTGTGCGCGCGCCTTCCGAGTACCGGCGCCGGCGCGATCCTACCGCGTCACCGGCGCGGGTAGACTCCGCGCGCGACTCGGGAAGGCCTAAAGCGCGCGAGACGCGCCAGGCCGATGGCGGCACCCAACGAGCACACGTCCGGCGACACCCCGAGCGGCATCGCCGCCTCGGAGGGCGTCGGCGAGGACCAGCTGCGCCGGGTGATCGAGGCGGCGCGCGGGATCCACCGGGCGCGGTCGCTCGACGCGCTGCTGCGCGAGGTGGTGCAGAGCGCGGCGGCGCTCGTCGGCGCGCGCTACGGCGCGCTCGGCGTGATCGACCCCACCGGCACGTACCTGGAGCAGTTCATCACCGTCGGAGTCGACGATCTCACGCGCGCCCGGATCGGCGACCTGCCGCGCGGGCAGGGCATCCTGGGCGTGCTGATCCGCGACGCCACGCCGCTGCGCCTGGACGACATGAGCGAGGATCCGCGATCGGCCGGGTTCCCGCCCGGGCATCCGCCGATGAAGGGCTTCCTCGGCGTGCCGATCATGCTCCGCGGCCACGCGTTCGGGAACCTGTACCTGACCGAGAAGACCCAGGGCGGCTTCACCGACCAGGACCAGGAGCTGGTCGAGCTCCTGGCGTCCCAGGCTGCCGTCGCGATCGAGAACGCGCGCCTGTACGACACGGCGCGCCGCTGGACGCGCCAGCTCGACTCCCTGAACGAGCTCGGCGCGACCCTCGTCACCGAGCTCGACCTCGACCGCCTGCTCGAGGTCGTGGCCGACCGCCTGCGGGCGCTGCTCGATGCGCGGGTGGTGCTCATCGACCTGCGGCTGCCCGACGGCAGCCTGCGCGTGGAGGGGGCGTCGGGCGAGGGAGCGAGCCGCCTCGTCGGGACGATCAGCCCCGCGGAGTCGAAGAGCCATCACGTCATGCGGCGCATGCGCAGCGAGCGGGTCGACTCGGCGCTCGAGGACCCCGAGATCCATCCCGAGGGCGAGGCCCAGCAGCTCGACGTCCAGGCCGGCCTGTGGGTGCCGCTCGTCGTCCGCGGCGAGGCGATCGGAGTGATTGCGGCGGCCGACAAGATGGGCCGCGACCCGCGCTTCTCCGACGAGGACCTGCGGCTGGCCGAGGCGTTCGGCTCGCGCGCCGCCGGTGCCGTCGAGCTGACGCGCCGGGTCAGCCGCGACACCGTCCGGTCGATGCTGCAGGCGCAGGAGCTCGAGCGGGCGCGGCTCTCGCGCGACCTGCACGACCAGACCGGGCAGGCGCTCGCCGCCCTGCTCCTGGGGCTGAACGCGGCCCGCCGTGCCGGCACGCTTGCGGACGCCCAGGCCGCGCTCGCCGACCTCGACGACATCGTCCGCGAGGCGCTCGCCGACGTCCGCAGCATCGCGGTGCGGCTGCGGCCGGCGGCGCTCGACGAGCTCGGCCTCGGCGCGGCGCTCGAGCGCCTGGCGAGCACCGTCGGCGACGGCGACTCGACGCAGGTCACCGTGACGACGACGCTCAGCGACGAGCGCCGGCTGCCGGCCGAGATCGAGACCGCGATCTACCGGATCGTGCAGGAGGCGGCGGCGAACGCGATCCGCCACGGCGGCGCGAAGCGCGTCGAGGTGACGGTCGTGACCCGGCCCGACGTCGTGATCGCAACGGTCGAGGACGACGGGTGCGGCTTCGACCCGGCCGCCGTCGCGGCCGGGCGGCTCGGGCTCGCGGGCATGCGCGAGCGCGCGGGCCTCTTCAACGGCCGCCTGCAGATCGAGTCGACGCCCGGGCGCGGGGCGACGGTCACGGTCGAGCTCCCGCTCGAGCCGTAGTCCTCCGCCGTCGGTTCCGCGGTTTCCCCGATGCCGTCCGGGCCGCCGGCGCGGCAGGCTGGGTGGGTGCCTTCCGTTCCCGCCCCCCACTCCGACTCGACGAAGACCACGACGGTGCTCGTCGTGGACGACCACCCCGCCGTGCGCGCGGCGCTCTGCCGCCTGCTCCAGGCGCAGCCGGGCGTGCTGGTGGTCGGTGCGGTGGGGACGATCGGCGAGGCCGCCTCGATCGTGGCGGAGCTGCACCCGTCGGTCACGCTGCTCGACATCTCGATGCCCGGCGAGGGCGGCCTCGAGGCCGTCCCGGCGCTGAAGCACCTCCACCCGGACGGCCGGATCGTCATGTACTCGCTGCACGACGAGCCCGCCTACCAGCGCGCGGCCCTGCGCGAGGGCGCTGACGGCTACGTCGTCAAGGACGACCCCAACGGCCTCCTCGCAGGCCGTCTGCGCCTGAGCTCAGCCGCCCGGCGAGCCGTCCCGCGGCGCCGCGGACGATCACGACCGGGCACGGCGCGTGCTGCGCGCACTGGTGGCCGACCGACCCGAGCAGGAGCTCCTTGAAGCCGCCCAGGCCGCGTGAGCCGACGACGAGCAGATCCGCGTCCGCCGCCGCCTCCGTCAGGACGAGCGGCGGCCGACCCCTCGACGACGCGGCGCTCGACGTCGAGCCCTGCGAGCGTCTCCCGCCGCCGCGTCGAGCACGGCGTCGAGCGCCGCCTTGGCGGCCTCCTCGAGGTCGTCCTCCCAGGTCACGCCGACCGGTGGCACGAAGCCGCCGCTGCCGTAGGCGGCCGCCGGCAGGTGCCACGCATGCACGGCGCGCAGGCGCGCCCCGCGCAGCCGCGCCTCGGCCGCCGCCCACTCGAGCGCCGACCGCGCTCCCTCCGAGCCGTCCACCCCGACCACGATCAGCGCCATGCGCGAACCCTACCGGTGGCTGCCGGGATCCGCCGCAGGCCGCATGGATGCGTACTTTCCCCGCGTGAACCACCGTCGAATCCCCGATGCGGCCGCTTCCGCAGCCCGTTGCAATTAGCGCGGAAGCACATCTCTGCCGTGATCGGAAAGGAGAACTCATGGCAACGCAGGAAGGGGCTGTCGGTCGCCCCAAGTTGAAGCGGTCGCTGGGGCTGTCCATGGCGACAGCGCTCGTGATCGGGAACATGGTCGGCTCGGGGGTCTTCGGGCTTCCGTCGGCGCTGGCCGCGACCGGTCCGATCTCGCTCCTCGCCTGGGTGTTCACCGGCGCGGGCGCGATCCTCCTGGCGCTGGTCTTCGCCAACCTCGGCCGTGCCTACCCGCAGACCGGAGGGCCGTACGCCTACGCGCGGCGGGCGTTCGGTGACTTCGCCGGCTTCTGGACGGCATGGGGCTACTGGATCGCCGCGTGGGCCGGCAACGCCGCCATCGCGGTCATCTTCGTGAGCTATGCGAGCGTGTTCTGGCCCAGCCTGGCCACGAACAACGCGCTCGCGTTCGGGCTCGGCCTCGGCGTCATCTGGCTGCTGACGCATGGTGAACATCCTCGGCGCGCGTGAGTCGGGCGTGATGCAGCTCGTCACGACCGTGCTCAAGTTCGTGCCGCTCGTCCTGATCGGCCTGATCGGGCTCTTCTACATGCACGCGGGCAACTTCACCCCGGTCGATCCCAACCACGCCTCGCTGGTCGGGCACTGGCACGCGATCTCGTTCGCGGCCACGCTGACCCTGTGGGCGTTCATCGGCCTCGAGTCGGCGACGGTGCCGGCCGAAGAGGTCAAGGATCCCGAGCGGACGCTGCCGCGCGCGACGATCTTCGGGACGGTCGTGACCACCGCGATGTACGTGCTGGCCACGGTCGCCATCATGGGCGTCATCCCCGCCGCCACCCTGGCGCACTCCAATGCCCCGTTCGCAGACGCGGCGCGGCAGATGTTCGGAGCGTCGGTGCTCGGCGTCTCGCCCGCGAAGCTGATCGCGGCAGTCGCGATGATCTCCACGTTCGGCGCGCTCAACGGCTGGATCCTGATCCAGGGACGCGTGCCGCTCGCGGCCGCCGAGGACGGGCTCTTCCCGCGCGCGTTCGCGCAGGTGAGCGGCTCGCGCAAGACCCCGGTGGTCGGCCTGGTCGCCTCGTCGGTGCTCCTGAGCATGCTGCTCGGGATGAACTACCAGTCGTCGCTGACCGGCACGTTCACGAAGATCATCATCCTCGCCACCATCACCACGCTCGTGCCGTATGCCTTCGCGGCGGCCGGCCAGCTGATGCTGATGTTCAGGGAGCCGGAGCGGTTCAGCGGCCGGCGCCTCGCGGTCGACGCGACCGTCGCGGTGCTCGCGTTCGCCTACTCGTTCTGGATGATCTACGGCGCGGGCCAGGAGTACATCGCACAGGGGTTCCTGCTCCTGATGGCCGGTATTCCCGTCTACGTCTACCTGAAGTGGCGCCAGGCGGTCCACGCCGAGTCGCCGGTTGAGGCGAGCGCCCGGCCGCGCGGCCCGCGATCACGATCCGCCACGGCGCGTTCGGAAGCAGGGCCAAGTGATCGAGCGTACGACACACGCCCCCAGCACCTCGGAGGGGAGCGCCCAAGCGCTCCCCTCACGGGGGTGCACTCAGAGGTGGGGACGCTGCGCCGGGTGCTCCTGCACCGGCCCGGCGTCGAGCTCAAGCGGCTCACGCCCACCAACAAGGACGAGCTGCTCTTCGACGACGTGCTGTGGGTGAAGCGCGCCCGCCAGGAGCACGACGTCTTCGCCGACACCCTGGCCGAGCGCGGGGTGGAGGTGCTCTACCTCCAGGAGCTCCTGACCGAGACGCTCGAGCACGAGTCCGCCCACACCGCGCTGATCGAGCGCACCCTGCGCACCGCTCCGCTCGGGCCGCGCCTGACCGGTGAGGTCGCGGCCTGGCTCGAGTCGATGCCGCCCGGCGACCTGGCCGAGGTGGCCATCGCCGGCATCGCCTTCGACGAGCTGCCGTTCCACAGCCGGTCGCTGCCGATGTGCACGTCGGCGCCCGGCGACTTCCTGCTCTCACCGCTGCCGAACCATCTCTTCACGCGCGACACGTCGGCGTGGATCTACGACGGCGTGAGCGTGAACTCGATGGCCAAGCCGGCCCGCGCGCGGGAGGCGATCAACCTCGATCTGATCTACCGCTCGCATCCGCTGTTCGCCGAGCAGGCGTTCCCGATCTGGAGCGACTGGGTGCCGTCGCCGGCAATGCTCGAGGGCGGCGACGTCCTCGTGATCGGCCACGGATGCGTCCTCGTCGGCATGGGTGAGCGCACCCGGCCGGCGGCGGTCGAGGAGCTCGCCCAGGGCCTGTTCACGGCCAACGCCGCCCGCAAGGTGATCGCCGTCGGTGCTGCCCAAGCGCCGCTCCGCGATGCACCTCGACACGGTCATGACCATGGTCGACTGGGATGCGTTCACCATCTACCCGGAGCTGCGCGAGAGCCTGTCCGGGTACGTGCTCTCGCCGGACGGCGACGGCCTCGCCGTGCACCCGGCGGTGAACGTCTTCGACGCCATCGCCGCTGCGCTCGAGCGTCGACCGGCTGCGGCTGATCGAGACGGGCGGCGACCGCTACGAGGCCGAGCGCGAGCAGTGGGACGACGGCAACAACGTGCTGGCCGTGGCCCCCGGCGTCGTCATCGCCTACGAGCGCAACGTCGACACCAACACCCGCCTGCGCCGGCATGGCATCGAGGTCATCACGATCCCCGGCTCCGAGCTCGGTCGCGGCCGCGGCGGCCCGCGCTGCATGTCGTGCCCGATCGCGCGCGAGCCGGTCGACTCCCTTCCGCCACACGAGGAGTGACATCCCGATGAACTCTCAGATCTCCACACTCACAGTCCCGGCCGACTTCCTCACGATCGCCGATCTCGACGAGGCGCAGTTCGCCGCGGCGCTCGACCTCGCCGAGGAGATGAAGCACTCGCCGGATGCGTTCCTCGACGCCCTGCGCGCCGAGACTCTGGCGTGCTTCTTCGAGAAGCCGTCCACGCGTACCCGCGTCTCGTTCGCGGCCGCGGCACATCGTCTGGGCATGCTGCCGCTCGTGCTGCGGCCCGACGAGCTGCAGCTCGGCCGCGGCGAGTCGGTCGCCGACACCGCACGCACGCTGGCGGGGTTCTGCGCCGCCATCGTCATCCGCACGTTCGCCCAGGCGACGGTCGCCGAGCTCGCCGAGCACTCGCATGTGCCGGTCATCAACGCGCTCACCGACGACCACCATCCCTGCCAGGCGCTCGCCGACTTCCTCACGCTGCGTGAGGTGTTCGGCCGGCTCGACGGGCTGCGGCTCGCCTACATCGGCGACAGCGACAACGTCGCCCGCTCGCTGATCGAGGCGGGTGCGCTCTCCGGCGTCGAGGTGGTCGTCGCCTCGCCGCCCGCCTATCAGGCCGAGGCGGCCGAGCGGCGCGAGGTGCTCGACTTCGTCGCCCGCCATCACGGCCACGCCGGAATCGTCGAGGATCCGCGCGAGGCGGTGGCCGGGGCGCATGCCGTCTACACCGACGTGTGGGTGTCGATGGGCGCCGAGGCCGATGCGGACGCGCGCCGGCGCGAGCTCGCGCCCTATCAGGTGACGTCCGCGCTCATGGCGGCGGCCGCGCCCGGATGCGGTGTTCATGCACTGCCTGCCCGCCCACCGCGAGGAGGAGGTCACCGCCGACGTGATCGACGGTCCCGCCTCGGTGGTGTGGCGCCAGGCAGCGAACCGCCTGCCCACCGAGCAGGCGATCGTCTACGCGCTGATCGCGGGTGGATGGGGCCGGTCATGACCGCCCCATCCGCGCGCCCGGTGGTCGTCGCGCTCGGCGGCAACGCCCTGCTCCGGCGGGGCGAGCCGCCGGACGTGGCCCGCCAGCGCACGAACGTCGAGGGCGCCGCGACGGCGCTTGCAGCGGTCGCCCGCGGCCGCCGGCTCGTGATCACGCACGGCAACGGCCCCCAGGTGGGGGTGCTCGCGCTCCAGTCCGAGGCGTCCGACACGCCGTCTCCGCTCGACGTGCTCGGCGCGGAGACCGAGGGCATGATCGGCTACCTGATCGAGCAGGCGCTCGGGAACCGCATGCCGGGCCGCCCGGTGGCGACGCTCCTGACCCAGGTGGTCGTCGACGCCGCCGACCCGGCGTTCGCTGCGCCGACCAAGCCGATCGGACCGATCTACCCCGAGGTCGAGGCGCGCCGCCTGGCCGCCGAGCGCGGCTGGACGGTCGCGCCCGACGGCACGAGCTTCCGGCGGGTGGTGGCGTCGCCCCAGCCGCTCGACGTCGTCGAGCTCAGCGACCATCCGGCTCCTGCTCGAGGCCGGGGTGACGGTTGTCTGCGCAGGCGGCGGCGGCGTCCCGGTCGTCGCCGATGCCGCGGGCAGCCTGCACGGCGTGGAGGCGGTGATCGACAAGGATCTGTCCGCAGCGCTCCTGGCGGAGCGCCTCGGAGCGTCGATGCTCGTGATGCTGACCGACGTCTCAGCGGTGCAGCGCGGGTTCGGCACGCCGTCGGCGGAGCCGATCCGCGACGATCGATCCCGGCGGCCTGCGCGAGCTGCGGTTCGCGGCCGGGTCGATGGGACCGAAGGTCGAGGCGGCCTGCCGCTTCGTCGAGGCGACGGGGGGCACGGCCGCGATCGGATCGCTGGCCGAGGCCGAGGCGGTGGTGCGGGGCGAGTCCGGTACCCGGATCGTCCCCGCTCTCCGTGGCGGCGAGGCGGCGATCGCGGTGTGAACGGCGCGCCCAGGGCGCGCAACGCGAAGGAGGGTGAACCCATGTACCGCACCATCGTGCTCGCACTTGACGGCTCCGAGGGAGCCGACCGGGCCGTCCCCGTCGCCGCCGACCTGGCCCGCCGCGACGGCGCCCGGGTCGTGATCGCCCATGCGCAGACCCGTGCGCTCGAGACCGCGATCGCCGCGCGCCTCGAGGCGCAGGTCGACGATCTGCGCGCATCGGGCGTGCATGCCGACGTCGTCACCGCGCACGCGACCATCGAGGGCCGCGAGGCGGACGCGATCGCCCAGATCGCCGACGACCACGAGGCCGACCTGGTCGTGATCGCCGGCCGTGGCCGCTCGCCGTTCGCCGGCGCGGTGCTCGGCTCGGTGACGCAGCGGCTGCTGCACGTGTGCGACGTGCCCGTGCTCGTGATCCCGCCCGGCGGGACGGCGCTGCAGGCACGGCAGAAGGCGGCGGATACCATCGCCGTGGACGCATGAGGGAGGTCGGATGGACACCGGCTATGACATGAGGCCGCTGCGGGTCGTCGTCGTGGGCGGCGGGGTGGCCGCCGTCGAGGTCTGCCTGGCCCTGGAGGCGATGGCGGCGGCCCGGGTCGAGCTCACGATCGTGGCCCCCGAGGCCGACTTCGAGCTGAAGCCCGCCGCGGTCGGCGAGCCGTTCGGGGTCTCGGCCGTGCGCCGCTTCGACCTCGCGGCGGTGGCGGCGGACATCGGCGCCACCCTCGTGCGCGGCACCGCGTCGGCGGTGGAGGCCGATCAGCGCTGCCTGCTCGTCGACGGCTGGCGGCCGCTCTCCTACGACGCGCTCGTGCTCGCAGCCGGTGCGACCCCGATCGGGGCGGTGCCCGGCGCGGTCACGTTCGCCGGGCCGAAGGACATCCCGGTCGTCCGGGCGCTGATCGGCGAGATCGCCACGAGCGGCGCCGCGCGGCTCGCGCTCGCCATCCCCGCCGACACGTCGTGGACGCTGCCGGCCTACGAGCTCGCGCTGCTCGCCGCGGCCCACCTGCGGACCGCATCGGGCGATCCGGCCGAGGTCTGCATCGTCACCCCCGAGCCGGCTCCGCTGCACGCGTTCGGCCCCGTCGTGAGCGCGGACGTGCGCAGGCTGCTGCACGAGCGCGAGGTCGACTTCCACGGCCTGCGCACTCCGATCGAGGTGCACGGCGGGCTCCTGCACACGACCCCGGCCGGGAGCGTTCGCGCCGATCGCGTCGTCGCCCTCCCGAAGCTCCGCGGCGTCCGCATCGACGGCGTTCCCGTCGACGCCGACGGGTTCGTGCGCACGGACAGCCACGGTCGCGTCGACGCGCTGCCCGACGTGTACGCCGCCGGCGACCTGACCGACTTTCCGATCAAGCAGGGCGGCATCGCCACGCAGCAGGCGGACGTGGTCGCCGAGATGATCGCCGCCGATGCCGGCGCCGACGTGACTCCGCACCCCTTCCGCCCGCGTCTGCGGGGGCTGCTCCTGACCGGCGACGGCGAGCGGTTCCTGGCAGCCGACGTCGGCGCGGGCCCCGCCGCGGCGTCCGAGGTCGACTCCGAGCCGGGCTGGTGGCCGCCCGTGAAGACCCCGGGCCACTACCTCGGCCCGTACCTGGCCCGCCTCGACGCCGACGAGCGCGCCCGGGCCGACGTGGCGCATCCCTGAGCGGGCCGGAGAACCACGCATTGCGGGCCCGCGAGCGCACCGGGTTTCCCGTGCGTATGATCCGCAGCGACCCCGATGCCGCGCATGGGTCACGCGAGAGACACTGTCGCCCGTAAACCCGAACTGGTAGGAGGTGGCACCGTGTTCAAGACCATTGTGCTCGCTGTCGACGGCTCCGAGTCGTCCGACCGGGCGGTGGCCTATGCCGGCGACCTTGCCCGCGATTCGGGCGGCCGCATCGTGGCCGTCCACATCAAGGAGCTCATCGCCGGCCGTTTCGCCGGCCCCGTCCACGTGGACGAGGATGAGCTGCAGGCGAAGATCCGCAAGCAGGTGCAGGATTTGAGCGACGCCGGGATCAAGGTCGATGTCGAGATGCATTCGACGATGACCGGTGGCCCCGCTCCCGTGATCGCCGAGGCGGCGACGCGCGAGGGCGCCGACGTGATCGTGACCGGGACGCGCGGCCATACCGCACTGGCGGGAGTGATCGTCGGCAGCGTCGCGCAGCGGCTGCTGCACGTGGCTCCGTGCCCCGTGCTGGTCGTCCCGCCCCCGCATGGCCCGCATGGCCACTCGTCGGCGAAGGCCGAGCAGGTCGCGGCCGGCTGACGTCTCGGAGCGCCACGCATGTCCGCCTCTCGCGGGGCGGGCATGCGTTTGCGGTCCGGGCGTGAGACCACGGCGCCGCGCGTGACCGCAGCCCCGCCCGAGCCGCCGACCGCGGAGGCGCGTCTGGCGGCCCTGATCGAGGCGGGCACCGTGGTCGCGAGCGGCCTCGATCTCGACTCGATTCTCGCCCGGCTGCTCGACCTGGCCCGCTCCCTGACGGGCGCCCGCTACGCGGCGGTCGGCGTCCTGAACGCCACCGGTGCGCGGATCGAGCGCTTCGTCACAACGGGCGTGTCCGAGGCCGAGCGCGCAGCCATCGGCGATCCACCTGTGGGCCGCGGGATCCTGGGCGTGCTGATCACCGATCCGCGTCCGCTGCGGCTCACCGACCTCGGCTCCGACCCGCGCGCCGCCGGCTTCCCGCCGGCGCATCCGCCGATGCGGTCGTTCCTGGGCGTGCCGGTCGTCGCGGGCGACGCCGTCTTCGGCAACCTGTACCTGACCGACAAGGCCGGCGGCGACTTCACCGCCGACGACGAGCGCGTGATCGTCACCCTGGCCGCCCAGGCGGGCGTCGCCGTGCAGAACGCGCGCCTGTACCAGCAGGCCCGCGACCGCGCCCGCGACCTCGAGGAGGCCGTCAGGGAGCTCTCGTCGATCCACGACATCGCCGACGCCGTGCTCGCGGGCGACCCTCGCGACGACACGCTCCGGCTGGTCGCCGAGCGCGCCCTGCGGGCGCTCGAGTGCAGCCAGGTGTACATCGCCCTGCCCGACGCGAGCGGCACGGCGCTCGAGGTGGTCGCCGCAGCCGGGGCGGGCGCCGATCGCCTGGCCGGGCTCGAGCTACCCCTGGCTGCGTCGAAGATCGGCACCGCGATGCGCGCGCGCCGCAGCGTGGTCGTCGAGGACCTGACGACGGACCCCGATGCACACCAGCCGACCGTGGCCCTGCTCGGCGTGAAGAGCCAGGTGATCGTGCCGCTCGTGCACCGCTCGCAAGCCCTGGGTGCGATCACGGCCGGGGACGTGCGCGAGGGCCGGGCGCTCACCGACGACGATCGCCGCATCCTCGAGGCGTACGCCACTCGCGCCGTCCTCGCGATCGTGATCGCCCGTGTCCTCTCCGCCGAGCGCGAGCGGCTCGAGGCCGAGGGCCGGCTGCGAGCATCCGAGCTGCGCGAGGCCGGCCGGCGCGAGACGCTGCGCCGCGTGGTCGACGCCCAGGAGCAGGAGCGGCGCCGCATCGCGCGGGAGCTGCACGACGAGACCGGCCAGGCGCTGACCTCGGTGCTGCTCGGGCTGCGGCTGATCGAGGAGGAGAGCCCCGGGGTGCGCGCGGCCGTCTCCGAGCTGCGGGAGACGATCACCTCGGCGATCCAGGAGCTGCGCGCGCTCGCCGTCGAGCTGCGCCCCAAGGCGCTCGACGACTTCGGCCTCGGGGCGGCCATCGAGCGCCTGGCCGACACGTACTCGCGGCGCACGGGGATCGCGATCGACGTGCACGTGGCCGGCCTCTCCGAGCGGCTGCCCGAGGCGGTCGAGACGGCGCTCTACCGCATCACCCAGGAGAGTCTGACCAACGTCGCCAAGCACGCCGGAGCGGCCATGGCGAGCGTCACGGTGCACCGCGTGCGCGACGCGGTGACGATCGTGGTCGAGGACGACGGCGGCGGATTCGACACCGGCGCGGCCTCGCCCGGGCTGGGGCTGACGTCGATGCGCGAGCGCGCCGAGCTCGTGTCGGGTACGGTCCGAGTCGAATCACGCCCGGGCGGAGGGACTACCATCGCGGTCGAGGTGCCATTGTGATCCGTGTACTGATCGTCGATGACCATGCCGTGGTGCGTGCCGGCCTGCGCCTGCTGCTCGAGCGCGAGGACGACATGGAGCCCGTCGGCGAGGCCGGCGAGGCCCGCACGGCCGTCCAGATGGCCCGCCAGCTCGAGCCCGACGTCGTCCTGATGGACGTCGTCATGCCCGGTGCCACCGGCGTCGACGCCGCCGCCGAGATCCGGCACGTGCTGCCGACGGCGCGCATCCTCATGCTCTCGATGCAGGACGACCCGTCCTACGTCCGTCAGGCCTTCACGAACGGCGCGATGGGGTACGTGCTCAAGGAGGCCGCCGACGCCGAGCTCGTCACGGCGATCCGCCGCGTCGCCGCGGGCGAGCAGTACGTGCATCCGACGCTGGGCGCCAAGCTCGTCGGCGACGGCGGCTCGGCCAAGCAGGCCGACGATCCCCTGTCCGATCGCGAGCGCGAGGTGCTGTCGCTGCTCGCGCTCGGCCACACCAACCAGGAGATCGCCGACCGGCTCGTGGTGAGCGTGCGCACCGTCGAGGCCCATCGCGCGCACATCCTGACCAAGCTGCGGCTCTCGACCCGCGCCGAGCTCGTGCGCTATGCGATCGACGCGGGCCTGCTCGAGACGCGCTAGCCGCGCAGGCGGGTCTGCCGTAGTTTTCCGATGCGCGGTTCGGTGCCCGCACCGATGCCGCCGGCCCGGCCAAGGTCGATGCTTGACCTACGAAGACGCGTCCCCATCGCGTCGCTTGGAGGTGTCACGATGACCGACAAGATTTCCGTGATCGCGCAGATCCGCCCGGGCAAGCGGGAGGAGCTCGAGCGCCTGCTCGAGAAGGGCCCGCCGTTCGACCTCGCGGCCGAGGGCTTCGAGCGCCATGAGGTGTTCGTCGGCGACTCCGACGTCGTGTTCCTGTTCACGGGCCCCGGCGCCCTCACCCAGCTCGAGCGCATGGCCGCGTCGCGCGCGCTCTTCGCCCACGTCCTCAAGATGACCGGCCTTCTGTCGGCGCCGCGCGTGCTGAGCCAGACGTTCGAGTGGCACCGGCCGATCAAGACCGGCTAGACGCAGACACCCGTCTGGATAGGCTCCCGGCCGTGCCATGCCGTGCGGTCATCTTCGACTTCAACGGCACGCTCTCCGACGACGAGCCGATCCTGTACGGCATCTACGCGGCCCTGTTCGCCGAGCACGGCCGCCCGCTCCCCGAGGCCGACTACTACCGCGATCTGGCCGGGCTGTCCGACCCCGAGATCGTGCATCGCTGGCTCGGCCGCCGCGACGACGCCGAGCAGGTCGTGCACCAGCGCGTGAACCGCTACCGCGCGGCGGTCGCCGACGGCTCGACGATCCACGCCCCCGTGCGGGCCGCGGTCGCGTTCGCCGCCGCCCGCGTTCCGGTCGCGATCGTGTCGGGCGCGGCCTCGGCCGAGATCGAGCCCGTGATCGAGGCGGCGGGGCTGCGCGAGATCTTCACCGCGGTCGTCACCTCCGACCACGTCACGCACGGAAAGCCGCACCCGGAGGGCTACCAGGTGGCGCTGGGCCTGCTCGGTGGCCGTGCCGCCGGCCTGCAGGCGGCCGAGGTGACGGCGTTCGAGGACACCGAGGCCGGGGTGGCGTCGGCAAAGGCGGCCGGCATGCGCTGCGTCGCCGTCGCCCGCACCCTTCCGCCGGAGCGGCTCGCGGAGGCGGACGAGATCGTCTCCGCCCTCGACCGGGCCGTGATCGAGCGCGTCCTCGGCGTCACTCCATGACGAGCGAGATCTCGTGCGCGGCGCGCAGCGCCATCCGGCCGAGGGTCGCCAGGCGCCGCTCGGTGACGCGCTGGCTCGGACCCCAGATGTTCACGATGACGGCCGGCCGAGCGCGGTGGTCGAGGACGGCGGCGGAGACGCCGTTCGAGTACTCCTCGAACTCGCCGAGGCACGTCCCGTAGCCGTCGCGCTGCACGTCCGCGAGCGATGCGAACAGGCGCTCGCGGTCGGTGACCGTGTGGGCGGTGTAGCGCTCGAGCACGGACGGCAGCACGGCGTCCCGCTCCGCCTCGGGCAGCCAGGCGAGGAACACCTTGCCGGCCGAGGTCGCGTGCAGCGGCAGCTTGCGGCCGATCCAGTTCGGGGTCGGCATCCCGGGCGGGTCGACCTGGTCGACGTAGACGAGGCTGAAGCGTGCGCGCGGCCGCGAGCGTGACGCTCTCGCCGGCGTCTCTCGCCACCCGCTGCAGGATGGGCCGCGCGCGCCGGGCGAGCCCGTCGTAGCCGGCGGCCGCGGCCACCTGGAGCGCGGTGTAGCCGACCACGTAGCGCTCCGTGGCGGAGTCGCGCTCGACGAGGCCATGGTGCTCGAGCGTCGCGAGCAGCCGCCAGGCGGTGCTGCGGTTGATCTCGCACGTGCGGCCGAGCTCCCACGCCGTCGGCGGGTGCGCGCTTGCCGCGATCGCCTGCAGCAGCATCACGGCGCGATCGACCGACTGCACGCGGCTGCTCTCGCGCGGCGCCTGCTGGGTGTCGTCGGGCTCGGGATCGACTGTTCGCATGATGAACGACGGGCGCACTATACCGAGGCTTGACGGGGCCTGCCGGATGCTGGGCGAGCCCTTGACAGCCGCTCGGCGCCCGTTCTAGCATCGCCGCGTCCGTCCACTATCTGGTGCGAGTGTTCGCGATCGTGAACGGCCCGTGATCGTGGACGCGCACCGCGGCTGCCCCCAGGAAGGAGAACACGATGGTGGACAACTCCAGCGACAGTCCGGGCGGAGGCGACGGAGGGCTCTCGCGGCGTGAGCTGCTCGTGGGCGCGAGCACCTTGGTGCTCGCCGGCGGCCTCGCAGCCTGCGGCGGTAGCGGCTCCTCGTCGTCCGCGAAGCAGCGGCGGCACCGCCCCGGCGGGCACCCCCAAGCCGGGCGGCAACTTCCGCCTCGGCGTCACGGGCGGCGGCGCGAAGGACTTCATCGACGGCCAGATCATCATCACCAAGCCCGACCAGGCGCGCCTCGCCGCCGGCTGGGAGACGCTGCTCACCTACGACGAGAACTACAAGCTGGGCACCGACGGGCTGGCCGAGGAGGTCACGCAGGACAAGCCCGACGCAGTGGACGATCCGGCTCAAGAGCGGGATCGAGTTCAACAACGGCAAGACGCTCACGGCCGACGACGTCATCTACTCGCTGCAGCGCATCGCTGAACCCGAAGGACGGGCTCTTCGGCGCCGCCGGGCTCGCGTCGATCGACCCGAACGGCCATCAAGAAGATGGACAAGCTGCACGGTGCGGCTGACGCTGAAGCAGCGCCGACTCGACGATCGGCGACCAGCTCGGCCAGTACTACAACGGCATCGTGCCGGTCGGCTACGACGCGCACCGGGCAAGCTCAAGTGGGTCGGCACCGGCCCGTTCATCACGCAGAGCTTCACGCCCGGGCCAGCAGAGCGTGCACACGACCGCAACCCGAACTACTGGCGCACGGGCCAGCCGTACTTCGACCAGGTCACGATCATCGACTTCCCCGACCCGACGGCGCAGGTCAACGCGCTCCTCGGCGGCCAGATCGACGCGATGACCGACATCCCGTTCGCGCAGATCGACGATCGCCAAGGCCACGGCGGCCTCGACGATCCTCGAGTCGCCAGGGCGGCGGCTGGCTGCCGCTCTGCATGGCCGTCGACATGCCGCCGTTCACGACAACGCGCGTGCGCCAGGCGATGCGGCTGATCGTCGACCGCCCGGCGATGCTCGAGCAGGTGCTCTCGGGCCACGGCCGCGTCGGCAACGACCTCTACTCGCCGTTCGACGCCGTCTACGACACGCGCGCTGCCGCAGCGCCAGCAGGACATCGAGCAGGCCAAGTCGCTGCTCAAGGCGGCCGGCATGGACGAACCTCACGGTCGACCTGCACACGACGGACGGCGCGGCCGGCATGGTCGACTCGGCCAACGTCTTCGCCCCGCAGGCGAAGGCCGCCGGCGTCACGATCAACGTCAAGAACGACCCGAACTACTACGGCGACCAGTACCTCAAGCTGGCCGTTCTCGGTCGACTTCTGGGGCACGCGCAACTACCTGCCGCAGGTCGCGCTCGGCAGCCTGCCGACGGCGCGCCTACAACGAGACGCACTGGCCGCCGAAGTCGGCCCGGGCTCGAACTTCCTCGGCCTCTACAAGCAGGCGCTGGCCGCGGTCGACCCGACCAAGCGCCGCGAGCATCATCCACGAGATGCAGAAGCTCGAGTACAACCACGGCGGCTACATCATCCCGTTCTTCAACAACCTGGTCGACGCGCTACAGCACCAAGGTCGCGGGCTTCAAGCCGAGCAAGGGGACGCTGAACCTCGACGCGTTCGGCCATGGCTACCGCACCATCTGGTTCGCCTAGCGGCGAGCTGCCGTGCCGGCGGGCCGCCTCTGCGGCGGCTCAGCCGGCGTGCGCATCCCGCAGTCGGCGGCATCTGGGGCTTCATCCTCCGCCGGATCCTGCTCGGCCTGCTCGTGCTCTTCGTCGTCTCGGTCGTCGTCTTCGCGGCGACGCAGGCGCTGCCGGGCGATCCGGCGCGCGCGATCCTCGGCCGCACGGCGACGCCCGACAGCCTCGAACGCGCTGCGCGCAGCAGCTGCACCTCGACCAGCCGGTCGTCTGCAGCAGTACTGGAACTGGCTCACCGGGCTCCTGCACGGCGACCTCGGGCACGTCGCTCGCCGCCGCAGAGCCGGTCACGACGTCGCTGATCGCGACCGGCTCGTCAACTCGGCCTTCCTCGTCTTCTGCTCGCGGCATCATCTCGATCCCGCTCGCGATCGCGATCGGCGCGCTACGCGGCGCTGCGGCGCGACCGGCGCTTCGACATCGCCACCTCGCTCGTCACGCTCGCTCTTCGCGGCGCTGCCCGAGTTCGTGATCGGGCTGTGCGCTCGTCGTGCTCTTCGCGACGACGGTCTTCCCGCACGCGCTGCCCGGCGATCTCGCTGATCCCGCCGGGCGTGCGGCCGTGGGACGACCTGAACGAGCTGGTCCTGCCCGTCGCTGACGCTCGTGCTCGCGGTCGACGCCGTACGTCGCGCGGATCATGCGCGCCTCGATGATCGAGGTGCTCGAGTCCGACTACGTCGAGATGGCCCGGCTCAAGGGCCTCCGCGAGCGCACGGTGATCTGCCGGCACGCGCTGCCGAACGCGCTCGGCCCGACGTTCCAGGTGATCGCGCTCAACCTCGCCTACCTCGCCGGCGGCGTCATCGTCGTCGAGTACGTCTTCAACTACGCCGGGCATCGGCGGCGCGCTGCGCGACGCCGTCACGAACCACGACCTGCCGGTCGTGCAGGCGCTCGCGATGCTGATCGCCGCGGTCTACGTCGTCCTCAACCTGCTCGCCGACATCGCGACGATCCTCGTCACCCCGCGGCTGCGGACGCGGCTGTGAGCGCGATCGCCGACGCCGGCGATCGCGCCCGAGCCGCGAGACCGTCGCCGCGCGCGGCCGACCGGTCGCGCTGATGCGCAGCGCGCTGCGGCTCTGGCGCACGCGGATCGGCCTCGCGCTCGTGGTCGCTGCTCGTCGCGCTCGCCGCTGATCGGCCCGCTGCTTCGCGCCGCACGCCCCGACGGCGTTCGTCGGCAGCCCCAACACGCGGCCGTCGAGCACGGCTGCTCTTCGGCACCGACCACCTCGGCCAGGACGTGCTGGAGCCGGTTCCTCTGGGGCGGCCGCTCGATCCTCGCCGTCGCGGCGCTCGCGACGGCCATCGGCCTCGTGCTCGGCGTCGTCGTCGGCCTGGTCGCCGCCTACTCGCGCGGCTGCGCTCGACGACGTGCTGATGCGCGGCGATGGACGTGATCCTCGCCTTCCCGCAGATCATGCTCGCGCTCGTCGCGATCGCGACGCGTCGGCGCCGCAGGCCTGGCTGATCGTGCTCGCCGTCGGCGCTGACGACGATGCCGCGCGTCGCGCGCGTCACGCGCGGCGCCGCCCAGCCGATCGTCGAGCGCGACTTCGTCGCCGCGGCCGAGGCGATCGGCGTCTCGCGCGCGCGGATCCTGCTTCGGCGAGATCCTGCCGAACATCCTCGAGCCCGCTGATGGTCGAGGCGAGCCTGCGCCTGACCTACTCGATCGGCCTGATCGCCGCGCTCGCCTTCCTCGGCTTCGCGACCGAACCCGAACGGCGCCGACTGGGGCCTGATGATCCAGGAGAACCGGCATCGCGCTCGGTCGTCGCAGCCGTGGGGCGTCGTCCTGCCGATCGCCGCGATCGCGCTGCTGACGATCGGCACGGGCCTGGTCGGCGACGGCGTCGCGCGCGCCGCCGCCGGCATCGACCGCGGGAAGGCGGCCGAATGAGCGCGCCGAGCCCGCCGCCGTCGCGGTCGACGGGCCTGCGCATCGTGGTCGTGCGCGGCACGCGGCGATCGACATCGTCGACGACGTCTCGTTCGCGATCGCGCCGGGCGAGGTGCTCGGGCTCGTCGGCGAGTCGGGCTCGGGCAAGACGACGGTCGGCGCTCGCGCTGCTCGGCCACACGCGGCGCGGCGCCGAGATCGCCGGCGGCTGCGATCCGCGTCGGCGACGTCGACGTCCTCACGCTCAGCCGGCGCGCAGCGGCGCGCGCTGCGCGGCCGGGTCGTCTCGTACGTGCCGCAGGATCCGGCCGCCGCGCTCAACCCGGCGCTGCGGATCGGCACGCAGCTGCGCGAGACGCTCGAGGTGCACGGCTTCGGCGCGAGCGGCCGCGAGCGAGCGCGAGCGCGTCGCCGAGATGATGCGCGAGGTGCGCGCTGCCCGACGACGGCGCCGTACCTGCGCCGCTACCCGCACGAGCTCTCGGGCGGCCAGCAGCAGCGCGTCGGCCTCGCGATGGCCTTCGCCTGCCGGCCGCGCGTGATCGTGCTCGACGAGCCGACGACCGGCCTCGACGTGACGACGCAGGCGCACGTGCTCGACACCGTGCGCGAGCTGGCCGCCGCCCACAGCGTCGCGGCGCTCTACGTCAGCCACGACCTCGCCGTCGTCGGCACGCTCGCGGACCGCGTCGCCGTGATGTACGCCGGCCGGATCGTCGAGCTCGGGCCGGCCGACGAGCTCTTCCGCGGCCGCCGCGCACCCGTACACGCGGCGGCTGATCGCAGGCGATCCCGCACCTCGCCGGCCGCCGCGACGCTGGTCGGCATCCCCGGCCGCGCGCCGTCGCCCGGGCAGCGCGCCCGGCGGCTGCGTCTTCGCGCCGCGCTGCACGTTCGTCGAGGACGCGCTGCCGCGCCGACGATGCCCGACGCTGCGCGAGCTGTCGCCGACATGCACGAGCGTCCGCTGCGTGCGCGCCGAGGAGGTGCGCGGCAGAGCGCGGTGCGCGCCGGCGCCGCCGGCGAGCTGGCCGCGGCGCGAGCCGGCGACGCGGTGCTCTCGCTCGTCGGCGTCTCCGCCGGCTACCGGCGCGTCACGGTCGTGCACGACATCAACCTCGCAGCTCGCGCCGCACGAGTGCCTGGCGCTCGTCGGCGAGTCCGGCTCGGGCAAGACCACGCTCGCGCGCTCGATCGCGGGCCTGCACCGCGAGCGCGCGGGCGAGATCCTGCTGCACGGCACGCCGCTGCGCGCCGGCGCCCGCGCCCGCACGCGCGAGGTGCGGCCGATCGATCCAGTACGTCTTCCAGAACCCGTACGGCTCGCTCAACCCGCGCAAGACGATCGGCCAGATCGTGCGCCAGCCGCTCGAGCTCTTCGGCGGCGTCGACGGGCGCGAGGCCGACAAGCCGCGTCGGCGAGATGCTCGAGCGCGTCTCGCTGACGGCCGCGCTACGCCGACCGCTACCCCGACCAGCTCTCCGGCGGCGAGCGCCAGCGCGTCGCGATCGCGCGCGCGCTCGTCTGCGAGCCCGACGTGCTGGTCTGCGACGAGGTCACCTCGGCGCTCGACGTGAGCGTGCAGGCGGCGATCGTCGAGCTGCTCGCCGAGCTGCAGCGCGACCTCGGCCTCGCGATGCTCTTCGTCACGCACAACCTGCCGCTGGTGCGCTCGATCGCCCAGCGCGTCGCCGTCATGAGCCAGGGCCGGATCGTCGAGCTCGGCGACGTCGAGCACGTGCTGGCGTCGCCGACCGACGACTACACGCAGCGCCTGCTCGTCGACACGCCGTCGCTCGAGACCGCGACCGCGTGACGTCCGCGGGCGGCGGCGGCCGGCGGCAGCGCCGCGCCGGGCTTCGAGGCCGTGCGCGACGCGTTCCTGCGCGCTGCAGACGGCGCGGCGTGCGCCTTTGCCGCGATCGTCGACGGCGAGCTCGTCGTCGACCTGTGGACGGGCGCAGGCTGGAGCGCCGAGACCGCCACGGTGCTCTTCTCCGGCACGAAGGGCGTCGTCGCGACCGCGCTGCTCACCCTGGTGCGAGCGCGGCGAGCTCGACCTCGAGGCGCCCGTGGCCGCGCTCTGGCCCGAGTTCGCGGCCGCGGGCAAGGCGCGACCTCGATCGGCGCGCTCCTCGCCCATGCTGCGGGGCTGCCCGCGGTCGAGCGCCCGCTGCGGCGGCAGGATCTGGGCGATGCGCGGATGCTCGCGCGGCCCTCGCCGGGCAGGCGCCGATGGTGCCGCCGGGGGCGCCCTCCTACCACGCGGTCACCTAGGGCTGGCTCGCGGGCGAGCTCATCCTGCGCGCGACCGGGGCCACGGTCGGCGCGGTCGTGCGCGAGCGCTGGCCGGGCCGCTCGGGCTCGATCTGCGCATCGGCCTCCCGGCCGGACGATCCGCTGCGTGCGCGGATGCTGCGTCCGCGGCCGGCTGCGGGGTACCGTCTCTCAGCGTTCTGGCCGACGAGCCCGATCCACGCCTCGAGCTCGTCTACGGCAACCCCCGGGTCCCGATCGATTCCTGGAACGATCCCGACCTGTGCGCGATCGAGGCTCCCGCGGTGACGGCGTCGCGACCGCCCGGGCGATGGCCCCCCTCTACGGCCGGCTCGTCTGCGGCGCGGTGGTCTCCGCCGAGACGCTCGAGCGCGGCCTCGAGCCCGCTCGCGACGGCGAGGACGCGCTCACGGGCCGGCCGCTGCGCTTCGGCCCGACCGGGTACGAGCTCGTCGGGACGCCGAGCGAGCTCGGCCCCGCGCCCGATGCGTTCGGCCACACGGGCGCGGGCGGCGGGTCGCACGGCGCGTGGCCGGCGCTTCGCACCGGGTTCTCGTTCCTGCCGGCCGATCTGCGCTCCGCCGACGCCGACCGGCGCGCGGCCGGGGTGCTCGCGGCGCTGCACGCGGCGGTGCGGCGCGTGAGCGGCGCCCGCCCGAACATCCTGCTCGTGATGGCCGACCAGCTGGCCGCGTCATTTCTGCCCTGCTACGGCCACGCGGTCGTGCACGCCCCGCACCTGGAGGCGCTGGCGCGCGCTGGCGGTGTTCGAGAGCGCCTACTGCGCCTCGCCGCTGTGCGCGCCGTCGCGCTCCGCGCTGCTCGCGGGCCGGCGGCCGTCGGAGATCGAGGTCTTCGACAACGCGGCCGAGCTCGCGGCCTCGACGCCGACGATCGCCCATCTGCTGCGGGCCGGCGGCTACGACACGGTCCTCGCCGGCAAGATGCACTTCGTCGGCCCCGACCAGCTGCACGGCTTCGAGGAGCGGCTCACGACCGACGTCTACCCGGCCGGCTTCGACTGGACGCCGGACTGGCGGCTGCCGGCGGGGACGCGCCTGCCGTGGTACCACAACATGTCGAGCCTGCTCGACGTCGGCGTGCGCGAGGCGGCGATGCAGACCGACTACGACGACGAGGTCTGCTTCCGCGCCGTCCAGAGGATCCGCGAGCTTCGCTCAGCGCCCGGACCGGCGCCCGTTCTTCCTGACCGTCTCGTTCACGAATCCGCACGACCCGTGGGAGGTGCGGCCCGCCACTGGGACATCTACGACGACCGCGCGATCGATCCGCCGGCGGTGGCGGCGATTCCCCGCGCGCAGGCCGATCCGCACAGCCTGCGGCTGCGCGACATGTCGGGCATCGACGAGCATCCGCTGACCGAGACGAGGTGCTGCGCGCGCGCCGCGGCTACTACGCCGCGATCAGCTACATCGACGAGCGCGTCGGCGAGGTGCTCGCGGCCCTGCGCGGCACGGCTTCGGCGACGACACGGTGGTCGTGTTCACCGCCGACCACGGCGAGATGGTCGGCGAGCGCGGGCTCTGGTACAAGATGTCCTTCCTCGAGGGCTCCGCGCGCGTGCCGCTGATCGCTCGCGGCCCCGGCGTGCCGCAGGGCCGTGTGGCGGCGCCGTCTCGCAGCTCGATCTCGCCCCGACGCTCGCGGATCTGGCCGGGATCGCGCCCGCGGACGGCGACTTCGAGGGCGCGAGCCTCGTGCCCGCGCTCACGGGGGCCGCGTGGGACGCCGCGGTCGTCTCCGAGTACCTGGCCGAGGGCGTCACGGAGCCCGCCGTGATGGTGCGCCGCGGCCGCCACAAGCTGATCCGCTGTCCGGGCGACCCCGACCTGCTGTACGACCTGGATGCCGATCCCCGCGAGCTGCGAACCTCGCCGCCGATCCTGCCCACGCCGATGTGCACGCCGCGCTTTCGGCGGAGTGCGACGCGCGCTGGGACCTCGCGCGGCTGCGCGAGCGGGTGCTGCGCAGCCAGGCTCGCCGCCGCCGCGTGAGCGCAGCGCTCACCCGGGGTATGCACACGCCGTGGGACCACCAGCCCTACGTCGATGCCTCACGTCAGTGGGTGCGCGGCCCCGCCTCGGCGCACCCCCGTCCCGGCGTCCCGCTCGTGCCCGGCAGCCTGCCTCCGGAGCCCGATTCGGCGCCGCGCGACTGACCTCGGAGCCTGCCCGGAGCGGGCTTATTGCAGATCTTCGCAGGTGCTCGGTGTGAATTAGTGGAGCGGGCCGAACGCTCCCCAAAAAGGGGGATGCGTTATCTCCACGAATGCCGATACAGTGCTGCAGCTATGAGGAGGGGGTCAGCAGCTTATGCGGTGGGGCGAACCTAACAAGGTACCCCCGTTGACGCGGAGTCGGGGCATGTTTGCGGCGAGTTCTCTCGTCGTCGCCGTGCTGGCAACGTACGCCAGCGTGGCCGTGCTGTCCCTCTCTGCGGCCGCGCCGTTCTCCATCGTCGGGCAGCTGCCCGGCGTGCACGCATTGGTGAAGGGGATCGGCTGGAGCTCGCCGACGGTCAGTGGCGCCGTACGCGAAGCTCGACCCGCTTCGGCCGACGACCGCTGCGTCCGCGCGCTCTGGCCGACGTCAGCTTCGTCCACTTCGGCCAACGCCCGGCAGCACGACGCCGCAGCGACCGTCAAGCATCACGAACACGACGCGAAGCCGCTGCCGCTGCAGCTTGCGGTCACCGGGCACACCGCGCCGAGCGTCAGTGCGATGTTCGCCGAGTCGGGCACTGCGAACGAAGTGCCGGTCGGCCAGTCCGCGACGCATCACGCTGACGACCAACCCGGTGTACGCCGGCCCGATCGACGCGAACCCTCGAGATCTCCTGTCCCGGCTCGGGGCTCGCGCCCAAGATCGTTCCGATCTCAGGGCGCCCAGGCGCCGCTCGCGCCCTGGCCCTGTCACCGCCACTCCGGTGTGCCAAGGGGGCGGTCGACCTGTCGTGGACGCCGTCGGGCTCGGTCAGCGGCGTCGCCGGGTACATCGTCCAGCGCGCTCCCGCAGGGTCGAGCGCGTTCCAGCAGGTCGGTGGCGCTGACGTCCGGCACGACCGTGGTCGACCAGACGAGCGCCGACGGCACCGTACTCGTACCAGGTCGTGGCGTGCGCACCGGGTCGGCTCGCGCTTCCGAGCCTGGCCGGGTCCGGCTGGGCTCCGCGACGTCCGATTCGACGCCGCCCGCGGCTCCCCAGAGCGTCAACCCACCGCAGTTCATCGACAGCGGCAACAGGCGACTCGTTCTCGGTGCCGGTCGACCCTCGCTCCGAGCTCGTCGCCGAGCGACACGATCACGGTGACGCTGACCGATCCCGTCCGGCTGCGACCGCCACCGGGCAGGCGAGCGGCGGCCCGGCCACCGTTGACGTCACCGTCCCGAACGCGGGCCTGACAGCTCGCCGAAACGGCAAGGTCACGGTCTCCGCCACCGCCACCGACAGCGTCGGCAACGTGAGCACCGGGAACCCGGGCGATCGACGTTCGTGGACACCGATCGCGCCGGGCGATCCCACGATCCCGGAGCAGCAGGCCGATGATCACGCAGGCGAACGAGGATTCCTACTCTGTGCAGATCGTCCCGACGGCGCCGACCGACCCGACGGCGACTCATCCACGTCGTCCTCACCGATCAGAACGGGACGTAACGACCGCTCCGACCATCCAGACCGGGTCCGCCGCCGACGGCGTGGTCTCGGTGATCGACGCCTCGAACCTGGCCGACGGCCCGATCGACGTGACCGCGTGGATCACCGACCAGCGGGGAACGCAGTCGAGCAGGGTGACCAGCCACGGTGCCATCGTCATGGACGCGACGGCTCCCGCCGCTCCGACGTCGATCGAGGTCACGGCCGGTCCGAACAACCCCGCGGGCGTCGTCACCGCCGCCTCGCAGAGCGCGGTCGTCGTCCAGGCGACGTTCGCATCGCCGCCGCCCGGTCGGCGACTCGATGGTGGTCTGGGCCGGCGGCACGCCGACGCAGCTCACGTCCGACGGCCAGAGCACGACGTACACGCTTCCGCCGCTCGACCTCTCGGGCCTTGCGGACGGCCGTACAACCTCGGGATCAAGCAGACCGACGCGAACGGCAACATCAGCAAGGACTGGGGATTCCACGTTCACCGTGGACACGGGTGGCCCCGAGGCGCCCACGAGCGTCGGCGTTCCCGCCGGCCCGAACAACCCGGCCGGGTACGTGAACGCGGCCACGCAGACCGCGGCGACGATCGTGGCGGCCTTCGCCGCGCCGACCGACCCGGCCGACCAGATCGCGCTCACCGTCGACGGCATGCCGTTCGGTACCCAGCCCGGCGGCAGCGACCAGGTCGTGTTCACCGGCGACATGAGCAACCTGCCCGACGGCGTCCTGCAGATCCAGGGCACGATCACGGACGCAAACGGCGTCGCGACCACCTTCAGCGGCACGCTCACCAAGGACACGCAGCCGCCGCCGGCCCCGGCCGCCGCATACGTCGTCGGGCCGCCGCCGAACACGATCTCGCCCGCCGACGCATCGTGCGTCAAGGTCGCCGTCGCGTTCAACCAGGCGCCGGATCCGTCCGACACGGTCACGGTCAGCCTGTCCGACGGCAGCACGAGCGTTTCCGGCTCGGCGCCTGCCGGCAACGGCCAGGTGTTCATCAGCTGCATCGACGCGAGCACGCTCGCGGCCGGCTCCATCGCGGTCAACGTCACCGTGACCGACGCCGCGGGCAACAGCACGAGCGTGGCGGGCACGACCGCCACCAAGCTCCCCTGCCCGAACAGCTGAGCTCCTCCGTACGGGCGTGAATGCGGCGTCGGCGCGCGCGTGCGCCGGTTTACCCCCGTTTGAGGTATCGCATTTGTTCCTTGCGGTAAGTGATAGTGAGAAATGCGTAGGTCTGCGCACTCGCTCGTCCCACCCGCTTCAAGGAGCATCCGATCAAGCGCCTTACCCGACACCCTCGCCCGGCCGTCCTCGTCGCCGCCATGCTCGCCCTGCTCGTCTTCGTCGCCCCCAGCTACGCCTCGCTCGGTGCGCCTGCCCTGACGGGCCCTGCCAACACTCTGACGGCTGACGCCGCGCCGACGTTCACCTGGTCGGCGGTCGCGGGTGCGGACCACTATGCCTTCCAGCTCGGCGGCTCGACGGGGTTCAACCCGCCGCAGTACTCCGTGAGCACGAAGAACACGCGGGTCGCCCTGACCTCGACGATCGCAAACGGCGACTACACCTGGCGCGTGGCCGCGGTCACCGCCGACGGGCGTCCAGGGGCCGTGGTCGTCGGTGCGTACGTTCACCATGGACTGGGCCGACGTCGCCCAGCCGCAGTCGCCGGCCGACAACGCGACGCTGACCTACCCGCAGCCGCTCCTGCTCGACTGGACGTCGGTGCAGGGCTCGCCGCAGTACAAGCTCACGATCTCGAGCAGCGACCCGCAGCAGGGCGTGAACCAGATCACCGGCTCGCCGATCACCACGTCGGCCACCGCGTATGCGATCCCGACGCGCCTGAGCGACGGCGAGTACTGGTGGCAGGTGACCCCGATCGACGCCGAGGGCAACGACGGCACCCCGTCGCCCTGGTTCACGTTCAACTGGTCGTGGCCGACCCAGACGACCCTCACCCTGAACGATCTCGACCCGAGCCCGCAGGTGTTCGACCCGCAGTTCTCGTGGACGGCTGTGGCCGGCGCCGCCTACTACAAGGTCGAGGTGAACAACGACCCGAACTTCCCGAGCGGCTCGAACGTCTGCTGCACCGGGTACACCGCGGCCACGTCGCTCGCCCCCACCACGCTGCTCCCCGCCGCAAAGAACTACTACTGGCGGGTGACGCCGCTCGACTCGTCCCAGCACGCCGGCGAGCCGACGGTCTACACCGACAACGTCGGGAACCCCAAGACCTTCACCACGACCTACGACGCCGGTCTCGGCGCCGTGACGAACCTGAGCATGCGCGACGATCAGGGCAACCCGATCACCTGGACGCCCAGCGGCGTCGATACGACCGACCCGATCGTCTCGTGGGATCCGGTCCCGGGCGCGGCCTCGTACGAGGTCGAGGTGTCGCCGTTCTCAGGCGCGGCATGTGACTGGAGCACGAAGATCGACGACGTCACAACCGTTACGACGAGCTGGACGCCGCTCGGCACGGGGCACGGCCTGGCCGATCCGTGGCCGAATCCGCAGACGCTTGCCACCGACAGCCTGCCGCTCAGCCCGGGCAGCTCCTACTGCGTGCGCGTCCGCGCGCAGCGAAACAGCGACACGAACAACCACGTGGTGGCCGGCACGCCGACCGACGTCGGCGACGACACCCACCCGTCGTTCAACTTCACCGCATTCCCGACCGGCGGCGCCTGCTCGTCGTGCACGACCGGCTATCTGGGCGCCGCCGACTACGAGCTGCCCCAAACCGGCCAGGTCTCGAGCGGGATGCCCCTCTTCACCTGGAAGCCCATCGCCGGCGATTCGAGCTACTACGTCGTCGTCGCCACGGACGCGTCGTTCCAGAACGTGATCGACTACGCGTTCACGCAGACGCCCGCCTACGCGCCGCGAAACGGCCTGCAGGTGACCGACTACCCCGACTCGACCTACTACTGGGCGGTGCTGCCGGCGCAGAACTTCGACGGCACGGGCGTGGTCGCCCGTCCCGACCTCGCGCCGGCCGAGACGTTCCAGAAGCAGTCGGCGGCCCCGACGCTGACGGCCCCGGCCGACAACGCCTCGATCTCGACGTGGCCGGTGTTCCAGTGGACGCCGGTCGACGGCGCCTACGTCTACCACGTCCAGGTGGCCACCGACGCCAACTTCTCGAACCTCGTCGACAACACCACGGTGGACGAGACGTCGTACACCGCCGCGTCGACCTACCCGGCCGGGCAGAAGCTCTACTGGCGCGTGCAGGCCGAGGCGAAGAGCACCGGCACGCCGGTCGGCCTGGCCTGGTCGACGCCGGGGCACTTCACGAAGACCCTGCCGGCGCCGAGCTTCTCGACGCCCACGAACTACAACAACGCGACCACCGGCGACGCGATCCCGGTGTGGCAGTGGAACCCCGTGCCCGGCGCGGTGTCCTACGACGTCGTCCTGAACTGCCCGAACACGATGAGCTGCACGAACGGCACCGGCCTCGACTCGACCGCCGCCGTCCTCACGCACCTCACCGGGACGAAGGCGTTCACGTGGCAGGTGCGGGCGAACTTCCCGACGGTGCAGAACGGCAACCCCGGCACACCGGTGTCCGGCTCCTACACCCCCACGCAGTCGTTCCAGCGCACGATCTCGGCGCCCACCGGCCTCTCGACGAGCACCGGCGGCCTGCACAACTTCGCGATGAGCTGGGCGCCGAAGGCGGGCGCCAAGCAGTACAAGTTCGAGGTGTCCACCACGCAGGCGCAGAACCCGGACGGCTCGTTCTCGAGCACGTTCGAGCAGTTCCTGACCGACACGACCAGTGCCGCCCCGACGATGGCGTTCAACTATTCGACCTACCAGAACGGCGGCACGCTCTACTGGCACGTCGCCGCGGTCGACGCCGACGGCAACACCGGCGCCTTCTCGCCGATCCAGACGCTCGCGCTGCCGCTCAAGCTGTCCGAGTCGGTGTCGGGCTTCCTCGTCCGCAACAAGGCGGGCAGCGTGGCCGTGACCGTGACGAACGCCGTCGGAAACACCATCTCGGGGGTGTCGATCAAGGCCTCCGGGGCCGGCGTCAAGGTGACGACGCTCAAGACGAGCGCGTCCGGCAAGGTGACGTTCAAGCTGAAGCCGACGAAGAAGGGCAAGATCACCTTCGCCGCGACGAAGACCGGCTGCACGAGCATCAGCTCGACGCTGACGGTGAACTGACCTGACGCCGGCGCAGACCTGGCGACGGGCGGGGCGGGCACGGGTCTCCGTGCTCGCCCTCGACCACCGTCCGGCGGCAGCGGCGACAACGGCCGCGCCGGGTGGTCGTTCGGCGGCCGCGTTTGCCCGCTACTGCACGGTCGGCGCGTCGGGCTACGTCGTGAACAGCGCCCTCTTCTGGGCGCTTGCGGGCACGATCGCCTATCCGCTCGCGTTCGCCGTCGCGTTCGTCGCCGCGGCGTCCACGAACTTCGCGCTCAACCGGGCGTGGACCTTTCATGCCGGCGGGCGCGTGTCGCCGCAGTACGCGCGCTTCCTCACCGTGAGCCTCGCCGCGCTTGCGATCGATCTGCTCGTCCTCGTCTCGCTGGCCGAGGCCGCCGGCCTGCCGAAGCTCGCGGCCGCGGCGATCGCGATCGTCGCGGCCACGCCCGCGAGCTTCCTCGGCAACCGCCTCTGGACGTTCCGCGGGCGCTAGGAGGGCTGCCTGCGGCGGACGGCGACGAGGCCGTCGCCGTGGGTGCCGATCACGCGCCATGCGTGCAGGTGCCGGATCGCCGGGCACAGGCCCGGGTGCAGCGAGCACGTGATCGCGAGCACCTGGTAGGGACGGGCGGCGGCCGTCCACGAGCCCCCGGCGACGCCCAGGAAGTGCGCGAAGGCGATCAGGCGGCGGGCCGGGTAGATCTCGGTGCGCGCGTCGAAGCCGACGCGGCCGGCCAGGCCGGGGTACTGCCACAGGAGCGCCGATCCGGTGCTGTCGTCGGCGAGCACGCGCGTCCCGGGATGGGCTGTCGGCGTAGTGGGCCGCGAGCGGTCACCGCCGGCTCGTCGACGAAGCTCTGGTAGCTCGAGGCCGGGTTCACGACGAGCGCGGCACAGACCGCGGCCGTGGCGCCCAGCACGAGGGCGGAGGCGGCGATCGCGACGGCCCGCGGCAGGATTGCGGTCTCGGCGCGGCGGCCGCGGATCGATGTGACCATCAGCGCGAGCGCGGGCGCGGCGGCCAGGGCGAACCACACCTGGTAGCGCACGGCGTGGGTTGCGAGCGCGGCCAGGGCGAGCGCGATCCCGAGCGGCCAGGCGGGCAGCCGCAGGCCGCGGCCGCGGGCGAAGCAGGCGACGCCGACCGTCCCGAGCAGGATCGCGACGAACGGCAGGTTGAGGATGCTGAACGACGACGGCTGCCACTCGGCGATCGCGGCCAGAGCCGGATCGCTGAGCACGCGCGGGTAGTAGGAGAGGATCGCGCTCCCGTACGGCGTCACGAGCACCGCGGCGAGCGCGAGCGCCGCGACGGCCAGGTCGCCGGCCGCCGAGCGGAAGCGGCGCCGGGCGAGCTCGATCATCGCGCGTGTGCCGAAGCAGCCGGCCGCGACGGCGGCCCCGAGCAGGACGGAGCCGTGCAGGTTCGCCCACAGGACGAGCACCGGCACGACGAGCAGCGCCCGCGGTGAGAAGCGGCCGCGGTCGAGCTCGCGCAGGATGATCCAGATCAGCGCGACGAAGAGTGGGTAGGCGAAGCTCTGCGCGCGCGTCTCGGCGTACATGAGGCAGATGACGAGCGCGCCGCCGACGCCGAGCCAGGTCGCCACGAGATCGGCGCCGCGGCGCAGGCAGAGCGCGAACAGCAGGCCGACGGCCGCGCCGACCGCGATCCCCGAGGAGGCGGCGACGGCCGGATCGCCGCCCACGCGCCAGAGCGCATAGAAGATGACGTGTGCGAGCCACTGCTGGTCGATCCAGGGCCGGCCGGCGGCGGCAACCGAGAGCCGGTCGACGTGCGGCAGGCCGTGGGCCGCGATCTGGCGGCCGGCGGTGAGCGAGATGTAGGTGTCGGGCCCGAGGACGCGGCCCCACGAGAGCGCGACGGCGTCGAACGCGAGCATCCCGATCGCCGCCGCGCGCAGCGCGAGCGAGCGCGTGTGCGCCGCCGTGGGCGCGGGCGGCGGACTCGGCGCAGGGGTGGTCTCGATGCCGGTCGCGGTGACGGTGGGCGTCCCCGGCGACCGCGCGATCGCGGGGCGGTCCATGGCGGGGTTATCGGCCTACCACGGGGGCGCCTTGAGGCTTCGGGTCGGGGCTAGGCGTCTTCCCGTGGAGCCCCGGCCGTGCCGCGCCGCCGGGCGGCGAGGGGAGCCGCCCACGGCGCCGCGAGCCGGCCGATCAGGACGGCCAGCAGGGCGAGGATCGCGACCGGGATCACGAACCCGGCGCCGACGATGACGCTCGAGACCACCGCGGTCGCCGTGTGCAGCGAGCGCTCGCCCGCCTTCCAGAGCGCGCTCGCATGCGCGGGCGGCGCCGGCCGCGCTCCCGCCTCGTGCACCGCGATCGAGATGGTGGACATCTCGGTGCGGTTGCGCAGGTAGATCAGCTCGCCCTGGATCTCCTCGATCTGCAGCTCGACGCCCTGCAGCACGCCCTGCACGCGGATCGTGTCCGAGACGGTCTGCGTCTGCTGCATGAGCCGCCGCAGCGCGTGCTCCTGCGTCGTGAGGTTGCCGAGGCGCGCGTTCAGGTTCACGAACTGCTGCGTCACGTCCTGTCCGACCACGCTCTCGCTGGTCACGTGGCCGAGCCGCTCGACCGCCTGGCGGGCCTGGTTGAACCGCGCCTCGGGCACCCGCATGACGAGCCGGCCGTCGTGGATCTGCGTGCCCGACGACGAGCTGCGGCTGACGAACCCGCCGTACCGGAATGCGATCTGGCTGGCCGCGTCCATCGCCGTCGCCGAACTTGCCGTGGTGCACGCGCAGCGCGAGCGTCGCCGTCTTGATCACGGCGGAGCGCACCGGCGGCACGGTCTGCGCCGCGATCGGGTTGCGTGCGCCGCCCTGGGTGGCGCTGCCCTGCCCTTGCAGGACGCCGAGGGCCGCGCCGGCTCGCCGACTTCTCGGCGACGCTCCCGGGGACGGCCGCCCGCGTCGGCGCACCACCGCCGGCGGCCGAGCCCTGCGACGCCGACCCGCCCGCGCAGCCGGCGGCGCCGACCAGGCCCGAGAGGGCCAGCACCGCAGTCGTCGTCCATGCCACCCGCCGCATCGCGCTCATTCCCGTCCCTCCGCAGTCGATGCAGATCAGACGGGCAATGGGCGGCGCGAGTTCCCGGGCACCGCGGCAAGCGCACGATCGAGCGCGGCCCGATCCGGGCCGCACACGAACAGCCACTCGGTGTTTCGCAGGTGCGAGACCGACCCGACCCGCTCGCCCGGCGGGGCTGTGGATCCCGATCTGGGCGCCCACGTAGCGCTTGAAGTCGACCGGGATCGCGCCGACGTGGCCGCGCTCGCGCAGAGCAGCCGCTCGACGTCGGCCGGGTCGTGGAAGCCCTCGTCGGAGACCGAGACGATCAGCCACGGCGTCGACAGCCGTCGATCAGGTCGCCGAGCGCGCTCCAGGCGGCACGGCGCGAGTTGTAGGCGCTCTTGCGCGTGCGGCAGTCGGCCCGCTTGCACGCGATGCCGTAGTGCTCCGGCCGGTCGCCGCGCACGAGCGTCTCCCACACGTGGTAGTTGCCGAGGTAGGAGTGCTGGTTGTACGGCGGGTCGACGTACGCCAGGTCGATGCCGTCGAGCGCCGCGCGCGAGCGCGTTGGCGTCGCGCGTAGACCACCTCGCCCGCCGGTCCCGCGACCGGGCTCGGCTCGCGCAGCTCGAGCGGGTTCGCCGCCCGCGCCGCCCACCGCTTCAGGTAGGCCATCTGCACGCCGCAGGTCGAGTCGACGCGGTCGGCGGCCTCGACCAGGCTCGTCAGCAGCAGGCCGCGCTCGACCGGATCGAGTCGAGCCGGTCGATGCCGGCGCGGACGGCGTCGATGCGCATGCCGTTCTCGGGCCGGAAGTAGCGCGCGCGGCGGCAGAACGTCTCGGTCACGTAGCCGTCCTGCGGCGGCAGCGCCTGCGAGCTCGCGCAGCAGCCGCGGCCACGCGGGCGCGGTCGACCTGCGGCGCCCGCGGCGATGTACGCCTGGCCGAACGCCTCCGAGAACGCCGTCACGTCGTTCGAGGTGACGCGCAGGCCGCGCCCGCGCAGCTCCTGGCCGACGCGCGTCGTCCCGGCGAAGAGGTCGGCCGCCGAGCGCACCGGAAGCGCCGAGGCGACCGCGCCGATCAGCGGGCACGAGCGTGCGCTTCGAGCCGAGGTACTTGATCACCGCCCGAATCTAGACGGCGCCCCGGCCGTCGCGGCGCTCAGCCGCCGGGCGTGGTCGGCGTCGTGCCGCTCGAGCCGCCCGGTGACGTCTTCGCCGCCAGCTTGAACTGGACGATCTCCTGCCGGATCTGCTTCTTCTGCGCCTTGGTGCAGGTTCGGGCGAGAGCGTCAGGTAGCCTGCGAGCGCCGTGGCCACGGTGGCATAGCTCTGGGTGGCGTAGGCGTCGCGGGCGAGCAGGATCTGGTAGTCGGCGTTCTTCGGCGAGAGCTTCACCAGCTTCTGGCGCATGCCCATCGCCTCGGCGAAGTCGGTGACCGCGCTCGTCTCGAGCGTCGAGGCGAGCGTCTGCGCCGGCTGGGCGAGCGTGTTCAGGAGCGGATGCGTGAGCGCCGCCTCCGAGCTTCAGCGAGCTCGCCGCGGTCGCGCCCTCGGCCTGGGTGTAGGCGGCGGCGGCGGCCTGGGCCTGCTGCACCTTGGCGGCGGTCTGCTGGCCGCGCTGCTCGAGCAGGGTCGCCGCAGACGTCATGGCGCCCTGGTCGTTCGGCTTGAGGCCGAGGTAGGTCTGGAACGACGAGATCGCCTGGTTCGTCTGGCTGTCCGCCTCGTAGGCGCGCGCGAGCCGCAGCCACGCGCCCGCGTCCTTGGGGTGCGACTGCACCTGGGACTGCAGGCCCGAGATCGACGCGCTGCCGCTCGAGCCGCTCGAGCTGAACAGGTCGCCGATGTTGATGCCGCCCGACGCCCTGGCCGACGCCGAGGGCGACGAAGCCCAGGCCGAACATGACGCCGAGGAAGATGAAGACCGGCTTCTGGGTGCGGCGGATGCGTTCGAAGAGCACGTGTGATCAGCCTTTCGGGGCCTGGATCATCTTTGCCCGGGCGGCGGAGGCGGTCGGAGGTGTCCGCTCGCCACGTCTGTAGCGTATCTCGCCTGCAACGACCGACAGTGCGACCCGCTCGGGGGCGCCGCCGTAGACGGCGGCGGTGACCGGGTCGTCCCACGGCAGGAACGGCGAGCCGGCCAGGTCGAGCACGATCAGGTCGGCGGCCTTCCCGGGTGTCAGCGAGCCGACCCGGTCGCCGAGCCCGATCGCCGCCGGCGGCGCGCGTCGTCGCGAGCTCGAGTGCGGTCTGCGCCGAGAGCGCGTCGGCGCGGGCGGTGCGGGCGCGCTGGAGCATGATCGCCGTGCGCATCTCGGCCCACATGTCGAAGTCGATTGCCGACGACGGCGAGTCGGTGCCGAGGCCCACCCGCACGCCGGCGGCGAGCAGCTCCGTCAGCGGCGCGATCCCGCAGCCCAGCAGCGCGTTCGAGCGCGGGCAGTGCGCCACCGGGACGTCGAGCTCGGCCAGGAGCGCGATGTCGGCCTCGTCGGCCAGCACGGCGTGGATCGCGACCGTGTCGGGCCCGAGCACGTCGCGGAAGGCGTCCAGGTGCTCGGTCTCGCGCGTCGACTCGAGCAGGTGCGTGGCCACCGGCAGCCCGCGCCGGCGGGCGAGGCCGACGAGCATGGCGTAGTCGTCGTGCGTGACCGTGAACGGGGCGTGCGGCGAGACGCCGGCCGTCACGAGCTCCGAGACGGGCAGCGCGTCGAGCGCCGCCTCGATCCGGCGCCTCGAGCCCCTCCCAGACGCTGAAGCCCTCCAGGTAGACGATCGCGCGCAGGCCGGCCTCGCCCGCCGCCCGTGCGACCGTGCCGGCGTAGCAGCAGTCCGCGACCGTCGTGATCGCCGCCGGCCAGGCAGGCCGCCGCTCCGGCCCGGGCCTGGTCGAGCAGGTCGGCCTCGGCCTGCGTGTCCTTGCGGCGGATGTGGTCGGCGATCCAGGGCGAGAACGGCAGCCCGTCGCCGAAGCCGCCCATCGCCGCGTACTCGAGGTGGGTGTGGGCGTTCACGAGGCCCGGGCAGGATCACGGCGTCGCGGAAGCGCTCGTCCTCGCCGCCGCCCGCGGGCCGCACCGCGACGATGCGGCCGTCCTCGATCTCGACCAGCCGTCGGCGATCGGCGGGCCGTCCATCGGGACGACCCAGTCGGCCCGCAGGATCACGCGCTGGGCTCAGACGACGAGGACAGGTCGGTCAGACTCCCGCTTGGGCTCGACGGCCTTCACCAGGAAGTACGAGAACCAGTAGAGCAGCAGCATCGGCAGGTACTCGGCCGTCATCGTGACCGGGTCGGTGCCGGGCAGGAGGGCCGCGATGACGGCCAGGACGACGATCGCCTCACGCCAGCGCCGCTTCATGAACGACGAGCGCAGGATGCCGACCCGGCCGAGCATCATCATCACCACCGGCAGCTCGAACACGATCCCCATCGCGAGCAGCGTGTAGGCGACGAAGTGGATGTAGTCGGCCGCCCGCGGCAGGTAGTTGACGACGTCCTTGTTGTAGTTCACGAGGAAGTTGCAGGGCGGCCGGGACGACGATGTACCAGCCGAACACGACGCCGATCAGGAACAGGCCCGGGATCAACAGCAGCATCGGCCTGATCGTCTTCTGCGACTCCTCCGAGAACGCCGGGATGACGTAGGCGTAGAACTGGTAGCTCAGGATCGGCAGGCTGATCAGGAGGCCGCCGTAGATCGAGATCGTGATCGCGTTGAAGAACGCCTCGCCTGGTGCGAAGGTGTACAGCTGCCGGTGGCCCTTCGGGATCGCGCTCGTCAGGAGGTGGTAGATGCGGTGGTTCTCGTAGTAGCAGGCCGAGACCGCCACCACGAGCACCGAGATCGAGACGATCAGCCGCGTGCGCAGCTCGTCCAGATGCTCGACGAGCGTGAGCTCGTCGTCGGCTTCGCGCGGCGTGCGCGCATCAGCGAACCCCTGGGGCTGCGCGAGTCGCAGACCCGCCTCACCCTGGGGCCAGACGCGCCGGATGTCGGCCATCGCGGGCTACTCGCCCGCGCTGGGAGCCTGGTCAGCGTGGGGCACGTACGCCGGTGGCGGCGTGTACGACTGCGGCGGCGTGTAGTTCGGCTGCGGCGGGTTCAGCGCCGAGGCCTGGCTGGTGGTGCTCGCTGCTCGAGCCGGAGCTGTCGTCGTTGCCCGTGATCCCGTCCTTGAACTCGCGGATGCCGCGGCCGAGCGAGCGGCCCGCCTCGGGCAGCCGCTTGGGGCCGAGGAACAGCAGCGCGACGACCAGGACGAGGATGACTTCGGGAAGTCCGAGTTGGAACGGCATCGTGCCTCCAGGGTATCAGACCGTCGGATCGGGGAAAACCCCCGTCTCGCTACACTTCGAACGTCGCGTCCAATTCGGTTTGGATGCCAGCAATTTCCCCAACCAAGGACGCAATGCCAGACCTCAGCATCCGTAACCTGCACGCGACCATCGACGGCGCCGAGATCCTGCGCGGCATCGACCTCGACGTCGACAAGGGCAGCGTGCACGCGATCATGGGGCCGAACGGCTCCGGCAAGTCGACCCTCGCCCACGTCCTCATGGGCCACCCGGCCTACGAGGTGACCGAGGGGTCGGTCACGTTCCAGGGCACCGACGTGCTCGACCTCGAGCCGGACGAG
The DNA here is from genome assembly GCA_963707585.1 of uncultured Actinomycetes bacterium. Classification (GTDB taxonomy): domain Bacteria; phylum Actinomycetota; class Thermoleophilia; order Gaiellales; family JAICJC01; genus JAICJC01. The sequence goes on along the minus strand of CAVPQP010000009.1, from coordinate 298,352 downwards.
CGCTCGCGGCTCGGCATCTTCCTCGCGTTCCAGTACCCGAGCGCGATCCCCGGCGTCACCGTCGCGAACTTCCTGCGCATGGCCGTGAACGCGCACCGCCGCGGCGCCGACGGCGAGGCGAACCCGATCCGCATCCCCGAGTTCCGCAAGCTCCTGCAGGAGAACATGGAGATGCTCAAGATCGACCGCTCGATGACCTCGCGCTACCTGAACGACGGCTTCTCGGGCGGCGAGAAGAAGCGGGTCGAGATCCTGCAGATGGCGATCCTGCGGCCGCAGCTCGCGATCATGGACGAGACCGACTCCGGCCTCGACATCGACGCGCTGCGGATCGTCTCGGAGGGCGTGAACCGGCTGTCCGGGCCGGAGATGGGCGTGCTCGTGATCACGCACTACGCGCGTCTGCTCCACTACATCAAGCCCGATGTGATCCACGTGCTCGTGGACGGGCGCATCGTTCGAACCGGCGGTCCCGAGCTTGCGGACGAGCTCGAGCGCGACGGCTACGCACCCTATGGCATTGACGAGGAGGCGGTTCCCGTTGGCTAAGACCGAGCTCACCCCGCAGGAGACCGAAGCGACCGCGATCGGCGACTACAAGTTCGGCTTCCACGACGACATGGTGCCGTTCTTCCGCACCCAGCGGGGCCTGAACGAGGAGATCGTGCGCGAGATCTCGGCCTACAAGTCCGAGCCCGAGTGGATGACCGACTTCCGCGTCAAGGCCTACCGCCACTTCGTCGAGCGCGAGCATGCCGAAGTGGGGCGGCGACCTCGGCCGGATCGACTTCGACAACATCTACTACTACCTGAAGCCCGTCGAGGAGCAGGCCCGCAGCTGGGACGACCTGCCCGACGGCATGCGGGAGACGTGGGACAAGCTGGGCATCCCCGAGGCCGAGAAGAAGTACCTGGCCGGCGTCGGCGCCCAGTACGAGTCCGAGGTCGTCTACCACAACCTGCAGAAGGACCTGGCCGACCAGGGCGTCCTCTTCCTCGACACCGACAGCGGCCTGCGCGAGCACGAGGACTCTTCCGCGAGCTCTTCGGCACGGTCATCCCGTACAACGACAACAAGTTCGCGGCGCTGAACTCGGCCGTGTGGTCGGGCGGCTCGTTCATCTACGTGCCGCCGGGCGTCAAGGTCGAGCTGCCGCTGCAGGCCTACTTCCGCATCAACGCCGAGAACATGGGCCAGTTCGAGCGCACGCTGATCATCGTCGACCGCGACGCCTACGTGCACTACGTCGAGGGCTGCACCGCGCCGATCTACTCGACCGACTCGCTGCACTCGGCCGTCGTCGAGATCATCGTGCGCGAGGGCGGCCGCTGCCGCTACACGACGATCCAGAACTGGTCGACGAACGTCTACAACCTGGTCACCAAGCGCGCCGTCGCCGAGAAGAACGCCACGATGGAGTGGGTCGACGGCAACCTCGGCTCGCAGCTCACGATGAAGTACCCGGCCGTGCTCCTGAAGGGCGAGGGTGCGCACGGCGAGGTGCTCTCGATCGCCTTCGCCGGCAAGGGCCAGCACCAGGACGCCGGCGGCAAGATCACCCACATGGCGCCGAACACGTCGTCGGTGATCACGTCGAAGTCCATCTCCAAGGACGGCGGCCGCAGCTCCTACCGCGGCCTGCTGCAGGTGAACGACGGCGCGGTCGGGTCGCGCTCCAAGGTGGTGTGCGACGCGCTCATCCTCGACGACGCGAGCCGCACCGACACCTACCCGTACATCGACATCAAGGAGAACGCGGTCGACATCGGCCACGAGGCGACCGTCTCCAAGATCGGCGACGAGCAGCTCTTCTACCTGATGAGCCGCGGCCTGTCCGAGGCGGAGGCCTCGGCGATGGTCGTGTCCGGCTTCATCGAGCCGATCACCAAGGAGCTGCCGCTCGAGTACGCCGTCGAGATGAACCGGCTGATCCAGCTGCAGATGGAAGGCTCCGTAGGCTGATGGGGCAGGCGACGGTGTCCGAGCCCGCCTGGCTCGCGGGGAAGCGCGCGGCTGCGCTCGAGACGTACACGGCGCTGCCCGTGCCGACCAACCGCGAGGAGGCGTGGCGGTTCACCAACCTGCGCGGGTTCGATCCCGACGTCTTCGCCGCCCACCCGGGCACGCTCGCGTTCGACGGCGATGCGGGCGGCGCCGTCTTCACGAGCCTGGCGCGATGCCGTCGAGTCGCATCCCGAGCTGGTCGAGCCGTACCTCGGCACGGTCGTCCCGGCGGGCGAGAAGTTCTCGGCGGCGAACGCCGCCCACTGGCGCGACGGCGTGCTCCTGCACGTGCCGGCCGGCGTCGCGGTCGAGGCGCCGCTGCGCGCGATCGCTCGAGCTGACCGACGCGGGCTCCGCGCTCTACCACCGCGTGCTGATCGTGCTCGAGCGCGGCGCCAGGGCGACCTTCGTCGAGGAGTTCCGCTCCGAGGTGCCCGGCTACCTGAACGTCGTCGTCGAGCTCGTCGTGGCCGACGAGGCCCACCTCGAGTACGTCACGATCCAGCACCACCACTCCGAGACGCGTCAGTTCGGCACGCACCGCGCGACCGTCGGCCGCGACGCCGAGCTCGACTGGGTGGCGGCGGCGCTCGGCGGCACGCGTGCCAAGTCGCGCATGGAGAGCCTGCTGGCCGGGCCGGGCGCGCGGGTGAAGGTGACCGGCGCCTACTACCTGAACGGCCGCGAGCACATCGACTACGACACGACGCAGGAGCACGCCGCCCCGAACACGACGCTCCGACCTCGCGTTCAAGGGCGTCCTGGACGACCGGGCGCGGGCCGTGTGGCGCGGCGTGATCCGGGTCGACAAGGGCGCGCAGAAGACCGACGCCTACCAGGAGAACCGCAACCTGCTGCTGTCCACCGACGCGCAGGCGACGCCGATCCCCGGCCTCGAGATCGAGGCCAACGACGTGCGCTGCACCCACGGCGCCACGGTCGGCCAGGTCGACAGCGGCCAGCTCTTCTACCTGATGGCCCGCGGGCTCGACCGCACCGAGGCCCAGCGGCTGATCGTGCGCGGCTTCTTCGAGCCCGTGCTCGACCGCATCGGCTCGCCCGACGCGCGCGACCGCCTGGCCGCGGCGCTCGAGTCGCGGATCGGGTAGGCGGAACCGGGGAACCGCTCCATCTACACTGCCGCCATGGCGGTACAGACGCACACGCTCGACGCGGCGAAGATCAAGCTGGACTTCCCGATCCTGGGCAAGCCGGTGCACGGCAAGCCGCTCGTCTACCTCGACTCGGCCAACTCGGCGCAGAAGCCGCGCGCCGTGATCGACCGCATCTCGGAGGTGTACGAGTCGGGCTACGCCAACGTGCACCGCGGCGTCTACCACCTCGGCGTGGTCGCGACCGACGCGCTACGAGGGCGCCCGCGACAAGGTGGCCGCGTTCCTGAACGCGCCGTCGCGGCGCGAGGTGATCTTCACGCGCCACGCCACCGAGGCGCTGAACCTCGTCGCCTACGCCTACGGCCGGGCGTACGTCGGCCCGGGCGACGTGATCGTCACGACCGAGATCGAGCACCACTCGAACCTCGTGCCGTGGTGGTATCTCGCCCAGGCGACCGGCGCGTCGATCCGCTACCTGCGGATCACCGACCAGGGCGAGCTCGATCCCGAGTCGCTCGAGGAGCTGTCGCGCGCTCGAGCACGTGAAGCTCGTCGCGGTCGGCGAGGTGTCCAACTCGCTCGGCACGCTGAACGACGTCACCGGCCTGGCCGCCTGGGCGCACGAGCGCGGCGGGGTGATCGTGGTCGACGGCGCCCAGGCTGCGCCGCACCGCCCGGTCGACGTGCAGGCGCTCGGATGCGACTTCTACGCCATCTCCGGCCACAAGATGTGCGGCCCCGGCGCGGGCGCGCTGTGGGGCCGCGCGGAGCTGCTCGAGCGCATGGAGCCGTTCCTGACCGGCGGCGAGATGATCAGCTCGGTCTCGCTCGAGCGCACCACCTGGAACGAGCTGCCGTGGAAGTTCGAGGCCGGGACGCCCGCCATCGCCGAGTGCATCGGCCTCGGCGCAGCCATCGACTACCTGCAGTCGGTCGGGCATCGAGGCCATCGACGCGCACGAGCAGCTGCTGACCCGCTACGGGCACGATGCTGCTGCGGTCGATCCCCGGCGTCACGGTCTTCGGGCCGCCGCCCGAGCGGCGCGCCGGCATCCTCACGTTCAACGTCGCCGACATCCACCCGCACGACGTCGCCCAGGTGCTCGACGCCGACGCGATCTGCGTCCGCGCCGGCCACCACTGCACCCAGCCGGTGATCGACCGCTACGGGGTCGCCGCGACGACGCGCGCGAGCGTGTACCTCTACAACACGACCGCCGACCTCGACCGCCTGGGCGAGGGGATCGAGCGGGTCAAGCGCACGTTCGGCGTCTGACCCGCCGGGGTCAGACCCCGAACGGTGGCCGTTACACTTCCGACCAGGGATATGGACGACTTCTACCGCGAGAACATCCTCGACCACTACCGCAACCCGCGCAACCACGGGCATCTGGACGCGCCGGACGCGACGGCCGAGGGCGTGAACCCGCTCTGCGGCGACGAGCTGCGCGTCGAGCTTGCGATCGACGACGGCATCGTGCGCGACGTGCGCTTCAACGGCCGCGGCTGTGCGATCAGCCAGGCGGCCGCCTCGATGATCTCCGACGTGGTCAAGGGCAAGACGGTCGACGAGGTCGCGGCGCTCGGCCGCGACGACGTCCTCGAGGAGCTCGGCATCCCGCTCACGCCGATCCGGCTCAAGTGCGCGCTGCTCTCCGTGAGCGTGCTCAAGGTCGCGCTGGGGCACACGCCGGGAGACGACCGCGAGGTCGAGTGGAGATCGGCGTAGGCCCGGTCGACGCGATCCCCGACGGGGGGGTCAAGATCGTCCAGTCCGGGTCGCTCTTCGTCGGCGTCTACCGCATCGGCGACGAGCTGTATGCGATCGAGGATCGCTGCAGCCACGACGACGGCCCCCTGTGCGAGGGCGAGCGCGAGGGCTTCTGCGTGATCTGCCCGCGCCACGGCGCCCGCTTCGACCTGCGCACCGGCGCCGTGCTGTCGCTGCCCGCCACCGAGGACGTCGACGTCCGTTCGAGGTCGTCGTGCGCGACGGCGCAGGCGTTCGTCCTCGCATAGACTGGGCGGCATGGAGACACTGTCCGAGGCCACGCAGGAGTACCTGGAGAGCATCTACTGGCTGTACGAGGCGGGGATCGAGCGCACGCAGGCCAACCTCGCCCGCGCGCTGCAGGTGTCGCAGCCGTCGGCCAGCGAGATGCTGCGCCGGCTGACCGACGACGGCCTCGTGAGCCGTGACGACCACAAGCTGATCCAGTTCACCGAGCGCGGCCGCGAGGTCGCGTCGCGCATCGTCGCCCGGCACCGCACGGTCGAGGCGTACCTGGTCAAGGTGATGGGCATCCCCTGGGACGAGGTGCACGAGGAGGCGCACGCGATGGAGCACTCGATCTCGCCGCGGCTCGAGGCGAAGATGCTCGAGATGATCGGCGAGGTGCGCACGTGCCCGCACGGGCACCCGATCGGCGACTACCCGCGCGAGCCCGGCGAGGCGCATCCCGGCCGTCCCGGTCGGCAGCGAGCTGGTCGTGCTGCGGCTCGAGAACGAGGCCGAGGAGATGCTGCACTACCTGAAGCAGCGCGGCGTCGAGCCGGGCCGGCGCTACGTGGTGGCCGACCGCTCCGGCCACGGCGACGAGTCGGTCACCGTGCTGCGCGACCTCGACGCGGACACCACCCACGAGGTCGACGACCGGCTTGCGCGGACGGTGTCGGTGATCGTCGCAGAGCCGCGGCGACGGCCCCGTCTCGGACGTCGCCGAGGCCGGCGCCGAGCTCCAGCTGCTCGGCGCGACGCGCTGGGGCATGTAGCCGCCTTCCCTCTTTCGGACGTCGGCGGCGGTTGCTACCATGTCGTCACCGCGGAAAGGAGGTGGTCCGACTTGTTAGACGGTTCAAGACGGGCGAGTGGAGGTGCTCGCGGGTAGGGGCGAATCCCTGAACCCACGGGGAATCGCTGCAGCCGGCGTTGGGATAGCCTCCGCCACCTCCTGAGGTGCGCGGGCTCGGCAGTCGCCGCTACCCAATCCAAGCGATATCACCGACGGCGGGGCGCACACGGCAGCAGTGCCGGTGCGCCCCGTCTGCGTTCGGAGCCGCTGTCATTGAGCGCGCAAGGATCGTGCTAACGTGCGGCGTGGCGACGCTGCGGATCATCATTGCCAGCACCAGACCGGGCCGGGCCGGGCTGCCGGTCGCGAACTGGTTCGTCCCCGTCGCCCGCGCGCACGGCGGGTTCGACGTCGAGGTGACCGACCTGGCCGAGCTCGACCTGCCGTTCATGGACGAGCCGAAGCACCCGCGGCTGCGCGAGTACACGCACGACCACACCCGTGCGTGGAGCGCGACCGTGCGAGGCGTCCGACGCCTTCGTGTTCGTGATGCCCGAGTACAACTTCGGGATCAACGCCCCGCTCAAGAACGCGATCGACTACCTCCACCACGAGTGGCAGGACAAGCCGGTCGGCTTCGTCAGCTACGGCGGCATCTCCGCCGGCACGCGCGCCGTGCAGATGACGAAGCAGATCGTCTCGTCGGTGAAGATGCTGCCGGTGTACGAGGCGGTCTACATCCCCTTCGTGGCCGGCCAGATCGCGGACGGCCGCTTCACCCCGAGCGACACCACCCAGCAGGCCGCGACCGCCCTGCTCGACGAGCTCGTCCGCGTCGAGGCGGCCCTGCGGCCGCTCCGGCGCCGCTCAGCGCGTATAGGCCTCGGCCAGCGAGGCCGGGTCGATGCCGAGCTCGGCGCGCATCGGCGTGACGTCGCACTCGGTGCCGGCGAGCAGCATCGTGATCTGATCGGGCGTGACCCGCAGCGGCGGCGGCAGGTGGCGCAGCAGCAGGCCGCGCCTGCAGCCGCATCAGCCCCGCCGGCACGTGCACCTTGGGGTGCGGCCGGCGGCCGGTGACGCGGGCGATCTCGTCGAGCAGGTCGTTGAACTCGAAGACCTGCGGGCCGCCCAGCTCGTAGCGCTTGCCGATCGTCTCCGGGCGGGCGAGCGCCTGCGAGAACGCGGCTGCCACGTCGCCCACCCACACCGGCTGGTGGCGGTAGCGGCCGTCGCCGATCACCGGGGTGAGCGGCATCCCGACCAGACGCTCGAACTCGGCGAAGGCGCCGCCGCCGCGGGCGAACACGAAGCTCGGCTCGAACACGGTCCAGTCGCGGTCGCTCGCGGTCACCGCCTGGGCGCCCGTCCACTTGCTGCCCCAGTAGCCGGTGAGCGGCGCGTGCTCGGCGGTGACGCCCAGGGCGCTCATGTGCAGGAACCGGCGCACGCCCGCCGCCTGCGCGGCCGCGACCGCGTTTCTCGGGCCCTGCGCGTTCACGGCCTCGAAGCGCTCGGCGCTCCCGTCCAGGATCGCGACCAGGTGGACGACCGCGTCGGCGCCCTGGGCCGCGCGCTCGAGCGCCGCCGGGTCGGTCACGTCGCCGCCCGTGCCTGCGCGAGAACGGCACCACCTCGTGGCCGTCGCGACTCGAGGCGCTCGGCCACGCGTGTGCCGATGAACCCGTCCGCTCCCGTCACGAGCACCCTCACGGCCGGCGGTAGCCCGGCTCGAAGTTCAGGTAGTACCGGCTCGGGGTCGGCTCGGCCTGGCCCTGGTACTTGCTGCCGAGCCGGCCGGAGCCGTACGGGTGGTCGGCGGGCGTCGTCAGCGTGAGGAAGCTGAGCTGGGCGATGCGCATGCCCGGGTAGACCGTGATCGGCAGGTTGGCCATGTTGGCGAGCTCGAGCGTGATGTGGCCGTCGAAGCCGGCGTCGATGATCCCGGCCGTCTGGTGCACGACGAGCCCCAGCCGGCCGAGCGAGCTCTTGCCGTCGAGCGGCGGCGACGATGTCGGCCGGGAGCGCGATCCGCTCGGCGACGACGGCGAGCACGAACTCGCCCGGGTGCAGGATGAACGGCTCGTCGCCCTCGACCGTGACGAGCTCGGTGAGGTCGTCCATCGGCCGCTTGACGTCGATGTAGGCGTAGCGCGAGTTGCGGAACACGCGGAACGCGTTTCCGACCCGCACGTCGATGCTGCCGGGCTGCACCATGGCGTCGTCGAACGGGTCGATCACGATCCGGCCGGCAGCGACCTCCTCGCGGATCGTCCGGTCGGACAGCACCATTCCCGGGATTGTAACCAGTGCCGTCTGCTATTTTTGGTGCTCAGGCGGCGACCGGCGCAGGGCCAGTCCCCGTTTCGGATTCCGCACCACGGGGGAGGGTGAGCGATGCCAAAGACGGTCGATCTGCGCACCGAGCTTCCAGGGCCGAAGTCGCGTGCGATCCTGGCGCGCAAGGAGCGGGTGGTCGCCGACGCCAAGACGCCTCCTCGCGCCGTTCGTCATCGACCACGGCCACGGCTGCGTCGTCACCGACGTCGACGGCAACACGCTGCTCGACTGGTCGGGCGGCATCGGCTGCCTGAACGTCGGCCACACGAACGACGCCGTCTCCCAGGCGCTGCACGCCCAGGTCGACCGGTTCCTGCACACCGACTTCACGGTCGTCCCGTACGAGTCGTACGTCGAGCTCGCCGAGCGGATCGTCGCGCGCAGCCCGATCGCCGGCCCGAACAAGGCGGTGTTCTTCAACTCGGGCGCCGAGGCGGTCGAGAACGCCGTCAAGATCGCGCGCCACGCCACCGGCCGCCCGGCCGTGATCGCCTTCGAGGGCGCGTTCCACGGCCGCACGCTGATGGCGATGTCGCTCACGTCGAAGCAGCATCCGTACAAGGCCGGCATGGGCCCGTTCGCCCCCGAGGTGTACCGGGCGCCGTTCCCGAACCCGTACCGCTGGGAGGGCGACGACCCCGCCGGCGAGGCGCTCGACGCGCTGCGGCGGATGCTCGTCACGCACGTCGCGGCCGAGGCCGTCGCCGCGATCGTCTTCGAGCCCGTCCAGGGCGAGGGCGGCTTCGTCGTGCCGCCGGCCGAGTGGGTGCGCGGGCCTGCGCGAGCTCTGCGACCGAGCACGGCATCGTCCTCGTCTGCGACGAGGTGCAGTCCGGCTACGGCCGCACCGGCAAGATGTTCGCGATCGAGCACTTCGGCGTCGAGCCCGACCTGATCACCATCGCCAAGTCGATGGCGGCCGGCGTGCCGATCTCCGGCGTCTTCGGTCGCGCCGCACCTGATGGACGCGGCGCCGGACAGCTCGATCGGCGGCACGTTCGTGGGCTCGCCGCTCGGCTGCGTCGGCCGGCATCGCCGTGCTCGACGAGATCGACGGACGCGACCTGCTGCGCCGCGGCACCGAGATCGGCGAGCGGATCCGCGGCGCGCTTCGACGAGTGGGCGGGGCGCTTCGACCAGATCGGCGACGTGCGCGGCCTGGGACCGATGCTGGCGCTCGAGTTCGTGACCGACCGGTCGAGCAAGACGCCGGCGCCGGACATCGCGACCGCCGTGCACGAGCACGCCGTGCAGTCGGGCCTGCTGCTGCTCAAGGCCGGCATCCACGGCAACTGCGTGCGCGTGCTCGTGTCGCTGGTCGCCACCGACGAGCAGATCGGCGAGGCGCTCGACATCTTCGAGGCCGCCATCGAGCAGGCCGTGGGCGCTCCGCGTCTCGCGACGACAGCCGGTTGACCGCCTCGCTGTCAGTTTGTAAAGAGAATTCGCCGGACTTAAACATCCGGGAAGGGTTCCGTTAACACACGGGCCTTCGCGCCGCCGCAGGAGTACGGTCTGCGGACTCGAGGCGCAAGGAGGGGTCCGTGAGGTTTCGTGTGGCAGGGGTGATCGCTCGTGTTCGTACTCGCTCTCGTGCTTCCGGCCACCGCCGGAGCGTTCACGTCGGTACCGGCCTTCCGGGCGTCCCTCGCAGCGGCGGATCAACAACTTCCGCGCCGAGTACGGCCGCGGCCCGATCCATCTGAACCTGCGGCTGCAGACCTCGGCGCAGGCGCACTCGAACGACATGGCCCTGCACCACAACTTCTCGCACTCGAGCTCGGGCGGCAAGAACTGGATCGCCCGGATCCGCTACTGGGGCTACCGCGGCAGCTGGATCGGCGAGAACCTGGCCGTCGGCAACATCACCGCCCGGACGGTCATGGCGATGTGGAAGGCGAGTCCGCCCCACCGCGCCAACCTGCTGAACGGGCACTTCGCGGCGTGCGGCGATCGGCGCCCACCGGGCACGTACGCCGGCCGCGCGGCGATCTACGTCACCTCCGACTTCGGCGGATAGACGCCCTCCGGGGATCGCCGAGCTTCTTCCAGCGCCGCCGCGGCAGGGCGGTGCTCAATCGCGGCCGGAAACGGTCGATACACGGGAGGACAAACGCAGTTAGTCTATAACACAGGGCAAGAATGGCAGAGTTTCACATCAAACGGATCGAGCTCCCCAGCGGCAAGGTGGTGGAGCTGGTCTATCTCCAGACAGGGTGGGAGCAGCAGGCCGCCACGGCCGAGGCCGACGCGTCGTCTGAGCGGATCCGCGTTCGCCGGATCGAGCTCTGCCCGCAGTGCGGCTCCGACCGGGTGCACCCCCTCGACTGGCGCGAGGTCGAGGACATGCGCTGGGAGCTCGACGTGCGCTGCCCGGACTGCCGCTGGACCGGCGGCGACGTCTACGAGCAGCCCGAGGTCGAGCGCTACGACGACGTGCTCCTGGCGGGCGCGGGCGACCTGACCGAGGAGCTCGACCGCATCACGCGCGAGCACATGGCCGAGCACCTGGAGCGGTTCCGCGCCGCCCTGGACGCCGACGCCATCACGCCGTTCGACTTCTAGCCGATAGACGGGGTCTGACCCCGTTTAGCTAGTGGCGCAGGTGCTGCTGCTCGCGGTGGCGCTCGAGCGCGAGCTCGATCAGGCGGTCGAGCAGCTGCGGATACGTGACGCCGGTGGCCTCGAAGAGCTTGGCGTAGACGCTCGTCTCGGTGAAGCCCGGGATCGTGTTGATCTCGTTCACGACCACGTCGCCCGAGTCGGTGACGAACATGTCGATCCGGGCCATGCCCTCGCACGTGCAGGCCAGGAACGAGTCGAGCGCGACCCGCTGGATCTCGGCGGCGAGCTCGGGGTCGATGTCGGCCGGCGCCTCGAGGTCCATGCCGCCGGGCTCGTACTTGGCGGCGAAGTCGTACCAGTCGGCGTTCACGTGCAGCCGGCCGGGGACGCTCACGAGCGGCTCGCGGGTGCCGAGCACGCCGCACTCGATCTCCATGCCGTGCACCATCGCCTCGACCAGCACCTTGGAGTCGTGCTGGAAGGCCAGGTCGAGCGCCGGGGCGAGGCCGTCGATGTCGGTCACCTTGCTGATGCCGACGCTCGAGCCCAGCCGGGCCGGCTTGACGAAGCACGGCAGCGTGATCTCGGCCGCCGCGAGCATCGCCTCGACGTCGGTGTCGAGGACGGTGTGCGCGTCGAGCTGCACGCTGCGGGCGGTGGCGATGCCGTTCGCGCCGAGCACGACCTTGACCATCGCCTTGTCCATCGTCAGCGCCGAGGCCAGCACGCCCGAGCCGACGTACGGCACGCCGAGCATCTCGAGCATGCCCTGGAGCGTGCCGTCCTCGCCGTAGGGGCCGTGCAGCATCGGGATGACGACGTCGATCTGGCCGACCGCGCGGGCCTGGCTGAGCGTGCCGCCGGCGCGGGGGATGACGCTGCGCGAGTTCGAGCCCGGGTCGAGCGCGAGCCGCTCGCCCTCGGCGGCCGGCGCCTCGAGCTGCCACGAGCCGTCGCGCTCGATGGTGACGCCGACCACGTCGTAGCGGTCGGGGTCGAGGGCGGCGGCGACGGAGAGCCCCGAAGCGATCGAGATCTCGTGCTCGGAGCTGCGGCCGCCGGAGAGGACGGCCACCCGGAGGCGGACGACCTCGCTCACGTCGATCCCGGCGGCGCGTTGCAGCTCGGGTCGTTCGGCTTGTACCGAGCGACCGTGAGGGTGATGGTCGCGCCGCGCGGGGCGGTCGGCGTGTTCGGCGACTGCGACTGCACGATGAAGTCCTGGGTCGGATCGGTGCAGTCGACCACCTGCTGCACCATCACCTTGAAGCCGGCCGAGTGCAGCGTCCGCTTGGCGTCCCCGGAGGTGTCGCCGACGACGTTGGGCAGCGGCGTCTGGCTGGGGCCGTTCGAGATGAAGATCGTGATCGGGGAGTTCTGCTGGATGAGCGACCCGACGGGAATCGGATAGGTCGCGAACGCCTGGCCCTTCGGCGCGGCCTGGCTGGCCCGGTTCTGGCAGGTCGGCTTGAGCGTGATGTTCTGCAGCTTCTTCGTCGCCTGGGCGCACGTGAGGCCGTTCACGGCCGGGATCTTGACCGATCCGCTCGCGATCTTGAGGATCACGGTCGTCCCGGGCTTCTGGGCGGTGCCCTCCTTCGGCGAGCTGCCCACGACGATGTTCAGCGGTGCCTTGGGCGAGTTGACCGCCTCGGGCGTGCCGACGACGAAGCCGTTGTGCTGCAGCAGGGTCGTCGCAGCGGTGATCGAGAGCCCCTTGACCTTTGGCACCTTGACCGTGGCCGGGCCGATGCCGACCTTGAGCGACACGAGCGACCCCTTCGACACCCCCGAGCCCGGCGAGGGGTCGGAGCCGACGATCTTGCCCTTGTGTGCGAGGTCGGACTTCACGTTCACGCACTTGCCCTGCAGGCCGTCCGCCTGGAGGGTCGCGAGGCCCTGCTTGCACGTCTGGCCGATCACGCCCTGCGGCACCGACAGGTCGTTGCCGGCGAGCATCCTGTAGACGACGAAGCCGGCCACGGCCGCGAGCGCGAGCAGGAGCGCCACGAGCAGCCACGGGAGCGCGCTTCGCTTGGGCGCGGGCCGCTCGGGCGGCGTGTGCGCAGGGATCACGCTCGTGGCGTCCTCGGTCGGCGGCCGGATCACGCGCGTGGCGTCGCCGGCGGCGATCACCCGCGTGGCCTGCTGGGTGTCGCTCGAGGCGCCCTGGCCGCGGGCGACCCGCGCGAGCTCCTCGGTCATCTGCCGCGCCGAGGCGAATCGCAGCGCCGGGTCCTTCGCGAGCGCCCGCATCACGACCTGCTCCATGGCCGGCGAGACGAGCCGGTTGCGGTCGTGCAGCGGCGGCGGCGGGTCGGACACCTGCTTCATCGCGATGTCGACCGCCGAGTCGCCGGTGAACGGCAGGTCGCCGGAGAGCATCTCGTAGAGCACGATCCCCATCGAGTAGATGTCGGACTGCGGGCCGACGGCGAGCCCGCGGGCCTGCTCGGGCGAGAGGTACTGGGCCGTGCCGACGATCGAGCCGACCTCGGTCATCTGCTGGGTGTTCGCGGCCCGGGCGATGCCGAAGTCGGTCACCTTCAGCCGGCCCTCGTCGGTCAGCACCATGTTGTGGGGCTTGATGTCGCGGTGGATCACACCCTGGCGGTGGGCGGCGTCGAGCGCGGCCAGCGCCTGGGTGGCGTAGTTGATCGCCTCGGGCTCGGGCAGCGGCGCGCGGCGGGTGATCTCCTCCTTGAGCGTCGGCCCGTCGAGGTACTCCATCGCGATGTACGACGTCCCCATCGCCTCGCCGCGGTCGTACACGGTGACGATGTTGGGATGGCGCAGGCCCGCTGCCGCCGCCGCCTCGCGCCGGAACCGCTCGACGAAGCCGGCGTCGCGGGCGTAGCGGTCGGACAGGATCTTGATCGCGACCTTGCGCCCGAGCGACTGGTCGGTGGCCAGGTAGACGTCGGCCATGCCGCCCGATCCGAGCTGGCTCTCGATCAGGTAGCGGCCGTCGAACAGCTGGCCGATGAGGGAGAAGGCGTCCACGAAGCGCCTACTTTGCCACGCCCGAGCGGAGGTACGCCTCGATCACCTTGGCGGCGATGGGCGCCGCGATCTGCCCGCCGAACTCCGGCGTGTGCTCCACGACGACCGCGACGGCGATCTTCGGGTGCACCACCGGGGCGAACGCGATGAACCACGCGGTGTTGATCCCGGTCGTCCCGGTCTCGGCCGTCCCGGTCTTGCCGGCGACGAGCAGGCCGCTCGGGAGCCGAGCGGCCTGGCCGGTGCCCTCGTCGACGACGTTCTGCATGTCGGCGGCGAGCTGCGCGGCCGTCGCGGGCGACATGACGCGCTCGATCGTCTGCGGCTTGCCGGTGTAGACCGTGTGGCCGGAGCTCGTCACCACCTTGTCCACGAGCGACGGCGCCATGCGCTCGCCGCCGTTGCCGACCGTCGCAGCCACCTCGGCCATCTGCAGCGGCGTCACCGCCAGCCGCTCCTGCCCGATGGCGACGCGGCCGACGTCGATCGGTGCGTTCTGGCCCAGCAGACGGCCGTGCGCGTAGAGGCCGCTCGGGTTCATCTCGTCGGTCGGGTAGGTGAGCGGCGGCAGCTGGAAGAAGCCGAACTTCTGCATCGTCGACTCGAGCCGGCTCTGGCCGAGCTTCTGTCCGAGCTGGGCGAAGTAGGTGTTCACCGAGTTCGTCAGCGCCGTCTCCAGGTCGATCGTGCCGAAGCTCTCGGTGCCGGCGTTGCAGAGCGGATGGGCCTCGACCGTGATGCAGTGGCCGCCCGCGTCGATCTCGAGCTGCTGCGGCGTGAACCCGGCGTTCAGCGCGCCGGTCGCGGTGACGATCTTGAACGTCGACCCCGGTGCGTACAGGCCCTGGGTGGCGCGGTTCAGGAGCGGCGCGCCGGTGCGCGTGCTGAGGCGGGGGAAGTTCTGCTCGACCTTGGTGGGGTTGAAGCTCGGCGAGGAGTACATCGCGAGCACCCGGCCGGTGCTCGGCTCGATCGCCACGACCGCCCCGGTCAGGCCCGCCATGCCCTGCTGGGCGGCCTTCTGCGCCGGCACCGACAGGCTCGTGACGACGTTGTCGCCAGTGACCGTCTCGCCGCGCAGCGTCGAGCCGATGTTCGAGATCACCGTCGCGAGGTCGGAGTTCGACGCGGTCAGGTAGGGGTTCTCGGCCAGCTCGAGCGCGGTGCGGCCGCTGCCCACGGTGTTGTATCCGACCGCATGCGCGAAGAGCGGCCCGAACGGATAGCGGCGGGTGTAGAGCGTCAGGCCGTTCTGGTGCACCGCGTGGTTGCGGGCGAGCACGGTCTTGCCGTTCGACGCCAGGATCAGCCCGCGCCGGATCTGCAGCTGCTTGTAGACCAGGCGGGCGTTGTCGCGGCGGTCGGCGAGCGACGAGGCGGCCCAGATCTGCCAGTACGCGGTCATCGTGATCAGGAGCGCGAAGCCGACCGCGGCGATCCGGAACAGTGTCGTGATCTGGCGGTTCACGTCGGGTGCCGCGCCGCGGCCCGGTCGGACACCATCAGGAGCAGCGCCAGCATGAGGAAGTTCGAGACGATCGACGACCCGCCGTAGCTCACGAACGGCAGCGTCACGCCGGTGAGCGGGATCAGGCGCGTGATCCCGCCGACGATCAGGAACGCCTGCAGCGTGAACGAGAACGTGAGCCCGCAGGCGAGCAGCTTCGAGAAGCTGTCATCGGCGAGCGTCGCGATCTTGAAGCCGCGGTAGGCGAAGAGCAGGTAGATCAGAAGCAGGCCGGCGGCGCCGGCGAGGCCGGTCTCGTCCGACCAGGCGGCGTAGATGCCGTCCGTCTGCACGGCCGGGATGATGGTCTGGCCGTGGCCGAGCACCTGCAGGCTGCGGCCGAGGCCGGTGCCGAAGATGCCGCCGTCGGCGATCGACTCGACCGACTGCACGACCTGGTAGCCGGTCGCTGTGGGCGTGCGCCCAGGGGTCGATCCAGATCGTGAAGCGCTCGCGCACGTGCGGCACGGCGCGGTAGACGGCGAGCGATCCGGCGGCGAAGACGCCGAGCCCGAGCACGGTGTAGAGGTGGCGCCCGGTGGCGACGTAGATCATCGCCAGGAAGATGCCGAACAGGAGCAGCGCCGAGCCGAGGTCGTTCATCACGGCGAGCACGCCGAGCGAGACGGCCGCCATGAGCGCGAGCGGGCCCAGGTGGCGCGCGGCCGGGATGTCGACGCCGAGGACGCGGCGGCGGGCGTAGGTGAGCACCTCGCGGTTCTCGCGCAGGTACCCGGCGAGCGCGATCACGAGCAGGAGCTTCACGAACTCGCCCGGCTGCACCTGGATCCCGCCGATGCGGATCCACAGGCGGGCGCCGTTCACGGTCGTGCCGGCGACCATCGTGAAGAGCAGGAGGCCGACCGCGGCGGTCGCGAGCGAGTACTTGTACGCCTCGAGGCGGCGGTGGTCGCGCAGCACGAAGATCAGGCCGAGGAACCCGACCAGGCCGACCACGATCCACACCGACTGGTCGCGGGCGAGCGTCGGCTGGAGGCGGTAGATCTCGGTCAGGCCGAGCGCGCACAGGAGCGCCGCCAGCGGCAGGAGCCACGGGTCGGCGTTCGGCAGCCCGGCGCGCACGCCGATGTGGGCGACGGCGAACAGGGCGAGGAAGAAGCCGGCGTAGACGAGCGACGTGCTCGAGATCTGGTTCTCGCGCGCCGTGTAGACCGAGGCGAAGCCCACCGCCGTCAGCATCCCCACCATCACCAGGTTGACCAGCTCCCGCAGCCGGGCAGACCTCATGGGCTTGCGACCTCGTACGGGTGCAGGGTCGAAAGCGCGCTCGAGTCCGAGCGCAGCGTGTGGTCGAAGAGCGTCTGCCGCTGGCGCGCCGTGAGCGACGCGTAGCTCACGGTCGACTCGTAGACGACGTGGTAGAGGTGGATCCCGAACGGCAGGTCGAACGGCACGCCCTGGTAGACCGCGACCCGGCCGGTGCTCGTGTCGGCCCCGATGAAGTGGCTCTCGCGCAGCCCGACGAGCGTCCCCGCCGCGAGCGCCACCGCGAGCACGCCCGCGCCGAGCGCGATCACGAC
Organism: uncultured Actinomycetes bacterium; assembly: GCA_963707585.1. Lineage (GTDB taxonomy): Bacteria > Actinomycetota > Thermoleophilia > Gaiellales > JAICJC01 > JAICJC01. The sequence continues at coordinate 281,484 of CAVPQP010000009.1, read as the reverse complement.
GGCCCGCAGCCCCAGCCCGCCCGTTTCCTCGTCGTCGATCGTCTCGGGCAGGACGTGGCTTCGGCCGGCCTCCCGCTCCGCCCGGCCGTCGCCCGCCCGCTCACCTCGCCGACGCGGAACACGATCGCGGTCACGTTGTCCTCGCCGCCGCCCTGCAGCGCCGCCCGCACGAGGTTGCGGGCGATCGTGGCGACCGGCTCAGCGGGCGGCCAGGAGGTCGGCGATCGTCCGCTCGGGCACCATGGTGTTCAGCCCGTCGCTGCACAGCAGCACGACGTCGCCGTCCTTCGCCTTCACCGTGAACGTGTCGACCTCGACCTTCTCGTCCGTCCCGAGCGCGCGGGTGATCACGCTGCGCTGGGGGTGGTGCTCGGCCTCGAGCTCGGAGAGCTCGCCCTTGCGCACGAGCTCGCCGACGAGCGAGTGGTCGTCGGAGAGCCGCTGCAGGCTGCCGTCGCGCAGCAGGTAGGCGCGGCTGTCGCCGACGTGGGCGAACGTGATCGTGCCCTCGTCGTCCATCAGCGCCGCGGTGACCGTCGTGCCCATGCCGGCCGCGTCGGGGTCGGAGCGCGACCGCTCCAGGATGCGCAGGTTGGCCGTGCGGATCGTCGCGCGGAGCGCGTCGGCGGGCGCCGTGTGGATCAGGTCGACCTCGGCGAAGGCCTCGGCGGTCATGCGCGAGGCGATCTCGCCGGCCTGGGCGCCGCCCATGCCGTCGGCGACCATGAAGAGCGGCGAACGCATCAGGTAGGAGTCCTCGTTCGAGCGGCGCACGTTCCCGGTCTGGGTGACGCCGGCCTCCTCGACGATGCCGAGCGTCATGTGTCCGCCCGGTACGTGAGCTGGGTCTGGCCGATCGTGACGACGTCGCCGGCGGCGAGCCGGCGCACCCCGGCCACGCGGTCGCCGTTCACGAACGTGCCGTTGGTCGAGTGCAGATCCTCGACCACGTCGCCGTCCTGCGCGCGGGCGAAGCGGGCATGCCGGCCGGAGGCGTACCCGTCGGCGCCGAGCGGGATCTCGAGATCGCTCGTCGCGCCCGGCGACCAGGTCGCGCCCGATCTCGATGGACGTCCCGGCGGCGAGCTCGGGGCTCTGCATCACCACGAGCCGTCCCGGCGGACGCTCCGGGGCCGGCTTGGCGGGGCGCACCGGGCGCAGCACCATGCTCTCCTGGCCCACCGCCATGTCGCGGGACGCCACCCGGATCACGCGCCAGATGAACAGGTACAGGAGGACGACGAACCCCACCTGGAGGAGGAGCAGGAGCTGTCTAACCAAGGCGACGCTCGAACGTGAGCCTGGTCGTGCCCACGCCGATCACGTCGCCGTTCATGAGCGACGTCTCGCCCACGCGCTGGCCGTTCACCTCGGTGCCGTTGGTCGACCCCAGGTCGACGAGCGAGAAGCCCTCGCCCAGCCGGCGGACCTCGGCGTGGCGGCGCGAGACGTTGGGGTCGTCGAGGACGATGTCGCACCCGCTGGAGCGGCCGATCACGACGACGTCCCGGTCGAGCGGCACGTCGCGGCCGTCCCAGATGAGCACCGCGTGCTCGCGCGGCGGCGGCGCGGCTCCGGCTCCGGCTCGGGATCGGGCTCGGCCGCGTAGACCATCGTCGCGCCGGTGACCGCCTCGTCGGGGATCGGCGGCAGCACCGGGGCGGGCTCGGGCACCGGTGGCGCCGGGGGCACCTCGGGCACGGCCACGGTCGCCGACGGCCCGGGGCTGCTCCCTCGCCGCCGCCGCCGTCGCCGCCGACCGCGATCCCGAACATGCCGACCGTCAGGTCGGGCTCGGACTCGAGCGTCACCACCGGGCGGGTGGCGGTGCTGTAGCCCTCGCGGCGGGCGTGCTCGACCAGGTACTCGGCGAGCTCGTTGCACATCTGCGACTCGTACGCGGCGAACTGCTCGCGGTCGGCCGGGTTCAGGTAGACCGTGTAGGTGTTCGGCACGTACACGCGGTGGATCGAGATCGTGCGGTGGTCGTCCATCTCCTTGGCCAGCTTGCGGGCCAGCTCGACGGGCTGCACCGACGATCGGAACGTGCGACCGAAGAGGCCTTCGACAAGGCCCCCGATCCTCCGTTCGATGTCGCGAAAGACGCTCACGGTGGGGAGCCGAGACGGGACTGCCGGATCAGCTGCCGCGCTTCCGATCTGGACCGGCGGCCGCCCAGGCGGCGGGGATTATAGCCGTGAGCACCGCGGCGACCCCCGCACCGACGGCGCCGGCGCCGCTTCCGAGCACCTGGGGAATGCCCGCCCCGGCGAGCGCGAATCCGAGCCCCCACAGGGTCAGCGCCTGCATCCGCCGCTCCGCCCGCCAGGCGACCGCGAGCAGCACGGCGAACACGCACCATCGCCGCTGCGGTCGCGACCATGCGCCGGGTCGCGGGCGAGGACGTGGACGTAGGCGAGCGGGCTGTTCGCCCCGGCGAGCGCTGGGTCGAGGCCGGCTCCGGCCCAGCCGCCGCAGACCGCGGCGACGATCGCGCCCGCGCCGGCCTCGGCGGCGCGCCGCGCTCGCGTCGGGGCGGTCGCGGCGACGAGGACGAATGCCGGGCCGAGCCCGACGAGCGCGAGCGGGACGGCCGACAGCGGCACGAGGCAGCGGCGCCGGCCGGCGGTCGTGTGGCCGGTCGTCCACGCCCAGGCGGCGGCGAGCGCGATCCATGCCAGCCCGGCGGCCTCGGCGAAGTTCCAGAACGCGGGAACGGCGATCACGGCGGCCGCCGGCGGCGGCGGCGCGCGGCCGGCGCCAGGCGAGCGACGGCGAGCACGGCCGCGATCGGGAGCGTCCACGACGGCGGGTACATCGGGAAGGCGGTCAGCGTCCACGCGGCCGCCCAGGCCATGACGAGCGCCGATGTCGCGGGCTGCAGCCGGGCGCGCAGCGCTTCGGGCAGGGCGCGGCCGGGCCGGTGCACCGGCGCCGCCTCGGGCGCGAAGCCGGGCGCCTCTGCGACGGCCGGCTCGGCGATCGCCGTCAGCAGCAGGTCGCGCAGGCCGGCGGCGTCCGGGCGGCGGGCGGGATCGGGGTGCATGGCGCGCTCGAGCGCGCGCGAGAGGTCGCGGGGCAGCTCGGGGCGCACCCGGTGCAGCGCGGGCGCGCCGCTGGCCCTGGTTCTCGAGCAGCTCGGCCAGGCTGTGGGCGCGGTAGGGGTTGCGGCCGGTGAGCGTGGCGTACAGCGTCAGCCCTGCCGACCACACGTCGGTTGCGCCGGTGGCGCGCTCGCCCGACGCCTGCTCGGGCGCCATGTAGGACAGCGTGCCCAGCAGGCGCTCGTCCACGGTGGGCTCGCGGGCGTCCTCGTCGCGGGCGATGCCGAAGTCGGTCAGGTGCACGGTGCCGTCGGTCGAGACCAGGATGTTCGCCGGCTTCACGTCGCGGTGCACGACGCCGCGCTCGTGGGCGTGGGCGAGCGCGTCGCAGACGGCGGCGATCGCGCGGACGGCCTGCTCGTCGGTGAGGGCGCTGCGGTCGAAGCGCTCGCCGACGACGAGCTGGGAGATCAGGTAGGCGTGGTCCTCGTCGTGCGCGACGCCGACCACCTCGTGGATGTTCGGGTGGTCGAGCTTGCGCGCGGTGCGGGCCTCGCGGTCGGCGCGCGGCGCGAGGCCCTCCTCGCGGCTGAACACCTTCACCGCCACCGCCTCGCCGGACGCGCTGTCGTGGCCGGTGTAGACCGCGCCGAACCCGCCGCGGCCGAGGACGTCGGTGAGCCGGTAGCGGCCGGCGACGACCCGTCCCTCGAGGGTGCCTGTGTCGATTGAGGGAGCCGGTTGGGCCACGGCGCTCAGATTGGCCGGAACTGCCTGGATTCCTCCAATTCCGCATCCGAACCCGGTGGTAGGGTCCGTTCGTGCCACCTGACGACTTCTTCGACGACGACTGGGAGGAGCCGAGCAAGACCCAGGACACGGCGATCACCCGCCCCGGCGGCGAACCCGCCGAGCGGGCGCGAGGGCGCGTCCCCCAGCCGCCCGACGAGCAGCCGACGCGAGCGCCGCGGCCGCCCGCGGCCGCGGCGGCCCCAGCGGCGGGGCCGCAGATGCCGAAGATGCCCAAGATGCCGAAGGTCCCGCGCGTCTCGGCGGCGGCGCGGCGGCGTCGCTGCCCCCGCTCGAGTACCGCCGGCTGGCCGGCCTCGGCGTCGGCATCCTGGTGCTGATCCTCGTGCTCGTGCTGCTCGCGCGCGGCTGCTCCGGCTCGTCGGCGAAGGGCGCCAACGAGACCTATGTGGCCAACCTGACGACGCAGGTGCTCAAGCCCTCCGACGCCGTCGCGACCTCCTTCCGCAAGATGCTCGAGCTGCCGCGCGCGACCTACAGCCGTCGTCCAGAATCGAGCTCAACCAGCAGCTCGCCGACATGCGCAAGGTCAAGGCGAACGCGGCGGCGCTCAAGCCCACCAAGCAGCTCGCTCCGTACCAGCCCGCGCTGCTCGACGCGCTCCAGTTCCGGGTGACCGGCCTGCAGTGCATGTCGGAACGGCTCAAGGCGGCGTGGGCCGTCAAGCGCGCGCTCGCGGCCGGGCAGCAGCTCTCGACCTGCACCGGGCAGCTGCTGACGTCGGACTACGTGTACTCCGATCTCTTCGCGAACAGCGCGAACGCCGCGCTCAAGCAGGTCGGCGCGACCGGAGTGCCGACGTCGCAGTTCCTCGCGGCCGACCAGGTCAACCTGGTGACTCCGATCGGCATCGGCCAGGCGCTGCAGCGCCTGCACCCGGGCGCCGTCCACGGCATCCACGGCACCGAGCTCGGCACCGTGGTCGGCCTCGGCGCCGCCGACGGTGCTCACGCTCCAGCCCGGCACGACGAACCAGGTGCTCGGCAAGAGCAACCTCGACGTTCGTCGTCTCGGTGAAGAACAGCGGCAAGTTCACCGAGGTCGGCGTGAACGTGCAGTTCAAGCTGAAGCGCGTCGGCTCGACCCAGAAGCCGCTCGTGAAGACGGCGCGCATCGCGAGCATCGCGCCGGGCCAGACCCAGCAGGTGAACTTCCCGGGCCTCTTCGCCTCGTCGCAGACCTCGCCCAGCTTCTCGGTGCAGTACAAGCTCACGGTCACGTCGGAGAAGGTGCCGGGTGAGAAGGTGCTGAGCAACAACTCCGCGAGCTACATCGTCGAGTTCAAGATCGCGGCGTGACGGTCGCCACGCAGGCCCGCGACATCGCGATCGGTGCGGCGGCCGCCGCCGGGGTCCTGCTCGTCTTCGTGGTGTACCTGGCCGTCACCCTGCGGCGCATGCGCCGCTCGCAGCGGATCGTCGTCGGCACCGACAGCCACGACCTGGTCGAGTACGCCATGTCGCTGCTGGCGCGGGTCGAGCAGGTCGAGGGCCGCGCCGACGCGGTCGAGGCGGCCGCGGCGGCGGTCGGCAAGCGCGTCGACCGGTGCCTCGAGCGGCGCGCGATGCTGCGGTACGATGCGATCGAGGGTGCGGGCGGCAGGCAGTCGGTCACCATCGCCCTGATGGACGCCTCCCGGTCGGGCCTGATCCTTTCGGCGATCCAGGGGCGCGACTATGCCCGCATCTATGTCAAGGAGATCCGCGAGGGGCTCAGCGACGTCGAGCTCTCGCCCGAGGAGATGCGCGTCCTGGAGCAGGCCGGCACGTCGTGAGGTAGGCCGGTGAGCGACGTCGTCGTGCACGAGGGCCGCTGGGAGGACGAGCCGGCGCTGCGCCGCCTCGTCGCCGAGGCGATCGGCGAGCCCGCAGCCGGCATCGGGCCGCTCGAGCCGCGCCCGGCCGGGGATGTCGTGTTCGTGGCCGAGGTCGGCGGCCACGCCGCCGGCTACGCGGCGGTGCGCGTCGACGGCGCCGTGCTCGTCGTCGACCGGGTGATGGTCGCGCCGGCCGACCGCGGCCGCCATGTCGGCCACAGGCTGCTCGACTGGCTCGAGGGCTACGGCGTGAGCTGCGGCCTCGAGCGGGTGCGGATCGCCGTCGAGGCCGACAACCACCCCGCCTGGGAGTTCTACCGCCGCCGCGGCTACGCCGCCTGCGGCGAGGCTGTGGAGCGCGACCTGCCGCACGTGTGAGGCGATCCGGTACCGTCCGCGCTATGGCCAAGATCCGGCTGGTCCCGCAGACGCGCGAGTTCTACACGCTGTTCGATCGCGCCGCGCAGAACCTCGTGACGACCGCGGGCCTCCTGCTCGACCTGCTCGAGAGCTACCCCGAGCGCAAGGATCTCGTCGATCGGATCAAGGATCGCGAGCACGAGGGCGACAGCCTGACCCACGACATCGTGCAGCTCGTGAACAAGACCTTCGTCACGCCGATCGACGGCGAGGACATCTACGACCTCGCCACCGCCCTCGACGACGTCTGCGACTTCATGGACCAGGTCGCCGACGAGCTCAACCTGTACGGCGTCGACGAGGTGCCGCCCGAGGCGATCGAGCAGGCGATCGTGATCTCGACCGCCGTGGGCAAGCTCGCCGATGCCATCGCGCGGCTGGACGGGCTGCGCGACATCCGCACCCTGCTGGTCGAGATCCACACGCTCGAGGACGAGGGCGACCGCATCGTCCGTGCCGCCACCGCCCGGCTCTTCCGCGACGGGCACGACCCGCTGGTCGTGATCCGGTGGAAGGACATCCACGAGCATCTCGAGCAGGCGGTGGACGCCTGCGAGCACTCGGCGCACGTGCTCGAGAGCATTTACCTGAAGCACCGGTGAGCGACCCGGAGCTGGTCGTCGTGATCGCGATCGCGCTCGCGTTCGACTTCACCAACGGGTTCCACGACACCGCCAACGCCGTGGCGACGTCGGTGTCGACGCGGGCTCTGAGCGCCCGCACGGCCGTGGCCGTCGCGGCGGTCATGAACTTCCTGGGAGCGTTCACGTCGACGAAGGTGGCGCAGACGGTCGGCAGCGGCCTCATCAACACCCAGACCGCGACCGCGCACGTGCTCCTGGCGGCGCTCGTCGGCGCGATTACGTGGAACCTCCTCACCTGGCGGCTGGGGCTGCCGTCGTCGTCGACGCACGCGCTCATCGGCGGCCTGATCGGCGCGGCGATCGCCCAGGGCGGTCCCGACCCGGTCGACTGGGGCGCGTTCTGGAGCAAGATCGCAGCGCCGGGCCTCGCCAGCCCCCTGCTCGGCCTCGTGCTCGCCGGGGCGCTGATGATCGCGATCCTGTGGCTGTTCCGGCGCGTGCGTCCGGCGCCGCTCAACCGCGGCTTCCGCACGCTCCAGATCGCGTCCGGCAGCTTCCTCGCCTTCGCCCACGGCACGAACGACGCCCAGAAGACGATGGGCGTGATCGCGCTCGCGCTCTACGCCGGCCACCACTCGAGCTCGCCGAGCAACATCCCGGACTGGGTGATCGCCTCGGCGGCGTTCTCGATGGCGCTCGGCACCTATGTCGGCGGCTGGCGGATCATGCGCACGATGGGCACGCGCATCTTCAAGCTGCGGCCGCCGCAGGGGTTCGCCGCCCAGGCGACCGCGAGCTCCGTGCTCTACGTCGTCGCGACCGGGTACGGGTTCCCGGTCTCGACGACGCAGGTGATCTCCGGCTCGGTCCTGGGGGCGGGCGCGACCACCCGCGTGTCGGCCGTGCGCTGGGGGCTGGCCGCGGACATCGTCGGCGCGTGGCTCCTGACGATCCCGGCCGCGGCGCTCGTCGCGGCGGGCGCCTACGCCCTGCTCAGCGCCGCCTTCTAGCCGCGCGGATCTCCAGAATGTGGCAGATCCGAATACCGCGATGCGGGGATGGTAGCGAATGCCACTCGGCGTTTAGGCTGTCCGCTCATGGGCGAGTTGGGCACCTCCTTGACCGTTGCGCTGGCCGCTGCGCGTCACACCTCGATCGAGGCCGAGCCGGCCGATGCAGCCGCTACGGGTGAGCTCACGACGGCGTGCCGTGTGCTCGGCGACCTGCTCGGCCTGGACGCGTCGTGGATCCTGGCCGGCGACGGCCTGCGCCCGACCGTCCTCGCGCGCTGGTCGCGTGCCGGCGTGCGCCCCCACCGGCTCGGCGCAGCCCGGCTCGCCTCGATTCTCGCCGAGTGCCCCGGGGGCTGCACCGGCCGCCGCGACGGCCGCTACGCCGTCATCGTCGCGCCCGTCGAGGCCGCCGGTGAGCGGCTCGGCACCCTGGTCGGCTCGGTGCGGTCCGCCCACGAGTTCGGGCCGGCCGCGCTCGCGGCCGCCCAGCTGATCGCCGCCGGCGCCGCCGCCGCGGTCGCCCCGCCGGTCGTCCCGGCGCCGCCGCGCCCGAACGGCGCTGCGATGCGCCCGCTCGCGCACCTCGAGATGCTGCACTCGCTGTCGCTGCGGATGGCGCGGGCGCGCAGCGAGCGCGAGGTCGGCGAGGCCGTCGTGACCGAGCTGACGAACCTGATCGACCATCACGCGTGCCGCTTCTACCTGCTGGCCGAGTCCAGGGACGTGGTCGTCCCGGTCGCCCACGATGGTGTCATCGCCGCGTACGAGGACGACCGCACGGCCGACCTGGTCTGCCGGGTCGGCGAGGGCGTTGCCGGGCGTGCGGTCGTGGATGCACGCGCCCGCCGCATCCCGGACGCGGCCAACGACGAGCACGCCATCGACGTCCCGGGCAGCGAGCCCATCGACGAGTCGATGATGGTGGCGCCGATGCTCGCGGGCGGCGAGCCGATCGGGGCGATCGTCCTCTCGAAGCTCGGCCTCGACCAGTTCGACGACACCGATCTGCACGTCCTCGAGGTCGTCGCGGGGAAGGCGGCGGCGGCGTGCGAGAACGTGCGCCTCTACACGAGCATGCGCGAGGCGGCCGAGATCTCCGAGGCGCTGATCGAGCTCGGCGCCGCGCTCGCGCTGCAGGGCAGCGTCGAGGCCGTGGCCGAGATGCTCGCCCGGGCGGTCGACCGGCTCGTCGAGTCGGCCGCGATCTCGGTCTGGTTGCGCTCGGGCGACGAGATGACGCTCGCCGCGCACGTCGGCTACACCCCGCTCGAGGTTCAGCGCCTGGCCGCAGGGCCGGTCGCCGTCACGGACGATCCGTTCGCCGGGAACCTCGACTCGCGCGCGCTCGCGGTGTGCAAGACCAGGCACGCGGGTGCGCTCGCGAGCCACCTCGAGACGGTGGCGCCGGGGACGACGTTCGCCGTCGTGCCCGTCGGCGAGCGGGCCGCCAACCGGGCGGCGATCGTCGTCCAGCGCGGCCAGCGCCGCGGGGCGCCCGACGGCCGCGACGAGCGGATGCTGCTCGGGATCGCCGACCAGGCGTTCCTCGCCATGGTCAACCGGGGCCTCTACGCCGAGCTCGAGGAGTCCTTCCTGGCCACCGTCGCGGCGCTCGGAACCGCGCTCGGGACGAAGGACGAGTACACGAGCGATCACGCCCAGGCGCTGGTCGGGCTGACCACGAACGTCGCCCGCCGGCTGGCCGTGTCCGGCCCGGAGCTGCGCGACATCACCGTCGCGGCCGCGCTGCACGACGTCGGCAAGATCGGCGTGCCCGCGACCATCCTGGCCAAGCCGGGCCCGCTGACGGTCGAGGAGTGGGCGGTGATGCGCCGCCATCCCGAGCTCGGCGCGAAGATCATGGAGCCTGTGCCCGCGCTCGACGGCGCGCGCCGCCTCGTGCTGGCCTGCCACGAGCACTGGGACGGCAGCGGGTATCCGCTCGGCCTCGCGGGCACCGACATCCCCCTCGGTGCGCGGATCATCCTCGCGTCCGACGCGTTCCACGCGATGACCTCCGACCGGGTCTACCGGGCCGCGATGCCTGTGCCGGACGCCCTCGCCGAGCTGCGTCGCTGTGCCGGCTCGCACTTCGATCCGGACGTGACCGCGGCGCTGATCGACGCCGTCCGAGACGCCGGCTGACCCGCCGGTAGCATCCGCCGATGGACGTGCGTGCGGTGCCCGCCGACGCCGACGCGGCCCGGCTGCCTTCTGGCCGCGTACCTGAACGAGATCGAGCGGCGCCTCGGCGGGCCGTTCGACCGCTCGCGCTACCCCGACGCCGACCCTGCCGAGCTCGCACCTCCGCGCGGCCTCCTGCTCGTTGCCTTCGACGGCCCGGAGGCGGTCGCGTGCGGGGCGGTGCGCGTCATCGCGCCCGGCGTCGCCGAGCTGAAGCGCATGTACGTCGCGCCCCAGGCCCGCGGCAGGGGCCTGGGGCGGACGCTGCTCCAGGCGCTCGAGCGCAGCGCCGTCGAGCTCGGGTGCGACACCGCCAGGCTGGACACGATGGGTGCGATGGCCGAGGCGGGTGCGCTCTACCGCAGCGCGGGATACGCCCCGATCGCCGACTACAACGGCAATCCGCTCGCGACCGTGTGGATGGAGCGGCGGCTGCGCTAGCGCTCGGCCGGTTCCAGCCGGCCTTCGCGATGCGCCGCGCGGACGTCGCCCAGGCCCCCGGAGAGCGCGAGGGACGCGATCGCAACTCCGCCCCGGTGCACGCGCACCTCGGCGTCTCGCATCTCGCCCACCAGGCGGATGACGCGGCCGTCCGGCCGGGCGGTGCCGGTCCAGTCCTTCACCCGTCCCCGACCGATCCGGCGCAGGTCGTCGGCGTCGATGTTCGCGCCGTCGGGCACGAGCAGCTTCACCATGGAGTGGTCGATGTCGAGCGCGATCTCGATGTCGCCCGGCTCGATCTGCGGCAGGAGCAGGTCGAGCACGACGCTCCCCCGGGACGCGCGCACGTCGAAGCGGCGGGCGGTCGTCCACGGTCCGGTCCTGCGGATGGAGGCGCTGTGTGCGCGGATGTTCTCTGTGGTGGTCATGTGGGTCTCCTTCCCTCGATCCGAAACCATAGTATTCTAGAGACTAGTGTCTGTCAAACTAGATACGGACAAACCAGTATCCTTGGCGCGGATGGCCGCGCGCACACCGCCCTCACCGCTCGCCCTGGCGGTCCTCTGCCTGCTCGAGGTCGGGCCGCTGCACCCGTACGGCCTGCAGCGCCTCATCCGGCTCTGGGGCAAGGACCAGGTCGTGAACGTCGGCCAGCGGGCGAGCCTCTACAAGACGATCCAGCGGCTGGAGCGGGCGGGACTGGTGGCGGTGGCGCACACCGAGCGCGATCACCAGTTCCCCGAGCGCACCGTCTACGCGCTGACCGATGCGGGCCGCGAGCATGCGCGCGAGTGGCTGACCGACATGCTGGCCGTGCCCCGCAACGAGTTCCCCCAGTTCCCGGCCGCCCTCTCGTTCGCGATGCTGCTCGGCCCCGATCAGCTCCTCGCCGTGCTCGAGCGCCGCGGCGCGCTGCTGCGGGAGGCTCTCGCGGCCTTCGACCGCGAGCTCGGCGGCACCTACGACCACCTCCCGCGGGTGACGCTGCTCGAGACCGAGTACCAGCGCGCGGTCGTCGCGGCGGAGCTCGGCTGGGTCGACGGCGTCGTGGCCGACCTGCGCTCCGGCGCCCTGGCATGGAGCCACGAGGAGCTCGCCCGCATCGCGGAGGCGAGCACCCGGAACTGACGTCTAGGACGCCTCGACGGCGTGCCGCTCCCACTCGCGGTAGAGATAGGCGAGCTCCTCCTGGAGCTGCTGGTGCTCCCGGCCGTCGGCGACGATCGCCGCGTCGTCCGTGTAGGCGTCGGGGGCGGAGAGGCGCGCCTCGAGCGCTCCCAGGCGCTCCTCGGCCGAGGCGATCTCGCCCTCGAGCCGCGCCACCTCGCGGCGCGCGCGCTGCGACGGGCGCCGCTTCGCCGGCGGCTTGATCGGCGGCCGGCGGGCGTGGCCGGCTTGGGCGGCTTCGGGGCCGCGGCCGGCGCAGGGCGCTGCGGCTGCGGCGTGCCCTCGTGAGCACGGGCGTAGTCGCCGAAGGCGCCCTCGCGGGCGATCAGGCGGCCGTCCTCGATCGCGAGCGTGCGCGTCGCGAGCGCCTCGATCAGCGCGCGGTCGTGGGAGACGAGCAGGACGGTGCCGGGGAAGCCCAGCAGGGCGTCCTCGAGCGCCTCGCGGCTCTCGATGTCGAGATGGTTCGTGGGCTCGTCGAGCACGAGGAAGTTCGCGCCCGAGACGACGGTGCGCGCCAGGGCGAGCCGGCGCCGCTCGCCGCCCGAGAGCGCCGCCACCGGCTTCTCGACGTCGTCGCCCGAGAACAGGAACAGGCCGAGCAGGTCGCGGGCGGCCGGGCCCGTGAGGCCGGTGCCCGAGGTGATCGCGTCGAGCGCGCGATAGGCGTCGGGGAGCTCGAGCGACTGCTGCGAGTAGTAGCCGGGCGTCGTCCCGTGGCCGATGCGGATGCGGCCTGCGGCGGGCTCGCGCCGTCCCAGGAGCGTCTCGATCAGTGTGGTCTTGCCGGCGCCGTTGGGCCCGATCAGGGCGACGCGCTGGCCGCGCTCGATCGCGAAGTCCGCCCCGGCGATCAGGGTGCGGCCGGCGACCGCGACGTCGAGTCCCTCGGCCTCGAGCACGATGCGGCCGCTGCGCGCGGGTGCGGGGAAGCGGAACCCCAGCGTGCGCTGAGCCGACGGCCGGTCGATCCGCTCGATCCGCGCCATCGCCTTCAGCTTGCTCTGCGCCTGGCGCGACTTGGTGCCGTACCGGAAGCGGTCGACGAACCGCTGCAGGTGGGCGAGCTCGCCCTGCTGGCGTTCGAACGCGTCGGCCTGCGCCGCCAGCCGCTCGGCCTTGAGCCGGCGCCAGTGCGAGTAGCTGCCCTTGTCGAAGCGGCCCTGGCCGCGCTCGATCTCGAGCACGCCGGTCGCGACCGACTCCAGGAACCAGCGGTCGTGCGAGACGAAGACGACGGCGGCGTCGAGGCCGTCGAGATGCTCCTCGAGCCACTCGATCGCGCCCGTGTCGAGGTGGTTGGTCGGCTCGTCGAGCAGCAGCAGGTCGGGCTCGGCGGCGAGCGCACGCGTGAGCGACGCCCGCGTCAGCTCGCCGCCCGAGAACGTCACGAGCGGTCGCTCGAGGTCGGCCGGGACGAAGCCGAGCCCGCGCGCGACCGCCTCGAGCCGCGCCCGCCAGCCGTACCCGCCGGCGCGCTCGAACGCGCGCTGCGCGGCGTCGTAGCGGCGCATCACCGCGGCGTCGGTCTCGCCGGCCGCCATCCGCCGCTCGAGGTCTCCGAGCTCGGCCTCGAGCCGGCGTGCGTCCGCGGCGCCGGCGCCGACGTAGGCGCCCAGCGTCAGGTCGCCGGTGAGCGGTGGGCGCTGGTCGTGCAGGGCGACGCGGGTGCCCGACGGCAGCGAGATCTCGCCCCGGTCGGGGGCGAGCTCGCCGGCCAGGATCCGCAGCAGCGAGGTCTTGCCGGCGCCGTTTCGGCCCACCAGCGCGACCCGGTCGCGCGGCCGCACGATGGCCGACACGTCGGTCAGGACCTCGTCCGCTCCGAACGAGAGCGCGACGGACGAGACGTGCAGGGTCACTCCCGTATCATGACCCGCGATGATCGGGCTTTTCCCCACCTGCCTGGGCGAGGCCGTCCATCGCCAGGCGGTGCGGGACGCGGGTCGCGTGCTGCGGGCGGCGGGAGTCGGAGGCGGCGCCCGTGCGCGGCGCGACCTGCTGCGGGCAGCCGGCCTGGAACAGCGGCTTCGCCGCCGACGCCCGCCGGGTGGCGCGGCGGACGCTCGCGGCGCTCGACGGCCTCGACGCCGTCGTCGTGCCGTCCGGCTCCTGCGCGGCGATGATGCGGCTGCACTGGCCGGAGCTCTTCCGCGGCGACCGCGACGAGGCCCGCGCCGAGCGCGTGTCGGGGCGCGTGTTCGAGCTCTCCCAGTATCTCGTGGACGAGATCGGCTGGGCGCCTGCCGGAGCCCCGCGCGAGCGCGCGCAGGTCGGCTACCACGACTCGTGCCACATGCTGCGCGAGCTCCGCTGCGCGACCAGCCGCGCGCGCTCCTCGCGGCGGTCGCCGACCTGCGCGAGCTGCCCCGCTCCGACCGCTGCTGCGGCTTCGGCGGGACGTTCTCGGTCCGCTACCCCGAGGTCTCGACGGCGATGGCCGACGACAAGCTGGCGACGGCGACCGCCGCCGGCATCGGCGTCATCGCGAGCGCCGACCCGGGCTGCATCATGCAGATCGAGGGCCGCGCCGCACGCACGCAGCGCCGGCCGTCCGGGTCGTCCACCTGGCGACGGTCCTGGCCGAGGCGCTCGCATGAGCGGGTTCGAGCAGCGGGCCGCCGCCGGCGCTGGCCGACCCGCTCCAGCAGGCGAACGTCGCCCCGCTTCGCCGAGCGCACCGCCGATCATCGCACCGAGGCGTTCCGCGAGATCGACGGTGAGGGGCTGCGTGCGGCGGCGGAGCGGATCCGGTCGGGCGCCATCGCCGAGCTGCCGGCCCTGCTCGACCGGCTGCAGGAGCGGCTGGAGGCAAACGGGGCTGTCGTGCACCGGGCGCCGACGGGGGCGGACGCGGCCAGGTACGTCACCGCGGTCGCCCTCCGGCACGGCCGCATGGTCGTGAAGGGCAAGTCGATGGCCTGCGAGGAGATCGGCCTGAACGACGCAGCTCGAGGCCGCGGGCGATCGAGGTGGTCGAGACCGACCTCGGCGAGTTCATCGTCCAGCTCGCCGGCGAGGCGCCCGAGCACATCATCATCGCCGGCGATCCACAAGAGCCGCGACGCAGGTGCGCGACCTGTTCGAGCCGCTCGCCGGGCGGGCGCTCGGCACCGAGCCCGACGGACTTGATCGCGTTCGCCCGCGGCACCTGCGGGAGCGCTTCCTGTCGGCCGCCCGTCGGCGTCACCGGCGTCAACTTCGCCGTCGCCGAGACCGGCACGGTCGTGCTCGTCACGAACGAGGGCAACGGCCGCATGTGCTCGGCGCTGCCGCGCGTCCACATCGCGGTGATGGGCATGGAGCGCGTGGTCGCGCAGCTGTCGGACCTCGCGGTGCTCCTGCCGCTGCTGACGCGGTCGGCGACCGGCCAGAAGATCTCCTCGTACGTCTCGATGATCAGCGGCCCGCGCCGCGACGGCGAGGGCGACGGGCCCGACGAGATGCACGTCGTCATCCTCGACAACGGCCGCTCGCGGGTGCGCGAGCACCGCGCTACCGCCGCGTGCTCCACTGCATCCGCTGCGGCGCCTGCCAGAACGTCTGCCCGGTGTACCGCCAGGTCGGCGGCACCGCCTACGGCTGGGTGTACGGCGGCCCGATCGGCGCCGTCCTGACGCCGCTGCTGCACCCGCAGCGAGGCCGAGGAGCTGGGCCAGGCATCGACGCTGTGCGCCGCCTGCGACGACGTCTGCCCGGTCAGGATCCCGCTCCACGAGCTCCTGCTGCGCCTTCGCCGCGACCGCGCCGCCGACTCGGCCGGCCGCCGGGAGCGGCTCGCGTTCCGGCTGTGGAGCGCGGCCTGGAGCCGGCCATGGCTCTTCCGCCTCTCGACCGGTCTGGCCGGCCGCGTGAATAAACGGGGTCAGACCCCGTTCATTCATCTGCCGGTTGTGGGGCGATGGCTGCGGACGCGCAACCTCGAGGTGCAGCGATGATCGAGCGCTTTGCGGCCGCGCTCGAGGCGGTGGGCGGGCACGTTCACCACGGCCGCGGCGCCCTGGAGGAGCTGGCCGCCGGCGACGACGTCTCGGTGACGCCGTGCCTGGCGCTGATCGCCGACACCGGCACCGCGGTCGTCTCGGCCAGGCTCTCGCGCGGGCGCCGGCCGGGCCTCGTCGCACCCGTGCACGTGATCGAGGCCCGCGCCGACCAGCTGGTGCCCGACCTGGCCGCCGCGCTCGAGCTGATGGGGCCGGAGCTCGCGCGGTCGTCGTCGGTCACGCTCGTCACCGGGCCCAGCCGCACCGGCGACATCGAGCAGCTTCTGATCCGGGGTGTCCACGGGCCGGGACAGGTGCACGTGGTGTTCGTATGAGCAAGTTCGTGTACCTCTCGCAGGAGGACGTCGTCGCGGCGGGCGGGACGGACATGCCCGCGATGGTGGACGTCATCGAGCGCGCATTCCGGGTCAAGGCGGCGGGCGAGGTGCGGATGCCGCCGAAGGTGATGATCACCTGGGCCGACGAGCCGGGCACCGAGGAGAAGCACGGCCGCATCATGGCGATGCCGGCCTACGTCGGCGGCGAGTTCGACGTCGCCGGCCTGAAGTGGATCCCGAGCGTGCCGTCCAATCCCGAGCGGCACGGCCTCCCGCGCGCAAACGCGCTCGTGCTCCTGACCGATCCGGCGACCGGGCTGCCGCTGGCCGTGATGGACGGGACGGTGGTGTCGGCGATGCGCACCGGCGCGGTCACGGGCGTCGCCGTGCGGCATCTGGCCGACCCGGGCGCCGAGGTGGCCTGCCTTCTGGGCGCGGGCGTCCTCGCCCACACCCAGCTCGCGGCGCTGCGCACCGTCCTCGGGCGGCTGCGCGAGGTGCGCGTGTACGACCCGGCGGCCGAGCGCTGCGCGCGGTTCTGCGCTCGCGCGCGGTCCCAGACGCGGCCTCGACGTGCGCCAGGCGGACTCGGCCGAGGCGGCGGTCCGCGGCGCCGCGGTGGTCGTCCCGGCGACGATGGCCGTCGATCCGACGTTCGCGGCGGACTGGATCGACCCGGGCGCCACCGTGGTGCTCGTGTCGAGCCTGGATGCGCCGCTCGCCCTGCACGCCGTGACGGATCTCCTGGTGGTGGACGACTGGGAGCACGAGTCGACCCACCCCGGCCGCTACGCCGAGCGGCTGGTGCGCCGCCGGGCTGCTCTCGGCCGACGGCGCGGGCGCATGCGAGCTCGCCGACGTCGTCACGAGGCGCCACCCGGGTCGCTCGGATCCGGCGGCAGCGCATCGTCGTGACGCCCGTCGGCCTGGCGATGGACGACGTCGCCGCCGCGTGGCACGTGCTCCAGGGTGCGCGCAGCCGCGGCCTGGGAACGGCCCTTGCGCTGCGGTCGGGGCCGCCGGTGTGGGAGTGAGCCGGCGAGTGGTTCCCTTTGCTCCCGTCCCCCCACTCCCATAAGATGCGGCCGGTGTCGGCGTTTGCGAAAGTCGGGCTCCTCGCGCTGGTCTTGGGCGTGATCGGTGCGGTCGGCTCGTACTTCTGGCTGCCCGACTGGCTGCCCCCGCAGCCGGGGTCGAGGCGCATCGCCAGGACACGCTCTACATCTGGCTCCTCGGCGTCAGCTCGATCATCTTCGCGGTCGTGGTCGTGTTCCTCGGCTACTCGATGTGGACGTTCCGCGCGCGGCCCGGCGACATGTCCGACGGCGCGCCGATCCACGGCCACACCGGCCTCGAGATCGTGTGGACGGTGATCCCGATCATCATCGTGCTCAGCTTCGCCGTCGCGGCCACCATCGTGCTGAACCGCAACGAGTCGCTCAAGCGCGGGCACATGGTCGTGAACGTCACCGGCAAGCAGTTCGCGTGGTCGTTCACCTATCCCAAGCGCGGCCACCTGCACACCGGCATCCTCGTGCTGCCGCAGGGCCGGCAGGTCGAGTTCCGCCTGCACGCCCCGGCCACGGACGTGATCCACAGCTTCAAGATCCCGGCGCTGCGCGTCGGCGAGGACGTCGTGCCCGGCACGCCGACGACCCTCGTCGCCACGCCGACCCGGATCGGCACCTATGCGATCGTCTGCGCCGAGCTGTGCGGGATCGGCCACAGCCAGATGCGCAACCTCCTCGTCGTCATGAAGCCGGCCGACTGGAACCGGTGGCTGGCCCGGCAGAAGAAGCTCGCCAAGGCGCCGCCGCCGTCGTCGGGCGGCGGCACGGCCGATGCGGCGGCCACGTTCTCGAGCGCCGGCTGCGCGGGCTGCCACACCTTCACCCCCGCGAACTCGACGGGCACCATCGGCCCGAACCTGAACAACCTGACGGCCGACGCGGCCAAGTACGGCGGGGGCGAGACCGCGGCGCAGTACGTCCGCGAGTCGATCACCGACCCGGGTAAGGTGATCGTCAGCGGGTACTCCAACGGGGTCATGCCGGCCACGTTCGGCACGTCCCTCACGTCTGCACAGATCGACGCGCTTGTGACCTACCTTCTGAAAGGCGGCGGCTGATGGTTGCACACGCCCCCGAGCTTCACGGCCACGACCTCCACGACGGCCACGACGGGGGCCGCCAGCGGAGCGTCTGGCTGCGCGGGAGCTGGGTGCGGGCGTTCTGGGTGTCGACCGTCATGGGCCTCGGGGCGGCCGGCATCGTCATGCTGATCCGCCACGAGGCGGGGCTGGTCGCCTACTCCGACGGCGTCGTGCAGACGTTCCTGCTGCTCTTCGCCGGGGTCGGATTCACGATCGGCATCGGCTGCTTCGACTACTGGTGGGGCTACATCATCGGGAACCCCACGCCGGCCCACGAGGACCACTCCGGCCACGGCGCCCGGAGCTGGAAGGACTACTTCAAGGTCAACACCGACCACAAGGTGATCGGCGTCCAGTACCTGGTGACGACGTTCATCTTCTTCATCATCGGCGGCATGCTGGCCGAGGGCGTCCGCGCCGAGCTCGCGACGCCCGGCCTGCAGTACTTCTCGCCCGCCACCTACAACGCGCTCTTCTCGGTGCACGCGGCGCTGATGATCTTCCTGTTCGTCATCCCCGCGTTCGCCGGGCCTCGGCAACTTCGTCATCCCGATCATGATCGGCGCCCAGGACATGGCGTTCCCGCGCCTGAACGCGCTCTCGTTCTGGATGCTGCCGGTCGCCGGGATGTGCATGGTGTCGTCGTTCCTGGTCGGCCCGTTCGACGCCGGCTGGACGAACTACGCCTCGCTCTCGGTGCACGGGCCGCCCGGGCAGACCTTCTGGGTGATGGGCGTGCAGTTCGCCGGCTTCTCGTCGATCGCGACCGCGGTCAACTTCCTGGTCACCATCGTGACGATGCGCGCTCCGGGCATGGGCTTCTGGCGGATGCCGCTGCTCGTGTGGGCCAACCTCGCCACCTCGACGCTGGTCGTGCTGGGCACGCCGTTCATCGCCGGTGCCCAGCTCCAGGTGCTGTTCGACCGGATCATGGGGACGCACTTCTTCGATCCGACGCACGGCGGCAACATCATCGTGTACCAGCACATCTTCTGGTTCTACTCCCACCCGGCCGTGTACATCATGATGCTGCCCGGGTTCGGGATCATCTCCGAGGTGCTCGCGATCCACTCGCGCAAGCCGATCTTCGGCTACAAGCTGATCGCGATCTCGACGGTGGCGATCGGCGTGCTCGGGTTCACCGTCTGGGCCCACCACATGTTCACGTCGGGGATGGCGCCGTGGCTGCGCGTCCCGATGATGTTCACCACCATGGCGATCGCCGTGCCGACCGGGATCAAGATCTTCTCGTGGGTGGCGACGCTGTGGCGGGGGGTGATCCATCTGACGACGCCCATGCTGTTCGCCTGCGGCTTCCTGTTCACGTTCGTGATCGGCGGCCTGTCGGGCATCTTCCTGGCCGTGATCCCGGTGGACATCAACCTCACCGACACGTACTTCGTCGTGGCCCACATCCACTACGTGCTCTTCGGCGGCTCCGTGTTCACGATCTACGCCGGCATCTACCACTGGTTCCCGAAGATGACCGGCAGGATGTACGACGAGGGCCTCGGCAAGCTGCACTTCTGGCTCACGTTCATCTTCTTCAACGCGACCTTCATGCCCATGCACTGGCTGGGCATGGAGGGGATGATGCGCCGGATCGCCGACTACCCGTCCAAGTGGGCCGACCTGAACTTCATCATCTCGATCTGCGCGTTCGTGCTCGGGGCCTCGACGCTCGTCTTCCTCTACAACATGGCGCACAGCTGGTGGAAGGGCGCGCCGGCTCCCGGCCAACCCGTGGCGGGCGCTCACGCTCGAGTGGCAGGTGACCTCGCCCCCGCCGATCTTCAACTTCGACGAGCCGCCGCAGGTCGTCGGCAGCCCGTACGCCTACGGCGTGCCGGGCGCGCGGCACGCGATCGTCACGGTGCACGTCCCGCCGGCCCCGGAGGAGATCCCGGTCCCTGTCGCGCTGGCGCAGGCCACTCCCACACAGAGAGAGGCGATCATGAGCGCGCTCAAGCACATCCTGGTGGTCGCGAACCAGACGGTCGCCGGCGAGCGGCTGATCGCGGCGGTGCGCGCCCGGGCGGCCGCCGACCCGATCCGGGTCACGGTCATCTGCCCGCAGAACGACCCGTCCGACACCTGGGTCGTCGACGAGGCGGCCGTGGCCGCGGCGACCCGTGCCCGGCTCGACGCGACGCTCGAGTCGCTGCGCAGCGCCGGCATCGAGGCCAACGGCTACGTCGTCGACCGCGATCCGTACACGGCCGTCCTGGACGTGGTCGAGTCCGACCCGCCGGCCGAGATCATCATCTCGACGCTTCCGCGCACCCGCTCGGGCTGGATGCGGCGCGACCTGGTCGAGCGGCTCCGCGACCGCACGAACCTCCCGGTCGAGCACGTCGTGGTCGACGAGCCGTCGGAGTCCACCCGCGCGTGACCGCCACTGCGGCCACCATCGACGGTCACGGCGGCGGCGCCGATGCGGCGCCCGTCTCGGCCTACCACGACAGCCTGCTGCGCTCGCCCCTGTTCCTCGGCATGGTCATGTTCCTGGGGTCGGAGATCATGCTGTTCGGGTCGTTCTTCACGATCTTCTTCTACCTGCGCTTCACCCACAGCCCGTGGCCGCCGACCGGGATCGATGTGCCGAAGACGCCGACGGGGATCAACACGGCCATCCTGATCTCGTCGTCGTTCACGATGCACTGGGCGCTCGTCTCGATCAAGCGCAACCGCCGCTTCGGCCTGATCGCCGGCCTGGCGCTGACGCTGATGCTCGGACTCACCTTCCTCGCGTTGCAGATCCACGAGTACATGCACCTCGGGTTCACGCCGTCGACCGACGCGTTCTCGTCCGGGTTCTTCTCGCTGACCGGCCTGCACGGCTTCCACGTGTTCGTGGGTGCGTCGCTGCTCGCCGTCGCCCTTCTGCGCTCGCTGCGCGGCCACTACTCGGCCGGCCAGCACATCGGTCTCGAGGTGACCGGCCTCTACTGGCACTTCGTCGACGTCGTCTGGATCGTCCTCTACACCGTCATCTACCTCCTCTGATGGCGCTCGCGGCGGGACTCCGGCCGGGGCCGTGGCTGCGCTTGGTGGCCGTCGGCGCCTCCGTGGCCACCGCGCTCGTGGTGGTCAGCGGCGCGCTGCACATGACAGGCGCGCACCGCGCGCTCGCGCTCGCCGCGCTCGCGCCGATGGTGGCGATGGCCGTGGCGGCACGGCTGGCGCATCCGCAGCTGCAGCGGTTCTGGAACGCCGCGCTCGCGCTCCTCCTGGCCGAGATCGCGCTCGGCGGGGTGGTCGCCCTGGCCGCGCCGAGCCCGGCCCTGCACTGGCTCCACGTCGGCGTCGCCTGCCTCGCCCTGGCGGCCGCCGTCGCCGGCACCGCGGCCACGCTGCGGGGCGAGCCGGTCGCCGCGGCGCCGTGGCGCGACTACGTCACGCTGACCAAGCCGCGGGTGATGTCGCTGCTCCTGTGGACGGGCGCCTGCGGCATGTTCGTCGGCGCCCGCGGCGTCCCGCCCGCCGGCCGCTTCGGCGTGGCGATGCTCGGCCTCGCGCTCGCCTGCGGCGGCGCGAGCGCGCTCAACCATCTGATCGACCGCGACATCGACCAGCGGATGCGGCGCACGGCCGGCCGGCCGGTCGCGTCGGGGCGGGTGGCGCCGCCCCGGGCGCTCGAGTTCGGCCTCGCGCTCTCGGCGGGCTCGTTCGTGCTGCTCGCGACGCTCGTGAATCCGCTCACCGCCGCCCTGGCGCTCGCCGGCAACCTCTTCTACGTGTTCGTCTACACGCGCTGGCTGAAGCGCTCGACCGCGCAGAACATCGTCATCGGCGGCGCGGCCGGTGCGGTGCCGCCGCTGGTCGGGTGGGCGGCGGCGACCGGGCGCATCTCGGTCGGCGCGGCCGTGCTCTTCCTGATCGTGTTCGTGTGGACGCCGCCGCACTTCTGGGCGCTCGCGATGCTGATCAAGCGCGACTACGCCGCTGCCGGGGTGCCGATGCTCCCGGTGGTGCGCGGCGATGCGGCCGCCGCGCGGCAGATCCTCGTCTACTCGCTCGGCCTCGTGGCCGTGACGGCGCTTCCGGTCGTCGTCGGCATCGCCGGCTGGCCGTACCTCGTCGTGGCGGCCGCGGCGGGCGCGTGGTTCATCTGGCTCGCCTGGCGGGTCGTGCGCGACCCGGTGCCGGCCCGGGCCGGCCCGCTCTTCCACTACTCGATGGTGTACCTGGCCGTGCTCTTCGTGGCCATGGCCGCGAACGCGGTCTGAGGCTACTCCGGCAGGTCGTTGTACTCGGTGATCGCCGCGCGCACCCACTGCGCGCCGAAGATGACCGTGATGGTCGCCCCGAGCGACACGATCGCGAGCCGCCAGATGCGGGCGTCCGGGACGAGGCCCGCGAGCACGAGCGCGATCCCGGCAGAGGTCGCAAACGGCAGCGCGGAGGGCGACGGCAGGTGGAAGCCGCCGCTCGAGTGATCGCCGTCAGGCATAGCGCACCAGGACGCCGATCAGGAGCGTGGCCGCGAAGAGCAGGAGCGCGAACACGCCCAGCTTGAGGGCGAGGACGATGTTTGCGTGGGCGGTCGGCTTGTCGAGCATGGCGGTCTCAGTCACCGGCCGCCTGGGCGGCGGCCTCGCGGCGCAGATCGTACAGCGGCCGCTCGCTGCGGATCGGCGGCAGCTCGTCGAAGTTGTGCGGCGGCGGCGGCGAGGACGTGTACCACTCGAGGCTGTTCGCGCCCCACGGGTCGGCGGGCGCGACGCGGCCGACGCGCAGCGAGTGGATGCAGTTCCAGAGCACCATCAGGACGCCGGTTGCGAGCACGAACGCGCCGAGCGTCGAGATCAGGTTGGCGGTGTCCCAGGCGTGGTTCGTGTACGTGCTGACGCGGCGCGGCATGCCCGACAGGCCCAGGTCGTGCATCGGGAAGAACGTCAGGTTGAAGCCGACGAAGATGACCCAGAAGGCGCGGATCGCGAGCGCCCGGTCGAGCATGCGGCCGCTCATCTTGGGATACCAGAAGTGCACGCCGCCGAGCACCGCGAACACCGGCACCGTCCCGAGCACGTAGTGGAAGTGGGCGACGACGAAGTAGCTGTCGGTCACGTACAGGTCGATCGGGAAGGCGGCCAGGAAGATCCCCGACAGGCCGCCGATCATGAAGAGGCCGATGAACGCGACCGCGTACAGCATGGGCGGCTCGAATCTGATCCGGCCCATCCACATCGTGCCGATCCAGTTGAAGATCTTCACCCCCGTCGGCACGGCGATCGCCATCGACGCGAGCATGAACCAGATCGAGAGCGGCACCGAGAAGCCGACCGCGAACATGTGGTGGCCCCAGACGAGGAAGCCCAGGAACGCGATCGCGACGATCGAGTAGACGAGCGCCTTGTAGCCGAAGAGCGGCTTGCGCGAGAACACGGGCACGATCTCGGAGATCATCCCGAAGCCGGGCAGCGCCATCACGTACACGACCGGGTGCGAGTAGAACCAGAACAGGTGCTGGTAGAGGATCGGCCCGTGGGTGGACGCCTGGTAGAAGCTCGTGCCGTAGTTGCGGTCGAGGAGCAGCATCGTGAGCGCGCCCGCCAGCACGGGGCCGGCGAGCACGATCATGACCGCGTAGATGTCGACCGCCCAGGTGAAGAGCGGCATGCGCGTGAGCCGCATCCCGGGCGCGCGCATGTTGTGGATCGTGCAGATGAAGTTGATCGCGCCGATCAGCGACGAGATGCCGAGGATGTGCAGGCCGACGATCCACAGGTCGAGGCCGTGCCCCGGCGACATGACCGACAGCGGCGGGTAGGCCGTCCAGCCGGTGTCGGCGGCGCCGCCGCCCCAGACGAAGCTCGAGTACATCACGAGGCCGCCGAAGAGCAGCAGCCAGTACGACGCGGCGTTCAGCCTCGGGAAGGCCATGTCGCGGGCGCCGATCTGGAGCGGCACGAGGTAGTTGCCGAACGCCGCCATCACCGGCACGACGAACAGGAAGATCATCGTCGTGCCGTGCATCGTGAACAGGCGGTCGTAGGACTCGGCCGACACCACCGTGTTGTTCGCGTGCTCGAGCTGGAGCCGGATCACGAGCGCCATCAGCCCGCCCACTGCGAAGAAGAAGAACGTGGTGTAGAGGTAGAGGATCCCGATCCGCTTGTGGTCGACCGTCGTGATCCACGACCACATGCCGGTGGCCGGTCGCAGCGTTGCGGGAGGAGCGGGGGTGGCTTCGGTCACCATGGGGTCATGCCTTCTTCAGCTTGGCGGTGTAGGCGGCCCAGTCGGCCGGCGAGACCACCTTGACGGTGATCAGCATGGTCGCGTGGCCGATGCCGCAGAACTCCGCGCACTGGCCGCGGAACGTGCCGGTGCTCGTGGCCTTGAACCAGGTGGTGTTCGTCTGGCCCGGGATGGCGTCGATCTTCGGCCCCACGGCGGGCACCCACCAGTCGTGGTTCACGTCCTTCGAGCGCACCAGCACCTTGACGGGGGTGTTCTGCGGCACGACGAGCGTGGACGGCGTGCTGGGCGCCTTGCCGACCACCCCGGAGTTCTTGCCGTAGACGTACGAGAACGAGAACTGCTGCGCCGTCACGTTCACGATCATCGAGTTGCCGGGCGCGTCCTTGACGGTGCCGACGTGGTCGAGCGTGTAGGCCGAGAGCGCGACCAGCACGAGCACCGGCACGATCGTCCAGGCGATCTCGAGACGCGTCGAGCCGTGCACCTGGGGCGGCTCGACGTAGGGCTCGCCGCGCCGCACCCGGAAGCGCAGCGCCGAGTAGAGCAGCCATCCGCCGACGAGCACGAAGATCGTGACCGTCACCCCGAGCACGGCCCGGTAGATGTGGTCCATCGCGCTTGCCGCGGGACTGACCGGGTGCTGGAAGGTCGCGGTGTCGGCAAGCGCCGGGGCGGCCCAGAGCGCGAGCAACGTCACCGCCGTGAACGCGGCCAGGGCTAGCGGGCGCAGTCGGAGCATGGGCACCTTCACGGGACGCGGCGCATTCTACAAGCGATCCCGGCCTGCCCGGCCGGACGACCCGCTACTCGCCCGCCGGAGGGGCTGGCGGGGCTGTCGGATCGGGCGGCCGCTTGCCCGGATCCTTCTCGGGGGTCCGCGCCGCGCCCTCGCTGAACGCCGCTCCGAGCCCGGCCACGGCGCCCATCGCGTCGGCCGCGCCGGTCGGGAGCAGGAGCAGCTTGTTGGCATCGCCGGCGGCGACGGCGGGCAGGGCCTCCAGGTACTTGTAGCCGAGCATGTCGCTCGGGGCGATCCCGGCCGACCGCACGGTGTCGAAGATCCGCGCGAGCGCCTCGGACTCGCCGTCGGCCCGCAGCGCTCGTGCCTGCTTCTCGCCCTCGGCGCGCAGGATGTTCGCCTGCTGGTCTGCCTCGGCGTTCAGGATCGCCGCCTGCCGCAGGCCCTCGGCGCGCAGGATGGTCGCCTGCTTCTCGCCCTCCGCCATCAGGATCGCGGCGCGCTTGGCCCGGTCGGCCCGCATCTGCTGCTCCATCGCCTCCTGGATCGTGCGCGGCGGGTCGATGCTCTTGAGCTCGACGCGCGTCACCCGCACGCCCCACTTCTCGGTGGCCTCGTCGAGCACGATGCGCAGCTGCGAGTTGATCTGGTCGCGGCTCGTCAGCGTCTCCTCGAGCGTCATCGACCCGACCACGTTTCGCAGCGTGGTCACGGTGAGCTGCTCCATCGCCTGCAGCATGTTCTGCACCTCGTACGTGGCCTTGACCGCGTCGGTGACCTGGTAGTAGACGACCGTGTCGACCCCGATCGTGACGTTGTCCTGGGTGATCACGGGCTGCGGCGGGAACGCCTGCACGGTCTCCTTCATGTCGACCGTCACCCGGATCCGGTCGAGCATCGGCACGAGCAGGTGGACGCCCGGGCCGATCGTGCGCTGGTAGCGCCCCATCCGCTGGACGACTCCGACGGTGCTCTGCTGGATGACCCGTACCGCCCTTCCGACCACGACCAGCACCAGGATCACCAGTGCGACCAGCGCGATCAATTTCAGGCATGAGGCTCCTCGGGTTCGGGGATGGGGTCCTCCCGGCCGGACGGCGCCGGGATGACCAGGGCGGTGACGCCCTCGATCTTGACGACCTCGACGCGGCTGCCGGCGGGGATCGGCTCCTCGTCGTAGAAGCAGCGCGCCGTCCACATCTCGCCGCCGATCTTGACCTGGCCGGGCTCGAGCTCGGCGATCGCGTGCGTGACGACGCCGATCTTGCCCTGCATCGCGTCGACGCCGGTGCGGAACGTCTGCGTCTGCCCCGCCGCCCGTTTCAGCGCGGGCCGGGTGAGCGTGAGCGCGCCGACCGAGAGCGCCGCGAACGCCACGAGCTGGAGCGGGACGCCGAGGCCGGCGGCTGCGACCGCGGCGGCCGCGATCGCCGCCAGCCCGAAGTAGATCGCCACAAACGCGGATGTGGTCGCCTCGGCGATCAGCAGCGCCACCGCCACCACCACCCAGATCACCCAGGCGTCCATGTACGTCAAGAGTAGTGCGCAATACTGCACCGTGTCCATGCAACTCGAGCAGATCACCACCGGTGCGGCGCTCGGCGGGCTGCTCGATCAGGCCCGCGCCGACGGCACCTGCGCCGTCGACACCGAATTCGTCTGGGAGCGCACCTACGCACCGGCGCTGTGCCTCGTCCAGCTGGCCACCCCCACCCGGCTCGCCGTGATCGACCCGCTGGCCGGCGCTCCGCTCGAGCCCGTGGCCGCGCTGATGGCCGACCCGGCCGTCGAGAAGGTGATGCACGCGCCGTCGGGCGACCTCGCCGCCTTCGTCCTGCACCACGACGTGCGTCCGCGCAACGTGTTCGACACCCAGCTCGCGGCGGGCTTCGCCGGATACGGCGGGTCGCCGTCGCTCGAGCGCCTGCTGGAGCAGGCCGTCAACGTCCGCCTGCGGCACGACGAGGGCTTCACCGACTGGCAGCGGCGGCCGCTCACGCCCGTGCAGATCGAGTACGCGGCCGACGACGTCCGCCACCTGCTCGCGGCCGCCGAAGCGCTGCGTGGGCGGCTGGCGCGCCAGGGCCGCGAGGCATGGGTCGACGAGGAGATGCAGGAGCGCTACGGCGAGGGGGCGACGCTGGTGCAGGATCCGGAGCTCGCCTGGCGCCGGGTCAGCGGACGCGGGCGGCTGCGCGGCGAGCAGATCGGGGCGCTCGTGGCCGTCGCCGCGTGGCGCGAGCGCGAGGCGCGCAGGCGCGACCTGCCGGCATCGTGGCTGATCAAGGATGCGACGCTGATCGAGATTGCCCGCCGGCGTCCACGCACGCCCCGGGATGCCGAGTCGATCCGCGGCCTGCAGCTGCGCAAGGGCGCCCAGCTCGACGGCATGCTGGCAGCCGTTGCCGCCGCCTCGGCGACGCCCCCGCCGGGGGCGGCCGACGGCGACCTGCCGGGCGAGGTGCGCAGGCGCGTGCGGGTGGTGCTGCCGCTCGCGAGCGCGGTGCTGCAGGCCCGCTGTGGCGAGGCCGGGGTCGCATCCGAGCTGGTCGCGACGCGCGCCGAGCTCGAGGCGCTGATCGCCGGGCAGGCGATGGGTGGCGACGGCGCCCACCCGCTCCTGCACGGCTGGCGGCGCGAGCTCGCCGGCGAGTCGCTGCTGCGACTGCTGCGCGGCGAGGTGGCCCTGCGTGTGGTCCCGCGCGCGCCGCACGTGACCGAGCAGCAGGTGTGACGCCCGCCCCGGCGGCGCCGGCGGGCGCGCTCGCTACCCTTCGACCGTGGTCGGCGCGTCGGTAACCGCGCCGCTGGTCTCGGTGCTGGCGGCGGTGCTTGTGATGGCAGGGCTTGCGAAGCTGCGCGCTCCGAACGCCGCGGCCGATGCGATGCGCGCGGCCGGCCTGCCCGCGGGCGTCGTCCCCGCTCGCCTCGCCGGGGGCCTCGAGACGCTCGTCGGCATCGCCGCGCTCCTGGCGCCGTCGCGCCCGGCCCTTCTGGTCATGGCGGCGCTCTACGCCGTCCTGGCCGCCGTCTCGGTCCGGCTCCTGCGCGCGGCGGTGCCCGCCGCGTCGTGCGGGTGCTTCGGCGGCGACGATGAGCCCTCGCGCCTGCACGCCTGGTTCGACGGCGCCGCGGCCCTCATCGCGGCCATGGCCGCCATCGGCCCGCCGCCGGGCATCCTCGCGCTCGCCGCCCGGGCGCCGCTTGCCGGCGTCGGCCTCGTCGCCGGCTGTGCCGCGGCGGCGTACGCCGTCTCGCTCGTCCTGCGCCACCTCCCGGACGTCGCGACCGTCTACCGGCCGCGGCGGGAGCCGGCGTGACCGACCGCCTCGTCGCCGGCGCCTCCCGCCTGCTCGAGCGGCGCACGTCGCGGCGCGGCGTCCTGATCCGGCTCGCGATCGGCGGGTCGGCCCTGGCGGTCGCGCCGCTGCGCTACCTGCTGCGGCCGGGCAGCGCGATGGCGGTCATCACGTGCCGCAACTGCCATCCCGGCGCGCTCTGCTGCGACGGCTGGACCGAGTTCTGCTGCACGATCAACGGCGGCGTCAACAGCTGCCCGCCGTACACCTTCATGGGCGGCTGGTGGAAGTGCACGAACTACACCGGCACCAAGCTGTGCTCGGCGCAGGGCGTGCGCTACTACATCGACTGCAACCGGCTGCCGGGCCGCAGCTGCCCGCACGGCTGCTCGTGCGCCGAGGGGTCGTGCCACCATCGCTCGACCTGCTGCAACGTCTTCCGCTACGGCCAGTGCAACACCCACGTCCACAAGGTCACCGAGGTCGTGTGCCGGATGATCACCTGCACGAACCCGGGCCGGCTCTTCCCGGGCCAGTGCTCCACGCACACCCTCGTCGACGACCTCACCTGCCATCACGAGGCGGCCTGCCTCGTACCCGGCGCGGCGGCCCCGCCCTATCGCGGGCTGGGCGGAGGGGGCGGCAAGCTGTGACCGCGGTCGTCGTCGTCGAGACGCTCCTGCTCGTGCTCGTCGTGCTGCTCGTCGGCGGGCTCCTGCGCAGCCACGCCGAGATCCTGCGCCGCCTCGACGAGCTGCAGCCGGGCGGATCCGCGACCGCGGCGCCCGCGCGCACCTCGGCGGCGGCGCACGACGTGGCCGGCGTCACGCTTGCGGGCGACGCCCTCCACGTCGGGGTGACGCGGCCGGGGGCGGCCACCCTGCTCGCCTTCCTGACGTCCGGGTGCAGCACCTGCCAGGGATTCTGGGAGGCCTTCGCCGACCCGCGCACGCGCCTCCCCGGGGGCGTGCGGCTCGTCGTCGTCACCAAGGACCCGAGCCACGAGAGCCCGGTGCGGCTCGGTGAGCTGGCGCCGCCCGACGTGCGCGTCGTCATGTCGAGCGCGGCCTGGGTCGACTACGACGTTCCGGCGAGCCCGTACTTCGTGCACGTCGACGCGCACGGCGAGCTCGCCGGCGAGGGCACGGCTCAGCGGTTCGACCAGGTGCTCTCGCTGCTTGCCGACGCGGTGCAGGACGCGGGCGACGCAAGCCGCCGCGGATCGCCCGAGCGGGCGCTGCGCGCAGAGCGCGAGCTCGCGGCCGCCGGCATCGGGCCGGATCACCCGAGCCTGCACCCGGGCGCACCCGAGCGGAGGGCCGGTGCCGGCTGAGCTCGCCGTCGCCGTGCCGCTCGCGGTCGTCGCCGGCCTGCGCTCGCTGTGGTCACCTTGAGGAGAGTCGATGCTCGGGAGCATCACTCCGCTCGGTGAGCGGAGCCGGGGAAGGCGATGGGGAGTGACGGTCACGGCCTTCGCCGTCGCGGCCGTGGCCGCCGGCGCCGCGGCCGGTGCCGCGCTCGGCGCGGCCGGTGCCCTGGCCGGCCTGGATGCGGGGGTGCGCCTGTGGCTCCTGGGCGGCGTGGTCGCGGCAGCGATCGTCGTCGACGCCGTGCCCGGACTGCGCGTGCCCGGCCCGCGGCGGCAGGTGAACGAGGAGTGGCTGCGCCGCTACCGCGGCTGGGTGTACGGGGCCGGCTTCGGGCTCCAGCTCGGCCTGGGTGTGACGACGATCGTCGCGACCGCCGCCGTCTACGCCACGGCCGCCGCGGCCGCGCTGTCCGGGTCGGCGGCGGCCGGTGCGGCCGTCGGAGCGGCGTTCGGCGCCGCCCGCGCCGCCACCCTGCTCGCGGCCGGGCGCGTGCGCGAGCCGCGCGCGCTCGCGGTCCTCGACCGCCGCCTGCACGCCTGGGCGCGGCCCGCCCGCGTCGCCGCGCTCGCGGCCGAGGGCGGGCTCGTGATCGCGGCGGCGGCCCTGGCGCTCGCGGGATGAGGCTCGCCGCCCACGGCATCGCGGTCGACCTGCCCGTCGGCTGGGACGGGCGGGTGTGGTCGCGGCCGGGCGGAGGGCCGGTGCTCCACGCGGCCAACATCGCCCTGCCCGCGAGCGACGGCGACTTCGCCACCCGGGCGACGGCGGCGATGCCGCCGGACGGCGTCGTGGTCGTCCTGGTCGACTACGGCACCGCCGACGCCGGCACGCCGCTCTACGCGGCGCCCGCGCCGACGCACGTCGACCCGGGCGAGCTCTCGCCCGCGACGCTGCTTCACCGCCGCCCCGGCCAGCGCGGCCTGCAGCGCTTCTTCACGGCCTCGGGGCGGGCGATGTGCCTCTACGTCGTGGTCGGCTCGTCCGCCCACGCCGCCGACCTGGCCGCGCTCGTCAGCGGCGTCCTGCGCACCCTCCAGGTCGCCCCTACTGGTAGGTGAACCGGTCGGCTGCCGACACGGCCGACGATCCGCGCGTGGTCGTGACGACGACGTCGGCGGTGCCCGTGCCCGGAGGGCTCGTGGCCGTGATCTCCGTCGGCGAGACGACCACGACGCTCGTCGCCGCCGCCGTCCCGAACCGCACCGTCGCGCCGGACGCGAAGTTGCGCCCCGTGATCTGCACGCTCGTGCCCCCCGCCGCAGGCCCCTGGTTGGGCTGAAGACCGGTGACCGCGACGGGTGCAACGGGCTGCCAGTGCGGGATCTCGTTGCCGCGTAGGCCCGTCAGCACCGCGGCCGGGCCGCCCGCCGCGGGCATCACGTCGACCGTCTGCCCCGACGCGGTCGCCCGCGCGAAGACGATGCGGCGGCCGTCCGGCGACCACGCCGGCTGGTACTCGGCGGCGGAGTCGGTCGTGAGCCGGCGGATGCTCCCCGACCCGACGTTCAGCACGTACAGGTCGAACGAGCCCGAGCGGTTGCTCGTAAACGCGATCGAGGCGCCGTCGGGCGACCACGCCGGCTGCACGTTGCGCGACGGATCCGACGTCAGCGCCGTCACCGTGCCGCCCGCGGCGGCGACGACGCAGATCTCGTAGTGGCCGTTGCGGGGCGAGTCGAACGCGAGCCGGCTGCCGTCCGGCGACCACACGGGCAGGCTGTCGACCCCGGCGTGGTGGGTGACCTGCACGAGCCCGCCCGAGCCGTTGGCGTTCGTCGTGTAGATCTCCCAGTCGCCCGTGCGGTTGCTGGCGAACGCCAGGCGGCGGCCGTCGGGCGACCAGCTCGGGAACGCGTCCTGTGCCCGGTTCGTCGTGATCCGGCGCAGGTCGTGCCCGGTGAGGCTGATCGTGTAGATGTCGTAGTTGCCGCCGCGGTCGCTCGTGAAGGCGATGCGCGAGCCGTCGGGCGAGAACACGGGCGCGAAGTCGTCGGCCAGGCTCGTGGTCACCCGGAACGCCGGGCTCGAGCTGGTGCGGCTGCTTCAGGTAGATGTCCCAGTTGCCCGAGCGGTGGCGGTCGAACACGATCCTGCCGTTGCCCGTCAGGCCCGCGGCGGCCGCCGGGGCGGCCGCGAGCAGCGCCAGCACGAGGCCGGAGGCCACCGCATGCAGCACGCGTCGCGTCATCGTCTCCTCACAGGTTGCCCACCCGCTCGCGCCTTCCTGGTGAGGCAATCGTAAACATTTCCGCATCGGCGCTCAGGCCGGGCGGCGATCGCGCCGATCATGCAGGGGTGTCTGGGAGCAGGCAACATCGGTCCCGGGCCTGGGCCATCGTCGCGTTCGCGCTCGTCGCCGCGTGCCTGGCCGGCCCCGCCCCGGCGCTTGCCGGCAGCGGATCCGGGTCGGCGCTCGACTCGTCCGGCCTGACGACGCCGCCGCGCTCGCTGCTCGCACACATCATGCACGTCGCCGGCGCGGCCGCGCCCGACTATCCCGTCGGCGCTGTGGGAGCCCGCGAGCCCGGCCAACTACACCATCGCCGACCGGCCGCTCACGAACCCGGTGACCCGCATCGTCATCCACGTCGCCGAGGGCGGCTGGGCGTCGACCTACACCTGGTTCCGCAATCCCCGGGCCGAGGCATCGGCCAACTACGTCGTGTCGTCCACCGGCCGCGTCGCCCAGATGGTGCCCGACCGCGACATCGCCTGGCACGCGGGCAACTGGGCCTACAACGAGTCGTCGATCGGGATCGAGCACGCCGGCTTCACGAACGTCACCCGCTTCCCCGACGCCGAGTACCGCGGCTCCGCGCGCCTGGCCGCCTGGATCGCCGACACCTTCCTGATCACCCCCGACCGCTCCCACGTGATCGGGCACTCGCAGGTGCCCGACCCGAACCATCCCGGCGAGTGGGGCGGCGTCGACCATCACACCGATCCCGGCCGCACCTGGAACTGGCCGCGGTACATGGCCTACCTGCGCGCCGACGCGCACGACACCCCGCAGCGGCTGGTGGACAACGCCGACGCGACCGGCGTGCGCTACGACCCGTCGGTGTGGCACGTCGCGACGGCGCAGCCGGGCCGCTACGGGCGCAGCTACCTGGTCGCCTCCCCGCGGCGCACGAACAGCCCGGTGCGGTTCCGGCTGAACGTGCCGGCCACCGACCGCTACGACCTGATGATGCGCTGGCCGTGCGGCGCCGACTCCTCGCGCGCCGGCATCTCGGTCGCGACCACGCACGGGACGCGCACGACGCTCGTCGACGAGTCGCACGGCTGCGACCACTTCCGCTACATCGGCAGCTACGACCTGGCGGCCGGCAACGCCTGGCGGCTCGCCGTCAGCTCGGCGTCGCGCGCCCGCGGCGCGATCGTCGCCGACGCGTTCGAGCTCGTCGAGCAGTCCGACACGTCGCCGCCGACGGCGCCCGCCGTGACGGTGCGCCGCCGCGAGACCGAGCTCGATCTGAGCTGGACGAAGGGCCGCGACAACATCGGCGTCGGCGGCTACCGCGCCGTGGTCGACTCGGCGCTGCGGTACCAGGGCACGGCGCGCACGCTGGCCGTCACCGGCCTCGCCTGCGGCGCCGACCACATCGTCTCGGTGCGGGCGCTCGACATGGTCTCGAACCTCTCGCCGAAGGCCCTGATCCACGTGCGCACCACGGCCTGCCCGCCACCGCCCACGGGCCTCGTGGCGACGCCCGCGCGCGGCAGCGTCGCGCTGCAGCTGGTCGGCTCCGGCCGCCGGCCTCGACTACCGCGTGCTCGCAAACGGGCGGCTGATCACGACGACGACCGCCACGGACTACACCGTGGGCGGCCTCCACTGTGCGACGACCCACACGTTCGCGGTGGAGAGCGCCGACACGAGCGGCGGCGTCTCGGCACCCGCGAGCGTGACGCTCACCATGCCCGCCTGCTGACCGCCGCGGCGCTCACCGGCGCTGCAGGATGTCGTACGTGTGCCCGACGATCGTGCACACGCCGACGCGCTTGAACCCCTCCGCCTTGAAGGCCGGCGACCGGAAGACCGACGCTGACCACCCAGGTGACGTGGGGAGGCAGGATCCGGTCGCGCATCATGGTGTGGTACCAGGCCACGCGCTCCTGGTTGGTCGGCGGGCGGTCCAGGAACGTCCGGAACCGCACCTTGGATCGCACAAGCCGCAGGAACACCGAGGGTGCCGCCGTGTTGGCGAACAGCTCGAGCGACACCTGATCGGCCCGCGGCTGATGGATCGCGACGGTGGCGAGATCCGTCGACGACGGCCACGCGGTGCAGACGAGCGGGCGCGGGAAGTGCTGCTGGACGTCGGCGACCGTCGCGAGCACCGTGGACGGCACGGCGACCGCGACCAGTGCCACCGCGGCCGCCGCCGCGGCCAGGCGTCCCGGGCGGCGGGCGAGCGCTTGTGTGATCCGGTGGGCGGCGATGCCCGCCGGGACGGCCAGGCCGAGGCCGAGGTACGGCAGGTAGCGCGACCAGCGCAGCAGGGCCGGGGTGCCGAGCACGTCCTGCCCCTGACCGACGAGCGCCCCGGCGGCGCAGGCGATCGCGGGCACGACGACGAGCAGCGCCACCGGCCAGCGGGAGATGCTCCCGGGACGCCACCAGACCCACACGGCCCCCGCCACTCCGAGCGGCAGCAGGAGGCCGAGCGCGATGATCGCCTCCGGGATGGTCGGGTTGACCGGGGGCACGTTCGTGATCGAGACGAACCCGTCGTAGCGGTGATACTCGACTCCCAGCGGCACGAGCCACACCGCCGCGACGCGCCGCCGCGGCGACCGCCACCCGCCAGACCCCGCGCTCGCGCGCCTGCACCGCGAGGGCGACCGTCCAGGCCGCGAGGAAGCCGCCCGCCAGCGGGCCGACCAGGAACGCGAACGAGATCGCCGCGCCCGGCGAGCCACAGGAGGGCCTTCGGCCCGCGGCCGAGGCCGCGGACGAGCAGCCACAGCGCGATCGGCGTCAGACACAGCGCCAGGTCGCGCGGGATCAGCGGGGGGACGTCGCCGAGCGCCGGGTTGAGCACGTTGTACAGCACGAGATCGCCGTGGTACGGGCCGAGGTCGATGCCGTTCTGGCGCATGTCCGCCGCCGGCGAGTGCTGCCAGATCCAGCCGAAGCCGGCCGTGGCCGTCAGCAGGCCGGCCGCCCACGTCGCCGCGACTGACGACGCCCCGAGCTCGCGCGCGAGCAGCCAGATCCCGAGCCAGCCCGCCAGGACGCCGGCGACGTCGACCGCTAGCAGCGCCGCGTTCAGGTTGCCCGGCATCGTCCCCAGGATCCACGCGCCGATCGAGTGGTAGAGCCACGGATAGGAGTTCGGCTCGCCGGCGTAGATGCCCCCGGGGGCGGACATGCCGGCCGCCAGCTGGCGGATCCAGCCCTGGTGCCAGAGCATGTCGTAGTGCGAGGGCCACAGGTGCGGCGTCGTGACGAGGAACCCCGGGAACGTGACGAGCGCGGTGGCGGCCACCGCGACCGCGATGGGCGTGAACGACAGCCGGCCGGGACGCAGCGAGGGTCGTCTCCACGCCACCAGCGCCACGGTCAGCGCGAGGCCGATCGCGGTGAGCCACAGCGGACGTCCCAGCAGGCCCACACCGATCGGGCCCTGCAGCATGGTCAGCCAGGCGAGCCCGACGAGGGCCAGGATCCCGAACGCGAGCCGCTCGGGTGCGGGAGCGCGGGGAGCAAGCGACGAGCCCCAGATCCAGGTGACTATCAGTAGCAGCCCAAGCGTCGCCAGTGCTGATGCGATCATGAGGCCGCCGGCATTCGGCCGCGAGTCTAGATGATCGATCGCTGCCCCCGTACCCGGTACATTGCCCGTGTGATCACGATCCCCGGCCCTCGTAGCTCAGGGGATAGAGCGCGGCTCTCCTAAGGCCGGCGTCGCAGGTTCGAATCCTGCCGAGGGCATGCGACCGCCGCCACGGCGCGCCCGGTGGGGGGCGCACGCCGAAGTACACTCCACCGCGCCATGGCGTCGCCTCGCAGTGCCGAGTCCTGGGGCCGCGGCGGGAGGCCGTCGCCGACCGCCGGCGCGCCCGGGACGCCGCTCCTCCTGTGCACGGGCTGCGGCGAGCCGCTCGCGCCCGGCACCGACGTGTGCCCGCGCTGCAACACCGACGTCCGCGGCGGGGCGACGTCGCAGGCGGCCCGAAGCGCGCTCGTGCTCGGGCTGATCGGGCTCGCGGTGCTGCCGATCATCTTCTCGGTGCCGGCGATCATCATGGCCGTCCGCGCCCGCCGCGAGCTCGCACGCAATCCGGCGCTGCACGGGCGCGAGGCGGCCGGCTGGGGCCTGGCCACGGGCATCATGGGCACGGTGCTCGGGATCGTCCTGATCTTCACCGTCGTTCTGGGCGTCGTCTCTCCGCGGTAGCGCCCCACAGCGCGTGTTATGGTCGGCCGATGGCGCGGTCGGCGCTCAGATGGCTCGAGTCGGGTACGCGCCTGGAATACGCGTGGGTCGCCTTTGCGGTGCTCAACCTGGCGGCGATGATGGCGATCATCGAGATCCGGTTCGGGCAGGGCTGGGAGACCGTCCCGTTCCACTTCATCTACGTCTCGTTCACGATCCTGTACGGCTTCCGCGCCTGGCGGGGGCGGGCGACGTTCACCGGGATCGCCTTCGTGACCATCTCGACCGGCGTCGTCACCGCCTTCGGCATCCACCGCAACTGGGAGTCGCCGCCGGAGTTCACCGAGGTGCCGCTGATGTCGCTGATGTTCGTGGCCATGGTCTACCACGTCCGCCGCCGCCAGCAGGCGCAGGCCGTCGCCGAGGCGCTCGCCGCCGACCGTGAGCGCGACCTCGAGCGCAAGTCGGTCTTCCTCTCCGACGCCTCCCACGAGCTCCTGACCCCGATCACCATCGGTCGCGGCCACCTCGAGCTCCTGCGCCGCGATCGGCAGCCGCACCCGACCGAGGTGGACGAGACGTGCGCGGTGGTGCTCGGCGAGCTCGGCCGCATGGAGCGGGTCATCAACCGGCTCCTGCTGCTGGAGTCGACCGACGCCGCCGGCCCGCGGGCGCTCGAGCGGGTCGAGGCGGCCGATCTCGTCACGCAGACGTTCCAGCGCTGGCGCGGGACCGCCGACCGCGGCGTGGGTCGCTCGGCGCGGCGCCGCCGGGATCCGTCGCGGTCGACCTCGACCAGCTGACGCTGGCGCTCGACGCGCTCGTCGAGAACGCCGTCCAGCACACGCGTCCGGGGCAGCCGATCGAGATCGCGGCGGCCGCCGACGGCGGGCACCCTGCGCATCCGCGTGCGCGACGGCGGCGACGGCATCCCCGAGGCCGCCCAGGGGCGGGTGTTCGACCGCTTCTACCGGGTCGACGGCTCGCGCAACCGCCGCCACGGTGGCGTCGGGCTCGGCCTCGCCATCGTCAAGGCGATCGCCGAGGCGCACGGCGGCGGCGTCTCGGTGCGCAGCGTGCCGGGCGAGGGCAGCACGTTCGAGCTGCGCCTTCCGGGCCTGCGCTCAGCAGGGGATGAGCCGGTACCCGCCCCCGCGGACGGTCTCGATCACGGCCTCGGCCTCGAGCTTGCGCCGTAGCCGGGCGACGTAGACGTCGACCACGTTCGAGCGCGGGTCGAACTGGTAGTCCCACACCGCGTTCAGGATCCGCTCGCGCGAGACGACCTCCTGCGGCGTGCGCAGCAGGTACTCGAGCAGCGCGCACTCGCGCTCGGAGAGCTGGACGCGCTGGCCGTCGCGGCGGGTGATGCGGCGGTTGCGCGCGTCGAGCTTGAGCGGCTGCTCGTGGGCCGTCGGCGGCCCCGGCGGCGCCGGGACG
The DNA here is from genome assembly GCA_963707585.1 of uncultured Actinomycetes bacterium. GTDB lineage: Bacteria > Actinomycetota > Thermoleophilia > Gaiellales > JAICJC01 > JAICJC01. The sequence continues at coordinate 244,091 of CAVPQP010000009.1, read as the reverse complement.
GCGGCGCAGGCACACGCGCACGCGGGCGAGCAGCTCGTCGAACGAGAACGGCTTGGCCAGGTAGTCGCTCGCGCCCGCGTCCAGGGCCGCGACCTTGGTGGCGACGCCGTTCTGGGCCGAGAGCACGAGCACCGGCAGGTTCGCGATCGATCGCGAGCGCGCCGCGAGCACGGCGAAGCCGTCGAGCCCCGGCAGCATGAGGTCGAGGATGACCAGGTCCCACTCGCGTTGCCGGAGCTCGACTACCGCCTCGTCGCCGCTCGCCGCGATCGAGGTCGTATACCCCTCGGCTCGCAGTCCCCGGCTGACGAAGCTCGCGATCAGCGGCTCGTCCTCGACCAGCAGAATCCGCACGACGTCCCAAGCATACGCCCCTCCCGGCGCGCGGAGATGACAGGGACATGACACGCGGCTTGACGCGGCGGCCGGGCCCGGCGTCGAAGCATGCACCCGCTCGATCGGAAGGAGGGTTCGATCAGTCGTTCTGCACGTATCGTGTGCGGTGCTCGCCGGCACGCGTCGTCGTCGCCGCGCTGGTGGCGTGGTACGTCGTCGGCTACGTGCTCGGGTTCCCGCCGACCGTCTCCCAGGCGTCGGCCGCCGGCGTCACCAACGTGACGGTGCAGACGGTGGCCTCGCTACGGGCGCGCCCCGCATCCCGACTGGGTGTCCTACCTGGTGAAGAACGAGCAGGGCCAGTGGGTGCACAGCACGATCTGGAAGGTGCCGGCCAACTCCGTCGTGCGCATGACCGTGCTCCAGTACGACACGGCCACGCGGCCTGCGCAACCCGTTCCTCGGTCAGCCGCGCGGCGTCGTCGGCGGCGACGATGACGCGTCGACGGCAAGACGCTCCACGTGCTCGAACCCCGACCTCGCCTCGCACACCTTCACGATCCCCGACCTGGGAGTGAGCGTGCCGCTCGAAGGGCGTCGCCGACGACGCGAAGAACCAGTGCGCCGTGGCCCCGTGCACCCTGGCCGAGGCCCACACGACAATCACCTTCGAGTTCCGCACGGGGAAGCCGGGACTGATACCGGTGGCAGTGCTTCGTGCCCTGTGGCGCCGGCTGGCTGTACGGCTTCGGCGGCCCGATGCAGACCGTCGGCTGGATGGACGGGTTCCTCAAGGTGGTCTGAGCGATGGACTCCCGCACCGACCTCCGGCGCGCAGCGGTCGTCTGGGTCGTCCTGGCGATCGTGGCCGACCTCTTGATCGGCCTCCTGCTCGCGCCGCACATGCCGCCCGGGCGCTTCTCGAACACGGCCTCCGATCAGACCGAGATCAACAACATCCTGGCGCTGATCATGGCGCCGATCGGCATCGGCGTGATCACGTTCTTCGTCTACGCCCTGTTCGCGTTCCGCCAGCCGGCGGGACCGCTCCAGGACGGCCCGCCCATCAGGGGCAACAAGAGCATGCAGATGGGCTGGGTCGGCGTCACGACCGCGATCGTGATCGTGCTCGCCGTCGTCGGCACGATCGAGCTCCTGCAGGCGCCGAACAGCCAGGCCGGCGCGGGCGCGGGCGGTGGCCAGGGCGGCACCCCCATCTCCAACCCGAGCGGGAACCCGCTGCAGGTGCAGGTGATCGCCCAGCAGTGGCAGTTCACGTACCGCTATCCGCAGTACGGCGGCGTCGAGACGTTCTCGCTGGCGCTGCCGGTCGGCCGCACGGTCGAGTTCCACGTCACCTCGCTCGACGTGATCCACTCGTTCTGGGCCTACCAGCTCGGCGTCAAGGCCGACGCCGTGCCGGGCGCCGACAACATCGCGTTCACGACGCCGAAGAAGATGGGGCTCTTCGAGGTGCGCTGCGCCGAGCTGTGCGGCCTGTGGCACGGCTACATGTACGCCCACGGGCACGTCCTGTCGGCGGCCGGCTTCAGCCACCTGGATCGCGAAGGCGCAGAGGTTGAACGCCCCGTCGACCCACTACCTGCCGAAGTACGCCCAGGTCTACTACCCGGATCCGCTCGGGAGGGCCGGATGAGCCAATCTGAGACCCCAGCCGCCGCGGCCGCGCCGCACCGCCGCAGCACGCTCCTGCAGTTCAACGTCCTCTGGGGCATCGTCGGCCTGGTGGTCGGCTACGCGATCGGCCTCTGGATCGGCCATCGCATGGGGTCGCGCTTCGACTGGGTGGCCGCGATCGACTACAACGACATCGCCATCCTGCTCGGGTACACGCTCGGCACGGTCGGGTACCTGGCCGGCCTCGGGATCCTGAACCACCCCATCGCCCGGCTCTTCGGCCGCAGCGGCGGCGACCTCGCCAAGGCCAACACGGGCCCCGGCCGCTACCTGTGCGCGAGCACCGACCACAAGGTGATCGGCAACCAGTACCTGATCGGGATCGGGATCTTCTTCTTCATCGGCGGCCTGAACGCGATGCTGATCCGCACCGAGCTGCTGCACGCCGAACTCGCCCGTGTTCTCGCCCGGCCAGTACCTGACGATCGTGGGCCTGCACGGCGCCATGATGATCATGATGGTCTCGAGCATCATCCTCGGGCCGTTCGGGCACTTCTTCGTGCCGCTCATGATCGGCAGCCGGCGGATGGCGTTCCCGCGGCTCGAGGCGCTGTCGTTCTGGCTGCTGCCGCTCTCGGGCGTGATCCTGATGAGCACGATCGCCTACGGCGGCTTCCCCACCGGCTGGACCGGGTACCCGTCGCTCGCGGGCCAGGCCGACGCCGGCATGGACGGCTACCTGTTCGCGTTCGCCCTCGTCGGGATCGGCATGATCCTGAACGCCCTCAACATGCTGGTGACGATCTTCAACCACCGCGCCCCCGGCATGACCTGGGCACGGCTGCCGATCTTCGTCTGGAGCATGCTGACGACGTCGGTGCTGATGCTGCTCGGGCCGCCGATGCTGCTCGCGGCCGTGCTGATGGAGATCCTCGACCGCACGTCCGGCACGACGTTCTTCTCGTCGCCCACCGGCGGCAGCCCGTTCCTGTGGGAGAACATGTTCTGGTTCTTCGGGCATCCCGAGGTGTACATCCTCGCCCTGCCCGGGTTCGGGATCGTGCTCGAGATCCTGCCGGTGTTCGCGCGCAAGCCGCTGTGGGGCTACCGCCTCGCCGTCGCCGGCATGCTCGGCGTCACCCTGCTGTCGTTCATGGTGTGGCAGCACCACCTGTTCGTCAGCGGCATCAACGCCAGCCTGCGGCCCTTCTACATGTTCACGACCGAGCTGATCTCGGTGCCGACCGGGTTCATCTTCCTCGTCGGCCTGGGGACGCTATGGCGGGCGCGCATCCGCTACACGGTGCCGATGCTGTTCGCGCTCGCGTTCTTCTTCAACTTCCTGATCGGCGGCCTCTCCGGCGTGTACCTGTCCGACGTCCCGAGCGACGTCACGCCTGCACGGCAGCTTCTTCGTGATGGCGCACTTCCACTACACGATCATGGGCGGCCTGGTGTTCGCCTTCTTCGCCGGCATCTACTACTGGCTGCCGAAGATGGCGGGGGTCGAGCTCAACGAGACGCTCGGCAAGATCCACTTCTGGACGGCGTTCGTGTTCTTCAACTCGACGTTCCTGCCGCTGTTCGCCGTCGGGATGCTGGGGATGCCCCGGCGCACGGCCACCTACGCCCAGCATCTGCAGTTCCTGAACGACTGGGTGTCGATCTCGGCCTTCCTGCTCGGCGCCTCGATGCTCGTCTTCATCGGCAACTTCGTCTACTCGCTGCTCGTCGCCCGCATCCCCGCGGCGGCCAACCCGTGGATGGCGCGCTCGCTCGAGTGGCAGCTGCCGACGCCGGTGCCGGTCGTGGAACTTCGACCGGCCCGTGCGGATCCTGTCCGGCCCGTACGACTACGGCGACCCGACGGCGCCGCCCGTGATGGAGCTCGGCCCGCCGACCGTCCCGGCGGCGGGGGACTGACGCGATGACCGACATCACCCCCACCGCCGCCGAGCCGGCCGACCTCGAGGCCCGCAACCAGTCGACGGCCGGGACGGCTCTTCGTCGCCGCCGACGCGTTCCTCTTCCTGGGCTTCCTGTTCGCCTACCTGTACCTGCGCACGCTGAACAACAACGACCTGTGGAACCCGCACGGCCAGAACCCGTCCGGGGCGATGGGCGCCGTCGTGCTCGTGGCGTCGTGGTCGTCACCGCCGCGCTGCTGCACGTCGGCGCCGGGCGGCTGGCGTCGGCCGGGCCGGCCGCGTTCCGCGCGCCCGCGGCGGCGGCCGTCGTGGTCGCCCTGGTCGCGACCGTCCTCTCGGGGTCGCAGCTCTTCCGGCCCGGGTTCTCGCCCAGCCACGCGGGCGGCTTCGGCAGCGTGTTCATCGGGTTCACCGCGTTCTACTTCGTGCACCTGGCCGGCGGCCTCTACTGGCTCGAGACGCAGGTGGTGCAGCGCCCGAGCGACGCGCTGCGGGCGACCGTGCCGCCGTGCGTGCTCTACTGGTGGTTCCTCGCGGTCGTCCTCGCCATCTTCTCCGTCCTCTTCTACCTGGTGTAGCGCGGAGATCGGAGCCACATGGAGCTGATCAGCCTGGCCATCAACGACGCGGACGCCGGCGGCTGGCTCACGCTGGTGATCCCGGTCGGGTTCCTGCTGCTCGTGCTCGCTGTGGGGCTGGACGATGCGCCACCGGGTGCCGTGAGCGGCGCCTACAGCGACGGCCCCGGGCCGTGGCTGCGTCTGACCGCGCTCGCGGGAGCGGCCGCGACGCTGCTCGTCGTCGTCGCCGCGGCGCTCCACCTCGACCTCGCCCACCGCGTGCTCGCCGCGGCGGCGCTGCCGCCGCTCGTGGCGGTCGCCGTCGCGTCCGTCGTCGCCCACCGGCGCCTGCGGCCCGCGGCGCTCACGGCGCTCGCGCTGTTCCTCGCCGAGGTCGCGGCCGGCGGCGTCTCGTCGCTGACGGGACGGCCGGGGTGGGCGGTGACGCTCCACGTCGTCGTCGCGGCCGCCGCGCTCGCCGCGGCGCTCGTCTCGGCGGCGGCGACCTTCCGCGAGCGCTCGCGCGGGCCGGGTGGTCTGGCGCGACTACGTCACGCTCACCAAGCCGCGGATCATGTCGCTCCTGCTCCTGACCGCCGCCTGCGGGATGGTGGTCGGCGCCGCCGGGTTCCCCGCGCCGGGCCTCGTTGCCGCGACGATGGCCGGCCTCGCGCTCGCGTGCGGCGGCGCGAGCGCGTTCAACCACCTGCTCGACCGCGACATCGACAGGACGATGTCTCGCACCGACCGCCGCCCGGTGGCGTCCGGCCGCGTCTCGCCTCCGCGCGCGCTCGAGTTCGGCCTCGCGCTCTCGGCCGCGTCGTTCGTGCTGCTCGGGGTGGCCGTGAACGTCGTCGCAGCGGCGCTCGCCCTGGTCGGAAACCTGTTCTACGTGTTCGTCTACACCCGCTGGCTGAAGCGCTCGACGCCGCAGAACATCGTCATCGGCGGCGCGGCGGGCGCCGTTCCGCCGCTCGTCGGCTGGGCGGCCGCGACCGGCCGGATCACGCTGCCCGGCGCTGGCCCTGTTCCTGATCGTGTTCGTGTGGACGCCGCCGCACTTCTGGGCGCTCGCGCTCCTGATCAAGCGCGAGTACCAGGCGGCGGGCGTGCCGATGCTGCCGGTCGTGCGCGGCGACCAGGAGGCCACGCGCCAGATCCTGCGCTACTCGTTCGGCATGGTCGCGGTCACGCTGCTTCCCGCCGCGATCGGCATCTCCGGGTGGGCCTACGTCGCCGCGGCCGTGATCCTGGGTGCGCAGTTCCTGCGCCTGGCCGCGAGCCTGCTCCCGCAACCCCGTGCCGGCGCGTGCCGGGGCGCTCTTCCACTTCTCGCTGCTCTACCTCGCGCTGCTCTTCGTGGCGATGGCGCTCGACGCCGCGCTGCTCTCACCGATCACCTGACGCATCGCAGCCGGCCGGACCGCGAGGAGGCCGCGGCGAGATCGTCGCGGCCTCCCCGACCGACCCCATCCGCCGGCCCTGTGAGGGTGGGCTCCTACAGCCTGCCGGCGAACGCACCATCGGTCCGGCCGAGGCAACGGAGGGGTGTCGCACACGGCCGCGCGAGGATGGTAGCCGACCCTGGCGCCGCGCGCCAGGGCTCGGGACCCGAGGCGGTGCTCAGGATCACCGCAGGTGCTTGCGGTAGAAGACGCGGTCGAATCCGTCCTGGACTCCGCGTCCGGTCTCGGCGTAGCCGAGTGCCGGGTAGAAGCGCAGGTTCTCGGTCATCCGCGCGTTCGTGTAGAGCGTCACCTCGGAGAGGCCCGCGCGGCGTGCGTGCTCCTCGGCGAAGCGCACGAGCGCGCGGCCGACGCCGCGCCCCTGGCGGTCGGGCCGCACCGCGACGTTCTCGATGAGCAGGGCCGTCGCCCCGCGCGTGCAGGACGAGCACGCCCACGACCTCGCCGGCGTCGTGCGCGACCCACACGCTCCCGGCCGTGATCAGCGCCGCGTAGTCGGCCGCCCATCGGCGCCGGCTCGCGGCCGATGCGCTCGACGTATCCCACGTAGGCGGCGCGCACGCAGGCGGCGACGGCAGCGGTGTCGTCGGGCAGCGCGGGGCGGATCGCCGTCATCGCCGGGCGATCGTACCGCGAGCGGTTATCGTGCCCTGGCCGCAACCTGACCGCCGCGAACGGAGGGCAGCATGCAACTCGGAATGATCGGCCTGGGCCGGATGGGCGCGAACCTCACCCGCCGGCTGATGCGCGACGGCCACGACATGGTGGTGTGGAACCGGGATCCCGCGCCGACCGCGACGCTCGCGGCCGAGGGCGCGATCGGTGCGGAGTCGCCGGCCGACCTGGTCGCGAAGCTCGACCGCCCCCGGGCGGTGTGGGTGATGGTGCCCGCGGCGCGTCACCGGGCAGGTGGTGCACGACGTCGCCGCGCTGCTCGACCCCGGCGACACGATCATCGACGGCGGCAACTCGCTACTACCGCGACGACATCGCCCGGGCCGGCGAGCTCTCGCAGCAGGGCATCCACTACGTCGACGTCGGCACGTCCGGCGGCGTGTTCGGGCTCGATCGCGGCTACTGCCTGATGATCGGCGGCGAGGACGAGGTCGTGCAGCGGCTCGAGCCGATCTTCGCGCACGATCGCGCCGGGCGTCGCCGCCGCCGAGCGCACGCCCGGGCGGTCGGGCGACCCGGCCACGTCCGAGCAGGGCTACCTGCACTGCGGCCCGAACGGCGCCGGCCACTTCGTGAAGATGGTGCACAACGGCATCGAGTACGGGATCATGGCCGCGTACGCCGAGGGGCTCGACATCCTGCGCAACGCCGACGCCGGCCTGCGCGACCGGGCAGGTGACGCCGAGACCGCGCCGCTCGACCACCCCGAGTTCTACCGCTACGCCATCGACACGGCCGAGGTGGCCGAGCTGTGGCGGCGCGGCAGCGTCGTCGGCTCGTGGCTGCTCGACCTGACGGCGACCGCGCTGCACGACTCGCCCGGCCTCGAGGAGTTCTCCGGGCGCGTGTCGGACTCGGGCGAGGGCCGGTGGACGTCGATCGCCGCCATCGAGGAGGGCGTCCCCGCCTACGTGCTCACCGCCGCGGTGTACGAGCGCTTCAGCTCGCGCGGCGACGGCACCTACGCCAACCGCGTCCTCTCGGCGATGCGCAAGCAGTTCGGCGGCCACGCCGAGCTCCCCGGGGGCGGCTGAGCGTGGCAAGCTACATCTGAGACCATCGCGCTCGCGCCGGCACGGGCGGGCCAGAGAGGAGCCGGCACATGGCCATCGCACCCGCATCCGACATCGCCCAGATCGAGTCGATCCTGGGCGACGACGCCGAGTCGCTGCTCGGCCACACCTGCAACACGATCTCGAGCGAGCGCCTGCACCTGCCCGGCCCGGACTTCGTCGACCGCGTGGTCGCGCTCTCCGACCGGCCGACGCCGGTGCTGCGCTCGCTGCAGACGCTCTACTCGAACGGCCGGCTGGCCGGCACCGGCTACGTGTCGATCCTGCCCGGTCGACCAGGGCATCGAGCACTCGGCCGGCGCGTCGTTCGCCAAGAACCCGGACTACTTCGATCCGGCCCGCATCGTCGAGCTCGCGATCGAGGGCGGCTGCAACGCCGTCGCGACGACGCTCGGGGCGCTCGGCGCCACCGCCCGCCGCTACGCGCACCGGATCCCGTTCCTGCTCAAGCTGAACCACAACGAGTTCCTGTCCTACCCCAACTCGTACGACCAGATCATGTTCGCCTCGGTGCGCCAGGCCCGCGAGCAGGGCTGCGTCGCGGTCGGCGCGACGATCTACTTCGGCTCGGCCGAGTCCAAGCGCCAGATCCAGGAGGTGTCGGCGGCCTTCGCGGCCGCGCACGAGCTGGGCATGGCGACGGTGCTCTGGTGCTACCTGCGCAACTCGGCCTTCTCGGCCAAGGACGGCGGCCCCGACTACCACGTCGCGGCCGACCTGACCGACGCAGGCGAACCACCTGGGCGTCACGATCGAGGCGGACATCATCAAGCAGAAGGCGCCCGAGACGGCCCGGCCGGGCTACCTCGACCTGAACTTCGGCAAGACCGACAAGCGCGTCTACTCCGACCTCCTGACCGAGCACCCGATCGACATGACCCGCTACCAGGTGGCCGGCTGCTACATGGGCCGCGCCGGGCCTGATCAACTCCGGCGGCGCGTCGCGGCGCGAGCGACATGCACGACGCCGTGTTCACGGCCGTCGTCAACAAGCGCGCCGGCGGCATGGGCATGATCAGCGGCCGCAAGGCGTTCCAGCGGCCGACGGCCGAGGGCGTCGAGCTGCTCCACGCGATCCAGGACGTCTACCTGTCCGACGAGATCACCATCGCCTGAACCCGGCCTACCTCAAAACGCAACAATTCTTCACCCAAATGGGGATGCTGCTGAACGAATAGAGTGACGATCGGTCATACACCCACGCTACAATAGGAGTATGACAAGCATGTTCCCCATCTATTCAGAGCGCCAGTTCTCTCAGTCTCACCCCGAGACCGAGCACGAGTACTTCATGCGGATGGCCCGCAACCTGCGTGACCAGCGCCGCCGCGAGCGGCGTGCCCGCGTCCTCGCCCGGTTCACCGGCCGGCCGCACCACAAGCCCTCCGTCCTGGCGTAACAGGGGTTGGCGCCCGGCTTGCCGGGCGCCGGCCTCTCACATCCGCTCGAAGCTGCGGAAGCGCTCCCAGTCGGTGACCGCCGCCTCGAACGAGCGCTGCTCCGTGCGCGCGTAGTGCAGGTAGTGGTCGATGACGTCGTCACCGAACGCCGCCCGCGCGACCGCTGAGCCCTCGAGCAGCGCGATCGACTCGTGCAGGCTGCCCGGAAGGCGCGGCTTGTCGGCGGCGTCGTAGGCGTTGCCGGGATAGGCCGGCTCGAGCGCGAGCTCGTTGTCGATGCCGTGCAGGCCGGCGGCGATCATCGCGGCGAAGGCCAGGTAGGGGTTGCACGTCGGCGCCGGCGATCCGGCTCTCGAGCCGCAGGCCCGCGCCGTGGCCGACCACGCGGAAGCCGCACGTGCGGTTGTCGACGCCCCAGACGAGCGTGGTCGGGGCGAACGACCCCCACGCATAGCGCTTGTACGAGTTCACGTTCGGCGCGAAGAAGTAGGCGAGCTCCCGGGTGACGGCGAGCTGGCCGGCGATGAAGTGCTCGAACATCGTGCTGCGGCCGTGCCCGTCGGCGCCCGGCGAGAGGCTGCCGCTGGTCGTCCCACAGGCTCATGTGGATGTGGCACGAGTTGCCCTCGCGCTCGTCGTACTTGGCCATGAACGAGAGCGCGCAGCCGTGCAGGTAGGCGATCTCCTTGGCGCCGTTCTTGTAGACCGAGTGGTTGTCGGCCATGGCGAGCGCGTCGGAGTAGCGGAAGTTGACCTCGTGCTGGCCGAAGTTGCACTCGCCCTTCGAGTCCTCGACCGAGATGCCCGCGCCGGCCATGCCCAGCCGGATCGGCCGCAGGACGTCCTCGACCATCGTCGTGCCGAGGATCGAGTAGTCGACGTTGTACGGGTTCGCGGTCACGAGGTCGTGGTAGCGCTTCGCCCGCGCCTGGTCGTAGCTGTCGCGGAACAGCATGAACTCGAGCTCGGAGCCCACGTTGGCGCGCCAGCCCCGCTCGGCCAGCCGGTCGAGCTGGCGGCGCAGGATCTGGCGCGGCGACGCGGCCACCGGCGAGCCGTCCTCCCACTCCAGGTCGGCGACGCAGAGCGCGGTGCGCTCGAGCCACGGCACCCGCCGCAGCGTCGCGAGGTCGGGCCGGAAGACGAAGTCGCCGTAGCCGGTCTCCCACGACGACATCGCGAAGCCCTGGACGGTGTTCATGTCCACGTCGACGGCCAGCAGGTAGTTGCAGCCCTCGGCGCCGTGCGCGGCCACCTCGTTGACGAAGAAGGGCGCGTGCAGCCGCTTCCCCGCCAGCCGGCCCTGCATGTCGGTCATCACGAGGAGCACGGTGTCGACGGCGCCGGATTCGACGTCTGCGCGCAGCTCATCCAGCGTCAGCGGCATCCGCTATTCATATACTGCAACCGCTATGGACCGCAAGCGCCCGGTGATCGGCATCAGCGCCTATGACCTGCCGGTCGCGTTCTCGCACTGGAGCGACGTCCGCAGCGTCCTCGTCCCGGCCGCGTACACCGCGTCGGTCGAGCGCGCGGGCGGCCTGCCGATCGCGATCCCGCCCGTCGACGGCTCCACCGAGCTGCTCGACCTGCTCGACGGGCTCGTGTTCACCGGCGGCTCCGACCTCGACCCGGCGCTCTACGGCCAGCAGCTGCACCCCGAGACCACCGGCGTGCACGACGGCCCGCGACCGCACCGAGCTCGCCCTGATCCGCGAGGCGCTGCGGCGCGACATGCCGGTGCTCGGCATCTGCCGGGGCATGCAGCTTCTGAACGTCGCCCTGGGCGGCGACCTGCACCAGCACCTCGGCAGCGACACCCACAAGGGCCCGCCGGGGCGCTACACGTTCCACGAGGTCACGGTGCGGGCCGGGCACGCGCCTGGCCGAGATCCTGGGCGCGGGCACGCGCACGCACTCGTGCCACCACCAGGCGCCGGATCGGCTCGGCGACGGCCTGCGCGGTGAGCGCGCACGCCGAGGACGGCACCGTCGAGGCCGTCGAGAGCCCGGCCGCCCGCTTCGTCGTCGGCGTGCTGTGGCATCCCGAGGAGGACGAGGTGCGCGGCGCGCCGCTCTTCGGCGAGCTGGTCGCGCAGGCGCAGACCTTCCGGCGGGCGGCGGCGTGAGCGCGACCGCGGTCGAGGGGCTCGTCATCGGCGGCGACCGGGTCGCGGCCGCGGAGGGCGCGAGCTTCGACGTCGACGAACCCGGCGACCGGCACGCGGCTTGCGACCGTCGCCGCGGCCGGCAGCCGAGGACGTCGACCGGGCGGTGGCGGCGGCAACGGCCGCGTACGACGTCTGGGGGGCGCTCTCGCCGGTCACGCGGGGCCGGCACATGCACCGGTTCGCCGCGCTGGTCGAGGCCCACGCAGACGAGCTGGCGCTGCTCGAGTGCCGCAACGTCGGCATGCCGATCGGCGACGCCCGCGGCCAGCTCGGCATGATCGTCGACGTGCTGCGCTACTACGCCGGCGCGGTCGACAAGTTCTTCGGCCACACGATCCCCGTCGAGCGCGAGGGCGTCGCGCTGACGTTCCGCGAGCCGATCGGCGTCGTCGGGCTGATCACGCCCTGGAACTTCCCGCTCAACATCGCCAACTGGAAGATCGCGCCGGCGCTCGCCGCCGGCAACACGGTGGTGCTGAAGCCGGCGTCGCTGACGCCGCTCTCGGTGCTGCGCTACGCCGAGCTGGCGCGTCGAGGCCGGCATCCCGGCGGGGGCGCTGAACGTCGTCCCCGGCCCCGGCGGCGACGGTCGGGAACGCGCTCGTCGAGCATCCCGGCGTCGGCAAGATCGGGTTCACCGGGCTCGACCGAGGTCGGCGCCGGCATCGCCCGGCGCGCCGCCGCGACGGTCAAGCGGGTCACCCTCGAGCTCGGCGGCAAGTCGGCCTGCGTCGTCTTCGCCGACGCCGATCTCGAGAAGGTCGGCCGGCATGGCGCCGTACGCGGTGTTCGAGAACTGCGGCCAGGACTGCTGCGCCCGCTCGCGCCTGATCGTGCAGGAGTCGGTCGCCGACGAGGTGGTCGAGCGCTACGCCGAGACGGCGCGCAACCTGCGCGTCGGGATGCCGGAGAACGCCGACACCGAGATCGGGCCGCTGATCTCGAGCGGCCAGCGCGAGACGGTCGAGCGCTACGTCGCGCTGGGCCTGGACGAGGGCGCGCGGCTCGTGACCGGCGGCGAGCGCCCCGGCGGCGACCTCGAGGCCGGGTTCTTCTACCGCCCGACGGTGCTCGCCGGCGTGCGCAACGACATGACCGTCGCGCGCGAGGAGATCTTCGGCCCGGTCGTCTCGGTGATCACGTTCCGCGACGAGGCCGACGCCGTGCGGATCGCAAACGACACGCCGTACGGCCTGTCCGGGCTCGCTGTGGACGCGCGACGGCGCCCGCCAGCTGCGCGTCGCCCGCGCGCTGCGCGCCGGCGTGCTCGGCGTGAACACGAACTCGTCGGTGTTCGTGCAGGCGCCGTTCGGCGGCTACAAGCAGTCGGGCGTCGGCAAGGAGCTCGGCATGGAGGCGCTCGCGCACAACACCGAGCTGAAGAGCGTCTTCATCTCGACCGAGTGCGCGTCGCATGCGACCGTCGCTTGTCGAGACCGCCGGTATCGCGTTGTCGGATGACCTCGTGCGACCCGAGTCGCTGGCTACGCGAGCAGGCGACTCTTAGCGGTCGAGCCGGCTCAGGAGGCGACGGTGGCCGAGCGGATGGCGTCGATCAGCTCGTCCAGCCCGACGCCCTTCTTCAGGCAGTTCGCGGCGCCGGCGTTCAGGGCGGCGTCGATCATCTGCGGCTCGTCGTAGGCCGACAGCACGACCACCGGCATCGCCCAGTCGGAGGCCGGCGATCTGCTCGGTCGCCTCGATGCCGTCGACGTTGGGCATGCGCATGTCCATCACGACCACGTCGGGCAGCATCCGCTCGGCGACCGTCACCGCCTCGGCGCCGTCGGACGCCTCGCCCACGACCGTCATCCCGGCCTCCTCGAGGGCGTCTCGCAACACCCCGCGCAGTAGCGCGTTGTCCTCGGCGATCAGGATCCGGATCCCGTCGGACTGCATGCGGCGAAGAGTACCCGGCGAGGGCGCCGTTGTGTGGCGCGCGGGCAGATACAGGCGGTCGGTGTGCAGCTGCGCCTCCCACGCCGCCTCCGGCGGCGTCGCGCCGCGCGACCGCGCGAGCGACGTAGGCGGCGGCAAAGGAGTCGCCGGCGCCGGTCGGATCCGCGTACGTGCCCGCGTCCGGTGCCCGCGGATCTCCCACGCCTCTGCGGCGGTCGCGACGAGCACGCCGTCGGCTCCGCATCGTGACGACGACCTCGGGCGCGCCCAGGCCGGCGAGGGCGTGCCGGTCGAGCCGCCCGCCCGCCGCCGCCTCGGCCTCGGCCCGGTTCAGCTTCAGGATCTCGGCTGCCTGCGATCGGCGCCGGGTGGGAACGGCCGCAGGCGCGACGGGCCCCGGATCGGGCCCGCGCGCGGGCCCCTGGCCGTCGAGCGAGAGCCGGTGCCCGGCGGCCGCGAGCACCGCGAGCGTCTCGGGCGGGAACTCGCCCGCCGACTGCGCGCCCAGGTGCAGCCAGGTGCAGTCGCGCACGGCCGGCAGGACGTGGGCGCGCACCTCGGCGGGCGTGAACGGGCAGGCCGATGCGGGCCAGCACCTGTCTGGTGCCGTCGCGGTGGTCGAGCCGCGAGTCGTACGCCGGCCCGCCCGGGACGACGATCGCATCGCCCGGGTCGGCGCCCCGCGTCACCACCACGCAGTCGGCGCCCGCGGCGCGGAGCGCGCGGCGACCGTAGAGCGGCGAGCCGCCCAGCCGGCGCGTCTCCTCGCCGCCGGGGCCGACGATGGTGTCGACGACGGTGTGGCCGATCAGACCGATCGTCACCGGCGTCGACGTGCCGGTGACCGCCGGCAGCTCGAGCCGCACGGCCGACCAGCGCCCGGCGTCGGCGTCGAGCGTGATCGCCGCGCCGATGCGGGCCGCGCGCTCGCGCATCATGCGCAGGCCGATCCCGCCGCGGGCGGTCGTCGGCAGCGTGCCGCCCGAGTCCTCGACGGCGAGCGAGATGCGGCCGTTCTCGCGCTCGAGGCTGATCGAGACGGGCGGGCGGCCGTGGCGGGCGGCGTTGATGGCCGCCTCGCGCGCGATCTGGAAGATGGCCGTGTCGCGGTCGTTGTCCGCATCCCACGCCGCCGACGGCCGGCGGAACGTGGCGTTCACGCCGTACTCCTCCTGCACCGTCTCCGCGAGCGACCCGAGCGCCTGGATCAGGCCCTGCTGCTCCATCACCACCGGATGCAGCCGGGCGACCGTCCGGCGCAGGTCGTCGGCGGCGGCCGAGGCGACGTGCTCGAGGCGGTCGAGCACCTCGTTCGCGCGGGCGACGTCGCCCGCGCGCACCGAGTCGCCGATCACGTCGCACATCAGCCGCACCGCGGTCATGGTCTGCTGCGGCCCGTCGTGCAGCCGCACCGCGAGGCCGGCGCGCTCGTCGTCGATCGCGCGCATCATCTGGTCGAACAGCTCGCCCTGGTCGCGGCCGCGGGCCGCGAGCGCATGCGTCGTCCGCAGGGCGCGGTCGGTCGAGAACCAGGCCGCTCCGACCGCGAGCAGGATCAGCGCGGCGTGCAGCCAGGTCGACGACGTGAGCACGACGAGCGCCACCAGGATCGCCGCGGCCGCGATCGCGACGAGCGCCGCCAGACGGCGGTCAGTCGATGAACTCATAGCGGAGCGCGAGCGCCACCGCCTGCGTGCGCGTGTCCGCCTCGAGCTTGGTCATCGCGTTGCGGACGTGCGTGCGTACCGTCTCGGGGCTGATGAAGAGCCGCTGCGCGATCTCGGGGTTCGAGTATCCGTTGGCGAGCAGGCCCAGGATCTCGCGCTCGCGGCCGGACAGCGCCGGCAGCCGCTCGGTCGCCTTGGGGGCGACGAGCTCGGACGCGAGCGTCGGGTCGACGTACGCCCCGCCCTCGGCGACCCGCTTGACCGCGCGGACGATGTCGTCCGGCGGCGCGTCCTTGAGCACGTACCCGCGCGCGCCGCAGTCGAGGCCCTCGGCCAGCAGCCCGCGCTCGCCGTGCGCGGTGTAGAGGATGACGGCGATGTCGGGATGGGCGGCGACGATCTTGCGCGTCGCCTCGAACCCGTCCATCCCGTCCATCCGCACGTCCATCACGATCACGTCGGGCCGGCGCTTGTCGGCCATCTCGACGGCGCCGTCGCCCGATCCGCTCTCGCCGATCACCGAGATCTCGCGGTCGCGGGTGAGGATCATCTTCACGCCCTCGCGGACGGCGGCATGGTCATCCACGACCAGGCAGCGCACCTGGCTGCGATCGGCGGACGGCCCGTTGCCGGAGTCACTTGCGCCCATGACCTCGGGAATCATTGCACTTCCCGGCCGAAAAAGGAAACCGGGCCTCCAATACAATGCCGCGCATGTCGACCGCGCGGCGCACGGCGCTGGTCTCGCTCATCGCCGCGGTCGTCCTGGTGGTCGTCAAGCTCGTGACCGGGCTCGCCAGCGGGAGCCTCGGCGTGCTGGCCGAGGCGGCCCACTCGGGCATCGACGCGGTGTCCGCCGTGCTGACGCTGTACGCGGTCGGGGTGGCCGAGCGGCCGCCCGATCGCGAGCATCCGTACGGCCACGGCAAGGCACAGCACCTGGCCGCGCTGGGCGAGGCCGTGTTCCTGTCCGGCGCCGCCGTCTGGATCGCGCATCGAGGCCGTGCTGCGGCTGCGCTCCGGCAGCTCGCCGGTCGACCCGCAGCCGTACGTGTTCGCGGTGATCCTGTTCGTGCTCGTGATCGACGCCGTTCGCACGACGGTGTCGCTGCGCCAGGGCCGCAGGCAGCGAAACGCGGCGCTGATGGCAAACGCCTGGCACTTCGGGTCGGACTTCGCGGGGACGGTGGCGGTGCTCGTCGGCCTCGGCCTCGCGGCGGCGGGCGTGCCCGGCGGCGACTCGGTGGCCGCGATCTTCGTGGCCGCGATCGTGCTGGTCGCCGCCGTGCGGCTCGGCCGCGGCAACGTCGACGTGCTCGATGGACCGGGCGCCGTCGGGCCTCGCCGGCGCCGTCGAGCGGGTCGTCCGCAGCGTCGTCGGAGTCGCCGAGGTGCGATCGGTGCGCGTGCGCGAGGCGGGCGGCGAGAGCTTCGCCGACGTCGTCATCGGCGTCTCCCGGCTCGAGGGGCTCGAGAAGACCCACGAGACGACCGACCGGGTCGAGCAGGCGGTGCGCGACTCGCTCGGGCGGGCGCAGGTGCAGGTGCACGTCGAGCCGGCCGCGCTCGCCGAGGAGCGCCCCAACGAGCGCGTCGCCGCCGCGGCGCTGCGCGTCCCGGGCGTGGTCGAGGCGCACAACATCACCGTGCTCGAGGACTCCTCCGGGCGCGCGGTCACGCTCCACGTCCGCCTGCCCGAGGACGCCACCCTGCGCCAGGCGGCGCGAGGCGGTCGAGCGGCTGAAGCGCGAGATCCTGGCGGAGGTCGGGATCGCCCGCGTGTACGCCCACGTCGAGCCGTCGGCGCCCGACGCGCAGCCGGCGCACGACGTGAGCGCGACCGAGCCCGACGTGCGCAGCCGCGCCGAGGCGGCGGTGCGCTCGGTGGCCGGGACGGCCGGCGAGGTGGTCGTCTACCGCCAGGGCCGGCGCCTGCTCGTCGTCACGTCGCTCCCGGGCGACCCGGGCACGTCGGTGCGCGACGCGCACGCGCTCGCGAGCCGCGTCGAGGACGCCGTGCGCGAGGCGCTCGACGCGGTCGACGACGTCATCGTCGAGGTGCACTGACCGTACGGCGGCCGCAGGGAGAGGGCCGCCGGGGCCCCATGGCAGGTGGGGTGGGGCCCCGGCGAATCGCGCCCGAAGGCGCGAACTTTGTGCCTATCCCGACTGTGCGCCCAGCGTCACCGGCACCTCGATGATGGGTGCCCCCGCGGATGATCCCGAGGGTGACGTGGCTGCCCGGCTGCATGCCGGCAATCGTTTCGGCGAGATCGGAGAACTGGACGACCGGACGGCCGTTGATCGAGACGATGATGTCGCCGCCCACGGTCAGCGTCTGGCCGTCGATCGTGGCGGTCGACGAGCCGCCGCGCAGGCCGGCGTGCGCCGCCGGCGAGCCGGGCCGGACGAGGCCGATCAGGACGCCGCGCTCGACCGGCAGGTCGATCGCCCGGGCGAGCCCGGGGGTGAGCTGGGCGCCGGCGATGCCGAGATAGGTGTGCACGGCCTTGCCGGTGGCGATGATCTGGCGGGCGACGGCGCGGGCGGCGTCGATCGGGACGGCGAACCCGATGCCGATGCTGCCGCTCGTCGGGTTGTTCGTCCCGGTCAGGATCTGGTTCGTGATCCCGACGACGCTGCCGAACCGGTCGATCAGCGGGCCGCCCGAGTTGCCGTGGTTGATCGCGGCGTCGGTCTGGATCGCGTTGTAGATCTTGTAGCCGGGCTTGAGCGAGTTGATCTGGCGGCGCTTGGCCGAGACGATGCCCTGGGTGATGCTGCGGTACTCGCCGAGCGGGTTCCCGATCGCGACGACCGGGTCGCCGACCTGCACCGAGCGCACGCTGCCGAGCGGCAGCGGGTCGAGCAGCGACCGCGGCGCCTTCGGCACGGCGAGGACGGCGACGTCGTCGATGCGGTCGACGCCGAGCACGCTCGCGTGGTAGGTGCCGCCCTTGCGGAAGCCGACCGTGACCGTCCGCGCGCCGACGACGACGTGGGCGTTCGTGAGGATGTGGCCGTGCAGGTCGATCACGAAGCCGGAGCCGAGCGCCCCGCTGCGCCGGGACGTGGCCTGCACGACCACGACGCCGGCGGCGTCGCGGTGGTAGATCTGGGCGGCGTTCAGACCGCCGGTCGAGGTCGACGAGACGTTCTCGGGCGCCCGCACCGTCACCACCCGCCGGATGGTCGTGACGGCATGGCTCGTGACCCCGGTGCGGCCGAGCGCGACTGGCGCTCGCGCCGCCGACGGCAGCAGCCGTCGCCACGAGCACCCCCTGCCGGACATACGCCATCATGGGGAAGTTGTACGCGGGGGGGATTGACCGGGGATTTACCCCCTGAGGGCGGTCTCGCTACGGCACGGGCCGACGCGGCGCGTGCGCGCCTCGAGCCGCCCGGCTGTCCAGGCCGCGGCGCGATCGCCGCCAGCAGCGCCGCGTGCACGAGCAGGATGTGGACGCTGCGCACCGCCGCCGAGCCCGCGCTCCAGTCGTCGGCCAGGTGGGCGAGCACCGCGATCGTCGCGACGACCCCGATCACCCCCGGCCACACGTGCCGGGTCTCGCCGTCGAGCCACAGCGCCACGCGGCCCGCGGCCAGCACGGCGGCGAGGATCGCGGCGAGGCCGACGCCGTGGGCGAAGGCCGCCGACTGGCGGTCGGCTGCTCGCTGGATGCTGCTGCCAGACGTACGCCAGGTGCGCGATCACGACCAGCACGGCCGGCACGGCTGCGGCGGCGGCATACGTGCGGACGGTGGAGGCACGCATCGGCGGTTATGGTAGCGGCGCCATGCGGGTGCGCCTGATCGTCAACGCGAAGGCCACCGGCGTTCGCGGCCATGTCCTCGACGCCGTCGTCGCGGCGCTCGCGGACGTCTGCCGAGCTCGAGGTCGTGACGACCGAGCACCCGGGGCATGCGACCGAGCTCGCGGCGCAGGTGAGCGGCGGCGCGGTGGTCGGCGCTCGGCGGTGACGGCACCTACAACGAGGTCGCAAACGGGGTGCGCCCGGGGACGCTCATGGGCGTCCTGCCCGCCGGGGCGTCGTCGGTCTTCGCGCGCCAGCTCGGATTCCACACCGATCCCGTCGCGGCTGCGGAGCAGCTGGCCGCGGCCATCCGGGACGGCAGCACCCGCAAGGTCGGCCTCGGCGTCGCCGGACGACCGCCTATTCACGTTCGCCGCCGGCCTCGGCCTCGACGCCGAGGCGACGGCGATCGTCGACCGGGTGCGGCACGAGCGGCCCGGGAACGAGCGCCCCGGCGATCTGCGCGTGCTCGCGACCGCCCTCGGCGTGCTGCGCAAGGAGGGCTTCGCGCTGCACGAGCGCATGACGCTGCGCACGGGCGCCGACGAGCACCGCTGCTCGTATCTGGCCGTCGCCAACCAGAATCCGTACACGTTCCTCGGGCCGATCCCCGTGCGGGCCGCTCCGCGGGCCGACTTCGAGCACGGCCTGGACATCGTCTTCACCCGCGAGCTGCGCGCCCGCGACCTGTGGCGCCTGCCGGTGTACGGGCTGATCTGGCCGCGCCACGCCGAGTCGGCGGCAGCCGCCGGTCGGCTACCTCCACGACCTGCACCGGTTCGCCGTCGAGTGCGACGAGCCGACCGCCTTCCAGCTCGACGGCGAGTACGTGGGCCACGTCGACGCGGGTCGAGTTCTCGTACCGGCCCGACGCGATCGAGGTGTTCGTGCCCCCCGAGGGCTCATAGCAGGAACCCGGCGTTTATCATTCGCCGGCCATGGACCTCGTCATCGCGATCAGCCAGGGGCTCGGCCTGGCGGCGGCAGCCGGCCTGCTCTCGACCGCGCCGATCGCCATCGGCGCCACCGCGGCCACCCAGGGCTGGCTCGAGCATCCGCTCCACGTTCGCCGCGCGACGCCGTCCGTCGTCGCGGTCGCCTGGGCGCTCGTGGCCGTCGAGCTCGTGGCCGACGCGGTGTGGCCCGGCGCGCAGGCCGGCCTGCGGCTCGGGCGGCGCATCGTCGCCGGCGGGCTCGTCTTCGAGCTCGGCTCCGGGCGGTGCCGTGCCGTACGTGGGCCTCGTCGTCGGGGCGCTCGTGGCGGCGGGCGTCGGGCTCGCCATGCGACGGGTGCGCTCCGGGGCGGTCAAGGCCGGTGGCGACCTGCGCGGCACCGCGCTCGTCGAGGACGGCGCCGGCCTGGCCACCGCCGCCCTGGCCGTGATCCCGTTCGTGGGCTACCTGCTCGCCGCGGCCGCCGGCTGGCTGCTCGTGCGTCTGCGCCGCCGCGACGACCAGAAGTTCAGCGGCCTGCGCGTGCTGCGATGACCGACGCGCGATCGCCGGGCGCGCCGAAGAAGATGATCCTGGCCGTCGTCGACGGCCTCGGGCCCGGACCTGCTCGACCGGGCGATCGCCGCCGGCCGCGCCCCCACGATCGCGCAGCTCGCCGCCGCCGGCGAACGCCGCGACGACTGCGTCTCGACGTTCCCGTCGCTCACGCCCGTGTGCCTGTCGGCCCTGCTGACGGGCGAGCATCCGGCCGGGTCGCACATCCCCGGGATGAGCTGGTACCACCGCGGCGAGCGGCGCCTCGTCGAGTACGGCTCGTCGTTTGCCGCCACGCTCGCCGAGGGCACGCGCCAGATGGTCGACGACATCATCGTGAACCTGAACCTCGTGCACCTGTCGCCCCGGGCAACGACGATCTTCGAGGCGCTCGAGGACGCGGGGCTCGTGACCGCGGGCGTGAACACCTACGTGTGCCGCGGCCGCGTGCGCCACCCGATCACGCGGCCGGCGGCGCGCCGGTTTGCCCGCAGCGTGGGGATCGCCGACGCCGTGTACGGGCCGCGCCGCTACTTCCTCGGCGACCTCTTCTTCTCCGATCTCACCGGCGCCCCGCGCAACTTCGGCGGCGGCATCGACCGCCACGGCGGAGCCGTCGGCCGCTGGCTCGTGACCCGGGACGGTTTCGACTTCCTGTTCTTCTACCTCTACGAGACGGACGCGGCCCAGCACCGTGCCGGCGACGTGCTCGGTGCCGTCGAGGGCGCCGACCGCGGCATGGGACTGCTGGTCGAGGCCGCCGGCGGCCTCGAGCGGTTCCTCGACCGCTACGCCGTCGTGGTCGTCGCCGACCACTCCCAGAGCGCGGTGCTGCAAGCCGTCGACGCCGCCGCGCCGCTCGAGGGCGCGGCGCTCTTCCGCTCGAGCCGCCGCTCCGACCCCGCCGACTGCGAGCTGGCGGTGACCGCGTCGAACCGCGTGGCGATGGCCTACCGGCTCGAGCGCGCCCGCGAGCCGGCCGCGCGGATCGCCGACCGCATGCTCGAGAGCCCCGCCGCAGAGCTCGCGATGTTCGCGCAGGACGGCTGGCTGGTCGTTCGCCGGGGCGGCGGCGAGCTGCGGTTCCGGCGCGGGCCGGGCGAGACCGACGCGCGCGGCAACCGGTTCACCGTCGCCGGAGATGCCGACCTGCTGCACCCGCAGCTGCACCCGAACGCGCTCGAGCGGATCGAGGGCGCGCTGCTGTGCCCGGCCGCCGGCGACGTGATCGTCTCGGCCGCGCCCGGGTACGAGTACGCCGACTCGGGCGGCGCGCACCACGCCGGCGGGGGTAGCCACGGGTCGCTGCGGGCGGAGGACTCGATCGTGCCGCTGATCACCGCCGGCTTCGAGCAGCGGCCCGCACTGGGCCGGCAGCCGTCGATCACCGACCTGGCTCCACTCGCCAAGCGCCACTTCGGCGTGCCGGCGCAGGCGGGGCAGGCGGCGTCCGCGTTGGCCGGCGTCCGATAGCATCCGGCCGGTATGGAGCAGGCCCGACTCGAGTCCGCCGCCGTCCGTGCGCGTGGACACGCCCGCAGGTTCCATCTCGCCGTCCGCCGCCCGGACAACTGGATGCAGGTCCTCCGCTACTGCGTCGTCGGGGGCACGGGCTACGTGGTGAACCTGGTGGCGTTCCTCCTCCTCGACCGCAGCATGAGCTACACGCTCGCCTTCGGGCTCGCGTTCGTGCTCGCCGCGACCAGCAACTTCGTGTGGAACCGGATCTGGACGTTCCAGGTCAGACACGGCGTGCCGCATCACCAGTACGCGCGGTTCCTCACCGTCAGCGCGATGGCGCTCTGCCTCGACCTGGTGGTGCTGCGTGCGCTGGTGGAGGCGGGGGGGATGGCGAAGGTGTCTGCCGCGGCGATCGCCATCCTGGTCGCGACGCCGGTCAGCTTCCTTGGCAATAAGCTCTGGACGTTTCAGTAGCGCCGCCGCGGTCGTCGCCGCGGTGGCCGTGCTTGTGGCCGCCGGGTCGGCCCGGGCTGCCTCCCACCATCTGACCAGGCGCGACGCGATCGTGGTCGCCGAGGCCCAGCCACAGGCCTCGACCATCCGCCTGCGGAATCCCGGCGCGCACTGGGAGGCCAACTTCGACCGCCACGCCCACGCGTGGATCGTGCTGCTCGAGCCGGCCGGCGCGCACAACGTGCTGGCCGCGTTCACCGTCGACGACCGCACCGCCACCGTCACCCACGTCAAGGTCACCTCCGCTCTCGGCCCGCCGCGGCTGAACGCCGTCCAGGCGTTCGTGATCGCGGGCCGTCAGGCGCGGATACGCGCATGGCTCGCGCACTACTCGAACGTCAGCCACACGTCCACGCTCGGCGACCACCGCATCTGGACGGTCGACTACTACGCGGGCGGCGACCAGGTGGCCGAGGTGCACATCGCCGACTACACCGAGAACGCGTACGAGGTGTGGACCGGGCCGCAGGTCGCCTGGCAGCTCGCACGGGGCCAGCCGCAGGCGTACGGCCGCAAGGCCAACGCCTGGTACATCCTGTGGCCGATGTGCGCCCTGTTCCTGGCCGGGCTGATCGACTGGCGCCGCCCGCTGCAGATGCGCACGCTCGACCTCGCGGTCGTCCTGTCCTTCGTGGGCTCGCTGTACGCCTTCAACCGGGGCAACGTCTTCCTGTCGACCCCGCTGATCTACCCGCCGATGGTCTACCTCGCCGTCCGCATGATGTGGATCGGCTGGCGGCGCTCGCCGCGGCCGTTCCACATCGGCGATCGCCACCTGCTGATCCTGGTCGGGCTCGTGTTCGCGCTCATGGGGTTCCGGCTCGGGCTGAACAACCAGGACTCGAACGTGATCGACGTCGGCTACGCCGGCGTCGCCGGGGCCTCGCGGCTGATGCACGGCATCCTGCCCTACGGGCACATGCCCAACAGCAGTGGCCACCCGTGCGGCGGGCGCTATTTCAACGGCGACCCGATCGGCTACATCCAGACCGACGGCCGCTGCGAGTCGCCGATCGCAAGCGGCGACACCTACGGGCCGACCGTGTACCTGGCCTACGTGCCGGCCGTCGCGGCGCTGGGCTGGAGCGGGCGGTGGGACCGGCTGCCGGCGGCGCACGTGGCGGCCTCGGCCTTCGACATCCTGGCGGTGGTGGGGCTGTTCGTGGCCGGCTGGCGATTCGGCTCGCGCCGGCTGGGGGTGGCGCTCGCGTTCGCGTGGGCGGCGAACCCGTTCACGCTGTACTCGCTCAACATGAACTCGAACGACGCGCTCGTCGGCGCGCTGCTGGCGTGGACGCTGGCGGTGCTGTCGTTCCCGGCCGCCCGCGGCGCTCTGCTGGCCACCGTCGGCCTGACGAAGTTCGCGCCGCTCGCGATGGTGCCGCTGTTCGCGTCGCTGCGCCACCGCCTGGCCACGTTCGTCGGGTTCGGCGTCGCCGCGCTGCTGCTGCTCTCGATGCTTGCCCTCGACGCCGAACGGCGTCGTCGCTCTTCTGGCACCGCACGATCGACTACCAGCTCGGCCGCGTGACGCCCATGTCGATCTGGACGCTCGGCACGTACCACCCCGGCTGGTGGGACCTGCGGCTCGCTCCAGCACGTGCTCCAGGTCGCGGCCGGACTCGGCGTGGTCGCCCTGGCCGTGGTGCCCCGCCACCGCAAGGACGCGGTCGCCGTCGCCGCCTTCGCCGGGGCTGTCGTGCTCGCCGCGCAGATCGTGGCGAGCTACTGGTTCTACCCGTACGTGTGCTGGTGGCTGCCGGCGGTGATGATCGCGCTGCTCGCGCCGCGCGCGTCGGCGCGCGACGGTGTAGCTACTCCGTCGACCCGCACCGGCTCGATCGCGGTCGCGCGGCCGTCGGCGCCGCACTCGATCAGCACGCCCTCGAGGCGCACGCCGCCGTCGGCGGGCTCGAACCGCACCGGCATCTGGGTCGTGAACCGGCGCAGGATCAGGTCGGTGCGCACGCCGATCACCGAGTCGTGCGGGCCGGTCATGCCCGCGTCGGTGATGTAGGCCGTGCCGCCGGGCAGGACGTGCGCGTCGTTGGTCTGGATGTGCGTGTGCGTGCCGAGCACCGCGGTGACGCTTCCGGCGAGCAGGCGGCCCATCGCCACCTTCTCGCTCGTCGCCTCGGCGTGGAAGTCGACGAGGACGATCGCGGCTCGCTCGCGCGCCTGGCGGACGAGGTCCTCGGCCACGGCGAACGGGCTCACGGCGGGATCCAGGAACAGCTTGCCGAGCAGGTTGATCACCGCCACGCGGGTGCCGTCGGCGGCCTCGGCGACGCACCAGCCCTTGCCCGGCGCGGTGCTCGGGTAGTTGGCCGGGCGCACGATCCGCCCGTCCATCCCCAGGTGCTCGTACACCTCGCGCTGCCGGAACGCGTGGTTTCCGAGCGTGATCACGTCGACCCCTGCGGCGTGCAGGCGCCGCGCGAGCCGGCTCGTGATGCCGGTGCCGTCGGCCAGGTTCTCGCCGTTTGCCACCACGAAGCCGATGTCGCGCTCGGCGCGCAGGCGCGGCACCTGCTGCTCGATGATCCGCCGTCCCGGAGTCGCGAAGGCGTCGGCGATGAAGAGGATCCGCACCTGGCCGGGTCTTCTACAGGAACACGTTGGTGGTCAGGGCCGGACCGACCTCGATGTGGATGTGGTTGCCGGCGTCGGAGGTGTACTTGGACATCTCCTGCGTGAGCACCTTGGACAGGTCGACGATCGCGCCGAGCCTCGTCTTCGCCGCGGACACCGGCGATCCCACCGCGAGCCCGGGGTCGGCGTTCAGGTCGGTCAGGGTGACGACGTCGGCGGGCGTCGACGTCGGCTGGATCGAGATCACGCTGCCGTGGGCGGTGCCGTCGATCACGTACGGCTGGATGCTCGTCACCTTGCCGTCGACCGGCGAGTAGACCGCGGTCCCGGCGACGGCGCCGACGTCGACCGAGCCGGTGCTCGCGCCCTGGCCGGAGCCGTCGATGTAGTACGCGGGCCCGCCGCCGCCGTCGGGGGCGCCGGTGAGCATCTTGGCGATCGTGTTCAGGATCCCGGAGTTGCGCTGGCTGCCGAGCGGCGCGAGGGGCACGACCTGCAGGGTGCCGACGCCGTGGTACACGATCGCCGTGATCCGGCGGCGCGTGATCGGCACGTCGAGCACCAGGTTCCCCGGTGCGGTCGCGAGGCCGAGCGGCGCCGGCGGGGCGTTCGGGGCGAGCTGGGTCGGCGGGGTGATCGCCAGCGCCGGCGTGGTGTTGGTCGACGACGAGCCCGACCGAAGCGCCGTCGCGATCACGGCCACGACGACCAGCAGCACCACCGCGAGCGCGACACGGCGCCGGGTGCGGCGATGGTCGGGGCGACGGCGCGGATAGCGGCGACGGTGCCTCGAAGTCACGGGTGCCAGGGTAGCGGATAGCAGGGAGGAACGAGCGCGGAGCGTCCCTTGGCCTCCGCCGGGGGAGCGGCGCCGGAGGGCCGTATAAGGTGGCTGCTACGATGGCCGCGATGCCGCCAGACCGCCCGGGGAAGATCCTGATCCCGCGGTGGATTCAGCTCGTGGGCCTGCCGCTGGTCGTGGTGGGATCGTGGCTGCTCGTGTCGGCCGTGAACGGCGCCGTGTTCGTGTTCGTGGTCGCCGCGCTGATCGCGATCCTGCTGAACCCGATCGTGCGCGCGTTCTGCGCCATGCGCCTCCCCCGCGGGATCGCGGTGTTCCTCGTCTACTTCTGCTTCGCCGTCGCCATCGTCGGCATCAGCGTGATCGCCGGCACCGTGATCGCGCGCGAGGTGCAGTCGGTCGCAAACCAGGTGAACGACCAGTTCCGCGCCGACTCCCACGGCGTCACGCCGGCCGACCGCAAGCTGCGGGAGCTGCAGCACTGGATCAACCGCGAGAGCCCGGTCAAGGTGAACGTGATCGGCCCGGGCAGGCGGCTCGTGCACCACGTGGACGTGTCCCACCTGCAGAAGCTACTCCGGCCGGGCCGTGTCGGTGGTGCAGACGCTCGTGATCACCGTGTTCGAGAGCCTCTTCAACCTCGTGCTCGTGATCGTGATCTCGGTCTACATGCTGCTCGACGCGCCCCGCCTGTCGCGATTCCTGCGGCGGGTGTTCCCGGGCTCGGGGCCCGAGGACGACCTCGTCACACGGGTCGAGCGCGCGCTGCTCGCATACATCCGCGGCCAGACGATGGTGTCGCTCGCGGTGGGCATCACCGCCGGCGTCGGCCTCGAGATCCTCGGCGTCACGGGGGTGTTCCCGGACGGCTCGACCTACGCCCTCGTGTTCGGCGCGTGGGCGGCGGCGGTCGAGATCATCCCGTACCTGGGGCCGTGGCTGGGCGCGCTCCCTCCCGTGGCGGTCGCCGCCACCCAGTCGCTGACCGCGGTGATCGCGGTGGCGATCCTGTTCCTGTTCATCCACCAGGTCGAGGGTCACATCATCGTCCCCAAGCTGATGGGCGGCGCGGTCAAGGTGCACCCGCTGGTCGTGATCTTCGCCCTGCTGGCGTCGGGCGAGCTGTACGGGCTCGCCGGCGTGCTGCTGGCGATGCCGCTCGTCGCGATCGGCCGCGAGGTGGCCGCGTTCCTGCTCGAGCGAATCAGCCTCGAGCCGTGGCGGGAGGGGGCGATCCCCGTCGAGGTCGAGATCGAGCCGCCGGCCGGCGACGAGCCGGTCACGTCGGTCCCCGTCGCGGGGGAGTGAGGAGTCAGGCCGAGGCCGGGCGGTCATGGTTCGACGGCGCGAGGTCGGCCGCCTGCTCGAACGCCACCATCGCCGCCTCCGTGCGTCCCGCGCGGCGCAGGAACTTGCCGTACCAGCGGTAGGCGCGGCCGAGCTCGCAGTGCCACCCGTTCTGCCGGCGCAGGGCGTCGATCGCCGTCGCGTACGCCGCCTCGGCGCGCTCGCTGCGACCCGACTCCTCGTAGCTGCGCGCGAGCACGAGGTAGGCGTCGCCGAGCTGGCCCGGCACCGACAGGTTGCCGAGCAGCTCGATCGCCTCGCGGGCCAGCGCCGCAGCGCCCTCGGGGTCGCCCTGCTGCAGCGACCGGCGCGCCTCCTCGACGGTCACGAAGCCCTCGTCCATGCCGCTCATGCGGTCGCCGTAGCAGCGCCTGGCGGCCGCGAGCTCGCCGCCGGCCGCGCCGGCCTGGCCGTCGTCGAGCAGCACGTGGGCGAGCAGGAGGTGGGCGTTTGCCTGCTCCCACTCGTTGCGCGTCTCCTGCGCCATCTCCAGGCCGCGGCGGGCGTAGTCGACGGCGAGCGCCGTGTGGCCGGTGAGCGCGTACAGACGCGAGAGGGCCCGGTAGGCGGTCGAGCGGGTGGCGCGGTCGATCTCCTCCGCGTCCTCCCGCAGGGCCTCGGTCAGGACGGCGGTCGCGTGGCCGTACTCGCCCTGGTCGGCATAGGCGTAGCTCAGATAGACGGTGTAGCCCACCATCTTGGCCGGATCGTGGTCGGGCCGCGCGCGCATCGCGGCCAGGCAGCCCTCGAGCAGCTCGATCGCGCGCGGCAGGTTCGTGCCCTCGCCGTGCAGGCGCGCGAGCTCCCGGTAGAGCTCGAACCGCTCCTCGGGATCGGCGTCGCCCGCGCGCACGAGCGCGTCCTCCAGGAGCTCGACGGCACGCTCGAACCGGCCCCGCCGCGACGCGATCAGGCCGAGCCCCTCCAGCGCGCGGCTGCCGGCGGCGCGATCGCCGACGGCATCGGCGGCGCGCAGGCTGCGGTGCAGCAGCTCCTCGGCCTCGTCCAGGCGGTCGAGCGCGACGAGCATCATCGCCTCGGACACCTGCCGGCTCGGGATCGCGGCGGGATCGTCGACGTCGGTCAAGATCCGGGCGGCCGGAGCGGCCTCAGCGGTCGGACGGGAGCCTGATGTCGGCCGTCGGCAGCGGCGCCAGCGCGTCCTGGTTGGACGGGGCCAGGTCGGCAGCGAGCTCGAAGGCCTCGAGCGCCGCCTCTGCGCGGCCGAGCCGCTTCAGGAACTTGCCGTAGTGGCGGTATGCCCGTGCCAGCGCCGGCGCGCCCTCGGCGTCATGCTGCAGCGCCGCGATCGCGGCCGCGTAGGCCGCGTCGGCCCGCTCCACCTCGCCCAGCTCGTCCTGGACGCGCGCGAGCACGAGATGCGCCTCGCCGACGCGCGTCGAGGCGGACGCGCCCTCGAGCACGGCGACCGCGTCGGTGGCGTAGCGCACCGCCTCGTCGCCGTGGCCGGCCGCGAGCGCATAGCGCGCCTCCTCGACCAACAGGCGGCCGCGCTCCACCGGCTCGGCACCGGGGCCGAACACCTCGCGGGCCGCGCGCAGATGCGTGCCGGCATCCTCGCCGTCGCCCTGATCGAGCAGCCGCTGGGCGTAGGTGAGGTGGGCCTCGCCGAGCGCATGGTTGTCGTCGGCGAGCTCGTACAGCGCGAGCGCGCGGTCCGAGAACCGGATCGCCTGGTCGAGCGCGCCGGCGGCGGCGTGGCTGCGTGAGATGGCGTACTGGGTGGCCGCGCGCGAGGCCAGGTCGACGGCCTGGGCGCGGTCGGCGAGCGCGTCGGCGAGCGCGGCCGCCGAGCGCGCGAAGGCGCCGGCCTCGGCGTACGCCTCGCTGAGCCAGAGCGAGTAGCGCACGAGCTTGGCCTGGTCGACGGGCGCCTCGTGCTCGAGCCGGGCGATGCAGTCCTGCAGCAGCGCGAGCGCGCGGGCGACGTCGCCCGCGCGGCGGTAGATCGCCTGGAGGCTGCCGTAGAGCTGCACCCGCTGGGCCGGGTCGGGCGGCGCGCCGACGTCGAGCGCCTGCTCGAGCAGGCCGCGGGCTGCGCGATCGTCGCCGCGCCCGAGCGCAAGGACGCCCAGCCCCTCGCAGGCCTCGCTCATGCGCTCACCGTCGCCGTTCACCTCGGCCTCGCGCAGCACGCCGCGCAGGAGCTCCTCGGATTCCTCGAGCCGGCCCATGCGGCCGAGCACCATCGCGTCGAGCAGCTCGAGCGAGCGCGGACGCTGCTGCGGCGAGGTCTCGCCGGTGAGCTCCTCGGTGCTGACGCCCAGGCGGTGGGCGATCTCCATGAGCACCCGCGGGCTGGGACGGCGGTCGCCGGCCTCGATCCGGGCCAGATAGCTGTACGAGCAGCCGTCGAACGAGAGGTCGCGCTGGGTCATGCCGCGCTTGCGCCGCAGGTGCCGGACGCGCGACCCGAGCTTGCGCAGGGCCTCGTTCGAGTACTCGCCGTCGTGGATCTCGGAGACGTCCATCCTTGACTTCCAAGCCTTGGAATCAGTCGATTCTTGGCAATCCTACTGCACCGGCAAGGGTACGGCAAGCGCGGATTACACTCTGCGGATGCCGTTTCCTACCACGCGCCTGCGCCGGCTGCGGCGCACGTCGGGCATCCGCCGCATGCTCCGCGAGACGCATCTTTCGCCCGCCGACCTCGTCCAGCCGCTGTTCGTCCGCCACGGCGGCGGCCCGTCGGACGAGATCGCGTCGATGCCCGGCCAGCACCACCACGGCATCGACGGTCTGGTCGAGAAGGCCGCCGGCGTGCAGGCGGCGGGAGTGCCCGCGGTGATCCTGTTCGGCCTCCCGGCCCGCAAGGACGAGGCCGCGAGCGAGGCCTGGGATCCGGAGGGGATCGTGCAGCTCGCGGTGCGGGCGATCA
Organism: uncultured Actinomycetes bacterium; assembly: GCA_963707585.1. Classification (GTDB taxonomy): domain Bacteria; phylum Actinomycetota; class Thermoleophilia; order Gaiellales; family JAICJC01; genus JAICJC01. The sequence goes on along the minus strand of CAVPQP010000009.1, from coordinate 214,361 downwards.
AGGCGGAGCTGCCCGACCTGATCGTGATCACCGACGTGTGCCTGTGCCAGTACACCTCGCACGGCCACTGCGGAGTGCTGCGGGACGGCGTCGTGGACAACGACGTGACCCTCGAGCTCCTGGCCGACACCGCGGTCTCGCATGCCGCCGCCGGTGCCGACATCGTGGCGCCCTCGGACATGATGGACGGCCGGGTGGGGGCGATCCGCACGTCGCTCGACAACGAGGGCCTGACCGAGACGGCCATCCTCGCCTACAGCGCCAAGTTCGCGTCGGCGTTCTACGGCCCGTTCCGCGACGCCGCCCACTCGACGCCGTCCGAGGGCGACCGCAGGGGCTACCAGATGGACCCGGGCAACGGCAACGAGGCCGTGCGCGAGGCGCTGCTCGACATCGAGGAGGGCGCCGACGTCGTGCATGGTGAAGCCGGCCCTGCCCTATCTGGACGTGCTGCGGCGGCTGCGGGCCGAGACGCTCGTGCCGCTCGCCGCCTACCAGGTGAGCGGCGAGTACGCGATGCTCGAGGCGGCCGCCGCGCGCGGTCTCGTCGACCGGCACGACGCCGCGCTCGAGACCCTCACCGCGATCCGCCGGGCGGGCGCCGATCTCGTTATCAGCTACTACGCCGCCGAGGCGGCCGGGTGGCTCGCGTAGCGGCGGACGCGACGTCGGCGCGGCTGTTCGAGGAGGCGCGCCGGCTCATGCCCGGCGGCGTCTCGAGCCCCGTGCGGGCGATGCGGTCGGTCGGTCGCGACCACCCGCTCTTCCTCGCCCGCGGCGCGGGCGGCGAGGTGTGGGACGCCGACGGCAACCGCTACGTCGACTGGGTGCAGTCGTGGGGGCCGCTGATCGCCGGCCATGCCCACCCGGACGTCGTGGCCGCGGTGAGCGCTGCGGCCGCGAACGGCACCTCCTTCGGCGCGCCGACCGAGCTCGAGCTCGACCTGGCGCGCGCGGTGTGCGCCGCGGTGCCGTCGCTCGAGCAGGTGCGGTTCGTGTCGTCGGGCACCGAGGCTGTCATGAGCGCGGTGCGCCTGGCGCGCGCGCACACCGGCCGCGCGAAGCTGCTCAAGTTCGCGGGCGGCTATCACGGCCACGCCGACGCCCTGCTCGCCCAGGCCGGGTCCGGCCTGGCGACGCTCGGCATCCCGTCGAGCCCCGGCGTGCCCGAAGCCGTGACGGCCGACACGCTCGTGTGCGAGTACAACGACCTCGCCGCCGTGCGTGCGCTGGGCGAGCTCCACGGCGACGACCTCGCGGCGATCATCGTCGAGCCGGTCGCCGGCAACATGGGGGTCGTGCCGGCGCAGCCCGGATTCCTCGAGGGCCTGCGCACCGTCTGCAACGGCACCGGCGCCCTGCTCGTGATGGACGAGGTGATCACCGGCTTCCGGGTCAGCTACGGCGGCGGCCAGGAGCGGCTCGCGGTGCGCGCCGACCTCACCTGCCTGGGCAAGATCGTCGGCGGCGGGCTCCCGGCGGCAGCGTTCGGCGGCCGGGCGGACGTGATGGAGCGGCTCGCGCCCGAGGGCGACGTGTACCAGGCCGGCACGCTCTCGGGGAACCCGCTTGCGATGGCCGCCGGCCTGGCGACGCTCGCGCTCCTGCGCGAGCCGGGCGCCTACGACCGGCTCGAGGCGACCGGCGCGGCGCTCGCGGCGGCGGTGGCCGGCCCGGGCGTCACCGTGAACCGGGTCGGGGCGATGCTGACCGCCTTCTTCCACCCCGGGCCGGTGCGCTCCTACGCCGATGCCGCCCGCAGCGACACCGCGACCTTCGCCCGTTTCCACGCCCACATGCTCGCCCGCGGCGTCTACCTGGCCCCGTCGCAGTTCGAGGCGCTGATGCCGTCGCTCGCCCACACGCCCGAACAGGTCGCGCAGACCGCCGCCGCCGTCGCGGAGTTCGCCGGGTGAGCGTGCTGCGCGAGGTGGCCGACCGCGCCGCCGCCGACAGCCCCCTCTGGGAGGGGGCGCTGCTCCCGGGCGCCGGAGCGGAGCAGCCGCGGTTCGCCGGCCGCTGCCCCGACCGGCACCTGCTCGGGGTGGAGATGATCTACGAGGGCTACCTGCTGCACTACGGCCGCTCGCGCCTCTTCTCCCAGGCCGACCCGGGGCTCGCGCTACTCACCGGCGACTACCTGTACGCCGCCGGCCTGCGCGAGATCTGCGCCACGGGCGACCTCGGCGCCGTGGGCGCGCTGGCGACGCTGATCTCGCGCTGCGCCAGAAACCAGGCCGACGGCGCGGCCGCCGACGACCCGGCGCTCTGGGACGAGACGGTCGCGTCACTCGCAGGATGAACCGGGGTCAGACCCCGAACGCCGGGCGTCACACTTCCGTTGCACTTCCGTTCGGGGTCTGACCCCGGGTCGCTAGCTAGGGAGTCCAGCGGTCGCCGACGGGCGTCACGACCAGCTCGTGCGTCCAGGCGCTGCGGCCCTGCTCGTGCAGGAATTGGATCGCCTTTGCGAGCTCGACCGGATCGATCTTGTCGCCGCCGGCGTCGTCTCCGGGCGTGCCGAACGACCCGTCGCAGACGAGCAGCGCCGCGTGCACCGCCTGCGGCTTGAGCTCGTTCGCCGCCGCCTGGCTGAGCGCGCGCACGGCGGCCGCGCCGGCCGCCCACGGCGCCCGGCCCGGCAGCGCGCGGCGGGCCGAGCCGCCGGTCACCTGCACGAGCGTGCCGCCGCCGCGTTCGGCGAGCGCGGCGCCGCACGTGCGGTAGAAGGCGAACACCTCGGGCAGGAGCTGCTCCAGGTAGGGCGCCATCGCGTCGTCGTCGGTCGTCGTCAGGTCGCCGCCGCCGAACCGCCCCTTCGGCGAGACGGCGTTCACGGCGAGGTCGAAGGGCGCCGCATCGGCCACGGCGGCGCGCATCTTGGCGATGTCGGTGAGGTCGGCGACGACGCCGCTGCCGGGGAACGCCGCCGCCGTCTCCTGCGATCGGGCGACGCCGACCGCGTCCCAGCCCTGGGGGATCAGATGCTCGGCGATCGTGCGGCCGAGGCCGCGGGCGCCGAAGACGAGCAGACGGGGCATGCCGCGAGTCTAGCCATGTCCGCGCGCGAGGCGCGAGACGAGGAGCATCGCCGCCGCCGCCGCGGCGAGCCCGGCCACGGTCAGCGTGATGCCGCCAGAGCCCGCGTTCGAGGCGAGCAGCAGGAGCCAGCCCGCGCCGGCGCCTGTTGCTGCGACCGCCGCGATCGTGGCGGCCCGGCGGCGCTCGATGCCCGGGTCGATCCGCGCCGGCCGGGCGCGCTCGATCGCCCACTGGCCGACCTCCGCCGAGACGACGAGCGCCGCGGCCACGAGCGGCGCCCACCCGTCGAGGCCGCCCCCGGCGAGCGCGAGCCCGGCCGCGTATGCGGCGGCCGCGAGCGCGGTGGCCGCCACGACGCCGCTCTCCCAGCGGGCGAGGACGGCGGCGGCGAGGGCGCCTGCGGCCACGACGGCCGCCGCGGTCACCGCTGCATGCCCGCGCCCGCTCGTCACCGTCGCCGTGTGGGCGGCGACGGCCGCCGCAGGCAGGCACGCCGCCACGAGCAGCCCTAGATGCGCACGGTTCGGGCGTATCGCCGCACCTCCCGCAGCTGGGCCAGCACCTCGTCCACCGGCTGCCCGTGCAGCCACTCGACCACCGGCACGCCGATCGCCCGGTAGCGCGAGCCGAGCTCCTCGCGCTTCATCCGCCACAGGCGGTAGGCCAGCTCGCCGAGGTCGCCCGGCGGCGGGCTCACGAACGGCAGCGGCGAGACGTCGATCACGGCCAGGTCGATCCCGCGCGCCCGCAGGTCGGCGAGGGCGCTGAGCATGCGGGCGTCGGCGAGCGGCGAGAGCGCCACCACGAGCGCGTGCGGAGGCAGCGTCCGCGGCGGGATGACGGCCACCTCGCGCCAGGCGTAGCTCGCGACGACCTGGGTGTCGATCAGCGAGTCGAGGATGCGGTAGGTCTGCGTCGTCCCGGCGGACGGGAGCACCCAGCGCAGCACGCCGCCGAAGCCGACGATGCCGACCCGGTCGCGCGTGCGCAGGTAGGCCGCCGCGAGCGCCGCCGCCGCGCGCACGGTCATGTCGATCGTGCCCCCGGCCTGGTCGCGCGTGTCGGTGAACGCGTCCAGGAAGAGCACGACGTCGGCGTTTCGCTCGGGGTGGTACTCGTTCACGTGCAGGCGGCCGCGGCGCGCGCTCACGCGCCAGTTGACCTGGCGCAGCCGGTCGCCCGGGACGTGCGCCCGCAGGTCGGCGAACTCGAGCCCCTCGCCCCGCGTGCGGGTGACGTAGTTGCCGGCGCCGACGTGCGTGGCCGCCGGCCGCGGCAGGGCGCGCACGCTCTCGGGCCTGGGGTAGGTGCGCACGCGCACGGCTGGGGGCGACGGCCTGCTCGTAGCGCACCAGGGCGAGCGGCCCGGACGCCCGCAGCGTCAGGCCGCCGGCCAGGTGGCCGCCCCAGCGGGCACACACGAGCTCCGTCTCGACCTGCGCCGGCGCGCCGGCCTCGAGCCGCAGCACGCGCACCGGCGCGGCTCGAGCGCAGCCCCGGCGGCGCGTGCGTCGTCACTGCGAGGCCGGCGATGGCCGCGCCCGCGGCCGTGATCTCGTGGTGCAGCGTGATCGTGTCGCCCTCGACGGCGCGCACCTCGTCCTCGGCGGCGGTGACCGTGAGCTGCGGCGCCGCCGTGGCCGCGAGGCCGATCACGAGCAGCAGCCCGAACGGGGCGGCGAGCGCGACGAGCTCGGGCCGGTGCAGCACGATCCCGGCCCAGACGAGGGCCGCGGTGAGCAGGGCGTAGCCGCGCAGCTTGGCGGCCGGGATCGCCGTCACGGCGTCGGCGTCGACGCGGGCCGGGCCGCCGGCGTGGGCACGGCCTCGAGCACCTCGCGCACGATGTCGTCGCCGGAGATCCGCCGCACCCAGAGCTCCGGCCGCAGCGTCAGCCGGTGGCCCAGCGCCGGCACCGCGATCGCCTTCACGTCGTCGGGGGAGACGAAGTCGCGGCCGTCGAGCACGGCCCGGCAGCGGGCGAGCTTGAGCAGCGCGAGCGTGCCGCGCGGGCTGGCGCCGACCTGCACCTGGCCGTGGCTGCGCGTCGCCGTCACCAGGTCGACCATGTAGAGGCCGACGCTGCGGTCGACGTGCACCGTCTCGACCGCGCGCTGCATCCCGATCAGCTCCTCGCGCGTGCACGCCGGCTCGAGCGTGATGTCGTCGCCCATCCGCTGCATGCGCCGCTCGAGCACCTCCCACTCGTCCTCGCGGCTCGGGTAGCCGACGGCGAGCCGCATCAGGAAGCGGTCGAGCTGGGCCTCGGGCAGCGGGTAGGTGCCCTCGTACTCGATCGGGTTCTGGGTGGCGATGACCAGGAAGGGCGAGTCGAGCGGCCGCGTCTCGCCCTCGATCGTGACCTGCCGCTCGGCCATCGCCTCGAGCAGCGCCGACTGCGTCTTCGGTGGGGCGCGGTTGATCTCGTCGGCCAGGAGCAGGTTCGTGAACACCGGCCCGGGCGGAACTCGAAGGCCGCGTCCGACTGGCGGTAGATCGACGAGCCGGTGACGTCCGACGGCATCAGGTCGGGCGTGAACTGGACGCGGGCGAAGCCGATCGCGAGCACCTGCGCGAACGAGCGCGCGACGAGCGTCTTCGCGAGCCCCGGGTAGTCCTCGATCAGCACGTGGCCGTCGGCGAGGATGCCCATGAGCACCATCTCGAGCGGCTCGCGCTTGCCGATCACGGCCTGCTCGACCTGCGCCAGCACCGTCTGGCAGCGGGCGTAGGTGTCCTCGATGCCCGCGGCGTGCTCATCCGCGCGCCCCGATCCGCTCGAGCGACTCGACCACGGCGTGGAGGCGCTGCGGCGACATCCCGCGGGCGCGGCGGTCGGCCGGGCGCTCGCGGTCGGGGCGCACGAGCTCCCACGTCTCCTGCCCGAGGATCGCAGCGGCCGCCTCGGGCGCCGCGTCGATGCGCACGCCCGTGTGGTCGGCCAGGCGCTGGGTGGCGATCTCGAGCACGAGCGGGCGCAGGCGCAGGTGCTCGTCCTCGGCGCTCGCAACCGAGAGCGCGAGCAGGCGGTCGATCGCGGCGAGGTCGGGCGTCGTGCGCCGGCGGCGGCGGGTCAGGCGCGCGGGCCGGCGCAGACGACGCGGCCGCGGACCCGGCCGTGCGGCCGCGCCCGGCACGAGCAGCACGAGCACGATTGCGCCCACCGCCAGCACCACGGCCTGTGCGAGCGTCATGCCGGCTCGCCCCGGCCGTGCATCGTGAGCTCTTCGACGGCGGCGATCGCGCGCAGGCGCATGTCGTCGTCGACCGGGCGGTGGCTGAACTTGGCCCGCTGGAAGAGCGCCGTCAGCCGGTGCACGCAGGCGACCCGCTCGTGGCCCTGCAGCGTCACCCGCCCCAGGTACTCCATCGGCGCCTCGTGGGCCCCCGCGGTAGCCCCTCGCCCGCCATGTGCCGCTCCATCGCGGCGTAGGCGGCGATGACCGCCCGGCGCGGGTTGCGCTCGCGCCGCAGCCGGTCGAGGTCGGGCTCGGCGGACGGCTCGGCCTCGTCGGCGAGCGCGAGCGGCGCCAGGTGGTCGCGCCTGCGCCGGCGCGACCGGGCGAAGATGACCACGGCCGCGACGGCGAGCGCCGCCCACACGATCACCGCCACCGTCCAGTCGGCGCCGGAGACCGTGGCGTGGGGATGGCCGGGGCGGTTGGCGAACGGCCGGTGCGCCTGCGTCTGGCCGATGCCGCCGAACGGGTTTCGCAGGTGCAGGAACTGGAGCGGATTGTGGCCGGTGCGCAGCCAGTAGACGAGGGCGGCCAGGCAGACCGCGGCGACGACCCCGACCCGGATCTGGCGGGCGCGCCGCTCCTGCTGCGCCTCGGGGTCGAGCTCGCGCCGGCGGTAGACCTGGGCGTAGAGGAAGAACGCCATGCCGAGCACGGCCAGGATCGGCGTGAGCACGACCGCAGCGACGATGAAGACGTGGTGGCCGGCGCTCGCCGCGGCGGCGGTGCCCGGCGGCGCGGTCGAGTCCTTGCCGTCGCCGCGCGTCGCCACGGCCGCGACCGCGAGCAGCCCCACCATCGCGGCCGCCGCGGAGGCGGTGCGCGCCGGCGAGCGCGGGGCGCCGTGGAGGAGTGGTAGCCGCATCTCGCAGGTTGGGACGCTACCAGCTGCCGTCCGGTTAGACTCGCGCGGCCATGGCCTTCGACGACCTGCGCGACTGGATCGACCATCTGCGCCGGCAGGGCGAGCTCCACGAGGTGACCGCGGAGGTCGATCCGCACCTCGAGATCGCCGAGATCACCGACCGCGTGACCAAGGCCGGCGGGCCGGCGCTCCTGTTCACGAACGTGCGCGGCTCGTCCATGCCGCTGCTCATCAACCAGTTCGGCACCGAGCGGCGCATGTGCATGGCCTTCGGCGTCGACGACCTCGACGAGCTCGGCCGCCGCGTCACCGACGTGCTCGAGATGCAGCCGCCCGAGGGCCTCGTCGACAAGGTGCGGGCGCTGCAGAAGCTGAAGTCGCTCGCCGACTCGCGCCCGAAGACGGTCTCGCGCGGCCCCTGCCAGGAGATCGTGCTCGACCCGCCCAGCCTCGCGTCGCTGCCGATCATGACCTGCTGGCCCGGCGACGGCGGCCCCTACATCACCCTGCCGGCCGTGATCACGAACGACCCGCGCACCGGCACGCGCAACGTCGGCATGTACCGCGTGCAGGTGTTCGACGAGACGACGACGGCGATGCACTGGCAGATCCACAAGGACGCCGCCGCCGACTGGCGCGGCATGGGCGAGCGCATGGACGTCGCGATCGTGCTCGGCATCGACCCGGTCACGGCCTACACCGCCTCGGCGCCGCTGCCCAAGCACATCGACGAGTTCATGCTGGCCGGGCTTCCTGCGCGGCCGGCCGGTCGAGCTCGTGCAGTGCAAGACCGTCGACCTCGAGGTGCCGGCGCGGGCCGAGATCGTGATCGAGGGCTACATCGCAGAAGGGCGAGCTGCGCGACGAGGGCCCGTTCGGCGACCACACCGGCTACTACACGCCGCCCGAGCCGTTCCCGGTCGTGCACGTGACCGCCGTCACCATGCGCCGCGACGCGATCTACCCCTCGATCATCGTCGGCGTGCCGCCGCAGGAGGACGCGTGGCTGGGCAAGGCGACCGAGCGCCTGTTCCTGCCGGCGCTGCGGATGACGCTGCCCGAGATCGTCGACTACGACCTGCCGATCGAGGGCGCGTTCCACAACCTGTGCATCGTCGCGATCCGCAAGGCGTTCCCCGGCCACGCGCGCAAGGTGATGCACGCCGTCTGGGGCACGGGCCTCATGTCGCTCACGAAGGGCGTCGTCGTGGTGGACGCCGACGTCGACGTGCACGACTACGCGCAGGTGATGTGGCAGGTGGGGGCGAACGTCGACCCCACGCGCGACGTGCTCCTCTCCGAGGGGCCGCTCGACCACCTCGACCATGCCCCCACGCTCCAGTTCACCGGCGGCAAGATCGGCATCGACGCCACCGCCAAGGGGCCGGCCGAGGGCTACACGCGCGGCTGGCCGGAGCAGATCCGCATGAGCGACGAGGTGCGCGACCGTGTCACAAGCCGGTGGGCCGAGTACGGCATCGCGGGGGTCGGTGCGCCGCCGACGACGGGCGGCCGCCGGTGAGCCGCAATCGCGCCATTTCGCACGTTCTGGCCGTCGTCGCGGATGACCGATACACTCCGCCGGGTGCGAGGATACAATCGCCGCCCGGACGACCTATGAGCACGAGGAGGACGCGAGGTGGCTGAGGCGACGCGGGGCGAGTTCCTCTCGCTCACGACCGTCGGGATAGGCGCCATGATCGGCGGCGTCATCGGCGTCCCCGCGACCGCCTACCTCCTGGCTCCGGTGACCAAGGAGGCCACGTTCGAGCCGGTGTTCCTCGGCCAGGTCAGCGCGTTCCGGGCCGAGAGCGGGTTCAAGCCCGACCCCGGCGACCTACATCGAGGACACGAAGAACGCGGCCACGAGCCCGGGCCTGGCCTTCGTGCACTACACCGGCAAGGCAGAACCCCGACTGGCACGCCGCACGACGCGATGTTCGTCGTCTTCTCGAACCGGTGCATGCACCTGGGCTGCCCGATCGCGGCGACGCCGCAGGGGTTCGCCTGCCCGTGCCACGGCGGCCAGTACGGCACGAACGGCGAGCGCACCGCCGGCCCGCCGATCCGCTCGCTCGACCGCTTCCAGTGGGAGATCAAGAACGCCGACGAGCTGTGGATCACCCAGCGCTGGAGCACGGACATCTACGGCAACGAGGTGCACTACTACCCGGTGAAGATGCCGGGCCAGCCGACGCACACGCCCGGGCCGAGCTGGATCGCCGAACGTGCTCTACCCGCACGTCACCTACACGCACGGCCCCGTCCCCGGGCCCGTCCCGCTGCCGAAGGCCTAGCCGATGCCGATCCCCGCACCCGATCCCAAGCAGCTCGCCCTCCAGAGCGAGGACTGGATCGAGTACCGCACCGGCTTCCCGACGCTCGTGCGCAAGTTCCTGTTCCGCAAGGTGCCGCCGACCGGCTGGATGCACACGCTCGGCAGCTCGCTGCTCACGGTCTTCATCCTGCAGGCGACGACCGGCATGCTGCTCGCGATGACGTACGACCCGTCGCCGAACGGCGCCTACCAGTCGATCCGCTACATCACCGACGTGCAGACGCTCGGCTGGCTGATCCGCGGGCATGCACAAGTGGGGCGCCTCGATGATGGTGATCCTGCTCTTCCTGCACATGGGCGCGGGTGTTCTTCTACGGCGCGTACAAGTACCCGCGCGAGCTGACCTGGCTGACCGGGTCGCTGATCTTCATCCTGACGATGATGATGGGCCTCACCGGGCTACCTGCTCGTGTGGGACGAGCGCGCCTACTGGGCCTCGGTCGTGGCGGTGAACATCAACGGCACCGCGCCGGTCCTGGGCCCGTTCATCTCGAAATTCCTGCTGGCCGGGCCGGTGTTCGGCGCCCAGACCATCTCGAGGTTCTACGCGCTGCACATGCTGATGATCCCCGGGGCCATGGGCGCGCTGATCTTCGTGCACCTGTGGCTCGTCGTGAAGCTCGGCGTCACGCCGTGGCCGTCGCGGCCGCTGCCTGAGCCCGAGCCGCAGCGCGGTCTCGCCGGCGCGGGCGCGCGCTGCCGGAGACGGTGGCCGGCGAGTGAGCACGACCGCGCGCAAGGTCATCAACCGCCGCGTCCGGTACGAGACCGAGCACGCGGCGCGAGGTGCACGAGGGGCATCCGTTCTTCCCGTACGCGATGTTCCACGACACGGTCATCAACCTGATCATCGTGCTGATGATCGTCGGCATGGCGGTGCTGTGGCACGCGACCGCCGGCCCGATCAACGCCGCCCACCCGACCGGCCAGAACGGCCTGCTCGGTGCGCTCTACGAGCAGAAGGCGAACCCGGCCGTGCAGCCGACGGAGCCGCGGCCGGAGTGGTACTTCCTGTTCCTGTTCGAGCTGCTGCGCATCTTCAAGACGCCGGCCGAGCTGATCCTGGCGACGATCATCATCCCGACGATCTGGATGGTGCTCCTGATCGCCTGGCCGTTCCTCGACCGCGGCCGCGACCGGCGCCTCTCCCGGCGGCCGTGGGGCGTCGCGGTCGGGCTGTCGGTGCCGGCGGTGCTGATCGCGCTCACCATCGCGGGCTCGATCGCCCCGGGCGTCGCTCGGCGGCTCGAACATCACCACCAACCCGCGATCAACGCGCTTCCCGGTGCGGCGCTGATCGTGGCCAACGGCTGCACGACCTGCCACCACTTCCCGACGGGCGGCGCGCACGGAGCCGGGCGCGAACCTGAGCAACGGCTCGGCGATGTTCGGGACCGACCAGAAGCAGATCCAGGCCTGGCTCGCCGGCGGCGCGCACAAGGCGACCGGCATCGATGCCGGACTTCACCGAACAGGGCGCCGCCAAGATCGCGCAGATCGCCCAGGTCGTCGCGTCGCTCAAGGCGGGCAAGGTCGTCCCGATCCAGAGTAGTCTGCCGCTGTGCAGGTGATGCTCGGACTGACGGGCGCGTCCGGCGCGCCGTACGCCGCCCGCGTCCTGCGCGGCGCTGGTCGACGCCGGGCGCGCGCGTCGGCGTGGTCGCCTCGCGCGCCGGCCGCCAGGTGATCGCGCTCGAGTGCTACGGCGACCGCGACCATGGACCCGACGGCGCGCTCGAGCGGCTCGTGGCCGACCACGGCGGCGCAGAGCGTGCGCGTCTGGGAGGAGTCGGACTACTCCGCGCCGTACGCCTCCGGGAGCGCCCACACCGACGCCGTGATCGTGTGCCCGTGCTCGATGGCGAGCGTCGGCATCGATCGCCGCCGGCGTCGAGTCGAACCTGATCCACCGCGCGGCGGCCGTGCAGCTGAAGGAGGGCCGCCGGCTCGTGCTCGTCCCGCGCGAGACGCCGCTCTCGGAGATCCACCTCGAGAACCTGCTGCGCCTGAAGCGGGCGGGCGCCGCGATCGTCCCGGCGATGCCCGGCTTCTACCACCTGCCCGAAACGATCGCCGACATGGTCGACTTCGTCGCCGGGCGGGTGCTGGCCGCCGCGGGCGTCGATGCGGCGCTCGTGCGGCCGTGGGGGGCCGAGTGACCCTGCCGCCCGATCAGGTGCGGGCGATGTTCGACCGCATCTCGCCGTGCGTACGACCGCATGAACCGGATCATGAGCCTCGGCATGGACGGGGGCTGGCGCGCCGCTCGCCGTGCGCTGTGCCGCCGTGCGCCCGGGCGACGCGGCGCTCGACGTGTGCTGCGGCACCGGCGACCTCGCGATCGCGCTCCTCGACGCCGTCTCGACCCGGCGGCCGCGTCGTCGGCCTCGACTTCTCGCAGGCGATGCTCGACGCCGCCCGTGCGCAAGCGGCCCCAGGTCGAGTGGATGCGCGGCGACGCGCTCGCGCTGCCGTTCGCCGACGGCGAGTTCGCCGCCGCGACGATCGGCTTCGGCATGCGCAACCTGGCCGACCACCTGCGCGGGTTCGCCGAGCTGCGCCGCGTCGTGCATCCCGGCGGGCGGGTCGTGTGCCTCGAGCTGACCGACCCGCCGGCCTGGGCGGCGCCGTTCGCGCGCCTGTGGACCGACCGCGCCGTGCCGCTGCTCGGCCGGTCTGGTCGCGCGCGAGACCGACGCCTACCGCTACCTGCCCGCGTCCGTGCACCGCTTCCCGCCCGCCGACGAGCTGGCCGCGATCATGCGCCGCGCCGGCCTGCGCCGCGTCCGCTACCGGCGGCTCTCGGGCGGCGCGGTGGCGGTGCATGTTGGTACGGTCCCGGCATGAGCTCGGGCGCCGTCGCCGAGGTGCTGGAGGTCCCGGGCCTCGCGGCCTACGTCGACGCGGTCGAGGCTGCGCTCGAGGCGGCGGTCGGCTGGGCGCCGGGGACGACCGTCGCCGGCGCCGGTGCCGAGACGCTGCGCTCGGGCGGCAAGCGGCTGCGGCCGATGCTCGTGTACCTGTCGGCGCCGGTGCGCGGGCGCGAGCGGCCGGGGCTCGTCGCCGCCGGCTGCGCCGTCGAGCTCGTGCACATGGCGACGCTCGTCCACGACGACCAGCTCGACGCCGCGCCGCTGCGCCGCGGACGGCCGACGGTGTGGGCGGCGCACGGCGAGGCGGTCGCGCGCGCGACCGGCGACTACCTGTTCGCGCGCGCGTTCGCCGAGCTCGTCGCGACCGGCGACATGGAGGCCGTGACGATGCTCTCGGAGGCCTGCCTGGCGCTCGCCCGCGGCGAGATCCTCCAGCGCGAGCAGACCGGCGACCCGGCGACGACGCCGGAGCAGTACCTCGAGCGCTGCCGGCTCAAGACCGGGCGTCTGTTCGCCGCCGCGGCCATGCTGGGCGGCCGCTTCGGCGGCCTGGGCGACGGCGAGGTGGTGCGGCTGGGCGAGTTCGCGACGGCGCTCGGCCTCGCGTTCCAGATCGCCGACGACATCCTCGACTGCGACGGCCGCCCCGACACCACCGGCAAGCCGCTCGGCACCGACCTGCTCGACGGCACCGTCACCCTGCCGCTGATCCTCGGCGCGCAGCGCGACCCGGCGGTGGCCGGCGTGATCGCGCGCGGCGCCGCGCGCGAGGACGTGCTGCCGACGCTCGCGCGCGTCGCCCGCTCGGGCGCCGTCCGCGACGCCCGCGCCGTCGCCGAGCGCCACGCCGACGAGGCGCTCGCGCATCTCGAGTCGCTCGACGGCGGCCTCGACGCGGCCGCGCTCGGCGCGGTCGTGCGCGGCGCGGTCGACCGCGAGGCCTGAGCTCAGGCTCGCCGGGACGGGGCTCCCGCCGGTTACGACGCCCCCTCCGCGGTGGCGGTTCCCAGCCAGCGCTCGACCGCCGCGGGCGTGCGCAGCCGCACCACCTCGAGGTGGGCGAGCTCCGGCCGGGCGAAGAGCTCCGGCAGCTCGCGGCGCTGGGCGACGTGCTTGCGCACGGCGTAGACGAAGAGCGAGTCCCAGCCCCAGAAGGCCGCCGCGCCACGACTCCCGGTTGCCGTTCCAGAGCTCCTCGCCCCGGCGGATCCGCCCCAGCGTGCGCCGGCACAGGCGGTGCAGGCAGAGCCACAGCGGCAGGTCGAGCCAGACGACCGTGTCGGCGTGCTCCATCACGTACGTGCCGAGCTTGCGGCGGTAGTCGGAGTCGAGCACCCAGGCCTCGCCCGTGACGGTGGGTGCGAGCAGCGCGCGCAGCTCGGCGTCGGGCGTCTCGCTCCAGCCGGGGCCGTGCACCAGTGCGTCGGTCTCGACGAACGGCACCCGGAGGATGCCCGCGAGCTCGCGCCCGACGGTCGTCTTGCCGGATCCGCTGATCCCCTGGAATACGACCCGCCGGCCCACGGCCGCGCATCGTATCCCCAGGGTCGCCCGGTCGTTACAGAAGCGTGACCGTCGGCCCGTACAGTGAGGGTGTGACCGCCCGCCGCGCCCGCCTGCTCGCACCGGCCGCCGCCGCGCTCGCGGTCGCTGCCGGGGCGACCGTCGCGCCTGCGCGCGGAGCCGCGGCCGTTCCCGCCGTCACCGCAGCGGCGGGGCCGCCGGCGCTCCAGCTGCGCGACCCGGCGGACACGGCCGGGCGCTTCGACCTGCGCTCCGTCCGGCTCGGCCAGCTTGCGTCGTCGCTCAAGTTCTCGTTCACGACGGGACGGCCGTTCTCGCTCTCGCTGCTGTCGGGGAAGGGCGACCGCACGGTCTGCGTCGAGCTCGTGCAGCGCGGCCACTCCTCGCGCGGCGAGCGGGTGTGCCTGATCGGGGGCAGCGGCCGGCATGCGCTCTACCGCCTCCCGCTCGCCCCGGGCGGCCCGAAGCCGAAGTTCGTCGCCGGCGCCGTGCGCAAGCTGCGCCCGGCCACGGCCGAGGTCACGTTCGCCTACGCCGACGTGGGCCTGCGGGCCGGGCGGATCGACTGGTCGGCCTCGAGCGTCTGGAAGGGGCGCGCAGCCTGCGTGCACCTGTGCCGCGATGCCGTCCCCGACCGCGGCCGGGCGAGCTCGCGGATCGACCGCTTCACGCTCGACGGCTGCACCGCCGCCGGGCCGTCGCAGCGGTTCAACGGCCCGGCGTCCGGGAACATGGTGGCGCTGACGTTCGACGACGGCCCGTCGCTCTACACGCCGCAGGTGCTCTCGGTGCTCGGCCACTACGGCGCCCACGCGACGTTCTTCGAGATCGGCCGCCAGGTCGGCGGCCTTGCGGCGACGTCGCGGGCGGTCATCCGCGCCGGAGACGTCGTCGGCGATCACACCTGGTCGCATCCGGTGCTCGACGCGGCCAACACGGCGGCCCAGATCGACCTCACCCAGGCCGCGATCCGCAAGGCGACCGGCTTCACCCCCTGCCTGCTGCGGCCGCCGTACGGCACCGCGCCCGCGGATGTCGTGCGCATCGCCCGGAACCTGGGCCTGCTCACCATCCAGTGGTCGGTCGACCCGGCCGACTGGTCGCGGCCCGGCGCGGATGTGATCGCCCAGCGCGTCCTCTCCGCGGTGCATCCCGGCGCGATCGTGATCATGCACGACGGCGGCGGCGATCGCAGCGAGACGGTGGCGGCTCTGAAGACGATCGTGCCCACGCTGATCGCGCGCGGCTACCGGCTCGTGACGGTGCCGCAGCTGCTCGGCCTGGCCGCGGCGTACCGCTACACGCCCTGAGCGGCGAGCCGGGGCCGCCGCGGCGGTAGACTCCCGAGCGCCGATGGCCCTCGCCGCCCACCTGGACACTCTGGCGCCGATCCGCGAGAAGGTGCTCGCGGGCGAGCGGCTCGACTTCGACGACGGGGTGGCGCTGCTCGAGTCGGAGGACCTGCTCGCCCTGGGCGAGCTCGCCGACACCGCCCGGCGCCTGCGCGGCGGCGGCGACGAGGTCTACTTCGTCAACAACCTGTACCTGAACCACACGAACGTGTGCCGGGTGAAGTGCAAGTTCTGCGCGTTCGCCCGCACGGGCCGGCAGGAGGGCGCCTACACCTGGGACATCCCCGACCTGGTCGCCCACGCCGTCGAGGTGCACGGGCGCGAGTCCTACAGCGAGATCCACATGGTCGGGGGCGAGCACCCGCACATCGGCTACGACTACTACCCCGACGTCACGCGTGCGCTGCACGAGGCGCTGCCCGACGTCCACCTGAAGCTCTTCACCGCCTCCGAGATCCACCACATGACGAAGCTCTCGGGCAAGACCCACCCCGAGGTGCTGGCCGATCTCAAGGCGGCCGGCCTGGGATCGCTGCCCGGCGGCGGCGCCGAGGTGTTCGCCGACCGTGTGCGCCGGCTCGTGGCTCCGGGCAAGGAGCATCCCGACAACTGGATCGCCACGCACCGCGCGGCGCACGGGATGGGCATCCCCACCCACTGCACGATGCTCTACGGGCACGTCGAGACCTACGAGGAGCGGGTCGACCACTGGCTGCGCCTGCGCGACCTGCAGGACGAGACCGGCGGGTTCCTGGCGTTCATCCCGCTCCCGTTCCACCCCGAGAACACGGTCTTCCAGCGGCGCGGGTGGCGCTTCTCGACCGGCAACGACGACCTCAAGATGATCGCCACCTCGCGGCTGATGCTCGACAACATCCCGAACATCAAGGCCTACTGGATCATGATCTCGACGCCGCTCGCGCAGGTCGCCCTGCACTTCGGCGCGAACGACATCCAGGGCACGGTGATGGAGGAGCAGATCGCGCATGCCGCCGGCGCCGTCACCCCGCAGGAGGAGCGGATCGCCGACCTCGTCTCGCTGATCCGCGAAGCCGGCCGCGTCCCCGTGCAGCGAGACACGCTGTACAACGCGGTGAGGACGTTCTGATCCGCCTCGGCCGCATCTCGTACGCGAACATGGCCCCGGTGTTCTACGACCTCGGCGGGGTCGCGGTCGAGCAGGTCACGGGCGTGCCGACGCAGCTCAACCGGATGCTGATCGAGGGCGAGATCGACGTCGCTCCGATCTCGTCGATCGAGTACGCGCGCAACTCCGACCGGCTGCGGCTGCTGCCGAGCCTGTGCGTGTCGTCGGAGGGCGCGGTCGACTCGATCCAGCTCATCTCGCGCAAGCCGCTCGAGCACGTCCGCAGCGTGGCCGTGACCCCCGAGAGCGCCACCTCGGTGGTGCTGACCAAGGTGCTGCTCGGCGACGTCGAGCTCGTGCCGCTCGGCGAGCCGGCGGACGCGCGCATGCTGATCGGCGACGCCGCGCTGCGAAGCGCGTTCGAGGACCCGACGCCGCACCACGACCTCGGCCGCCTGTGGAAGGAGCGCACCGGCCTGCCGATGGTGTTCGCCGTCTGGGCCTGCCGCGAGGGCGTCGGCTCCGGCCTCGCCGAGCTCGAGCGCGCCCACCTGCGCTCGCTCGCGCTTGCGCGCGCCGAGCCGGAGCTCCTGGCCCGCCGGGCCGCCGCCGAGTACGGCTGGCCGGCCGGGTTCCTGGCCCGCTACTTCGAGAAGCTGCGCTACCACTTCGGCCCGCGCGAGCGGCAGGGCCTCGTCCGGTTCTTCGAGCTCGCCCACCTGGCCGGCGAGCTCGAGTCCGTGCCCGAGCTGCGCTTCGCCGAGCTCGAGCCCGTCGCCTCCTAGAGGGCGGGCCCGCGACCGCGCGCGCGGGCGGTCGGGTACGCTTGCGGCGTGAGCATGATCGCCGAGGCAACGACGGTCGCACCGGTGCTCGAGCGGGCGCTCGCGGGCGAGCGCATCTCGGACGCCGACGCCTGCGCCCTGCTGCGCTCGCGCGACCTGGTCGCGGTCGGCAAGGTTGCCAACGAGCTGCGCAACCGCAAGTCGGAGCCCGGCGTGGTCACGTTCATCGTCGACCGCAACCTGAACTACACCAACGTCTGCTACACCGACTGCGAGTTCTGCGCGTTCTACCGCCGGCCGGGCGACACCCGCGAGGGCTACACGCTGCCCAGGGCGGTGATCTTCAAGAAGATCGAGGAGACGCTCGCCCTCGACGGCACCGCGGTGCTCATGCAGGGCGGGCACAACCCGGATCTCGGCATCGACTGGTACGAGGATCTCTTCCGCTCGATCAAGGCGCGCTATCCGATCCACCTGCACGCGCTCTCCCCGAGCGAGATCCAGCACATCGCCCGCAAGGCCCGGCTGACCCCGTCGGAGACGCTCTCGCGGCTGCGCGACGCCGGGCTCGACTCGCTGCCGGGCGGCGGCGCCGAGATCCTGGTCGACCGGGTGCGCAAGATCATCTCGCCGAAGAAGACGACCTCCGACGAGTGGCTGCAGATCATGCGCGCCGCCCACCGGCTCGGCATGAGCACGACCGCCACCATGATGTGGGGCCACGTCGAGACGCTCGAGGAGCGCGTCGAGCACCTGCGCCGGATCCGCGACCTCCAGGACGAGCTGCACGGCTTCCGCGCCTTCATCTCGTGGACGTACCAGCCCGACAACACGGCGCTCGCGCCGCACGTGACGTGGACGCCGACGAGCTTCGACTACCTGCTGATGCAGGCGGTCACCCGCATCTACCTCGACAACGTCGAGCACATCCAGTCGTCGTGGGTGACGCAGGGCATGAAGATCGGCCAGGTCGCGCTCGCGTTCGGCGCCGACGACATGGGCTCGATCATGATCGAGGAGAACGTCGTCTCGGCCGCGGGCACGACGTACCGCGCCTCGACCGAGGACTTCGTCCACACGATCACGAACGCGGGGTACGTCGCCCGCCAGCGCGACACGCTCTATCGCACCGTCCGCGACCACGCGGCGTGAGCCCGGCGTGAAGGTCACGGTGTCCAGCACCTGTCCGGCGCCGCCCGCCGCCGTCTGGGAGTGGATCGCAGACCCGCACAGGCACATCCGCATGCTCCCCGACGAGATCCGTGACCGCTACGTGCTCGAGAACGGCGACATCGCCTGCGAGCTCGTCGCGATGGGCAAGCGCGAGTCGATGGTCGTGCGCACCGTCGAGACCGACCCACCGCGCCGGCTCGTGAACCAGCGCGTCGACGGACACCGCCAGGGGACGTCGGTGTTCGAGCTCGCGCCCGAGGGGGAGCACGCCACCCGCGTCACGCTCACGTCCGACGTCGAGCTGCCGCGGCTGCTCGCGGCGGTGGCGTCCGCGCCGGTCCGGGCCGCCCTGGAGGAGCAGCTGCGCAACCTGGCGGCGCTGGTGGCGGCGGGCGACTAGCGGCGGCGCCGCGGCGTGCGACGCCTGCTCAGGAACCGCGACGCCCGTCTGCTCGTCGCCGGGCAGATGCTGTCGGTGTTCGGCGACCGGGCGATGTTCCTCGCGCTCGGGGTGTGGGTGAAGACGATCACGGGGTCGAGCGCCGCGGCCGGGCTCGTGTTCTTCGCCTACTCGCTGCCGGGCCTCGTCTCGCCGCTCTTCGGCGTCGTCGTCGACCGCGTGCGCGCGCGGCCGCTGATGATCGCGCTCAACCTGGCCGGCGCGGCCGTCCTCGTCCCGCTCGTCGGCGTCCACGGCCGCGGCCAGCTGTGGCTGATCTACGCGGTGACCCTCGTCTACGGCGCCGTCGGCTGGCTGTTCTACTCGGCCCAGTCCGCCTATCTGACCCGGCTCCTGCCCGCCGAGCTCCTCGGCGACGCGAACGCCGCCCTGCAGACCACCGGCGAGGGCATGCGCCTGTTCGCCCCGCTGGTCGGGGCGGGCCTCTTCGCCGCGTTCGGCGGCCCGACCGTCGCCGCGCTCGACGCGGCCACGTTCGTCGTCGCCGCGCTCACGCTCGTCGCGATCCGCCACCGCGAGCGGCGGCCGGTGCCGTCCGAGCACCACCTCCGCGCCCAGGTGGCGGCCGGCGCGCGGCACATCGCCCGCTCGCCGGGGCTGCGCCGGATCGTGACGACCACGGCGATCGTGCTGCTCGTCGTCGGCTTCTCCGAGACGATCATCTTCTCGGTCATCCAGCACGGGCTGCACCGGGCGCCGACGTTCTTCGGCGTCCTCAGCTCGGCCCAGGGCGTGGGCGCCGTCGCGGGCGGCCTCGTCGCCGGCGGCATGCTGCGCCGCCACGGCGACGGCCGTGTCATCGGCCTCGGCATGCTGCTCTTCGCCGTCGGCGAGACGTCGCTGCTCGTCCCCCACGTCGCCGTGGTGCTGGTCGGGTTCGCGGTCGCCGGCGCCGGCGTCTCGTGGGCGGTCGTCGGCTACTTCACGGCCGTGCAGCTGCGCACGCCGGGCGACCTCCAGGGGCGCGTCAACTCGGCGGCCGACGTCCTCGTGGGCGTGCCCCAGACGCTCTCGATCGCCCTCGGTGCGGGGCTGATCGGCGTCGTCGACTACCGCGTGCTGATCGTGGTCATGTCCGGTCGTGACCGGCGTCTGCGGCGCGTACCTGGCGACCGCCCGCCTGCCGCCGCCGGCCGATGGGCTCGTCCCCATCAAGGCCCGGTAGTCTCTCGCCGGTGCAATCGCTCACGACCCACCTGCAGACGTTCATCGCCGCCCACGGCCTCGAGGCGGTGTTCGTGCTGATGGTGCTCGAGAGCGCGTGCATCCCGGTGCCGAGCGAGGTGACGATGATCTACGCCGGCTACCTGGTCTCGCAGGGCAGCATGAGCTTCGTCGCCGCCGTCGTCGTCGGCGCCGTGGCGAACCTGGTCGGGTCGCTGATCGCGTGGGCGGCGGGCGCCTACGGCGTCGATGCCGTGCTCGTGCGCACCGAGCACAACCGCCGCCGCGTCGACCAGGCCCACCGCTGGTTCGAGCGCTACGGGTCGCCGGCCGTGTTCTTCTCCCGGCTCCTGCCGGTCGTGCGCACGTTCATCTCGCTGCCCGCCGGCGTCGCGCGGATGCCGCTCGGCCGGTTCTCGGTCCTGACCTTCCTCGGCTCGCTGCTGTGGTGCACCATGCTCGTCGCGGTGGGCAACGTCGCAGGCAAGAACTGGGATGCGTGGCACCGCCGGTTCGGGTATCTCGACTACGTCGTCGTGGCCGCCGCGATCGCGGCCGTGGTGTGGCTGGTACTGCGTCAGAGGCGGCAAGCCGCGCCACTAGAGTGGCCGGGATGCCGGTTCCCCTGATGGACATCCGCGGCCAGTACGCCGACCTCCTGGACGACGTCAAGCAGGCCGTCTGCGACGTGATCGACTCGGGCCGCTTCATCCTCGGCCCGAACATGCGCGCGCTCGAGGAGGAGATCGCCTCGGCGGTCGGCGCCGGCCACGGCGTCGCCGTCGCCAACGGCACCGACGCGCTCGTGCTCAGCCTCGAGGCGCTCGGCATCGGCCGCGGCGACGAGGTCATCACGACCGCCTACACGTTCTACGCGACGGCCGAGGCGATCGCCCGGGTGGGCGCGACGCCGGTCTTCGCCGACATCGACCCGCGCACGTTCAACCTCGACCCGGCGGCGGCCGAGGCCGCGGTCACCGAGCGCACGCGCGCGATCGTCGCCGTGCACCTGTTCGGGCAGCCCGCCGACCTGCCGGCGCTGCGCGACGTGGCCAGCCGGCACGGCCTGGCCCTGATCGAGGATGCCGCCCAGGCGTTCGGCGCCACCGTCGACGGCCGCGGCGCCGGGAGCTTCGGCGACCTGGCCACGTTCTCGTTCTTCCCCACCAAGAACTTCCCCGCCTTCGGCGACGCCGGCATGGTCGTCTCGGGCAGCGCCGACCTGGCCGAGCGCGTGCGCCTGCTGCGCTTCCACGGCTCGCGCGAGAAGCGCCGGTTCGAGCTCGTCGGGACGAACTCGCGCATGGACGAGATCCAGGCGGCGGTGCTGCGCCGGTTCCTGCCCGAGGTGGGCGGCTGGAACGCCGGCCGCCGGGCGGTGGCCGACCGCTACCGCGCGGCTCGGCCTCGGCGACCTGGTCGAGCTCCCGGCCGAGGCGCCGGGCGCCGAGCACGTCTACCACCTCTACGTCGTGCGCTCGCCCGCCCGCGACCAGCTCGCCCGCACCCTGACCGCGGCCGGGATCGGCTGCCGCGGCGTACTACGACGTGCCGCTGCACCTGCAGCCGGTGTTCGCGCACCTCGGCTACCGCCGGGGCGACCTGCCCGAGACCGAGCGCGCGGCCGACGAGGGCCTGGCGCTGCCGATGTTCCCGACGCTGGACGAGTCCGGCCAGGCGCGAGGTCGTGGCGGCGGTGCGCGCGGCGGCGCTCGCGGCCGCGTAAGCGGGTCGGCGCGCGTGCGCGTCTGGATCGACCTCACCAACTCGCCCCACGCGGTGATCTTCGCCCCGCTCGTGCGCCGCCTGCGCGACCGCGGGTGGGACGTCGCGGTCACGGCCCGCGCGCTTCGCGCAGACGCTCGAGCTGCTCGAGCTGCACGGGATCGAGCACACGGTGATCGGCCACCACGGCGGCGGCTCGCGCGCCGGCAAGGCCCGGGCGGCCGCCGACCGCGTGGCCGCGATGGTGGCGTTCGGCCGCCGCGGCCGCTTCGACGTCGCGCTCGCGCACGGCTCGACCGACCTGCCGATGGCCTGCCGCGCCCTGCGCGTGCCGAACACGACGATGTTCGACTACGAGTTCGCGACGCTCCAGCACTCGCTCAACTGCCGCCTGGCGACGCGGGTGCTCGTGCCCGACGCGATCCCGCCGGGCCGGCTGCGCCGCTTCGGCGCCCGCCCGCCGAAGCTCGTGCGCTACCCGGGGCTGAAGGAGGAGTACTACCTGGCCGGCTTCGAGGCCGACCCGGCCGTGCCGCGCGCGCTCGGCTTCGACGGCGCCCGCATCGGCGTCGTGCTGCGCCCGCCCGCCGACGTCGCCCTCTACCACCGGTTCGAGAACCCGCTGTTCGACGCCGTGCTCGAGCGGCTCGGGCGCCGCGACGACGTCGTCTGCGTGGTGCTGCCGCGCACGCCCGAGCAGGGCGCGCGGATCCGTGCGCTTCGGCCTGCCCGCGCTCGTCGTGCCGGAGCACGCCGTCGACGGCCACAGCCTGCTCGCGGGCGCCGACCTCGTGGTCAGCGCCGGCGGCACGATGAACCGCGAGGCCGTCGTGCTGGGCACGCCCGTCTACACGACCTTCGCCGGGCGGCTGGGCGGCGTCGACGAGCGCCTGATCGCCGAGGGCCGCCTGCGGCCGCTCGAGCGCGCCGCCGACCTCGTGATCGAGCGCAAGTCCGGCGTGGCCGCCGAGCGCCTGCGCCGCGACCCCGACCACCTGCTGGCGCTTGCCCTCACCGGCCTGGCGCGCCGCAATCGCGGTGGAGATGGAGCACGTCAGGGACAGTCCCCAGCCGGGGCCAGGCCCCGGTGTGTCTTATGCAGTCTGATAAGCTCAACCTGATATGGACCTGCGTCAGCTGCAGACGTTCGTCGAGGTCGTCGAGCGGGGCTCGTTCTCGGCTGCGGCCGATGCCCTGGGGGTGACGCAGCCGGCCGTGAGCCAGCAGATCCAGACGCTCGAGCGGATGCTGGGCACGCCGCTGATCGACCGCTCCGGCCGCCGCGCCGCCCCGACCGACCGCGGCGAGGTGCTGCACCGCTACGCCCTGCGCATGCTCACCCTGCGCGACGAGCTCGCCCGCGAGCTGGCGCAGGACGCCGACGTGCCGACGGGCCATCTGATCGTCGGCGCCTCGACCGGCCCGGGCGAGCACGTGCTGCCGCAGCTCCTGGGCGGCTTCCGGGCCGCCCACCCGCGGCGTCGAGGTGACGCTGCGGGTCGACGCGACCGGCTCGGTCATCGACCGCGTGCTCGACCGCGACCTCGAGCTCGGCGTGGTCGGCGCGCGCCGCAGCCACCGCGCGCTCGAGTTCGAGCCGTTCCTGCGCGACCGCGTCGTGCTCGCCGTGCCCGGCCGGCCACCGCTTCGCCGGGCGGGTCGTGAGCCTCGCCGAGCTCGTCGCCGAGCCGCAGGTCGTGATGCAGTCGGGCGCCGGCGTGCGCACGGTGATCGAGGACGAGCTGCGCCAGGCCGGCGTGCGCGTGCGCGACCTGCACGGTCGCGATGGAGGCGGGGCTGCAGGAGTCGGCCAAGTCGGCCGTCGAGGCGGGCTACGGCGTCTGCTTCCTCTCATCGCTCGCCGTCGCGAAGGAGCTGCGGCTGGGGACGCTCGCGACGGCCGAGGTGGCGGGCCTTGACCCGGTGCGCGACTTCTACTCGGTGCGCCTGGCCACCCGCAGCCGGCGCCGGCTCACCGACGCGTTCCTGGCCTGGAGCCGCGAGCGCCTCGAGGCGCGACTTCGGCTAGGTCAGGATCGGGTCGTGGCGGCCGCGGCTCGTGATGTGCGCGCGGCCCGGGTGCTCGGCGTCGAAGTACCACAGGAGCAGGCGCTGGATGTCGATCGCGCAGACCTCGAACGCGCAGTCGCGCTCCGAGATGCACCCGCCGGATTCGCCAGTCTCTTCCATCGCTCCATCCATCGGCACGCGGCTCGCGCGGCCGGTGCCCCCCGGAAGCGGGATCCGGCCTCCCGGATCCGGTCACCTCAGCGGGCGACGCCGCGCCAGTCGTCGAGGTCGGTCCAGAAGCTCCCGCGCAGCGCGTCGGCCAGCCGCGGCTCGGTGTGGGCCGGGTTGAAGACGTTGTAGGCCGTGTCGGCGCACACCTCGAGCTCGCTCAGCCGCACGGCGCCGAGCGCGAGCACGATGTCGTGCGGGAGCTGGAGCTCGTCGGCGGTGTAGTGCTTGAAGTGCAGGTCGGGCGCGCGATCAAGCAGCTCCGGCCAGTCGGGGCAGGTGCGCGTGGACATCCGCTGGAGTCTATGCGGGCTGCTCGCGCCGCGGGCGCGTGGCGAGCGCCTCCCACGCGAGCGCGAGCCCGGTGCCGACGATCAGGCCGACCATCGCGGCGATGATCGAGCG
Source organism: uncultured Actinomycetes bacterium (assembly GCA_963707585.1). Classification (GTDB taxonomy): domain Bacteria; phylum Actinomycetota; class Thermoleophilia; order Gaiellales; family JAICJC01; genus JAICJC01. The sequence continues at coordinate 190,091 of CAVPQP010000009.1, read as the reverse complement.
AGTTGCGGCGGGTGGTCGCAGACACCCGGTGGCCCGACGCGCGGTTGATGAACTGGGCCGACTCGATGTCCTTCGTCGCGGCCAGCGCGATCTGGTCGTTCCCCAGGTTCAGCGACGAGCGGCGCGATCTGGGTCGCGGCGGTCGAGATGTCGTTCACGAACGGCGACTCCGCCGCCACCTTGGCCAGCGGATCGGCGCTCGAGCTGTCGATGGTCGCGATGTTCTTGCGGGCGCGGGTCTGGATGTCCTGGAAGGCCTTCAGCTGCGCCTGCTCCTGCTTCACGCGCGTCGCGATCAGGTTCGTCTTCAGCGTGGTGTAGCGGTTGGCGTAGTCGATGAGCGACTGCGCGAGCGTGTTGGACGACGGTCTGCACCTTCAGCCGCGTCCACGGGCCCTCGGTGGTGATCGTGATCGTCGGCGGCCCGCCGCCGGTGACCGCCTTGCTCGCCGCGGCGGCCGCGCCGCCCGACGCGAGCACGCTGACGTGGCTGCGCAGGCTGCGGTGGTCGATCCCGGCCGCCTTCGCGGCGGCGGCGATCTGCTCCGGCGCCGTGACGTACTGGATCGAGATCGACGGGTTCGAGAGCGGCGTCGAGTTCAGGATGGCCGAGCCGCTGGGCGTGAACGGCTGGCCCAGGTAGACGCTCGCCGTCGCCGCCGACTGCTTCGTCGCGCCGCTCACGCCGTGCAGGAAGACGAGCAGCACCGCGGCGACGACCGTGAAGACGATGACGTACCACCGTCTCATGGCACGCCGGAAGTATTCGGTGACCCGCACCTCGCCGGCGGGCTGAACGGGCGGGGTATCGGGCACGGAGGGGTAGTCTAGTCAGCGCCATTGGAGCAAGCTTTGGGCAACCGTCCCCTGCGCGTGGCGCTGGTCGACCCGTCGGGGTACTCACGCCCGTACGATCACGAGCTCGCCCGCGCCCTCGCCGGGCGCGGCCACCGCGTCACCCTGTGGACGTCGGCGTTCGTGCACGGCGACGCTCCGGCCGCCGCCGGCTACGCAGGTGCGCGAGCACTTCTACCGCCGCAGCAACGCCCTGCCGGTGGGCAGCCGCGCTGCGACCGGCCGCCAAGGCGGCCGAGCACGTGGCCGACCTGGGCCGGATGCGCGCCCTCCTGCGGCGCGACCCGCCCGACGTGATCCACGTCCAGTGGTGCGTGCTGCGGCCGGTCGAGCGGGCGTTCTACCGCCGTCTGCACGCCTCCGGGCTCCCGGTCGTCTTCACGGCGCACGATCCGGTGCCGAACGTCGGCGGCGCCGCGCGGCGGCGCTCGGTCGCGGCGACGGCCCGGTCGTTCGAGCGCGTCATCTGCCACAGCGACTGGGGCCGGCAGGCGCTCGATCGACCGCTGCGGCGTCGATCCCGGCCGCGTCCGCGTCATCCCGCACGGCGTCTTCGGCTACCTGCGCGATCTGCCGGCCGTCGCCCCGCCCGCCGACCCCGCAGGGCCGCTGGCGGTCGCCCCCGGGCTGATCCGGCCGTACAAGGGCGTCGACGTGCTCCTGCGGGCCTGGCCGCGGGTGCGCGAGCAGGTGCCCGAGGCGACGCTGCTCGTCGCCGGGCGGCCGATGATGGACACCTCCGCGCTTGCCGACCGGCCAGCCCGGCGTCGTCTTCCTGCCGCGCTACCTGTCCGATGCCGAGCTCGCCGCGGCGCTGCGCCGGGCCGACGTCGTCGTCCTGCCGTACCGCCGCATCGACAACTCGGGCGTGCTCGCCGCCGCGCTCGCGTTCGGCGCCCCGCTCGTGATGAGCGACGTCGGCGGCTTCGGCGAGCTGCACCGAAGCGACGGCGTCGGCGAGCTCGTCCCGCCCGGCGACGCCGCCGAGCTGGCCGCGGTGCTCGGCCGCGCTGCTCGCCGACCCGGCGGCGCGTGCGCGGCTCGGCGAGCGCGAGCGAGCGGCCGCCGCGGGCCCGCTGGCGTGGGCGTCGGTGGCCGAGCGCACCGAGGCCGTCTACCGCGAGCTCGTCCCGTGAATCATCCGGTGCCAGGCACCGGCGTTCAGAGCCGCGAGCCGGCCGCCTTGTCCCAGGTGGCCGGGACGCCCCGGCGCAGGTAGCCGACGAGCGCGATCACGGTCGCGAGCGTCACGAGCAGGTAGTAGTGCAGGACGCGCAGGACGCGCACGCGGCCGCGCAGGAGCATCGAGACGCCGACGAGCGCGAGCCCGGCGAGCTGCACGCCGAGCGCGACCGCGTACACGGTGCCGTGGGTCGCGAGCGCGGCGCTCGATGCCGAGCAGCACCAGGTGCAGCGGCCCGCTCCAGTAGCGCAGCAGCCGGTGGGAGACGATCTCGACCCAGTAGAGCGGCCCGAGCCGGCGCAGGCCGAACATGTGCCCGCGGAACAGGATCAGCCAGCAGTGCTCGAACATGCGCACCTTGCGGCGGAACTCGTCCTCGATGTCGGTCGTCATGCTCTCGGTCGCCCGCGCCGACGGCTCGTACACCGCCCGGTAGCCGTTCTGCACCATCAGGTACGGGAAGCTCAGGTCGTGCCCGAAGCGGGGGTCGACCTCGCGGTAGGCCTCGCGGCGCACGGCGTAGATGGCGCCGTTCGATCCGGTCATCGAGTGCACGAGCGACTCGCGCCGGCGCAGCCACATCTCGTAGCGCCAGTAGAGGCCCTCCTGGTTCGTGCCGCCGGACGGGTTGACCAGGCGCACGTTCCCGCACGCCATCCCGACGGCCGCGTCGGCGAACGGCCGCACGAGCCGCCGCAGGGCGTCGCTGTCCCAGCGCACGTTCGCGTCGCCGAAGGCGACGATCTCGCCCGTCGTCTCGGCCACCGCCCGGTCCTGCGCCGCCACCTTGCCTCCGCGCGGGCAGTGGATCAGGCGCACGCCGCGGTCGGCGAACCGCGCCACGGCGGCGTGGGTGCCGTCGGTGGAGTCGTCGGACGTGACCACGATCTCGAGCCGGTCGGCGGGATAGTCGAGCGCGAGCGCGTTCTCGAGCTTCGCCTCGATCACGTCCTCCTCGTTGTAGGCCGGGATGATCAGGCTGACGGTCGGCAGGACGTCGGCGGCCGCGACCGGCCGCGGCCGCACGCGGGCGACGGCCGCGATCGCGAGCGGATAGCCCAGGTGCGTCCAGACGAGCGCGGCCAGGCTGCACCAGAACGCGATCTCGAGGGCGAGGATCACCGCGCCCGCCCCGCCACCGCCGCGGTGCGCACCGCCGCTCGTGCCCGCGCCGGCGCCGAACATGGCGGCGCCCGCGACCGCGAGCAGGGCGAGCGCGTAGAAGTAGTCGAACGTCATCGTCAGGTAGAACAGGTTGCCGGCGGCCGTGGCGACGAGCGCCGCCAGCAGGCCCTGGCCGAGCCGGGCGATGTCGGGGTCGGCCGCATGCCGGATCGCCGCCGCGCTCGCGAGCAGGTAGGCGAAGTAGACCAGGTAGAGCGCCATGCCCGACCAGGCCGGTCTCGACCAGGATCGCGATCCAGGCGCTGTGCGGGCCGAAGTCGGTGCGCCCGGTGACGAACTGGTAGAAGACGGCGAAGGTGTTGAAGCCCATCCCGAACAGCGGGTGCGGGTCGAGCGCCGGCGGGACGAGCTGGTAGAACTGGAGGTGGGTCTGGGTGCTGCCGCCGTTCAGCTGCGTGCGCGATGCGACGACGGCGCGGACGAAGTGCGACGACGCGTACAGGGCGACGAGCGCCGCCGCGAGCCGCGCCGAGGCCGATGCCGATCGTGCGCGCCCGCGGCAGGTGCCGGCGCGCGTTCGGCGCCAGCACGAGCAGGCCGGCGGCGTCGCCGAGCGCGGCCGAGCGCGACAGCGTCAGGATCTGGACGACGAGCATGAAGAGCAGCAGCAGGCCGATCCGGCGGCGGCCCGTGGCGGTCGCCCAGGTAGTAGGGCAGGAGCACCATCAGCGGCACGCAGAGCATCACGCCGAGGTGGTTGGGGTCGCCGGTCAGCGCGTTGATCCGGTAGACGTTCTGCGAGCCCGACACGGTGCCGAAGACGTTGATGCCGCCGACGCCGCCCTGCCCGGCCGTGAGCGGGCCGACCACCAGCCGGTCGAGGTTGATGCCGGCGGCGATCGCGAGCGTGAGCTGGATGACGCCGTACACGCAGTTGACGACGAGCCCCGCCGTGAACGCGACGATCGCCCGCACGAAGAGCGGGCGGCCGCGCCGCACCAGGTGGGCGACGCCGAGGATCAGGTACGTGAAGTGGATCCCCCAGGTGCCGATCCCCTTCAGCCAGTACGAGAGCGCCGCCCGGTCCGTGAGGTCGAAGTACCCGGCCAGGTAGACCGCCCCGAAGGCGAGCATGAACCCCGCGAGCGTGATCGCCGCCGGGTGGAAGAGCAGGTCGCGCCGGCGCAGCCGGTCGACCACGAACGCGACGACGAAGGCGGTCGCGAGCAGGTTCGTCCACGTGAGCGTCACGAGCGACGTCTCCCAGCGGATCTTCTCGAACGTGAGCACCGAGAGCGTCAGCAGCAGCAGCCAGTCGAGCCGGGTGAGCTTCACGAGCCACCCCGTGCAGGACGGCGGCGAGCTCGCCGGCGCGCGCGCGCCGCGACATCCGCTCGGCCAGGCCGGCGGGGAGCTCGACGTCGGGCAGGCCGCCGTTGCGGCGCCGGTCGACGAGCGCCTCGAGCGCGCGCGACTGGGCGCCGGCGTCGTCGCTTGCGACCACGTCGCCCGCGCCGGCCGACCGCACGAGCGCCGCCGCCGCGCCGCCGGTCGGCACCGCGGCGAGCACCGGGCGGCGGGCGGCGAGGTACTCGTACACCTTGCCGGAGACGACGGTGTCGCCGCGCCCGTCGGCGTACGGGATCAGGAGCAGCAGCGCGTCGGCCGCGCGCTGCTCGGCGACGGCCTGCCGGAACGGCAGGAAGCCGGTCTCCTCCCAGGCGCCGTCGATGCCGAGCCCCTGCGCCCAGGTGCGGTCGGACGCGCGCAGGTCGCCGACGAAGCGCACGCGCACCTGGCCGCGCAGGTCGGGCCGGCGGTCGAGCAGGTCGCGCACGGCGGTCAGGAACGGGCGCGGGGTGCGCTGGCCGAAGAATGCGCCGGTGTGCACGATCGTGAAGCGGCCGGACGGCTCGTAGCGCAGGCCGGCGAAGTCGCTCAGGTCGACCCCGTGGCCGATGACGTGCGTCTTTGCGGCGGCGCCGGGATCGAGCTCGCCGAGCTCGGCGGCGATGGCGTCGGTGACCGCCACGAGCGCGTCCGCCCGGCGGGCGACGGTGCGGGCCATCCTGCGCTCGACCGCGCGCTTGGCGCGCACGCCGCGGCTGTCGTAGCGGCGGTGCGGGTGGGCGAGCCACGAGTCGCGCAGGTCGGCCACCCAGGGCCGCCGGGTCGCGGCGGCGACCGCGGCGCCGATCAGGTGCACCGAGGCCGGGGGCGAGGTGGTCATGATCGCGTCGATGCGGCGCCCGCGCACGATCCGCGCGGCGGCGGGGACGGCCGTCGCCGCCCACGGCGCCGCCTTGTCGGGGATGAGCGCGCGCTCGTAGGCGTAGCGGGCGTGGACGGCCGCCCGTCTGCAGGCCGTGGGCGTCGCGCAGGGCGTCGCCGCGGAAGGACGAGCGCGGCCCGAGGAACCGGGTGCGATGGACGGTCGTGGCTGCGGGGATCTCGGCCAGGAGCGGCTCGTCGATCGCAAACCACTTCGGGTCGCTCGGCGCGAGCACGTCGACGTCGACGCCGAACTCGGGCAGGTGGCGGCAGAACTTGAGCGTGCGCTGGACACCGCCACCGCCCGCCGGAGGGAAGTAGAACGCGATCAGGAGCAGGCGCACGGAGCATCAGTGTAGTGAGCGGCGGCCGGGAGCCGGCACGCAACGGCCTCGATACGATCGTGGGGATGAGCGGCGGATTGGAGCGCGAGGGCATCCCGGTCGGGTTCCGTGTCGTCGGAGCGGTCACGCCGTTCGAGCGCCGCGTGGAGCGGATGGTGCGCCGGATCCCGGCCGGGACGGTCGCGAGCTACGGTCGCGTCGCCGAGTGGGTGGGCAAGCCGGAGGCGCCGCGTGCCGTCGGGCGGGTGATGGCGAACTGCGACGGCGCTCTGCCGTGGCACCGCGTCGTGACCTCGGCCGGCCGCCTCGTCCCCGGCCACGAGGCCGAGCACGCCGAGCGCCTGCGGGCCGAAGGGGTGCCGCGTGGTCAACGGTCATGTTTCGTCTCCGGTCCCGTGGTGGACCGGCCCGCGCCGGCGCGGCGCCTAGAAGCGGGGCCTGGCCCCACCGGGGCCAGGCCCCATCGCCGCCGGCTCACAAGAACCAGCGGTAGACCTCGAAGACCTCGGCGAGGTCGCGGCCGCCCTCGATGCCGCGGGTGCGGGCGACGTTGCGGACGTACTCCTCGTTCGCGTAGTTGCGGTGCGCCTGGCTGCGGTAGCACTGCAGCGCCGCGACCTTGCGGTCGAGCTGGGCCGGCTCGAGCGCGACGTAGGCCTGCTGGCGGAAGTTGAAGCAGTTCCAGGGGATCTCGTAGCCGAGCAGGGTCGTGCGCTTGAACGCGCGCATGCTCTCGCGGGCGACCGTCTCGTGGTCCTGGTGGATGTCGCCGAGCGACGGCGTCAGCACGAGGTCGGGCGCGACGTCCGCGTTCAGCTCGACCAGGATCTCGAGGATGTCCTGGCGCACGCTCGGAAACGTCCGCACCTCGAAGTCGTGCACCGTCAGATGCGACTGCGGGATGCCGAGCGTCGACGTGGCCGCGCGCACCTCGTGGACGAGCGTGTCGGCGGGAAAGCCGGCGGGCAGCGACCGCGACGCCGACGAGAACGCGACGTAGCGCACCTCGGCGCCGGCGTCGACGAGCCGGGCGATCGTGCCGCCGCAGCCGAACTCGCCGTCGTCGGTGTGCGGCGCCAGCACGAGCACGGAGCGTCCGGCGGTGATCACAGGGCGGCGCGGTCGGTCATGGCCGCGGATTCTGTCACGCCGGCAGGCGGACGCTCCCCGCCGCGAGCGGCGCCGAGGCGTTCCCCGCCCGGTCGACGGCGACCAGCGTGAGCCGCACCGTCGTCCCGGCAAGGCTCGTGCGGTGGCCGAAGCCGACGTCGCCCGACCGGGCGCGGAAGATCGCCGAGCGGCCCGCGTTCGGCCCCGTGCCGCGTCGCGCGCACGAAGACGGCCGCGGGCTCGCTCGTGCGGTAGTGCACCGGCAGGGTGCCCGGGCGGGTGACGAGCGTGAGCGTGGGGGCGGTGTTGTCGAGCTCGATCGGGTCGGGGGTCGTGATCGTCTGGTGCAGGCTCAGGAGGTCGACCCGGAGGTGGTAGGTGCCCTCCGGCGCGGTGGCCCCGGCGGCGGTGCGCCCGTCCCAGCGCAGGGTGACGCGGCCGCGCGGCAGCGGTCGCCCCGCCGCGGGGCCGAGGCGATCGACCGACGATGGCCCGACCCGTCCACGATCGCGAGCGCGACCCTCCCCGCCCGGCGCAGGCGGAAGCTCATGAGGGCCGAGTGCGCCCGGCAGCGCGTGCCGGGCTTGACAGCGGCGTGCAGGTCGTCGAGAAGTACTTCTGCACCCGCGTGCCGCCGACCGGGGAGCGCTCGAGCTTGAGCTGCTCGGCGCGCAGGAAGGCGAGGCCGGAGGCCGCGAGCAGCACGCCGATGACGATGAACCCGATCCGCTTCCGAGGCACGACGGCGGATTGTACGGCCGGCGCCATTGGCGCACGCGCTGGGTCGGGACGGTGCCCGGCACCCGCGGGGACCGGTCCTGCCCGACGGACTCTAGAACGCGCCGAGGAGCTTCAGCCCGGAGAGGGCGAGCACGCTCGCGATGCTGCCGCGCAGCGCCTTCTGGGGCAGCCGCGCGGTGAAGTGCGAGCCGATCAGGATGCCCGGGATCGAGCCGATCAGGATCGTGCCGACGTAGCCGAAGTTCGGCGTGCCCCAGATGATCGTGCCGGCGGCGGCGGCGATCGTCACCAGCATGGCGTGGAAGCAGGTCGGTGCCGACGACGCGCCGGGCCGAGAGCGGGAACACGGTGACGAGCGCCATGCCGAAGAAGACGCCCGAGCCGACCGACGTGAGGCCGAGGATGAACCCGAACACGGCGCCGATCGTGACGGCGAGGATCTTGTGGTTGCGCGTGATCGCGCCGTCGGTCGGGAGCTTCGAGGCGTCCCACAGGCCGCGGATCGTGACGAACGTGCGGATCGCGACGGCGATGCCGACCAGGATCAGGGCATAGCCGATCACGTCCGGCAGCCAGACGTTGATGTTGCCGAACACGTTGTAGAGCATGTACGTGCCCAGGAACGCGGCCGGGACGCTGCCCGTCGCCATCCACAGCGCGAGCTCGCGGTTGACGTTCTTGAGCTGGGTGTGCCGTGCCGCCCCGAACGTCTTCGTGACCGCCGCGTACACGAGGTCGGTGCCCACGGCGGTGCCGGCCGGGATGCCGAACACCGTGATCAGAAGCGGTGTCATCAGGGAGCCGGCGCCCATGCCGGTCAACCCGACGAGGAGCCCGACCGCCAGCCCCGCCAACATCAGTCCAACGTTCATTGTGCCCTTCCCCTCCTCCGATGATCACCACAAACCCTACCAATATAACTGAACTAGTGGAGAACGCAAGCCGGAAGTGCAGAATTCTCCGCGATCCGGTTGGGACGCCGTCTAGAAGGCGCCGAGCATCTTCAGGCTGGAGAGCGCGAGCACGCTTGCAAGCGATCCGCGCAGCGCCCGCTCGGGCAATGCGACCGTGAGCTGCGAGCCGATCAGGATGCCCGGGATCGAGCCGATCATGAGGTAGGCGATGCTCGAGAAGCGCATCGACGGCAGCAGGAAGAACGACGCGGCGGCCGCCGCGCAGGTGACGAGCGCGCCGTGGAAGAGGTCGGTGCCGACGACGCGCCTGGCCGAGAGCGGGAAGAGCGTGACGAGCGCCATCCCGAAGAACGCGCCCGCCCCGACCGACGTGAGGCCGAAGACGAAGCCGAAGACGGCGCCGATCACGAGCGCCAGGTAGCGGTGGTTGCGGCCGATGTCCGCGTCCGAGGGCAGCTGCGAGGCGTCCCACAGGCCGCGGACGGTGACGAACGTCCGCACGGCCACCGTCACCGCCACGAGCATGCAGCGCGATGCCGATCACGACCTTCATGTCGCTCTGGATGGCCGCTCCCTCGGACGCGGCCAGGCGGTTCAGCGCGAACACGCCGAGCACCGCCGCGGGCACGCTGCCCGCCGCCATCCAGAGCGCGATCTCGACGTTCACGGTGCGCAGGGTGAGGTGGCGGGCGCCGCCGACGAGCTTCGTGCCGGCGGAGTAGAGCAGGTCGGTGCCGACGGCCGCCACCGCCGAGACGCTGAAGACGCTGATCAGCACCGGCGCCATCAGCGATCCGGCGCCCATGCCGGTGGCGCCGACGAGGATGCCGACCAAGAGGCCGGCCAGGATCAGCTCGAGCCCGGTCACGGGCGCCCTCCCAACGTTCCCTCCATACCCGACGAGTCTAAGCGAGATAGTGGGAAATACAAGGCCGTTCGCGGGAGGCGCCGCTGCCCCGGGCGCCTCCCGCGAGACGATCGGTCAGGCCGAGCGGTACGCCTCGATCAGCACCTGCGCGACCTCGGGCCGGCTGAACTCGGTCGGCGGCACGATGCCCTCGCCGAGCATCTCGCGCACCTTCGTGCCCCGAGAGGTGCACGTGGTCCTCGGAGGGGTGCGGGCACGTCTTGGCCGACGCCATGTTCCCGCAGGTGCGGCAGAAGAACGTGTGGTCGAAGAACATCGGCTCGATGTCGAGCTCGTGCGGCTCGAACTCGTCGAAGATCTGCTGCGCGTCGTACGTGCCGTAGTAGCTGCCGACGCCGGCGTGATCGCGGCCGACGATGAAGTGCGAGCAGCCGTAGTTCTTGCGGCAGATGGCGTGCCAGCACCGCCTCGCGCGGGCCGGCGTAGCGCATCGCCGCCGGGAAGGCCGAGAGCATGGTGCGGTCGGCCGGGTAGTACTTGTCGAGCAGCACCTCGTAGCAGCGCACGCGCACCTCGGCCGGCACGTCGTCGCCCTTGGTCTTGCCGACGAGCGGGTGCAGGAGCAGGCCGTCGACGATCTCGAGCGCGCACTTCTGGATGTACTCGTGCGCGCGGTGCACCGGGTTGCGGGTCTGGAAGCCGACGACGCGGCTCCAGCCGCGCTCGGCGAACGCCGCCCGCGTGTCGGCCGGGTCCTTGTGCAGCGCCGGGAAGGCCGACTCGGGCCGCTTGAACACCGTGATCGGCCCGCCGACGAGCACGCTGCCCTCGGCGTACACCTGGGCGACGCCGGGATGGGCGTCGTCGGTGGTGCGGAAGACCTTGGCGGCCTCCTCGCTGCGGTCGGCCTCGAACACGTCGGCGACGTCGATGATCGCCAGGAGGTCGCCGTCTGCACCCTCGAGCGCGAGCCGGTCGGCCGACGGGCGCTCGGGGACGGACAGCGTCACCGGCAGGGCCCAGGGCAGGCCGCTCTCGAGGTGCATGTCCTCCACGACCGGCACGTAGTCGGCCTGGACCATGAACCCGTGCAGCGGGGACAGCGCCCCGGACGCGATCATGTCGAGGTCGGCGGTCTGCTTCTCGCTCATGTGCACGCGCGGCAGGCTCTGGGCCTCCTCGGCGAGCGCCGCGGCCTGATCGCCGCTGACGGTGCGGTTGACGAGCTCGCCGCCGTGCGGCGCGATCAGGCTCCCGCTCTTGCGCGCGGTCGTGGAGGAGGCCATCAGGCGACAGCCTCCTCGAGCACGGGGGGGATGATGTTCAGGCGCTCGAGCTCGGACAGGACGAAGGCGGCCGACTCCTCGGGCGTGCGGCCCTCGGTCTCGACGACGACCTCGGCCTGCACCGGCGCCTCGTACGGGTCGCTCACGCCGGTGAACTCCTTGATCTCGCCGGAGAACGCCTTCGCGTAGAGGCCCTTCACGTCGCGCCGGGCGCACTCCTCGAGCGACGTCGCGACGTACACCTCGACGAAGTTGCCGACCTGGCCGACCATGTCGCGCACGAGCTCGCGGGTCTCGGCGTACGGCGAGATCGCCGCGACGATGACGCCGGCGCCGTGGCGGGTCAGGAGCTTGGACACGAAACCGATGCGCAGGATGTTCGCGTCGCGGTCCTCGCGCGAGAAGCCGAGGCCCTTGCTGAGGTGCGTGCGCACGACGTCACCGTCGAGGTGGTCGACCAGGACGCCGCGCCGCTCGATCTCGGGCCCGATGATCCGGGCGATGGTCGTCTTGCCGGAACCGGACAATCCGGTGAACCAGAGGGTGAAGCCTTGAGTGTTCTCGTGCACGCTGCTCAGTCCTTTCTGAGGATTCGTCATCGTTCGCTCTGTCGAGTGGTACCCGTTCAGCGGCCGTGGAGGCCGCACTCGATCTTGCCCGTGCCGCGCCAGCGGCCCGCACGCTCGTCGGATTGCCCACCGTTCACCGACGTCGTGCACGGCATGCACCCGATCGACGGATACCCGTGGTCGTGCAGGGTGTTGTACGGAATGCCGTGCCTCCAGATATAGCGCCAGACGTCGCGGCTTGTCCAATCGGCCAGGGGCTGAACCTTGACCACGCCGCGGCGCTCGTCCACCTCGATCTTGCGTGCGTTTTGGCGAGTTGTCGACTGGTCCCGGCGAATTCCCGTCACCCAGGCGTCCATCCCCCGCAGCGCCTGCTCGAGCGGGGCGACCTTGCGCATGCCGCAGCAGGCGTCGGGATCGCGCTCCCACAGGCGCTCGCCGTGGGCCTCGGCCTGCTGCGCGACGGTCAGCTCCGGCTCGATGCGCTCGAACTTGATCGGATACCGGGCGATCAGCTGCTCCCGCGTCTCGTACGTCTCCGGGAACAGGAGGCCGGTGTCGAACTCGACCACCCGCATCTGCGGCGCCACCTCCGCGAGCATGTGCACGAGCACCGAGCTCTGCTTCTGCCACGAGCACGTCAGCACGGCGCGGGGGCCGAAGCGCTCCGCCGTCCAGCGCAGCACGTCCTCGGCCGAGCGCGACTCGAACTCGTCGGCCAGGCTCTCGGCCTCGGCCGCGGAGATGGGCAGGACCGCGCTCATGCTCTCGGCGCGGGCAGGTCGCGGAGCAGGAGGTCGGCCATCGTGTCGGAGCGCAGGCCGAGCCGCAGCGTCTCGAGCGGGATGACCTCCTCGGGCGGGATGTTGCCCAGGTTGACCTCGGGGCCGAGGTGGCGGATGAACCAGGCCTGCTGGTCCTTCTGCGGCGCCTCGAAGAGCAGGCTGTCGACCGGCACCTCGTGCACGATCTCGTCGATCAGGCCGGAGCGCACCTCGCCGCTGCCGCGGAAGATGCCGGCGGTGCCGCCCTCGCGGGCCTCGGTGATCACCTTGGCCGCGCCCGCCTCGAGCTCCTCCTTGATCCATGCGACCCACTGGTACGGTGCGAAGACGCACTCGGAGTCCTTCGAGCCGACCTCGGAGAGGACGACGAACTCCTCGGCCAGCGACGAGATCAGCTCGAGCTTGGAGTCGCGCTCGATCTGGATCGTGCCGTCCGAGACCTCGACGTGCGTGAACCCGAATCCCTGCGTCCAGCGCTTGAACTCGTCCACGCGGCCGCGGGCGATGGCCGCCTCGAGCAGCGTGCCGCCGCACATCACGGGGATCGCCGCCTGCTGGTAGGTGCGGATCTTCTCGCCCAGGTTCTGGATCACGTACGACGTGCCCCAGCCCATCTTGACGATGTCGACGTAGTCGCCGGCCGTGTCGATCAGGCCCTCGACCTCGTGGAGGCTCATGCCCTTGTCGATCACATGCGTCCATCCCCGCTCGCGCGGCTTGGGCGGGCGCATCGGCAGTCCCAGGAACTCCTCGACCATGGTTTACAACCTCGCGTAGATGGACTCGTCGAGGCGCCGGCGCGCCTCGACCTGGACGTTCTCGTAGAGGCTCTCGCCGTGGCTGTCCATGCCCACGATCAGCGGGCCGAAGTCGCGCACGCGGAAGCGCCACAGGCACTCCGGCATCAGGTCCTCCCACTCGACCTGGGCGATCGCCTCGATCTGGGTCGTCTCGAGCGCGGCCGCGCCGCCGACGATCGCGAGATACACCCCGCCATGCTCGCGCAACGGCACGAGCGCCTCGGGCAGGAGGCCGCCCTTGCCCATGATCGCCCGCGCCCCGTGGTCGCGGATCAGCCCTTCGGTGAAGCGGCTCATGCGGGCCGACGTGGTGGTGCCGATGCACATCGGCTCGTAGGAGCCGTCGGCGAGCTTGCGCACGTTGGGGGCCGTGTGCAGGAGCGCGGCGCCGCGCAGCGACATCGGCGGCTCCTGGCCCTGGTCGAAGATGCGGATCTGGGTCGCGTCGCGGATGCCGATGATCTCGCCCTGGAGCGTGACCGTGTCGCCCGCGCGCAGCGCGCGCACGGCGGCCTCGTCGGTCGGGAACGTGAGCTCGTGGTGGGCCATCGGATGCGCCTACGCTTCCCGGTCGAAGTCGACGTGGCCGGCGGCGGAGATGTGCGCGCTCGCCCGGCGGGCGGCCCAGCACTGGTAGTTGACGGCGACCGGGTTCAGCGTGATGTGCGTGTGCGCCTGCTCGACGTGCACCGAGAGCACCGTCGTGTCGCCGCCGAGGCCCATCGGGCCGACGCCGGTGTCGTTCAGGAGCGCCTTCAGGTCGTCCTCGAGCGCGGCCACGTCCGGGTCGGGGTTGTGCGTGCCGACCGGGCGCGCGATCGCCTCCTTGGCGAGGTGCATCGCCAGGTCGGCGGAGCCGCCGATGCCGACGCCGACGATGCCGGGCGGGCACGGCTTGCCGCCGGCGCCGACGATCGAGTCGAGGACGAAGCGCTTGATCGCCTTCACGCCGTCGGCCGGGACGAGCATCTTCAGGAAGCTCATGTTCTCCGACCCCGAGCCCTTCGGCACGCACTTCACGTCGAGGCCGTCCCAGTCGGGGACGAACTCCCAGTGGATGTGCGGGATGCGGTGGCCGGTGTTGTCGCCGGTCGGCTTGCGTGTCAGGGTGTGGACCGTGTTCGAGCGCAGCGGATGCTCCAGGGTCGCGCGCCGGGTGCCCTCGCGCAGGGCGTCCTCGATGCGCACGGGATGCAGCGGGAAGCGCTCGCCGACGCGGACGTAGAACACCGCGATGCCGGTGTCCTGGCAGACCAGGTTGCCGTTGCGGTCGGCGACCGAGACGTTGGTGTTGATCGTCTCCAGGATGCGCTTCCCGACCTTGTGCGTCTCGGTCCCCATCGCATCCTTGAGCGCGTCGCGCAGGTCCTGGGGGATGTCCTTGAGCGCCCACACGTACAGGTGGGCGGCGGCGTCCTCGACCGCCGTCTGCAGGTCGGTGGCGGCGACGGTGCTCATGCGGCCGCCGCCCGCCCGGCCCGGCGGCCGAAGACGACGCAGTCGAGCAGCGAGTTGCCCATCATCCGGTTGCGTCCGTGCACGCCGCCCGAGATCTCGCCGGCGGCGAACAGGCCGTCCACCGTCGTCGCGCCGTGAGCGTCGATGCGCAGGCCGCCGTTCTGATAGTGAAGCACCGGATAGGTGAGGATCGGCTCGCGGAGCGGATCGGTGCCGGCGGCGCGATAGCGGCGCAGCATGGTCGGGATCACGGCCGCCGCGACGTCCGCGTCGATCAGGGTGGTGTCGAGCCGCACGGCCGGGTGCCCGTCGGGCGTCTGCAGGCCGCGGCCGGCCTCGCACTCGCGCACGATCGCCGCGGCCACGGTGTCGCGCGGAGCGAGCTCGTCGCAGAACCGCTCGCCCGCGGCGTTTGTGAGCGTCGCCCCGTAGCTGCGGCACGTCTCGGGGATCGAGAAGCCCTGCAGCGGCGGCGGCCATGCCCCACCCGTCGGGTGGTGCTGGAGCGCGTCGTAGTCGCGCACCTCGGCGCCCATCGCGCGGGCGAGGGCGGTCGCCTCGCCGGTCGAGCCGGGCTGGTTCGTCGTCAGGACGCCCGCGTCCCGTGCCTCGGCGTAGCAGCGGCCGCCGGCGGCGAGCACGACCGCGCCCGCATCGAGCCGGTGCACGTCGTCGCCGCGGCGCAGAGTGGCGCGGAAGCTGCCGTTGGGCCGCTCGAGCCCGACGAGCGCCGTGTGGTCGTGGATGGCGATCTCGCGCCGGTCGAGCTCGCCGCGCAGCGCCTTTGCGATCGCGTGGCCGGTGCGGTCGCCGACCTGCAGCAGCCGCGGCACGCTCGCGCCGCCGCAGCGCGCCAGGCGGTAGCCGCCGCCGTCGCGTGAGAACTCGACGCCGATCGACTCGAGCCAGGCGATCGCCTCGGGCGCCTCGGCGGTGAGCACGGAGACGAGCTCGGGGTCGGCCGTGCCGTGGGACGAGTCGAGCACGTCCTGGGCGTGCTGCTCGGGAGAGTCGTCGGGGTGGACGGCGGCCTGGATGCCGCCGTGCGCCATGCCGGTGTTGCACGACGCGCGTGAGCCCTTGGTCACGAGGGCGACGTCGGCGCCGGCGGCCGCGGCCGCCCATGCGGCGGCCAGACCGGCGCCGCCGCTGCCGATCACGAGCACGTCCGCACGCCCGGGAAGGTCGCTCACGCGAGCATCGTACCCAAGCCGCCCTAATCTGAAAAATAAGACCGGCTTATATCGATCAGCTCCGCCGGATCGGCCGGGCTCGTCCCGGGACGCCACGGCAGCACGAGCGGATCGCCCACGTAGCGCGGGATCACGTGCACGTGGTAGTGGAACACGGTCTGCCAGGCGGCCGAGCCGTTTGACTGCATGATCGTGACGCCGTCGGCGCCCAGGCCGCGCACGGCCAGGCCGGCGAGCCGCCTGGCCACAGCGGCGGCCGCCGCAAGGTCGGCGGCGGAGACCGTGTGCACATCGGCGGCGTGCGCGCGCGGGATCACGAGCGCATGCCCGCGCGTCGCCGGGAAGATGTCCATGATGGCGATCACGCGATCGTCCTCGTGGACGCGGGTCGACGGCACCTCGCCGGCGACGATCTTGCAGAAGAGGCAGTCGTCCATGCCCGTATTCCAGCACAGGGCCCGGGTCCACCACCGCACCGCGTATCCTCTGCGCGTGGCCGGAATCCCCGACGCGACCGTCTCCATCGTCTCGAGCGGCGACCTCGGGCTGCTGCAGGCGTGCCTGGACTCGATCCCCGCGGCCGCCGCGACGACGGCGGTCGAGACGGTGGTGGTCGACAACGCCGTCGGCATCGGCGCCGCGCTCGCCGACTCCCACCCCGGTGTCGCCGTCATCGCCGGCGGGGTGCGGCGCGGGTTCGGGGCGAACCACAACCTGGTCTGCGCCCGCGCGCGCGGCCGGTATGTCTTCATCCTGAACGACGACACCGTGCTCGACCCGGGCTGCATCGAGCGGCTCTGCCGCTTCCTCGACCAGAACGGCGCCGTGGCGGCCGCCGGCCCGCGCCTGCGGCATGCCGACGGTCGCATCCAGCCGTCGGCCTTCCACTTCCCCACGCCGGCGCGGGTGGCGGTCACGACGATCACGCTGCAGCGGGCCGGCTGGACGATGTCCGGCGGCGAGCGCATCCGCCGGGTGGACTGGATCCACGGCGCGGCGATGATGGTGCGGCGCGACGCCGTCGCGGCGGTGGGCGGCCTCGACGAGGGCTTCTACATGTACCTGGAGGACGTCGACCTGTGCCGGCGGCTGCGCGACCGCGGCTGGGAGATTGCGTTCTTCCCCCGTGCGGGGCTCGTGCACCACGAGAACTCCTCGACCGCGGCGGTGCCGCGCCGGCGCATCTACCAGCACGCGCGCAGCCGCGGGATCTACGCGCGCAAGCACCACGGCCGCGCGGGCGAGCGGGCGGTGCAGGCGCTGACGGCGACGACGTTCCTCGCCCGGGCCGTGCTCGCCCGCGTCCTGCCGGGCTACGACGGCGCCGACGCCGCCCGCTTCCGCGCGAGCGCCCACGCCGCGCTCGACCCGTATGCCGAGCCCGCCATCGAGGAGGCGGCCGCGGATCACAACCGCGGGGCGGCGGCGTGAGCGGGCGCGTGCTCGTCACCGGCGGCCTCGGGTTCATCGGATCGGCGTTCGTGCGCGCGCTCGCGGCCGACGGCATCGCGGTGCTGAACATCGATGCCGACACGTACGCGGGGGACGAGCGCCGCCTGCACGCCGTCGACCCGGCGCTCGTCGAGACGGTGCGCATGGACGTCGCCGATCCGTTGCTCGCAGACGTCGTGCGCGCCGAGCGCCCGGCCCGGATCGTGCACTTCGCCGCCGAGACGCACGTCACCCGCAGCGAGGGCGCGGCCGACGCGTTCTTCCGCACGAACGTCGACGGCACCCGCAACGTGCTCGACGCCGCGGTCGCCGCAGGCGTTGCGCGCGTCGTGCACATCTCGACCGACGAGGTGTACGGGCCGTGCCCCGGCGAGCCCTTCGGCGAGGACGAAAAGCTCGAGGGCGAGGGCCTCGCGACGAGCCCGTATGCGCGCTCGAAGGCCCTCGCCGACGACCTCGCCCACACGTATGCCGACCGCCTCGACATCGTGATCGCGCGGCCGACGAACTGCATCGGCCCATGGCAGCACCCCGAGAAGGCGGTGCCCCGCTGGGCCACCCGCGCGCTGCGCGGCGAGCGGCTGCCCGTGTGGGGCGACGGTCGCCAGGTGCGCGACTGGATGTTCGTCGCCGACGCCGTCTCGGGGCTGCGGGTGCTGGCCGATCGCGGGATGCGCGGCACCGCGTACAACCTCGGCCCCGCCGCCGAGGGCGTGCCGAACGTCGCCATCGCGCGCATGGTCGCGCGCGCCGCCGGGGCGAGCGAGGAGGCGGTCTACCTGAGCGAGTACGACCGGCCGCAGCACGACCGCCGCTATGCCGTCTCGGTGCAGCGCATCGGCGCGCTCGGCTGGAAGGCGGACCACACGCTCGACCGGGCGGTCTCAGAGACGGTTGCCTGGTACCGCGACCACGTGGACTGGTGGAGCACGCTCGTCCCCGATGCCGAGCGGCTGTATGCCGACTGAGGCCGTCCCGAGCCCGATCGAGGGCGTGCGCATCTGGCGGCCGCAGGTGCACGGCGACGCGCGCGGCCGCTTCGTCGAGGTCTTCCGCAGCACCGACGTCCCCGAGGCGATGGCGCAGTCCAACCACTCGCGGTCGGCGGCCGGCGTCCTGCGCGGGCTGCACTACCACCGCCACCAGGCCGACCTCTGGTACCTCGTCTCTGGGCGCGCCCAGGTCGGGCTGGCCGATCTGCGCCGGCGCGGGGCGGCGCCGGTCACGCAGACGCTCGTGCTCGACGGCGAGACGCCGACGGCCGTGTACGTCCCGTCCGGGGTCGCCCACGGCTACCTGGCCCTGACCGAGATCGACCTTGTCTACTGGGTGACCCGCGAGTACGACCCCGCGGACGAGCACGGCATCGCCTGGGACGATCCGGCCCTCGGCATCGACTGGCAGCTCGACGCCGCGCCGCTCGTGAGCGAGCGCGACGCCCACAACCCGCCCCTGCAGTGGGATCTGATCCCCGCGTTCTCGTAACGGGCGCGGGCGGGCAGGTCGGCACCGCGCTGCGGACGCACCTGCCGCGCGCGACGTTTCTCGACCGGGCCGGCCTGGACGTGTGCGACGCCGCTGCCGTGCGGGCGGCGTTCGGCCCGGGCGACATCGTGATCCACGCGGCCGCGATGACGGACGTCGACGGGTGCGAGCGCGACCCCGCCGCCGCGTTCGCCGTCAACGCGACCGCCACCGAGCAGGTGGTCGCCACAGGGGCGCGCGTGCTCCTGCTCTCGACCGACTACGTCTTCGATGGGCGGGCGGCGCGGGCGTATGCCGAGGACGACCCGACCGGGCCGCTCTCGGCCTACGGGCGGTCGAAGCTCGCGGCCGAGCGGGCGGCGCTCGCGCAGCCGGGGAACCTCGTGGTGCGCACCGCCTGGGTGTACGGCAGCGGCCGCAACTTCATCCGCTCGATCCGCGCCGCCGAGCGCGCGGGCAGGCCGCTGCGGGTCGTCTCTGACCAGCGCGGCCGGCCCACCTGGGCCGACGATCTCGCCCGTGCGCTCGCCCACCTCGTCACGACGGGGACGACCGGGATCCTGCACGTCACGGGCGACGGCGACCCGTGCACCTGGGCCGACCTGGCCGAGCTCGTCGTCGGCCATCCGGTGGAGCGGATCTCGTCGGCCGAGTTCGCCGCGCCCGCCCCGCGGCCGCGATCGAGCGTGCTCGACCTGCACCGTGCGCACGCGCTCGGCGTGCCTCTGGCAGACTGGCACCGGTCGGTTCAACGCTACCTGGAGGACGAGGGATGAAGGGAGTGGTGCTCGCGGGGGGGCTGGGCACGCGCCTGGGCCCGATGACGACGGTCGTCAACAAGCACGTCCTCGACCTCTTCGACGAGCCGATGATCCACTTCCCCATCCGCAGCCTCGCCCGGGCCGGGGTGACCGACCTGGTGGTCGTCGTCGGTCGCCACGGCGACCAGATCCAGGCGCTCCTGCGCGACGGGTCGCACCTCGGCGTCACGATCGCCTACGCCCATCAGGAGGGCGAGGGCGGCATCGCCGACGCGCTGGCCCGCGCCCGCGAGCATGTCGGCGGCGGGCCGCTCGTCGTCATCCTCGGCGACCAGGTCTACCAGGACGATCTGACGCCGTACATCCAGGCGTTCCGCGGCCGGCCGCAGGGCGCGCGCATCCTGCTCAAGCAGGTCGAGGACGCGCGCCGCTTCGGCGTGGCGAGCATCGACGGCGACCGCGTGAGCGCGATCGAGGAGAAGCCCGCGCGGCCGGCCTCCGATCTGGCGGTCACCGGCTGCTACATGTACGACGAGGGCGTGTTCGACATCGTCGCCGGGCTCGAGCCGTCGCCGCGCGGCGAGCTCGAGATCACCGACGTCAACAACGCCTACATCGCCGCCGGCCACATGGCCTTCGACGTCCTGCCCGGCTGGTGGGCCGACGCGGGCACGCATGCGAGCAAGCTGAAGGCCTCGATCCTCGTCGCGCTCACGCGCGGCGTCACCTTCCACGCGTAGCCCCGGCTACTGCCAGGAGAGCGTGACCGGGCCGGTGACCGGACCCAGGTCGATCAGCGTCCGGATCACGCGGAGCGGGGTCGCCGCCTCGGTGAACCGGGGCGTGCGCGCCTCGACGACGCGCACATTCCCATCGGCGTCGCGCAGCGCGAGCGCGAGCCGGCGGCCGCCGGGTGCCGCCACGAGCCCGGCCACCTGGCCCGGCAGCTGCGTCACGTCGGATCCGCCGAGGCGGATCGAGTAGCGGGTGAGCGTGCGGCCGACGCCGGCGACCAGCTGGCCGGGGCGAAGCCACGCCAGCTTGGGCACGCCCGGCGTCCCGTCGGCGACGCACATCCCGCGGCCCGGCCCGAGCGTGTCGTCGACGGCCACGTGGCCCGCCCGGTCGGCGCGCGCGAGCGCACCCCCGTACGGCGCGAACGCGACCGCCACGGCTCGGCGGATGCCGCATCCGCCCACCGGGCTCGTCGAGCCGTCGATCACGTCGTGCACCATCGGGCGCCCGTCGGCGCGGATGTAGGCGAACGCCTCGGAGTCCCAGCGCCAGCTCGGGGCCGCTCCCGACGTTCGCCCGGCGACGAGGAAGCGGTGGCGGCCGTTGCCGAACATGTCGTACAGGCGGTCGCCGGTGCCCGTCTGGACGGTGTAGGCGATCCGGATCCCGGCGGGCGCCCAGGCCGCGGCGAGGGGCGGGCCCGGGAGCCTGCGGGTGAAGGCGACGTGGCCGTCTCCGGTCGCGATCGCGGTCAGCGTGTGGTCGGCTCCCTCGAGCAGGTTGATCGCTCCCGGGCTGACCGCGAGCATGCGCAGCGGACGTCCGTGCAGCGCCGCTCCGCCGCTCGTTGCCAGCCACGCCCGCCCGCCCGCCGAGGCGGAGAAGGCGATCGCCCCGCGGGGCAGGACGACCCCGGACCGCGGTGCGCGTGGGTGCGTGCGGGTGGGGTGGTGGTGATGTCCCTGGGTGCCGACCAGCGGCAGCCGGCCGCCGGTTGCGGCGAGCGTCACGCCGCCGAACACGAACGCGACGGTGCAGGCGACGGCGGGCACGAGCAGCCGGCGCCTGCGCCGCCTGCGCGCCTCGGCGGCCGGCGGCAGCGCATCGAGCGCGGCCCGCAGCGCCCGTTCCGTCGCATCCGCGGCG
Source organism: uncultured Actinomycetes bacterium (assembly GCA_963707585.1). Taxonomy (GTDB): domain Bacteria; phylum Actinomycetota; class Thermoleophilia; order Gaiellales; family JAICJC01; genus JAICJC01. The sequence continues at coordinate 169,010 of CAVPQP010000009.1, read as the reverse complement.
GGCGGAGGCATCGCCCGCAGCGTGCGCGCAAGCCGCTCCTCAAGCTCGTCCGGCATCCCGCTCCCGTTCACGTTCGCGCAGGTCGTCGAGCGCACGCGCAAGGCGTGAGTGCACCGTCCCGACCGGCAGGTCGAGCAGCTCCGCGATGGCGGCGGGCGAGTGCCCCAGGCCGTAGCGGAGCACGATCACGACCCGCCGCTGCGGCGAGAGCCCGGCCACCGCGGCGAGCAGCAGTCGGTCCTCGTCGGCGTGGTCGCGCCACTCGCCCTCGAGCCGCTCGAGCGCCTCGGGCCCGACCAGCCGCCGCTCGCTGCGCAGGAGGTCGAGCGAGCGGTTCACGACGATCCGGTGCAGCCACGGCGCGAATGGGCGCCGGCGGTCGAACCGGTGCAGCGCGGCGAACGCCCGCTCGAAGGCGTCCTGGGCGACGTCGTCGGCCATGTCCCGGCGGCCGGTGACCGCGCGCGCCGCCCGCCACGCGTCCGGCCAGTGCCGCGAGAAGAGTTCGGCGGCAGCGTCGCGCGAGCCGTTGCGGGCACGGCCGACGAGTTCGGCGTCGCTGAGCGCGTGCATGCTCACTCGAGAAGGTACTACGCGGATGCGGCCCGGGCGCGTCCCGGCCGCAGGCGGTCAGCGCCGGTACGTGACGAACGTGTCGGTGCGGTAGGGCAGCCGCAGCGGCCGCGGTACCTCCGCCACCAGCGCCCGGACCTCGCCGAACAGGCGCTCGCGGTCGGGCGCGGCGAGCGTTGCGATGTAGCTCGTCGAGCCGACCCGGGCCAGCAGACCCTCGGTCGACAGCTCCTGCACGAGGCCGAAGACGCGCTCGGTGAGCGGCTCGTAGAGGCCGGATGCATCGAGCTCCTCGCGCCAGCCGGCACTCCCGTACTGCGGCTCGCCGCGGCGGTAGACGTGCACGAGCGCCTGCAGGGCCGCGACCCAGTCGTGCGAGGTATCGAAGGTGTTCCACACGAGGCCCAGCCCGCCGCCGGGGCGCAGGGCGCGGTGGATCTCGGCGAGCGCGCGGCCCGCGTCGAACCAGTGGAACGCCTGGGCGACGGTCACCGCGTCGAGCGCGCCGTCGGCCACCGGGAGCGCCTCGGCGGTGCCGTCGCGCACCTCGGCGTCCGGCGCGGCCTGCGCGAGCACCCGCCGCATCTCGGCGACCGGCTCGACCGCGATCACGGTCGCCCCCCGGCCCACGAGCAGACGCGTCAGCTTGCCGGTGCCTGCGGCCAGGTCGAGCACGGTGCGGCCCGGTCGTACGCCGAGCGCCGCCGCCAGGTGGTCGATCGCCTCGGGCGGATAGCCGGGGCGACCGCGCTCGTATGCGCCGGCCGTCCGGGCGAAGCCCGCGGCGGCGGTCGGGTGGGTGGCGGCCATCGGCACGGCACACTACCGGGATGCGCTCGATCTGCGTCCTCTGCGGCTCGAACCCCGGCCGCCGCCCCGAGTACCTCCACGCTGCCGAGTCGCTGGCCGAGGTGCTCGTGCGGCGCGGCATCCGGGTGGTCTACGGCGGTGCCGCGGTCGGCACGATGGGCGCCCTCGCCGACGCGGCGCTGCGCGCGGGCGGCGAGGTGGTCGGTGTCATCCCGCAGGCCCTCGTCGACGCCGAGGTCGCCCACCGAGGCCTCGCCGACCTGCGCGTCGTGTCCTCGATGCACGAGCGCAAGGCGGCGATGGTCGCCCTCTCCGACGGCTTCGTCGCCCTCCCGGGCGGCCTGGGCACGCTCGACGAGCTGGCCGAGGTCGCCACCTGGTCGCAGCTCGGCCTGCACGCAAAGCCGATCGGACTGCTCGACCCGCTCGGGTACTTCGACCTGCTCCTGCGCTTCCTCGACCATGCCGTCGCCGAGCGGTTCCTGCGCGGCGAGCACCGCGCGCTCCTCCTGCACGCGCGCACGCCGGCCGCGCTGCTCGATGCCATGGCGGCGTGGACGCCGCCGGCGGCGGCCAAGTGGGTCGATTCCGACGGCGTGCCGATCGGCCGGGCACCGCACCCTCCGCTCGACGGCGCCGCGGTGTGCGCGCTTCTGACCGATCTCGGCCTGCCCGACGGTCAGTACGTCGTCTGCGGCAGCGCCGCCATGGCGGCCCGCGGCCTGCGCGCCGCCGGCGACATCGACCTCGTCGTCGTGCCGCAGCTGTATGCGCGCCTCAAGCGATCCGGCTGGCGTGAGCGCCGCTTCCCGGGCTCGCAGCGCCCGCAGGCGGTGTTCCACGGCCCGTTCGACGCCGCGACGAGCTGGAGCGCCGGCGCGTTCGCCCCCGACCCCGCTCGGCTGATCGCCGAGGCGGAGGTGATCGACGGCATCCCGTTCGTGCCCCTGGCAGTCCGTCGCGGCATGGAAACGCGCCTGCGGACGCCCCAAGGACCTCGCCGACCTCGACCTCATCGCCGCGGCGGAGTAGCCCGCTACGCCGCCTGGCGGGGCGCCGGGCGACGCAAGTCGCGCGATCCGCTCGCGGTTGGCCGCGGTGACCGCGGCGATCTCGCAGCCGACGCGCATGAGCGCCTCGTCGACCTGGTCGGCGTGAAGGACGCGTGCGCGCAGGCGCATCGCCATGCCGTCGACGAGCGGCATCAGGGCGACCAGGTCGCCGGTGTGGAACTCGCGGTCGCTCACGAACGCGATCCCCGCCGTGCTCAGATCGGCCACCTCGACCTCGAACTGCTCGCCCGCGCGCACGGCCCGGCAGTTCATCGCAAAGAGCGGTGCCCGCTCGCCGACGCGCACGCGCTCGGTGGTCCGCGCGGCGGCGCGCTTGTGGATCGCAGTGACCTCGAGGCGCACGATCGCCGTCCACTTCGTCTCGGGCTCGACGGCGGCGACGAACATCTCCACCTCGTGCCCGCCGCCTGCGACGGCATCGACACGTGCCCGCAGGGTGCCCTTGGGCCGCACCCGCAGCCGGGGCGCCCGGGCCCGGTACTCGAGCCCGTTGCGGGTCAGGAGCTCGATCCGCAGCGTCCCGCCGGTGTCGGCGAGCATCTCGACCGTGGCGGGCGGCTCGGGCAGCAGAAGCTCCTCGCGGCCGGTGATCGCGGGGCGCTTCGAGGTCATCGCCTGCCGTCTCCGCGCCGCGTCAGGCGATTCGGGCCGCGTTGCGCTCCGCGGCGGAGTCGGTGGAGGCGGCCATCGTCGCCAGCACCGCCAGCCGGGCGCGCTCGGAGCCGGCCACCGCGATGACCTCGCACCCGACACGGCGGCGGCCGTAGTGGGCCGACGCGATGTGCAGGACGCGGACGCGCAGCCGCACCAGGCGGCGGTCGATCGTCGGCATGACCGACAGCAGGTCGCCCGCGGCGAGCGGCTGGTCGGTCACGAACGCGAGCCCATCGGCGGAGAGGTCGGTCAGGTGGACGTCGAACTCGGCCTCGGTGCCCATGTTGCGCGAATAGAGCACGCCCACCAGCGCCAGGTCGCTCATGCGCGCCCGCGGCGAGGTGCGGCGGCCGCTGCGGCGGCGCAGCCTGTCGACGGTCAGGTAGAGCGTCGCGGCGCGCTCGGACTCGTAGAAGAGCTCGCTGACGCGCAGGTCGATGTCGTGGCCGGCGCCGTGCTCGTCGCGCTCGCGCAGGCGCAGGCGCAGGCCGACGCGGACACGGTGCAGCGGCGCGAGCGCCTGGATCGTGTCGGCGTCGTGGCCGGTGATCTCGAGGGTGATCGCGCCGCCGTCCTCCGACATGACGTCCAGCTCGGTCGGGAGCTGTGACAGCACCGAGACGGCGGTCTCGAGCATCCTCTTTGAGTTCATTCGCGGCACGGCCCGGTTATCGGCCGGAAGGGCGGGAAATATAAGCCCCGCGGCGGCATCGCTCGACCCCGGCGGCGGGCGGGTGGGTAGTATCGGTGCGGCAGTCGATCCGGGGAGGGGAGCGCGAGGTGGCGACGGTGCAGGAGCGGCGCGGGAACTTCATCCGCCAGGACGGCAAGGACAAGGTCACGGGCCTGGGGCGGTATACGGCCGACCTCACCCGCACGGGCATGCTGCACGCCCGCTTCCGCTACGCGGACCACCCCCACGCCCGCCTCGTGCGGGTGGACACGAGCCGCGCCCGCGCCCTTCCGGGCGTGTTCGCCGTCCTCACCCAGGACGATGTTCCCGACGTCCGCTACGGCGGCTTCGTCGAGGACCGGACGCTGTTTGCCCGCGGCGTCGTGCGCTTCGAGGGCGAGATCGTGGCCGCCGTCGCCGCGCTCACGCCCGAGATCGCCCAGCGCGCGGCCGACATGATCGACGTCGAGTACGAGCCGCTCCCGGCGGTGTCCGACCCGGAGCAGGCGCTCCTCGACGGCGCGGTGCTGGTGCACGACGGCTGGGAGGGCTACTCGGCCAACGAGGAGCTCGTCCGCAGCGGCAACGACTGCTCGCGCTCGACCATCAGCAAGGGCGACGTCGACGCCGCGATGGCGGAGGCCGACGTCGTCGTCACCGAGCGCTACGTCGCCGACATGTCCCACGCCGTCCCGATCGAGCCGCGCGCGATCGTGGCCGAGTGGCAGGGCGACAAGGTCACGGTGTGGACGTCGACGCAGGTGCCGTTCATCGCCCGGTCCGGCGTCGCCACGACCCTGCAGCTGCCCGAGGCCGACGTGCGCGTGATCGTCCCGCACCTCGGCGGCGGGTTCGGCGGCAAGTGCGAGTTCCACTTCGAGGCGCACGTCGCGGCCCTCGCACGGGCCGCGTCGCGGCCGGTGCGGCTCGTGTTCACGCGCCGGGAGGAGTTCATCGCACCCGACCATCGCCGCGAAGGCCAGGTGCTCGAGCTCGAGACCGGCGCGATGAACGACGGCACCCTGGTGGCACGGCGGGCGCGGCTCGTGCTCGACAACGGGGCCTACGCCGCCGACGCGCCCTTCTTCCCCCAGCTGGCGGCCATGATGGCCGTCGGCCCCTACCGCGTCCCGCACGTCTCGGTCGACGCCCACCTCGCGTACACGAACACCACTCCGTCGGGGTCCGTGCGCGCTCCCACCGCGCCCCAGGCGTGCTGGGCGCTCGAGCAGCACATGGACTCGGTCGCCGAGCGGATCGGCATGGATCCGGTCGAGCTGCGCCGCCGGAACATCGTCCGCGAGGGCGACGAGAGCGCCACCCGTCAGGTGTTCACCCCGATCGCCGCCGCCGAGACGCTCGAGCGCGCGGTCGAGATGATCGGGTACGGGCGCGAGCTGCCCGACGACGAGGCGATCGGCGTCGCCTGCGGGTGGTGGCCGTCGTTCGCGATGCCCTCCGGCGCGCACGTGAAACTGCACGGCGACGGCTCGGGGACGATCGTCACCGGCGCGCAGGAGTGCGGCACCGGCTCGGTGATGGCGCTGCCGCTCCTCGCCGCCGAGGTGCTCGGGATGCGCCCGGAGCAGTTCACCGTCGTGTACCAGGACACCGACGCCGGGCCGTGGGATGCCGGCGCGTCGGGCTCGCAGACGACGTTCAACAACGGCCGCGCGGTGGTCGCCGCCGCGGTCGACGTGCGCGAGCAGCTGCTCGAGCTGGCCGAGGAGGCCCTCGAGGCCGCGCGCGCCGACCTCGAGCTCGCCGAGGGGCGGGTGCGGGTGAAGGGCTCGCCGGCGACCGGCGTCGACATCGCCGACCTCGCCTCCACGGCGGCCGGCGACAAGCTGCTGCTCGGGCGCGGCTCCGGCTCGCCGGCCCCGCTGCCGGACTGCGACGCCTCGGGGTGCACCGGCCGGCTCGGGATGGAGTCGTTCCTCGCGCCGACGTTCATCACCCACGCGGTGCGATGCAAGGTCGATCGCGCCACCGGGGTCGTGCGCGTGCTCGAGGTGGCGGCCGCCCACGACTCCGGCAGGGTGCTCAACCGGATGGGCGCCGACGGGCAGGTCGAGGGCGGCGTCGCGATGGGGATCGGCATGGCGCTCTCGGAGGGGTCGCAGCTGGACGCCGACGGCCGCCAGCTCAACCCCTACCTGCTCGACTACAAGCTCCAGACCGCGGCGGACGTGCCGGCGATCAGCGTCGACTGGGTCGGGGCGCCCGACCCCAACGGCGGGCCGAACGGCGCCAAGGCGGTCGCCGAGCCGCCGTGCGTGCCGACGCCGGGGGCGGTCGGAAACGCGATCGCGAAGGTCGCCGGCCGCGTCTACCAGCTGCCGATGACGCCCCTGCGCGTGTGGGAGACGATGCAGCGATGAGCGCGACCTACGCCGCCGCGGCGACGCTCGAGGAGGCGCTCGCGGCCGTTCGCGCCGGCGCGCGCCCGATCGCCGGCGGCACCGACCTCGTCGTCGGCGCCCGCCAGGGCAAGGCCGCCCTGCCGGACGCGCTCGTGGCGATCCACGAGCTGGCCGAGCTGCACGGAATCGCGGAGCTGCCCGGAGGCGGGCTGCGGCTCGGCGCGCTCGCAAGCCACGCCGACATCGTCGACCACGCGGCCGTGCGCGCGCGCTTCACCGCGCTTGCCGACGCGTCCGCGATCGTCGGCAGCCACGCCACCCGCCACGTCGGCACGATCGGCGGCAACGTCATGAACGCCTCGCCGGCGATGGAGACGGGCGGCCCGCTGATCTGCCTCGGCGCCGAGGCCGTGCTGGCGTCCGCCGACGGGGAGCGCCGGATCGCCGTCGAGGAGCTGCTGACCGGGCCGGGGCGCACGGCCGCGGGGCCCGATGAGCTGCTCGTCGCCATCGAGCTGCCGGCGCCCGGCGCCGCGAGCGGGAGCTGCTACGCCCGCCTGGAGTACCGCCGCCAGATGGAGATCGCCGTCGTCGGCGCGACGTGCAGCGTTGCGCTCGACGGCACCCGGATCGCCGCCGCCAGGGTCGCGATCACGGCGCTCACGCCCTGCATCGTCCGCGTCCCGGAGGCCGAGGCGGCGCTGCTCGGGGGCGACGGCGGCGCCGATGCCGTGCGCGCGGCGGGCGACGCAGCGGCGGCGGCCGCGAAGCCGATCTCCGACGTGCGCGCGTCGGCCGAGTACCGCCGGGCGATGGCCGCGGTGATCGCCCGCCGCGCCGTCGGGGCCGCGCTCGCCCGCGCGCGCGGCTCGAGCGACGCCGTGCCCATTCCCGCCAGCCCCGCCCTGCATGGGGCGAGCGACTAGAAGGAGCCGCCGAAGTGCGCTACGACGCCGTCCTGAACGTCAACGGCACCGACTACCCGGTCGAGATCGAGCCCCACCGCAGCCTGCTCTCGGTGGTGCGCACCGAGCTCGGCCTCGCCGGCAGCAAGGAGGGCTGTGACGACTCCGAGTGCGGCGCGTGCATGATGCTCGTCGACGGCCGCCCGGTGAACTCGTGCTCCTACCTCGCGCTCCAGGCGCAGGGGCGCGCCATCACGACGGTCGAAGGCCTGCGCACCGGCGGCGAGCTGCACCCGCTCCAGCGCCAGTTCCTGGAGCAGGGCGGCGTCCAGTGCGGGTTCTGCACGCCGGGGATGCTGATCTCTGCCAAGGCGCTGCTCGATCAGAACCCCGACCCGACCGACGAGGAGATCCGGGTGGCGCTCTCGGGCAACCTGTGCCGCTGCACGGGCTATCAGGGCATCGTCCGCGCCGTCCGCGCGGCCGCCGAGGAGCTCGCGGCGAGCGGCGCGGCCGCCGGCTGAGCTACACGCCGAGCGTCACCCGTGCACTCGCGCGGCTACCACCGCTCGACCCAGTCGGCCGTCCACACGCAGGCGCCGACGTGGCCCAGGAAGCGGCCGCACGCGCGGCTGATGCCGATCCGCGTGAAGCGCGGCGAGAGCAGGATGGCGCGGTGCTCCGGGCTTGCGAGCCACGCCTTGACCGTGCTGACCGGGCCCGCCAGCGTGCCCGTGCCCCAGGCGAGCGTCTCGCCGCCCATCCACGAGTAGCCGGTCACGAACCCGCTGCGCAGGATGCGGTCCTTCACGCTCTGGCCCGACGGGCTCGTGTGGCTGAAGTAGTCGCGCAGGATCATGTCGTCGGAATGCCGCAGCGCGACCTCGTGCAGGAGCGCCGACGGCCGCACCGCGCCGAGCCCGTAGTGCTGGCGCACCTGGTTGATCGCGAGCCGCAGCACGGCCCGCGGCCGCATCGTTGTCGCGGCGGCCGTGCCTGTGGTCGTCGCGCCTGCCAGCACGACCACAACCACTGCCACCACGAGACCCCATCGTGGAACCCCCATGCCGCCCATCCTCGGGGCTGCGGGCCGTTTCGCGCGACACCGAATTGGCGCGACCCGCCTCCTCGTTTTGGCGTATTTCCGGGACCGCGGGGCCTACCCCGAACCGGGGTTCACGCCGGTGCGGTCAGGTCGGGAAGAGCAGTGCCGGCTCGCGCGGGCGGGCGAGATAGTAGCCCTGGCCGAGGGTGGCGCCGAGGCCGCGGAGCGTGTCGAGCTCGGCCTCCGTCTCGATCCCCTCGGCGATCACCGTCGCCGAGACCTCGCGCGCGAACGTGAGCAGCGAGCTTGCGAGCGCCCGCCGGTCGGCATCGGCGTCGATCCCCCTGGTCAGCGTCATGTCGAGCTTGATGTAGTCGGGCCGCAGGCGCAGGATGTGGCGCAGGCTGGCGTACCCGGCGCCGGCGTCGTCGACCGCGATCCGGCACCCGGCCGTCCGCAGCTCGCTCAGGCAGCTCACGAGCGGCTCGTAGTCGGCGACCTCGGCATGCTCGGTCAGCTCGAGCACCAGACGGCGGGTCGGCACCGCCGAGAGCATCTCCGCCAGGGTGCGCTCGCCCAGAAGCTCGGGCGAGGCGTTCACGGCCAGGAACGTGTCGGTGGGCAGCGACCCGAACGAGCCGATGCCGGTCGCGACGGCGGTCAGCTCGAGCTCGGCCCGCAGTCCGACGGTGGCCGCGTCCGAGAACCAGTCGGGCACCTGCCGCGTCGAGTGGTTGGGGAACCGCGCGAGCGCCTCGTAGCCCACCGGCTGGAGCCGCTCGAGGTCGAAGATCGGCTGCAGGGCGCTCTTCAGGATGCTGCGGTCGATCACGGCCCGGATCTCGCGGCGGAGGCGCCCGCGCTCGGCGGCCGTGCGCTGGGTCTCACGCCGCTGGCCCGAGAGCTCCGCGACCATCCCGCTGATCGCCTCGCCCGAGAGCGTCGTCGTCCCGCGGGCGGCGCCCTCGAGCGCCGCGATCAGCTCGGTGGGCGGCGCGCCCTTGACGACGTAGCCCGTCGCGCCCGCGCGCAGCATCGCGAGCACGAGCGTCGTGTCGTGGTAGGCGGAGTGCGCCACGATGTGCGTCCGCGGCGACCGCGACCGGATCGCCCGTGCGGCGGAGACGCCGCCCCCCGGCATGCGCACGTCGAGCAGCGCCACGTCGGGGCGCGTCTCGGCGGCGCGCTCGGCGGCCTCGTCGGCGTCGACTGCCAGCGCGGCGATCTCGAAGCCGTCGTACGCGCGGATCAGATCGGCGACCATCCGCAGCAGAGGCGGCTCGTCGTCGGCTATGAGGACGCGGATGCTCACGTATGCTCGTTCGGCTGCGGGCCGAGCCGGCCCGTGGATGCACGCAGCGGCCATGGCGCGCGACGCCCGCCGACCGCTTCGTGACCCAAATTGGTACGGCTCGATGCCCGAGGTTGACAGAGTAGCCTAGCCCAGGTGAGACCGCCCGAGAAACGAGGGTCGCGATGAGCGGCCGGGTCGCCGTCGTCACGGGCGCGGGCGGCGCCATCGGCGCGGCGATCGCGCGCCGGCTCGAGGGCGACGGGTTCCGGGTGGCGGGAGCCGACGTGGCCGACGGGGCCGAGCACCGCTGCGACGTCCGCTCCGAGGCCGACGTCCTTCGCCTGCGCGACGAGGTCGGTGCGCGGCTCGGTGCGCCCTGGCTGCTCGTGAACGTCGCGGGGGCGTTCTTCGAGCACCGCATCACCGAGCTCGCCGAGGACGACTGGGACCTGCTGATCGACACGAACCTGAAGGGCCCGTTCCTGACCTGCAAGACGTTCCTGCCGGCGATGATCGCGGCCCGAACGGGGTGCATCGTCAACATCGCCTCGACCGCCGGCATCCGCGGCGGGCACGACCGCGCGGCCTACTGCGCCGCGAAGGCCGGCGTCGTGAACCTGAGCCGCAGCCTCGCCCTCGACCACGGCGGCGACGGCGTGCGCGTCGCCTGCGTCTGCCCCGGCCTGATCGACACGCCGATGGCGGACTGGATCACGTCGCGTCCCGACGCCCTGCACGAGTGGGAGGCGTCGGTACCCGCCCGCCGCATCGGCACCGTCTCCGACATCGCGGCCGCGGTGTCGTTCCTCGCCTCCGAAGACGCGGCGTACACCCACGGCACCGTCCTCGTCGTCGATGGAGGCGTCACGGCCTGATCCGGCCCGGCGCGCGGAGGTAGGGTTCGGTCCGATGGCGCTGATCTCCCGTGGCTTCCACGGCCGGCGCAGGGACGCTCCGGCCGGCCGTGTGCCTCCCGGCCAGTACCTGGTCGACGGCTTCCCGGTGCTCTCCGCAGGACCGACACCGCACACGCCGACCGACCGCTGGGACTTCTCGATCGTCGGCGCGGTCGACGATGCGCCCCGGTGGACGTGGGACGAGTTCGCCGCGCTGCCCTCCGAGACCGTCACGACCGACATCCACTGCGTGACGAAGTGGTCGAAGCTGGACACGGTCTGGCGCGGCGTCTCGCTCGACACGCTTCTGGCCGGGGTCGTCACCGAGGCGGAGTACGTGACGGCGTTCTGCGACGGCGGCTACACCACGAACGTGCCGCTCGACGACCTGCTGGACGGGAAGGCGTGGGTGGCGACCGGCTACGGCGGCGAGCCGCTCGAGCCGGAGCACGGCGGCCCCGCCAGGCTGCTCGTTCCCCACCTCTACCTCTGGAAGAGCGCCAAGTGGGTGCGCGGCCTGCGGCTCATGACCGAGGACGAGCCCGGGTTCTGGGAATCGCTCGGCTACCACATGTACGGCGATCCATGGCGAGAGCAGCGGTACGCGGGCGACTGACCTGGCTCGCCGCCGACGTGGTCGGCGCGGCCATGGAGAACGCGGCGGTGCGCACGCTCGTGCTGGACGTGCCCGGGTGGTCCGGGCACCGCGCCGGCCAGCATGTCGACCTACGGCTGACGGCCGAGGACGGATACCAGGCGCAGCGCAGCTACTCGATCGCCTCGGCGCCGGAGGACTCGCGGGTCGCGCTCACGGTCGAGCGCCTCGACGACGGCGAGGTGTCCCCGTACCTGGTCGACGAGGTCCGGCCGGGTGACCGGATCGAGCTCCGCGGCCCGATCGGCGGCTACTTCGTGTGGGACGCGGCCGATGGCGGCACCCGGCCGGTGATGATGATCGCGGGCGGCTCGGGGATCGTGCCGCTGATGGCGATGCTGCGCCACCGCCGCGCGGTGGCGAGCGCCGTGCCGGTGCGCCTGCTCGCCTCGTGGCGGTCGGTCGAGAGCGCCATCTACACCGAGGAGCTCACCCGGCTGGCGGCGGCCGGCGACGGCCTCGAGGTGACCACCACGCTCACCCGCTCGCGGCCGCCGGGGTGGGCCGGCGAGGTCGGGCGCGTCGGCCCGGACATGCTGCGCCGGTTCGCATGGCCGGCAGAGCGACGGCCGCTGGCGTTCGTGTGCGGCCCGACCGCGTTCGTCGAGCTGGTCGCCGGGTCGCTCGTCGGACTGGGGCACGAGCCGGCGGCGGTGCGCACCGAGCGCTTCGGACCGACGGGAGGCGCCGATGGATGATCGCGACCTGCGGCTCGACGGCAACGCCGCTGCGGGCGTGCTGCAGGCCGCCCTCGGCTTCGAGGTGACCTCGGCGCGCGGCCGGTGCGAGGGGTGCGGCGCGGTCGAGCCCCTGGGCGCGCTCCTCGTCTATCCGCACGGCCCGGGCGTCGTGCTGCGGTGTCTCCACTGCCAGGCGGTGATGGTCCGGCTGGCCGAGCTTCCGCAGGGATATCGCATCGACCTCCGGGGTATCCGCTGCCTCGAGATCACCGGGTAGCGGGCCTTCACCGGATCTTGTCGGGTCTTTTACCGAACCGTCGACCGGGGTGGACCACGCTCCCGGTCGGGCCGCCGCACCCGGCGGCGGTCGAGCACGGAAGAGGGGGAGACCATGAGATCACGCAGACCATCGCCTCGGGTCGCGGCCGCGGCCGCGATCGTGCTGATGACGGCAGTGCTCGGCGCGGGCAGCGCATCGGCGCAGCCCCGCTCGCACGCGGCATCGGCACACACGCCGATCACCCACGTGATCGTGATCGTCGGCGAGAACCACACGTTCGACAACGTCTATGCCACCTACCGGCCACGGCACCGGCAGCGGGTCTGGAACCTCCGCGCGGAGGGGATCGTCAAGCGCAACGGCGAGCCCGGGGCGCACGTCTCGCTCGCCCGGCAGTGGACCGCGACCGACACCGCGGCGGACGGCTATTCGACCGCCCCGAAGCTCGTGGCGCCGTACACGACCCTGCCCCAGCCGAACACCACCTACGTCGACCCGCGGTGCGACGGCGGCCAGGCCATGAACGCGCCCGACGCGCGCTTCCCGGCGAACCTCCGAAACGCGCCGTACCAGATTACGAAGTACGTGCCGTACGACCAGATCCACAGCGCGTTCAAGGCGTGCGACAACGGTGCGTACGTGGGCGATCCCCTGCACCGGTTCTACCAGATGAACCAGCAGGCCTCCCGCAACCAGAACAAGCTCTGGGTGTGGACCGCCGAAACGGCGGGCGACTCGAACGGCGCGCCGCCTTCGGGCTCCACCGACCAGGGCGCGCTGTCGATGGGCTTCTACAACGTCGCCCAGGGTGACGCCCCGGTCTTCGACTACCTGGCGAACCACTTCTCGATGTCCGACAACTACCACCAGGCGGTCATGGGTGGGACGGGCACGAACCACGTCGCCCTCGGCACGGGCACCGGCGCCTCCTACGAGGACGCGAACGGCAACCCGCTGACCCCGCCGGCGAACCAGATCGAGAACCCGAACGCCCAGCCGGGCACGAACAACTTCTACACCCAGGACGGATACGCCGGCGGGACGTACTCCGAGTGCGCCGATCCGTCACAGGCCGGCGTCGGCGCCGTGCTCACGTACCTGCACGCGACGTGGCCGGGCGCATCCTCGGCGTGCGCGCCGAGCACCTACTACATGCTGAACAACTACAACCCCGGCTACCTGGCCGACGGCACCAAGGATCCCGGCCCGTTCGCGGTTCCGCCGCAGAGCCCAAAGACGTACCCCACGATCGGCGACGAGCTGAGTGCGCACAACGTGAGCTGGGGCTACTTCGGCCAGAACTGGAACGGCGGCAACCCCAACCTCGCCCAGTACTGCAACATCTGCAACCCGTTCCAGTACGCCACCTCGATCATGACCAGCGCCGCGCAGCGCAAGGCGCATCTGCACGGCCTGTCGCAGTTCCAGTCCGAGGCGGCTTCCGGCGCGCTGCCCGCCGTCTCGATCGTCAAGCCCGAGGGCACCTTCGACGGGCATGCCGGCTACTCGACGCTCGCCGCGTTCGAGGGGTTCGCAAGCACCGTCATCGGTGACGTTGCGAGCAACCCGAAGCTGTGGCGGTCGACCGCGATCTTCGTCACGATGGACGAGGGCGGCGGCTACTACGACTCCGGCTACATCCAGCCGACGAGCTTCTTCGGCGACGGCACGCGCGTACCGATGATCGCCGTGTCGCCGTGGGTGAGCCCCGGCCACGTCGACCACACCTACACCGACCACGTCTCGGTGCTCAAGTTCATCGAGGCCAACTGGGGCCTGCACCCGCTGTCCGGGCGCAGCCTCGACAACCTGCCGAACCCGGTCGCGAGCGCCTCGGATCCGTACGTCCCGACGAACGGGCCGGCGATCGGAAACCTCATGTCGCTGTTCGACTTCCACCGCTCCCCGGCGCAGATCAACGCCGAGCGGGCGCAGCTCGAGAGCCTCTCGCAGCGATACACCATGCGGCCGTTCGCCCACGCGACGGTGACCGCACCCGGGTCACACGACCTCGACTGACCGACGACCCTGGGGGTGCCGCCCGTCGCGGCGGCACCCCCAACCCGTGGTCCGGGAACCGTGCCCGTTGCGGGTGCGGATACCGCGCGGAGAAGGGTCGGGGAACACCTGGTGTAGCCCGCCGATCCGGCCCACGGAGCGTGATAGACGTCAGGTCGATGCTCGCGCTCGTCATCCTCACCGTCTGCACCGCCATCGTGTTCGACTTCACGAACGGCTTCCACGACACGGCGAACGCGATGGCGACGACCATCGCCACGCGGGCGCTTCCGCCCCGCATCGCCGGCGGCCTGGCCGCCGTGCTGAACCTCGTCGGCGCCTTCCTCTCGGTCGCCGTCGCCGCGACGATCGCAAGCGGGATCGTCGACCAGACCACGATCACGGTCCCGGTGATCTTCGCCGGCCTCGTCGGCGCGATTCTCTGGAACGTGATCACGTGGTACCTGGGCATCCCGTCGTCGTCGTCGCACGCGCTCGTCGGCGGCGTGGTCGGCTCGGTGCTGGCCGCGGAGGGCACTGCGGGCGTGATCTGGAGCGGGATCGCAGCCAAGGTGCTGATCCCGGCGGTGCTGGCGCCGTTCGTGTGCGGCCTGGCCGCCTTCCTGGCCACCCGCACGTCGTTCCGGCTCACGCGCTCGGTGGACGAGCGCAGCGCGGGCACCGTCGCCGGGGCCATCCTCGCCCTCCTCTTCGTCCGCGCCCGCCGCGACAACGTCACGGCCGACAACGTCATCCCCGACCTCCCCGGCGACCTGCCCGGCGAGCCGGCGCTCCAGGCGGCATGACGCTCTTCGCCCTCAGCGAGTACCTGCCCCTCTCCGACCTGGCCAAGATCCTGGCGGCCGCGATCGTCGTCGCTCTGATGGCGCCGGCCGCCGTCTCGCTCGGGATCGTCGGCCTCGACCGCCGTCACACCGGCCAGGCCGGCCTGGGCACGATGTTCCTCGTCGTCGGCGTCGGCGTGCTCGCGGTGCTGGTCGGCATCGGCCTCTACGCACTCGTGCAGAAGTGATCCGATGACGCCCGAAGGCCCGCTCCTGATCTGCTACGACGGCTCTGACGGGGCGCGCACCGCGCTCGCCGCCGCGGTCGCCGCGTTCGACCGCCCGGCGGTGGTGGCGTGCTACTGGCAGCCGTTCGCGGACTCGGGCCGGCGGCTGGCGACGGACCTGCTCGAGCTGGTGCAGGATCCGGCGAGCATCAACGAGCGCGAGCAGGCCGCCGCGCAACAGGTCGCCGACGAGGGCGCCGCGCTCGTCGCCGCGGCCGGGCGGCCGGCCGAGGCGGTTGCGATCAAGGTCTCGACTCCGATCGACGAGGCGATCCTGCGCCACGCCGACGAGGTCGACGCGTTCACGATCGTGCTCGGCTCACGCAGCCGCTCCGGCCTCGGGTCGATCCTGCTCGGCGACGTCGCCGGCGACGTGCTGCAGCTCTCCGGCCGGCCCGTGTTCGTCGTGCCGTCGAGCGCGCTCGCGGAGCGGCGCAGGGCCGACCGCGGCGCCGGTGCCGGCGCCGCGGTCTGAGCGCCCCGTGGGATCAGTGCGCCGGTCCCGCCCCGAAGCCGGCGACGGTCTGGGTGACCTTGAAGCCCCGATCGAGCTTCACCGTCACGTCGCTGCCGTCGGCCTTCTTCAGGTGCGCCTCGTAGGCCGCTCCGGCGGAGTCGGTCTCGACGCGGATCACCGTCGCTCCCGGGACGGCCGCGAGCGCGGCCGCCCGGGCCTTGGCGGCGGCGGTGCCGGTCAGGAGCGTCTCGCCGGGACCGTGGCTCATCGTGGCCGGGTTGGGCATCGACCCCTTCGGCGGCTGCGAGGGGTGGCCGCTCGCGACGAACGCCGGGGGCCGCGCCGACGTCGTGCTCGATCCGCCCGACGCGGCGCTGGCCACACCGGCCGCGCCGGCGGCTGCCCCGAGGGCCAGGGCCCCGGTCACGACCCAGGCTGTTGCCCGTGCCTTCTTGTGCTGCATCGACTCCTCCTTGGTTCCTCGCTCCGTGATCTGCGAGCTGCCGGAAGCTTCGGAGGGCAGCCTGGCGAGCGGGTCGCGATCGGATCAGAGTTCGCTTGGAACGCGTGCTTCGAGGTCGCGGATCCGCAGCGACAGCGTCTCGAGCAGGGCGAGGGCGATCGTCGGCTCCGTGCGCAGGAGCTTCTGGAACGCCGTCGCGGGAATGCGCAGCGCGGTCACGGCGGTCTCGGTCGTGACCGTCGCCGATCGCGGGCCGCGGTCGAGCAGCGCCATCTCGCCGAAGTGGTCGCCGGCGTGGAGCGTTGCCGCGGGCGCGCCGCGGCGGGTGACCACGGCGCTGCCTTCGAGGATGACGAAGAAGTCGTGGCCGCGCGCTCCCTCGCGGACGATCGCGATGCCCGCGCGGTAGCGGGCGAGCAGCGCCAGCTTCGCCACCTTCCGCAGATGCCGATCGGAGAGCCCGGCGAGCAGCGGCACCCCACGCAGGACCTGAGCGAGGCGCCTGGCAGCGCCCGCGACGAGGAGCCGGCGATCTCCGCCAGCCCGTCTGCGATCAGCCGCCCTCCGGGCCGAACGCCCACGGCTATCCGCCCCTCGGGAACGCCGATGCGATCTCGGCGAGCGCCTCGCGCCGCTGGCGCCGCATCAGCATGAACGCCGCCGCCTCCCACGCCAGCGCCGACGGCGTCGGCAGCTGCCGCGTGAGCGTGTAGGAGCAGCGGATCCCGTGCCGGGGATAGACGCCGCCGAAGTGGTAGCGCACGCGGGGCAGGTGCAGCGCGCCGCACACGATCGTGACCTCGCCCACGCCCCGGTCGAGCATGTGGGGCAGCGAGCGCGACATGTTCTGCGCGGTGATGGTCGCGCTCGGCTCGACCACGAGCTCGACGTCCTCCGGGCCGTCCCAGGCCGCGCGCATCTGCTCGGCCTCGCTGGCGCCTCCGACCGGCGACCACCCGCTGAACACGACCACCCGCGGCCGGCGGTGCTCTGCCAGCCGGGCCGCGGTGCGCACGCAGTCGCGCGCGCGGGCGCCGATGCGATAGCTGCCGTCGGCCTCCAGCCGGCCGCTTCCGGGGACGACGATCCCCCAGACGGTGTGCGTGTGCGCGTCCCTGTCCGTCATCGCCGCCGCCCCAGCAGCCGCCGGCCCACGATCAGCGCGCCCGCCACGGTCAGCACGAGCGCGACGGCCTTGCGGCCCTGCAGCTTGGACTCGCCGTGGGCGCGCGGCCGCATCTGCACCGGCACCTCCTCGAGCCGCAGGCCCGCGCCCGTGACCCGCATGAGCGCCTCGACCTCGGGCGCGCCGCTCGTGTAGGGCCGCGACAGGAGCTCGGTCGCCACCGCCCCGACGGCGTACATGCCGCTCATCGGGTCGCGGAACGGCCGCCGCAGCGTCGCCCCCATCGCCCGGCGCATGATCGCCGTCCCGAACCGGCGCGCGCCCTGCAGGTGATACCGGTCAGGCTCGTGGCCGTCGCCCACGAGGTACCGCGACCCGACCGCGACGTCACAGCGGCCGGCCCGCACCTCGTCGATCAGCCGCCGCAGCTCCGCCGCCGGGTGCTGGCCGTCGGCGTCGACGCGGCCGCACACGGCGTAGCCGTGCTCGTGCGCGTACCCGTATCCGGCGGCGATGCCGGCCCGCAGGCCGCGGTTCTCGGAGAAGGTCACTACCTCGGCGCCGTGCTCGCGACCGACGGCGGCGGTGGCGTCCACCGATCCGTCGTCGATCACGAGCACGTCCGCGTCGGGCAGCTCGACCGCGAGCTCGTCGAGCACCGCCGGCAGGTTCTGCTCCTCGTTCCAGGCGGGGATGAAGACCAGGAGTTCGGGCACACCCCACATCCTGCCACGTCCCGCCCCGGCGGACGGCTAGCCGGGGATCACACGTGCACGTCGGCTCGCGTTCCGGCCGGGTGCCCGACCGGCGCGGCGACCCGCAGCGCCACCTCGATCAGCCGGTTCGAGTAGCCCCACTCGTTGTCGTACCACGCCACGACCTTGACCTGGGTGCCGTCGACGACCGTCGTCAGCGGTGCGTCGTAGACCGAGGAGAACGCCGACTTGACGATGTCGGAGGAGACGATCGGCTCATCGCTGTAGCGCAGGATGCCCGTCAGGGCGCCCGCGTCGGCATGCTCGGCGAACACGGCGTTCACCTCGTCGGCGCTCGTCGGCCGCTCGGTCTCGATCGTCAGGTCGACGAGCGACCCGGTCGGCACCGGCACGCGCACGGCGTAGCCGAGCAGCTTGCCGGCGAGCTCGGGGATGACCAGACCAACCGCCTTGGCCGCGCCGGTCGTCGTCGGGATCAGGTTGATCGCCGCCGCTCGTGCCCGCCGCAGGTCCTTGTGCGGCGTGTCGACCACGCGCTGGTCGCCCGTGTAGGCGTGGATCGTGGTCATCAGGCCGTGGCGGATGCCCACCGACTCGTGCAGGAGCTTGGCGACCGGCGCCAGGCAGTTGGTGGTGCACGAGGCGTTCGAGATGATGTTGTGCCGGCCCGGGTCGTACACGTCGTCGAAGTTCACGCCCAGAGCGACGGTGACGTCGGGGTCGGTGGCGGGCGCCGAGATGAGCACCTTTGCCGCTCCGGCCTCGAGGTGCTTGGCGGCGTCGGGGCGCTTGCGGAAGCGTCCGGTCGACTCGATGGCGACATCGACGCCGAGCTCCGCCCAGCGGCAGCCCGACGGGTCGGGCTCGCTCAGCACCGGGATCGCGACCCGTCGATGCGGATCTCACCGTCGCCGGCCTCGACCAGCCCGGGGAACGGCCCGTACACGCTGTCGTACTTCAGCAGGTGGGCGAGCGTCCGTACGTCGGCAAGGTCGTTGATGGCGACCCACTCCATGTCGAGCCCGCGCTCGTAGGCGGCCCGAAACGCCGTCCTGCCCACCCTGCCGAATCCGTTGATCGCAATACGCGCAGCCATGTGATCCTCCATCCACGTCGTTCCCGCCGGTCTCACACGTCATGGTCGCGCGCAGCGGCGCGGGCCGCATCGGTGCATTCGCGCAACTGCGGGGCCGTAGTTTCTCCGACCCCAGGACGCCCGCCGGCCGGGCGGGTCTCAGCGGACGTAGCTCGCCGAGTTCACGTCGATCGTGGCCCCCGTCGCGTGGCGCGCCTTGCCCGAGGCGAGGAACGCGATCACGTTCGCGACGTCCTGCGGCAGGGCGACCTCGCCGAGCGCGGTGTCGTTCACGAACAGCTCCATGCCGTGCTCGGCGACCGCCGGCGCGTTGAAGGGCGTGTCGACGAAGCCCGGCGCGACGGCGAACGCGGTCACGCCCTGGCGGCCGTACTGGCGCGCGATGGTCTTCGTCATCGCGACGACGCCCGCCTTCGCGGCCGCGTAGTGCCAGTAGTCGGCGTCCTCGCCGCGCCAGGCCGCGCGGCTCGCAAGGTTGACGATGATGCCGCCGCCGGGCTGGTCGCGGAAGCTCGCGATGGCCGCGCGGCAGAGCGCCGCCGGGGCGACGAGGCAGATCGCGAGCGTGCGCTCCCACGACGCCTGCCAGGTGGCGAGATCGGCGTCGGGGCTGGCCGCCTCGTAGATGCCGGCGTTGTTGACGAGGACGTCGACGTGGCCGCGCCAGGCGACCGCCTCGTGCCAGAGCGCGTCCGCCGCCGCCGGCGTCGCGCAGGTCGGCCGCGAGCGCGTGCGCCGCGTCGCCGAGCTCGGCCGCGAGATCGGCGAGCCGGCCGTCGCGGCGCAGGTCGTGGACGACGACCGCGGCGCCCTCGGCGGCGAGGGTGCGGGCCGTCGCGGCGCCGATGCCGCCGGCCGCGCCCGTGACGAGGACGACGCGCTCGCGTTGCGTGCTCATGAGCTCTCCGAGTAGTCGTAGGCGGGGACGGGCACGCCGTCGAGCGCGTCGATGCGGAGCTCGAGCGTGTCGAGCGCGACCGTCAGGATCGTCATGTTGTCGAGCGTGTGCCAGCCGCGCGACTCGGGCTGGTCGAAGCCGGTCGACGCGACGACGACGAGCTCGTCGTCGACCCGGAAGCGCAGCGCGAACAGATCGTGCGGGTCGCCGGGGTACGGCAGCGCCGTCGGGTTGTGCGCGTTGATGACGTGCAGGTGCTCCGACGTCAGGTACATCGAGTTCAGCACCGGCGAGGTGAAACGCTCGAGCAGGTCGGCCAGCGCCTCACGGACGACCTCGACGAACGGCCCGCCGTCTGCGAGCAGGTCGTAGAGCTGCAGGAACAGGCGCTCGCTGTCGGTCGAGCCGGCGACCTGCGCCTCGAGGTGCGCCGGCAGGAGCTCGGGCAGTCGGTGCTGGGGGTGGATCGCCCCGTTCTGGGCGAACGCCGCACCGGGGCGCACGAACGGGTGGCAGTTCTCGAGCTCGATCGTCAGCCCCGGCGTCGCACCGCGCAGGTGCACGACGTTCGCGCAGCCCGCGACGCCGCGCATCGTCGCCGCGAACACCGGGTCCTCGCGGGCGCTTCCGACCGCACGCCGGCGCTCGGGGACGACGGCGGCGCCGGCGGCGTGCGAGCGACGGCCACCACGCCATGCCCCAGCCGTCGGGGTGGCGCGGCGAGAGGTCGCCGAAGGAGGCGAGGTCGGCGGCGCCGATCGCGTCGGCGACCGTGAGCGGCCGGCGGGACACGTGGGCGAGCAGCCGGCACATCAGTAGAACTCGAAGTACTCGCGCATCTCCCACCCGCTGCGCGCGGAGTCGTCCGACCCGTCGCCAACCGCCTCGTCGTACCGCGCGAGCTCGGCCCGCTTCATCATCACGAGGTAGTCGACGAGCGCGTCGCCGAACGCCTCCCGGTAGAACCCGCTGCGCTCGAGGTCGTCGAACGGCCTCGGCGAGCGACTGTGGCAGCGGGGGCGCGTCCGCCACGTAGGGGTCGCCGTCGACGGGCTCCGGCGGCTCGGCGCCGCGGTCGATGCCGTCCAGGCCGGCGGCGATGTTCGCGGCGAGCCACAGGTACGGGTTCGCGGCCGGCTCGGAGAGCCGGTTCTCGACGTGCGTGCCGGCGTCGCCCGGGCCGCCCTGGACGCGGATCAGCGCGCCGCGGTTGTCGGCGCCCCAGCAGATCCGGTCGGGGGCGAACGAGTACGGGCGGAAGCGCGCGTAGGCGTTCGTGGTCGGGTCGCCGAACACGGCCATCGCGCGCGCATGCTCGAGCAGCCCGGCGACGAACCGGCGGCCCGTTTGCGACAGGAGCTCGCGGTCGTCCGCGAAGACGTTGCGGCCGCTCTCGACCTCGACCAGCGACAGGTGCAGGTGCGAGCCGCTGGGGAAGAAGTTGGGCAGCGCCGGCCAGCACATGAACGATCGCGTGCAGGCCGAGGCGCGCGCAGACCGCCTTCACCGTGCTGCGGAAGAGCACCATCGCGTCGGCGGCTGCCAGGCCCTCCATCGGGCTGAACGTGATCTCGATCTGCCCCGGCCCCCACTCGTTCTCGATCGAGCGTGGCGGCAGGCCGACGTCGGCGAGCCCGTCGCGGATCGCCTCGAGCGTGGCGGCGATGCCGTCCATTCGGCTATCCGAGAGGAACTGGTAGCCGCGCTCGATCACCTCGACGTCCGGCGGTGGGCCCGGCCGGCCCGGCAGCCCCGTCTCGTCGAGCCCGATCGACGCGCGCGCCGGCCGGGTCACGTACAGCTCGACCTCGATGCCGGCATAGAGCTCCAGGCCACGCTCGGCGAGGCGGGTCGAGCTGGCGCCGCAGGAGCCCGCGGCCGTCGAGCGGTATCGGTTTGCCGTTCGCGAAGTACGCGTCGGACAGGATCCAGCCCGTGCGGTCTGCGTACGGCAGCACGCGGAACGTCGCCGGGTCGGGGACGAGCGTGACGTCCGGGAAGCCCGTCATCTCCTCGATGCCGAAGCCGCCGCCCGCGGCGAACGCCGGCGGGAAGACGCCGTTGCCCGTGTCGAGGCTGTAGATCGCGCCCGAGAAGTCCGAGCCGTTGTCGAGCGCCGAGACGAGCGCCGCGCCCGAGAGGTACTTCGCGCGCGGGATCCCGTGCTGGTCGACGACGATCAGCCGTACCGTGCGCAGGCCGCCGTCGCTGATCTGCCTTGCGACCTGACCGGCGGCCTCGCGGTCGGCGTCGCTTCGGAGGCCGTGGGTCTCCACAAACCCCGCCGACCCCACCCCCAGGCCGGCGCCTCGGCCGGCGAGTCCGTCCGACACGCCACGCTCCTTCCTCTCGCCCCCGGCGAGCGCGCGGAGGTCGCCGACATCGAGGCGGCGTCAGCCGCCGCGCAAGAGCATACGGGATCGACACCGCGACGACCTGTCATCCAACGGGGTGGCCCGGCTCGAGCCACGCCAGGTCGCGCACCGTGAGGTGGTCGAGGATGCCGCCGTCATGCCAGCGCTCCGGGGCGCGGTCAGGATCGGCGTGCCGTCATCGGCGGCGACCCAATCGCAGCGGCTGAACTTGTCGATCTCGTCGCCCGTCTGACCGCCGAAGAGCTCGGCCAGCGCCACGTCGCCGCGCGCGAGCGCGTGGACGGCGAGGCGCGCCGCACGCATCGCGACCGGGAAGGTCGCGTTCACCTTCGAGATGCACACGAGGAACCGCGGCGGGTCGATGCTCGCCTCGGCCGCATACCCGATGACGCAGCCTGCCCGCACGCCGCCGGCGCACGCCGTGACGATGAAGACGGGTGCCGGAAACGAGCCCGAGAGGGTGAAGGTGCGGCCTATCGGTTCAGGTCGTCGGGTGCCGCCGCCGTGTTCCGTGTGAGAGCCATGGATGCGCGATTCCCCGCTGCGGCGCGAGGAAAACGTCGGCCGGAGTTTGCGCCTCCGGAACGGCGGGAAGGTTGCAGGGATGGGTGTGATGCTCGAGCGCGAGGTGAAGCTGCGGCCCGGGCCCGGCTTCGAGAAGGTCGAGCTGCCGGGCCGCGAGCTCGAACCGCATGTGCTCTCCTCGACGTACTTCGACACGGACGACCTGCGGCTCGCCGCGGGATCGATCACGCTGCGCCGGCGCTCGCGGCCGGACGGGACGACCGCCGTCTGGCAGCTGAAGCTGCCTCGTAGCGCCGCCGACCGGCTCGAGCTGGAGTGGCCGGCTGCGGACGCGCGTGTTCCCGCCGAGGTGGCGGACATCGTGCTTGCGCACACACGCGGACGGGACCTCGCAGCCGTCGCAACGCTGCGAACGCTGCGCTCGGGCGTCGTCGTGCAGGAACGCGGAAGGGACATCGCCGAGGTCGTCCACGACGCGGTCGAGGTCGTCGGCGACGACGGGACCGCGCGTCGGTTCGAGGAGCTCGAGATCGAGCTGGTCGACGGCGGCGTCCGCGAGCTGCGGCGCCTGGAGCGGCGGCTGCGGAAGCGGGGTGCATCCGACGCCGACGGCCGCCCGAAGCTGATGCAGGCGCTCGACATTCAGCCGCGGCGCCCGCGTCCGCAGCCCAAGGGGAGCGACGCCTCTCGCCATCTGGTCGCCGGGCTCCGTCAGCAGTATGCGGAGATCCTCCGACACGACCCCGGCACACGCCTGGGGATCGACGCCGACGACCTGCACGACCACAGGGTGGCGATCCGGCGGGCGCGGGCGTTCCTGCGGGTGGGCCGGCCGATGGTCGACAGACGCTGGGCCGAGGGCCTCCGAGACGCCCTGCAACCCGCGGGCCGGGCGCTCTCGTCCGTCCGCGACCTCGACGTCCTGATCGCCGAGCTCACCGCACGCGCCGCGGCGCTCGACGAGATCGAACGGGCGGGTGCGAGCGACGTGATCGACGTGCTCCGCCACGAGCGTCACGAGGCGCAGACCGCGATGCGCCGTGCACTCTCCGACCCCGCGTACATCAGCCTTCTCAACCGGCTCGAGATCGCAGTCGCCGAACCCATCCTTGCGGGGACGGGATCGCTTGGGCGCATCGTTCGGAAGGAGCATCGGCGCGTGCGCCGGCTCGTCAAGAGGCTTCCGGGCGATCCGCCGCCGGAGGCCCTCCACGAGATCCGGAAGGCCGTCAGGCGCGCCCGCTACGCCGCGGAGCTTGCAGAGGCGGCCGGCGTGTCGGGCGCGCGCCGCTACATCAAGCGAGCCAAGGTCGTGCAGGACGTGCTCGGCGAGCACCAGGATGCCGTGGTCGCCGCCGCGGCGCTGACCCGGATCGACGCCGAGCTGCGTCGTCCGGCCGCGCACATGGCGGCCGGCTCGCTCATCCGCAATCAGGACGTTCGCCGCGCCGCCGCCCGTGCCGAGCTTCCGCGTACCTGCCGTCGGCTGAACACCGCGGCCAAGGCGTTCGAGTAGCGGCGCGCACCGCCCGGCGCCGCCGTCACGTCCGTCTGGCGAATCGCATCGTCACAGCGGTGCCTTCGCGTGTGGGAGCGATCGTGGCGCCGTCGCAGAGCCCAGCGATGAGGCCGAGGCCGAGGCCGAGTCCCGCGCTCTGCCTGGATCGGAAGCCGTCGTTGCCGAGGCCGGTGTCGGCGACGACCACAACCAGGTCGGTGCCGATCGTCTCCGCGGTCACCCTGACACCGCCGTTCCGGCCGGGGTAGGCGTGCAGAACGACGTTGGCCAGCGCCTCGGTGACGGCCAATGACACCGCCGCCTCGTCGAACCCCCTGCCCCGGACACGGCGGAGCAGCTCCCGCCGTATCCGCGGCACGACCGCCGCGACCGCCGGGACGTCCCACCGTCCCAGCTCCTCCCTATCCACTCCTAGTCAGCCAGGCTGCCATTCCCGCCCCGTGCCCATGTCCCGCCAGGAGCAAACCTGGATCGTGAAGGCGAGCTGAGGTTGACGACCGGGGAGTTTCGTGCTTGGATCTCTGTGAGTCCAGCAGCGGGCTCGTCGTTCACGGGTGGAGAGTGGTGATCCCCGGGACGTCGGGTGTGACGCTCTCCACCTCCCTATTTCGGGAGGGAGGTTGTCTCATGTCGTTTGTCGACGGGAGCGTCAGGGTCGACCGGGTCGGCGACTCGCTGTGGATCGTCGAGCTCCACGGCGAGCACGACCTCTCAACGGCAGCGGAGCTCCGCACAGAGCTGGCCACGATCTTCGCCCAGGGGACGACGGTCGTGGTCGACCTGACGGAGACGACGTTCATCGACTCGGCGGTGCTGTCCGAGCTGATCTCGGCCCAGCACCACGTCGAGGATCTCGAGGGCAAGAGGCTCGCGATCGTGGCGCCGGCCGGCGGCTTCCCGGCGCGGGTGATCGACCTGGTCGACGCCGCACGACTGTTCGCCATGTTCGGGCGGCGCGCGGATGCTCTGCGTTGGGCCGCATGCGTCGCCTCTGGCTAAGACGCACGGGCGATCACCCGCTCCGCGGTTACGCTCCGAGTCCGGCCGAGCGCTCCATCCGCTCACGCGCCCGGATGACAGCGCGTGTGATCTCGCCCAGCTCGTCGCCGCGACTGACGTATGTCGGTACCGTGAACTCCACAACGGCGCCCCCGTCGGCCGCCTCGGCGCGGACGGTGATCGCTGCGTTCTCGGCGCCCGACTCGAACGGGAGGTACTTCCACCCGGGCGCGCCCTCGATGTCGACGCGACCCCGCGCGTCGTAGGGCGTGTCGCCGCGATCGGTCATCCGGCCTGGATGCCCGTCTCCGTCGTACGTCAAACCTGGGCCGGCCCCGACCGGCTCCGGCCCGCTAGCTGTCAGGAGATGCCTCGGAGCGTCGTTTGAGGCCGGGCTTGGAGACGACGAGGTACGCGTCGTGTTCTTCGACCACGGACTCGACCGCCGGGTCCTCGTGCCCGGGCACCACGATGAACCTGTCGATCGGCTTGACGGCGCGCTCGTAGTCGGCGAGCGGCAGCTCGACCGCCCGTGAGCAGGCCGGGTCATCGCACTCGCATACGAAGGGAACCGGTTCGTCCGGAGGGGCGCCGCTCGCATCCTCGAAGGCGGCGCGGCGCTCGTTGTAGCCTTTGAACGCCTGTTCGTTCTTCTCGGCGCGGGACGCGCTCATACTGCCGTTGCTGCTCATGAGCGCTCGATCCTAGCAAGGCCGATCCGTGCGGATCGGCCCCGGTCTGACCGTGGCACCCGTTGGGAGGCTCGCACAGATCCTGCCGCTGCCTGCGCACTTCGAGCAGGCGACCGCGCAGGCGGTAGGGTGGTCCAATGACGTCGCAACGCGTCAGGATGGGGATCGCGGCCGCCGCCGGGGTCACGGCCGGCGGCGTCGCGGCGCTGGTGCACCGCCGCCGCACGGGCTACGCCGAGCAGGGGTACGAGCTCGACGGTGAGCTCGACGTGGGCTCGCCCGAGTTCCTGCGCGCGCTGGAGGCGCTCACGGGCGCTCCCGTGAGCCTGGGCAACGACCTCTCCGTGCTCTTCAACGGCGACGAGATCTTCCCCGTCCTGCTCGAGACGATCGGTGCCGCCACGCGCACGCTCAACCTGCTCACGTTCGTCTACTGGCGCGGCGAGATCGCCGTGCAGGTGGCCGAGGCGGTGAGCGAGCGGGCCCGCGCGGGCGTGCGCTGCAACGTCCTCCTGGACGCGTTCGGGGCCGCCCGGATGGATGACGGCCTGGTGCGGTCGATGCAGGACGCCGGTGTACGCGTGGAGCGCTTCCGCCCGCTGAAGCCGTACACGATCACCAAGGCCGACCACCGCACCCATCGCAAGGTGCTCGTCGCCGACGGCGCCGTCGGCATGACCGGCGGCGTCGGCATCGCCTCGGAGTGGACCGGCAACGCGCAGGATCCGGACCACTGGCGCGACACCCACGTGCGAGTCCGCGGGCCGGTGGTGCGGGCGCTGCAGGGCGCGTTTCTGGAGAACTGGCTGGAGGCGACCGGCGAGCTGCTCGCCGGCGACGGCTACCTGCCCGAGCTCGATCCGATCACCGACGGGGCGCCGATGCAGGTGGTCGTGTCAGGCCCGGGAGTCAACCACACGAACACCGAGGCGATGTACTTCCTCGCCATCGCGTCGGCCCGGCACACGATCCAGCTGACGACGGCGTACTTCGCTCCGCGGCCGATGTTCGTCGAGGCGCTGCGGGCCGCCGCCGGCCGAGGGGTCGCCGTCGAGATCATCGTGCCCGGCCCGCACATCGACAAGCAGGTCGTGCGATCGGCCGGTCGCGCGGTCTACGCGCGCCTGCTCGACGCGGGGATCGCCATCCACGAGTACCAGCCGACGATGCTGCACGCCAAGACGCTCGTGATCGACGAGCGCTGGTGCTCGATCGGCTCCGCCAACTTCGACAACCGGTCGTTCGCGCTGAACGACGAGGCGACCCTGTGCGTCCAGAGCGAGCTTGCGGCGCGGCAGCTTGCGGATGCGTTCGCGGCCGACCGCGAGCGCAGCGAGCGGATCGAGGCGTCGAGATGGACATGGCGCTCACCGGCGGAGCGCGCCGTCGAGGCGGCATCCACGCTGACCCGCCGCGAGCTCTAGTCGCCCGACCCCGGTCGGCTCCGCCCTGCGCACCGTCCGCACGCGGGCCGCGTCCTGCACCGGCTCGCCGAACTCGAGCAGCCAGCCGCCGAAGGCGATCGCGCATGCGGCGAACCAGCCCCAGCCGAGCGCGAGGCCGGCGACGACGTCGGATACCCAGTGCAGGTCGAGCATCACGCGGCTGCACGCCACCGCGACCGCGACGCCCACCGCGACGCCTGCAAGCGCCGCCCGCGCACGGGCGCTGCGGCGCCGGCCGGCGAGGAGCGCGAGCGCCGCGAAGAATGCTGCGGCAGTCGAGGAGTGGCCGCTCGGAAAGGATGGCCCGAGTGCGGCCGCCGCCGGCTCGATGGCCGGACGCGCCCTGGCGACGACCTCCTTGATCGCGTTCGTCACGAGTGAGTCGCCGAGCGTCACGACGGCCAGGAAGACGGGAATCGCCCAGCTGCGGACGCGGATCAGCTCGAGCGCTCCGACGACGACGGCGATCACCGCGACGCCCGTCGTCGTCGCGAGGGTCGTGATGTCCTCGAGCAGCCGCCGGGTGCCCGGCCCGCTGCTTCGGTGTGCCCAGAGCGCGGCCGCCGAGTCGAGGTCATGGATGGCGTCGACGCGGCGCGCGGTGATCGCAAGCGCCGCGACCACGACTCCCGCCACCGTCAGGACCACGAGCGCCAGCGTGAGCGCGAGCCCCGTCGCCACGTCGGCCTCGAGCCGCGAGCGCACCCATGTCCTCACCCGGGTGCGGTCCCGCAGCACCGCGGCCGTCGCGGATGCCGGCGCGCCTCCCCACGAGCGCCGCAGCCCCGCGCGGACGCCGGTCCACGCGGTGATACCAGCACAGGTCGAGACGGTGATCAGCACGGCGATCAGCATGGGTGGCCAGCCATGCCTTCGGTTTGCCCAGCGGGCAATACGGGAAAACCTTGGCAATGCAGACAGACACGCAGACCCAGACGCGAGGAGCGGAGCATGCAGCGTGAACGGGCCACGCCCGGCATCGCCGGCGGCGCCGGCTCCGGCGTGCTCGACCCCCGCTCCGGCGGCCTCGCCCGGCGTGCCGGCGCGCGCGTTTGGCGGCCGCCCCGTCGTCGCGTTCCTGACGGTCGCACTTGTAGGCTTCGCCATCCTCGCCGGGCTCGCCGTCGCGGCGGGCTGGGCGCTCGAGACCTACGTCCTGCCCGACCACGGCATCGGCCACGCCGACGAGCATGTGAACGTGTGGCTGGCCCACCACCGCACCGCGACGCGCAATGACGTCTCGTACTGGCTGTCCGGGATCGGCGACGTCTACGCGATCCCGGCCGTGGTTGCGCTCGCCGCGCTCGTCGCCGTCGTCCGCCGCCGCTGGCGCACGGCCGCCTTCGTGATCGCGGCCATCGCGATCGAGGCGGCCACCTACCGCGTCGTGACCCTCGCGATCCAGCGGGAGCGGCCGCGCGTGCCCCGCCTCGACCACCTGCCGGTGAACGCGAGCTACTACTCGGGTCACACCGCTGCGTCGGTCGCCGTGTACTGCGGCGTCGCGCTGCTCGTCACGTCGAGGATCCGCGGCGCCGGCGCGCGCACGATCTGCTGGCTGCATCGCCCTCGCGATCCCCGCCCTCGTCGCCCTCTCGCGCATGTATCGCGGCATGCACCATCCCACCGACGTTGCCGCCGGCGCACTGGTGGGGATCGGGACGCTGATCGTGGCGGTCACGGCGGCCCGCGCCGCCGGAGCTGCCAACACCACGGGCGCGCCGTCGCGATGAGCTCGATCGCCGTCATCGCCCACTCCGGCAAGAGCATCGAGGGCGGCCTGCCCGAGCTGCGCCGGGCGCTCGCGCGGCACGGCGTTTCCGACCCGCTCTGGGTCGAGGTGCCGAAGAGCAAGAAGGCGCCGAAGCAGGTGCGCAGGCTCCTGCGCAGCGGTGCCGACCACTTCTTCGTGTGGGGCGGCGACGGCATGGCGCAGCGCTGCATCGATGCGCTCGCCGGCACCGGCGCGACGATCGCCCTCGTCCCTGCCGGCACCGCCAACCTGCTCGCGACGAACCTCGGTATCCCCAAGGACATCGCCGGGCGCCGTTGCGACCGGCCTCGACGGGAACGTGCGCAAGATCGACGTCGTGACGATGAACGGCGAGCGCTTCGCCGTGATGGCGGGAACGGGGTTCGACGCCGACATGATCGCCGGCGCCGACGGCGGCCTGAAGGACCGGCTCGGGCGCGCCGCCTACCTGTGGACGGGGACGAAGAGCATCCGCGCCGAGCCGTTCGAGGCTCGGATCCGCGTCGACGGCGCCCCGTGGTACCGCGGCCGCGCGAGTTGCATCCTGGCCGGCAATGTGGGCTCGCTCTTCGGGGGCGTGCGCGTGTTCCCGGACGCCGAGCCCGACGACGGGCTGGTCGATCTGGCGGTCATCACCGCCGACGGCGTCGCCCAGTGGGCGGAGACCGTCGGCCGCACGATCGCGGGCCGGTCGCAGCGCTCGGCCCACGTCCGCACGACGAAGGCGCACGCGGTCAAGGTGAGGCTCGACCGCAAGGTGCTGTACGAGCTCGACGGCGGGGCGCGCACGAAGGTGAAGGCCTACCGGCTCGAGGTCGAGCCGGGGGCGATCGCCGTCCGCGTGCCCCACGAGACCAGAAACGGAGACGAACGCTCATGACCGAGAGCATCCAGAGACAGGCCCGCGCGGCCGGCCGCAGCTCGACCAACGGCCCCGCGTTCGAGGCCCTCGCCCGGGCCGGGTTCGTCGCCCGCGGGATCATCTACGGCATCATCGGCGTGCTCGCGATCCAGGTCGCGATCCACTCCGGCGGCGCCGGCCACCCGACCAACCAGCGCGGCGCGCTCGAGACCGTGCAGCAACAGCCGTTCGGCCACTGGCTCCTGGTCGCCGTCGCCGTGGGGCTCGGCGGCTATGCCCTGTGGCGGTTCGTGCAGGCGTTCT
Source organism: uncultured Actinomycetes bacterium (assembly GCA_963707585.1). Lineage (GTDB taxonomy): Bacteria > Actinomycetota > Thermoleophilia > Gaiellales > JAICJC01 > JAICJC01. The sequence continues at coordinate 138,810 of CAVPQP010000009.1, read as the reverse complement.
TCGGGCACGGCCCCGAGGGCGGCGGAGACGCGTCGACCTTCGGGCGCATCGCCGCTGCCGCGAGCGGCTGTGCGTACACGGCCATGTGCGCGCTCGCGGTGTCGATCCTGCTCGGATCCTCAAGCGGCAGCACGGGCAATCCGCACAAGTCCGCTGCGGGCGTACTGGGATGGCCGGGCGGCCAGTGGATCGTCGGCGTCGCCGGCGCCCTCTTCATCGGCGTCGGCCTGTACCAGGGCTACAAGGGCGTCACCCGCAAGTTCCTCGACGAGGACAAGACCGGCGAGATGGGACCGTTCACGCGCAGGTGGATCACCCGCATCGGCGTCGTCGGCCACCTTGCCCGGATGGTTGCGTTCGGCCTGATCGGCATCTTCGTCGTCAAGGCCGCGGTCGACTATGCGCCGCGGAAGGCCGTCGGCCTCGACGGCGCGCTCTCGAGGCTCGCGCATCAGAGCTACGGGACGTTCCTGCTCGCCGTGGTCGCCGCCGGCCTGGTCGCGTTCGGCATCTACTCGATCGCCGACGCGCGGTACCGGCGCATCTGATGCTCCGGGAGGAGCTCGGACGGCTGTCGTCGTTCGGGGAGCACCACCGCCGCCTGCTCGCACGCCTCACGCTGATCGTCCTCGCAACCGCGGCGGTTGACCTGCTCGCGGCGATCGCGATGTATCTCGTCGAACGCCACGCCAGGGGGACGCAGCTCAAGACGTTCGGGCAGGCGGCGTTCTTCACCACGGTGCAGCTCCTGACAGTCTCGTCGTCGATCAAGAACCCGCTCACTGTGGCCGGCAGGCTCATCGACGTCGTACTCGAGCTGTGGGCGGTCCTCGTCGTGGCCGGATCGGCCGGTGCCGTCGCCACGTTCTTCCAGAGCTGCGACTCCGACTGACGCCCCGCTCAGGCGCGAGCGGCCGCGTTCACCCGTTCTGGGTGACGCCGCAGGGCGGTCAGGGTGCAACGCTCGTGTACCGGTTGGAAGCGGGCGCTCAAGCAACGGGGGGCGGCCCACGGTTCGAGCCCCTCTTCCCTCTGTCGGACACCCCTCCCAGCAGGGGAGCGTCGGCGGCGGGCCCCGAACGCACGCCGCCGGCGCTCAACCGGCGCGGGCGTGGAAGTGGTAGACGTGGACGTCCCACTGGGAGAAGGTGTCGGTGAAGGCGCCGGCGTGAACCCTGACAGACCGTTTGCTGCGGTAGTGCGTGCCCGTCGTCACGGTATGGGGTAGCCCGGAGATCGTGACGTCCCTCGTCCCAGGGCCGCTGCGGGCGGCGATCACCCAGATTCGCGTCCCCACCCGGCGGCTGGTGACCTCGGTCGTCGGGTCGCTCGTGCGCAGCCCCGGGCCGCTCCCGGGCGCAAGCAGCGCCGGGTAGAGCATCCCGTGGGGGCCGATCTCGCCCACCAGGCGCTTGAGGACGTCATTCCAGAAGGTCCAGTTCCACCCCAGCGCCGCATCCGCCGGGTCGACGCAGTGGGCGAGGTGCCCGCCGTAGAACAGCAGGCCCCGGGCGCCGTTCACGATCGCGTCGTAGGCCATGTATCGCGCCTGCCTGTGCGTCGGCAGGACGAATGCCCCGCTGCCGGCGGGGTCGTCGCTCCCGCTGAAGCAGATCTGCAGCGTGGTGAAGACGGCGTGCGTTGGAGTGATCTCGCGCAGCCTGCGCGTCCAGCGGCCGACCCGGTGCAGGTCGGGGTCGGAGCTCCCGAACGTCACGGGATAGACATCGACACCGTGGCCGTCGCACACGGCGCTGTACGGCGCCAGGTCGGCGGCGGTCCCCCGCGGCGCCTCGATGATCACGAGCAGGTGGTCCGGATCGATCGCGTGCGTCACGTCGTGCGCATGGTGCAACGACGCCGCCGAGAACCCGGTCACGAGCGGCTCCTCCTGCCCCTTCCACAGCCCGAAACCGGGGCTGTCCTTCAGCGTCGTCACCACCTCCTGCAGCCTGGCGTCCTCCGGAGTGCCCGGTTGGGCGTGTGCGAGATCGCCGAGCGCAATCCACGTGTGCATCCGCCGTGCGGCGGCAGCTGCGTTCCAGCTCCCGGCATCGGCCAACGCCGCATCGCTCCACTCACCGCGATGCGGCCCGAATCGCAGGAGCGCGACGCCGGCCCCCGCAACCTCGTCCAGCGCGTCGCCGCCCGTCGGCGTCACGCTGCCCAGCGGCGGCGGCAGGGACAGTCCGAGCGGAAACACCTCAGCCCCGTCCACCAGGACGGTGCCGCGCGAGTTGTGAGTCGTCGTCGACAACGCAGCAGGACTCCGCTTTCCGCACGATCCTCTCACAGGTGCCGCGAGCCGGTCTCCCGCCGAGCGTTCCTTTGCGCACCGCCGCAGCATGTGTGACAATCGGCACGTCGCCGAAAGGAGCGCGGGCAATGGCCGACGAGATCATCCTGGAGATGTTCGCCGACTGGGATGCGGATGACGAGTGCTGGTACAACCACGCCATGACCTCGACCGGCATCACGTGCGTCGCCGGGCCATACCGCAGCCGCAAGGAGGCCATCAGCCTGGTCGCGAGTTTCGCCCGTCAGATGCCGGGCATCACCCAGGTCTCGACCTGTGCGGGCGTGGCGCTCCCGGGGTGGAGCCCGGGCCGGCAGTACTACCTGATCAGCCGCAGCCGGGTGACCGGGACGAGGATCGGATGCGGCCCCTTCGCCACCGCCCAGGATGCGGAGAACTTCGAGGAGGCCGCCCGCCTGTTCTGGGATCGGGCCGACGAGTTTCCCAAGGGCGACGTGTACCACTGTGAGTACGGCGAGGTGTACCCCGCCCGCTGCATCAAGCGGATCGCCACGGTGCTGGGAACGGGTCAGGTCCCCGCACCGGATTCCCCGGTGACCCAACCTCGCTGAGCGCCCGAGAATGGGCCGTGCTCATCACCCGCAGCCGGAGTTGTCTCCGCAGTCGCGGCACGTGTAGCACGCGCCGGTGCGCACCTTGCGGCCGCCGCACTTGGCGCACTCCACGGCGTCCTCCCAGGCGTTGAACAGCGCCCGCTGCCCCGGGCCCGGGGCGGCGACGGCCTGCGGGGCCGGCTCGTCGGACGGCACGGCCTGGGTGTGGCCGTTGCCGTTTGCGAGCTTCTCGCGCACGGCGGCGGAGAGGATGCCGAGGTCGGTCTGCGTCTCGGCATCGAGGAAGCGCTTGCCCATCCAGCGGAAGATGTAGTCCGGGATCGACTTGGCGATGCGGATGTCCGGGTCGTTCGTGATCCCCGAGGGCTCGAAGCGCATGTGGGCGAACTTGCTCACGAACACCTCGAGCGGCACGCCGTACTGCATGCCCACCGAGACCGCGATCATGAACGCGTTCATGAGCCCGGCGAGGGTGGTGCCCTCCTTGGCGATGTCCACGAAGATGTCACCGGGATCGCCCTCGGGGAACAGGCCGACGTGGATGTAGCCCTCGTACTCGCCGACCTGGAACTTGCGCCCGATCTCCTGCCGCTCGATCGGCATCACCCGGCGGGTGGGCTTGGCGGCGATCAGCTCCGGCTGCGACGCCTTCGTCTGCAGCGGCTGGGCCAGCTTGCACCCGTCGCGGTAGATGGCGATCGCCTTCACGCCCAGCTTCCAGGCGTCCATGTAGAGCTGCGAGACATCGTCGACGGTCACGTCGGTGGGCAGGTTCACGGTCTTCGAGATGGCGCCGGAGATGAACGGCTGCACCGCCGCCATCATGTTCACGTGACCCATGTGGTGGATCGCGCGCTCGCCCACCGCGACGTCGAACACCGACAGGTGCTCGGGCCGGAACCCCGGCGCGCCCACCACGGTGTTGTGCTCGTTCACGTACGCGACGATCTGATCGACCTCGTGCGGCGCGTAGCCGAGCTTCTGCAGGGCGGTCGGCACGGTCTGGTTCACGATCGTGATGTCGCCGCCGCCGACCAGGCGCTTGGACTTCACCAGCGAGAAGTCCGGCTCGATCCCGGTCGTGTCGCAGTCCATCATGAAGCTGATCGTGCCGGTGGGCGCGATCACGACGGCCTGTGCGTTGCGGTAGCCGTGGTCCTCGCCGAGCGTGAGCGCGTCGTCCCACGCCTGCCGGGCGGCCGCGTGCATGTCGGCCGGCACCACTGTCTGGTCGATGTTGCCGACCGCCGCGCGGTGCTTGCGGATCACGCGCAGCATCGCGTCGGCGTTGCGGGCGTACTCGTCGAACGGCCCGATGCGGCCGGCCATGTCGGCCGACTTGCGGTACGCGCGGCCTGTCATGATCGCCGAGATCGCGGCCGCGTAGGCCCGCCCCTCGTGCGAGTCGTACGCCAGGCCGCGCGCCATCAGCAGCGCGCCCAGGTTGGCGAAGCCGAGGCCGAGCTGGCGCATCGCGCGTGCGTTCTGCGTGATCTCCTCGGTCGGATAGCTCGAGTTGGAGACCAGGATCTCCTGCGCCATGAAGATGATGTCCACGGCGCGCTCGAACGGCTCGACCTGGAACTCGCCCGTCTCCGGGTCGCGGAACTTCATCAGGTTCAGGCTGGCGAGGTTGCACGCCGAGTTGTCGACGTGCAGGTACTCGGAGCACGGGTTCGAGGCGTTGATCCGCCCGGTCGCCGGGCAGGTGTGCCAGTCGTTCATCGTCGTGTCGTAGTGCATGCCGGGATCGGCGCACTTCCAGGCCGCCTCGGCGATCTGGTGCATCAGGTCGCGGGCGCGCACGGTCTTGACGACCGAGCCGTCGGTGCGGGCGGTCAGATCCCAGTCGGCGTCGTCGTTCACGGCGCGCATGAACTCGTCCGTGACGCGCACCGAGTTGTTGGCGTTCTGGTACTGGATGGATGCCCAGTCGGGCGAGTCGAGGCTCATGTCGTAGCCGGCCGCCTGCAGCACGCGGGCCTTCTCCTCCTCGTGCTGCTTGCACCAGATGAACTCCTCGATGTCGGGGTGGTCGACGTTCAGGACGACCATCTTGGCCGCCCGGCGCGTCTTTCCGCCCGACTTGATCGTGCCGGCCGAGGCGTCGGCGCCGCGCATGAACGACACCGGCCCGGAGGCGTATCCGCCCTTGGCGAGCTGCTCCTGCGAGGAGCGCAGCTTGCTGAGGTTGATGCCCGAGCCCGAACCGCCGCGGAAGACCAGGCCCTCCTTGCGGATCCAGTCGAGGATCGACTCCATGTTGTCCTCGACCGAGAGGATGAAGCAGGCGCTGCACTGCGGGTGCTCCTCGAAGCCGACGTTGAACCAGACCGGCGAGTTGAACGCCACCATCTGATGCAGCAGGAGGTGGGTCAGCTCGGCCCGGAACGTCTCGGCCTCGTCGCCGTCGGTGAAGTAGCCGTCCTTCGTGCCCCAGGCGGTGACGGTGTCGGCGACCCGGCCGATCATCTGCCGCACGGAGCGCTCGCGCTCGGGCGAGTTGAGCTTGCCGCGGAAGTACTTCTGGGCGACGATGTTGGTCGCGGTCTGGCTCCAGAAGCTCGGGAACTCGACGTCGCGCTGCTCGAACGACGGGCCGTCCTTGCCCGGGATGAGCGCGGTGCGGGTCTCCCACTCGACCGCGTCGAACGGATCGGTGCCGGCCTGCGTGAAGTACCGGGGCACGCCGATGCGAACGTCCTCCCTGCCCTCGAGCACCGAGTTCTCGGTCCGCTTCAGCTCGCTCATCGCCATGCCCTTCGCCTCCTCATCACTCGCAGTTTACCGAACACTTGTTCGCTTCGCCACTCGCCTGGCGGGCTTCTTGCGGCCCTCGAGCTGCGCCAGCTCGCGCTCGAACTCGTCGACGTCCTGGAAGTCGCGGTACACCGACGCGAACCGGACGTACGCCACCCGGTCGAGGTCGCGCAGCACGCGCAGTGCCTGCTCGCCGATCCTGCGCGCCTCGACCTCGTCGCCGACGCCGTTTCGCAGGTCGGCCTCGATCCGCACCGCCGCCTGCTCGATCTGCGCCAGCGGCACCGGCCGCTTGACACATGCGCGCGTCAGGCCGGCCATCAGCTTGGAGCGGTCGAACGGCTGCCGCGTGCCGTCGCGCTTGACGACGTGCAGGGCGGCCTGCTCGACCCGCTCGAACGTGGTCATGCGCTGGCCGCACAGCAGGCACTCGCGCCGGCGGCGGATGGCGCCCTTGCCCGCCACGCGGGTGTCGATGACCTTCGTCTCTCCGTGTTCGCAGTAGGGACAGTTCATGCGTGTGCGCTCTCTGCTCCGGTTTCTACATCTTGTGGGTCGTATCCTGCCGAACCCCTACATCTAGTAGGAACGACCGGTTCGGGCGATGTATTCTCGTACGCCGGTCGGACGGACTGCCAATCCCGCTCGGGGAGCGAAATTCCGTCTAGCAGGCGATCGAGCGCAGGGTCTCGGCGAGTCCGTCGGCGAGCGGCGTGACCGCCCGCCAGCGCAGCTCGCGCTGGGCGAGCGAGGGGTCGAGCGCGCTGCGGGCGAGCTCGCCCAGGCGCGCCGGCCGGTGCTCGGGAGCGACGTCGGTGCCGGCCGCGCGCTGGCACTCGGCGAGCAGCTCGAGGACGCTCGTCTCGGCCGCGGTGCCGACGTTGAAGATCGCGTGCGCGCCGGCGTACTCGAGGGCGGCCAGGTTGGCCGCGACGACGTCGCCGACGTAGACGTAGTCGCGCGTCTGGGAGCCGTCGCCGAACACGAGCGGCGTCGCCCCCTCGACGAGCTTGCCGAAGAAGATCGCAACGACGCCCGCCTCGCCGTGCGGATCCTGGCGCGGCCCGTACACGTTGCCGTAGCGCAGCACGACGTGGCGCTCGCCGTAGAGGCGGTTGTAGAGCTCGACGTAGTGCTCGCCGCACAGCTTGGAGATCCCGTAGGGCGCCATCGCCGCGCAGGGCGTCGACTCCGGCGAGGGGATCGTGTCCACCTCGCCGTAGATGGCGCCGCCCGTGGACGAGAACACGACCCGCGCGCCGACCGCCCGGGCCGCCTCGAGCACCTCGGCCGTGCCGCGCACGTTGACGTCGGCGTCGTGGCCGGGGTCGTCCACCGAGACGCGCACGTCGGCCTGCGCTGCCAGGTGGAAGACGGCGTCCGGGCGGAACTCGGCCGCGAGCGCGCGCAGGCCGGCCGCGGAGCGGATGTCGAGCTGGTGGAACTCGGCCGCGGCCGGCACCCGCTCGCGCTTGCCCGCCGAGAGGTCGTCGACCACCGCGACGCGGTCGCCGCGGGCGATCAGCGCGTCGGCGACGTGGGAGCCGATGAAGCCGGCGCCGCCGGTGACGATCGCGCGGATGGGCATCAGGCGGCCTGCGTGGCCACGGGCTCGTCCTCGCGCTGCACCTCGACGGTCTTCTCCGGGGTCAGCACGAGCCGGCCGCGGAACGGGCCCTTGCGGTCCTTGAAGTCCATCCAGTCGGACGCGCCCTGCTCGATCACCTGGCGGGCCTCGTCGGCGGTGATCTGGCGGCCCTTGGTCGATTTCCAGATCACGAAGCCGCAGCCCGGCTCCTTGCGGCTCTTCCACGACGAGCAGCCGTAGGCGCGGCTGTTCTCGCGGATCTCGCCGTCGCACTTGGGGCAGTCGGCGATCTTCTCGCGCGGGCCGGCGGGGGCGTCGAGGCGCGTCCCGTCGTCGGCGATCAGCTGGACGTGGTTGCCCTCGGCCAGCACCAGCCGCGCGCGGCTCGGCCGCGTCTTGAACCCGTCGAGCAGGTCGGTCTGGCCGTGCTCGAGCAGGTCGCGGGCCTCGGCCGGGCTGATCGAGCGGCCCTTCTGCTGCTTCCAGATGACGAAGCCGCAGCCGGGCTCCTCCTTGCTCTTCCACGACGAGCAGCCGTAGGCGGCGCGGTTCTCGCGGATGACGCCGTCGCCGTTCGGGCACGGCCCGATCTCGGCCCGCTGCGCGCGCACCTCCTCGGCGGTGAGGTTGCGGAAGTAGTCGACGACCTCGGTCGTGAAGCGGCGGATGTCGGCCATGAACGCGTCGCGCTGCTCCTGCCCGCGCTCGATCGCGGTCAGCCGCTTCTCCCAGTTGCCGGTCAGCTCGGCCGACGTGAGCGCGTGGTCGTGCAGCAGGCCGATCGCCTGGCGGCCCTTGGCGGTCGCGCGCAGCGACCGGCCGAGCCGCTCGATGTAGCCGACGCGCAGGAGCTTCTCGATCGTCTCCGCCCGCGTCGCCGGGGTGCCGAGGCCGGCGTCCTTCATCGCCTGGCGCAGCTCCTCGTCCTCGATCTGCTTGCCGGCCGTCTCCATGTCGCGCAGGAGCGACGCCTCGGAGTAGCGGGCGGGCGGCTTCGTCTGCTTCTCGAGCACGTCGGCCTGCTCGCAGATGCCGCGCTCGCCCTCGTCGACGCGCGGCAGCGACTGGCGCGGCTCGTCGTCGTCGGCCTGCTGCGGCTCCTCGGCGGCGGCCTCCTCGCCGAACGCGGCGCCGCGCCAGCCGGCCTCGACCAGCCGCCGGCCGCGGGTGCGGAAGCGGTGCTCGCCGACCGCGGTCACGATCTCGGTGTCCTCGAACTTGGCCTCGGGGTGGAAGACGGCCAGGAACCGGCGCACGACGAGGTCGAACACGCGCGCGTCGTCGCCCGAGAGCTCCTTCGTCGGCAGCTCGCCCGTGGGGATGATCGCGTGGTGGTCGTCGACCTTGGCGTCGTCCACGACCCGCGCGAGCGGGAGCACGTCGAGCCCGGCCACGTACGGCCGCGGCGGCCCGCACCTGCGGGAGCGCGGTCAGGCCGCGGGCGATGCCCTTGAGGCCGCCGATCTGGTCGGCGGGCAGGAACTGCGAGCGCGTGCGCGGGATAGGTGATGACGGCGCCCGCCGACGACCCCTCGTACAGGCGCTGGGCCGCCTGCAGGGTGCGCGAGGCGGAGAGCCCGTAGCGGCTGTTGGCGTCGCGCTGCAGGCTCGTGAGGTCGTAGAGCAGCGGCGGCCGCGTCTTGCGCTCGGTGCGCTTGACCGACTCGACGGTCGCGTCGGCGCCCGAGACGGCGGTCGCGACCGCCTCGGCGCGCTCGCGCTCGGCGGTGCGGTCGTCCTTGCCCTCGAACCAGCGGCCGGTGTAGGTGCGCGGCCCCTCGAGGCCGAACCGGGCGTCGACCTGGAAGTACGTCTCGGGCTCGAACGCGTCGATCTCGATGTCGCGGCGCACGATCAGCGCGAGCGTCGGCGTCTGCACCCGGCCGAGCGAGACGACGCCGCCGAGCGCGCGGCCGCGCACGGTCGCTGCGCGGGTGGCGTTCATGCCGACCAGCCAGTCGGCCTCGGAGCGCGACCGGGCGGCCGCCTGCGAGGTTCTGCATCTCGTCGCCGTCGCGCAGGTTCTCGAAGCCCTCGCCGATCGCGGCCCTCGTCATCGACGACACCCACAGCCGGCGCACGGGCTTCTGCACCTTGGCGACGTCCAGGATGTAGGCGAAGATCAGCTCGCCCTCGCGGCCGGCGTCGCAGCCGTTCACGATCTCGTCCACGTCGGCGCGCTTCATCAGCCGCTTGAGCACGTCGAGCTGCTTCTTGCCCGCGCGCGTCGGGGCGCAGCTTGAACGTCTCGGGGAGCACCGGGCAGCGTCTTGATCGACCACCGCTTGAGGCTCTCGTCGTAGTCCTCCGGCTCGGACAGCTCGACCAGGTGGCCGATCGCCCACGACACGATCCGGTCGTCGGACTCGAGGTAGCCCTCGTGCTTCTGGAAGCCGCCTCCGAGCGCCCGCGCGTAGTCCTGCCCGACGGACGGCTTCTCTGCGACGATCAATGTCTTGCCCATAGCGGCGGGAGGGTAGCACCCGCCCATCGGGTGCTTCAGATCCAGCCCTTGCGGCGGTAGTAGACGATCTGGCCGATCGTCGTCACGATGATCAGGAACCACGACCACCAGTAGCCGAAGCCCCAGTGCAGCTCCGGGCTGCCGCGCAGGTTCTGGCCGTAGAGGCCGACGATGAACGTCGGCACGAGCAGCACCGAGGCGACCACCGTCAGCCGCTTCATGACCTCGTTCTGGTCGTTCGCGACCTTGGCCTGGTGGTAGTCGCGCACGCTCGCGACCAGGTCGCGGGCGAGGTCGAGGCCCTCGCTCGCGCGCAGCAGCTTGTCGTAGGCGTCGCCGAAGCGCAGCTCGAGGTCGCGGGAGAAGAGCTCCTCGCCCTCGGTGTCGATGCGGTTGTCGATCACGCGGCGGACGGCGTCGCGCGTCGGCGAGAGCGTCTGGCGGACGTGCAGCAGCTTGTGGCGCAGGTCGGACAGGCGGCTGCGGACGTTCGCCGACGGCCAGTCCTCGACATGGTCCTCGAGCTCGTCGATGTGGTTGTCGAGCGTGTCGACCAGGTCGAGGAACGCCTCGGCCACCTCGTCCACGAGCCGGTAGGCGATCATCCCCGAGCTCTCGCCTTGTCGACACCTCGTGGATCTCCGACGCGTCGAACGCCGGGCAGCCCGGCGGCGTCTTGCGCACCGTCACCACCCGGTCGCGCGTCAGCACCATGTCGATCTCCTGGTACCAGAGGTCGTGCGTCTCCTGGTCGACGACGGGCACGAGCAGCACCCCGAACACGTAGTCGATGTGGGCCTCGATCGTCGGCCGCGGCTCGTCGTCGTGCGCCGCGGGGGCGAGCAGCTGGTCGAGCGCGACCGGGTGCAGGTCGGTCCCGGCGGCCCGCTCGAGCTCCTCCCGGTCGGGGTCGAGCAGGTCGGTCCAGACGCACGCCGCCATCGCGTGGGACGCTACCGCCGGGCCCGGCCGGATCCGGTAGCGTCCCCCGCGGTGGACGGCATCCACGATCTCGGCGGCCGGCAGGGCTTCGGACGGGTGGAGGCGGAGCGCGGCGAGCCCCCCTTCCACGCGCCGTGGGAGGGGCGCGTCCACGGCATGTCCGAGGCGGCGACCCTCGGCCCCGGCTTCCGGCATGCGATCGAGCGCATGGGCGCGCTCGCCTACCTGCAGACGTCGTATTACGAGCACTGGCTGCACGGGATGGAGACGCGCGGGATCGAGCACGGCCGCTTCACCCGCGCGGACCTCGAGGCCGCCGCCGCGCGGGTCGCCGCCGGCGAGCCGGTGCCGCAGCGGCTCGATCCCGAGGCGGGCGCCCGCGCCCGGGCGCTGCTGCGCCCGCGGCCGAAGTCGACCTACTCCGCGCCGCCGCCGCGCCACGCCCCCGGCGACCGGGTGACCGTGATCAGCCGGCTGCCCTCGGGCCACACGCGCTGCCCCGGCTACCTGCGCGGCGCCGAGGGCGTGGTCGAGCGGGTGCACGCGCCGATGCCGCTGCTCGACGTCTTCGAGTCCGAGGACGGGCGCGTGCAGCCCGAGGCGTGGTACACCGTCGCCTTCGCCGCCGACCGGCTGTGGCGGCTGGAAGGGCCGGGGCACACCGTCCTGGCCGACCTGTGGGAGAGCCATCTGGAGGCCGAATGAGCGAGCAGCACCGCCACGCCCGTCCCAAGTCGCCGCAGGAGCTGCGCACCGCCGCGCTCGAGACCGTCCTCGTCGAGAAGGGGCTCGTGTCGACGAGCGCCGTGGACGCCATCGTCGACGCGTTCGAGCACGAGGTCGGCCCGCAGAACGGCGCCCGCATGGTGGCCCGGGCGTGGGTCGATCCCGCGTACCGCAGCCGGCTGCTCGCCGACGCCGCGGCCGCTGCGGGCGAGCTCGGCTACGGCGGCGTCGAGGGCGACCACATGCGCGCAGTCGAGAACACCGCGGAGGTGCACAACGTGATCGTGTGCACGCTCTGCTCTTGCTACCCCTGGCCCGTGCTCGGCATCCCGCCGGTCTGGTACAAGAGCCCGCCGTACCGCGCCCGGGTCGTGCGCGAGCCGCGTGCCGTGCTCGCGGAGTTCGGGCTCGAGCTCCCCGACGGCGTCGAGATCCGGGTGTGGGACTCGAGCGCCGACCTGCGCTACATCGTCCTGCCGATGCGGCCGGAGGGCACCGACGACATGGACGAGGACGAGCTGGCCGGGCTCGTCACGCGCGACTGCATGATCGGCGTGGCCGTCCCCCGCGTCGGGGCGACGGCATGAGCGTGCCCCGCCCCGACGACCAGCCGTTCACCGAGCCCTGGCAGGCGCGCGCGTTCGCGATGGCCGTGGTGACGGCCGAGCGCCTCGACGTCCCCTGGGACGAGTTCCGCGACCGGCTGAAGGCGGCGATCGCCGCGGATCCGGACCGGCCCTACTACGAGTCGTGGCTGGACGCCCTCGAGCGGCTGGTGGACGAGCTCGCGCCTGTGTAGGCACCCGTCGGTCGCGTCGATAGCATTGGGGCGTGTTCATCTCCTTCGAGGGCCTCGACGGATGCGGCAAGACCACGCAGGCCGCCCTCCTGGCCGAGGCAGCCGCCGCCGCCGGCCGTGAGGTCGTGCCGGTGCGGGAGCCGGGCGGCACCGCCCCGGGCGAGCGCATCCGCTCGCTCCTGCTCGATCCGGCGCTTCGCATCGGCCCCTGGGCCGAGGCGCTGCTGTACGCCGCCGCTCGCGCCCAGCTCGTCGAGGACGTGATCCGGCCCGCGCTCGAGCGCGGGGCGACCGTGATCGCCGACCGCTTCATCGACTCGTCGCTCGCCTACCAGGGCTGCGCGCGCGGCCTCGGGGTCGACGAGGTGCTCGAGGTGAACCGGGTCGCCACCCGGGGGCTTCTGCCCGACCGCACCGTGCTGCTCGTCCTCGGCACGGCCGAGGCCGCCGGCCGGCGCGGCGAGCCCGACCGGATCGAGGCCGAGGGGGACACGTTCCACCGCCGCGTCGCGGACGGCTTCGATGCCGCCGCGCGCCGCTTCCCTGAGCGGATCGCCGTCGTCGATGCCTCGGGCACGCCGGCGCAGGTGGCCGACCGCGTGCGCGAGGCGGTGGGGCTGTGAGCGCCTTCGCCGGCCTGCCGGAGCAGCCGCGGGCGCTGCGCCTGCTCGAGGCGGCCGCGCCCGCGCCCGCGCACGCCTACCTGTTCTCCGGCCCGGCCGGCTCGGGCAAGCGCCGCTACGCCGACCGCTTCGCCGCGGCGCTCCTTGCCTGCCCGCCCCACCGCATCGAGTCGCGCACGCATCCCGACCTGTTCGTGCTCGAGCCGGAGGGCCAGGGCATCCTGATCGAGGGCGCGCGCCGGCTGCGGCGCGACCTGCACCTGCGGCCGTTCGAGGCCGACCGGCGGGTGTATCTGATCCTCGATGCGCACCTGCTGCGCGACGAGTCGGCAAACGCGCTCCTGAAGTCGCTTGAGGAGCCGCCCGAGTACGGCGTCTTCGTGCTCGTCTCCGACCACGCCGAGCGGATGCTGCCGACGATCCGCTCGAGGGTGCAGGCGATCGACTTCCGCCGCTACCCGGCCGCGGCTCTGGCGGCCGTTACGGGCGACCCGGTGGCCGCGCGGGCGGCGCTCGGAAACCTCGACCGGGCGACCGAGCTCGCGACCGACCCCGCCGCGGCGGAGCGCCGGCGGGCCTACCTCGAGCTCGCCCGTGCCGCCTGCACCGACGCGGACTTCGACCCCTCGCGGGCGGGCGCCCGCCTGCTCGAGGCGTCGGGTCAGCGGGCGAAGGCCGAGGCGGCCGCCGTGGGCCGCGAGCGCGACGCGCGCCTGGAGTCGGTCGACGACCCCAAGGACGAGCGGGCGCTGCGCAAGCGCTACGAGGAGCGGGCGAAGCGCGAGTCGCGCCGGGCCGAATGGGACGAGCTGCGCCTCGCCGTCGACACCATCGGGCTGTGGTACCACGACCTGCTCGCGACGGCCCTGGGGGCTGGTGAAGCGGTGGTAAACTCGGACATGGCCGAGGGCATCTGTGTGGCCACGTCGACGGGTGGTGCGGGTCACGCCCAGCGCGCCCTGGACGCGGTCGCAGACGTCCGTCGGTCGCTCGAGCTGAACGTTCATCCGGCACTGGCGGCCGAGGCGCTCTTCCACCGCCTCGTCCAGGTGCGCGAATCCACCCCACAGGGAGTCTGATGGCAACCGTCGTCGGCGTCGTGTTCCAGGCTGGCGGCAAGGTGTACTCGTTCGACCCCGCCGGGCTCGAGCTGCGCTGGGACGAGCGCGTCATCTGCCAGACGTCGCGGGGGCGCGAGTACGGCCGGGTGGTGCAGACGCCGTACCACCTCCCCGACGAGGAGCTGACCGGCCCGCTCAAGCGGGTCGTGCGCCGCGCCGGCCCGGCCGACGAGGAGCAGGTGCGCCGCAACCGCCTCGACGCCAAGCGCGGCATGCTGCTCTTTCGCGAGCTCGCCGGCCGGCACGGCCTCGAGCTGAAGCCGATCGCGGCCGAGCTCGTCTTCGACGGCAGCCGGATCGTGTTCTCGTTCTCGGCGGAGGAGCGGCCGGACACGCGCGCGCTCCAGTCCGACCTCGGCGGGCGGCTGAAGCGCCGGGTCGAGCTGCGGCAGGTGGGCCCGCGCGAGCAGGGCCGGCTGTGCGGCGAGGTGGGGCTCTGCGGCACCGGTCGGCTGTGCAGCGCGCGGTACCCGTGCCACGACCAGCCGATCACGCTCAAGATGGCGAAGGAGCAGGATCTGCCCATGAATCCGGGCCGCATCACCGGCCTGTGTGGACGGCTACGCTGTTGTCTCGCATTCGAGCATCCGCTGTACCGCTCGTTCCGCGACCGGGCGCCGGCCGTGGGCAGGGCGGTGGCGACACCCAATGGGAGGGGGATCGTCCGCAGCTACGAGGTGCTGAAGGACGCATGCGTCGTCGAACTGGACGGAAGGACGATGGTGGAGATCACGTTGGATCAGATGGTTGAGGTGGCGGGATGAGCGACGTCGCCTTCTGGGGGCCCGGGGACGATCCGGCGCTTGGCAGGTTCAAGGACGCGCTGCGGGCCGAGTGGCTGCGGCGCGGCTACGAGTTCGTCGACGGTCCCGACCCGAGCGCGACCTGCGTGTTCAACTTCGTGAACCCCGACGATCCGAAGCCGTTCCGCCGCCGTCAGCGCTCGACCTACGTCATCGCCGTGCACCACGGTGCCCGAGCCGCCGCCCGACGTGCTGCGCCACGAGTACCCGATGCTCGTGCGCGCGCTCGCCAACCTGGCGATGCTCGTCGTGCCCGGCGACGCCTGCTACTTCGTGACGCCCGAGCAGGGCGTGTACGCGGTGCCCGACCCGGGCGAGCATGGAGCTGTGGGCGCGGGCGCTCTTCGAGCGCATCGAGCCGCTCGCGACCTCGCGGCTCGTCATCGACAACCGCTTCGACACCGACCTCGAGCCCGAGCTCTGGGGCGGCGACGAGCTGACCGAGGAGCTCTTCCGCGCCGGGCAGCGGCTCGACCGGCTCGGCCTTCTGCCCGCGCCGTTTCCGCTCGAGGACCTCGTCGGCCCCGACGACATGCGCTGGATCAAGCTCGTCTACGGGATCGGCGGCCTCTCGTACGGCAACATGTCCGTCCGCAAGGACGCGCTGCGCTACTGGATGTCGGCCTCCGGGCGTCGACAAGTCGAACCTGCGCGAGATCGGCCGCGACGTCCTGATGGTGAAGGACTTCGACGCCGAGGCCGGCCAGATGATCCTGTCGGTGCCCCCGGCGATCGAGCCGCGGCGGGCGTCGGTCGACGCGATCGAGCACTGGATGATCTACCGCGAGCACCCCGAGGTCGGCGCGATCGTGCACGTGCACGCGTGGATCCCGGGCGTCCAGGCGACCGAGTTCAACTATCCCTGCGGCACCGCCGAGCTGGCGGGAGCCGTCGCCGAGATCATCCGCCAGTCGCCCGAGCCCGGCCGTGCCGTGGTCGGGCTCAAGAACCATGGCCTCACCATCACCGGGCCGTCGCTCGACGACATCTTCGAGCGCATCGAGCCCGTGATCGAGGTGCAGGTTCCGATGATCGCCTAGGGCGGCCGGCCGCCGGCTACACCGGCCGGAACGGCAGCACGAGCGGCGGGAAGAGGTCGCCGGGACGGCCGAAGTTGCCCGAGATCGCGCGCAGGGTGATCTGCCGCTGCGGCGTGGCCGGCGGGTCGATGTCGATGAGGCCGCCCCCGTAGCGGAAGAGCACGTTTCGGCGCTTGTCGAGCGTCGGGTCGGGCAGCTGCGCGCCCGACCACATCCGCGCCCGGATCCCCGAGCAGATGAACTCGATCACGCTGGCGCCGCGGGGCGCGACCCGCTGCGGGTAGGGGTGGTGGTGGATGCGCAGCCCGTGGGCGTCGCCGCTCAGGATCAGCACCCGCGGCCCGCGCGCCTGGACGTCCAGGAAGAGCTTCATCGCCCGGTCGTACTCGTTCGGGTAGCCGGTGAGCCAGCAGTCGGTGACGTCGTAGCGCGACGCGAAGATGCCGGCGCTGAAGATGACGAAGAGCCTGGCATCGCTCGTCTCGAGGATGTGCTGCATCCAGGCGAACTGGGGCTCGCCGATGCGCGTCTTCGCCGGCGTGTTCGGATCGAGCACCGGGTCGGCGTAGCGGCGGACGTCGAGCGTGAGGCAGTGCACGTCGCCGAAGCGGAAGTCGAAGTACCCGGTGGGGTCGGGGTCGGCGTGGATCCGCGCCCACAGCGGCGGCGCCCAGTGCGCGTAGGTGGTGCGATCGGCGTTGTTCTGCGGGCCGTAGTCGTGGTCGTCGATCGTGAACCCGGTCGGGATCCGGGCGCGCAGGTCGGCGAAGTCCCGGCCTGCGAGCGTGCGCCGGAACCGGTCGGCGAAGAAGTCGGGCGCCGAGATGTAGCAGGAGTGGAAGCTGTTGTTCGCATAGCCGAGGTCGCCCTCGAACACGAGCGCCGCAGGACGCACCTGCGCCGCCTCCACCATCGCCGCGTAGGCGCGGCTGGGCGGTTCGCCGGAGAACTGCTCGCAGCTGGCGGCGAGCATGACCAGGCGCTCGTCGCCGTGCGGGGCGATCACCTCCTGCGGCGGCGAGTCCGTGCGGACGCCGCTCGTGTGCGACTCGAGCTCGGCGTGCCAGTCCAGGCGCTCGCCGGGCTCGAGGCGGAGCCGATGGAGCGCCGTGTACGGCGGCTGCGTGGCCTGATATGCGGACGCTCGCGGCACCGGCGGACGTGCGCGTGTGGAACGTCACCCTGGCCGGGAAGGCGGAGATTGCGCGCAGACGCACGTCGTAGCCGCCGTCGGGCCGCAGCAGCGGGACGCCTGCGATCTCGGCGCAGGCCACCGGCGGCGTCGGCCGAAACGCCGCCTCGGCGGTGATCGTGTGCGCGCTCACCGCGAACGTGGCCGCCGCGAAGTCGCGGCGGGTGCACGACGATCAGCCCCGGCGTGCCGTCGACCGACCCGGCGGCCGGCCGGTGAGGTGCCACACCGCCGGCTCCTGCCGCGACGCCTTCCAGACCTTCGCGTGCACCGTGCCGCCGTTCACCGCCACCCGCAGGTGGTACGGCGTCGCGGCGACGAGCCCAGGGTGCGGCCCCTCGGCGATCACCTCGCGTCCGGCTCGCCCGTAGCGCGCGAGCACGAGGCCGTGGCGCTCGCACGTCACGGCCAGGTAGTCGACGTCGCTCTGCGCGCCGAAGAGGATCCCGGGACGGAGCGTCGGGTTCGTGACCGAGAAGTCGAGCGTGTGGGTCGCGCCGGCGCAGGCGCGGTCGATCAGGAAGATCGGCATCGGCTGTGCCGGCGCGGTCGTGTCGAGCCCGGCCGGCAGCGTGAACAGCCCCTGGCCGCCGCGCACCCGCAGGTCGCGCAGGTAGTGCTGGGCCAGCCAGGGCTCGGGCCACCCGTCCGCGTCCGGGAGGCGACGCGAACCCCGAGTCGTGCGTCTTGCCGGGGCCGCCGCCGAGGCCGCCGCGCAGGATCGCCGGCACGGCTGCGACGCCGGCGACGACACCCGCGAAGAGCGTCGCCCGCGTGACGCGCCTGCGCCGAGGTGTGCTCATCGCAGTGCTTCGGCGGAGGTGTTAACCGGCACGCACCGGTGCGGCGCGGTCCGTCGCATCGGCCGGAATCATATGGTCCGCCCGGTTGGGAAGCTGTTAGTCGGGCGGCGGCGTCTGCATGAGCGTTCCGGCCCGCGCGCGGCGGGCGATCTCCGCCGACTCGGCCAGGATCGTGCCGTCCTCGAACTCGACGAGCGGCAGCTTGCGCTGTCCGGACAGCTCCTCGACCTCGGGCCGGCGCGGCCGGAATGCCGAGTGGAGCACGAGCTCGTAGGAGATGCCGGCGTCGTCGAGCGCCTTCTGCGCCTTCCAGCACGGGTGCGGCCCCTTGATGAACGTGCCGCTGCAGCGGTGGAGCTTGATGGCCATTCGTTCCCCCTCTCAGTGCTTGTGGTAGCCGTCGGCGCGCAGCCACTCGACGGTGTCGCGGATCGTGTCCTGCGACCGGGCGCACGGTGAAGCCGAGCTCGGCGCGCGCCTTGGCCGACGTCGCATACCACCAGTGGGTGCTCGACGCGAGCTCCTGGTCGTCGAGCGGCAGCGGCAGGTGCAGCGCGCCGCCCGCGCGCAGGACGGGTCGCAGCAGGCCGGCCGAGAGGTGCAGCTGGCGTCGGGGGCGGCCGGTGACGCGGCCGACGAGGGCGAAGAAGTCGCGGTGGCTGAGGTTGCCGTCGTCGTTCGTGAGCAGGTAGCGCTCGCCGGAGCGGCCCCGCTCCTCGGCCAGCAGGTGGCCGGCGGCGACGTCGCGGGCGTCGACGTAGGAGAGGCCGCCGTCGACCGTGAACCGCAGCCGCCCGCGCATGTACTCCTCGACCGGCCACGACGACACCCGGTGGACGTCGCCCGGGCCGATCACGAAGCCGGGGTTCGTCACGACGACGTCGAGCCCGCCGGCGGCCGCCTCGAGCGCGGCCTGCTCGCCCAGCGCCTTGGAGCGGCCGTAGCGGAAGTCGACGCGGCCGTCGTCGCCGTCGAGCAGCCAGGCGCCCTCGTCGCGGGGATGGCCGGGGCCGCCGGCCGGGCCCATCGCCGAGATCGACGAGGTGAAGACGACCCGCTCGACGCCCGCCTTCGCGCAGGCCGCGACGCACGGTGCGGGCGCCGTCGACGTTCACGGCCCGCAGGCGCGCATCGTCCGAGGCGCGGTGGCCGACGACACCGGCCATATGGAACACGCGCGCGACGCCGTCGAGCGCCCGGTCGATCGACGCGGCGTCGAGCACGTCGCCCTCGACGATCTCCGCGCCCGTGCCGTCGAGCCGCGCGGCCGCGGCCGGCGAGCGCACGAGCGCGCGCACCTCCCGGTCGCTGCGCCGCAGCTCGCGCACGAGCTCGGCGCCGAGATAGCCCGTGGCTCCGGTGACCAGGGTGCGCATGGCGGCCTAGCCTACCCGCGCCGGAGCGGCCGTGCCCGAGCGGTACACTGGTGCACCGGGCCGACGTAGCTCAGCTGGCAGAGCACCGCTCTCGTAAAGCGGGGGTCGAGGGTTCGAGTCCCTCCGTCGGCTTCACGCACTCGCCTGACGCGCGCGCCGACCCCGGGCACCCCCGTAATTCCCTGCGGTGCCTCGGTCAGCCCGCGTGGAGCGGTCGCGGGGCTGACCTCGGACGAAGCACCCTCTAGTTGTCGCTGTTTTGGTTGCCCTGGTCGCCTGAGCCGCCGGCCTGGTCGCCGGACGAGCCCTGGTCGCCCTGGTCGTTCTGGTCACTCCCGGACGAGCCCTGGTCGTTCTGGTCGCCCTGGTCGTTCTGGTCGCCCTGGTCAGTCCCGGACGAGCCCTGGTCGCTCTGGGTGGACGTGGACGTGCCGGTGTCGGAGCCGCCGGGGTTGGTATCGCCGGACGACACCGTCGCCGGCGCGGCGTCGCCCGTGGTGGTGGCCTTCGCCCTGCGACAGTTGAGGTGGCCGGCCTTGTTGCTGGAGATGCCGTTGTGGGCGCAGCGCGGCTTCCGCGCGTGGCCGGGACCATCGCCGGTGGGGGCGCTCCGGCCGATGTGGGCTGCTCCGAGCGGCATGGCGTAGGCGCTGGGGGCGACCAGGAGCGTCGCGCCGATCGCGATCACTCCCAGGAACGGGATACGGCTCACGGTGTCTTCGTCCTTTCGGTAGCCGGACGACCTGCGCCTGCAGGCTCCGGGCTTTGCGTCGCCGCCTCACGACGGCTTTGCCCTTTCGAACACGTAGACACCACTGGTCGCGACTTCCTGCGGTCGCGATGGGCGGCCGCGGGCCGCCGTCGCCGCTACGGCCGGTTCAGCGATCCGACGCGAGGCGCGAGGACGTCCCGCTGACGACCAGCACGAGGATCGCCGCGCACGCGACCGCGGTGAGGAACTCGCCGATGGCACCGAGGCCCAGCCAGTGCCTGGCGATCGCGCCGCCCAGGAGCGAGCCGGCGATGCCGAAGAGCGCCGTGGCGACCAGGCCGAGATCCTGCCTTCCCGGCACGAACAGGCGGCCCAGCCCGCCCACGATGAGTCCGCCGATCCCGTACCAGAGCAACACGAACAGGATGTGGAGAGTGAAGCCGAGGATGCCGAGGCCGAAGGCGAAGAACAGGATGAGCAGGATGAGGGCGATCAGGGCGGCGGGCATCCCCGAAGACTAGATGATTGACTCCACGCCCCCGCGCGCCTGGCCGCCCGGACGGTATCGGCTCTTTGGGACGTTGGCGGCGCTGCTCGGTTCGCATCCGCCCAAGACATCACGGGCGCGTGGAGCCAACCATCGAGCCTGTCGCCGTCGACCCGGCCTCTACGGCGTGACGGCGAACTCGGCGAAGTGCTGCTGGGGCGCCGCCCCGAAGGACGTGAAGTCGCCGCCGGCGTACAGATCGCTGGACGTCGCGGCCAGCGCGAAGACACCCGTGGAGGCTGTTCGCCCGCGGGTTCCACGCCCCGTCGACCGCGCCGGTCGCGGCGTCAGCCGCCAGCAGTCTGGCGTGGGCCACGGGATGCGCACAGTCGGTGCCCGGAGAGCAGGTCTCCGTGAAGTGGCCACCGCCGACGACGTCCCGGCCGACCAGTGCGACCGCCTGGAAGTTGCCGTCGGTCTGCACCGTGAAGCGCAGCGCGCCGCCCGGGTACGTCAGGGCGGTCAGATGGCCGCCGTGACCGGCGCCGGCCAGGTAGACCGTCGTCCCGGATGCCGCGAGGCCCCACACCGCATAGTGCGGATGCGTGGCCCACGCCCGTGTCGCACCGGCCCCGGTTGCGAGCGACGCGAGGTGGTCCTGGAACGTCCCGTCGACCTTGGTGAATGTCCCGCCGACGAAGACCGTGCGCGCGCCTGCGGGCACGGCGATCGCACGGATGAGGGCATTTGCCGTGGGTGCCCACGCCGGGTCGACCGCGCCGGTGCCGGCCGCGACGCGCGCCAGCCGCGTCCGGTGCACGCTGCGGATGGCGGAGAAGTTGCCCCCCACGTAGAGACGGCTGCCGGCGGCGGCGAGCGCGTACACCGACCCGTTCGTCCCGGCCGCGAAGGCTGTCACGAGGCCGCCAGAGCTCGTCACCGCCGCGAGCCGGTTGCGCGTGGTGCCGGCGACGGTCGTGAAGTCGCCGCCAAGGTAGACCGTGCCGCCGGGGCCGAGCGCGAGCGCGCGGACGGCCGCGTTCGGCTGGGGGTCGAACGCGGTCAGATGTCCCGAGGCGTCGATCGCCGCCATCCGCGTGCGCGCGAAGACACCTCCGGCGTGGTTCATCACCTGGGTGAACGTCCCGGCCAGGTACGTCCAGCCGTTCGCGCCGATCACGATCGCGTCCACACGGCCGTTGGTCTGCCATCCGGCCAGCGGCGAGCTCGAGATCGTCGTCGCCGATGCCGCCGGTGCGAGAAGGCCGGCGAGTGCCGCCGCTAGGGTGGTGAGTGCATAGAGCCTGCGGCGGCCTGTCATCGGGCCATGTATACCGCACCTGGGCACGCTAGAGGCCGAAACCTGGCCCGAGGTCCGGTGTCGATGCGGAGAACGCTCTGCCGAGCGGACGTGATCCGAGCAGCCGCTCCGTGAGCTTGAGGAGCGCGAAGTGCGAGCCGCCCATGTCCGTCACGCTGCCGGGCGCCGTGTACGGAGAGACGCCGATCAGCGCCACGCCGCATGCTGGGCGCTGAGATCCGGGCCGGCAGCGGGTGCCGCCGCTCCCGGCGGGTGCGGGCGTGCCCTCGTCCCAGGTGATGAAGACGGCGGTCGATCCGTCCCGGTAGGAGGCACTGCGCAGGATCGGGGAGAGCCAGGTCTTGAGCCAGCGGTCGCCCAGGCTGATGTATGTCGAGCGCCGGCGGGCCGGCAGCGCTCCGGTTGGACAGGCGCTGTCGAAGTGCATGTTCGTGCACTGGCCGGGGACGATCAGCGTGAACGCGGGCAGCGTCCCGGCGGCGGCCGCCCTGACGAGCCGGCTCGTTGCCGGGGTTGATCCGAGCGGCAGATCGTCTCGCGCGCACTGCCCGACCAGCCCCGGGATGAAGGTCGCAGCGTTGTGCGTGCGGACGTAGGCGGCGGAGTTGCGGCGCTGGCACGGGGTCGACATCCCCCCGTAGTACGCCCGCCACGAGGACACCTGGTCGAGCAGCGTCGGCCCGCGCACGGTGCATGCGGCGCACGGGTGTCGGAAGGCTGGGCGCCGCCCGGAGATTGCTCCCAGGTAGTCGACCAGGCTCGGCTGGCCGAGGCTCGAGTAGTGGATGTCGATGCCGCAGTCCGCCGCGAGCACGTTCACGAACGGCGCGGCAGGCGACCCCAGCACCGTGTTGCGGTATTCGTTCGCAAACCAGATCCAGACCACGTGGCGGATCGGCGGCCGGCGGTCGTGACGGAAGCCGCACGGCGCCCGCTGGAGCGCGGCGGCGCGGGCCGACGGCGGCACGGCTCCGTTCGCGCGCCCCGGCTTCTGGGCGAGCTGATAGGCGAGCGCACCCGCGACACCGGCGACGACGACGGTGCACGCCAGGCCGGCGAGCAGGTGGACGATCTTCGAACGTGCCAAATCGGACGCCATGCTAACGGCCCGTCCCGACCGACGCTCTCAGCGCGGAGCGAGCGTGCGGAAGAAGCCGATCGCCGTCTGCAGCTGCCCGGGTTGGGTGGCGAAGACGTTCGCCCAGAACCCGTCGACCGCGGACTGCACGGAGCGCACCGCGGCGGCCAGGTCGCGCCCATGCGCGCGGCCGGTGGCGGGATGGGTGCTGATGCCGGCGAAGACGCGCACGCCGGGGTGCGCCGCGCGCGCCTGACCTGCGGCCGCGCGGACGAACGAGCGGAACCGGGCGACGTCGAACTCGTCCGCCTGAGATTGGATCGAGAAGACGTTCGCCCACCGGGCCGCCCGCGCAAGGCCGCAGCGCAGATATGCCTGGTCGAGCGTCTCGCCGTGGGCTGTGCAGCGCGCGCCCGCCACGGCGAGCAGGTCGCGCGCCGGGGCGAGCACCACCTCGTACCCGTGCGCGTGGCCGAGCGCGGCGAACCTCCGCATGGCCTGCAGCGGGTCGCGCTGCTCGCGAGCGGGTGTCGCCCGCCAGCGCTCCGGGTCGTAGAGCACCGCCCGGATGCGCCGGTCGATGCGGCCGTGGGACACGTCCGAGCGAAACCGCGTCAGGCTGCGGTACACGAGGGTGGGAACGGCAGCCGAGTGGCCGGGCACCTGATCCTGGTGGCCGGCGGGGTTGCCGAGCCCAAACGACGCCGGGGTGTCGAAGAGGCTGCGCGCAAGCGCCGGATCCACCCGCTCGATCAGGGTGACGTTTGCGCCGGTGATCTCCCACGAATGGCGAGCACGGGCCGCACGGTGCACGGCCGATGCCGGCGGCCTTCGTCCCGTCGTGGACGGCCGCCCAGAATGCGACACCCACGCCGCGACGCCCGCGGCAGCGAGGACGGTTGCGAGCGCGAACGCCTTTGCGTGGGGCGTGAGGATGGCGGGACGTCTGGAACGGTTTTGGGACGCGGTTTTGCTCCCTCGGTCATCGGCGCCGCAAGGTCCCGCATGAGCGGGGATTGGGAACGGATTGGAAGTGATGGAAACCGTGAAGTGAAGTCGAGGCGGGTTTCTTGATTTTCCCAGAACGCGTCTCTAGGATCGGCGGCGGACGGCACCTCGGTCTCCCCGAGTTCCACGGGATCGATGTCGCGTCTGTTCGCGAGGGGGGATCACCTGACTGTGACCATGCTCGGGCCGCTGCCTGGCGACATGTCGTCCGGAGCATGACCGACCCGAAGCGCCCATGGGGCACGCGGATCAGGCGCGGTAGGCAGGCACAACCGCCGGCCCACGCCGAGGGCGCGACCACCTGGGGCAGCCACTACGGCGACGCCGACGCGGAGTTGCCGCGCGATCTGGCCTACTACCTCTCGGTCGACTCCGCACCGCCCGGCTACGCCGTGCGCAGACCCTGGTGGCTCGGGTGCGCGTTCCTGATGGCACTGGCCGCGGCCACGCTCGTGGTCGCGGCGGAGCTGCGCCCGCTCGAGCGCACCTACGTCGATGTCGTCAGCGGCTTGAGCGGGGCCACCCGCGAGCGGCTGCTGCGATCGTCCGGCACGCTCTCCCTGCGGCCGTTCGTGTTCGTCCTGGTGGGCCTCCTGGGTGCGTTTGCCCCCGGCACTGCGCTCAGGCGGCTGCGGTTCGCCGTCACCGGCTGGGTTGTCTACGCCGGTGCGGCCGTCGTCGCCGACGCGCTCCTCGCGGACAGCGTTGGCGTGGGCAGCCCGAACCCGTTCACACCGCGCGGGGGCGTCGTGAGCGTCGTCGTGGCCCTCCTCGTCTTCGTCTGGCTCGTCTTCGCCGGCTACGAGCTGCCTGCCGACGAGCGGGTGTCCGCGGAGCGGCGCCGGTCGCGCCGGCCGCTGCTCGTCGCGGGGGGCGTCGTGCTCGTGAGCGTCGCGTTGGTGGTCGTTACCGCGCCTTGGCGGCACCATCTGTTCCAGACCGTCCACGTGCCGCTCGTAAACGGCTTTGCCTCGACCGTCGTCCTGCTGATCCTCACGGTGCAGGTGCTCCTGTTCGCGGCCGGTGCACTGCAGCGACCGCGCGCCCGGGCGCTCGACCAGCCCGTCGACGTCGGCGTGATCGTGCCCGCCTACAACGAGGAGTACTCGATCTCGGCCGTCATCGCCGCTCTCGACGCCGCCGCCGACGCGTATTCGGGACGGGTGGCTCTGTACCTGGTCAATAACGACTCCATCGATCGCACTGCGGCCGAGGCTGCCGCGGCCTTGGGGCAGTGCGTGGCGCTCACCGGGCGGATCATCGACTGCCCGACCAGGGGCAAGTCCCACGCGCTGAACATGGGTCTCGGGGCGACCACCGAGCCGGTGGTGGTGCGGGTTGACGCGGACACGATCGTCGAGCCGACCCTGTTCACCCGAGTCGTGCCCTACCTGCAGGACCCGGGCGTTGGAGGCGTGAGCGGCCTGCCGTTGCCCCGCGAGGACGCTCCCCGCTGGATCTACGCCGTGCGACTGATGGAGGTGCTCTACTCGGTCGCGTTCCTCCGCGTCGGGCAGAGCAGCGTCGACGCGACGCTCGTCATGCCCGGCAACATGTCTGCCTACCGGGGCGATGTCGTCCGCCGGCTGGGGTTCGGCATCGGCTTCAACGGCGAGGACACCGACATGGCGGTGCGCCTCGGCCGCACCGGCCTGCGCATCGTCACGGACCTGAACGTCCGCTTCTATCCCGAGGTGCCTGCGACGATCGGGCAGCTCCGCGAGCAGCGTCAGCGCTGGACGCGCGGCATCCTGTGCGTGGCGGCGCGGAACGGGTCGGGCATCGCCATGGGTCAGGGTCTGCGATGCCTCTGGATGTTGCCGTGGTCGACCGTCAACGCATGCCGGCGCGCGCTGATGATCCCCGTCTTCCTGATCGCGGTCCTGCTCGCGCTGACCCATCCGGCCGTGGTCACGCTGCGTGAGGTCGCCGTCATCGGCGGGATCATCGTGGGCGTGCACATCGCGATCGTGGTCGTGATGCTGGTCGCATACCGCCGTTTCCGGTACCTGCCGTTCGTGCCTCTCTACCTGATGTTCCGCGCGTTCAAGCTGTACGTGGCAATGGAGGCGCTGCTCACGCTCGAGGTCCGCCGGCACCGGGCGCCGGCACCCGTGCCGGTGCCGAGTGAGCTCGAGGCGCCGGCATGAGCCGGGCGGATCCGCGCGCGCCCGCCGCAGGCCGTCCAGCCGCCCCGCCCTCGGGCGACGTCGTCGCCGGTCCCCCGCCGCCGGTCGTCCGCGCGCCCACCCGCCGTGGTCGGCGGCTGCTCGCGCCGGCGCTACTTGCGATGCTCGTCCTGGCCACGGTGGCCGTGCGGATACCCGAGCTCGGCCAGCCGCTGTGGGGCGATGAGGTGGCGGCGGCGCGCGCCTTCTCGCATCACAACATCCACCAGGTGCTCGCGTCGGTCAGTCTGCGCAAGAACGAGCCTCCGCTGTGGTACTTGCTCGCGTGGGCCGTCCAGCGGGCGGGCGATCTGCTCGGTGCGACCCCTCGGGCCGTCGACCTCCGGTTCGTGTCGATGGGGGCAAGCGTGCTCACGGTGGTCGGTGTGTTCGCATATGCGCGGCGCACCCTGGGTCTGGCCGAGGCGGTCGCTGCGGCCGCAGGTGCTGCGTTCGGCGCCCAGTTCGTGCTTCACGGCGCCGAGCTGCGGGGCTACGCGGTGTACTCGATGCTCGCGATCGGGTTCGCGCTCCTGGTCGAGTCCGCCGTGCGTTCTGACGCGCGCCGCTGGCCGGTGCTGCTCGCGCTGACCACCGCCGCGGGATGCCTCACCGAGTACCTGTTCCTGCTCACGGTCGCGGCCGGCGGCGTGTTCCTGTGGACAGCGCGGACCCGGCCGGCGCGGCTGCGGGTGCGGGCCGGGGCCGCGATCGCCATCGGCGTCCTCACCCTGGTGCCGTGGCTGCCGTCCGTCGTCCCCCGTCTGCACCGGTTCGGCTACGTCGGCGCCTACGGTGGCCACACCGTCGTCTCGCTGCCGTGGAACCTGTTCGTGGGCTACCAGCACGGTGGTGCGCTCCTGCGTGACGAGCAGGTCCTCCTCTTCGTCCTGGCCGTGGTCGGCGCGATCATCCTGATCCGTCGTGAGCGGACCCGGCTCGCGGGCCTCTGCGCCGTGGTTCCGCCCCTCGTCGGGGCGATCGTCTGGGCGCTGGGGAAGCCGGTCTTTGATCCCCGCAATTTCATGGCCGCCGCCCCGTTCCTGGCGATCGCGGTTGTCACGCCGCTGCACCGCCTCCCCTCCGAGCGCGCGAGAACGGTGATCGCAGCGGCCTGCGTCGTGGCGATGGCGGCCGCCGTGACGCTCACGCAGCTGCCGCTGGGGCGCACGCCCTACGACGCGATCGCCCAGAACATCGCCGGCCAGGGGTGGCGCTACTCGTCTCCGATCGTCTACTTCGGGCCGCGCGACTGGAGCATGAAGCTCGTGACCTGGTCGCTGCCGCGGCACCAGTGGATGGTGCGCAGCGTCGGCGCGAAGGGCGTTTGCACGAACCTCTACGCGATCGTCGAGGACCGCGCCGGAGCGAGATGGGTGCGCAGCGTTCGCCGGCACGAACCGATTCACTCAACGTCGTTCCCCGCGTACACGCATCCGCCGGAAGGGCGGCGCGCCGCACAGCCTGTCGAGGTCGTCGCGCTGCACCACGTGTCCCCGACCGAGCTCACCTTGGCCCGCCTCTACGGCGGGCAGGTGTTCGTGTCGGCCCCGGCGCCCAGGCTGACGCTGGACGCGCCGCAGCCCAAGCCCTACCCGAGCTGCGGGACGGCGGCGTCCTGACCTCGCAACTGGTAGCCTCTCCGCATGAACGTCCATGCAGAGCGGCGCCGGGGCGTCCTGCAGCGGGCCGGGATCACCGAGCGCGACCGGTTCAACGTCGCAAACGGTGCGCGGCTCGCGCGCAGGCTCGCCACCTGCCCCGTCTGCGGGCGGCCCGAGCCGCGCGTGTACCGCTCGTCGCTTCGGTCCGTGACCCTGCAGTGCGGCGGCTGCGCGCTCCAGTGGACGATGACGTGGTACATGCTGGCGCGCGCGTTCGAGCGCGAGATCGCGCCGCAGCTCAGCGTCGAGGCGGCCGCGGTGACGACCGCGGTCCTGAACCTGCTCGCCGAGGCCGAGAAGCGGGGCACGATCCGCCGCGTATAACCACCCGTTGACAACCTCTGTGCCGGATGTAGCTTGGAAATGTCTGGAGGGGGAATGGGTGGCGCGGCTCGACATCGGCTCGGTGTGGCCCTGGCGGCTCTGTCGCTGGCCGGCCTGAGCGCGGGCGCGGCCACGGCGGCCGCCTCCGGCGGCGGCCAGACAACCCATCCCCGCGCCGGTCACATCGGCGTGGTCGTCACCGCCGGCGAGGTGTTCGTGAGCTGGAGCAAGCCCGCCGGCGGGGGCAAGATCGGCGTTCGCCGCGGCGCGTCCGCCTGCCCGCGCACCCCAAGCGACGGATCCGCGGCGGGCGAGGTGACGCCGCTGCACGTGATCGACCGGACGGTGAAGGCCGGCGCCGCGTACTGCTACACGATCTTCCGCACTGATGCGGCCGGCGTCGTCGCAACCGTGGGCAGCACGGGGCTCGTGACGGTGCCCGATCCCGGCGCTGTCCCGCCGGCCCACGTCTCGCCACCGGCGCCCGCGCCGACCGTGACGGTGCAGCGGATCGCGCCCGCCCTGACCCGCAAGCTCGAGATCGCCGCGGCCGCTGCGCTCGCCGCAGTGCTGGTCATCCTGATCGCGGTGCGCAGCGCCCGGCGGGTCTCGGCCGGGCGCATGGTGCTGCGCCCGACGATGCGCGAATCGCTCGTCAACCGCAACTCCTCGGCCCTCGTCGTCCCGGCGATGATCGCCCTCGGCTGGGTCGGCATCGTGATCGCGTTCGTGGTGCTGCGCTAGCCATGCCCGGCAACGCACCCCTTACCGCCGTGCAGCGCCTGTCGCGCAGGCAGCTGCTCGTGCGCGCCGGCGCCGCCGCCGGAGCCCTGTCGGCGACGCCGCTTCTGGCGGCATGCGGGAGCACGACGCGGGCCGCGAGCGTCGGCAGCGCGAGCTGGTGGAGCGGGCAGCGGCCGACCGGACAGCTCGTGTTCGCCAACTGGCCGCTCTACATCGACTACACGAACTGGCTGAAGGACCGCCCGACCCTGAACTCGTTCTCGCGCGCGACCGGCATCGAGGTCACGTACGACGAGGTGATCGAGGGCAACGAGCCGTTCTTCGCGAAGATCGCGCCGCGTCTGCAGGCGCGGCGGCCGCTCGGATACGACCTGATCGTGCTCACGAGCGGCTGGCAGGTGACCCAGCTGATCGACCGCGGCTGGGTCGTGCCGCTCGACCACTCGCTGATCCCGAACTTCGCCGCCCACGCCGCGCCGATCGCGAAGAACCCGCACTACGACCCGGGCAACCGCTTCACGATCCCGTGGCAGTCCGGGTTCACCGGCATCGCCTACAACACGAAGAAGATCACACGGCCGATCACGAGCATCAAGGATCTCTGGGACCCGGCGTTCCGGGGCCGGATCGGGATGATGAGCGACAACACCGACCTCGGCACGGCCGGCCTGCTCTACAACGGCGTCGACCCGGCGACGTCGACCGAGCGCGACTGGCACGCCGCCGGCGCCGCGCTCGCGAAACAGCACGACCTCGTGCACGGCTACTACGACCAGCGCTACATCGACGTGCTCGAGCGGGGCGAGACGTGGATCAGCCAGGCATGGTCGGGCGACGTCTTCCAGGCCAATGCCTCCGGCCATCCTGAGCTGCGGTTCGTCGTGCCGGACGAGGGCGTGATGCACTGGACCGACAACATGATGATCCCGGTGGGTGCCGCAAACCCGCTGAGCGCGATGGCGTGGATGAACTACTACTACCAGCCGCACGTCGCGGCGCTCGTCGCCGACTGGGTCGAGTACATCACCCCCGTGCCCGCGGCGCAGGGGATCCTGCGCAAGACCGACCCGGCGGTCGCGCGGAGCTCGCTCGTGTTCCCGACGGCCGCGATGGCGGCCAAGGCGCGTGACTACCCGACGTACCGCACCCGGCGCGAATATGACGCCTGGAACGGGATCTTCGACCCGATCATGACCGCCTGACCCCTCCGCAGGTGCGAGGCGTCCGGCTCGCGTGGGACACTCTTTCAGCTAGGCTCGCCTCGTAACCGACGCGACTTCCGAGGGGCTCCCATGCGAACGCACCGAACGCCATGCTGATTCTCGTCCTGGGTGGAGACGGCTTCTGCGGATGGCCGACATCCCTGCACCTGTCCAACTGCGGCCACGACGTGGTCATCGTGGACAACTTCGCGCGTCGCAACGCCGACGTCGAGCTCGAGGCATCGTCGCTCACGCCGATTGCGCCGCTGGGCACGCGCCTGCGCGCGTGGCAGGAGCTGACAGGCCGGGAGATCCCGTTCCACCGGTTCAACGTCGCCGAGGACTACGACGATCTGCTGGGCCTGCTCACCGAGCTCGAGCCCGACGCGATCGTGCACTTCGCCGAGCAGCGCGCCGCGCCGTACTCGATGAAGAGCTCATGGCACAAGCGCTACACGGTGAACAACAACCTGAACGCCACGAACAACCTGCTGGCCGCCATCGTCGAGTCCGGCATCGACTCGCACGTCGTCCACCTGGGCACCATGGGCGTCTACGGCTACGGCGCCGCCGGCATGAAGATCCCGGAGGGCTACCTGCGTGTGATCGTCCCGATCGAGGACGGCCCGGACGTCGAGCAGGAGATCCTCTTCCCGGCCAACCCCGGCAGCATCTATCACATGACGAAGACGCAGGATCAGCTGCTCTTCGCGTACTACAACAAGAACGACGGCGTGCGCGTGACCGACCTGCACCAGGGCATCGTGTGGGGGACGCAGACGGCCGAGACGCAGCGCGACGAGCGCCTCATCAACCGCTTCGACTACGACGGCGACTACGGCACGGTGCTGAACCGCTTCCTCATGCAGGCCGCGATCGGCTATCCGCTGTCCGTTCACGGCACCGGCGGCCAGACGCGCGCGTTCATCCACATCCAGGACACCGTGCGCTGCATCCAGCTCGCGGCCGAGAACCCGCCCAAGCACGGCGAGCGCGTCCGCATCTTCAACCAGATGACCGAGGCTCATCGCCTGATCGAGCTCGCCGAGATGGTCTCGCGGCTCACGGGCGCCGAGATCGACTTCGTGTCGAACCCGCGCAAGGAGGCGGCCGAGAACGACCTCTTCGTCGAGAACCGGCAGCTGCTCGACCTCGGGCTGCGGCCGATCACGCTTGCCGACAGGCTCATGCTCGAGGTCTCGGAGATCGCGCAGAAGTACGCCCACCGGTGCGACCTCGACAAGATCCCGTGTCGCTCGGTGTGGACGCGCGAGCAGGAGTCGCCGCAGCTCGCGCCGGTCTCAAACGCGACGTGAGGGTGGCCGCGGCGGGGCCGCGCGGAGGGACGTCGTGAGCGGGAGTGGCGGGGGCGGAGCGGCGACGACGCTGCGCCCGTACGTCACCGAGGTGCGGGCCGAGGCCGTGCGATCGTTCGACGAGCGCTACCCGGGGCTGCGGTTTCCGCCCGCGGTCGTCGTCATCGCCGCGCTCGACGAGGAGGGGGCGATCGGCGCGGTGCTCGACGCCGTTCCAGCGCAGGCCTGCGGTGTGGCCGTCGCGACGCTCGTGATCGACGACGGCTCGTCCGACGCCACCACGGCCGTCGCGCTCGAGCGCTCGGCCCACGTGGCCACGCTCAAGCGCAACTGCGGCCACGGCGTCGCGCTGCGGCTCGGATACGAGCTCGCCCGCGAGCACGGCGCGCAGTACATCGTCACGATGGACGGCGACGGCGAGTGGGATCCGGCGGACGTGCCGGTTGTGCTGCAGCCGCTCGTCGACGACGAGGCCGACTTCGTGATCGGCTCGCGCGTCCTCGGCCGCGACGACGCCGACGACGCCGTGCGCCGCGCCGGGCGTGCGCACGTTCGCGCTCCTGATCCGCCTGCTCACCGGCACGAAGGTGACCGACACGTCGAGCGCCGTGCGTGCGCTGCGCGCCGAGGTGACCGAGCGCGTGCGCCAGACGCAGGTGCAGTACCAGACCTCCGAGCTCCTGATCGGCGCGATCGCCGCGGGCTATCGGGTCACCGAGCGGCCGGTCTCGCACCGCAGCCGCCTGGCCGGTCAGAGCAAGAAGGGCACGAACATCACCTACGCATTCCGTTACGCTGGGGTGATCGTGAGGACGTGGTGGCGCGAGCGCCGCGCGCGGCGGGGATGACGGGGGAGATGTGCCGGCTCGGATCGACGACGATGGACGCCTCTTGACCGACGACGGATCACCGGTCGTCGTCGCGCTGCCGGAGCCCGCGCCGCAGACGGGGATGGAGCGGGCGTGGGCGCGGATCGCGCCCATGCTGCCGGTGCTGCGCGTGCTCGCGTTCGCCGCCGCCGTCGTGATCGTCGTGGTCATGAGCGTCAAGGCGGTGCGCGCCGTCGAACCTGGGCGCGCTCGAGCTGTGGCCGCTGCCGGTCGCGATCGCGTTCGCCGTGGGCTGGTGGGTGCTCCTGGCGCGCGGCTGGGCGCTGCTGGTGACCGGCACGTCCAAGCGCAGCGACCTCAGCATGTGGTGTCGGACGCAGGCGATCCGGTACCTGCCCGGCGGCATCTGGGCGCCGGCCTCGCGGGTCACGCTGCTGCCGGGGACGCTCTCGGACAAGCTCTCGACCGTCGGCGCCGAGAACGTGATCGCCCTGTCGCGCGGCAGCGGCGGTCGGCGGCGCGGCGTTCGCCGTGTCGGGCCGGCTCGACTGGCTGCCGCTCGCCGTCGTCATCGCCGCGCCGGTGGCCGCGGCGCGGCTGGTCGCGAGCCGGTCGCGCGTGTCGTCCGCCCGCGCGCTGCACGTGACCTGGAACGACGCGCTCGGCTTCGTCGCCTACGCGATCGCCGCGGTGCTCGTCCAGACCGCGGTGTCGGGCCGGTTCGACGACCCGTTCGCCGTCGCCGGCGCGGCGGCGGTCGCCTGGGCGACGGGCCTCGTCGTCGTGATCGCGCCAAGCGGCCTCGGCGTGCGCGAGGTCGTCTACGTCGCGCTGCTCTCCGGCACGTTCTCGAACACCGAGGCCACCACCGCCGCCGTCACCATGCGCCTGGTGACGATCGTCGCGGAGCTCGCGGTGCTCGTGTTCCTGGGCCGCCCGACCGCCGAGACCGAGCCGCAGACGGCCGAGGGATGACGGGCGCGGTTGCCGGGCGCAGCCGTGGCGGCGTGCTCGGCCGCGCCGGCGCGCGTGCGGCCGCCGGCTGGTCGTGGCTCGCACGCACCGTGCGCGTCCACTGGCAGTTCGCGATCCTGCTCGCCCTCGGCGCCCTGCTGCGGGCGTGCGCGTTCTTCGCCTACCGCCCGGCGCTGATCTTCACGGACTCGATCGGCTACCTCGCGAACCGGGCGAACCTCGGGCCGCGGCCGCTGCGCCCGTTCGGCTACCCCGTCTTCCTGCACCTCCTGCCCTTCCGCTTCGGCCTCGAGATCGTGCCGCTCGTGCAGCACCTGCTCGGGCTCGGCCTCGCCGTCGTGATCTACGTGCTGCTGCTGCGCCTCGGCGTCGCCCGATGGCTCGCCGCGCTCGCCGCGGCGCCCGTCCTGCTCGACGCGATGCAGCTCAACCTCGAGCAGCAGATCCTGTCCGAGACGCTCTTCGAGGTGCTCCTGCTGGGCGCGTGCGCGCTGCTCCTGTGGTGGCCGCGCGTCGGCCTGGTCGCCGCCGGGCTCGCGGGCACGTCGCTCGCAGCGGCCGCCCTGACCCGGTCGGTCGCCGAGCTCGTGATCGTGCCGGCCGTGCTCGTGCTGCTCCTGCTGCGCGTCCGGCTCCTGCAGCATCGCCGTGATGATCGGAGCGTTCGCGCTGCCGCTCCTCGTCTACGCCGCCTGGTTCCACGCCGACTACGGGATCTACGCGCTGAACGGCCTGGACGGGCACTTCCTGTACGCGCGGGTGGCGCCGTTCGCCGACTGCAAGGGGCTCTCGATGCCCGCCTACGAGCGCGTGCTCTGCCCAACGCAGCCGGTGGGCAAGCGGCTGACGGTCGAGCAGTACTCGTGGTCGCCGCGCTCGCCGATCTACCACATGCACCTGCCCGCAGAGCAAGCGCACGCCCGGCGTGCCGTGGCGCGGGCGCTCGCAGGTCGCGGGCGACTTCGCCGAGCGCGTGATCCTGCACCAGCCGATCACCTACGCGCGCACGATCGCGTCGGACTTCCTGCGCGGCTTCGCTCCGACGCGCACCACCGAGAACGGCGAGGTGTCGGTCTCGCGGTGGATGTTCCAGACGCACTACCCGGTCTACAGCTCGGCGCTCAAGGTGCTCGCAAACCACGGCGAGCATCCCGAGGTGAACCACACGCTGGCCGCGTTCCTGCGCCGGTACCAGCGCGTCGGCTACACGCCCGGGCCGCTGCTCGGGCTGGCGCTGATCGCTCGGCCTGCTGGGGGCGCTCGGCGTCGGCCGCGCCCGCCGATCGGGCCTGCAATGCGCCTGCCTGCTGTTCAGCGGCGCTACTCTCGTAGTGCTCGTGACCGCTGTTGCCGTGAACCAGTTCTCGTGGCGCTACCAGCTGCCGCAGCTGATCCTGATCCCGCCGGCCGGCGCGCTCGGCCTGACGGCGCTGCTCGGGCGGCGTGAGCCCGCGGCCGCTGCCGGCCGGCGAGCGGGCGCCGGCCGCGGCCGCGGTGGACGACGGGGCGGCCTCGATCCCCGGGGTGAAGCCGTGAGCGCCCACGCCGAGAAGCCCCGCCAGAGCGCGAACAGGACCTTCGCCGTGCTCGGCATCGGCGCGATGGCCTACGTCCTTCTGCAGTCGATGGTCGTGCCGGCGCTGCCGACGCTCCAGGCCGACCTGCACACGTCGCAGAGCACCGTCTCGTGGATCTTCACGGCGTACCTGCTGAGCGCGTCGGTCGCGACGCCCGTGCTCGGGCGCCTCGGCGACATGTTCGGCAAGGAGCGCATGCTCGTGATCGTGCTCTCGGCGCTCATCGTCGGGCTCGCTGGTCGCGGCGCTCGACGAGCTCGTCGGCGTCATGATCGTCGCGCGCGTGATCCAGGGCGTCGGCGGCGCCGTCTTCCCGCTCGCGTTCGGCATCATCCGCGACGAGTTCCCGCGCGAGCGCGTCGCCGGGGCGATCGGCGGCATCTCGGCCCTGCTCGGCGTCGGCGGCGGGCCTCGGCATCGTGCTCGCCGGGCCGATCGTCGACCACCTCTCCTACCACTGGCTGTTCTGGATCCCGCTCGTCATGACGGCGTTCGCGACGGTCGCGACGTTCTTCTTCGTCCCCGAGTCGCCCGTGAAGACGCCCGGGCACGGTCAACCTCGGCGCGGCCGCGCTGCTCTCGGGCTGGCTCGTCGCGCTGCTGCTCGGCGTCAGCGAGGGCGCGAGCTGGGGCTGGTCGTCGCCGCGCATCATCGGCCTGTTCGCGGCTGCCGCGATCCTGTTCGTCGGCCTGGGTGGCCGTCGAGCTGCGCTCGCGCGAGCCGCTCGTCGACGTGCGCATGATGCGCACGCCGATCGTGTGGTGGACGAACGTCTCGGCCTTCCTGTTCGGCTTCGGCATGTACTCGATGATGGTCGTGCTGCCCGAGTTCATGGAGACGCCGCGCCAGGCCGGCTACGGCTTCGGCGGCGTCGATCACCGGCGTCGGCCTCGCGATGCTGCCCGGCCACGGTCGCGATGATCCTGGTCGGGATGGTCATCGGGCCGATCACGCGGCGCGGTCGGCTCGAAGGTGCCGCTCGTCGTGGGCGGGCTCGTCGGCGGCGCGGCGTTCGGCTTCCTGGCCGCTGGCGCACAGCGCGCGAGTGGAAGTTCTACGTCGCGCTCGCGCTGGTCGGCCTCGGCATCGGCCTCGCGTTCTCGGCGATGACGAACCTGATCGTCGAGGCCGTGCCCGCGACCCAGACCGGCGTCGCCACCGGCATGAACGCGAACATCCGCACGGTCGGCGGCGCGATCGGCAGCCAGGTCGTCGTCACCGTGATCACGTCCGGCGTCGTCGCTCGGCGCGCTCCCGCACGAGCGCGGCTACGTGCTGAGCTTCCTCGTGATGGGCGGCGGGCTCGTGGCGGCAGGCCTCGCCGCGCTGCTCGTCCCGAGCGCCGTTCGCCGCCGCGGGCTCGAGGCCGCGGCCGTCGAGGCGGCGGAGCCGCTCGCCGAGCGCGCCTCCGCGACGACGTAGTGCCGCCCGAGGCTGGCGCGCAGCACCTGGACGACCTCGTGCGGCTGCGCCGCGTCCGCGACCGGATCGACCGGGAGTACGCGCGGCCGCTCGACGTCGAGGCGCTTGCCCGCGGCGCGCACATGTCGGCCGGGCACCTCAGCCGCCGGTTCCGGCTCGCCTACGGCGAATCGCCGTACGGCTACCTCATGACGCGCCGCATCGAGCGGGCGATGGCGCTGCTGCGGCGGGGTGATCTGAGCGTCACCGAGGTCTGCTTCGCGGTCGGCTGCTCGTCGCTGGGGACGTTCAGCACGCGCTTCACCGAGCTCGTCGGCGTGCCGCCCAGCACCTACCGGCGCGATGCCGCGCGGGCCACGTCCGGCATGCCGGCGTGCGTGGTGAAGCAGGTGACCAGACCGATCAGGAATCGAGAAGCGGCGCTCACCGAGCCGCACCTACGATGACCGGCATGGACATCACCATTCACGCAAGCTTCCTCCCGCACGACGACCCGACGCGGCGGTTCGGTTCTACCGCGACACGCTCGGCTTCGAGGTCCGAAACGACGTCGAGTACGGCGGCATGCACTGGATCACGGTCGGACCGGCCGACAATCCCGGCACGTCGATCGTCCTCTATCCGCCCGCCGCCACACCGGGCATCACCGACGACGAACGCCGAACCATCGCCGAGATGATGGCCAAGGGCACCTACGCGACCCTCCTGCTGGCCACGAGGGATCTCGACGCCACGTTCGCCCGCGTCCAGGCCGGCAGCGGCGAGGTCGTCCAGGAGCCGACCGAGCAGCCGTACGGCGTGCGCGACTGCGCCTTCCGCGATCCCGCCGGCAACCTGATCCGCATCCAGGAGCTGCGGTGAGCCGAGCGGCGGTCACGAGGGCGCAGGGGAGTTCGCCGCAGCTGCACGCGGCCGACAGCCACGACCTGATCCGCGTGCACGGTGCGCGCGTGAACAACCTCAAGGACATCCACGTCGAGATCCCCAAGCGCCGGCTGACGGTGTTCACCGGCGTCTCGGGGTCGGGCAAGAGCTCGCTCGTGTTCGACACGATCGCCGCCGAGTCGCAGCGGATGATCAACGAGACCTACAGCGCGTTCGTGCAGGGGTTCATGCCGACCCTTGCAGCGGCCGGAGGTCGACGTGCTCGAAGGGCTGACGACGGCGATCATCGTCGACCAGCAGCGCATGGGCGGCGACGCCCGCTCCACGGTCGGCACGGCAACCGACGCGAACGCGATGCTGCGCATCCTCTTCAGCCGGCTCGGGCAGCCGCACATCGGCCCGCCGAACGCGTTCTCGTTCAACGTGCCCATCGGTGCGGGCGAGCGGTGCGATCACGGTGCAGCGCGGCAACAAGAAGACGGTCCGGGCGACGTTCAACCGCCTCGGCGGCATGTGCCCGCGCTGCGAGGGCCGGGGCGCGGTCACCGACTTCGACCTGTCGGCGCTCTACGACGAGGGCAAGTCGCTGAACGAGGGTGCGCTCACGATCCCCGGCTACAGCATGGACGGCTGGTACGGCCGCATCTTCACCGGCTGCGGCTTCTTCGACCCCGACAAGCCGATCCGCTCGTTCACCAAGAAGGAGCTGCACGACCTGCTCTACAAAGAGCCGACCAGGATCAAGGTCGACGGCATCAACCTCACCTACGAGGGCCTGATCCCGAAGATCCAGAAGTCGATGCTGTCCAAGGACGTCGACGCGCTGCAGCCGCACGTGCGCGCGTTCGTCGAGCGGGCGGTGACGTTCGCCACCTGCCCCGAGTGCGACGGCACCCGGCTCGGCCCGGAGGCGCGGTCGTCGAGGATCGAGGGGATCAACATCGCCGACGCCTGCGCGATGCAGATCAGCGACCTGGCCGATGGGTGCAGGGTCTCGAGGAGCCGTCGGTCGCGCCGCTGCTCGAGTCGCTCGCAGCAGACGCTCGACTCGTTCGTCGAGATCGGCCTCGGCTACCTCTCGCTCGACCGGCCGGCGGGCACGCTCTCGGGCGGCGAGGCGCAGCGGACGAAGATGATCCGCCACCTCGGCTCCGCGCTCACCGACGTCACCTACGTCTTCGACGAGCCGACGATCGGCATGCACCCGCACGACATCCAGCGGATGAACGACCTGCTGGTGCAGCTGCGCGACAAGGGCAACACCGTGCTCGTCGTCGAGCACAAGCCGGAGGCGATCGCGATCGCCGACCACGTCGTCGACCTCGGCCCGGGCGCCGGCAGCGAGGGTGGCGAGGTGGTGTTCGAGGGCACGGTCGAGGGGCTGCGGAAGGCCGACACGCTGACCGGGCGCCACCTGGACGACCGCGCCTCGCTGAAGCCGACGCTGCGGGCACCCGCGGGGGCGCTCGAGGTGCGCGGCGCCGCCGCCAACAACCTGCAGGACGTCGACGTCGACATCCCGCTCGGCGTGCTCGTCGTCGTCACCGGTGTGGCGGGCTCGGGCAAGAGCTCGCTGATCCATGGCTCGGTGTCGGGGCGCGACGGCGTGGTCGCGGTCGACCAGGCCCCGATCCGCGGCTCGCGGCGCAGCAACCCGGCGACCTACACCGGGCTGCTCGACCCGATCCGCAAGGCGTTCGCGAAGGCCAACGGCGTGAAGCCGGCGCTCTTCAGCGCCAACTCCGAGGGCGCATGCCAGAGCTGCAACGGCGCCGGCGTCATCTACACCGACCTGGGGATGATGGCCACCGTCGCGAGCACCTGCGAGGAGTGCGAGGGCAGGCGGTTCCAGGCGTCGGTGCTCGAGTACCACCTCGGCGGCCGCGACATCAGCGAGGTGCTCGCGATGTCGGTGACGACGGCCGCGCCGTTCTTCGCCGCCGGGGAGGCGCACACGCCGGCCGCGCACACGATCCTGCAGCGGCTGGCCGACGTCGGGCTCGGCTACCTCAGCCTCGGCCAGCCGCTCACCACGCTCTCGGCGGGCGAGCGGCAGCGGCTCAAGCTGGCCACCCACCTGGGCGAGAAGGGCGGCGTCTACGTCCTCGACGAGCCGACCACCGGCCTCCACCTCGCCGACGTCGAGCGACTGCTCGCGCTGCTCGACCGGCTGGTGGACTCCGGCAAGTCGGTCATCGTCATCGAGCACCACCAGGCGGTCATGGCGCACGCCGACTGGATCATCGACCTCGGACCGGGCGCGGGCCACGAGGGCGGCCGGATCGTCTTCGAGGGCACGCCCGAGGATCTGGTGGCCGCCCGCTCGACGCTCACGGGCGTGCACCTCGCGGCCTACCTCGGTCGCTGACCATCCCGCTCGGCGTCGCGAGCGGCTGCGGTGTGCCGGGCGGCTCGGTGCGAAGCGTCGAGAGCGCGACCCCGGCGGCGGCGAGCGCGACGCCCGCCGCCACCATGTAGGCCGGGTGGATCGCGTTCGTGTAGGCGACCGCGAACGGCTCGTGGGCCTGCAGCTGCGGGAGGCGGCCGTTGACGACCGACCCGAGC
Source organism: uncultured Actinomycetes bacterium (assembly GCA_963707585.1). Classification (GTDB taxonomy): domain Bacteria; phylum Actinomycetota; class Thermoleophilia; order Gaiellales; family JAICJC01; genus JAICJC01. The sequence goes on along the minus strand of CAVPQP010000009.1, from coordinate 99,423 downwards.
ACGGCGATCCCGAGCACGAGGCCGACGTTGCGCGCCGAGCTCGCGATCGCGGCGGCGACGCCGGCCTGCTGGCGCGGCAGCGTCGCGACGGCCACCGTGCTCACCGGCGCGTTGATCAGGCCGTAGCCGATGCCGACCAGGAGGGCGGGGACGAGGATCTGCCACAGCGGCGCCGCGTGCTCGGGGAAGGCCAGGAGCGCGCGTCCCGAGGGCGAGCACGAGCGTCCCGGCGAAGAGCACGCCGCGGGCGCCGCGGGTGGCGACCAGGCGGCCCGAGATCGGCCCGAGCGCGAGCACGGGCAGCGCCGCCGGGCAGCATCACGACGCCGGCGACGAGCGCGCTCATCCCGCGCACCTGCTGCAGGTAGAGCGCGGTGAAGTAGACGAACCCCGAGTAGGCGAAGAACGCCGCCACGGTGATGAAGATCGCGCCCGAGAACTGGCGGTCGCGGAAGACCCGCAGGTCGATCAGCGGCTCGTGCACGCGCAGCTCGACGACGACGAACACGACGCGAGGACGACGTCGGCCGCGAGCAGGAGCACGATCCGCGGCGATCCCCAGCCGTACCGCGGCGCCTCGATCAGCGCGTAGGTCAGGCTCGCGAGCAGGACGACCGGCGAGCACCTGGCCGCGGACGTCGAGCCCGCGGGCGACCTCGCTGCGCGAGCGCGGCACGACCCGGATCGCGATCACGAGCGCGACGAGCGCCGGCGACGGCGTTCACGACGAACACCGACCGCCAGCCCATCCAGTCGCGTGACGGCGCCGCCGACGATCGGCCCGGCGCCGAGCCCGACGCCCGAGGAGACGCCCCAGATGCCGATGGCGCGGGCGCGCTCGAGCGGGTCGCGGTAGAGGTTGGCGACGATCGAGAGGCTGGTCGGCGTGAGCGCGGTGCCGCCGACGGCCTGGAGCACGCGGAAGGCGATCAGCCAGCCGGCCGTGGGCGCGACCGCGCACAGGAGCGCGCCGCCCGCGAACACGCTGTAGCCGGTGCACAGCACGCGCTTGCGCCCGAACCGGTCGGCGAAGAACCCGGCCGACAGCAGCAGGCTCGCGCCGACGAGGTTGTAGGCGTCGATCACCCACTCGAGCTCGTCCGGGCGGGCGTGCAGCGAGCGCTGGATGTCCGGCAGCGCCACGGTCACCACCGTGACGTTCAGCGTCACGAGGAAGACGCCCATCGTGAGCGCGAGCAGCGTCACGTTGCGCGGCCGGGCGTCCATCCGGAATACATACCCGCCGGAGCGGGACGCCAGGAGCGGGACGAACCGTAGACCGGTCATCGTGTGGAACCGGCGATCGGCGGCGCCGGTCGCGAGGGCGGGCCTCCATCCGGAATACATACCCGCACGCCCGCCAGCCGGGCGGCGGTGCATAACCGGTGCCAGGCACCGGGATCAGGGCGGTAAGATCGCCGCATGCACTCCTCCTACGCGCTCGCCTCCGACGACTTCGCGGTCGAGCGCGACGGTGCCTCGGCGCCGCTCGTCGACCTCTGGCCGGGCGGGTGGCAGCCCGACGACCGCCTCGGCGTCGTGCTCGCAAACCCGATGGACGCCGTCGGCTGCTCGAACCTGATCTGCGGCACGAACACGCTCTTCTACGACGACCTGCGCGACGACCAGGGGCCCGGCAACTTCTTCCGCTACGCCGACACGTACCTGTTCGGCGTCGGCTGCGAGCCCGGCGACTTCAACCAGCTCGACGTCTGGCCGCTGCACAAGTTCGTCGTCGGTGCTGCAGCCGACCGCCGAGGCCCTGATCGAGACCGATCAACGACCGCCGCATCACGCTGCTCGCGATCCCCGAGACGGGCGCGCGCTGCCGCGGCGAGGTCGTCCTCTCGACCTGGAACGCGTTCCTGCGAGCCAGGTGCGCTGCGTGTCACCCTACTCGCCGCGCACCGGTCGCGCGCGCGGCGGCGACGTCGCGCTCGTCGGCAACCGGGTCGTCGAGAGCTACGTCGAGCAGGCGATCTTCTCGACGCCCGGGCATCGGCGCCGGCGAGCAGGCCCGGCTGCGCCGCCTGCGCCGCAGCATCGACCGCGAGCCGAAGCAGTCTGCGTCGAGGAGTACCGCACGCTCGCGGAACCCGGCGCGCCGCGCGGGCGCTGCTCGGCGTCACGCGAGGTGCTGCCGCCGGGCCATCAGGAGGTCACGCCGGCGCGCGACGCCGACGGTGATCGTGCCGGTCGAGGTGCCGATGCCGCCGCTCGAGGCCTGGCCGCCGCCGATCGACACGGCGCCGGCGCGACGTCTCGCGATCGCCGAGCCGCCTCCGCCGCCGCCGTCGACCGACGGCCTCGACTGACACCGCGTTCGACGCGATCCAGCGCCGCATCGGGCGGCACGTTCGCCGAGTGGGAGGGCTGGGACTGGATCTCCGACTTCGGCGACCCGATCGCCGAGCACCACGCCGTGCGCGAGACGGTCGGCATCTGGGACGAGTCGCCGCTGCGCAAGTGGCTCTTCGACGGGCCCGGACGCGCTCGCCGCCGCCGATCGCTGCTTCACGTCAACGACATGGCCGCGCTCGAGATCGGCCAGGTGCGCTACGGCGCCGTTCTGCGACGAGCGCGGCAAGATGCTCGGCGACGGCATCGTCTACCGCGGCGAGACGGCGGACGGCGTCCTCGTCGTCACGGCGCTCGCCACCGACGGCGACCACTTCCGCCGGTCACGCGCGGACCTCGACGTCGAGATCAGCGAGGCACACGCTCGAGCTGCCGCACCTGCAGATGCAGGGGCCGCGCTCGCGCGAGCTGCTCGCCGGGCTGACGCGACGCCGACGTCGCGTCGCTGCGCTACTTCCGCTTCTTCCCCGAGCCCGTCACGGTCGCCGGCGTGCGACGGCTGCTGGGTCTCGCGCACCGGCTACTCGGGCGAGCTCGGCTACGAGATCTACTGCCCCGCCGCCGAGCACGCCGAGCGCCTCTGGCAGGGCGCTGCTCGACCCGGGCGCCCACCTCGGCATCCGCCCGTACGGCCTCGCCGCCGTCGAGTCGCTGCGCATCGAGGCCGGCCTGATCTTCATCGGCTACGACTACTTCCCGGGCTCACGTCGCCGTTCCACATGAACCTCGACCGCATGATCAAGCTCGACGAAGGCGACTTCGTCGGACGCGACGCGCTCGTGCGCGAGCACGCGGCCGGCATCACGCACCGCATGGTCACGCTCGTGATCGCGGGCGAGGAGGCGCCGGACTACAACTCGCCGGTCGATGCGCCACGGCCGCGAGGTCGGCAAGCTCCTCTCGCCGTCGGCCGGCCGCTCGCCGACCGTCGACCGCGCTGATCGGCGATGGCCTGCATCGAGACCGAGCTGACCGAGCCCGGCACGACCCGGTCGAGGTGGCGCTGGCCGACGGCCGCACCGTGCCCGCGCTCGTCGACAGCTTCCCGATCTACGACCCGGAGAAGAAGCGCCCGCGGTCGTGAATGGCTGACGGCCGACGCCCCGGTCGGCATCCTGGCCGAGGGCGGGACGGGCTGCGCGTGGCCGCAGCGCGCTGCAGCGGCTGCTGCCCGCGCGAGGACGTCGTGCTGCTCGCGCGACCACGCCTACGCGCCGTACGCGCGGCGGCCGGGCGCGGTCGTCTGCGACCGCGTCGCGCACATGGTCGACGTGCTGCGGCGCGAGTACGGGTGCAAGCTCGTGGTGCTGGCCTCGCTCCAGGCCACGCTCGACGCCGGCGCCGCGGTCGGCGCCGTCGGGCATGACCCTGGCGCCGGCCGTCGCCCGCGCTGCGACCGCCGCCGGCGGCCCGGTCGGCGTGTGGGTCGAGCCGGGCAGCGTGCGCGGCCCGCAGCTCCGCGCCGAGCTGCGCCGGGCACGCATGCGCGGCCTCCCCGTGGACGCGCGCGAGGATGCCGCGGTCGGGCCGGCCGAGCTCGCCGAGGTGGCCGCGACGCGTGCGCGCGGCGCGCTCCGGCGCAGCGGCCTCGCCGCGGTGCGCAAGCGCGCCGGGAGGCGCACGCTCGTGAGCACGGCCCCGGCGGCCGCGCCGCCGCATGCGCCATCCTGACCGGCCGATATCCTCGCGAGTCATGCCGACCCAGCAGGCCCTGTACGCCGACCTGGCCGAGCGCAGCTTCGACCCCGAGCTCTCGTGGGCCGAGCACGAGCTGCCCGAGCGCGAGCGCACGAAGCACGTCCACCGGCTGCATCCCTACCTCGGCAAGTTCGTGCCCCAGCTCGTCGAGACGTTCCTGCGCCGCCACTTCCAGCCGGGCCAGCGCATCCTCGACCCGTTCGCGGGCAGCGGCACGACCCTCGTCGAGTGCACGACGTTCGGCACGCACAGCGTCGGCGTCGACGTCTCGGCGTTCAACGTCCTGCTCTCGCGCGTGAAGACCGCCCGGTACGACGCCGACGCGGTGGAGCGCGATCTCACCGTGCTCCTGCAGCGCGCCGAGGACGCCGACGGCGAGCCGGGCGGCGTCCCGCCCGGTCGCCTACCTGACCGACTGGTATCACCCCGACGCGCTCGGGCAGCTGCTGCGCTACCGCGGCGCGCTCGCATCGACGCCGGAGTGCGCCGACCTGGGCCGCGTCGTGCTGAGCCGCGCCGCGCGCTCCGCGCGGCTGACGACGCACTTCGAGCTCGACTTCCCGCGCACGCCGCAGACCGGCCCGTACGAGTGCCGCAAGCACTCGCGCGTGTGCGCGCCGACGTCCGACGCCGGCAAGTTCCTGCGCCGCTACACGCTCGACACGGTCCGGCGGGTGCGCGAGTACTCCGAGCTGCGCGCCGACGTGCGCGCCGAGGTGCTCCACGGCGACGCCCGCGGCGTCGACTACGGCGTGCGCGCTGGACGGTCTGATCACCTCGCCGCCGTATCCCGGCCGCATCGACTACCACGAGCAGCACCGCTACGCGTTCGAGCTGCTCGGCCTCGACGAGCGCCGCGCCGACGAGATCGGCGCGCCGTGGCGCGGCACGAGCCGGGCCGCGATCGTCGGCTACGTCGACGACATGACGGCCGTGTTCGCAAACGCGCGCCGGTTCCTGGTGCCGGGCGCGGCGGTCGTGCTCGTGGTCGACGACTCGCGCGACCTCTTCGGCGGCATCCTCGAGCGGGCGGGCATGCGCATCCGCGAGCAGCGCCTGCGGCACGTGAACCGCCGCACCGGCCGCCGCGCCGGCGAGTTCTACGAGCAGGTCATCCTGGCCCAGGCGTAGCGCCGGGCGGGCGCCGCCTATGCTCCCCGGCGATGCAGCGGCTGATCGAGCAGGTGGCGGGGATCCTGCACCGCAACGGAGTCGAGTTCGACACGCGCGCCGACGGGACGCAGTACCGGATCCTGCTCGACTCGAGCGCGACCTTCGTCTCGTTCTCGGACTTCGGCGGGCGCAGCGTCGTCAGCCTGTACTCGCCGATCCTGCAGGAGGTGGACGAGGCCGGCGGCGTCGGCCCGATCCTCGAGGCCCTGAACGACCTGAACGCCGCGAGCCGCTTCGGCCGCTTCGTCTACTACCCGGAGCTGCGCGTGATCGCCCTCGAGTACGACCTGCTCGGCGACGATCTGCAGGAGGGGGAGCTGATGAACGCCGTGGGCTTCGTCTCCGAGACCGCGAATGCGCAAGACGAGGAGCTGAAGCTCGTCCTCGGCACCGGCATGAGCTACCAGGAAGCCGACCCCGGCGAGTAGCCGCGCGGGTGGTGGTGGGCTCGTTTGGGGCGTTGGTGGCGCTGCGGCTGCGAACCGTCGCAGAACGCTTCTCGGTCGCGCCCATACGCTTAACGGTATGAACGCTTTCCTGCGTCCTTGCGCTGCTCGGCTCTCGCCGCTCAGGACATCACGGCGACGTGGAATCAACCACCTAGCGCGGCTCGCGCGAGCGCCGCGGGCGGCGGGGCAGCCGCGGCCGGCGCAGCACCGGCCGGCGCATGCCGGGTCGGCGCGGCTGCGGCCGCTCGCGTCCGCTCTCGACCGGCCGTGAGCGCCGCACCGGCAGGACGACCGGCTCGGGCATGTGCCGCAGGGCCGGAACGAGCATGAGCGTCGCAACGACCGTCAGCCCGGCCGCCGCCAGGTAGACGCCCTGGGCGCCGAGCCACGTGACGAGCGGCGCGCCGAGCGCGAACGACGCCCCCATCGCGCCGAGCACGACCGCGTCGAGCGCCGCCGACACGCGTGAGCGCAGCCGATCCGGGCGTGCGCCGCTGGAGCATGTTCTGGGCCGCGACCGTGCCGAGCGAGTCGAACACGCCCGCGACCATCATCCCCAGGAGCACGGGCCAGAAGATCGGCGTCAGGCCGACGATGGCGAAGCCTGCTGCGATCGCGCCGCTGCCACCGACCACGGCCGTCTGCTCGAACCGGCGCACGAGGCGCACGCCGAGGATCGCGCCGACGACACCGCCGCCGTCCCAGAACACCGAGATCAGACCGTAGCCGAACGACCCCACGCCGAAGTGGTGGGCGAGCACGACCTCGGCCACGATCACGGGGCCGACGCCGACCATGATCAGCGCCCAAGCGAGCGTCAGCCGGCGCATCCAGCGGTCGGCCATCAGCTGGCGGTAGCCGTCCATGCGGCCGCCGATCTCCTCGTGGCGCTCGGAGTGGAACGGGGTGCGGATCCCGACCATCAGGAGCGCGGACACGGCCATCATGGCGGCGGACACGGCGAAGACGCCCGGCGCGGCCGTGACGGCGAGCAGCGCGCCGCCGATGCCGGGCCGAGCATGTAGCCGGCGCTCCGGAACGCGCCGGCGAGGCTGTTCGCGCGCGCAAGCTCCTCGTCGGCGACCAGGTTCGGCACCGCGCCCTGGACGGCCGCGGTCAGCGCGCCCTGCGTGCACCCGGCGGCGACGGTGACGAGGATCGTCGCCAGCACGTCGCCGCGCCAGACGAGCAGCGCGCACGCCGCGAAGGCGACGGCCGCCAGCGCGGCCGCGATGATGATCACCCAGCGGCGGTCGTGGCGGTCGCCCATGTGGCCGGTGAACGGCGAGACGGCGGTCGCCGCGCCGAAGGTCGCGAGCATCGCCCCCGACAGCCACCAGGCCGACCCGGTGGCCGAGTAGAGCGCCCAGATCAGCGCCGTCAGCGCGGCGCCGCGGCCGGCATACGACAGCCCCTGGCTGATGGCCAGGCGCAGAACGGCGGAATTCGGGGTAGGCGAGTGCAGCGTCTTCATGGTCGCAATAGGAGAGGGTTCCGGTCTTCGCCACGCGGGGGCGCCCACGCGTGCGCGACGAGATCCGGGTCGGTGCATTGTAGCGTTTCGGCAGCTTCGCAAGCGGCCTTGAGAGCACGTTCCCCCGCGCGGGGGATTGACTCCCGGCGCCAGGCGCGCACACTGGAATCAGGCTTCGCCGCCCCCCGGCGGCCAATTCAAGAGAGGTTCACCATGGGTGGAAGCATTCGCTCACGCCTGGCCGGCCGCGGTCACACCGATGCGCCTCCGGGCTCCGATCTCGAGCAGCAGGACGTCGAGTCCGCGCTCAGCCGCCTGTCTGCGTACGACGCGCAGGAGCGGCCGCGCGAGCGGCGCCGGCCGCCGAGCGCGACCCCTCCGCTGCACACGCGCGCGGGCCTGTGGCGCCGCTAGCGCTGCACCGGCGGAACCTGTAAAGTCGGATCGATGCCAGAAGGGAAGACCGCGCGCGGCTGGCGCCTGACTCGCGAGAGCTGGTCGGTGGTGCGCCTGCACCCGGGGCTGCTCGTCATTCCGGCCGTCTCGACCGTCCTCTGGCTGGTTGCGGCCGCGCTGCTTCTGGGTCCGTGGTCGCTCGACGTGGTGCACCACCATTCCCGCGAGCGGCTCTTCGTCGACGCGGCGATCGGTGCGTACCCGTTCACGTTCATGACGGTGTACTTCAACGTTGCGTTCTACGCCCTGGCCGCGGCCACGCTCGACGGCCGCCCGATGACGACGTCGCAGGCCCTGCGGCATGCCCGCTCGCGCGTCTGGGCGGTCGCGGCCTGGGCGCTCGTCTCGACGATCGTCGGCATCGCCCTGCGGGCGCTCGAGCAGCTGCCGTTCGGGGGCCTGGCGGGACGGGCGGCCGAGTGGGTCGGGAGCATCGCCTGGTCGCTCGCGAGCTTCTTCGTCGTCCCCGTGCTCGCGCTCGAGGACGTGGGGGTGCGGGGCGCGCTGCGGCGGTCCGTCGGCGCGATCCGCGCCCGCTGGGGCGAGTCCGTCACGGGCGCCGTCGTGATCGGCTCGGCCGCGGGCCTGGTGTCGGCCGCCGCCACGGCCGCCGGGATCGTCGGGTTCTTTGTCGGCCGCTCGGGGTTCGCTCCAGGGTACGCGCTCACCGCGCTTGCGGCCGTCACGGTCATCGTCGTCGCCGTCGTGCAGACGGCCGTCGGGCAGGTGTTCCGGCTGGCGGTGTTCCGGCACGCGACGGGCGCGGGCCCGACCGGGCCCTTCGCGGCGTCCGACCTCGACGCGGCGTTCCGGCCGCGCCGGCGCTGACCGGCCCCGCTGCGGCGCCGCTCGATTAGGATCGCCCCGATGTCCGCCCTGCTCCTGGCCGCGTCCGTGACGCCGCTTCGCGACGGCGGCGCCCGCGTGGACGAGGACGCCATCGAGCCGCTCGCGCGCTTCCTCGTGGAGGCCGGCGCGGATGGGATCTTCGCGCTCGGCACGACCGGCGAGGGCGTGCTGCTCGGGCTCGACGAGCGGCGGACGGTGGCGAAGCGGTTCCGCGAGGCGCGCGCGGGCATGTTGATCGTGCACTGCGGCGCGCAGAGCACGGCCGACACGGTCGCCCTCGCCGGGCATGCCGCGGCGATCGGCGCCGACGGCGTCGCGGTGATCCCACCGCCGTACTACCCGCTCGGTGACGACGCCCTGGTCGGCCACTTCGCGGCGGCGGCGGCGGCCTGCTCCCCGACGCCGTTCTACCTGTATGCGTTCGCGGCCCGCAGCGGCTATCCGCTGCCGGTGGACGTGATCCAGCGCGTGCGCGAGCGGGCCGACAACGTGGCGGGGCTGAAGGTCTCCGAGGCGCCGTTCGAGCGGGTCGCGCCCTACCTGGAGCTGGGCCTGCCGGTGTTCGTCGGCGCCGAGCGGCTGATCCCCGAGGCGCTCGCGGCCGGCGCGGCCGGTGCCGTCTCCGGCCTCGCGTCGGCGTTCCCCGACGCCGTCGCCGCGGTCGTGCGCCGGCCCGACGCGGCCGGCGGCGCGCGGCTCAGCGACCTGCGCAGCGCGCTCGAGCAGCAGCCGTTCCAGGCCGCGCTCAAGCAGGTCCTGCACGCGCGCGGCGTGCCCGTCAGAACCGATGTGCGCGCCCCGCTGCCGCCACTCACACCCGACCAGGCCCAGGCCGTCGACGCGCTCGCCGTGCGCGCGAGTGACGGATCCGGCGTTGCATAACGAATTGTGTAAAGACTTCTTGACGCACGCGCGAGCCGCGTGTATGCTCGCGTCTCAGTAGGTACTGGCTCTGCGACCCGAAGGAGGCGAGATGACCACGATGACAACTGCGGCTCTCGCGTTCACGGCGTCCCCCGAGCCGGTCAGCCACGCGGTGCAGTGCCTCTTCGGCACGCACTCGGCCTGATTCTCCCCCGCTCACCGCGCTCCATCTGACGCCGCGGATAGGCACGCTTCATGCGTGCGCGAGCAAGGTCGGCGCGTTCACCGTTACGTATCCACCCAGACGGGAGGCCGCTGCATGCATACGTCTTTCGTTACGTCACAACACGACTGCGAGAAAGGAGGTGAGACATCATGATCGGGATCACTCCATCGATGCGCATCGAGATGGCGCGGGACTACCGCCAGGGCCAGATCGACGCCGCCGCGAAGCGCCGGATCGCCGCAGACGCCGCGGCTTCCGCGCCCGCGCCGGAGCCGCGCGGCGCCCGCCGCGTCATCCCCCGCCTCCGTCCGCAGCAGCTGCGCCCGTGACCCGCGGACGCGCACCCCCCGCCCCGCGGCGGGCGGCACCCGTCGGTGCCCGCCCGCAGCGGGGCCGCGGGGCCGGGGGTACACTCGCTGGCCATGGCCGACACCGCGCCGCGCACTCCCGCCGATGGCCCGCACCGGCACCCCTTCCGGGTCGAGGGGCACCGCCCGAAGGAGGAGCCGAAGCCGCCGCCGCGGATGCCGGGCGGCCGCCGCTTCTGGGTCTTCCTGCTCGTGCTGCTCGCGCTGAACTACGTCATCGCGTACGCGTTCTCGTCGAACCCCTCCCACGAGCAGGTGCCGTACAGCTACTTCCGCCATCAGGTGACGGCCGGCAACGTGTCCGAGGTCACCGCCACCGGCAGCACGATCCAGGGCACGTTCAAGCAGCCGGTCAAGCCGCCCGGCGCGAGCGGCAAGCCGTCGACGAAGTTTCAGACCGAACGGCCCGCGCTGGGAGGCGACGGGCTCCTGAAGCTGCTCGAGGAGCAGGGCGTGGCGATCAACGCCCACCCCATCGAGACGGCGACGCCGTTCTGGGAACAGCTCGTGCTCGGGTTCGGGCCGACGATCCTGATCGTCGGAATCGTCATCCTCATCGCCCGCCGCGTGCAGCGGGCGGGCGCCGGCGGTGGGCTGGGCGCGTTCGGCCGATCGCGGGCGCAGCGCTACGAGCCCGACGCGACCGCCAAGCGGGTGTCGTTCGCGGACGTCGCCGGCATCGACGAGGCCGAGGAGGAGCTGGTCGAGGTCGTCGACTTCCTGCGCAACCCGCAGCGCTACACCCGCCTTGGCGCAACGGTGCCCAAGGGCGTGCTGCTCTCCGGCATGCCCGGGACGGGCAAGACGCTGCTCGCGCGCGCAGTGGCCGGCGAGGCGGCCGTGCCGTTCTTCTCGATCTCGGCGTCGGAGTTCATCGAGGCCATCGTGGGCGTCGGCGCGAGCCGCGTGCGCGACCTGTTCACGCAGGCGAAGGCGGCGGCGCCGGCCATCGTGTTCATCGACGAGCTCGACGCGATCGGGCGCGCCCGCGGCAGCTGCGACGCCTTCGGCGGCGGCCACGACGAGCGCGAGCAGACCCTGAACCAGATCCTGACCGAGATGGACGGCTTCTCGGGCACCGAGGGCGTGATCGTGATCGCCTCGACGAACCGGCCCGAGATCCTCGACTCGGCGCTCCTGCGGCCGGGCCGGTTCGACCGCCGGGTGACGGTCAACCCGCCCGACCAGACGGGGCGGCGGCAGATCCTCGAGGTGCACGCCCGCGGCGTTCCGCTCGCGCCCGACGTCGACCTCGACTCGCTCGCGTCCTCGACGCCCGGCATGGTCGGCGCCGACCTGCGCAACCTCGTCAACGAGGCGGCGCTCACGGCCGCCCGGCGCAACCACGACCAGGTGCAGCTCGCCGACTTCACCGACTCGCTCGAGCGGATCGTGCTCGGCGCCGAGCGCCGGATCGTGATCTCGGCCGAGGATCGCGAGCGCACCGCCTACCACGAGTCCGGGCATGCGCTCCTGGGCATGCTTCACCCCGGCGCCGACCCGGTGCGCAAGATCTCGATCATCCCCCGCGGGCGCGCGCTCGGCGTCACCTTCCAGAGCCCGACCACCGACCGCTACGGCTACACGGCCGAGTATCTGCGCGGCCGCATGGTCGGCGCGCTCGGCGGCCGCGCGGCCGAGCAGCTGATCTACGGCGAGATCACCACCGGGCGCCGAGTCAGACCTCGAGCAGGCCACCCGCATCGCCCGCCAGATGATCGGCCGCTGGGGCATGTCCGAGCGGATCGGGCCGGTGTCGGTGCTGCCCGGACCCGAACGACGAGCCGACCCTGTTCCCCGGCGCCGGCGACTCGTCGGAGCACACGCGCGAGCTCGTCGACGAGGAGGTGCGGCGGATCCTCGAGGAGTGCGAGCACACCGCGATGGCGCAGCTCGCCGAGCATCGCGACCAGCTCGAGGCCCTCACCCGGGCGCTGCTCGAGCGCGAGACGCTGGACGAGGCCGACGCCTACCGCATCGCCGGCATCGAGCGCGAGCCGGAGCCCGAGCCGGCCCCCGCCTCCTGAATACCACGGGCCTGGCCCGTCCTATTCAGCGGTGGCGCGGTTGTCGTAGCGCCAGAACGCCGGCAGCGCGAGGATCGCGACCGCAACGCCGGCGACGCACAGGACGCCGCCCGAGACGATCGATGCGCGCACGCCGGCGAGCGACGCGACCGCGCCGGACTCGACGTTTCCGAGCAGCGGCCCGGTGGAGTAGCTCACCTGCTCGATCCCGGCCAGGCGGCCGCGCAGGTGGTCGGGGATCGTCTGGTTCCAGATCGTCCCGCGGAAGATGCCCGAGAGCATGTCGGCGCCCCCGGCCACGACCAGGCCGAGCAGGGCGAGCGCGAGGTTGGGGGCGAGGCCGAAGCCGACGATGCCGACGCCCCAGATCGCCGCCGCGATGCAGACGGCCGCGCCGTGGCGATGGACGCGCGCCGCCCATCCGCTCGTCACGGTCGCGATCAGCGAGCCGACCGCCGGTGCTGCGTAGAGCAGGCCGAGCACCCCGGCGCCGCCCAGGTGGCTCGCGACGGCGGGGAAGAGCGCCATCGGCATGCCGAAGAACATCGCGACGATGTCGACGACGTACGTGCCCATCAGCTCGGGGCGCGAGCCGGCGTAGCGCAGCCCTTCGAGGATCCGCTCGCAGGCTCGGCGGCTCCGCCTCGGGCGGCGGCGGCACGGCCCGCATCATGCGCAGCGCCGTGAGCGAGACCGCGAAGGTGGCCGTGTCGACGGCGTAGGTCGCCGGGACGCCGGCGGTCGCGACAGCACGCCGCCGAGGGCCGGCCCGGCGATCATGCCGATCGTCATCCGGAACGAGTCGAGCGCCCCGGCGGCGACGAGCTCGTCGCGCTCGACGAGCCGCGGCGTGAGCGCGTCGAGCGACGGCCGCTGCAGGCCGTCGAGCGTGGCGAGCAGCGCCGACATCACGAACAGCACCCACAGCTGCGGGATGCGGCAGCAGCGCGTTTGCGACCAGCACGAGCGAGGCCGCCGCGAACGAGAGCTCGGTCAGCTGCATCAGCCGGCGCCGGTCGAAGGCGTCGGCGAGCGCGCCGCCGATGAAGGCGGCGGCCAGGAGCGGCACGAGCTCGGCCAGCCCGAGCAGCCCGACCACGAGCGAGGAGCCGCTCAGCTGGTAGGCCTGGTACGGGATCGCGACGTAGGTGATCATCGAGCCGAAGAACGACACGCCCTGGCCGATCCAGAGCAGGCGGAAGTCGCGCCGCCGCCGCAGCGGCCCGGTGTCGATCGTCGCCAGCCGCAGCAGTCCGCGCACGCCGCCGGGTGCGATCGGCGGGCCGGGGCCGACGCGCTCGGACTCGGCCTCGCGCGCGTCCCGGCCGGGTTCGGTCATCCGGCCGGGCGGCCCAGCAGCTCGCAGAACCGGGCGACGCCCACGTTCCCGCCCGAGATGACGACGCCGATGCGCGCGCCCGGCGCCCGCACCCGGCCGGCCAGGAGGGCCGCGACGGCGGACGCCCCGCTCGGCTCCGACACGACCTTCATCCGGTCGAACAGGAACGCCATCGCGGCCAGGATCTCGGCGTCGGAGACAAGCTCGATCGCGTCGACCAGGAGGCGGTTGACCGCGAAGGTGAGCTCGCCGGGGATGTCGGCCTGCTGGCCGTCTGCGATCGTGCGCGGGGTGTCGATCCGCACGCGCTCCCCGGCGGCGAGCGACCGGCGGGTGTCGTCGCCGGCCTCGGGCTCGATGCCGACCATGCGGATACCGGGGGCGACCGCCTTTGCCGCCGTCGCACAGCCGGCGATCAGCCCGCCCCCGCCGACCGGCGCGAGCAGCAGGTCGAGGCCGGGCGCCTCGTCGAGCAGCTCGAGCGCGGCCGTGCCCTGCCCGGCCATCACCGCCGGGTGCTCGTACGGCGGCACGAGCGCGAGTCCGCGCTCGGCCGCGAGCGCCGCACCGAGCGCCTCGCGATCCTCGCGGTAGCGGTCGTACGTGACGACCTCGGCGCCGTAGCCGCGGGTGGCGTCGAGCTTCGCGGGCGGCGTGTCGGCCGGCATCAGGATCACCGCCGTCGAGCCGAGCATGCCCGCGGCGATCGCGACCGCCTGGGCGTGGTTGCCGGACGAGTAGGCGACGACGCCGCGGGCGCGCACGTCGGCCGGGAGCTGGGAGATCATGTTGTACGCCCCGCGGAACTTGAACGCGCCGCCGCGCTGCAGGCACTCGGCCTTCACGAACACGCTCGCGCCGGTGCGGGCGTCCAGGGTGCGCGAGCGCAGCACCGGCGTGCGGTGGGCGACGCCCTCCAGGCGGGTCGCCGCCGCGCGGACGTCCTCGATCGAGATCATGCGTAATCCAGCCCTTCGGCCGCGTCCTCGTCGACCGGCTGGTCGCACGTGGGGCAGTACCAGCGCACCTCGAGCGGCGTGCCGCATGCCGCGTGGCGGGCGGGCTCCTGGCCGCCGTGGCGTGCGCCCCACTCGCTCAGAAGCCGCACGGCCCCCGCGAGCGCGCGCCCCTCGGCGGTGAGCTCGTAGGTCGAGCGCGGCGGCCGGTGCGAGTACGGGCGGGCGACGACGAGGGCGTCGCGCTCCAGGCCGCGCAGGCGGTCGGTGAGGATGTTGGGAGCGATCCCGGGCAGCCGCTCATGGAGCTCGCCGAAGCGGCGCGGGCCTTCGAGCAGCGCCTCGACGACCGGGAGCGTCCAGCGGTCGCCGACCCGGCCCATCGCCTCCGCCAGCGGGGAGGGCTGCTCGGGCGCGTCCATGCGCCCATCGTATCGGGCTTGCGAGCGGCGCCTCGGAGGAGTAACTTGCAGATTGCTATCAACTACTGACAGGGGATGCGAACAGATCATGAGCGTGCTCGAGCAGCTCCAGCAGGCGACCGCGGACGTGGTCGCAAGGACGGGCGGATCGGTGGTCGGACTGCGCTTCGGGTGGCGGCCCGCATCCGGGGTGGTGATCGCACGCGACCGGGTGCTCACCTGCGCGCACTCGGTGCGCGGCGACGAGGCCGCCGTCACCTTCGCCGACGGCCGTCGCGCGACCGGCCGGCCCGCGGCCGTCGACGCCGCCGGCGACCTGGCGGTGGTGGCGGTGGAGACGGGCGAGGCCCCCGCGATCGCATGGGATCGCCCCGTGCCGGGGCTGGGCACGGCGGTCTTCGCCCTCGCCCGGCTCGGCGACGGCAGCCTGCGCGTCACCTCCGGCGCGGTCTCGGCGCTCGAGCGATCCTTCCGCGGCCCGCGCGGCCGCCGCATCGCCGGGTCGATCGAGCACACCGCTCCGGTCGCGCGCGGGTCTGCCGGCGGCCCGCTCGTCGATGCGGCCGGCGGCCTGCTCGGCCTGAACACGGTGCGCCTGGACGGCGGCCTCGTGCTCGCCCTGACCGCCGACGTGGATCTGCACGCGCGAGCCGAGGCGCTCGCCCGCGGCGAGGCGCCGGCGCGCCGCAGCCTGGGCGTGGCGGTCGTCTCGAGCCGGGCCGCGCGGCGCATGCGCCGCGCCGTCGGCCTCGGCGAGCGCGACGGCCTGCTCGTGCGCGACCTCGAGGACGGCGGCCCGGCGGCTGCGGCGGGCGTCGCGCGCGGCGACCTGATCGTGACCGCGGGCGGCCGGCCGGTGGGGTCGATCGACGACCTCTACGCGGCGCTCGACGGCCTCGCCGACGGCGCCGGGCTGACGCTCGGGCTCGTGCGCGGCGAGGCCGAGCGCGACGTCGACGTCGTGCCGGCGCAGGGCTGAGGCATGGACGATCTGGCCATCCCGCCGGCCGCCGCCCCGGACGATGAGGCTGCCGAGGACGAGGCGCTCGACGCCTACTCGCGCATCGTCTCGTCGGTCGCCGAGCGGCTGGCGCCCTCGGTCGCCAACCTGCGCGTGCGCCGCCGCGGCCGCCGCCGCGAAGCCCTCGGCGGGGGCAGCGCGGTCGTCCTGAGCGGCGACGGCTTCATGCTCACCTGCGCCCACGTGGTCGGCGCCGACGACGCTCGCGGCCGGGCGGCGTTCACCGACGGCAGCGAGCCCGCCTTCGAGGTGGTCGGCCGCGACCCGCTGACCGACCTGGCGCTGATCCGGGCCGACGCGCCGGGCCTCGTCCCCGCCGAGCTCGGCGACGCCGGCCGCCTGCGCGTCGGGCAGCTCGTCGTCGCGATCGGAAACCCGCACGGCCTCGGCGGCACGGTCACGGCCGGCGTCGTCTCGGCGCTCGGGCGGTCGCTGCCGGCGCGCAGCGGCCGCGCCCAGCGGTCGATCCCCGACGTGATCCAGACCGACGCCGCGCTCAACCCGGGCAACTCCGGCGGCGCGCTCGCCGACAGCCGCGGCCGTGTCGTCGGCATCAACACCGCGCTCGCCGGGGTCGGCCTCGGGCTCGCGGTGCCGATCAACGCCGCGACCAGGGCGATCGTCGGCGAGCTTCGCCGTAGCGGCCGCGTGCGGCGCGCGTTCGTCGGCATCGCCGGCGGCGACCGGCCGCTGCCTCCGGGCGTGCGAGCCGAGCTCGGGCGGGAGACCGGCGTCGAGGTGATCGGCGTCGAGCCGGAGGGTCCCGCCGCGGCCGCGGGGATGCGGCCCGAGGATCTGATCGTGTCGGTCGCCGGCCGGCCTGTGGAGCGGATGGACGACCTGCTGCGGCTGATGTCGGGCGACGCCGTCGGCGTGCCTGTGCAGGTCGGCGTCGTGCGCGCAGGCCGCGCGCTCGACCTCGAGCTCGTGCCCGCCGAGCTGGCCGGCTAGCTTAAACCGGGGATTGGAGCCGCCCGGCGGGCGGGCTCGATCGCGGCTACCCTGGGGGTGGAAGGGGAGTAGCCCACCAATGTGCTGCGTCGTCAGGACGGCCTCACGGGCCCGGCGCAGCCGGCCCTCGCGGGCGGGTGAGACCTTCGGTTTCAACGAACCGAAGGAGGATCCTGTGCAGGAATGGTGGCAGTGGGCGGTGCTGGCAGGCGGAGCGGTGGGCCTGCTCGTGCTCGACCTGGCGGTGCTGCGGCCGCGGTCGCTGCGCGGCGCGGCCGTTCGCGAGCGCCGGCTGGCTCGTCGCCGGAGTCGCGTTCGCCGCGGTCGTGTGGGTCTGGAAGGGCGCGACGCCCGCCGGCGAGTACCTGGCGGGCTACGCGATCGAGCGCAGCCTCTCGCTCGACAACGTGTTCGTGTTCGTCGTCGCCCTGTCGGCGTTCGCCGTGCCGGCGGAGGCGCGGTCGTGGGCGGTCGCCTGGGCGATCGGGGCGGCGCTCGCGCTGCGCGGCGTCTTCATCGTCGCCGGCTCGGCGCTGCTCGGGGCGGCCGAGTGGACGGCGTACGTCTTCGCGGCGTTCCTGATCGCGGCCGGCGTGAAGCTCGCCCGCGGCCTGCCGTCGGCCTCGGACCCCGCGCAGAGCCGGGTCGTGCGCGCGCTCTCGCGGGTGATCCCGACCACGCCGGACTACGTCGGGCGGCGCCTGGTCGTGCGGCGGGGACGGCGGCTGTACGCGACGCCGCTGCTCGCGGTGCTGCTCGTGCTGGCCGCGACCGACGTCGCGTTCGCCGCCGACTCGATCCCGTCGATCTTCGCCGTGACCCGCGATCCCGTGATCGTGTTCGCCGCCAACGTCATGGCGCTCGTCGGCCTGCCGTCGCTCTTCGTGCTGCTCGAGGGCATGCGCGACCGCTTCGTGCACCTGAACCTGGGGCTGGCCGCGGTGCTCGTCCTGACGGGCGTCGAGATGGCGGCCGCCGACCTCTACCACCCCCCGGCCTGGGCGACGCTCGTGGCCGTCGCGGCGCTGATCGGCGCCGCGGTGCTCGCATCGCTGCGCCCCGGGGCAACCGTCACATCGACCCTCGAGGAGGAACCATGCTGACCTGGTCAGACATCCGCGCCATCGACTCCATCGCCGACCCGCTGGGAGTCGTGTCGGTCTACCTCGACCGGCCCGACCACGCGAGCGGACGGCTCGTGCGCGCGGTCGCGCTGGCCGGGGAGCTGCGCCGGCTCGAGCAGGACGTGGCCCAGGACGGCCGCGCCGGGCTCGCCGCCGCCTACCGCGACTGCCTGCCGCGGATCCGGCCGGCGCTCGCGCGCATGCTCGACGGCCGGACGCCCGGGCGGGCGCTCTTTGCGCCGCTCTCGGGCGACGAGGTGTTCGAGATCGGCGTCGGCCTGCCGGTTGGGGTCACGGCCGCGCTCGAGCGCACCGCCTACGTGCGCCCGCTCGTGGCCGCCTTCGACGAGGGCCGGCCGGCGGGCGTGATGGTGGCGGGTGTCGCCGTCAGCGCAGCTGTTCGAGTGGCGCATGGGGGCCGTCGAGGAGGTCGGCGAGTGCCGCTTCGCCGGCAGCGCCTCGCACTGGCGCCGCGACTCGGGGCCGCTCGCCGCCGGCCTCGCCCGGGAGGTGCACGACATCTCCGCGGCGCGCTCCTGGACGCGCATCCTGGTCGCCGGCGACACCCGCCTGGCCCATGTCCTCGCCCGCGGCGGCGCTCCGGCCGGATGCGACGTCTCGATGGTCAGCCGGCCGGTCGAGGGCCTGCGCCCGCGCGGCATCGCCGCCGTGGTCGGCTCCGACCTGCACGCGGCCCAGCGCCGGTACGAGCGGGGTCTGGTCGAGCGCGTCGTCGACGCCGCCCTCTCGCGGCGCACGGCCGTGCTCGGAGCGGGCCGGACGCTCGAGGCGCTCGAGGGCCGGCGCGTGGGGCATCTGCTGTTCGACGGCGAGCGCGACTACCGCTGGTCGGGCGCCCTGGCCGGCCCCGGCGGCGGGTGGCCGCGGCGCGATCCGGCCGAGGCGCTGATCGAGCTCGCGCTGCACGCGGGCGCCGACATCACCCCGCTCGAGGGCGAGTCGCGGACGCTGCTCACCGAGAGCGACGGCGTGGCGGCGGTGCTGCGCTCGTGACCTCGGCCGAGAGCCTGCTCGAGACGCTCGGGGACGGCCTCGGCGCCTGGTCGTACGCGCTCGTGGGCGCGCTCGCGTTCCTCGAGACGAGCGCGTTCGTGGGCCTGCTCGCGCCGGGCGAGCTCGCCGTCGTGCTCGGCGGCGTGCTCGCCGGCCGGGGGCAGATGCAGCTGCCGGTGCTGTTCGCGGTCGTCTGGGTCGCGGCGATTCTCGGGCGACACGTGCGGCTTCGTCCTCGGGCGCAGCCTCGGCCGCCGGTTCCTGCTGCGGCACGGCGGCCGCGTCGGGATCACCGAGCCGCGCCTGGCGGGTGTCGAGCGCTTCTTCGCCCGCCACGGCGCCAAGGCGATCGTGATCGGCCGCTTCGTCGGCGTCGTCCGCGCGCTGGGGCCGTTCACCGCCGGTGCGTCGGGCATGCGGGCCGGCCGCTTCGTGGCCGCAGACGTCGTCGGCGCCGGCCTCTGGGCGGCGACCTTCACCGGCCTCGGCTACCTGTTCGCCGAACACGTGGGCGCGCTCCTCGACGGCCTGCACCACGCCCAGCTCGTCCTCGGCGCGGCCGCGCTCGCCGGGCTCATCGCCTTCGCCGCGCTGCGCAGGCGGCGGCGCGTGGGGACTTGACAGCGAAGTATGTGACTGCTAACTTCCCTCCCATGGCAACTGTCAAGCACGAGGACGGCCGGTCGGCGCGGATGCCGGCGGCCGAGCGGCGCGAGGCGATCCTCGAAGCCGCGATGACCGAGTTTGCGCGCGGCGGCCTGCACGGCACGGCGACCGAGGACATCGCCCGCCGCGCCGGCATCACCCAGCCCTACGTGTTCCGGCTCTTCGGGACGAAGAAGGCGCTCTACATCGCGACCATCGAGCGCTGCTTCGACCGCATCCAGCGCGACTTCGCCGCCGCCGTCGCAGCCGCCGAGCCCGGCACGGAGCTGCAGGCGATGGGCGCCGCATACGGCCCGCTCCTGCGCGACCGCTCCCTGCTGCTCGGGCAGATGCACAGCTACGCCGACTGCTCCGATCCCGACGTGCGCGCGGTCGTGAGCCGCCGCTACGGCGAGCTGTGGGAGTGGGTGGAGCAGGCGTCCGGCGCGAGCGCCGAGGAGGTGCGCGACTTCTTCGCCCGCGGGATGCTCCTGAACGTGATCGCCGCCATCGACCTGCGCGGCCTCAAGGACGCCTGGGTGTACGAGTGCCTCGGCGAGATGCGGCTCGGCCCGGAAGATTGACCCCCTTTTTTCCGTCTTGAACTTCGTAAGCACTAACTACTAAGGAGGGAAGAGCGTGACCCATAACGGGCACAAGACGCTGTGGACGTTCGCAATCACCAGCCTGGCGCTGTTCATGACCACGCTGGACAACCTCGTCGTCACGATGGCCCTTCCGACCATCCAGCGCGACCTGCACGCCTCGATCTCGGGGCTCGAGTGGACCGTCAACGCCTACACCCTGACCTTCGCCGTGCTGCTGCTGATGGGCGCAGCGCTCGGCGACCGGTTCGGGCGCAAGCGCATGTTCCTGATCGGCATGGCGATCTTCACGGCCGGCTCGGCCGCGGCGGCGCTCGCGCCGTCGATCGGCGCGCTGATCGCCGCCCGCGCCCTGCAGGGCGTCGGCGGGGCGATCGTCACCCCGCTCACCCTGACGCTCCTGACCGAGGCGGTCCCGCGCGAGCGGCGCGGCCTCGCGCTCGGCGCCTGGGGCGGCATCAGCGGCCTCGGCGTCGCGCTCGGCCCGCTGGTCGGCGGCGCCGTCGTCGAGGGCATCTCGTGGCAGTGGATCTTCTGGCTCAACGTCCCGCTCGGACTGCTCGTGCTGCCGCTCGGCATCGCCCGGCTGCGCGAGAGCCGGGGTCCGTCGCTGCGGCTCGACCTGCCGGGAGTGGCCCTGGTCACGGCCGGCGCGTTCGGCCTCGTGTGGGGCCTCGTGCGGGCGAACTCGCAGGGGTGGACGAGCCCCGAGATCGTCGGCTCGCTGGCGGCCGGGGTGGCGCTGCTGGCCGCGTTCGTCGCCTGGGAGCTGCGCTCGCGGGCGCCGATGCTGCCGATGCGGCTGTTCCGAAACCGCGCGTTCTCGGCGGCCAACGGCGCGTCCCTGCTGATGTTCTTCGGCATGTTCGGCTCGATCTTCCTGCTCAGCCAGTACCTGCAGAACGTGCAGGGGTACTCGCCGCTCGAGGCCGGCGTGCGCACGCTGCCGTGGACGGGGATGCCGATGATCGTCGCCCCGATCGCGGGCGCCATGACCGACCGGATCGGCGGCAAGCCGCTGCTCGCGCTCGGCCTGACCCTGCAGGCGATCGCGCTCGGCTGGATGGCGTACATCATCTCGCCGACCGTCCCCTACATCGAGATGGCCGTCCCGTTCGTGCTCGCCGGCGTCGGGATGGGGCTCTTCTTCGCCCCCATCGCGACCGTCGTCATGAGCTCGGTGCGGCTGATCGAGGCCGGCCAGGCATCCGGCGCGAACAACGCCATCCGCGAGCTGGGCGGCGTGTTCGGGGTCGCGGTGCTGGCGTCGATCTTCGCCCACCAGGGCGGGTACGGCTCCGCGGCGCTCTTCACCGACGGCATCCGGCCGGCGCTGTGGGTCGGCTCGGCGGTCGTGACGACCGGCGTCGGGGCCGCGACTGCTGCTGCCCGGCAAGGCCGGCAAGTCCTCCGAGACCGTCGCGGAGACGGTCCCGGAGGCCGTCGCCGCCTGATCCGACGCGAGGGGGCCGGCGCCCACGGCGGGCGCCGGCCCCGCTCTGCGCGTCAGGTGACGGGCTGCACGTGCGTGGTCAGCCCGCCGTCCACCGCCAGGTGGAGGGCGAAGGCGGGCGGCTCGTCGTGGACCGTGAGGTCGGTGCCGCCGGACAGGTCGAGGCCGATCGCGACGTCGCTGCTCGGGCAGCTGAACACCGTGCGGCCGCCGAGGCTCGCGACCATCGATCCGGTGCACGTGCCCGGCGACGACGCGATGCACGTTCGGCGCCTGCCGGAGCACGTCTGCGAGCGCAGCGAGGCTGGGCGCGTCGAGGCCGATCGCGTCCATCCCCGCTGATCCCGGTGACGAGCGGAGGATGGTGCATCGCGACCACGGTCGGCGTCGTGCGGTCGGCCGGCGAGCTCGGCGGCGAGCCAGCCCATCCGCTCGGCGTCCAGGCGGCCGCCGTCCTGGCCGGGGACGACCGTGTCGCACACCACGAGCCGCAGCGATCCGACCGCGGCCGTGTACTGCACGAAGCCGGGCGGGGCGAGCGCCCGGCCGGGCGAGCAGCGCCGCCGCGAGCGCCTCGCGCTCGTCGTGGTTTCCCGGCATGACGTGCACGGGCATGGCAAGCGGCGCGAGCAGCTCGCGGACGCGCTCGTACTCGGCCGGTGCGCCGTGCTGGGCGAGGTCGCCCGTGACCACGACCGCGTCGGGAGCCGGGTCGAGGCCGGCGATCGCCGCGACGATCGCCGCGAGCCTGCGGGCCGGCCCGGATTCGCCGTCGCCGGCGTATGTGCAGGTCGCTGATCTGAGCGAGGAGGGTGCGGTCGGCCGGTGCTCATCGGGGCGCACGGAGCCTAGGCGCGCGACCGGCGCGGGCGCGCCGCTCCGAGGGTGCCGCCTGCGCCGATTGGCATCTGCGGCGCACGCCAAGTGGCGCGTGCCGCGCCCGTTGACCCGTCACGCCTTGTCGGCGACGAAGACCGTCGGCGCCCCGCTCGCGACGAGCGGCTCGGTGAAGTCCGGCAGCCGCTCGGCCAGGTCGCCCCGGCCGAGGGTGGCGAGGTAGGCGGCCGCGGCCGCGCGGTCGGCGAACACAGCCCGTGTCTCCACGTCGGTGCGCCGGACACCGGCGAAGTGCCGCGAGAGCAGCTCGGCGCCGTTCTCGCGGCTGAAGGTCGAGTCGAGCTTCGCGCCGCCGACGAGGGCGTACAGCTCGTGCAGGCTCTCGCCGCCGTTGGTGATCGCGACCACGCGGCCGCCGGAGCGCAGGACGCGCGCGAGCTCGGCGAGCGCTCCGTCCACGTCGGCGACGTGGTAGAGCATCCACGCTGCGACGGCGCAGTCGAACCCGGCGTCGGCGAACGGCAGCCGGGTGACGTCGCCGAGCCGGGCGTCGACGCCGCGCGCCGCCGTCGCCCGCACCATCTCGGGTGAGCTGTCGAGCGCCACCACCTCGCAGCCGAGCTCGGTCGCACAGCGCTCGGCAAGCGCGCCCGTCCCGCAGCCGACCTCGAGCAGCCGGCCGGGCGCACGCTCGGCGAGCGCGGCGAGCGCGACATCCTGCGGCCATCTCCCCGCGGCGTCCGGCTGCCAGACCGAGATCCGCGTCACCAGGCACTCGCTGCGAGCGGTACTGATCGCGGACGAAGTCCTCGTCGTCGAGCCGCGACACGCTGCGAGCCTAGCGCCACAGCGCCGCCAGACCGCCCACAAGCTCGGCGAGCGATCCCGCCGCTACCCGGCCGCCTCCTCGAGCGCGCGCCGGGTGAGCACGCGCACCAGGTGCTTGCGGTACTCCGCCGACCCGGCCGTGTCGGACGGGGGCGAGATGCCCTCCGCCGCGAGCTCGGCGGCCTCGGCGGCGTTCGCGCCGGTGAACGCCCGCTCGGCCGCCTCGGCGCGCACCGGCCGCTGGCCCACGCCGGTGAGTGCGATCCGCGCCGACGAGCCGTCGATCACCGCCGCGACGCCGACGATCGCCCAGTCCTGCGCCCGCCGGTTGAACTTGACGTAGGCGCCGTGGGCGGCCTTCGGCACCCGCACGCCGGTCAGGATCTCGTCGGGCGCAAGCGACGTCGTCAGGAACCCGACGAAGAGGTCGCGCGCGGCGATCGTGCGCATCCCGTCCGGCCCCTCGACCGAGACCTCGCCGTCGAGCGCGAGCAGCACCGTGGGCAGGTCGCCGTGCGGGTCGGCCTGCGCCAGGGAGCCGCCGATGGTGCCGCGGTTTCGCACCTGCATGTCGCCGATGCCGGCCGCCGTCTGGGCGAGGATCGGGCAGCCCGCCGCCACGATGTCGGAGGCTGCGACGTCGGCGTGCCTGGTGAGCGCGCCGATCACGATGTGCGAGCCGGCGTCGGCGATGCCGCGCAGGCTCGCGATGCCGCCGATGTCGATCAGCGCCTCGGGCGCGGCCAGCCGCAGCTTCATCATCGGGACGAGCGAGTGGCCGCCGGCGAGCACCCGCGCGCCGTCGCCGTGCTTGCGCAGCAGGCCGGCGGCGTCTGCCACCGACTGCGGCCGCTCGTAGTCGAACGCCTGCGGGATCATGCGGCACCGCCCTTCTGCATCGCGTTCCAGACCGTCTCCGGCTGCATCGGCATGTCCAGGTCGCGGACGCCGATCGCGTCGCACACGGCGCTCACGACGGCCGGCGACGCGGCGATCGTGCCGGCCTCGCCGATGCCCTTGACCCCCAGTGGGTTCGTCGGCGAGGGCGTGACCGTCCGGTCGGTGACGATGTGCGGCACCTCCACCGCAGACGGGATCACGTAGTCCACCAGCGTGGCGGTCTGGAGCTGGCCCTCGGCGCTGTAGACGGCGCCCTCGTAGAGCGCCTGGCCGATGCCGTGGGCGACGCCGCCGTGCACCTGGCCGGACACGATCATCGGGTTGATGACGTTGCCGCAGTCGTCCACCGCGAGGTAGCCGGTGATCTCGACCTTGCCCGTGTCGCGATCGACCTCGACCTCGCAGCCGTGGGCGCCGAACGGGAACACGCAGTTGGGCGGGTCGAAGAAGACGGTCTCGTCGAGGCCCGGCCCCACCCCCTCGGGCATGTCGAACGCCTGCCACGCGCGGAACGCGATCTCCTGGATCGAGACGTGCCGGTCGGGGCTGCCCTTGACCGAGAACGTGCCCGCGTCGAACTCGAGGTCGTCCGCGGACGCCTCGAGCATCTGCGCCGCCACCAGGCGCGCCTTGTCGCGCACCTTGGTCGCCGCCAGGTGCACCGCCGTGCCGCCGACGGCGAGGCTGCGGCTGCCGTACGTGCCGAGGCCGTACGGAGCGAAGGCGGTGTCGCCGTGGATCACCTCGACGTCGTCGAACGGCACGCCGAGCTCGGTCTCGACGATCTGCGACCACGAGGTGGCGTGCCCCTGACCGTGCGGAGACGTGCCCGTGATGACCGTGACCTTGCCGGTCGGGTGCATGCGCACGGTCGAGCTCTCCCAGCCGCCCGGGGTGATCCCGAGCGCATGCCTGGCGACGTCCGACGGCACGAACCCGCACACCTCGACCCACGTCGAGAGGCCGCGGCCGAGCAGCTTGCCGCGCGCAGCCGCCTCGGTGCGGCGGGCCTCGAACGTGGCCTGGTCGTCGCTCAGCTCGAGCATCCGGTCGAGCGTCTTCGTGTAGTCGCCGGAGTCGTAGACGAGCCCGATCGCGGTCGTGAACGGGAACTCGGTCGGGAAGTTGCGCCTGCGCACCTCGGTGCGGGTGATGCCGACCTCCTTCGCGAGGATGTCCATCATCCGCTCGATCGCATGCGTGGCCTCGGGCCGGCCGGCGCCGCGCAGGGCATCGGTCGGAACCGTGTTCGTGTAGACGTTCGTCACCTTGACGTCGATCTCGGGGATCGCGTAGGCGCCCGGCGACATGAGCAGCGTCAGCTGCGAGATCAGCGGCGTCAGCATCTGCAGGTAGGAGCCGTAGTCCTGGACGTAGTGCACGCGCATGCCGAGCACCTTGCCGTCACGCGAGGCGGCGAGCTCGACGTGGGCATCCTGGGCGCGGCCGTGGCACGTCGCGACCATCGCCTCGGAGCGCTCCTCGATCCACTTCACCGGCGCGCCCACCTTGTGCGATGCGGCCACCGCGACGAACTCCTCGGCATAGGCGTTCAGCTTGGCGCCGAACCCGCCGCCGACGTCCGGCGCGATCGCGCGCACCTTGGCCTCGCTCACGCCGCACACGATCGCGACGAACGTGCGCAGGAAGTGCGGCACCTGGGTCGAGCTGTGGATCACGACGTCGTCGGTGGCCGGGTTCCAGTCGGCCACCACGCCGCGGGTCTCGATCGGCACGTGGATCAGACGCTGATTGTGGATCGTGTGCGAGACGACGACGTCCGCCTTGGCGAAGGCGTCGTCGATGCCGTCCGTCTTGTGTGCGAGCACCAGGCCGACGTTGGAGTCGAGCTCCTCGTGCACCTTCGGCGCGCCGTCCGCGAGCGCCGAGGCGACGTCGACCACGGCCGGGAGCGGCGTGTAGTCGACCACCACGGCGTCGGCGGCATCACGGGCGGCGTAGCGGTCGGCGGCGATCACGACCGCGATCGGCTCGCCGACGTGGCGCACGCGCCCCGTCGCGAGCGGCGTGCGCACGGGATGCACCATGTCGCCGGTCGGGTTGGAAGCGCACGGGACGCCGGCCGCGAACTCGAGGTCGGCGCTCGTGAGCACCGCGGTCACCCCCGGCATGCCCTTCGCCGCAGACGTGTCGATCCCGTTGATGTCGGCGTGCGCGTACTGGCTGCGCACGAAGGCCATGTGGAGCATGCCGGGCAGCTTGATGTCGTCGACGTAGCGGCCGCGGCCGGTGAGGAACTTGCGATCCTCCTTGCGCAGCGCGGCGACCCCGATGCCCTTGGGCCCTGCGACGGTGGTGGCCATCAATGCCCCTTCCCGTGACGTCGGTTTGGATGCGAGCGAACCGAGCGATGCAAGACGCAGGGAGCGTATACTGGGCAGTAGCGCGCAGCGCGACGGTCAGCCGCCGACAGCGACGTGCGGGGGCACGTCACCCGACGGCACGGCCGCGACGATGTTCTCGTACCCGGTGCAGCGGCACAGGTTGCCCTCGAGGCCGTGGCGGATCTCGGCGTCCGACGGGCTCGGGTTGTGCTCGAGCAGCTTGATCGCCGCCATCACCATGCCCGGCGTGCAGTAGCCGCACTGGAGCGCGTGGCTCTCGTGGAACGCCTGCTGCATCGGGTGCAGCTCGCCGTTCCCGGCGATGCCCTCGATGGTCGTCACCTCGCAGCCGTCCGCCTGGACTGCGAGCACCGTGCACGACTTCACTGCCTCGCCGTCGAGCCAGACCGTGCATGCGCCGCAGTTGGACGTGTCACAGCCGACGTGCGTGCCGGTGAGGTTCAGGTGCTCACGCAGCAGGTGGACGAGCAGGGTGCGCGGTTCGGCCTCGGCGGAGCGTGACGCCCCGTTGACGGTCATGGTGACGACGCTCTTCATCGAGCCTCCTCTGGGACGCCGGGGGATTCCGGTTTGCATAGGCAGGTCTATCGCAGCGCGGGCTCGATAACAAGTGCCGCCGACGCCGGCTGCGACCGCCGAGTCGTAAGGGTTTCGTATGCAACGGGCCGCAGCCGTTGACCCCCGGGGGAGGGCTCGCTATCCAGGGAGAGAAGGCGCTTCGCCCTCCTGACGGGGGTCACCGGACGGCGAGGCCGAAACAGGAGAGTCGCAGATGATCGTCGAGCGCATCGAACCAGCGGAGAGGAACGCAGACGCCCGGAATGCTGCCAAGCATGCCGAGACCGCGTTCCGACGGATGGGGCCGTCCGCCGGTACGGGGGAGCGCCCGTCGAAACGCGACCAGAGGCGCTTCGAGGTCATGCTCGTGCGCCGGATCGTCACCGGCTGACTATACGGGGGACGCCGGAGACCGCCTGTTCGCCTACAGGTGGAATGCCTTGGGAAGGCCGCGAGCGCCGTTGGCCTTCCCAAGGTACCTCCTGATGCCGAGCAGGTGCTCGGTGGCCCGCAGCAGCGAGAAGTGCGTCATCAGCCGGTGCGCGAGCGTGTGCGGCCGGGTGTAGCGGCTGATCGCGATCAGCGGCACCTGGTTGCGGTTGGGGCCGCCCTCGTCCCACACGAGCAGGATCGCCATGTGCCCGTGCCGGTAGGTGCGGCTCTTCACGATCATCGGGATCCAGCGCGCGAGCCAGTTGTCGCCGGAGGCCAGCGGGCAGCTGTGCATGTCGTTGCACAGGTTCGGCGTGACGAACATGTATGCGGGAGCGTGTCCGCTGTTGAGCGCGAGGTGCAGGCGGCCGGTGCGCAGCTTGCCCACCGGGCGCACGTGCCGGCGGCAGCCGGAGCGCAGGCGCGTGTAGTACACGGCAGGCACGTGACGGGCGGCGTAGAGGCCGTGGCTGCCGCGGTCGCAGTAGGTCGACATCGACTCGGCGTATGCGCGCCAGCGCAGCCCGTGGCGGGAGACCTGCGAGAACACGTTGGGCCCAGCGACCGGACAGCTCTGCGGCGGGCAGTCGGAGTGGATGTGGTGGATCCCGCCGCTCGTCATCGCCAGGTAGTTGGGCAGGCTCGGGTGCGTGATGGCGTGGTAGTTCGTCGCCAGGCCGCAGCGCTTGGCCAGCGCCGTGATGAAGGGCGCGTGGCCGATCACGTCCGCGTAGGAGTGGTTCTCCATCACGATCACCATGACGTGCTTGATGACCGGCGTCGAGTGGAGCGACTGCCCGCATGCGGCGGGTGCGGTGGCCCCGGCGGCCGTCGCCGGCGTGGACGCACCGGTCGCGATCGCAATCGCGGCCAGCACCCCTGCCAGGACTGCGCCTCGCCTCATCGCCGGTGACCGTATCGCACCTGCGCCTGCGAATCTCCAGGCCTTACCAGATGCTTACGCGACCCTGACGTCATCTTCAGCGCTGCGGCGGCCCCGCTACGCCGGGGCGACCTCGGACGTGCAGTGCGCACACCGGCGGGCGGCGAGCGGGATGTCGCTCAGACACTCGGGGCACGCCCGCGACGTCGGATCCTCCACCGGCTCGCCCGCCGCGCGCCGCGCCGCGAGCGCGTTCAGCGGCTTCACGACCAGGAAGAAGATGGCGGCGGCGATGGTGACGAACGTGACCACGGCGTTCAGGAAGTCGCCGTAGAGGAACGTGCTCTTGTTGATGGTGAAGGTCAGGCCGGCGAAGCTCGGCTTGCCGAAGATCGCAGCGATGAGCGGTGTGATGATGTCGGCGATCAGTGCCGCCACGACGGCCCCGAACGCGGCGCCGACCACGACCGCGACCGCGAGGTCGACGACGTTTCCGCGCAGGATGAACTGCCTGAACTCCTTCAGCATGGCCCCTCCCGGGTGGTGGATTCCCGATCCGGCGGGCAGGGTACCCGATGCCTATGATGGCCGCCGTGGAAGAGCGGGTCGTGATTCTGGGCGGTGGCTCCACCGGCGAGGCCGGCGCCGGTGCGCTGCGCCAGCTCGAGCCGGAGACGCCGATCACCCTGGTCGAGGAGGGCCTCGTCGGCGGCGAGTGCTCGTACTTCGCCTGCATGCCGTCCAAGGCGCTGCTGCGCCCGCCCGAGGCGATCGCGGCCGCCCGGCTCGTGCCCGGTGCGGCCGAGGCGGTCACCGGCACGATCGACGTCGCGCGCGCGTTCTGGCATCGCGACCAGGTCACCGGCGGGGGCGACGACTCGAGCCAGGCCGGGTGGCTGGCCGATCGCGACGTCGACCTCGTGCGCGGCCGGGCGCGGATCGCCGGCCCGGGCCGCGTCGAGGTGGACGGGCGCACGATCGGCTTCGGCAGGCTGCTGGTCGCAACCGGCTCTGTGCCGTCGATTCCCCCGATCCCGGGCCTGCAGGACGTCGAGTACTGGACGAACCGCGAGGCGACGTCGACCCACGAGGTGCCGCGGCGCCTGATCGTGCTCGGCGGCGGGCCGGTCGGATGCGAGCTCGCACAGGCGTTCTCACGCATGGGCGCGCAGGTGACGGTGGTCGACATCGCCGCGCGGCTGCTGCCCCGCGACCATCCCGACGCGGGCGCGCTGATTGCCGACGTGCTTGCCGGCGAGGGCATCGCGCTGCGGCTCGGCGTGCCGCTCGAGCGGATCGAGCCGGGCGTGCGCGTCGTGCTCGGCGACGGCACGCACGTCGACGCCGACCGGCTCCTGGTCGCGACCGGACGGCGGCCGAACGTGGCCGGGCTCGGCCTCGAGACGCTCGGCGTGACGGTGTCGCAGCGCGGCGTCGAGGTCGACGAGCGGCTGCGGGCGGCCGACGGCGTCTGGGCGGCGGGCGACGTCACCGGCATCGCCATGTTCACGCACGTCGGCAAGTACCAGGCGCGCCTGGCGGCGGCCGCGATGGCGGGGCACGACACGCGGGCCGACTACCGGGCCGTGCCGGCGGTGACGTTCACCGACCCCCAGGTGGCGGCGGTCGGCGACACATCCGGCGAGGGGACGGTGATGGGCGAGCGCGGGTCTGTCGCGCGCCTGTCGACGTACGAGCGGCCGAAGCGGCCCGGGTTCCTCAAGGTCTTCGCGGATCCGGAGCGCCGCGTCCTCGTGGGGGCGGTGGCGGTCGGCCCCGAGGCGGGCGAGTGGCTCGGCCAGCTCACGCTCGCGATCCGCGCCGAGGTGCCGATCGACGTCCTGCTCGACACGATCCAGCCGTACCCGACGTTCTCGGAGGCGATCCAGTTCGCCGTCCGCGACCTCGCATTGTGAGGTGCCTGGCACCGGCGTAGCCGGATGCCAGGCACCCTTGCTACTCGATGCTGATGCGGAAGGCGGCCGTGTGGATCTCGCCGGGCCGCACCGTCGTCAGGCCGTCGCCGCTTGCGAGCGCGTTCGTGGGCGCGGTCATCGGCTCGAAGCAGACGAGCTCGCGGTCGGCGGGGGCGTACACCTGGGCGTACTCGTAGCCCTCGAGGAACTCGACGGCGATCGTGCGGCCGCCGCCCGAGACGGTGAACCGGGGATCGGCGCCGAGGTCGGCATAGGAGTCGTCGAAGCTGCGCCCGCCGAGCGGCGCCCGCTCGATCCGCACCGGCTCGCGCTGTCCCGTGGGGATCATGCGCTCGTCGAGCACGAGCCGGGTGTGGACGGGGATGTCGACCGTCCACTCGCTCCGCGGCAGGCCCGGCAGGCGCAGGTAGGGGTGGTAGCCGAAGGACACCGGCACCGGGCGGCGCCCGTACGCGCGCAGCGTCGTGCGGATCTGCAGGCCGTCGGCGTCCAGATCGGCGGCGACCGTCAGCTGGTGCGGATGCGGGAACACCTCGAGCAGCGCCGGATGGTCATGCGTGTCGAACTCGGCGCGCACGCTTGCGGCGGTCTGCTCCGCGACCGTGAACGGGACGCACGCGCGGGAGCACGCCGTGGATCGGCAGGCCGTTGCCGTCGCGGGGCACGATCTCGGACGCGGGCAGCGGACGCGCGAGCCGGTTCGCCCACGGGTGCAGCAGCGGGATGCCGAACGTGGCGCCGCGCTCGCGGTAGGCCTCGACGCCGTCGTTCAGCGCGAGCAACTCGACCCCGTCGTGCTCGAGCGAGCACCCCACCATCCCCAGCTCGGGCACGAACGCCGCGCGCAGCCCGCCGGCCTCGAGCATGCACGTGCCGGCGCTCACCCGGCCGGCACCTGGACGAGCTCGACCGTGGCGCCGTCGGGATCGGTCATCCACACGACGACGCAGCCGGCCCAGTGGCGGCCGGCGTCGGCGCCGAGCTCGAGCGGCTCGGAATGGGCCGGGGCGCCCGCCGCGATCAGGCGTGCATGGGTCGCCCGGACGTCGTCCACCTGCAGCGCGATGTGGCCGCCCGCGTGGGTCTGCGGCGGGTCGTGGTCGCGGTCCTCGATCAGCTCGAGCACGCGCCCGTCGCCGAGGTCGAGGTCGGCGATCCGCACGCGCTTGCTGGCGTCGCCCGAGACGGCCGTGAAGGTGGCCGCGGCGGTGTCCACCTGCTCCCGCACGGCGATCCCGAGCAGGTCGCGGTAGAAGCGCAGCGACCGGTCGAGATCGGCGACGGTCAGGCTGGCGTGATGCAGGCCGCGGACGCTCATCGCAGCCGCGCCGGGACGACGTCGCGGGCGAAGACGTCGGCCACCGTCTCGGCGCGCTTGACCACCTCGGCCTGGTCTCCATGCACGAGCACGGTGGCCGGGCGGGGCAGCCCGTTGAAGTTCGACGCGCAGGCGTCCTGGTAGGCGCCGGTGTCGAGGAACGCGAGCACGTCGCCGGGCGCGAGCTCCGGCAGGCGCGCCTGCGGCGCGAGCACGTCGAAGCCGCACGACATGCCGACCACGTCGGCCCGCATCGTCGCCGGCGCGTCGGCCCGCGCCGCCGCGACGAGGCCGAAGCGGGCGTGCTCGATCAGCAGGTCGGCCATGAACATCTCGGTCGTGTCGGTCTCGACCCAGTCCCAGGCGACCGGCCCGGACTGGTGCTTCGTGTTGCGCACCGTCGCCAGGTGGACGCCGGTGTCGGCGTAGAGGGCGCGGCCGGGCTCGGCCTCGAGGCGGATCCCGGCCGTGTCGATGCCGGCCGTATGCAGGCCGGCCCGCAGCGCCGCCGTGAGCGCCGCCGCGATCGGCTCGATCGCGGGCGCCTGTGCCCCGCTGCCGGTCGGGTCGCGCGGGGCCGGGTAGCCGCCGCCGACGTCGATCTCGCCCGGGCGCCACCCGCCGAGCTCGGCGCAGAGCGCGCCGATCGCCGCGGCGAAGCTCGTCCCCATCCCCGCCCACACCGCGGGGTCGGTGCTGTGCCGGCCCAGGTGCGCCATCACGCCGGCGAGCTCGACGCCCTCGGTCGCGAGTGCGCGGCGGGCGACGCCGGCGGCGAGATCGAGCGGGATCCCGGGCTTGTAGCGCACCGCCGTGTCGCGCACCGACTGGCCCGGGGCGAAGTCGGAGGGCTGGTCGAGGCCGGCGTAGTCCGGCCGCAGGCGCAGCCGCACGCGCGCCGGCCGCCCGGCCTCGCGCACGGCGGCGGCCACGAGGTCGAGCTCGCCCGGGCTGTCGAGCGTGATGCGCGCGCCGGCCGCGACCGCGCAGCCGATGAGCTCCGCGTCCTTCACCGAGCCGTTCACCGAGATCAGCCCCGGCTGGGTGCCCGCCGCGAGCGCCGCGTGCAGCTCGCCCGGGCCGAACGTGTCGGCGCCGAGGCCCTCGTCGTTCAGGATCGCCCGCAGCGCGAGCGACAGATTCGCCTTGAGCGAGGGCAGGAGCGCCGTCTCGCCGTCGGGCCAGGCGGCTGCGAACGCCGCCCCGATCCGGCGCGCGTTGCGGCGCAGCTGATCCTCGGACACGACGTACACCGGCGTGCCGAAGCGGCGGGCGAGCTCGACGACGTCGCACTCCTCGAGCCACAGGTGGCCCGCCCGGATCGACAGGCACTCATCGACGCGTACGGCGGTCGTCACTGCGAGAGCCACATCTCCGGGATCAGCTCGAAGTACGAGCCGGTGAACACGAGGCCGTGCAGCTTCGCCGAGACGAACTTGGGCTCGTCGAGGTGCATGAACGGCGCCCAGCCGGCGTCGCGCTGCATGAACAGGTTGTCGATCTTCGCCCACATCGCGTTGCGGGCGTCGCCGAGCGGCATCTGCTTGGTCTGATCGATCATCCGGTTCAGCACCGGGTCGTTCGTGTTCGAGACGTCGTTGTTCCCCACGTTCACGATGTGCTCGCCGTTCAGCAGAGTATCGATGAAGTCCTCGCCCTCCGGGTAGTCCTGGTCGAAGTGGTTGAAGGCGATCTGGGGATCGGTCTTCTGCGCCAGGAGCGTGTCCCAGTACACCGAGTCGTCCAGGGTGCGCACGCCCGTCACCTTGAGGCCGATCGCGCTCGAGCACGCTGGCCAGGTACTGCGCCGCCTTCGGCGCCGGGTCGGCGTTCGTCGTCCAGATCTGCACCGGTGCGCCGGTCGCTCCCGCCGAGGCGACGAGCTGCTTGGCCTTGGCGACGTTGTGCGGGTACAGGTTGGGCTCGTGGTAGGCGGTGCCGAAGCCGGGCGGCAGCACGGTCTCGGTGGGCGTGCCCTGGCCGCCGAAGAGCTTCACGAGCGCCTGCCGGTCGATGGCGTAGTTGACCGCCTGGCGCACGGCCAGCTTGTTGAACGGCGCGAGCCGCTCGTTCATCGAGAAGTAGGTGACGTTGTTGCGCGGGAACATGTGCACCTGCGCCGGGTACTGCGCCCGCAGCGCCGTCAGCCGGTCGGGCGGCACGGCCTCCATGTACCAGTCGAGCTGGCCGTCGATCGTCTCGTTCACCGCCTGCTCGGGGGTGACGCCGATCTGCAGGTTCACGCCGTTCAGGTGCCCGTCCGGCGAGTTCGGCGACCACTGGTGGAAGTTCGGGTTCCGCACCAGCACGATCTGCTGCTTGGGGACGTACGTCTTGATCATGTACGGCCCGGTCGCCACCCGCCACTGCGGGTCGGTGGAGATGTCCTTGTACGGCGTACCCGCGGGGACGGCGAACGCGAACGGCATCGCCATGATGTCCAGGAACGCGCCGTCGGGATGGGTCAGGTGGAACGCGATCGTCATCGCCTTGTCGTTTGCGACGATGCCGGAGATGTGGCTCGCGTGGTGGGCGGCGTAGGCGTTTGCGCCCTGGATGATCGTGTAGAAGCCGACGCCCGGTGAGCCGACGTGGAACAGCCGCTCGATGGCGTACTGGAAGTCGGACGGCTTGACGGCACGGTTCACCGGCGGGGAGTAGCGCACGCCGGGATGCACGTGGAACGTGTAGGTGCGCCCGCCGTCGGTGACGGCCGGCATCGCCGTCGCGATGTCGGGGACGACCTGCGAGCCGGCCGCGCCCGCGGCCTTCTTGAACGTGAGCAGGCCGTTGTTCGTCGCCTCGAGCAGCTCCCAGCCCTCGACGGCGTAGGAGATGCCGGTGTCGAGATGGTCGGGGTTGTCCGGGATCCCGGCGCGCAGCACGCCGCCGTTCTGCACCCCCGACGAGCCGGCGGACGAACCGCCCGAGCTCGACCCGCATCCCGCGACTGCTGCGGCCACGGCCGCAAGTGCCAACGCTCGCTTGATCATCAGGTTCCCTCCCTCACGACTGGATCCGGGTGCGCGGGTCGAGCCAGACGTAGGCCAGGTCGATCAGCGTGTTGGCGATGACGACGAAGAAGGCGCCGTACAGCGTCAGCGCCATGAGCGGCGGCAGGTCGAGGTGGGCGACGGACTCCTGCGCGTACTGGCCCACCCCCTCGATGCCGAAGATCGGCTCGATCAGGATCACGGTGCCGCCGACCGCCGCGCCGAAGTCGAGCCCGAACAGGGTCACGACCGGGATCAGGCAGGTGCGCAGCGTGTGCCGCAGGCAGCACGCGCCGGTCGGTCAGGCCCTTGGCCCGGGCCGTGCGCACGTAGTCCTGGCTGCGCACGTCGAGCAGCGACGCGCGCACGACGCGGGCGTAGAACCCGATCGAGACCACGGCGAGCACGATCCACGGCAGGAACAGGTGCTCGGCCCACTGCAGCGGGCTGTCCGCGAAGGGGACGTAGCCGCCCGGCGGGATCCACGCGAAGATCGGCCACGAGTGGTACCGGAAGGTCAGCAGGTAGAGCAGCACGGCGCCGAGCCAGAAGATCGGGATCGACACGCCGGCGAGCGCGAGCACGGTCAGGATGCGGTCGAGCCACCGGCCCTGGTGCAGGGCCGACGCCACCCCGATCGCGACGCCGATGACGAGCCAGATGACCGCGGCGCCGACGGCGAGCGAGAGCGTGCGCGGGATGCCGCGCACGATCGTCGGGATCACCTGGGTCTGATCCTGGTAGGAGATCAGGTCGCGCTTGATGAAGAGCCGCTCCATCATCTTGCCGTACTGCACGTAGAGCGGCTGGTCGAACCCCCAGTCCTTGCGGATCTGGCGCGATGTTCTCCTGGGTCGGGTGGCGGCCCGCCAGGCGCAGCGCCGGGTCGCCGCCGGGGATGACGTTGAAGATCACGAAGACGAGCACCGAGATCGCAAAGAGGACGACGACCAGGCCGATCAGCCGGCGGAGGATGAACGCGGCCATCAGCCGGCGCTCTCGGTGCATCAGCGGATCCGGATCCGGGCGTGGGGATCGAGCGCGTCGCGCAGCGCGTCGCCGAGCACGTTCAGCGACACGACGGTGAGCATGATCGCGATCCCGGGCGCGACCGTCAGGGCGGGGGCGGTCACGATCGACGAGTAGCCCTGCTCGATGATGTTGCCCCACGACGGGGTCAGCACCGGCACGCCGACGCCGAGGAACGAGAGCGCCGCCTCGGTGAGGATGTTGTTCGCGACGATCAGCGTCAGCATCACGAGCGTGATCGAGGCGATGTTCGGCAGCAGCTCGAGCGCCATGATCCGCATCGGGCCGGCGCCGGTGCGCGACCGCCGCCTCGACGAACTCCATCCGCCGCAGCGAGAGCACCTGGCCGCGGATCGGCCGGGCGACGTAGGGCACGAAGACGACGGCGATCACGACGATCGGGATCGCGAGCGAGGTCGACGAGACGTGGATCGGCCCGACCGCGAGGCCGCCGACCGCGAGCGTCGTCGCGAGCGCCACCGCGAGCAGGTACACCGGGAACGACCAGATCAGGTCGAGCAGGCGCGAGATGGCCGAGTCGACGAACCCGCCGGTGTAGCCGGCGAGCAGGCCCAGGACGAGGGCGATCGCGACGCAGAGGAGCGCCGAGGTGAAGCCGACGAACAGCGAGATGCGCCCGCCGTAGAGGATGCGCACGAACAGGTCGCGGCCGTTCGCGTCGGCCCCGAGCAGGTAGCACGACGCGCAGCCCGGGGCCGATCGGCGTGCCGTCGGCGCGCACGACCGGGATGCGGTGGCCGCCCTGGTGCACGTAGCCCTGGATGTTCTGGTCGTTCGGGCCGTGGTGTGCAGGCGAACTTCGGCGTAGAGCGGTGGCGCCGGGGAAGCACGCGAGCACGATCGCGATCAGCGTCGCCGCCGAGACGACGGCCGCCGGGTTGCGCCGCAGCCGGCGCCAGGCCAGGGCGAGGCCGCCTCGCCCGCCCGGTACGGCGACGGCCTCGATGCTCATCGCTCGGCGATGCGCTCACTTCGGAGAGCCACATCGACGGGAACAGCTCGAAGTAGGTGCCGTTGAACACCAGGCCGTGCAGGTGCGGCGAGACGTACTTCGGCCACTGCCGGTTCATGAACGGCGCCCAGCCGGCGTCGTTCTTCATGAACAGGTAGTCGAGCTTCGCCCAGATCGCGTTGCGCTTCGCGCCGAGCGGCATGCGCTTGGCCTGGTCGATCATCTTGTTGTAGGCGGGGACGTTCGTGTTCGACACGTTGTTGTTGCCGACGTTCACGATGTGCTCGCCGTTCAGCAGCACGTCGATGAAGTCCTGCGCACTCGGGGTAGTCCTCGTTCCAGTCGTTGAACGCGATCTGGGGATCGCCCTTCTGGGTCGCGATCGTCGGCCAGTACACCGACTCGTCCTCGGTCTTCACCGTCGCGTGCAGGCCGATCGAGTTGAGCACGCCGGCCATGTACTGCACGGCCTTGCGGAGTCGGGTCGGTGTTGTGGCCCCACACGGTCACGTTCGCGCCCTCGACCCCCGCCTGCTTGATCAGCGCCTTGGCCTTGGCGACGTCGTGCGGGTACAGGTGGTGCGGCTGGTAGGCCGACCCGAAGCCGGGCGGCAGGATGTTCTCGGTGGGCGTGCCCTGGCCGCCGAAGATCTTCACGAGCGCGGGCCGGTCGATCGCGTAGTTGACCGCCTGGCGCACGGCGAGCTTGTTGAACGGGTACTTGCGCTCGTTCATCGACGAAGTACGTCGTGTTGTTGCGCGTGAAGAGGTGCACCTGGCTCGGGTAGCGCGCCTTGAGCTCGGTCAGCCGGTCGGGCGGCACCGACTCGAAGTACCAGTCGAGCTGGCCGTCGGCGATCTCGTTCACCGACTGCTCGGGCGTCACGCCGATCTGCGACGTCGATCTCGTTCAGGTGGCCGTTCGGCGTGTCCGGCGTCCACTGGCTTGAAGTTCGGGTTGCGCGTGATCACGATCTGCTGCTTGGGCGTGTAGCTCGACATCAGGTACGGCCCGGTCGCGATCCGCCACTGCGGCAGCGTCGAGATGTCCTTCGACGGCGTGCCCTTCGGCAGCACGAAGGCGAACGGCGATCGCCATGTAGTCGAGGAACGTGCCGTCGGGCTGGGTCAGGTGGAACGTGATCGTGCCCTTGGCGTCGTCGGCGACGATCCCCGAGATGCCGCCCTTGCGGCGTCTTGGCGTACGGCGTCCGCGCCCTGCGATGCCGGTGAAGAAGCCACGCCGCCCGAGTCGACCCGGAACAGCCGCTCGATCGAGAACTTGAAGTCGGACGGCTTCACCGCGCGGCTGACCGGCGGCGAGAACATCACGCCCGGCCGCACGTGGAAGGTGTAGGTGCGGCCGCCGTCGGTGACCGTCGGCATCGCCGAGGCGATGTCGGGCACGATCTGGGCGCCGGCGCCGCCGGCCGCCTTCTTGAAGGTGAGCAGGCCGTTGTTGGTCGCCTCGAGGATCTCCCAGCCCTCGTTCGTGTAGGAGAGCCCGGGGTCGAGGTGGTCGGGGTTGTCGGGGATGCCGGCCCGCAGCGTGCCGCCGTTCACCGGCGTGCCGCGACCCGCCGCCGCCGCCCGAGCTGCCGCTGCTGCCGCCGCAGCCGGCGGCGAGCGCGGTCGCCGCGAGCAGCGCGAGCGCGCCAGCGCCGC
Organism: uncultured Actinomycetes bacterium; assembly: GCA_963707585.1. Taxonomy (GTDB): domain Bacteria; phylum Actinomycetota; class Thermoleophilia; order Gaiellales; family JAICJC01; genus JAICJC01. Next base: position 61,232 of record CAVPQP010000009.1, on the reverse strand, counting down.
GCCCTCATCGCACCCCTCCGCGCGGGCCGACGTCGCCCCGCTCGGCCGCGGCCGCGACGGCGGGCATCGCCTCGGCAGCCGCCTCGAGCGTGCGGTCGATGTCGGCGTCGGTGTGCGCGCCGGAGAGGAAGAAGAGCCCCTCCTGGGGCGGCTGGATGAGCACGCCGCGCTCGCGCAGCTCGCGCGTAGAGCGTCGGGAACGGGCTTGTGGCGACGATCGTCGTGCGCGGCCCGGTAGTCGGCCGGCGGGCTGGTCGGCGAACCAGAGCTGGAACATCGCGCCGATGCCGCTCCAGCAGGCCTCGAGGCCGTGCCTCGCCCGCCAGGCCGACCAGGCCGTCGGCCAGCCGGCGCCGCGCCCTCGAGGCCGTCGTAGAAGCCGGGCGCGCCGGTGACGCCCGCCGTCGGCGATGACGGCGGCGCACACGAGCGGGTTCGAGTTGTAGGTGCCGCCGTGCATCGTGCGGCCGTCGATCACCATCTCCATGATCTCGCGGCGGCCGCCGACCGCGGCCACCGGGCACGCCGGCGCCGAGCGCCTTGGCGAGCACCGTCAGGTCGGGGCGGATGCCGAAGCAGCTCCTGCGCGCCGCCCGGCGCGACGCGGATGCCGGTCAGCACCTCGTCGAAGATCAGCACCGCGCCGTGCGCTGTCGCCAGCTCGCGCATGCAGCTCGAGGTAGCCCGGCGCGGGCATGAGGGCGCCGCAGTTGCCGAGGATCGGCTCGGTGATGACCGCGGCGAGCTCGGAGCCGTGCTCGGCGAAGATGCGCTCGCAGCGCGGCGATGTCGTTCCACGACGCGACGATCAGCGTCGTCGGCGACGGCCGGCGGCATCCCGGTCGAGCCGGGCACCGCCGTCGGCGCGTCGGCGCGGCGCCCCACTCGCCCGGGCCGGGATGGCGCCGACCAGTGGATCGCGTCCGACCAGCCGTGGTAGTGGCCCTCGAACCGCAGCACCTTCTCGCGGCCGGTGAAGGCGCGGGCGAAGCGCAGCGCGTACTGGACGCACTCGGTGCCGGAGTTGCCGAACCGCAGCAGCTCGATCGACGGCATCCGGGCGGTGACCGCGGCCGCGGCCTGGCCCTCGAGGTCGTGCGCGAGCGAGAAGAGCGAGCCGCGCTCGCGCAGCGTCTCGGTGATGGCGTCGATCACCGCGGGATGCCGGTGGCCGAGGATCAGCGGGCCCTGGCCCATCACGTAGTCGACGTAGGTGTTGCCGTCCTCGTCGGTGATCACGGCGCCCTGCCGCTGCGTACGAACACCGGCAGCGGCAGGTAGCCCGACCGCGGGCGCGCGCGTGCCCGAGCCGACGCCGCCGGCAATGCTCTGCGCCGCGAGCTCGTACAGCTCGCGGGAACGGGCGGTGGACTGGCCGACGTGGGCGTCGCTCATGCGCTCTCCTCCAGGGCCTCGGGTTCCTGCCACGCACCGTAGTGGGTGCACGCGCGGGCGGCGGCATGCGCCCGCGCGCTCGCAGCGCCTCCGGAAGCGGCGCGCCCTCGACGAGCGCCGAGATGCAGGCGGCGATGTACGCGTCGCCGGCGCCGAGCGTGTCGACCACGGTGACGGGGACGGGCGGCTGATGGTGCACGCCGTCGGAGACGGCGAGGCTGCCGTGCCGGCCGCGGGTGACGACGGCGGTGGCCGCGCCGCCGGCGACGGCGCGCTCGCCGAGCTCGGGCGGCCGCATCGGCGTCGGCGTCCCGGCGCCGACAGGAACGCGACGTCGAGGTGGGGGCAGAGCTCGGCCATCCGCTCGGGCGTCGAGACGTGCGAGAAGTCGTACGAGAGGCGCGTCCCGGAGCGGCGCAGGCCGGCGAAGCCGTCGATGCCGCCCCACAGCCCGGCCCCGTGCACCCACGCGCGCCGGCCGAGGTCGGCGAGCGCCGCGGCGGTGGGGCGGAAGCGGCCGCTCGTCCCCAGCACCTCGCTCTCGAAGACGCGGTCGCCGTCGTCGGTCAGCCGGATCGTCGTGATGCCGGTCGCGCCGTCCGGCGACCTGGACGTGGGTCGTGTCGATGCCGCGCGCCCTGGCGGCGGCGAGCACCGCCCGCCCGGCGTCGTCGCGGCCGACGGCGCCCGTGTAGGCGACGTCGTGGCCCGCGTCGCACAGGCCGACCGCGACGTTGAGCGCGTTGCCGCCCACGAACCGCAGGTCGAGCGGCGGCAGGTAGTGGTCGAAGCAGTTGTCGCCCATGGTCGCGACGGGCTTCACGGCCAGCCGGCTCCGCGACAGCACCTGGTGGCCCATCAGCGCGCGCTCGTCGAGATCGTCGATGCCGCGGATCAGGGTGGAGTAGACGATGAACCACTGCAGCGCGACCTTGAGCACGAACGGCTGCAGCAGCGGGTGCACGTCGGGGTGGTCGTCGGCGTCGAAGACGCGCACGCGGGCGCCGTGCTCGCGGCGCGACGCGGGCGGAGCGCTCGCTGATCGTGCGCGACTCGTCGCGGCCGAGCAGGAAGATCATGTCCGGCGACTGGCGGTCGAGCATCTCGGCGGGGCCGTGGCGGAACTCGGTGCTCTCGATCACCGAGCTGTCGACGCGCATGTTCTCCATGAACACCGTCAGCCCGAACTTGTAGGCCAGGCCGTACAGCGGGCCGGCGGCGAGGCAGTAGATCAGCTGCGACTCGGCCAGCTCCTCGGCCAGCTCGCGGCCGCGCGCGCGCGTGCTCCGGAAGGCCGCGCCGACCTGGCCGGGGATGCCGGCGAGCGCGTCGAGCACGCCGGCGGCGGCCTGGTCGCCGTCGAGCCGCCCCCACTCGCACACGAACGTCGTGACGGCGGCGAGCGGCAGGCTGTAGAGCCCGGGCGAGGAGTAGACGAGCGCCTCGTCGGCCTCGGCGGCGATGGGCGTGTCGGGCTTGCCGACGAGCGCCACCGTGCGCGCGCCGCGCTCGCGGGCGAAGCGCAGCGCCGCGAGCGTGTCCTCGGTCTGGCCCGAGTACGAGGCGACGAACACGACCGCGTCGGGCCCGAGCCGCTTGGGCGCGCGCCAGATCAGGTCGTACGAGAGCGAGACGTCGGACGGCACCGGCACGAACCGGTCGCACAGGAGCTTGCCCGACCACATGCTCGCCCACGAGCCGCCGCTGCCGACGAAGTAGAGCTGCTGCGTGCCCGCGGCCCGGCAGCTCGGCGGCGAGCGCGCGCATCTGGGCGGCGCCGTCGCCCATGAAGCGGGTCAGGTCGGCCTCGAGATGGGGCGCGCTGAAGAGCTCGGAGCCGAGCGCGACCTCCACCAGCTGCTCGAGATCCGCCATGGCTGAGAACGCTATCATGCGCGGCCATGTCCGTCACCATCCGTGATGTCGCCCGCGCCGCCGGCGTCTCGACGGCGACCGCCGCCCGCGCCCTCGGCGGCTACGGGCACGCGTCGCCGGCCGCGCGGCGCAAGGTGTCCGAGAGCGCGCGCGCGCTCGGCTACCGGCCGAACGTGGTCGCGCGGGCGCTCGTCTCGCGGGCGACGACGACCGTCGGCCTGGTCGTCGGCGACATCGAGAACCCGTTCTTCGCCGCCGCCGCCCGCGGCGTCTCCGACGTCATGGACGCGCACGGCTACACCGTGCTCCTGGCCAACGCCGACGAGGACGCCGAGCGCGAGCGCCGCGCCGTCGACGCGCTGCGCGCGCGCCAGGTCGACGGCATGGTCGTCGTCCCGGCGCCCGGCGCCTCGCCGGGCCACCTCGCCGACCTCGTGGCGGCGGGCGTGCCGCTCGTGCTCCTCGACCGCGTCGTCGCCGGCGTCGACGCCGACAGCGTCCTCGTGCGCAACACCGCCGGCGCCGCCGCGGCGGTCGCCCACCTGATCCGGCTCGGCCACCGCCGCATCGGCGTCGTCTCCGACCTGCCCGAGATCACGTCGTCGGCCGAGCGGATCGCCGGCTACCGGCGGGCGCTGCACGCCGCGCGGGATCCCGGCCGACCCGGGCCTGATCTCGATCGGCGGCCCGACCCAGGCCGACGGCGAGGCGGCGGCGCTGCGCCTGCTCGACCGGCCCGACCGGCCGACCGCCGTCTTCACCGCCAACAACTTCATGACCGTCGGGGCGCTGCGGGCCGCCCGCGCGCTCGGCCTGCGCATCCCGGACGATGTCGCGCTGGTCGGCTTCGACGATCTCGACTGGACGACGCTCGTCCAGCCGCCGATCACCGTCGTCAGCCAGCCGGTGGCCGACCTCGGCCGCACCGCCGGCGAGCGGCTGCTGGCACGCCTGGGCGGCGATCGCCAGAGCCCGCGCCGGATCCGGCTCGAGGCGCACCTGATCGTGCGCGGGTCGTGCGGGGCGCGGGCATGAGCTCGGCGGAGCTCGCTGGCCCAGCTGGTCGCGGTCGACTCGACCAACCCCGGCCTCGTGCCCGGCGGCGCGGGCGAGGCGGCCGTGGCGGCGATCGTCGCCGCCCGGATGCGCGCCGCCGGGCTCGAGGTGGACATGTGGGACGTCGCCCCGGGGCGGCCGAACGTCGTCGGCCGGCTGCGCGGCACCGGCGGCGGCCGGTCGCTGATGTTCTGCGGCCACACGGACGTCGTCGGCGCCGCGCCGGAGGGCTTCGTCCCGGCCGTGCGCGACGGGCGCATGTACGGGCGCGGCACGTGCGACATGAAGGCCGGCATCGCCGCGGCGCTCGTGGCCGTCGAGCGGATGGCGGCCGACCCGCCGGCGGGCGACGTGGTCGTCGCCTGCGTGATCGACGAGGAGTGGGTGAGCCTGGGCGCCGAGGCGCTCATCGGGCGCCACCGCGCCGACGCCGCGGTGCTGCCCGAGCAGACCGACCTCGACGTCGTCTTCGCCCACGGCGGCTTTGCCTGGTACGACGTGTCGAGCATCGGCCTCGAGGCGGCCGGCGGCCGGCCCGAGCTCGGGCGCGACGCGATCGCGCTGACCGGGCCGATCCTGGACGGGATCGCCGCGCTCGACCGCGACCTGGCGCTGCGGGAGACGGCCGAGTGGGGGCGGCCGAGCGTGCACGCCTCGACCATCCGCGGCGGCCAGACCTATCCCAGCTACCCGCTCGAGTGCGTCATCGGCGTCGAGCGCTGCCTGATGCCGGGCGAGACCGTCGCCGAGTCGCAGGCCGAGATGGACCGGCTGATCGAGGCGCGCGGGCGGCCGACGCGCGCTTCGAGGGCGGCTGGCGCACGGTCGTCGCCCGCGAGCCCGTCCTGCTCGACCGGGACGAGCCGGTGGTGCAGGAGACGGTCGCGGCCGCGGCGGCCGTGCTCGGCCACGCGCCGGTGCTGCGCAGCGACTACGGCTGGATGGACTCCGGGATCCTGGTCGACGCCGGCATCCCCTGCGTCGTGCTCGGGCCGACCGGCGACGGCCTGCACACGGCCGAGGAGTGGGTCGACCTGGCCTCGGTCGACGCGTGCGTGGACGTCTTCGAGCGGCTCGCGCGGGCGTTCTGCAACACGCGTCGTTAGCCTTCGGGCGGCCATGCGCCGCCCCTTCCTGCTGTTCTACGCGCTCGTGTTCCTGGACGAGGTGGCGCTCCTGTCGCTCGTCCCGCTGCTGCCCTCCTACACGCGCGCGTACGGCCTCTCCGACGTGCGCGCCGGGGCGCTGCTCTCGGCGGCGAGCCTCGCGATCGTCGTCGCGTCGGTGCCGGCCGGGCGGCTCAGCGACCGCTTCGGCGCCCGCGTCGTCACGCTCGCCGCGTCGGCGCTCGCGACGGCCGCGATGTTCGGCGACCGCGCTTGCGCCCGGCTTCCTGACCCTGCTCGCGGCCCGGGCGGCGTTCGGCGTCGGCTCGGGGACGATCTGGTCGGCGGGGATCTCGTGGCTCAGCGACTCGGCTCCCGAGGGATCGCGCGACCGGGCGCTCGCCATGGTCATCACGACGGCCGGCATCGGGTCGATGGTGGGCCCGGTGTTCGCGGGCCTGCTGGCCGACCGCGTCGGCCGCGGCGCGGTGTTCGCGCTCGCGGGCGCGCTCATGGCCGTCGTCGTCTGCGCGCTCGCCCTCGGCGACCCGGGCCGCCGCCGCCGTCACGAGCACCAGCCCCTGCGCGAGGTCGCAACGGCCATGCGCACCGAGCCGCTGCTCGCCGGGGCGGTCGCGATCATGCTCCTGGGCGGCGTCGGCGACGGCGTCGTCAACCTCGTCGCGCCGCTCCAGCTCGGCCACCTCGGCCTCTCGTCGGCCGCCATCGGCGCCTGCTTCTCGGTCGCCTCGACCATCTTCGTCGCGTCGAGCGCGGTCGTCGCCCGGCTGGGACGGCGGGCGGTCTCGCTGCGCCTGGCCGGGCTGATGGCGGGGCTGCAGGCGGTCGCGCTCGTCCCGGTGCTCGCCTCCGGCGCTGCCGCGCCCGTGGTGGCGATGGTGCTCGCGCGCTCCGTCTGCGTCGCTCCGCCGTATGCGATGGCCTTCCCGCTCGGGGCGCTCGGCGCGGCGCGGCTCGGGATCGGCACCGGCACCGTGAACGGGTTCATGGGGCTCGTGTGGGGCGGCGCGAACTTCGCCGGCCCGCTCCTCGCCGGCGTCGTGATCGCGGGGCCGGGCGACCGGGCTGCCTACGCCCTGCTCGCCGTGTACTCGCTGGCCCTCGGGCTCGTGGCTCGTGCGCGGCGGCCGGCGCGAGGCGGACGCACGGGCGGCCGCCGCGTCGTGAGCGCGGATCGGCGATAGTCCCCGGCCATGGATTTCGCCCTCACCCCCGAGCAGCGCGAGCTGCGCGACCGCGCCGCCCGCTACGTCGACACCGTCCTCATCCCGCTCGAGGAACGGGCCGAGCGCGCCGGCGGGCCGCTCCCGGCCGACGCCGTCGCGCACGTGAGGCAGGCGGCGCGCGAGGCGCGGCTCGTCGGCGGGAACCACGCCGTGGTGCACGGCGGCCAGGGCTGGTCGGCGTTCGAGCAGGTGCTCGTGCAGGAGGAGCTCGGCCGCAACACGAACGGCGTGTGGTGGAACATGGGCGGCGGCTACAACGTGCTCGCGCGCGGCACGGCCGCGCAGATCGAGCGCTACCTGCTGCCCACGCTGCGGGGCGAGCGGGCCGATGCGTACGCCGTGACCGAGGCGCGCGCGGGCTCGGATCCGGCCGGCATCGCCGCGACCGCGCTGCGTACGGAGGCGGGCTGGCGCATCCGGGGCGAGAAGTGGTTCGTGACGTCGGGCGACGTGGCCGACTTCGACATCCTGATGGTGAACGTCGTCGACGGCGACGACCGCCTGCCCACGCTGTTTCTCGTCGATCGCGACCGCCCCGGGATCGACGTGATCGACGATCCGCCGTTCACGCACTCGTTCCCCCACGGCCATCCCACCGTGCGCTACGACTGCGAGGTGGCGGCCGACGCTGTGCTCGGCGGCGACGAGATGATCGGCCACGGCGGCGAGCTCCAGAATGAGTGGTTCATCGAGGAGCGCATCCACATCGCCGCCCGGTGCGTCGGCGCGATGCGCCGGCTGCTCGACGAGGCGGTGGCGTATGCCATCGAGCGCGAGCAGTTCGGGCAGCGCATCTACGACTACCAGGGGATCAGCTTCCCGCTCGCCGACTCCGCCGCAGACTGCGCCGCCGCCCGTCTGCTCACCTACCAGGTCGCCCAGCTGGTCGACTCGGGCGCCGATCCCAAGCTCGTCCACGGCCGCGCCGCGATGGCCAAGCTGTTTGCATCCGAGGCCGCCTGGCGCTGCGCCGACCGCTGCGTGCAGGTGCTCGGCGGGCGCGGCTACATGCGCACCTTCGCCGCCGAGCGCTTCCTGCGCGAGGTGCGCGTCGACCGCATCTGGGAGGGCACGAGCGAGATCCAGCGCCTCATCATCGCCCGCGGCCTCGAGAAGCGCGGCGTCGAGCGAATGCTGGACGTGGAGGGCTGACGCAGGTGCCCGGCACCGAGTGCGGTGCCAGGCACCTGCTGACCCAGGTCAGCCGATCTCGACCGGCAGGTCGAAGCTGACCACCGTGCCGGCATCCGGGGTGGAGACGACCTCGACGCTCCCGCCCGCGAGCGCGAGCCGCTCGCGCATCGTGTCGAGGCCCATCCGCCGCTGGCGGCGGCTGCGCTCGAGGGCGGCGGTGACGTCGAATCCGCGGCCGTCGTCGATCACGCGGCCGTACAGGCGCCCGTCCTCCGTGTGCAGGACGACCTCGAGCGCCGTCGCGCGGGCGTGCTTGCGCACGTTCACGATCGCCTCGCGCACGGTGCGGTAGGCGATCTCCTCGACCACGTACGGATAGCGCGCATCCGGCACGGCGGTCGCCGTCACGAGCCCCGCCTCCTCGCCGGCCTGCTCCACGAGATCGCGCAGCGCGCCCGCGAGGCCCTCCTGCTGCAGGCTCGTCGGGCGCAGCTCGAACATCAGCCGGCGGGTGCGGTCGGTGGCGGCGGCAAGCGTGCGCCTGGCCGCGCCGACGACGGTCGCGATCCGCTCCCGGTCGGCCGTCTCGACCGTCTGTGAGAGCCGGTCGAGCGCGACCAGGCACGCTGTCAGCACCTGCACGGTGTCGTCGTGGAGCTCGGCGGCCACCCGCCGCCGCTCCTGCTCCTCGGCGCGCAGGAGCCGCTCGATCGCGTTTCGGCGCTCGCGCTCGCTCCGGCGCATGCCCGCCTCGAGCCGGCGGCAGCGCTCCCGCAGGCGGGCGATCTCGCGGTCGCTCTGGAGGCCCGCCGCGGGGTCGGCCCCGGCGGTTTCGTCAACGCGCGCTGTCATGTGCGCTAGGACGCCTCCGCGACGCCGCGGTCGACGGCGCCGAGCCCGCTCCAGAGGGCGTCGAGCGCCGCCTCGAGGTTCCCCGACCGCTGTTCGACGAGCGCGAGCACCTGGTTGGCCTCGGCGAGGTAGTGAGGCGCGGCGGTGTGCTCGAGGAGCTCGATCGCGCTGCGGCACAGGAACCGGGCCTCGTCGAGGTCGCCGTCGTGGAGGGCCGCTCGCGCGAGCACGAGCGTGGCGTGCCCGGCGACGCCCGGCTCGGTCGTCGTGGTCTCGGAGAGCGCTCTGCGAGCCGCCTGGCGGGCGCCCTCGATGTCGCCCGCAAGGAGCGCCGAGCGGCCGCGGTCGGCGCTCAGGGTTGCGAGCTCGGGCGCCGCCCCGGCGTCGCGCATCAGCTCGCCGGCACGTTCCAGATGCACATCGGCGTCGCGCGGGCGGCGCTGATCGACCATGATGGCCCCAAGGACGGCGTGGGCGCGACCGAGGAGCAACGTATGCTCGGCTGCCTCCAGCCACGTCACGACTTCACCCATGTACCGCTCGGCCAGGCGCAGCCGCCCCTGCTCGGCGTAGGTGCGCGCCATCGCCCAGAGCACGCGTGTGCGCGCGATCGGGTCGGTGACGGAGTCCTCGACGTCGAGCACGTCGGCCAGGACGGCCTCGGCATCGCCGAAGCGGCCCTGGTCGGTGTACGCGCTCGCCAGGTACACGCCGAAGCGCACGACCCCGCGGACGTCGACCGGCGGCCGGCGCGTCTCATCGAGCGCCGCGCGCAGCACCGAGATCGCCCGCGAGAGGTCGCCGATGCCGGCGTATGCGCGTCCGAGCGACTCGTACAGGCCGGGGCGCAGCCGCGCCGTCGCGGTCGGTTCGAGCTGGCGCGCCTGCTCGAGCAGCGCGACGGCCCGCTCGTCGTCGCGCTGGTCCATCGCGAGCTGTCCCAGCCCTTCGACCGCCCGGCTCTGCGCGTGCCGGTCGCCGCACGCACGGGCCTCATCGGCCAGCGCGTGCAGCGCCTCGGCAGCGTCGGCGGCCCCCATCCTCACACCCATCTCCGCGAGCCCGATGCGCGCCGGGAGGATCGTCCCCCCGGCGGCTCGGCCCGCCAGCTCGGCGGTCGTAACACCGAGCCGGCGGGCCAGCTCCGCCAGGATGCGCGGCGACGGCACCCGCTCCCCGGCCTCGATCCGGCAGACGTATGCCGCCGAGCATCCCGGGAAGGCAAGCTGCTTCATCGACAGCCCGCGCTCGGCTCGCACCGCACGCAGTCGCCGTCCCAGTGCAGCAGGGTCGTCGACGTGCGTCGGTGCAGGGCGGCCCACGCGTCAAAGCATACCCTTGAAACAGGGTTCTGTCGATGGCGATTGACGAAACGTGCCCGCATCGGTACGGTGTATCGCTCCGCCCGGGGTCCACGCGAATTGAAGGAGCGCCGAGATGTACGCCGGCAAGCTCTGGCCGTAATGTGAACTCGAGACGTCCGGCGCCCGCGGTCGTTCGACCCGCAGGGCGCGACGAGACCTGGAGCCGCGGCGGGCAGGCCGCGGCTCAGGGCTCGAAGGCGACCGGATTCGAAAGGGTGCCGACGCCCTCGACCCACACGTCGACCACCTCGCCGTCGCGCAGATACCGCGGTGGTGTGCGCGCGTCGCCGACGCCGCTCGGCGTACCCGTGGCAATCACGTCGCCGGGCTCGAGCGTCATCCCGTTCGAGCAGTACGAGATGATCTCCACGATCGAGAAGATCAGGTTGCGGGTGTTCGAGTCCTGCATCACCTCGCCGGCGACGGTCGTCCGCACGCCGATGGACTCCAGGTCGACCCCTTCGGCGGAGGCGACGCAGGGGCCCATGGGCGCGAACGTGTCGAAGCTCTTGCCGAGGGTGAACTGGCGCAGCGGCGTCTCGAGCTGCGCCCGCCGCCCCGATACGTCGTTCATCGCCGAGATCCCGCCGACGGCCGCGCGCGCGGCGGCCGCATCGGCGCGGTAGGTGCGGCGGCCGATCACGACGGCGACCTCGCCCTCGTAGTCGGGCCGCGTCTCCTCGCGCGGGATCACGATCGGCGTCCCCGGCGCGGTCATCGCCGAGGTGAACTTGGCGAAGATCACCGGCACCTCGGGGATCGCGAGCTCCGACTCGGTGGCGTGGTCGCGGTAGTTGAGGCCGATGCCGATCAGCTTGCCCGGGAGTGTCGGGTGGAGCAGGCGCACCTCGCCGATCGCGACCGCCTCGCCCGAGGCGGCCGCCACCTGCCGCCCAGGCCTCGGGCGAGGCGTCGAAGCCGCCTGCGCCCGCCGGGCCGGCGTCGACCACGTGGTCGTCCTCGAGCCGGCCGATGCGCGGTGCGCCGTCGGCGTGCGTGAAGCGGACGGCCCTCACCGGCCCTGCTCCGTGCGCAGGACCTTGAGCGCGTTGATCGCGCGGGGGATGCCGGTGTAGGGAGCGGTCTGCAGGATGGCCTCCTCGATGTCGGAGTCGGGCACGTCGAGCGTGCGCAGCGCCTCGATGTGCGCCGAAACCTGGGGGTCGGAGCTGCCGAGGCCGGTGAGCAGGGCGAGGATGATGAGCTCCCGCTCGCGGGCCGAGAGGCCGCCGCGCGAGTGCACGTCGCCGAACACCCAGTCGACGAGCCAGTCGGCCATCGGCCGGCCCATCCGGTCGAGGAACGCGTTCCCGCCGGGGTGGTCGCCCAGCTCCGCCAGGCGCGCCAGCCCGCGTGTGTGGCGCTCGTCCTGCTCCGTCATCCCCCGTCCTCCTTGACCCGATTCGGGCCAGCGGATACTGTATCCAATCGTGGCCGACCCCCGTGTGCGCGTTGACGTTACCGGATCTCCACAGTGGGGCACCCTGCGCGGCGAGCGCGTCGTGCTGGACGACGGCGCGCGAGCTCGAGGCGGCCGCCGCGACCTTCCTCGCGCCGGTCGAGCCGACGAAGATCATCGCCACCCACCTCACCTATCGCAGCCGCGTCGAGGAGTACGCCGCGAAGGTGCCGCCGGAGCCGTCGTACTTCATGAAGCCGCCCTCGACGCTGAACGGGCACGGCGGCGCGCTGCGGCGCCCGCGCGGGACGCGCTTCCTGAACTACGAGGGCGAGGTGGCCGCCGTGATCGGGCGGCGGATGCACGGCGTGCCCGAGTCCGAGGTGCTCGCCCACGTCGCCGGCTACGCGCCGGCAAACGACGTCGGGCCTGCACGACTTCCGCCACGCCGACCGCGGCTCGATGCTGCGCGTGAAGGGCCAGGACGGCTTCTGCCCGATCGGCCCCGCCCTCACCCCGGCGGCGGACTTCGACCCGACCGACTTCCGCATCCGCACCTTCCTGAACGGCGCGGTCGTCCAGGAGGGCACCGCGGCCGACCTGATCTGGCCGATCGCCTACCTGCTCGCCGACCTGAACCGGCTGATCACGCTCGAGCCCGGCGACGTCGTGCTCACCGGCACGCCGGCCAACTCGCGGCCGATGGAGCCGGGCGACAGCGTGGCCGTCGAGGTGTCGGGCCTCGGCCGGCTCGAGAACCACGTCGTCGAGTGGGACGTCGACCTGACCGGCCCGGGCGAGCAGCCGCAGGTGTCGGCCCAGACCCTGCACGTCGCGATGGCCGTGCCCGAGGACGAGGCCGAGCGCGCGGTCGCCGCCGGGGAGCCGGCATGACCGCCGTCGCCGCCCGCACCGGTCAGCAGTTCCTGGACGGCCTGCGCGGCGACGCCCGCGAGCTGTGGCTGAACGGCGAGAAGATCACCCACCCGCTCGATCACGACGAGCTGCGCGGGGCGGCCGTGTCGCTCGCGCGTGTCTACGACCTGCAGCACGAGCACGCGGACGAGATGCTCGCCCCGTCGCCCGGCGACGGCCGGCTGGTCAACGTCACCCACCTGATCCCGCGCTCGCGCGAGGACCTCGAGCGGCGGCGGCGCGCGATCGAGCTCGTGGCCGCCGTCTCGGGCGGGACGATGGGGCGCACGCCGGACTACCTGAACGTCACGTTCGCCTGCTTCGCCGGCCGCTCCGACGTGTGGGCGCGGCGCGACAACGAGCAGGGCGCCGCGAACATCGTCGCCTACCAGGCCCAGATGCGCGACCGCGACCTCTCGACGACGCACTCGATCATGAATCCGCAGGTCGACCGCTCCAAGCCCGAGGCCGAGCAGGCGGCGGGCCAGGTGGCGCTGCACAAGATCGGCGAGACCGAGAGCCACATCACGGTCCGCGGGGCGCGCATGCTGGCGACGCTCGCCCCGTTCGCCGACGAGCTCACGATCTACCCCGGCTCCGACATCCGCCCCCAGGACGGCCGCTACGCGCTCTCGTTCGCGATCCCGATGGGCACGCCGGGCCTCAAGTTCCTCTGTCGCGACTCCTACTCCAAGCCGCGCTCGACGCTCGACCACCCGCTCTCGGCGCGCTTCGACGAGATGGATGCCGTGGCGATCTTCGACGACGTCGAGGTGCCGAAGGAGCGCGTGTTCCTCGACGGCGACACGGTCGGCTACTCCGAGGTGATCACCGACACGGGCTGGCGCGGCCACATCATGCACCAGGCGTTCACACGGGCGTACGTGAAGCTCTCCTTCGCGTTCGGCCTGGGGCACATGATCGCATCGACGACCGGCGTCGGCCGCTTCGACCACATCCAGGAGAAGCTCGGCCAGATGTGGAACATGTGCGAGCTCACGCGCTCGGCGCTCGTCGCCGCCGAGGCCGGCTCGGCCCTCGACGAGGGCGGTGTGTGGTACCCCGACGACCGCCCGTTCCTGGCGCTGCGCGGCCAGATGCCCAAGTGGCTGCCGTACTGCAACGAGCTGCTGCAGCTGATCGGCGGCGGCGGCTTCATGTGCACGCCGTCGGAGGCCGACCTGAACGGGCCGATGGCCGACGCCATCGCCACCTACTACCAGGCCGCGGGCGCCGACGCCGAGCGCCGCATCCGCCTGTTCCGGCTCGCCTGGGACTACATCGGCTCCGACCTCGGCGGCCGCGGCGAGCTCTACGAGCGCTTCTACCTGTCGGACTCGTGGCGGATGACGGCCCTCGCCTACAAGATCGCCGACAAGAGCTTTGCGGAGTCACTGGTCGAGCAGTTCCTGCGAGACTGACGGGTGTGAGCAGCCAGTCGGGATACTCGCTGCCGCTCTCGCCGCACGGTGACGGCGTCGCTCGTGCCGGCGCCGCCGTGGCACTACGTCGGCGACTTCCTCGTGATCGAGTACTGGGCCGACCCGGCCGCCGTCGCGGCCGTGCTGCCGCCGGGCCTCGAGCCGCACCCCGACCCGGGCCGCTGCGCCGCGCTCTTCGTCGACTGGCAGTCGTGCGCCGACGCGGGCGCCGAGCTGCTCGAGCCGGCCCGCGGCCAGTACAAGGAGTTCTTCATCGTCGTGAACGCGCTCATGGACGGCGAGGAGGTGACGACGTGCCCGTACATCTGGGTCGACCGGGACTTCGCGCTCGTGCGCGGCTGGATCCAGGGCTTCCCGAAGAAGCTCGGCCAGATCGAGATGACGCGGTCGTTCGGGCTCGACTGCCGGGCCGAGGGGCGCACGTTCGGCGGCACCGTCGCGGCCAACGACCGCCGCCTCGCCCAGGGCACGGTCACGCTCGAGCGCGAGTCGCAGGCCGGGCCGACGCACAACGACCCGCCGCTCGTCAACGTGCGCCACTTCCCCCGCCTCGCCGCGGGCCGGCACGACGACCCGGCCGTGCACGAGCTCGTGCGGCGCGAAGAGCCGCGACCGCTCGATCTCGGCGATCTGCGAGGGCCCGGCGACGCTCGAGCTGTTCGGCGCGCCGGGCGAGGAGCACGCCGCGCTCGCGCCCGTGCGCGTGGGCAAGGGCTTCCGCTTCACGTTCGCCTACACGGTCGACGACCTCGAGACGGGGCGCGACCTGCGGACGGAGCGCTGATGAGCGACGCTCGCACACGAGCACGGCGGGTGCGCACGGTCGCGGGCGTCGACGTCTCGCCCGACCACTTCATCGGCGGGGAGCGGGTCGCGTCGCCCGGAGCGCTTCGGCGACCGCTCGCCGATCGACGGGGCGCCGCTCGCCGAGGTCGCCCGCGGCGGCGAGCGCGAGGTCGATCTGGCCGTCGCGCGCCGCCGCAGGCCGCCTTCCCGGCCTGGGCGGCGCTCGGGCCGGCCGGACGCGCGCCGTACCTGCACCGGCTCGCCGACCTGATCGACGCGAACGTCGAGCGGCTCGCCGCGGTCGAGTGCCTCGACATGGCGATGCTCGAGCGCTCGCTCAAGGCGCGCGTGATCGGGCGCGGCGCGCGCAACTACCGCAGCTACGCCGACCTCGCCGCCGCCTACGAGGAGCGCGTCTGGTCGAGCAACGGCACCGCGCAACCGCGTCGTGCGCATGCCGGCCGGGCCGGCGGTCGTGATCACGCCGTGGAACGCGCCCGTTCATGCTCTCGACCTGGAAGACCGCGCCGGCGCTCGCGGCCGGCTGCACGGTGATCCTGAAGCCGGCCGAGTGGTCGCCGCTCTCGTGCTCGCTGCTCGCCGACCTCGCCGCCGAGGCGGGCCTGCCGCCGGGCGTCTTCAACGTCGTCCAGGGCATCGGCGAGGAGGTCGGCGCGGCGCTCGTCGCCCACCCCGGCGTGCGCCGGGTCTGCTTCACCGGCTCGCCCGAGACCGGCCGCCTGATCGGGCACGGCGGCGGCCGCGAACCTCGTGCCGTTCACGGCCGAGCTGGGCGGCAAGGGGCCGCTGATCGTGTTCGCCGACGCCGACCTCGAGGCCGCGGCCGCGAAGGCGGCCGGCCAGTACGACGACGCCGGCCAGGTGTGCCTCGCGGGCACGCGGCTGCTCGTCGAGGAGTCGATCCGCGACGACTTCCTCGAGCGCTTCGATCGCCACGCCGACGCCCACGTGCTCGGCGACCCGCGCGCCGACGACGACCACGGTCTCGCCGCTCATCCACCCCGACCACCTCGCGCGCGTCGAGGGCTTCGTCGAGCGCGCGCGCGCGGACGGCGACCGCATCGTGCGCGGCGGCCGCCGGGCCGAGCATCGGCGGCCTCTTCTACGAGCCGACGCTCATCGAGCCGCGCGTCGAACGACTCCGAGATCGTGCAGCGCGAGGTCTTCGGGCCGGTGCTGACGTTCCAGACGTTCGCGAGCGAGGCCGAGGCGATCGCGCTCGCCAACTCGCACCGCCTACGGCCTCTCCGCGATCGTCTACACGGGCTCGCACGAGCGCGCCGAGCGCGTCGGCCGCGCGCGTGCGCGCCGGCACGGTGTGGGTCAACACGTTCCTCGTCCGCGACCTGACGGCGCCGTTCGGCGGCATCGGCATCTCCGGCATCGGCCGCGAGGGCGGCGACTACGCGCTCGACTTCTACTCCGACCTGAAGACGCTCCAGATCCGGGAGGGCACGACGGCATGAGCGCGCCGCCGGTCACGATCGACTTCGAGAACGACGCGTTCGCCGAGGGCATCCCGCACGAGATGTTCCGGTGGCTGCGCGACGAACGACGCCGGTGCGCTGGTACGACTGGCCGCACGGGCGCGGCTACTGGGCGGTCACCCGCCACGACGACCTGGTCGCGGTGCACAAGGACACCGCCACCTACTCGTCCGAGACCGGCGCGACCGCGCTCGAGGATCTCGAGCAGGACGCGATCGAGGCGCGCAAGTCGATGCTCGACACCGATCCGCCCCGGCACACGCGGCTGCGCGCGCTCGTCAACCGCGGCTTCACGCCGCGGGCGGTGGCCGCGTACGAGAGCCTGCTGCGCGACCTGACGACGCACATCCTCGACCGCGCGCTGCCGCAGGGCGAGTTCGACTTCGTCGACGACGTCGCCGCCGTGCTCCCGATCCGCGTGCTGTGCGAGATCCTCGGCGTGCCGCACGACGACAACCGGCAGCTGATCGAGTGGGGCGACGCCATGATCGGCTCGACCGACCCCGACCTCTCCGACATCTCCTACGAGCATCCCGACAGCGACCGCTACCGCCTGCTCCCGTTCCGCAGCCCGGTCGCGCTCGAGGTGTACCGCTACGGCCACGCCCTCGCCGCCGAGCGGCGGACGCGCCCGGGCGACGACATCGTGACGAAGCTCGTCGAGGCCGAGATCGACGGCGAGCGCCTGACCGAGCAGGAGTTCGACGCGATGTTCCTGCTGCTCGTCGTCGCCGGCAACGAGACGACCCGCCAGGCGATCGCGCACGGCATGCAGGCGTTCATGGACTTCCCGGAGGAGCTCGACCGGCTGCGGGCCGATCCCGCGCTCATGCCGACCGCGGTCGAGGAGATCCTGCGCTGGTCGACGCCGGTGCTGCACTTCCGCCGCACGGCGACCCGCGACGTCGAGCTGCGCGGGACGCAGATCCAGGCGGGCGACAAGGTGGTCGTCTGGTACGCGTCGGCCAACTTCGACGAGCGCGTCTTCGCCGACCCGCTGCGCTTCGACGTCGGCCGCAGCCCCAACCCGCACGTGAGCTTCGGCCGCGGCGGCCCGCACTTCTGCCTCGGCGCGCACCTGGCCAAGCTCGAGGTCAAGGTCATGTTCGAGCTCCTGCTCCCGCGCCTTCGCGTCGATCGAGCCGGCCGGCCCGCCGCGGCGCATCCGCACCAACTTCACCCACGCCCTCAAGCGCATGCCCGTGCGCGTCGTCGAGGCATGAAAGGATCGAACACGTGGCCGACAGCACCCTGATCGCCCTCGAGCAGCGAGGCGTCCGCACCGTCCGCATCACCTACCCGGACCTGCACGGCATCTCCCGCGGCAAGGACTACCCGCTCGCGCACGTCGCCCACCTGACCGG
Source organism: uncultured Actinomycetes bacterium (assembly GCA_963707585.1). Classification (GTDB taxonomy): domain Bacteria; phylum Actinomycetota; class Thermoleophilia; order Gaiellales; family JAICJC01; genus JAICJC01. The sequence continues at coordinate 43,789 of CAVPQP010000009.1, read as the reverse complement.
CGAGGGCGGCGCGTTCTGCGAGGCGATCATGACCGTCGACCTGCGCCACAACGTGGTCGCCGGGCCCGAGCACGGCTTCCAGGACATCCTCGCCCGCCCCGACCTGGACACGCTCGTGCCCGTGCCGTGGGAGGAGGACACGGCCTGGTGCCTGGCCGACCTCTTCCGCATGGACGGCTCGCCGTACGGCGTCGATCCGCGCGCGGCGGTGCGCCGCGCCGTCGAGGGCTACGCCGAGCTCGGCCTCACGCCCATCGTCGGCCCCGAGCTCGAGTTCTACCTGTGCCTGCCCGATCCCGAGCGCCCCGGTCGGCTACCGCCGCTACGTGGACAACCCGAGCCACGTCTACACGGTCGGGCACACCGCCGACCCGCGCGGCGTGCTCACGACGATGCTGCACGCGTGCGTCGACATGGGGCTCGGCGCGATCGCGGCCAACCACGAGTACGGCCGCAGCCAGTTCGAGATCAACCTCAAGCACGGCCCGGCGCTCGACGCCGCCGACCGCGCGTTCCGCTTCAAGGCGGTCGTCAAGGACCTCGCCGCGCGCGAGGGCCTGCTGGCGACGTTCATCGGCAAGCCGTGGAACGACGACGAGGGCTCGGGCTTCCACCTGCACCTCTCGCTCGGCGACGGCTCGGGCCGAAACGCGATGAACGGCGACGGCGAGGACGGGCTCTCGCCAGACGGCGCGGCACATGATCGCCGGCCTGCTCGAGCACGGCCCCGGCCTGATGGCGTTCTTCAACCCGACCACGAACGCGTACCGGCGCCTGCACCCGGAGGCGCTCGTGCCGACGCTCGTGAGCTGGGGCCACGACAACCGGCTGACGCTCGCCCGGGTGCCGCGCGAGCGCGGCGGCGCGACGCGGGTCGAGTTCCGCGTCGGCGACGGCGCCGCGAACCCCTACCTCGCGATCGCGGCCGCGCTCTTCGCCGGCCTCGACGGCATCCGCCGCGAGCTCGAGCCGCCGGAGCCCGTGGCGGGCCTGATCTACGAGCTGCCCGAGGCCGAGACGATGACGCCGCTTCCGACCACCTTCGAGGCCGCCCTCGAGGCGCTCGAGGCGGACACCGTGCTGGTCGAGGCGATGGGCGAGGAGCTCGTGGGTGTCTACAAGGTGATCAAGGAGGCCGAGCTCGAGCGCGCCCGCCACTACGTGACGGACTGGGAGTTCGCCGAGTACACCCACCACCTGTAACGCGCCGAACGGGGTCAGACCCCTTTCGGCGGGGAGTTACCAGCCGGAGCCCGCGATGCCGATCACCCGTCCGCTGGGGACGAGCGCGTCCTCGTCGAGGCCGCCGAACGCGCCGCGGTGGAAGATCAGCGGCTCGCCGCCAGAGCCCTCGAAGTCGACCACCTCGGCGACGACCAGGTCGTGGTCGCCGGCGACGTGTGTCGCGACCACCTCGCAGCGCAGGATCGCGAGGGCGTGCATGACCGCGACGTAGCCGGCCGGGTCGACGATCGTGTAGCCGGGCGGGAACGGCGCGCCCGGCTTGGCGAAGGCGAGGGCGACGTCGCGCTGGCGGCGGTGCAGCACGTTGACGGCCAGGCGGTTGCTGCGCGACACCATCTCGAGCGTGCGCGTGCCGTGCGCGAACGACACCAGCACGAGCAGCGGATCGAGCGACACCGACGTGAACGAGTTGAGCGTCATGCCGGCGTGGCTCGAGCCGACCCGGCTCGTGACGACGGTGACCCCGGTCGCGAACGCCCCCACCACCTCGCGGAAGTCGAGCCGGCGCGACGGGTCGTGCATCATGGCCGCGACCATACGCCAGGCCTCTTCAGTCCGCAAACGGTGCCTGGCACCCGCGGGTGCCAGGCACCTGTGCGGCGCGGTCATTGCCGCTTGGGCAATGATGCGGCCATGCCGCCCACCGGCCGACCCGCCGAGCGGCGCCTGGCCGCGGTCGAGCGCGCGCTGCGCGTGCTGGACGCCTTCCTGCTCGTCCGCGGCGACGCCGGCACCTCGGAGCTCGCCCGCCTGACCGGGATCAACGCGAGCACCGTCTCGCGCATGCTCTCGACCCTCGTCGACGCGGGCTACGTCGAGCACGTGCCCGAGACCGGCCGCTACCGGCTCGGCACGCACCTGCTCGCGCTCTCGAACCACGTCCTCGCCCGGCTCGATCTGCGCGTCTTCGCGCGGGTGCATCTGGAGACGCTCGAGGCCGACCTGGGCGAGACGGCCACGCTCTCGATCCCGTCCGACCCCGACGCGATCACCGTCGACTTCGTGCCCAGCCGGGCGAGCGTCTCGTCGGTCGCGCGCATCGGCCGCGCCAGCGTCGCCCACGCGACCGCGACGGGGAAGGTGATGCTCGCCTTCGGCGCCGAGCGGCCGCGCCGGGGCAGGCTCGAGCGCTTCACGGACCGCACCATCGTCGACGCGGCCGCGCTGCGCCGCGAGGTGGACGAGGCGCACCACCGCGGCTGGGCGCGGGCGGTCGGCGAGCGCGAGGAGCACCTGAACGCGATCGCGGCGCCCGTGTTCGGCGCGCGGGGCGAGCTCGCGGCGATCCTCGGCGTCCAGGGCCCCGACACGCGCTTCGACCTGCAGGCGCAGGACGCCGCCGCGCGCGTTCTGGTCGCAAGCGCGGTGGCGCTCTCGCGCGAGCTCGGGTATCATGAGCCCGCAGTTTGGAAATAGCTTTGCCACAGTGGCAATAAGGGAGGTTCGACCATGGCCGTGCCGAGTCGCGTCAAGTACCTGGTGATCGGAGCCGGGGTGCACGGGCTCTCGACCGCGTGGCATCTCGCCAAGGAGCAGCGCGCCCGCGGCGAGGAGCCCGACGTGCTGATCCTCGACAAGACCGGCGTCGGCGCCGGCGCCTCGGGCATCGCCTGCGGCGTCGTGCGCAACAACTACTTCCAGCCGGCGATGTCCGAGCTGATGGCCGCAAACGTCGAGGTGTGGGAGCAGGATCCCGAGGGGTTCAGCTACCACCCGGTCGGCTACTGCGCCCTCGGCAGCTCGGGCCAGGTCTCGGATCTGACCGCGGTGGCCGAGCGCCAGGAGCGCATCGGCTACCCGTCGGAGCTGATCGTCGGCGCCGAGAACGTGCGCCGGCACATGCGCGAGATGTTCCCCGACTGGCGCGCGCAGGGCGTCGAGGTGTGCCTGCACGAGCAGAAGGGCGGCTACGCGAACAACATGGCCTCGATGCAGGGCCTCGCCGCCAAGGCCCGCGAGGCGGGGCGCGCCTGATCGAGGGCGTCCGCGTCACCGGGTTCGACATGGACGGCGCCGGTGCGGTGACCACGGTGCACACCGACCAGGGCGACATCGCCGTCGAGCAGGTGGCGGTCGGCGTCGGCCCGTGGGTGGCCGCGATCTGGGAGATGCTCGGCCTGCCCGACCATCTCGACGTGCGCACGCCCGACGGCGACGTCCACAGGGATCAGAACATGTGGACGTACTGGTACCTGCAGGAGGGCGAGATCTCGGTCGATCCCAAGCTGCTCTCGCTGCCGGACGGCTCGATGCCGCCGGTGCTGCACGTCGACTCCGACGCGCCCCTCTACGACGACGACGGCACGCTGATCACCGACGAGCTGTGGGGCAACTACTTCAAGCAGGACCCGCACGGCGTCCAGGGCGGCGCCGCGCCGGTCGTCGTCGGGCACGAGTTCGACGTCGACCCGTATCCGACCGCGAACGTCGAGTCGAGCTTCGCCGACATGTGGTGCGCGTCGCTCTCGCACTGCATGGAGCGGTTCGCGGGCAAGCGCGGGACGTACAAGAACGTGCGCTCGGGCGGCGTCGGCTGCTTCACGGCCGACAGCTTCCCGGTGTTCGACTACATGCGCCCGAACGTGTACGTGATCGCCGACTCGAACCACGGCTACAAGATGATCGGCGTCGGCCGCGAGGTGGCCCAGGTGATGACCGGCGGCCACTCGAGCATCCTCTACCCGTTCCGGTACGAGCGCTTCGCGACCGGCGACCTGCACCCGGTGTCGAACAGCCCCTACCCCTGGAGCTGAGATCGCCGCAAAGCCGCTGATCGGGGTCTCGGCCGGGTTCCACGGCTACGGCGACTACGCCGGCGTCGGCTACCAGCGCGCCCTGGTGATGGCCGGTGCGGTGCCGATGGTCTTCTCGCGCGTCGAGGGCGGGCTCGACGACCAGCTCGACGCCGTCTCCGGCGTGATGCTGGCCGCCGGGCACGACATCGACCCGGGTCGCTACGGGCAGCAGCCGCACGCCCTGCTCGGCCCGGTCGACGCCGCCCGTGACCGGTTCGAGCTCGAGCTGGTCGGCGCGGGCGATCGACCGCGGCCTGCCGGTGCTCGGGCACCTGCCGCGGGCATGCAGATGCTGAACGTCGCCCTCGGCGGCACGATGGTGCAGGACCTGACCCTCGTCGAGGCGTGGCGGTCGCACCCGTCCGACCCCACCGGCCGGCTGTGGCGGCGGTTCCAGGACGCGACGATGGCCGACCTGCCGATCCCCGACCATCCCCGCCACCCGATCGCGCCGGTGCCCGGCTCGCTGCTGCACGATCTGCTGGGCGACTCGGTCGCGGTCGACAGCTTCCACCACCAGGCGGTCGACGCGGTCGGCCCCGGCCTCGTCGCCTCGGCGCGCGCCCCGGACGGCGTGATCGAGGCGGTCGAGATGCCGGGCCGGTTCGTGCTCGGCATGCAGTGCGAGCTGCACGAGGAGTGGCGCGTCGAGCCGCGGATCCAGGCGGTCGTCGAGGCGTTCGTCGGCGCCGCGCGCGAGCGCTAGCCCGAGGCGCGGCCGGGCGTGCGCCGGGCGTGCGCGGCCACGATCACCGCTGCCGCGAGGCCGGCGGCGAGGGCCGTGCGCCGCTCGCCGAGCACGAGCGCGGCGGCCGGCGCGGTGACGGCGCCGACGAGGCCGGAGGCCGTGAGCGCCCGTGTCGCCAGGGCGAAGGCCGCCGCCGCGGCGATGGCGATCGCCGCGACCCGCCAGTCGAGGACGGCGAGGCCGCCGACGCCGGGGCCGAGCCCGCGCCCGCCCCGGAAGCGCAGCTGCACCGGTGCGACGTGCCCGAGCACCACCGCCACGAGCGCGGCCGCCGCCGCACCGCCGCCCGCGACCGCGCCTGCGATGGCGACCGCGGCCGCGCCCTTGGCCAGGTCGGCCGCGAACGTCGCCGCCGCCGCGGCGACTCCGGCCCGGCGGGCGACGTTGCGCGCGCCGCTCGAGCCCGTCGCGTGGGTGCGCACGTCCTCCCCGGTCAGGGCGCGCACGACGTAGTAGCCGGTGGCCACGCAGCCGAGCGCGTAGGCGAACGCGACCGCGGCGACGGCGCTCATGCGACCGCCAGGACGATGACGCCCGCGCAGACGAGCACCGCGCCGGCCGCACGCGCCCGCGTGACGTGCTCGTGCAGGTAGAAGGCGGCGAGCGCCGTCGCCATGACCACGCTCGTCTCGCGCACGGCCGCGACCGACGCCGCGGGCGCCAGCCGCAGGGCGGCGAGCACGAGGCCGTAGGCCCCGAACATCGCGATGCCGGCGGCCGCCGACCAGCGCGAGAAGCCGGCCCGGATCACGCCCGGGCCGCGGGCGATCGAGAGCGCCGCCGCATAGACGATGCCCTGGGTCGCGAGCACGACCTCGAAGTACGGGATCGTCGCGGCATGGTGGAGGCCGCTCTTGTCGACGATCGTGTAGACGGCGATCGTGGCCGCGACGGCGACCGCCATGCCGGTCGCGCGCACGTCGCCGCGGCCGGCGCCGCGCACGAGCAGCACGCCGGCCGCGACCGTGAGCACGCCGGCGATCTCGAGCGGCGAGGGCCGCGCCGCGGTGGCGACGGCCGCGCCGAGCAGCACGAGCACCGGCGCCAGGCCGCGGGCGACCGGATAGACGAGCGACATCTCCGAGCGCCGGTAGGCGGCGGCCAGCAGGGCGAAGTAGGCGAGCTCGGCGGTCGCCGACGCGGCGATGTACGGCACCGCCGACGACTCGACGCCGCCACGTGACCGCTGCGACCGGGGCGAACACGGCGACGGCGAACAGGACGGCGGCCGCCGCCGGCGCCCTCCGGATCGCCGGCGCGGGCGATGAGGACGTTCCAGCCGGCGTGCAGCGCGGCGGCCGCGAGCGCGAGCGCGAGGGCGTCGGCGGGCACCGGGTGGAGCTACCGCGCCAGCGCCAGGATGGCGGTCTCGTGCCGGGTGACCGCGGCGCGGGACATCGGGCCGGCGGGCAGCTCGACGGCGAACGACGACGCTGCCGGGCGAAGTGGTGGTTCTGCCACCGCGACGCCGTGCCGCCCGGGTTCGGGCTCAGGAACAGCGCGCAGGCCGACGACGTGCGGCGTAGCGGCGCGCGGCGCGCGGTGCTCCGCGCCCCACGCCCACACGAGCCGCAGGTGCTGGTGGTACCACACCGAGAGCGTCGGGCGGACGCGCTCGATCAGGCGCCGGGCGGCGCGCGTCTCGGGCTCCGAGAACGGCCGCGGCCCGGAGTAGTACGTGCTCCACGGCACGCCGTGGCGCGTCCATCCGGCCGCGAAGTTGCGGTTCAGGTCGACGCCGTGGCCGTTCTGGCGCCGATCTGCGGCGCGGCCGTCCGGGTTCAGCGTCGGCACGAGCCAGAGGTCGATGGTGCGCGGCGGCGGCATGCGCCGCAGCCGGCGCACGACCGCGATCCCGGCGCACTCGTTGCCGTGGATGCAGCCGACGACGAGCACCCGGCTCGGCGCCTGCGGCGCGCCCGACTCGGTGGCCATGATCGGCCGCCCGGCGGCCGAGTGGCCGATCTGCTGGGTGACGTGCAGCACCGGCCCGTACGGGCCGCCGATGATCATCGGCACGGCTGCGAGGAGGGCCGCGAGGTTCGCCACCGGCCCATCGTACGCGGTCGGTCGGGAGCTACGGCACCTTGCCGTGGTAGGGCACCGTCTTCGTGCCGCCGTTGTAGCACGCGTACGTGGCCGTCCAGTGCACGTTGTCGCTGCTCTCGAACGACGGCACCGAGAACCGGTCGATGCCGCCCTTGCAGCCGCTCGCGCTGCTCGACACCGCGAAGAACAGGAGGAAGACGACGATCCACCCGGTGCAGAGCCACGCCGCGCTCACGATCGCCCACGTCTTCAGGAACCCGCGCCGGCTCGCGCGCAGCTCGCCGGCCCGCATCACGAGCGCCACGATCAGGGCGATGAAGGGCATGAAGAGCGTGAGCAGTGCGGCGACGATCGTCATCTCGCCGCCGAACGGACGGTCGTCGGCTGCGGCTGCGGCGACGGTCGGCCGCCGGCTCGGGGGCGGCGTCGTCCGCGAACTGCGCGCCGCAGCTGCCGCAGAAGCGTGCCCCGGGCGGCCTCTCTGCGCCACAGCTCGTGCAGAACGTCACGACGTCAGCCTACGCGGTTCAGCCGGCGTTATGACGACTCCGCGGCACAGTCGTCGCTGCCTTTGACAACAGCGCCGCGCGACCGATCACGGTGCGGGTGCGGACGCTCGTGATCCTCGCGCTGGTCGCGGCGGTCGCCGGCGCGATCTGGATGCCGGCGCCCTCGTGCGGCACCGCGGCATGGAGCCGTCGCCGTCGGGTCGTCCGCCGCAGCCGTTCAGGCTCGACGATCGCGACGCCGGCACCGACAGTACGTGCAGGGCCGCGGCCGTTTCGCTGGCGTCGCGGTGGCAGGTACGTCGTCGACAGGTGGAGCTGCACGACAGCGCGTCCGTCCCGGTCACGATCACGGGTGTGCCCGAGCACCGATGCCCCGGGGCCGCGCCACGTTCGCGGGCGCGAACGCACTCGGCGCGAACGCCTCTGCCATCATCGCCGGATCCAGCCGGCGCCGCCGAGCGCGGGGCGCCCGGCCAGCGGCTCGAGCGGCTGGCGGGCGAGGTCGTCGCCGTCGGCGTAGCGGTGAAACGGCGTGTCGACGTAGGTGCCGGTGTTCGAGACGAGCTCGATCTTGCCGATCTGGAACTCCGTCCCGGGCGCGTAGCGCTCGCGGCTCGCCTTCCCGAGAGGAAGTCGCAGACCACCGGCCCGGGCAGCGCCCGGGTAGGTGATCATGCCGTCGCGGACGGCGTGGGCGAGCTCGAACAGGCTCAGTGGAGCGGGGGCTCCCAGCCCTCGAGCACCGGCGGCGTCCAGTCGGTGCCGACCGTCGCCGACCCGGGCACCCACGAGCCCAGCTCGGGCTGCGGGAACTTGCAGTGCTTGGCCTTGAGCTGGATGCCGTAGGAGTTGCCTGACTGCAGGTGCGTCACGAGCACCTTGCGCGCGATCTCGTTCTCGCGCCCGGCCGGGATCGGGAAGTAGATGCGCAGGAACGAGTTCGAGTAGCGGTCGAACACCGCCGGCACGCCCTCCTCCTCGAGCAGCTCGACGTCCTCCAGCCAGTTGATGTCCTTGCCGGGCGTCGCGTCGAGCAGGTCGACGTCCTCGACCAGGGAGATGTCCTCCTGGTAGGGGAAGCGCCTGCCGGCGAGCGTCTCGGCGTCGATCTGGACGTGGCGTTCTTCGGTCATCTGGCTCCTACTCTCCCGCCGCCTCGAGCGGCCGGCCGACGTGGGTGACGGCCTCCTCCTCGTGCTTCTTCTCGAGCAGGCGGCGGATCTCGGACAGCGTCTCGCGCTCGGTGACGCCGGGGATGTAGTCGGTGCCGGCCAGCGGCACCTTCGCCATCGCCGCGGCCTCGACCGTGAGGGCGCACAGGTCCTCGGGCTCGAGGCTGTGGATGTTCGTCTTGCCGCACGCCCGGGCGAGCATCTGCACCTCGAGCGTGAGCGTGTGCAGGAAGTTGTAGACGCGCTCGGCCGCGTCGTCGACGATCGAGGCGCTTGCGCAGCTCGGGATCCTGCGTCGTGATGCCGACCGGGCAGCGGCCCGTGTGGCAGTGGTAGCACTCGCCGGCGGGGACGCCGATCGTGCCCTCGTAGTCGGTGACGCCCGGGATCTCCTTGTTGCAGTTGAGCGCCATCAGGGCCGAGTGGCCGATCGCGACCGCCTTCGCCCCGAGGGCGATGCACTTGGCGATGTCGCCGCCGTTCCGGATCCCGCCGGCGACGACGAGGTCGATCTCGTCGGCCAGGCCGACGTCCTCGAGCGCGCGCCGGGCCTCGGGGATCGCGGCCATCAGCGGGATGCCGGTCTCCTCGGAGGCGATGTGCGGGCCGGCGCCCGTGCCGCCCTCGGCGCCGTCCAGGTAGATGATGTCCGGCCCGCACTTGGCCGCCATGCGCACGTCGTCGTAGACGCGCGCCGCGCCCAGCTTGAGCTGGATCGGGATCTGGTAGTCGGTCGCCTCGCGCACCTCCTGCACCTTCAGCGAGAGGTCGTCGGGGCCGAGCCAGTCGGGGTGGCGGGCCGGCGAGCGCTGATCGATGCCGGCCGGCAGCGAGCGCATCTCGGCCACCTGCTCGGTCACCTTCTGGCCCATCAGGTGGCCGCCGAGGCCGACCTTGCAGCCCTGGCCGATGAAGAACTCGCACGCATCCGCGAGCATCAGGTGGTGCGGGTTGAACCCGTACCGGCTCTGGATGCACTGGTAGTACCACTTGGTCGAGAGGTCGCGCTCGGGCGGGATCATGCCGCCCTCGCCGGAGCAGGTGGCGGTGCCGGCCATCGACGCGCCCTTGGCGAGCGCCATCTTGGCCTCGAGCGAGAGCGCGCCGAAGCTCATGCCGGTGATGTAGACCGGGATGTCGAGCTCGATCGGCTTCTTGGCGAAGCGGCCGCCGAGCACGGTCCTCGTCTCGCACTTCTCGCGGTAGCCCTCGATCACGAACCGGGTCAGCGTGCCCGGCATGAACATCAGCTCGTCCCAGTGCGGGATCGGCTTGAACATCGAGAAGCCGCGCATGCGGTAGCGGCCGAGCTCGGCCTTCACGTGGATGTCGTTCATCACCTCGGGCGTGAAGATCGAGCTGCGCCCGAGCACGTTGCGCTTGGAGGATGTCTTGTCCTGGGCCACTAGAGAACCAACTTCCTCTCAGAGGGCTCGAGATTGTCGTAGTTGTAGAGCTTCTTGCCGCACACGAACTTCTGGAACTCGGGCGGCGAGCCCAGGTCGTAGATGCGGAACTTGCGCTCGATGAACTCCGTGTCGGCGTCGGTCCACTCGCCGGGCACGCAGTCGATGCCGAGCGACTTCACCTTGCCGCCGACGTACATGATCCCGTCGTACATCGAGTCGCCCAGGCCGGGGCCGACGTCGCCGCAGATGATCTGGCGGCCGCGCTGCATCATGAACCCGTTCATCGAGCCGGCGCTGCCGAGCGTGATGATCGTGCCGCCCTTCTGGTCGATGCCGCTGCGGGCGCCGACGCGGCCCTTGACCACGAGGTCGCCGCCCCGGATGGCCGCTCCCGTGAGCGACCCGGCGTTGCCCTCGATCAGGACGACGCCCGACATCATGTTCTCGCATGCCGACCAGCCGACGCGACCGGTGATGTGCACCTCGGGGCCGTCGATCATCCCGCAGCCGAAGTAGCCCAGGCTGCCCTCGAACGTGATCTTGCACCGGGTGAGGATGCCGACGCCGATCGAGTGCTTGGAGCCGGGGTTCTTGACCGTGACGTCGGTGATGCCGCGTTCGTAGAGCAGCCAGCGCAGCTCCAGGTTGATCTGGCGCGTGGTGAGGTCGTGGGCGTCGAAGACCGCCCGGTCCCCGTCCACCTCGGACACCTTGGGGATGTCGGCGTCCGGCTCCGACAGCCCGCGGGCGTCGTAGGAGATCTGGCGCTCGCCTACCGCGTCCATACCAGCACCTCACCCTCGTAGGGATCGTATGTGTCGATCTCGTGGTCGACGATGGCGCGGATCGCGATCTCCTCCGACGCCAGCGCGACCAGATCGTCGCTCTCGTAGAGCACGAGCGGCTTTGCGGCCATCTCGTCCTTGGCGACCCCGAGCGCGTCCTTGGTCACGCAGATGTACGTGAAGACGCCGTCGAGATCCTCCATGCTCGCCCGCATCGCCTCTTCCAGCGACATGCCCTCGCCCATCTTCTCGGCCAGGTAGACCGCGATGATCTCGGAGTCGCACTCCGACTGGAACCGGTGGCCGGAGCGCTCGAGGCGGCGCTTCCACTGGAAGTAGTTCGTGAGCTGGCCGTTGTGCACGACCGCGATGTCGGCAAACGGATAGGCCCAGTAGGGGTGCGCGCCCGAGATGTCGACGTCGGACTCGGTCGCCATGCGCACGTGGCCGATGGCGTGGGTGCCGCTGAAGTCGCCCAGGTCGTACTGGGCCGACGACCGTCTCGGCGTCGCCGAGGTCCTTCACGATCTCGAGCGAGTGGCCGAGCGAGAGCACCTCGGTGCCGGGCACGTCCTCGATGTAGTCGGCGAGCTGCTTCAGGTCGCCGTGGTAGTGCAGCACGGCGCGGCAGGCGTAGTCGGTCTCGTCCTCGACCGACTGGATCGTGGCGCCCAGCTCGCGCAGGCGCGCCTCGATCTCGCCCCGGTGGCGCTGCAGCCGCTCGGAGAAGTCGAAGTCGCGCGGGTCGTTGGCGTCGGCGAGCTTGTAGCGCATGACGACGGGGTGCGAGGCGGGGCCGAAGAGGGCATAGCCGGTCGAGTCCGGCCCGCGGTGCTTCATCGACTGGAGCATGCGGGTCATGTCGCGGCCGATGTCCTGCGCGCCGTCCCGATAGATGATTCCTGCAATTCCGCACATACGTTGCCTTTCCGGCCGTGAAGCGGGATTCCGCTTGGTGAGCGAGGTTGCGGGTCAATGCTACCGGCCGTCGGCAGGGCCAACCAATGTCCGATTGCACATACTTCACCGGGGCCGGTGGAACGCCGTCGCGCCGTGCCAGGCGCGCATGCAGACGCCCTCGAGCGGCGTGTCGAAGCGCAGCCGCTCCGGGCTCCACTCCTGGTCGCCCATGCGGAACACTCCGTCGCCGAGCGGGACGAGCGGCCACGCCTCGCCTTCCGTAGATCGCGACGGGGCTGCCGCCGGCCGTGCCGACGCGCAGCGTCGGCGACCACGGGTTGTGCGACCGGTAGAGGCCGCAGATCTGCGCGCCACCGCATGGGCGGTTCGGCGTCGAGCGCGACGGCGGCGGCCGCGTCATCGAGCTCGGACATCTCCAGCTCGGGCACGTCGTCGCCGGCCGCGACGCCGCAGCGCGTCCTCGGCGAGGGCGGCCGCCCCGGCCTTGCCGTTCGCGAGCGCCGCGACCGCGAGGCCCGCAGTCGAGGTCGCACCAGAGCCGGGCGCGGTGGCCGACCATGCTGCCGCTGTGGCCCGACCCAGCGCCGGCCGCCGACCGTGCGCAGCATGACGCCGTACCCGTACCAGCCGTCGTCGTCGGGATCCTCGACGACCGGCGTCGTCAGCCGCTCGAACCCGGCCGGCGAGAGCAGGCCGGCGCCGCCCTGCAGCAGCATCTGGCCGTACCGGGCCAGGTCGGCGGCCGTCGCGCACACGCTGCCGTCGGCGCCGCCGTACTCGAGCCACGGCGGCGGGCGCGAGCGGGTCGCCGACCCGCCACGGGCGGGTGTCGTCGAGCGGCTCGTGGCCGACGGCGATGCGTGCCGCGCAGGGCATTCGTCAGCAGCGGCTCGGTCTCGCGCAGCCCGAGCGGCTCGATGATCTCGCGCCGGTATGTGGCGGCGAACGGCTCGCCGGTCAGCCGCTCGAGCACGAACCCGAGCGCCTGGTAGCCGACGTTCGAGTACCAGAAGTGCTCGCCGGCTGGCGCGCGGGCGGTCTGCCGGAGCTGCAGCACCTCGAAGGCCGGGCTGGGCGGGTCGCCGAGGCTGGCAACAAGGCCGCCCGTGTGGCTCAGCAGCTGATGGACGGTGACGCCGGCGACCGGGAACCAGGGCAGGAGCGCCGCAATCTCGGAGTCCAGATCGAGCTCGCCCCGCTCCCACAGCTGCAGCAGGCAGACGGCCGTGAACGACTTCGAGATCGAGCCGATCTGGAACAGTGTGTCGTCGGCGACCGGCCGCGTCTGCGGCCGCATCGGCATGGCCGTACGAGCGCGCCCACACCAGGCCGTCGCGGTCGCACAGGGCAACGGCGGCCCCGGGCGTCGCCCCCGCCGCGATCAGCCGCGCGGCGAGGGCGTCGACCCGTTCGACAGCGCTAAGGCAGGACGTCGAGGTACTCCTTGACGTCCCAGTCGGACACCTCTCGCGCAGTAGCGCTCCCACTCGTCGGTCTTGTAGTGCTCGAACACGCGCAGCATCTCGCCGGGCATGGCCGACTTCACGAGCTCGTCCTCGTCGAGCGCCTGGAGGGCCTCGCCGAGCGTCATCGGCACGCGGCTGACCTTCTTGCCCGCGGCGATCGCCTCGTAGATGTTGCCCTCCTCGGGCTCGCCCGGATCGAGCTTGCGGTTGATCCCGTCCTCCATGGCGATCGTGAGCGCGCCGAGGCCGAGGTACGGGTTCACCGACGAGTCGACCGAGCGGTACTCGAACCGGTCGGGCGAGGACACGCGCAGGGCGGTCGTGCGGTTCTGGTAGCCCCAGTCGGCGAACACCGGCGCCCAGAAGCCCTGCTCCCAGAAGCGGCGGTAGGAGTTCACCGTCGGCGCGGTGATGCAGGTCAGCGCGCGCAGGTGCTCGAGGATGCCGCCGATCGCGTGCAGGCCGAGCTGCGACGGCATGCGCGGGTTGTCGCCCTCCGGCAGGAAGAGGTTCGTGTCGCCCTTCCAGAGCGAGAGGTTGGTGTGGCAGCCGTTGGCCGAGACGCCCATGAACGGCTTCGGCATGAAGCACGGGAAGGCGCCCAGCTCGCGGCCGACCGCCTTGCACACCTGCCGGAACGTCGTCAGGTTGTCGGCGGTGAGCTCGGCCCGGTCGAAGCCGAAGTTGAGCTCGACCTGGCCGGGCGCGTCCTCGTGGTCGCCCTGGATCATGTCGAGGCCGAGCGCGCTCGCGTACTCGATCACCTTGTGGATGATCGGCTGGAGCTCGGAGAACTGGTCGATGTGGTAGCAGTAGGGCTTGGTCTGGCCCTCGACCGACGGCGTGCCGTCGGGGTTCAGCTTGAGCCACATCATCTCGGGCTCCATGCCGGCGCGCAGGTGCATGCCGGTGCGGGCCTCGAGGTCGGCCTGGAGCGGCGCAGGTTGCCGCGGCAGTCCGACGTCGAGCAAGGCGCCGGGCCCGTCGAGATCCTCGCGGTTGCGGAAGCAGGTGCACCAGACGCGGGCGACCTTGCGGTCCCATGGCAGCACCGCGAACGTCTCCGGCTCGGGGATGCCGACGAGCTCCCACGCCTCGGGGCCGTAGCCGATGTAGTCGCCGTGGCGGTCGACGAAGAGGTTCGCCGTCGAGCCGTACACGAGCTGGAACCCCTTCTGGGCCATGGTCTCCCAGTGGTTGGCGGGGACGCCCTTGCCCATGATCCGGCCCGTGACCGACACGAACTGGTAGTAGATGTAGGTGATGCCCTCGGCGTCGATGCGGCGGCGCACGTCGGCCACCTGCTCCGCCCTCCCAGGGGCCTCGACGAACTGGTCGAGGTCGCTCACGGATTCCTCCTTGGTCGTGCGCCGCCCGCGTTCAGGCGTCGACATCGCTTTCTGGCAGAGCGCAGGCTACGTGGCCCGCGGGCGCGGTACAAGTGGCAGGTGGCGACACTCTTTCGCCCCGCGGGCAGTCCGCCCACGAACCGGGGTCAGACCCCGAACGGGACGTGTTGCACCGCTGTGACGCTTTCGAGCCGGGGTCTGACCCCGGTTCGCGACCCGGTTCGCGGTCAGTTCTCGACCGGCGTGTCCGAGCGGTTGCCCCACTCGTTCCACGAGCCGTCGTAGACGGCCGCGTCGGGGCCGCCGGCGAGCGCGAGCGCGTTTGCGACGACGGTCGCCGAGACGCCGCCGTTGCAGTAGACGACCACCGGCCGGTCGATCCTGGCCACGTCGATGCCAGCGTCGGCGAACGCCTGCCGCAGCGCCGCGGGAGACCGGTACGGGCCGTCGCCGTCGAGCAGCTCGCGGTAGGGGACGTTGACGGCGCCCGGGACGTGGCCGTGGCGGCGGGCGTGGCTCTCGATGCCGGCGTACTCGTCGTGCGCGCGGGCGTCGATCACGAGCGCCTCGCCGTCGAGCGCGGCGCGCATCTGCGCGAGGCTCCACAGGCTTGCGTCGCGCTCGCGTGTGCGGTAGGGCGGGTCGGCCGCCGCCGGTGGCTCGGCGCCGTTGCGCAGCGCGCCCCCGGACGCGACCCACGCGCGCAGGCCGCCGTCGAGCACGTGCGCGCGCCGGTGGCCGTAGGCGCGCAGCGCCCACACCACCCGGCCGGCGAGGATGGTGCGATAGTCGTCGTAGGCCACGACGACGGAGTCGTTGCGGATCCCGAGCCGGGTCGCATCGGAGGCGAAGACGCCGGGCGGGGCAAGCTGCACCGGCACGGGGTCGTCGCGGTCGGTGAAGTCGCGCCGCCAGTCGACGAACGCCGCGCCGGGGATGTGCCCGTCGCGGTAGGCATCGGGTTCGGCGTGATAGCGCGGCTCCTGCGGTGAGCACCCGGCCGCGCACATCGAGGACGCGCACCGTCGCCAGCCGCTCGTGCAGCCAGGCGGGTGAGACGAGGACGTCGGTCGGCATCCGGGGCATCGTAGATAGGGTGGCGGCATGGGGATCGCCGATCGCTACTGGGAGCCGATCGCGGACGCCGAGGTGCGGGCGGTGGTCGGCGCGGACGCCGAGGTGCTGGCCCGCCACCGGCGCTGGCTCTTCGCCGTCGCCCGCTGCCGCACGAGTGCCGGCGAGGTGTACGTCAAGCGCCAGCCGCCGATGGGCCGCGGCGTCGAGCAGATCGAGCGCCAGCATGCGCTCACGAACCACCTGGCCGATCGCGGCGTCCCCGCCGCCCGGGCGCTCGGCCTGGTCGAGGCGGCCGGCCTCTGGTACGAGCTGCACGAGCCGGCCGCCGGCGAGGACGTCTACGCCGGCGCAGACAGCTGGGATCCGTTCGCCTGCGACGCCCACGTCGCCTCGGCCGGGCGGATGCTGGCGCGGCTGCACGCCGCGGGCGCCGACTTCCCCGATCGCACGCCGCAGCGCCAGGCCGGCTTCGTCGTCCAGCTGGGCGCGGTCGCGCGGAAGCCGGTGGACGCGGTGCAGCGGCTCGCGCGGATGCGTCCGGCCGTTGCCGACTACCTCGCGGGCCGCGGCTGGGAGGCGGCCGTCGACTCGGCCTACGCCGAGCCGTTCGCGCGCCTGCGGCCCCACGTCGACGCCCTCCCCGAGCGGCCGCTCCACGGCGACTGGCAGACCAACAACCTGTTCTTCGCGGGCGATGAGGTGAGCGGGATCATCGACTTCCACCAGGCCGACTTCGCTCCCCGGGTGCTCGACCTGGCGGTCGCCGTCGAGCGCAACTGCTTCTTCTGGAACCACATCTCGGCGGGCGACGACACCGCCCTCGACCTGCGCCAGGCCGAGCTGCTCGTCCGCACCTACGACGCCGAGACGCCGCTTTGGCCGATCGAGCGGGCGGCCTTCGCCGACGTCCTCAGTGTGTGCCAGTTCGAGTACGGGATCTCGTTCCTCGACTACTACTGGGGCGTGGAGCGCGACCGCGAGAAGGCCGACTGGGCCTGGGACACGTTCGTGCTCGGCCACGCCCGCTGGTGGCGCTCGCCGGCAGGGCGCGAGGCGGCCGCCGCGATCAGGGGGTGGTGGACGCCCGGCTCCTGAGCCGGACGAGCACCATCCAGGCCAGGGCCGCGGCGGTCACCACGAGGGCGACGATCGCAACGACGGCCGCGGCGGCGGGCGAGGCGAACTCGGCCAGCCAGAGCGCGCCGAAGAGGACCGTCAACCCACCCAGCGCGAGCGCACCCGGGCGCCGGTAGGGCGACGCCTCGCGGCCGTAGACGCGGCGCGTGCCGAGCGCGAGCACGGCCACCATCGCGATCACCGTCAGCGAGTCGGTCGAGATCACGTGCGGCCCTCCGGGAGCGCGGCGCCGATCAGCCGCGCGAGCGGCCGCGCCTTCACGAGCGATTCCTCCACCTCGGCGGCCGGGTCGGAGTCCCACACGATCCCGCCGCCGACCCACAGGTGCAGGCCGCCCTCGGCGACCGCGAGCGTGCGGATCGTCAGGCCGAGGTCGAGGTCGCCGTTTGCGTGCACCACGCCGAGCGCGCCCATCGACGCGCCCCGGCCGACGGGCTCTGACCGGGCGATGTGGTCGATGGCGGCGAGCTTCGGCGCGCCGGTGACCGATCCGCCCGGGAAGGTGGCCCGCAGGAGCTCGGCGAGGCCGACCTCGGGCCGCAGCCGCCCCTCGACCGTCGAGACCATGTGCCGCACGCCGGCCATCGGCCGCTCGGCCAGATACTCGGCGACGCGCACGCTGCCCGGGCGGCAGACGCGGCCGAGGTCGTTGCGCTCGAGGTCGACGATCATCACGTGCTCGGCGCGGTCCTTGGCGCTCTCGGCGATCGGCCCGCCAGCGTCGGCCGGGCGGGTGCCCTTGATCGGCATCGTGCGGGCGATGTCGCCACGGGTCTGCAGGAAGAGCTCCGGCGTGGCCGAGACGATCGACCAGCCGTCGCCGTGGAGCGCGTGCGCCCACTCGGCTCGAAGCGGCGCGAGCGCCGCCGCGAGCGCGCCCGGCGCGCCCGCAAACGGCGCGCGCAGGTGCTGCACGAGGTTCACCTGGTAGACGTCGCCGCGGCCGATCGCCGCGCGCACCTGCTCCACGGCGGCGGCGTGCTCGGCGACGGTCCACGTCGGCACGAACGCGCCGGCCTGGAACGTCCCGGACGCCTGCGGCCGCTCGTCCGCCGGCCGGATGCGGCACGCCGCGAGCGGCAGCGGGCACGGCTCGGGCGGCCCCGCCTCGTGCACCCCGGCGATGCTCGCGGCCAGGCCGTAGCCGAGGTAGAGGTCGGCGGCCGTCCCGGACGGAGGGTCGGCGCTGCCGAACCCGTGGCCGGCCAGGAAGCGCTCGATCCGCTCGAACGGGTCGCCGGCCGCCGAGGAGACCACCAGCCAGCGGTGGCTTGCGCGCGGTGTGAGTGTGCCGGCGGCGATGGCGTATCGTAGGCGCCGTGGACGCGCTCGAGGTGTCGAATCCGCCGTCGGCCGACGACCTTGAACGGATCGCCGAGCGCGTGCCCGACCTGCGCGGCTATCCCCTGCGAGCCGAGCCGCTGCCGGGGGGCCTCACCAACCTGAACTACCGCATCCACGGGGCGCCGCAGGGCTACGTGCTGCGCGTCACCGGCGAGGCGGAGATGCTCGGCGCCGACCGCGAAGCGGAGTACGCCGCCACCGTGATGGCGGGCGGCCTCGGCATCGGCCCTCAGGTGCTCGCCTACCTGCGGCCGGAGAAGATCCTGATCACGCGGTTCATCGACGGCCTCGGCGTGCCGCCGGAGCAGATGCGCACGACGACGATGCTCGGCCAGGTGGCGGCGACGCTTCACCGCCTGCACGCGGGGCCGAGCGTGCACGCGACCTTCTCGGCCTTCGGCATCGTCGAGACCTACCGCGACAACGCCCGCTGGCTCGGCGTCCCCCTGCCGGAGGCGTTCCACTGGTCGTGGGAGCGGGCCGAGGAAATGCGCGTGGCGCTGCAGGCGAGCCCGCCCGAGCCGTGCCTGTGCCACAACGACCTCCTGAACGCGAACTTCCTGCTCGAGCACGGCCGGCTCCTGATCGTCGACTGGGAGTACGCCGGTATGGGCGACCCCTACTTCGACCTCGCGAACTTCTCGACCAACCACGACCTGAGCGAGGACGACGACCGCACGCTGCTGCGGGCCTACCTGGGCCGGGTGCGCGAGCGCGACTTCGCCCGCGTGCGCCTGCTGCGGATCATGTCGGACTTCCGTGAGGCGATGTGGGGCGTCGTGCAGCAGGGCCTGCGCACCACCGACGCCGACTACGTGGAGTACGCCGACCGGTTCTTCGCCCGTCTGCGCGAGCGCGCATCCGACGAGCGGTACGGCAGCTGGATCGAGCTCCTTGCCGGTTGACCGGTCTATACCAGTTGTGCGAGGCTTGCGGCTGTGAGGGACGAGGCGCAGGCGGTCGTGATCGGCGGCGGGGTCGGGGGCACGAGCATCCTCTACCACCTCGCAAAGCTCGGCTGGAAGGACGTCATCCTCGTCGAGCAGTACGGGCTCACCCACGGCTCGACGTGGCACTCGGCCGGTCTTGTCGGCCAGCTGCGATCGACCGTCAGCCTGACCAAGATGATGCAGTACTCCGTCGGCCTCTACGCCGACCTCGCGCGCGAGACGGGCAAGGATCCGGGCTGGCACGAGCTCGGCGGCCTGCGCCTGGCGTCCTCGCGGGAGCGCTACGAGGAGATCCAGCGCCAGGCCGGCTGGGCGAAGAGCTTCGGCCTCGACATGGAGCTCGTCTCGCCGCAGGAGGCGCAGGCGATGTTCCCGCCCATGTCGACCGAGGGCGTCGTCGCCGCCGCGTTCATCCCGCTCGACGGCTACCTCGACCCGAGCCAGCTCACCTTCGCCCTGGCCGACGGCGCCCGCCTGCTCGGCGCCGACATCGAGCAGCGCACGAAGGTCACCGGGATCAACCTGCGGGACGGCCGTGTGCACGAGGTCGTGACCGACAAGGGCACGATCCGCACCGACGTCGTCGTGAACGCCGGGGGCATGTACGCGCCGCAGATCGGGCGCATGGTCGGCGTGAACGTCCCGATCATCACCTACGGGCACGAGTTCCTGGTCACCGAGGCCTTCTCGCCGGCGCTCGCGCCGCTGCCGACGCTGCGCGATCCCGACCGTCTGATCTACTTCCGCACCGAGGTCGGCGGGCTGATCATGGGCGGCTACGAGCGCAACCCTGCGCCGTGGGCGCTCGACGGCGTGCCGGACGGGTTCGAGGCCCAGCTCCTGCCCGAGGACTGGCCCCGGTTCGAGCCGTTGCTCGAGGCGGCCGTGACGCGCGTGCCGGCGATGGAGAGCGCCGAGGTGCGCAAGCTCTTCAACGGGCCCGAGGCGTTCACGCCCGACGGCGAGTTCATCCTCGGCGAGTCCGACGTGCGCGGCTTCTGGGTCGCGGCCGGGTTCTGCGCGCACGGCCTCGCCGGCGCCGGCGGCATGGGCTGGCAGGTGGCCGAGTGGGTGGTGAACGGCGAGCCCAGCCTCGACCTGTGGCACATGGACAGCCGCCGCTTCGGCCGCCAGTACCGCAGCCGCGGCTACACGCTCGCCCGCGCGACCGAGGTGTACTCGACGTACTACGACATCAAGTACCCCAACCACGAGCGCACGGCCGGGCGGCCGCTGCGGCTCTCGCCGGCCTACGCGGGCCTGGCCGGGCTCGGAGCGAGCTTCGGCGAGAAGTCGGGCTGGGAGCGCGCCAACTGGTTCGAGCCGAACGCCGTGCTGGGCGACGAGGCGCTGCGGCCGCGCGGCTGGGCGGGCGAGAACTGGTCGCCGGCGATCCACGCCGAGGCGATCGCCACGCGCGAGCGGGCGGGCCTCTTCGACGAGACCTCGTTCGCCAAGATCGAGGTCACCGGCCCGGGTGCGGCCGCCTACCTGCAGCGGCTGTGTGCGAACGACGTCGACCGCGCCGTCGGCACGGTCACCTACACGCAGATGCTGAACAGCCGCGGCGGGATCGAGTGCGACTTCACCGTCACCCGCCTCGGCGAGCGCCGGTTCCGGATCGTCACCGGCACCGCCTTCGGAAACCACGACCTGGGCTGGATCCGCGGCCACATGCCGACCGACGGGTCGGTCGAGGTGGCCGACGTGACCTCGGCGTACGCCTGCTTCGGCCTGTGGGGGCCGCGGGCGCGCGACATCCTGCAGCCGCTCTCGACGTCCGACCTCGGGAACGCGGGCCTGCCCTACATGCGCGCCGCCGAGATCTCGATCGGCCACGTGCCGTGCCTGGCCGTGCGCGTCACCTACGTCGGCGAGCTCGGCTGGGAGCTCTACTGCCCGTCCGAGTACGGCGCCGCGCTCTGGGACGCGCTGTGGGAGTCGGGCCGGGCGCACGGCATGCTCGCTGCCGGCTACCGCGCGATCGACGCGCTGCGGATCGAGAAGGGCTACCGGGTGTGGGGGGCCGACATCACGCCCGAGGACAGCCCCGACGAGGCCGGCCTCGGGTTCGCGGTCAAGCCCGACAAGGGCGTCGACTTCATCGGCCGCGAGGCGCTCCTGCGTGCCCGGGAGGCGACGCCCGGGCGGCGGCTGTGCTGCCTCGCGCTCGCCGACCCCGCGGCCGTCACGCTCGGATCGGAGCCGGTGCGGGTCGGGCGCCGACGTGGCCGGGCGGGTGACGAGCGGCGGCTACGGCTTCGCCGTCGGGCGGTCGCTGGCCTACGCCTACCTGCCGGCCGAGGCGGCGGCTGTCGGGACGGCCGTCGACGTCGAGGTGTTCGGCGACTGGGTGGCCGCCGAGGTCGTTGCGGAGCCCGTCTGGGATCCGCGCGGCGAGCGGATCCGGGCCTGAGCCGCTAACCTCACGCCCATGCTCGGCTGGGTGCTCGCACTGCTCGGCATCGGTGCGTTCGTGGCCGCCGCCGTGGCCGTCGTCGTCGGCGGCCTGCTGCTCGGGCCGGTGCTCGTGTGGCTGGCCTGGAACGTCCTCGGCCTGGCGCACGCGGTCGGCGCGGCCGAGCTCGACTTCTGGGGGCTCGTGCTGGTGGCGCTGTTCCTGGCGATCGGCCTGGCGGGCCGGGTGATCATCGTCGCGGTGATCTTCGTGATCGACCCGGCCTGGCTGCACCGTTCGGCCATCCTGCACTGGCCGGCCCCGACCTTCAAGAACTTCGTGGCGATCTGCCTGCTGCTCATCGTGGCGAGCGCCTCGGCGCACTCGTACGGCGGCGGCCGCAAACGGCCCCGCGAGACGGCGGCATAGCCTGCGGGCGCGCGGCTCGGTACGCTAAGCCCCATGCGCTGCCAGGCGTGTGGGACAGAGAACGAGGCAGGGCGCAAGTTCTGCGGTGAGTGCGGTGCGCCGCTCGCGCTTCCCTGCGGTGAGTGCGGCGCGGCGAATGCCCCGGGGACCAAGTTCTGCGGCGAGTGCGGCGCCGCGCTTGGGACACCCGCAGGGTCGCCGCCGGTCGGGCCCGCCGGCGAGCCCGATCCGGTCTCGGAGCGGCGGCTGGTATCGATCCTGTTCGCCGACCTGGTCGGCTTCACGGCGCTCTCGGAGTCGCGCGACGCCGAGGACGTGCGCGCCCTCCTGTCGCGCTACTTCGACTCCTGCCGGACGCTGATCGCCCGCTACGGCGGCACCGTCGAGAAGTTCATCGGCGACGCCGTCATGGCGGTGTGGGGCGCACCGGTGGCGATGGAGGACGACGCCGAGCGGGCCGTGCGCGCCGCGCTCGACCTGGTCGCCGCCGTCGAGGCGCTGGGCGCCGAGGTGGGCTCGGAAGGGCTGCGCGCCCGTGTCGGCGTGCTCACCGGCGAGGCCGCGGTGACGATCGGCGCGCGCGCCGAGGGGATGGTGGCCGGCGACGTGGTCAACACCGCGTCGCGGATCCAGTCGGTGGCCGCGCCGGGCACGGTGCTCGTCGGCGACTCGACCAAGCACGCCACCGAGGCGGCGGTCGTCTACGAGGACGCCGGCGCGCGCGAGCTGAAGGGCAAGCTCGAGACCGTGGCGGTGTGGCGGGCCGTGCGCGTGATCGGCGGCATCGGCGGCGCGCAGCGCTCGGCCGGCCTGGAGGCGCCGTTCGTCGGCCGCGACCGCGAGCTGCGCGTGATCAAGGAGCTCTTCCACGCCTCGGCAGGCGAGTCCAAGGCTCACCTCGTGTCGGTGCTGGCGGTGGCCGGCACGGGCAAGTCGCGGCTCTCGTGGGAGTTCTTCAAGTACATCGACGGCCTGGCCGAGAGCGTGCGCTGGCACCGCGGCCGCTGCCTGCCCTACGGCGAGGGGGTGACGTTCTGGGCGCTGGCCGAGATGGTGCGCACGCGCGCGCAGATCGCGGAGGGCGAGGACACCGCCTCGCAGCGGGCCAAGCTGCATGCAGCCGTCGAGGACTCGATCGCCGACCCCGACGAGCGCCGCTTCGTCGAGCCGCGGCTGGCGCACCTGCTCGGCCTCGAGGAGCACGCGCAGTGGGAGCGCGAGAACCTCTTCAGCGCCTGGCGGCTGTTCTACGAGCGGCTGGCCGAGGAGATGCCGACGGTGCTCGTGTTCGAGGACATGGAGTGGGCCGACGCCGCCCTGCTCGACTTCATCGAGCACCTGGTCGACTGGTCGCGCAACCATGCGCTCTTCGTGATCGTGCTCGCCCGGCCCGAGCTGACCGAGCGGCGGCCGACCTGGGGCGCCGGGAAGCGCAACTCGAGCTCGCTCTTCCTGGAGCCGCTCGCGACCAACGAGATGGACACGCTGCTCTCGGGGCTCGTGCCGGGGCTGCCCGACGAGCTGCGCAAGCCGCATCGGCGAGCGTGCCGAGGGCATGCCGCTCTACGCCGTCGAGACCGTGCGGATGCTGCTCGACCGGGGCCTCCTGGTGCAGCGCGGCAGCTCCTACATCCCGGCCGGGCCGATCGAGACCCTGGAGGTGCCGGAGACGCTGCATGCCCTCGTCGCCGCGCGGCTCGACGGTCTCGGCGGTGACGAGCGGCGCCTGCTGCAGTCCGCGGCCGTGCTCGGCAAGACGTTCACGGTCGAGGCGCTGGCGACGCTCACCGGACGCCCGCCGGAGGAGATCGAGCCGACCCTGGCCGGCCTGGCCCGCAAGGAGATGCTGTCGCTCTCGGCCGACCCGCTCTCGCCGGAGCGGGGCCAGTACGGCTTCCTGCAGGACATGGTGCGGCGTGTCGCCTACGAGATGCTGTCCAAGCACGAGCGGCGGGCCAAGCACCTGGCCGCGGCGGCGATGGACGAGGGCGAGGACGAGCTGGCCGAGGTCGTCGCCGGTCACTACCTGGCGGCCGCGCGGGCCGACCCTGAGGCCGCCGACGCAGACGACATCGCCCGCCGGGCGGTCGCGGCGCTGCGCCAGGCCGGCCAGCGGGCGTCGTCGCTCGCGGCGACGCTCGAGGCGCAGCGCTACTACGAGCAGGCCGCGGCGTTCGCCGCCGAGCCGCTCGAGCAGGCTGATCTGCTCGAGCACGCCGGCATGATGGCCCGCATCGGCGGCCGGTCGGACGAGGCCCGCGCCGCACTTCGAGCGCGCCGTCGAGCTGTTCGAGCAGCAGGGCGCGACCCACCCGGCCGCGCGCGTCTCCGCCCGGCTGGGCGAGGTGATGTGGGACACCGGCCGCCTGCGCGAGGCCCTCGACCGGATGGACGCCGCCCTCGAGCTCCTGACCGTCGAGGAGCCCGACGCCGACGTGGCCGCCCTGGCGGCGCAGGTGGGCCGGTTCAAGTTCTTCGCCGGGGAGTCCGACGTCGCGCTCGAGCGGATCGAGACGGCGCTCGACCTGGGCGAGTCGCTGGGCCTGCCGGAGGTGCTCTCGCAGGCGGTGAACACGAAGGCGATGATCCTCTCCAACCGCGGCCGCGTGGGCGAGGCCGGCGCCCTCGTGCGCTACGCCCTCGAGGTCGCGCTCGAGCACGACCTGTCGTCCGCGGCGCTGCGCGGCTACAACAACGTGGCCGATCTCGAGGCGCGGTCGGACCGCTACGAGCAGGCGGCGGCGGGCTACCGCGACGGCCTCGCGCTCGCGCGCCGCGTCGGCAGCCGCCAGCAGGAGTGGATGTTCGTCGCCCAGACCTATCCGCTGTACGCGCTCGGGCGCTGGGACGATGCCCTCCGGGCGGCGGACGAGGTGCCCGAGGACGTCTTCTCGCAGACACGCTTCCCGTTCGTGTGCTTCCTCGGTAACAGCGTCGCGATCCACTGCCACCGTGGCGACCTGCAGGCGGCGGCCGGTCTGATCGAGCGCTACGCCGTCCTGCGCGACTCCTCCGACCTCACCGAGCGGGCGAGCTACGCCTGGCCCGAGGCGCAGCTCCTGCTGGCCTCCGGCCGCGCCGGCGAGGCGCTTGCCGCCGGGGTGTTCCCGTGGGAGGCGCGCGACGCCGCCGGCGGCAGCTCGGAGTCGGTGAAGGAGGCCTTTGCGATCGCGGTCGAGGCGGCGCTGCTGGTCGGTGAAATCGCCCGCGCCGACGAGCTGCTCGCGAGCGTCGAGGCGATGGGGTACGGCCTCGCCCCGCAGTCGGTGCGCGCCCAAACGATGCGCTTCCGCGCGCGGATGGCGGCGATCGCGGGCGACGCCGACCGGGCCGACGGCCTGTACCGCCGCGCGACCGGGCTGCTCCGCGAGCTGGCCACCCCGTTCCCGATGGCGGTCGCCCTGCTCGAGCACGCCGAGCTGCTGGCGGAGGCCGGCAGGGGCGTCGACGGCGAGCCGATCCTGGCCGAGGCCCGGGCCGTGTTCGCGCGGCTTGGGGCGGTGCCGTGGCTCGACCGAGCCGACCGGGTCGCCGCCCTCAGCGGGCGACCAGATCGCGAGCTGAGCCGGCCGCGGTCGGGACGGGGCGGCGGCACCCGGCCGGGCCGGCCGCCCAGCCCACTGGGCGGCGCTTCCGTTCCGGGGCCAGCCGCGTCCGTCCCTGTCTGCGACCGCACGAGCACCCTACGCCCACGGCGTTAAGGCGAAGGGGCGGAAACGTAACGGTGTGGTAACGAGGTCAGGCCGCGGGGGCGAGCTCGCGCCGCGTCAGCGTCTGGTCGCGGCGCTGGCCGATGCCGACCATCGCCACCGGCACCGCGACCTGATCCTCGACGAAGTCGAGGTAGGCGCGTGCGGCCTCGGGCAGACGCGCGAACGTCGTCACGCCCGAGATGTCGTTCCCCCATCCGGCGAGCTCCTCGTAGACGGGCTCGGCGTGGTGGAAGTCGGTCTGGTGGCTCGGGAACTCGGCCGAGAGCGTGCCGTCGGTGAGGCGGTAGCCGGTGCACACCGGGATGCGCTCGAACATCGAGAGCACGTCGAGCTTCGTGACCGCGAGCGCGGTCAGGCCGTTCAGGCGGGCGGCGTAGCGCAGGCCGACCAGGTCGAGCCAGCCGCAGCGGCGGTCGCGGCCCGTGACCGTGCCGTACTCGCCGCCGCGCTCGCGCAGCTGCGCGCCGCGGTCGGCGTCGGCCTCGCTCGGGAACGGCCCGGCCCCGACGCGGGTCAGGTAGGCCTTGGTCACGCCGAGCACCGAGCCGACCCGGGTGGGGCCGACGCCGAGGCCCGCGCAGGCCCCGCCGGCCACCGGGTTGGACGAGGTCACGAACGGATACGTACCGTTGTCGATGTCGAGCAGCGTGCCCTGGGCGCCCTCGCAGAGGACGCTGCGCCCGTCCTCGAGCGCCCGGTGGATCAGGAGCGACGTGTCGGCGATGAACGGCTTGATGCGCTGCGCGTGGCCGAGCATCGCCACCGTCACCTCCTCCTTGTCGAGCGGCCGGTGGTGGTGGAGCTTGCGCAGCTCGACGTTCTTGACCGAGAGCGCCGTCTGGATCTTCTGCCGCAGGATCTTCTCGTCGAGCAGGTCCTGGACGCGGATCCCGACCCGCAGCGCCTTGTCGGCGTAGGCGGGGCCGATGCCGCGGCGGGTGGTGCCGATCTGGAGCCGCCCGAGCTGCAGCTCGGAGTCGGCGTCGATGATGCGGTGCCACGGCATGATCAGGTGGGCGTTGCCGCTGATGCGCAGGCCGGAGACGTCGATGTCGCGCGCGAGCAGCCCGTCGAGCTCCTCGATCAGCACCTCGGGGTCGATCACGCACCCGTTGCCGAGCACGCACTGCGTCCCGGGGTAGAGGATCCCGCTCGGCACGAGCCGCAGCTTGTAGGTCTCGGCACCGATCACGAGCGTGTGGCCGGCGTTGTTGCCGCCCTGGTAGCGGGCGACGACGTCGGCGCGCTCGGCCAGCAGGTCGACGATCTTGCCCTTGCCCTCGTCGCCCCACTGGGCGCCCACCACCACGTTCAGCGGCATCGGCCTCGCCTCGCGATCTATGCCCCGTGCCGGGCCAGGTTGTCGAATCGGGTGTAGCGGCCGACGTAGGCCAGCTTGACGGTGTCGAGCGGGCCGTTTCTGTGCTTGGCCAGGATGAGCTCGGCCGTGCCCTTGTCCTCGCTCTGGTCGTTGTAGTAGTCGTCGCGGTAGACGAACATGACGAGGTCGGCGTCCTGCTCGATCGAGCCCGACTCGCGCAGGTCGGACAGCACCGGGCGCTTGTCGCCGCGGGCCTCGACCGCGCGCGAGAGCTGCGAGATGGCGAGCACGGGCACGTCGAGGTCGCGGCCGATCAGCTTGAGCGAGCGCGAGATCTGGGAGATCTCCTGCACGCGGTTCTCGACCCGCGCCGTGCCGCCCATCAGCTGGAGGTAGTCGACGATGACGAGACCGAGCTGCCCCTTCAGCCGCGACTTCAGCCGGCGGCTCTTGGCCTTGATCTCGATCGGGGTGACGCCGGCCGTGTCGTCGACGAAGATCGGCGCGTCGTAGAGCTTGCTCGACGCGTTCGTGAGCTTCTCCCAGTCGCCCTTGTCGAGGTTGCCGCGGCGCAGGCGCTTGGAGTCGACCTTGCCCTCGGCGCACATGAGCCGGGTGGTCACCTCCTCGCGCGACATCTCGAGCGAGAAGATCGCCACCGGGATGCGCTCGCGGATGCCGACGTGCGCGGCGATGTTGAGCGCGAGCGAGGTCTTGCCCATGCCCGGCCGGGCGGCGAGCACGATCAGGTTGGAGTCCTGGAACCCGGCGGTGAGGTCGTCGAGCTGGCGGAAGCCGCTCGCGATGCCGGTCAGGTCGCGGCCGTCGTCGGCGAGCTGGGTGAGGCGGTCGAACGACTGCTTGAGCAGCGTCTCCATGTTCTCGAAGTCGCCGGTGATGCGCTGGTCGGCGATCCCGAACACGATCTGCTCGGCGCGGTCGACCAGCTCGGGCGGCTCGCCGATGCGCTCGAACCCGAGCTCGGCGATCTCGGTGCCCGCCCGGATCAGGCCGCGGTAGGTGGCCGTGTCGCGGACGATCTGGGCGTAGTGGCGCGCGTTTGCCACCGACGGCACGGTCGCCGCGAGGGTGTGCACGATCGCCTTGCCGCCCACCTCGTCGAGCAGGCCCCGGTTCGAGAGCGCGTTCGTGAGCGTGATCGAGTCGACGTTCTCGCCCCGTCCGTACATCTCCAGGATGGTGCGGAAGATCGTCGCGTGCGACCGGCGGTAGAAGTCCTCCGGCTGCAGCAGCTCCGAGACCGTGGCGACCGCGTTTCCCGACACCAGCATGGCACCGAGCACCGACTCCTCGGCATCCAGGTCCTGGGGCGGAACGGTCGGTTCGTGTGAGGTGACCGACATTCGGTGAGCGGCGGCCTAGTAGTCGTCCTCGAGATCGGAGGGCTCGGCCTCGAAGGCCTCGACGCCGCCCTCCTCCTCGGCGCCGCCGGGCACCACCATCACCTTGAGCACGGCGCGCACGTCGCCCCACACGGTCATCGTGACGCGATGGCTGCCGAGCGTCTTGATCGGCTCGTCGAGCTCGACCTTGCGCCGGTCGATGCGGATCTTGCGCGCCTTCCAGATCGCGTCCGAGATGTCGGTCGACGTGACCGAGCCGTAGAGCTTGTCCTCCATGCCCGCCCGCCGCTTGATGGTCAGCACCGTGCGGTTGAGCACGTGCGCCATGTCGCGCGCCTGCTCGTCGCTCTGGGCCTCGTGCTTCGCACGCTGCTCGGCCTGGCGCTGCACCTCGGCCACGCGGGCGTCGGTCGCAGCCTCGGCCAGGTTGCGCGGGGCGAGGTAGTTGCGCAGGTGGCCGGCGGCGACCTGAACCACGTCGCCCTTGCGGCCGAGCTTCTCGACGTCCTGCATCAGGATCGCCTGTTGTGCCTTTCGTGCCATGTTCTTCCCCTCAGCCTCGGGCGGCCGCAGCCGCCGTCGGATGGTCGCATTCCGTGGGACCGGTTACCAGGCCCGTGGCGGCCGGATCGGCCGCTACGAGCGTGGAAACCGACTAGTTGACGGCGTAGGGCAGGAGCGCCATCTCGCGCGCCCGCTTGATCGCCACCGCCACCTGGCGCTGGTGCCGCCGGCAGGCTCCGGAGATCCGCCGCGACCGGATCTTGCCCTTCTCGGACATGTACCGGCGCAGCTGGTTGTAGTTCTTGTAGTCGATCTCCTCGACCTTCTCCTTGCAGAAGTAGCAGGGCTTGCGTCGGGTGGACGCGCCTGCCGCCGCGCCGCGCTTGGGGGCACGGCTCTTGGACTTGGGCTTCGATGCCATACAGGTTCCTTGCTAGAAGGGGATGTCGTCGTCGGACGCCGCGGCGCCGGTGAACGCCTCGACCGGGTCGGGCTTGAGCTCGGCGCTCGGCCGGAAGCCGCCGCCGCCGCCGCCCTCGTTGTCGCTGCGCGAGCCGAGGAACTGGACGGTGTCGGCCACGACCTCGACCTTGGAGCGCTTGCCGCCGTCCTGCGACTCCCACTCGCTCCACTCGAGGCGGCCGTCGATCGCCACCGGGCGGCCCTTGCTCAGGTACTGGGCGCAGTTCTCGCCCTGGGCGCCCCACACCTTGATGTCGAAGTAGTTGGGCTTCTCCGACCACTCGCCGCTCGACTGGTCCTTGTAGCGGCGGTTGACGGCCAGGCGCAGACGGCACACGCTGGTGCCGCTGGGGAGCGTCGAGAGCTCGGGATCTGCGGTCAGGTTTCCGGTCAGGATGACGCGGTTGATGTTTGCCACTTGCGGTTCCTCCTCTGCCTCCATTGCGAACATGTGTTCGGCATATGATAGGCGGGCGGTCGGACGGGAATCAGGCCGTGGACTCGGCCGGCTCGGGCTCGGCCGGGGCGGCCGCGCCGGACGCGCGCTGCGGACGGGCGACTGCCATGTGGCGCATGACGCCGTCCGTGATCGCGAGCACGCGGGTGGCCTCGTGCAGCGCCTCGGGCTCGGACTCGAACGTGAGCACGTAGTACCACGCGTCGG
This sequence comes from uncultured Actinomycetes bacterium, assembly GCA_963707585.1. Classification (GTDB taxonomy): domain Bacteria; phylum Actinomycetota; class Thermoleophilia; order Gaiellales; family JAICJC01; genus JAICJC01. The sequence goes on along the minus strand of CAVPQP010000009.1, from coordinate 13,978 downwards.
CCATGTGGTCGATCTCGTAGGCGAGCTTGCGCTTGCCCCACGGCTCGACCGATCCCCAGACGCCGCCACGCTCGGTGATGGTCGCCTTGGTGCGCTCGATGATCTCCGTGTGGCGCTCCTCGGCCACCTCGGGCTCGATCATCAGCATGATCTCGTATGCGTTGATCCTGATCACCTCCTCTGGACTCGGCGGCCCCGGGGTGCCGGCCGGCAGGGGCCGACCGCTCGCGGCGCCGCGATCAGGAGGGCGGCGCCACCCCGGAGCAGGAAGCTGCTCGGTTCGGGAGGCGAGTATACTCGGCGGCGTGCGGAGGTTGGGGTGGTTCCTGGTCGGGGCAGCGGGTGCAACAGGTGCGCTGGTGGCGGCGCCTGGTCTGTACGGGCGGCTGCGTGCCGCGCTCGGCGTCGATGATCCGTGGAGCGAGCTCGAGCCCGAGGATGAGCAGCAGTGGGGCGTGCTGCGCGAGGCGCCGCCGATCGTGCCCGAGCCCGAGCCGGCCGAGCCCGAGCCGGCCGAACCCGAGCCCGAGCCCTTCGCCGAGGCCGACGCCAGTCGTCGAGACGGAGCCCGAGCCCGCTGCGCCCGCGGAACCGGCGGCCGCCGAGGAGCCGGTGGCAGAGCCCGAGCCGGAGCCCGAGCCAGAGGCGCAGGCCGAGCCCGAGGCGCCCGCCGAGCCGGACGCCTACGAGACGTCCGTCTGGAGCCAGCCGGCCCGGGTGGAGGAGCCCCCGGCCGAGGAGACCGCGCCGGCCGACGACGCTGCGGCCGCCGAGGACGAGGCCGACGACGACACGGCCGAGATCGCCCCGACGCCCCTCACTCCCGGCCCGCCGCCGGAGGACACCGAGGCGAGCGATCTGCGCTCCCGGATCGAGGCGAGCCGGGCCCGCCTGCACCGCAAGGCGCAGGCGAGGCTCCGGCGACGACGAGCCCGCCGCGGAGCCCGACGAGCCCGACTCGAGCGCGTAGCTAGAGCGTCACCTGCTCGCCCGGCGCGAGCGGGCGCAGCCGGCCGGCGAGGCCCGCGGCCGCGAACGCTTCCTGGAGCTCGTCCGGCCCCGAGCTGAAGTGCTCCCAACCCTCCTGGTGGATCGGGACGATCACCGCCGGCGCGAGCAGCGCCGCCGCCTCGACCGCTCGCTGCGCGTCGAGCGTGAGCAGGGTGTCGCCCCAGAGGACGGGCACGCGAGCGCCGCCGGCGAACAGGATCGCGACGTCGAACGGGCCATGCTGTCGCGCGATCCGGTCGACCACGTCGACCGACGCGTTGTCGCCGCTCACGTAGACGGCCGGCAGCCCGACGCCGCGCAGGACGAAGCCGATCACCGGCCCGTTCCTGGCCGCGACCTCCGGCGATCCGTGCTCGGCCGGCGACGGCGGTGACGGTGATCGTGCCGCCCTCCGGCACGGGTACCTCGACCGTCTGCTCAGGCTCGAGGCCGACGGCGTTCCCGCCGAGCCGCTCGGCGCCGGCCGTCGTCGTGAAGACCGTCCGCGCACGGGGCAGGAATGCACGGCCCGCGCGGTCGAGGTTGTCGGCGTGGTGGTCGTGCGAGACGAGGACGACGTCGATCGGAGGCAGGTCGTCCGCGGAGACGGCCGGGCCGGTGAGCTTGCGCAGGACGACGGCCGTGCCCGGCCGCGGGTGCTCGCCGGGCGGATCGAAGGTCGGGTCGGTCAGGATCTCGAGGCCGCCGTAGGTGATCAGCGCGGTCGGGCCGCCGATCAGGCGGACGGTCGTGGTGGCGGATTCGGTCATGCCCTGATCGATACCATGACGCGCGGGCGCGCGAAACGCCGCCCACCTGGAGTGGCACGGGCCCGGTGGCCCATCCGGTCTTCAAAACCGGCAGGCCGTGGTAGCCCCACGGTTGGTAGGTTCGACTCCTGCGCCGCTCCGCTCACGAATCACCTGCAAATACCGCGTTTCGGGACCGCGTCGTTGTCCATTCTGTCGGTATCTCCGGAACGGCTCCGTGTGAGGCGCGTCCGCGGCGTCGCCACTGGTCGGCCGCCCGGAGGAGAGAGTGTTTGCCCGCGCCAAGACTGGAGAGGCTGCACGCTGGAGCGCTGCTGCCGGCTGCCGAGGCCATGGGCATCCCCAGGGCGGAACCGCACACGCCCGTCGATCGCGGGAACGGTCAGCGTTCGTCAGCGGCAAGTTCATAGGCAGGCTCTCCGCGGACGTGTAGCGCGGTGCGTGTCCATTGCGGCATCCACCAGTTGGCGTCGCCGAGCAGGCGCATCAGCGCTGGCACGAGCAGGGCGCGGATGAGGGTCGCGTCGAGGATGATGCCGGCTGCGAGGCCGATTGCGAGGGGCTTGAACTCGTAGCCGGGACCGGTCGAGAGGACGAGGAAGGCGAACATGAGGACGAGCGCGCCGCTGGTGACGAGCTTTCCTGTGCGGGCGAGCCCGAGCTCGATCGCCTTTTCGGTGGAGCCCGTCTCGTCGTAGGCCTCGCGCATGCGGCCGATCATGAAGACCTCGTAGTCCATCGAGAGGCCGTAGAGGAAGGCGAAGATCATCAGCGGGATCCAGGCGAGCACGGATCCGCTCGCTGGGATGTCCCAGAGCTGGGAGCCGTGCCCCTGCTGGAAGACGAGCACGACGACGCCGAAGGTCGCCGCGAGGGAGATGAGGTTGAGCACGACGGCCTTGAGCGCGAGCACGATCGAGCGAAACGCGCGTGCGAGCAGGATCAGCGTCAGGACCAGTAGCAGAGCGAGCACGTAGGGGAAGCTGCGGAAGAGCGCATGGATGAAGTCGCGGTCCACTGCCGTCACCCCGGTGAGCGTGCCGTTCGTGCCCTTCAGCCTGTCGTGTGCGCGGTCGACAGTCGCCTGAATGCCGGGTGCTGAGCCGTCGATAGCGGGGAACGCCTCGACCAGCGAGCTCGAGCCCCGGCTCCACGCTGGGGGCGCGGTCGCTCCGACGATGCCCGGAACCGTTCGCAGCTTGGCGGCGATCCGTTGGGCGTCGCCGCTGCGCTCGACCAGCACGTCGAGCGGCTTCATCACGCCCGGGCTGATGTGCGCGTCGGCGAGCATCTGGCGGCCGGCGATCGCGGTGCCGGTGCCGGGGAAGTTCTTGAGCTGCGGCTCGTTGGGGTTCAGCTGCGTTCCGAAGCCCGCAAGCAGCGTGGCGATTGCAAGGCCGGTCGCTGCGACCGGGAGCGGGCGGCGAACCACGAAGCGCGCCCAGCGGCCCCAGGCTCCGTGCTCGGGATGGCCGCGGTCAACGAAGCGACGCGGTATGACGCGAAGACTGTTGACGCGCTCTCCAAGCACGGCCAGGAGCGCAGGTAGCAGCGTCAGCGACGCGAGCACCGAGACGGCGGGGATCAGCATGCCGGCGACGCCCATCGAGCGGACGAGCGGCAGCGGCACTGCGATCAGCGCGAGCAGTCCGATCGCGACCGTCGAGCCCGACACGATCACGGAGCGCCCCGCGTGGGTGACCGTCTCGACGAGCGCCGCGTCGACGTCCGCGCCGTCTCGCAGCTCCTCGCGGAAGCGGAAGATCATGACCAGCGCGTAGTCGATCGCGACGCCGAGGCCGACCAGCGCGATCAGGAACTGGACGATGATCGAGACGTCGGTCACGTACGTCAGCGCCCACACGAGCGTGAACGTGTTGAGAATCGCAGCCATCGCGACGACCACCGGCATCAGCACGGCCGGCAGCGTCCCGAAGACGAACAGCAGGATCACAAGCGCGCCCAGCGCTCCGATCACAGCCTCAACCAGCAGGCTGGGACCGCCGCTCGAGCCATCGGCGCTCGCCTCGTCGAGCGGGAGGTGGCCGGTGACGTTCACGGTGATCCCGGCCGGCAGGCCTGCCGCGGCCGCGGCCCGCATCTTCACGGCACCGCTCTTCGTGGCGACGGTGGCCGGACCCGGCGGATAGACCTCGGCGAAGGTGGTGTGCCGGTCGCGCGAGACGTACATCGCGTCGCCGGTTGTGAAGTACGAGCTTACGAGGGCGCCGGGCATGGTGGCGGCGGCTCGCCGCGTCGCGCGCTCGATCGCCCTGCTCTTCGTCGCGTCACCAGCCGCATGGAAGACGACGACGTTCGGTGCGCGTGCGCCGGCGCCGAACGCATCCAGCGTCCGCTGGCTCGCCTCGTAGGCGGGGCCGCCAGGGATCGCGAGGCCCTGGTACCAGCGGTTGGAGACCTCTCCGGCAGCGAAAGCGCCGAAGAGCGTGAGAACCGCCCAGGCGCCGATCACGGCCCAGCGGTGCTGGTTTGTCAGATGTGCGAAGCGGGCGAGCATGGGACTCTCCTGTCGGCAGTCGTCGAGATCCGTCACGGGGGAGGATCCACTGCGACGCCCGCGTCGGCATCGATCCCTCGGCTATCGTCGACGCGACCAAAGTCGCGATGCACACCGACCTTCGACGTCGACCGAGCACCATGGGACGAGTCACGATGAGAGCGAGAACGGCCGCGCCGGGCACCCTCGCGGGCGCGTCGCCGGCTTCGGCGCGGCCGCGGTGAGCGGCCGGCTCAGTTCTCGGCTTCGCGGACGAGCAGCGCGATCTGAACGCGGTTGTCCACTTCCAGCTTCGTCAACAGCCGAGACACATGGGCCTTCACGGTGGCCGTGCTCATGTAGAGCTCCCCGGCGATGTCGGCGTTCGCCAGCCCACGGCCGACCGCCAGGGCCACCTCCCGCTCGCGCCCGCTGAGCAGCCCCATCTTCTCGCGCGCGTCCTCGTAGCGGGCCGCGGTGTCCGAGTCGCCCGCGACGAGGGCGACCAGCCGTCGAGCGATGGTCGGCGAGAGCATGCTTTCCCCCGCGCCCACAAGCTCGATCGCGCGGACGATCTCACGCAGGCGGCGTATCTTTGACCAGGAAGCCGGCCGCGCCCGCACGCAGCGCCCGCAACACGAGCTCGTCCTCCTCGAACGTCGTCAGCATGAGCACCGCCGGCGGCCTCGGCTGGCTTCGTAGCAGCCGCGTGGCGGCGATGCCATCCAGCTGCGGCATACGGATGTCCATGAGAACGACGTCCGTGTGGTACCTGTCGATCGCCGCCAGGACACCGCGGCCGTCGGCGACCTCGCCGACCACGTCGATCCCCGCGGCTCCGGCGAGCATGAGCTGCAGGCCCGAACGGACAAGCGCGTCGTCATCGACGATCAGGACGCGGATCGACTCACTCACGGCGCCCACGGCAGCGTGGCCCGCACGACGAACCGACCGGCCGGATCCTCGCCGTGCTCGAGCGAGCCGTCCGCGAGCGCCACGCGCTCTGCGAGACCGACCAGCCCCAGGCCTGCACCGGGCAGCCGTTCGTCGTCGAGGAGCTCAGACGCGCGACCGCTGACGACCTCGAGCACCAGTGGCGGCCCCGGGTCGAGGCGGACGGTGACCGGCGCGCCGCGGGCATGCTTGCGCGCATTCGTCAGAGCCTCCTGAAGGACACGGAAGGCAGTGCGTCCAACAGCAGACGGAACGACGTCCGTTGCGGCACGCTCCTCCCAGCGCACATCCATCCCCGCCGCCCGCGACTCCTCGAGGAGGGCCGGGATCTGCGCCAGCGTCGGCTGTGGCGCCTCTGGCCCGGGGCGGCCGTCCTCCTCGCGCAGCACCCCGATGACGGCCCTGAGCTCCTCCAGCGCGGCCTGGCCGCTGGCGCGGATGACGCCGGCAGCTTCGGCCACCTCCTCAGGCGAGGCGTCGCGTCTGAACTCGAGCGCGCCCGCGTGGAGACTCAGGAGCGAGAGACGGTGCGCGAGCACGTCGTGCATCTCCCGCGCGATCCGCCGGCGCTCTGCGTCGCGCGCCTGCTCGACCCGCAGCAGCTGCTCGGACTCGAGCCGCCGAGCGCGTTCCTGCAGCGACGCAACCAGCTCCCGTCGCGTTCGCGCGAACAGTCCCCAGCCGATCGCGACCGTCATCACGAGCACGCAGAGGGCCATCGTGCCCCAGTAGCCGCCGAGTGTCCGCATCGGCGTAGAGGAGCGGATAGATCGCGTTCGAGACGAGGGACAGCGCGAAGATCCAAGCCAGCGCGCGAGGCGACGATCTGACTGCGGCGTTGAACAGCGCGACCAGCGCGGCAAACCCCGCCAGCGGCGACACGGTCGTCGCCGCGAGCGCGAGGACGGCGACGGCAGTTGGGTGCCGACGGCGAAACGCGAGCGCCGCACACGCGACCGAGCCGAGCCCGACGTCAAGCCAGAGGCTCCACGCGTCCCGTCCGGCCCAGCTGGACGCGAGCGAAACGGCTCCCAGCGCAGCTGCCACCAGCTACGAGGACGCCGTCGATGACACGGTCGCGCACGGCGGGCTCGTCCTGCGACGGCTCCATCACCGCCGTCGGCAACAGTTGCCGCTGCAACCACGGCACAGTGGAATGCGGCCAGGACACTGCCATCTCCGGCACAGCATAACGCTGCAAATTGCCGCGACGCCGCGACTTAAGTCGATCTCGACAGCTACCGAAGACCGCGCTGAAGCGCTGACGCCGCGGTGAAGAAACAGGGCGACTGCTCCCAAATCTGCCTGCCTGGCGCCGGCGATTCCATGGATCCGCGGAGGGCAAGCCGAGCGGATAGCTCGTGGAGGGCGCGATCGAGGGCGCAGACCCCTCGCGAGGCGTCTCGCAGAGCCAAACCCGTCCGGCCTTCAAAACCGGCAGGCCGCATGTAACCCATCGGTTGGTAGGTTCGACTCCTGCGCCGCTCTTCAAAACCGGCAGGCCGTGGCAGCCCCACGGTTGGTCAGTTCGACTCTGGCGCGGCTCCGCTAGCCCCTACACCAAGCAACCCTCGTCATGGTCCGCCGTCACGGGGTCAGTGATAACCGCGAAGGCGCGCCAGACGGAATCACGAGGCGTCTGCGTGGAGTCATACTCCTCTCCGTGGCTCGCCTGGATACGGTGTTGTGGGTTGGCGGATCGCAGTGGGCCGGGAAGTCGAGCGTTGCTCGTATGCTCGCGGCGCGCTACCCGCTCGTGGTGTACGCCTACGACTATCACGACGCACGCAGCCACTCGGCTCGGGCCAAGGCTGACGCTGTCCGCTTCCCGGCCTTCAACGCCTTGCTCGACGCATTGGACAGCGATCCCGACAGCGTCTGGTCGCGTCCCTCGCCAGAGCAGCTGGCCAAACAGGCCTTGGCCGTCTTCGGTGAGCGCTTTCAGATGGTGCTGGATGACCTCGCAGCCCTGCCCGCAGAAACCTGCGTGCTTGCGGAGGGGTGGGGGCTGCGACCCGATCTTGTCGTGCCGCATCTTGGGTCGCCGGATCACGCGATCTTCCTCGTCCCGTCCGAGTCATTTCGCCGGCGACAACTCGAAGCGCTCGGGCGGGCCAAGCGCCTGAGCACGCCCGGACTACGCGATCCTGCCCAGGGACAGCGCAACCGCATCGAGCGCGACCGCCTGCTGGCCGCCGATGTCGTCGCACAGGCGCTCCGCCTGGATCTGCCGCTCCTGGACGTGGACGGCACCGAGGACGAGATCGACCCGCGTAGCCGGACGGGTGGAGGCGCAGTTCCCGGCCGTTCCTCCCGACGTGGCTCTACTAACCAGCCACACCCCGCTCGGTTGCTCGGGGAGGTCGCGGCTGGGGCGCAGACCCCTCGCAACGCCGCTTGCAGCGCCAAACCCGTCTGGCCTCCAAAACCGGCAGGTCGTGGTAGCCCCACGGTTGGTCGGTTCGACTCCTGCGCCGCTCTGCGAGCCGAAACCGGCATGGTTGAGCAGTTTTCCGCTCACGATGGCGAGCGCGGGTGTGATCATCACCGCGAGCCCAGTCCGGGTAATCCGCTGTCTCAAACGTGGCGGGCGGAACGGGGAGGCAGGAATGCCCTGGACCAACGGGCCACTAACAGAGCCGACTCGGACCAACCACCGGGGGCCGCTCAGCCACGTATAGGGTGGGCTGGACAGATGGCAAGTCGATCAGGAATTGGGATCTTGCCGTAGGTCGCTGGGGGCGCCACGACGAGGATGGATCGGTGGGGTGCTCCGCTTATCGGGGTCCTCGAGCGCGAGGCTCGCCCGCCCGGAGCGCCGGGAACCTGCGCCAGGCCCACGGCCGACGGGTTCGCCCACCGATCCTGTCCACGTGGAGCTTCGTCTCGGCCATGGCGCTGGCGACGCGTCAAGCGTCGTCGTCGCAGCTTCAGAGGCGTTTGAGACGGCGGGGACGACGGTCGCCCCGAGAGCCGTGATTCGGAGTGGTCGGGCGCTGAGGGAGAATCGCGACGACGCTCGTCGCCAAATCATCAAGACGGTCAGCAGCGGCCGAACCGGGGCGTGGTTTCCCAGGTCATTCCAGGAACAACCGATCCGCACGACGACGGAGCGGTCCGCCGTATTCGTGCGCAGCTTCGTCGTGAGGTGGCGTGGCTGCACCGGAAGTACGGTCGGGTCGTCGTCGTCGGCCACGACCTCGGCGCGAACCACGCGCTCGCCGTGCTCCTCCAGGATACGTCAATCCCGGTCGAGCAGCTGTACACGATCGGGGCTGTTTCGCCACTCGCAGTTGACGGCTTGTCCTGGACGCCCGTTGCGTCATGTCGCGCGGGTCGGCCAACGATGCGCTGGATCAATCTCTGGAGCGAGTGGGACGTGCGTGCGCACGGAGCGATCGCCGACCACGGCCACGATCCACGCGACCGATGGCCGTCGTGCTATGCCAGCGACGACAGCGGCGTCTTTCGCACCACGCTCCAGCTGCTCAATGTCGTCGGACCGGCGGTCGCCGGCGCCCTGCCGGCGAGCCTGTCTGGCCCGATGGACTACGGTCTGGAGCTCACAACGGTCGCAGACGACCCAGCCGGCCCACCGCCTGACTCGGCCGTCGCCACCCCGACCGGCGGCACAGCGCCGATCGATGGAGACTCGCAGCCGAGCGCCGTAGGTCAGGGTCTCGAGGACTCCGTGCGGGCGGTCGGTGCATGCATCAGCATGGCCTACGTCACCATGGCGTCGACTGTTGCCTCCGCGTTACCCACGCCGCCCCGTCCGGTGCCCCCAATCGTCGACGGACCTGAAGAGGCGATCGTCTTCTGCCGGGCATCGTTCCGAGACTGGGCCCACGACGACGAGAACCTCGTCGAGGTCGTCGGTCTGATCGCCGCCGGCGTGAGTGAACTCATAACGCCTCCGAACGACGAAGCGACGGCCCCGTCGCTCGATTCGCGCCGCCGAGCGCACGTTCGGTCGCACGTGACGTCGGTCCGGCTTCTGGCGCTGTTCCGCTGTCTTGACGCGGTCGCAGCCGGCGGGTGCGCGACATTCTTCGCGACCCGACTCGTCGACCCGGAATCGGTCGGCGGTACTGTGGCGACAGCCGCCAGCGCAGCGGCAATGTCCGCTGTGGGGTTCGCCCTGTTCTACGGCGTGCGCATACGTCTGTGGCGGCGGTGGCGCACGCGCGCCGACGGACAGACACTCTGGGACGAGCGGAAGACGACGTCCGCTTTGCTCCATGCAACAGGATTCGCCGCCTGGACGGTCGTGTCCGCAACGGTTGCGGCGGTGATGATGTACGCGGCGCTTGCATTGCTGATGTCTGCGGCGGCCGCGTTTGCGTGTGTGTTCTGGCTTGGAGTTGTCGCCCTGGGCGTCACGGCATGCGCATGGGGCGGCAGACGTCCACGCGTTCCTGTTGCGGCCCCCCGATCTCCGGCGCATTTGACTCTACGACCCGGTGAGCCGGACAACGGGTCGGGCGGGCGGGAAATGCTCCAATCTGCGCCCTGAGCAGGCCCCGTACACCTGGCAGGGCCGCCCTAACGGAGAGACATGAAGACAACGACGAGGATCAGCATGAAGACGCCGACGACCGCGGCGGCGGGCTGAGGCGGCTGTTCGCGGAGAAAGTATTGGTTCGGGGTCACGGGAGCTCCTGTCCTTTGGGTCTGCTGTAACAAGGAGCTTCGCCGAACGGATCGGGAGCGTCATCGATGCACCGCACCCCCACTGCGTGATTCGGATCACGAAAAGCCGAGAAGCCGGCCACTGGGCACGCTCCCGCAGGCACGTCCGCCGCACCGAAACCGTGGCGAACGGGCCCTCGATCGGGGATGATTGCCCTGCTAGATCATGAGCGCTCGCATAAACGACGCGGCGAGGTCTGCGGAACGACCGCTCCCATCAGGGACGGTGACGTTCGTGTTCACCGATATCGAGGGGTCGACTCGCCTCGTTCGGGCGCATCCGGACGCCTACCCGGTCTTGCTTGAGCGCCATCGGCATCTGGTGCGCGTTGCGTGCGGGCGAGGTGCCGAGTTCGGAACCGAGGGCGACGCGCTCTTCTTCGCGTTCGATCAGGCGGGGGAAGCGGTTACGGCTGCTGCCGACGCCCAGCGGAGGCTGCTCGACGAGCCGTGGCCGGAGGGTGCAGCGATTCGGGTTCGTGTCGGGATCAGCACCGGAGTTGGACAGCTGCTCGGCGAGAACTACGTCGGCATCGAGCCGCACCGGACGGCACGGATCTGCGCGGCTGCGCACGGCGGGCAGGTGCTCGTGTCAGAGGAAACGGTCACGTTGTGTCGCACCCTGCCGGACGGCATCTCGTTCCAATCCGTAGGCGTGCACGTGTTGAAGGACTTCGACGAGCCGATGGAGCTCTCGCAGGTTGTGAGCGGGGGAATCCGGGAGGCGTTCCCACCGCCACGAACCGCACTCGCTCGGATTGTCCGGTTACCGCGCACAGCTGCTGGTCTCGTGGGGCGCGACGAAGACCTGGCAGAGGTCCAAGAGCTCGTCCTTTCCGAGCGTCTCGTGACGCTTACAGGGCCTGGCGGATCCGGCAAGACTCGTCTGGCGGTCGCTGTCGCGACGAACGCGGCCCCGTTGTTTCGCGGCCACGTCGCGTTCGTTCCGCTGGCGCACCTCACACAGAGCGCTGAGATCACCCGCTCGTTCAGCCACGCGCTCGGCTGGGAGGGGCTCATCGAGACGTGGGAGGACATCCTTGCGGCGTTCCGCGACCAGAACGCGCTGCTGATCTTCGACAATCTGGAGCACCTGCTGCCCGAGGCCGGCGGACTCGTCGATCAGCTGCTCGAAACGTGTCCCCGCGTTCACGTCATCGCGACGACCCGGATCCCAACCCAGGTGATCGGAGAACAGCTGTATCCGGTGAAGCCGCTCAGGCAATCCGACGCAGTCGCGTTGCTGGTACAGCGCGCCCGCCGAGATCGCCCCGACTATGCCCCGGCGACCCCCGACGAGGCCCAAGCGCTGGAGGCCATCGCTGCACGAGTCGACGGTCTACCGCTCGCGCTTGAGTTGGCGGGCGCACGCCTGCGCGTCCTCCCTGCCGGCGCTCTCCATCAGCGACTCGAACGGCGGCAGCCTGTGCTCGAGTCTCAAGATCCAACTCTGCCCGAACGGGTGCGCACGATGCACGGCGCGATCCAGTGGAGTTACGACCTGCTCACCCCCGATGATCAGTTGCTCCTCGGCGCGCTCTCCGTCTTCCCGACGGCCGCGCCGCTCGAGGCAGTGGCGGCGGTCGCGTCGACGAATGAGATCGATGCCCTTGGCGGGCTGGAGCGGCTCATCGACGCCAGTGTCGCCGAACTGGTCGAGTTGGACGGCCCGCGCTACACCATGCTCGAGCCGATCCGTCAGTTCGTCAACGATCGACTCAGTGAGAGCGGCCGGACGCGTGAGACGCGTGACCGGATGTTCGAGTGGTATGCCGATGTGGCCGCACCGCTCACACCCTACGCCGGAGACGTCCTCCCGGCCCTTTACCACGACCGCGACAATGCCCGCCGTGCACTTGAGTATGCCGCCGACGCGGGGGAGTGGAGTCGAGGTATCGATCTCTCGCTTCAAGCTGATGACGGTCCTCTTTCAGACCGGTGCGACTGCGATCACGTCGGAATGGCGTACGCGAGCTGAGGCACATTGGGACCAGCTCGATTCCGTCGACCGGGCAAAGGTCGCACTCATGCGCGCCGCGTGCGCACCAGAAATCGACGATCAAATCGCTGCCCCTCCGAATCGCTATTCAGCACGCACGTGTCGCGGGAGAGACGCAGCTCGTGAACGTCGGGCTGCTGAGGCTAGCGCAGCGCGAGTTGGGGGCTGGCGTCCCCCCCGCTCACGTGGAAGACACTCTCGGAGGCATCGTGGATCCGGATCCGATCCTCCGAATCTTTCTGGCTGGATCCGTCGCGCTGGTCGCCGGCATCCGCGGCGATCCCCGCGCAGACCGCTTGTGGGTTGAGTGCGTGACACTAGCTCGTACATCCACCCTGCCCTATACGGGCTCAGAAGTTCTGAACAATGTTGCGTGGGCGGCCGTCGTGAAGGGCGATGGCGATCTCGCCCGGCGACTGTCAGAGGAAGCAATAGCGCTCGACATGGAGCACGCCTCCGCACATCAGTGGCACCTCCCGAAATCGCTGTTCGATACGCAACACACGGCCGCCCTCGCAGCGGTGATCACCGGCGACGTCGAGGCAGCTGCGGTCCATTTCACGGCGGTGCTTGCGACCGCCAACCAGCTCGGAGCGTCTGAACGTGTGTTCACCGTAGCTCGGATCGTGCACGGGGTTTCTGGCCTCCTGGCCGCCGCACGTCGATACGACGCAGCCATACGTCTGCTCGGGTTCGCCGAACCGCGCGTAGAGGATCGGTATGTCGATGTGGATGCACATGGCAGCTACGTCCACTTGCTCACTCAAGCCCGCGAGGTGGTGGGAGAACGCGTTGCCAGCCTCGAGGCTGATGGCAACCTCATGTCCGACCAAGAGGCGCTTGAGCTCGCCCTCAACGAGGTGCAGTAGAGACCCGATCGCTGGCGGCGAGATCCCATTGAGCGGTGTCTCGCGGGATGCCGCCTACCTCAACACTGCGTTCCTATCGGAGGCCGACGGCGATCCAGGAGGCGTTCGACTCCTGCGCCGCTCCGCTAGCACAGTTCCGTTGCTGGCTTGATCCTTTCGCGCTCACGACCCGATCGGAGTGCAGCCGGTCAGGGCGTCTGGCGGAGCCGGTCCATGTGTTTGCGCCCGAGCTTGTTGGTAGCTCGGAGAAACTGGGTGATCTGGTTGAGCTCGTGGGTCGTGAACCGCTTGGTGAGCATCGAATGCCAGTCCGCTGCCATCGACCCCAGATGTGCTCGGCGGCTGTGTAGAACGCCGGCGTTACGTGCAGTCTGACGCGTCGGCGATCGGCACGGTCCGAAACGCGGCGCGCGTAACCGGCTTTCTCGAGGCGGTCGATCACTCCGGTCACGGCACCGGGGGTCAGGCCGGCCTGGATAGCGAGCTCCCCAGCTGGGAGTCCCTCGCTGTTTTCGATGATATTCAGGCAGCGGAGGTCAGTCTCGCTCACGCCGAGTCGCTCGGCGGCGAGGCTGTCGAACGCGTGGTCCTGGTTGCCACTGATCCGGAATTCACGGATGAGCCCGTCGACCGCTGGTTTCTTTGAAGCTTGCGTACCCTCAGCGCTCCTTTATTTGCTAAACTGTTTAGACAATGAAGGGAATGCTATCATGTCCAACCCGCCCCTTCCGACAAGGAGGTCAAGGTGACAGGCAACATGCGTCTCGAGCTGATTCAGGTCCCGGTATCCGACATCGACCGGGCAAAGGCCTTCTACGTGGAGAAAGTCGGCTTCACCGCCGATCACGATCATCGGGTCACCGACGAACTGCGCTTCGTGCAGTTGACTCCTCCCGGCTCGGCTTGCTCGATCGCGCTCACGTCCGGCGCCCACCACATCAGGCCCGGGACCGTCGAGGGGTTGCAGATGGTGGTCGCCGACGCCGAGGACGCCCGAACGGAGCTCGCCCAGCGTGGTGTCGACGTGAGCGATGTGCAGGTGTTCCCATGGGGCAGTTTCGTCTTCTTCAACGATCCTGACGGCAACGGCTGGGCACTGCAGGCGATGACCCACCGTGACGCCGGGACTGAGATCGAGCCAATGGACAGTGGCGGTCAGGCGGCGGTCTAGCGGGCCTCGATGTACGGTCGGGGCCTGCGCCCTGGG